>NZ_VBSE01000008.1 GCF_005930975.1 Apilactobacillus kunkeei | reverse complement strand
AGGTGGCGTCCGGTCGGTTCGGTGTGACGAGCCTCTACCTCACCGAGGCCGACGACATCCAGATCAAACTCGCCCAGGGCGCCAAGCCCGGCGAGGGCGGTCAGCTGCCCCCGACCAAGGTGTACCCGTGGGTGGCGCGCACGCGTCACGCGACCGCGGGCGTCGGCCTGATCTCGCCGCCGCCGCACCACGACATCTACTCGATCGAAGACCTCAAGCAGCTCATCTTCGACCTCAAGCGCGCCAACCCCTCG
>NZ_VBSE01000007.1 GCF_005930975.1 Apilactobacillus kunkeei | reverse complement strand
ACGGTTCGTACGAGACTCGAACTCGTGACCTCCTGCGTGACAGGCAGGCGTCCTAAACCGACTAGACCAACGAACCAGTCCAATATATTTGGAATGGAGGATACAGGGCTCGAACCTGTGACCTCCTGCTTGTAAGGCAGATGCTCTCCCAACTGAGCTAATCCTCCAAATATAAATGACCCGTACGGGATTCGAACCCATGTTACTGCCGTGAAAGGGCAGTGTCTTAAACCACTTGACCAACGGGTCATA
>NZ_VBSE01000006.1 GCF_005930975.1 Apilactobacillus kunkeei | reverse complement strand
GTGCTGAATCCGCAGCACAAAGCAGTAGTGCAGCAAGCTCAGCACAAAGCAGTAGTGCAGGAAGCTCAGCACAAAGCAGTAGTGCAGAAAGCTCAGCACAAAGCAGTAGTGCAGAAAGCTCAGCACAAAGCAGTAGTGCTGAAAGCTCAGCACAAAGCAGTAGTGCAGAAAGGTCAGCACAAAGCAGTAGTGCAGAAAGTTCAGCACAAAGCAGTAGTGCAAAAAGTTCAGCACAAAGGAGTAGT
>NZ_VBSE01000005.1 GCF_005930975.1 Apilactobacillus kunkeei | reverse complement strand
AGTGAAGCATAAGGTTGGAAACAAGATTTATAAGGACAGTGAATTAAATGTTTCAACTGACACAAATTCACAAGTTATTAACATCAATGTTACTTCTCACGATGCAAAGCAAGCGGCTAGAATCGCTAACATTACTGCTTCTACCTTTAAATCTAAAATCAAGAACATTATGAACGTAAATAACGTTTCAATTATTTCAAAGGCTAGAGAAATCAAGAAGCCAATCTTCCCTAAGAAGGG
>NZ_VBSE01000004.1 GCF_005930975.1 Apilactobacillus kunkeei | reverse complement strand
GAACTTTGTTTTTCAGAGCTGGAAGCAGAGGATTGAGCTCTAGAACTTTGTTTTTCAGAGCTTGAAGTAGCAGAGGATTGAGCACTAGAACTTTGTTTTTCAGAGCTTGAAGCAGAGGATTGATCGCTAGAGCTTTGTTCTTCAGAGCTAGAAGCAGAGGATTGAGCTCTAGAACTTTGTTTTTCAGAGCTAGAAGCAGAGGACTGAGCACTACAGCATGATAAAACATAGCTTGGAGG
>NZ_VBSE01000043.1 GCF_005930975.1 Apilactobacillus kunkeei | reverse complement strand
GTTATTTTATCAAATTAAAATAATCATTTTATCGAAAGTGCTTTTATTTATCTGTTCAATATTATAACTTCAGTTCCGGATGCCGTATACATCATTCAATCACTTAGTGAACCAATTAACGCTAATATCATGGAATTATTCATCATGATTGATGCTGTTAGAAGAACTAGTGCAAAATCTATTAATGTGATTATTCCATATTATGGTTATGCTAGACACTCTGCTAAGAAGCGTGAAAGAAAGGCAATTATTGCTAAACTAATCGCGCGTGTATTAGAAAGAGCTGGAATTGACCGTGTGTTAACCCTTGATTTACATGCAGCTCAAATCCAAGGTTTCTTCAACAAACCAGTTGATAACCTAAAGGCTGATAAACTAATGGCTAAGCATATGTTAGAAAATTATGATTTAGATAATGCAGTTGTCGTATCACCTGATCATGGTGGAGTTGGAAGAGCCAGAGGTTTTGCAGGATTAATTGATGCACCAATCGCAATTATTGATAACAGAGATCCCGAAAACGATGCGCACATTCCAACATTCATTATTGGAGATGTTAAGGACAAGGTGGCCATTGTAGCTGATGACATGATTGACACTGCTTCTCGTGCTGTTAAAGCTGCAAATGTTTTAGCCAAGAACGGCGCTTCAGCAATATACCTTGTTACTACACACGGTGTCTTTGCTGGGGATGCAATTAAACGCATCGAAGAATCACCAATCAAAAAGGTGATTGTATCCGATTCAGTTTACATTAGTGACGAAAAGAAAATTGATAAATTAGACATCGTGTCTGTAGCAGATTTAATGGGTAAGGCAATCTTGCGTATCCATAACAACAAATCTGTTGGTAAATTATTTAGATAGAAAGTTCACCCATGATTGGGTGGGCTTTTTTGTTTACTTGTTTTCTTGCTTTGAGGGCCAATTAAACTTAAAATATAGATGTAGTATTATGAAAATTGAGGTGTTTAAAATGTATAAAGCTTCAGATGAACGATACGATAATATGAAAATCAGAAGAGCCGGAAACTCCGGTCTACAATTACCCGCATTATCATTTGGAATGTGGCATAGCTTCGGTGACGACGCCAACTTTAAGGACAGTCGTGAAGTAATGCTAAATGCTTTTGATAAAGGAATCTTTAGTTATGATTTAGCAAATAACTACGGTCCCGGTTCAGGAGCAGCTGAAAGAATGTTTGGTCAAGTCTATAAGAACGATTTGAAGCCATATCGTGATGAATTAGTTATTACTACTAAGGCTGGTTACCACATGTGGCCTGGACCATATGGTTCATTCTCAGCTAGAAAGACTTTGATTGCTGCATTGGACAGATCACTAGAAAGAATGGGATTAGACTATGTAGATATCTACTACAGTCACCGTTTTGACCCAAATACTAGTTTAGAAGAAACTGCTGAAGCATTGGATAGTACAGTTAGATCTGGTAAAGCATTATATGTTGGTATTTCTAACTACAATGGTGAACAAACTCGTGAAATCATTAAGTATTTCAAAGAATTACACACACCATTCGTTGTTAACCAAGCATCATATAACATGTTAAACCGTTCTGCTGAAACAGATGGTACTATTGATGCATTAAAAGAAAACAACGACGGTTTAGTTGCATATGGTCCATTAGCTGAAGGAATTCTTACTGATAAATATCTAAACGGATTACCTGATGACTTGAAACTTCACTTTACTAACAGTTTCATGATGGAAAACAAGGATGAAGTTGTAAAACGTTTAAACCAATTAAATGAATTGGCTAAGAACAGGGACCAAACACTAGCTCAAATGAGTTTAGCCTGGTTACTACACGACCCAGTCGTAACTAGTGTTGTGACTGGTGCATCAGATCCTAAGCATTTAGATTCAAACCTAAAGGCTTTAGATAACCTAGACTTCACCGAAGATGAATTAACACGTATCAACGAAATTTTAAAAAAATAAATTGAAAAAAGAGGAGCAGTCGTAAAAGACTGCTCCTTTTTTATATGACAAACATGGTTTAAATGCGTTATAATAGTAAATTGTTTTTAATCGTTTAATAAAGGAGAGATAGAATGAACGATTCCGCTAAAAAACTGAATTTAACGGAACTAATTGGTTTAGTTATTGGTTCAATCATTGGTGGAGGAATCTTCAACCTTATGCACGACATGGCATCACAAGCTGGTGTCGGGTCAGTTATAGTTGGTTGGGTTATCACAGCCATTGGAATGCTTTGTTTAGCATTCACATTTCAAAATTTAACTAACAAACGACCAGATTTACAAGCTGGAATTTATAGTTTCGCTGATGCTGGATTTGGTCACTATATCGGGTTTAACTCTGCATGGGGATATTGGTTATCAGTTTGGTTAGGGAATATTAGTTATGCGACTCTATTGATGAGTGCATTAACTTACTTTTTCCCAATTTTTGATAATGGTCATAATTTGGTGTCATTTATTGCTGCAACTATTATTTTATGGGGTGGTCATTTCCTTGTTTTAAGGGGAATTCATTCAGCATCATTTATTAACACAATTATTACTATTATCAAGTTGATCCCAATTTTCTTGTTTATAGTGATTATGATTACTGCATTCAAACTAAACGTATTTACCAGCGACTTCTGGTTAATGCATGGTAGACCATTTAATTTCTCAGATGTCTTGGGTCAAGTTAAGAGTACAATGCTTGTCACAGTTTTTGTGTTCTCAGGAATCGAAGGAGCAGTTATCTTTTCAGGATATGCTAAGAAGAGAAAGGATATTGGTAGAGCTACAGTTCTTGGAATTGTTGCTGTAACAATGATTTATATGTTGGTTACCTTGCTTTCATTTGGTGTAATGCACCAAGCTCAATTATCGCAATTGGGGCAACCAGCTATGGCTGATTTATTACAACATGTCATGGGTAAATGGGGGGCCATCATCGTAAACATCGGATTAATCGTCGCCGTGTTGGGTGCATGGTTATCATGGACAATGTTTGCTGCGGAAGTGCCTTATGAAGCTGCAAAAGTTGGATCATTTCCCAAATTTTTTGCTAAGGAAAATAAGAACGGAACACCTGTTAATTCATTAATCTTTACTAATGTATTGGTTGAACTATTCATGGTTTCATTTTTCCTAGCATCAAGTGCTTACAACTTATTCTTATCAATTTCAAGTTCAGCAGTATTAATTCCGTATGCATTTTCGGCACTATATCAAGTTAAATATTCTTACTTAGATAAAGGTGCTAGTGATCGTAGACGTAATTTAATTCTTGGAATTATTTCAAGTGCATATTCAATTTGGTTAATTTATGCAGCTGGATTAAATTACATTCTATTGACTACTATCTTGTTTGCAGCTGGAATACCATCATACTGCTACTTACAAAAAGTTGATAATAAAAAAGAGCGTATTTTTACTAAATTAGAGAGATTATTAGCGATTGCGTTGGTTATTTTAGCCATAATTGCTATTTATGAACTAATTACTGGTGGAATTACCATATAAAAAAAGAGTGATTATTATCACTCTTTTTTTAGTATATAAATGGATATTTTGTTTTGCGGTATTCAATATCATAAAATCTGCTTCCCAATGTTTCACCATCGGCATGAGCGTATTCCAAAGACGGAATTTCAACATGAATATTATCACTTTTGATTCTAAAAGCGGACTTCACTTTTAATTCACGTTTGAATAAAACATGAATAATTACATAGCATAGTTGGAAAATATTTTTTCTAGTTAGTACAAGCAACTCAATTTCATTATCAGTGTCATGATTTAAAGCAGTTACCATAAATGCTTTTTTGATTTTATGATTTTCACCGTTAGCTTTAATATCTACAGGAAATGTGCTTAAGTTGTAGATAGTAGGGAAGATTGAAAGGTAGTATTCCATTCTGGTCTTTAAGTTGATCTTATGTGAAATGAAATTGTTTTTTAGGTTAAAGACGTTGGCATCTAAACCAATTCCTAAATTGTTTAAGAAGATACCACGTTGCTTTTTAATGTGTTCATCGAATAAACCAATTTCATGATTTTCAACATGGTGGTTTTTGATTTGTTCAATGAAGTTACTATTCATGTTATGTTGTTGCTTCATGTGGGTGTAGAAGTTATTGTTAGCTCCGGTTGGAATAATCAAAACAGGTACATTTGGAATTGATTCATTCTTTGATTGAGCAGCATGAATACCTTCAATGGTTTCATGTACTGTTCCATCGCCACCAATCACAATAATAGCCTTAGGTAGTGAGTCACTCCTAAATGATGTAACTAAATAATGCGAAATAATGGCTACGCAGTGAAGAGGGCGTCTGGTAATCTTTAGACGATATTTAATATCGTTTGCGTCTAATTGTTTTTTTATTTCGGGCCATTGATGTTTAGCTCTTCTTTTATTAGCCACTGGATTGAAGATGACTAAATAATCAGTGTTCAACTTAAATACTCCTTTCTATGTAAAATAAAAACGAATTCAATTAAGAATTCGTTTTTAATAAGCATCAGTTTGAAATTATTTTTTATTCATAATTAACATTGGTAAAATCAAAGGATGTCTTTCGGTCTTATTATATAAGAATTCTTGTAAATCATCGATGATAGCGTTTCTGATACTTGATTCATTAGCATTCTTGTTTCGCATAGCGCGACGAATAGTTCTAAATACTAATCGTCTTCCTTCGTCTAGTAATTGACCAGATTCTCTCATGTATACGAAACCTCTGGATAGTAAGTCAGGTCCAGATTGAATTTCTTGATCTTTTAGGTTAATTGTAGCGACAACTACAACTAGTCCTTCTTCAGATAATAGTTGACGGTCACGTAAAACAACGTTTCCAATATCACCAATTCCGTTACCATCAATGTAAACATCTCCGGCAGCGAAATGACCAGCAATTCTTGCTGAATTCTTAGTTAATGCTAAGACATCACCATTTTTCATAATGAAACTGTTTTCCATTGGAACGCCACATTGTTCCGCTAGTTCAGTATGAATTTTTAACATTCTAAATTCACCGTGAATTGGCATAAAGTACTTTGGCTTCATTAAACTAAGCATAAGCTTTTGCTCTTCTTGTCCACCGTGACCAGAAGTATGGATTTTGTTAATCTTACCATGAATGACTTTAGCACCAGCTTCTTCCAGTTCGTTGATAACACGGTTAACACTAACCTTGTTACCTGGAATTGGGTTACTTGAGAATACTACAGTATCATTTGGTTGAATCGCGATTTGTCTATGAGTGCCGTTAGCAATTCTTGAAAGGGCAGCCATAGTTTCACCTTGAGAACCTGTACATAAGATAAGGGTCTTTTCAGCTGGAAGAGATTGTAATTCTGAAGCATCAACGAATGTACCATCTGGAACGTTTAAGTATCCTAACTCTTGTCCATTAACAATTGCAGCTTCCATACTTCTTCCGAAAACAGCAATTTTTCTACCATGTCTTATGGCAGCATCACAGGCTGTCTTAATTCTGGAAATATTTGACGCGAAAGTTGCAAATATAATTCTTCCAGTTTCTTCATCAAAGATGTGTTCAACTGCAGAACCAATCCAACTTTCTGATTTAGTCCAAACAGGTCGTTCAGCGTTTGTACTATCCGACATTAGACAAAGGACACCTTCGCGTCCTAACCTTGCCATTTCTTGTAAATCAGGCGGCTGTCTTGTAACAGGGGTCAAATCAAACTTGTAATCCCCAGTTTCAACAATCACTCCAGCAGGGGTGTGAACTGCGATTCCCAAAGTATCAGGAATTGAATGGGTGGTACGGAAGAATGAAACTTTTGTCTTATTAAACTTTAAGACGGTTTGTGGATTAATTTCATGAATTTCAGTACTTCTCAATAATCCATGTTCTTCTAACTTGTTCTTGATTAATGCTGACGCCAATGGACCAGCGTAAATGGGAACATTTAAATCGCGAATTAGGTATGGAACACCACCGATATGATCTTCATGTCCGTGGGTAATAACTAATGCTTTGATTTTGTCCTTGTTTTTTACTAGGTATTGATAATCAGGGATAACGTAATCGACCCCTAATAAATCATCCTCTGGGAATTTAATCCCAGCATCGATTAAGATGATTTCATCTTGAAATTGAACACCGTAAGTGTTTTTTCCAATTTCACCAAGTCCACCAACGCCATAAATAGCTGTTTCGTTATTTTTGACGTTTAGTTTGTTCATAATTATTTAAACTCCGTAATTTTAAAATCTGGGCTCTTTTGTTCGTAAGCCAAGTGGTTACCTTCAAGAGGTTCAATAAATTCAATGTTGTGATCAGTGTTCTTGTCAACAAGTTCTCTTGCTTCAACTTCTGTATCGCAATCTACATAAAGTGATTTTGTGAATTCTCTCTTAGGATTAGCCTTAGTATCTTCTTGGTATAAAACTTTAAATATCATAAAAATTAAAATCTCCTTCTATGTTTTTTTACCGTGCGATTGTGTAATACACATCTAATTGTTTTTAATTTTATCATATTAATAATGATAAGTATAGTAACCAATAATTTGATAAAATGATAGAATGAAATCAATGAATATTCGCAAGGAGGCGATTATCTTGCCACTTTTTGTAGAAATTATAATTGGTTTTATTGTCGCAGTTATAGCTTACAATTTAATTCATTATTTCTTCATTACTAGGCCAATTGATAAAGGGCACAATCAGACGTTGAAAATATTAAATGGATTAGTTAACAACATCTTAGAAAATGAAAAAAATGAGATTATAGAAGTTCATGATTTATCTAATATTTGGGGGAGAAATATATACGCTTTTGAATATGTGATTTCTCAATGCCAAACAGATGAATTAAACGGTGACCTAATTAATCGAATTAAATATGCCATCAAAGTAGCAAATGAGTCTAAAAGATTTAACCATGAAGTGGTATTAACTGATTCGTTCGTGAGAGATAAGCAAGTTCATGTGGATCTAGCCTACCTATTAAATTCAGCGACTTATGAGTATGTATTAGATATGCGCCAATTAAATAAGGTAAATTAAAAGACCTAACAAAATGTTAGGCCTTTTTTATTATTCGATGAATAAGTCATTGTCTACCTTTGAGAATGGGTTTTCTTTATCAACGTGATCGTAGAATAAAGTTCCATGTAAGTGATCAATTTCGTGTTGGCAAACAATTGCAGGATAGTTTTTAAGTCTAACCGTGTGTTCAATACCTTCAACGTCTTGATACTTAAGGGTAATTCTGGCGGCACGGTGTATGAATCCAGGAATGTCTTCATCAACTGATAGACATCCTTCACCTTCAGTGATAGCACATCTTTGAACGGAGCTTGATAGGATAACAGGGTTGATAATTACATCCTTGAAAATTGGTTCGCCTTCACCTTCAAAGTCGTTTGGAACTAATACAGCTGCCATCATTTCTGATACACCTACTTGAGGTGCAGCCAAACCAACTCCAGCTCTTAATTTATATTTGGCACAAAGTTCAGGATCTTGGCTTACTTCAAGATATTCCATCATGTCTTCAGCTAATTTTTTATCTTCCGCGCTAAGTGGGAATTTTACTTGTTTAGCTTGTTGTCTTAATACTTTATTTCCATCGCGAACGATGTCTTTCATTAGTATCACTTAAATGACCTCCCAAAAAGTTTATTATTATATTATAACATAATAACGGGAATTATATGTTACTAATATGATACATAAGAGTTGCTTATTTTTAGAAAATGGTATAATTACAGATACTAAATTAAACGGAGGCTCATTATGAAAACTAATTTGGTAGTTGATGGAGAACAGCGAAGAATTGAATCATTAATCGAATTCATGATTTTAGTAGATTATCCAGTTAACCTAACTATCGCTAATTTAAAGATGAATGATTTTATCAATCAACTTCAGTCCAATTTGCTATGTGAACATTTTGAAGTCAAATTAGCGGATGACAAAATGGATTACCATGATTTTGATGGATACATGTATCTTTATGATTTTCCAAAGGAAAAAGTTGAAGAGAAAAGTGAAGTTACTTCATTCATATCGCCTTACTTAGATCATTTTAGAAAGTCACTAAATCAAGTTATTAAGGAAGGCTTTAGCGGTAAAATTATCGTTAATGGTTTTCATGATGAAGTTTTTGCATACTTTGCAACTAAGTTTTCCGGCAAAGAAAATAACAAAGTTGTATCCACGGGGATGCTAGCAAAGACATTACTGTTGAAACACGCACTACGTCGTTACTTTAATATTAGTTTATCCGATATTAACGTCAGCGTATTAGGTAGTGAATCCAATAATCTGATTTCCTGGAGTAGGGCATATATAGGCCAGTCACCAATCCTATCTTACCTTGCTAACCCTAACAATATGTTTAGCACTGAAATCTTCTCTAAAGCAGAAGAAATTATCAATAAATCTGATACTCCATGTGACGAAGTAATTCAAGCAAAATCAATCGGAGTAATTCTAGATGCTTTTTATATGGGAGATTCATGTCTTGCAAGTGTAGGACACGTCAGCCAAATGGATGGTAAAATGGTAGTGACAAGTGAACCAATCATGTTGAATCAAAATGGATTGGTCCCCACTGCAGCATTGGTATTATCTGATAAAGAAAAGCAATCTTTTGATGATGCAAAAAAATATACTAATGAAATAATTGATGAAATTTTAGAAAGTAAGTAGGAATGATTATGAATAACTATTCTTATCCAATTTTTCCTGATTGGTCTAAAGAAGAATTAATGGACATGATGGAATTATATAATGCTGTGGAAAGTGCTTATGAAGACGCTAATGGTGTTAACGCAGAAAAGGTAGTCAAGTTATATAACCGTTTTAGAGAGATTAATCCTTCTAAGATGGAACAAAAGCAAATTGATCGTGATTTTAAAGATATCTCTGATTACAGTATTTATAAAACTTTTCAAACAGCCACAAAGGCTAAAACCAAAAACATAAAAATGTAATTTGTTTTAAGGAAGATATGTATGAATGATTTATGGTTAAAAAAGGCAGACGAGGAAATTCAGTCTTGGTTTAAGGAAATTCGTGAATTCACCGTTAATTCACTTAATCAGATTCATGATGTTTCCACTAAGTCTAGTCGAACTGATTTGGTTACCGATGTCGATAAATCAAACGAACGGTTCTTTATCAAAAAGATTAGGGAATTTGATTCAGAAGCTCACATCCTAGGTGAAGAGGGCTTTGGGGATGATGTTACCAATCTAGATGGACACGTATGGATAGTTGATCCAATCGATGGAACAATGAACTTTGTAAAGCAGCACAACCATTTTGCGATAATGTTAGCTTTATACATCGATGGAAAAGAAAAACTCGGCTATATTTTAGATGTTATGAATGACAAACTTTATCACAATTGGGATGGTAAAGTTTATGAAAATGATACCGAAATTAATCCACCAGAAGATATTTCTTTATCAGAAGGATTAATGGGTTTGAGTGGACCATTATTAATAAATAATGAGAAAAATATGCAAGCAATCTCTAAAGCCAGTGAAGGTGCCAGAATATATGGTAGTGCCGGTATACAGATTATTGCCGTCTTGAAGGGCGAACTAGTGGGATATATTTCCACTTTAAAGCCATGGGACATTGCAGCTGGAAAAGTGCTTTGTGATACGCTTGGTATTAAGGTGTCTGATATTGACGGAAATATAATTGATGTGGTATCATCAGACATTGTATTGGTAGCGACGAAGATTGCACAAAAGGACATACTTAATATTGTTAAGTACGGTTCTGACTGTGACTGATGTCACAGTTTTTTTATGCAAATTTAATTATTTAATGTAATAAACTTGGTCCGAGTTGCTAAGTATTAAAGAAACAAATATTTATGCTTCGAAGGGAAGGAAACTAATAATGAAGACAAGAGACGATATTAGAAATATTGCTATTATTGCCCACGTTGACCACGGTAAGACAACTTTGGTTAACGAATTACTAAAGCAATCAGATACTTTAGACGAACACGTTCAAATTGATGATCGTGCCATGGATACTAACGATATTGAAAAGGAACGTGGTATCACAATCCTTTCAAAGAACACTGCTGTTAGATACCAAGACAAACAAATCAACATCTTGGATACACCAGGACATGCTGACTTCGGTGGAGAAGTTGAACGTATCATGCGAATGGTTGACGGTGTTCTACTAGTTGTTGATGCTTTTGAAGGAACTATGCCACAAACTCGTTTCGTTTTAAAGAAAGCTTTAGACCAACACCTAACTCCAGTTGTTGTTATTAACAAGGTTGACCGTCCAGGTTCACGTCCTAGTGAAGTAGTTGATGAAGTATTAGACTTATTCATCGAATTAGGTGCTGATGATGAACAACTAGACTTCCCTGTTATCTACACTTCAGCTATGAACGGTACTTCAAGTTACGATGAAGACCTATCAACTCAAGAACACACTATGAAGCCTGTATTTGACACTATCATCAAGGCTATTCCTGCTCCTATCGACAACTCAGACGAACCATTACAATTCCAAGTTGCTATGCTTGATTATGATGACTTCGTTGGTCGTATCGGTATTGGTCGTGTATTTAGAGGTACTATCAAGGTTGGAGATAACGTTACTGTTATGAAGCTTGATGGTTCAACTCAAAATTTCCGTGTTACTAAACTTATGGGATTCTTTGGCCTAAAGAAATTAGATATCAACGAAGCTAAAGCTGGTGACTTAATCGCCGTTTCAGGTATGGAAGAAATCAACGTTGGTGAATCTGTTGTAGATCCATCAAACCAAGAAGCTCTACCAATCTTAAGAATTGACGAACCAACTCTACAAATGACTTTCGGTACAAACACTTCACCATTTGCTGGTAAAGAAGGTAAGTTTGTTACTGCTCGTCAACTACAAGATCGTCTAGAAAGAGAATTACACACTGATGTTTCTCTACGTGTTGAAGAAACTGACCAACCAGGTTCATGGACTGTATCTGGTCGTGGTGAACTTCACTTATCAATCTTAATTGAAAACTTAAGACGTGAAGGCTACGAATTACAAGTTTCTCGTCCACAAGTTATTATTAGAGAAGTGGATGGTCAACAATGTGAACCATTCGAATCAGTTCAAATCGATACTCCTGATGAATACTCAGGTACTATCATCCAAACATTATCTGAAAGAAAAGGTAACATGCAAAACATGGAAAGTGTTGGAAACGGCCAAACTCGTTTGACATTCCTTGCACCTTCTCGTGGTTTAATCGGTTACTCAACTGAATTCCTATCAATCACTCGTGGTTACGGTATCATGAACCACACATTCGATAGTTACCAACCAGTTATCAAGAACTGGAACCCAGGTAGAAGAAATGGTGCCTTAGTTTCAATTAACGAAGGTAAGACTACTACTTACGCTACTATGGGTATCGAAGACCGTGGTACTATCTTCGTAGATCCAGGTACTGAAGTATACGAAGGTATGATTGTTGGTAAGAACAGTCGTGATAACGATATCTCAGTTAACATCACTAAGGGTAAGCAAATGACTAACGTTCGTGCTTCTGCTAAGGATGAAACTGCTAAGATTAAAGAACCACAACACTTAACTCTAGAAGAATCACTAGAATTCTTGAACGAAGATGAACTTTGTGAAGTAACTCCAGAAAACGTTCGTCTAAGAAAAGAAATTCTAAACACTAACGAACGTGAAAAGCAAGCTAAGCGCAAGCGTCACAACAGCTAATAATTTAGCATTTAATAAAAGAGGATGGACAATTTGTCCATCCTTTTTTGTTGTCTTTAAAATACTAAAGCAAATAGTGTAGATATGCTATAATGTTAGTTATATTAAAAGGTTACGTTGGAGATGTAAAAATATGATACGCAAAATCGCCGAGTATTGGCACAAGTGGCATATATCAGAGCACTGGAAAAAAATGAAATTTAATATTAACGCAATGGACTACTACATTTTCGTTCCATTTCTACTACTATCTGTAATTGGAATAATTATGGTTTATTCAGCGAGTTCAAACGTTGCAACGCAAATTGGTGGAACACCCACTGGATACTTAATCAAACAAAGTATGTTTGTGGTAGTCAGTTTAATTATTATTTTAATATGTTTAGCTGGTAATAATAAGTTTGTTAGAAAGCCTAAGTTTTTAGGAGTCTTCTTTTTAACATTGTTTGTTTGTTTGATTTTGTTAAAGGCCTTTGGACATTCTGTTAATGGTTCAGCTGGATGGATTCCAATCGGTCCTCTACATGTGCAACCAGCCGAAGTTGCCAAGGTTTATATCATTTTAAGAATGGCTCAGTTCTTATCCTCTAGGGAAGATAGAGTTATTAATGGTGAACACTCAAGAACGCATATCCAAGTTATCTCTATTTTTATTATGTTATTCCTTGTCTTTATCCAACCCGATTTAGGTGGTACCGTTATTAACTTGGCAATTATGTTTGCAATTTTATTTGGATCTGGCATGAATTGGCGAGGGGCGACTTTACTTACATCTGGTGGATTATTATTCGGATGGATATCGCTAAAAATCTTATCCTTTGTGTTTAAAGACGGAACAAGTATTTATCAAATCCAACGTATCACTGCTTACAGTAATCCGTTTAAATATGCCAACGGAATTGGACAACAATTGGTTAATTCTTACTACGCATTAAGTAATGGTGGAATCTTTGGTGTTGGTTTAGGAAACAGTATTCAAAAGACTGGGTACCTACCTGAACCAAATACCGACTTTATCATGGCGATTATCGCCGAAGAATTAGGACTAATTGGGGTATTGTTCATCCTATTCCTATTACTTACAATTATTGTTAGAGCATTCCAATTAGGTATTCGTTCAAACGATACATACGATACTTTAATTTGTTATGGTGTTGGAACATACATGTTGGTTCAAGCATACTTCAACGTAGGTGGTGTAATTGGTTTACTACCAATCACCGGGGTTACTTTCCCATTCATTAGTTATGGTGGATCTAGTATGTTAACCTTAGCATTGTGTATTGGAATGATTTTGGTAATTAGTGCAAAACAAAAAACTCAAAAAACTAGAAGAATCCGTTATTAAAGTGGAGGGAATTTTTTGACAGATACAATCGAAAACAGAAAAAGCCTAATTGTTTATGTTTATTCAACTAAACAAGTCAGGCAATTGAAAAAATATGGCTTAATATATTATGTCTCACAAAAAATGCACTACGTGGTTATGTACGTAAATGCTGATAACTACGATTGGATTAAAGAAAAAATTAGTAGTTTAAAAATTGTCAAAAAAATAGAAGAAACGCCTTACGAAAAACTTTCGAGTGAACTATCACTTGAAGGTGACTTCGAAGATGTTGATGATGATGAAGATTATTAAGGAGTTTGGATAAATGAGAGTTGTTTCAGGTAAATTTGGTAGTCGAAGCCTTAAGCCTGTGCCAGGTAGTAAGACAAGACCAACAACCGATAAAGTGAAAGAATCCTTATTCAATATGATTGGCCCATTTTTTAATGGTGGGTCATTTTTAGATTTATACGCAGGTTCTGGTTCGGTCGCAATAGAGGCAGTGTCTAGAGGAATTGATAGTGCGGTGTTGGTAGACCACCAATATCTAGCAATCAAGACTATCAAAGAAAACGTTAAGATGACCAATGAAATGGATGCCTTTAGAATTTACAAGATGGATTCGGATATGGCATTAAAACGTTTTGCTGATCAAAATGATAAGTTTGACTACATTTTCTTGGATCCACCATACAAAGACCAAAAAATGGTCGATCAACTACATATCATTAAAGAAAAAGAATTACTTAATGATGATGGAATTGTCATTTGTGAAACCGACGATAACGTTGTTTTACAAGATGATGTAGAAGGTTATGACATGGTCAAACAAAAGAAGTATGGAATTACCATTATTTCTATTTATAGAATAAAGAGGGGATAGTTATGACAAAAGCAATCTTCCCGGGAAGCTTCGACCCATTGACTAAGGGACATCTGGATTTAATTAAACGTGCAAGTAAGATGTTTGATGAGGTTGTCGTTACTGTGGCAAAGAATACCAGTAAAAATGGTGTCTTTAGTTATGATGAAAGAATGAGCTTAATTAAGCCAAATATTGAAGGAATTGAAAATGTCTCAGTCGCTGCTGCTGATGGATTAACAGTTGATCTAGCAAAACAGGTAGGCGCAACCGTAATTGTCAGGGGACTTCGTAATTCTAGTGACTTTAATGCGGAGAGTTCAATTGCTTCAATGAACTACAACTTGGATAATACAATCGAATCAGTCTTTTTGATTACACGTCCAGAGTTTCAATCCGTTTCATCTAGTTTAATTAAGGAAATTGCTCATTTTGGCGGAGATATTACTCCTTATGTACCACAAAACGTTGCTACGGCATTGAAAGAGAAGTTAAGTTAATGTTTAAAAATAACAGACGGAATAAATTAATCGCGCTTTTTGTGGCAATTGCTGCGCTTGCGATTTTTGTTAATATTCCATTTCTACCAAAGTATATTGAAAGTCCCGGAACAGCTCCTAATTTAAAACCGGTTGTTTCCATCAAGGGACACAGTGATAAGTTCAAAGGTAAATTCATGTTTACCACGGTAAGTGAATCACAAGCATCAATTGCATCATACGTTGTTGCTAAACTTAATCCGCACCAAACAATTGAAAGCATTAGCGATGTAACAGGTAATCAAGATCAGCAAAGTTATATCAATTTGCAAAATGTTTATATGGAAAGTGCAATTAACAATGCGATTTATAATGCTTTTCATTATGCCAAAAAGGATGTTTATTTAAAATATCGTGGTATCTATGTGCTAGCTGTTGATAGTAAGTCTAACTTTTATAACCAAATTAAAGCTGGCGATTCAATCGTTTCTTTAAATGGACATAAATTTAAAAGTTCTGCGCAGTTTAGAAATTATGTAAAGTCTAAGAAAATTGGTTCAAAGATGACTTTAACGGTTTACCGTAATAAGAAAAAAATTCAAATTACTAGAAAACTTTATAAGCTAGCAGGAACCAATCAAGCTGGGATTGGAATTATTTTATCTGATGACAATCAGGTTTCTACTAAGATACCAATTGATGTTAATCCAGGAGAAGTTGGGGGGCCATCTGCAGGATTGATGTTTTCGCTTCAAATCTATGGTCAATTAACACAACAAAATATTAGACACTCACAAAATATTGCTGGTACTGGAACCATCGATGAAAACGGTAATGTTGGTGAAATCGGTGGAATCGATAAGAAAATTATTGCTGCTCGAGATGCTGGCGCTAAGTATTTCTTAGCACCATACGTTAAGCCAACCAAAGAAGTGCTTAAGTATGAAGATCAACATATGACTAATTACCAACTTGCTGTTAAAACAGCGAAGAAGTATGCATCAAACATGAAAGTTATTCCGGTAACTTCATTCAGTGATGCTTTAAATGCATTGAAAAAAATAAAATAAAAGGAATGTAATTGAATAAATTACATTCCTTTTTTCGTATCTAAGTTTTAGAAAGGAGGAAACGGTGAATAAGATATTAGATTTTTCAACGCAGATAAAAGAAATAATTGACGAACATGCATATAAAATTTTGATTGGTCTATTGCTCATCGCTTTTAGTTTAGGGTTAGTTATTATTTTAATTATGAACCAAAACAGTAATGACGCTAACAATGTAGCAACAGATTATTCAGAACAAAGTAGTGTTGTGGCTTCATCATCTTCTTATAAAAGCCAAAGTGGTGCTTCGGGAGACCTATACATTGATGTTAAAGGAGAGGTTAAGCATCCCGGTGTCTACCAAATTCCATCCAACAAGCGTGTTACCGACGTCATCAGGGAAGCGGGCGGCTTCAAGGCAGATGCCGATGAACAAAATGTTAACCTAGCTAAAGTATTAAACGACCAAGATGTTGTCGTTGTTAATAAAAAAGGTGCATCCGGGAGTTCATCGTTTGCTAGTTCAAATAATACGCTCACAGGTAATTCTGCTAATAACGTCAAAATTAATTTGAATACCGCAGACTTAAATGAACTACAAAAACTCGACCACGTGGGTGAAAAGAAAGCGAAAAAAATAATTGATTATCGTAACCAACACAATGGTTTTCACTCAATCGACGAAATCAAACAGGTCAGTGGATTCGGTGATAAGACATTTGAAAGATTAAAAGATTCTTTAGAAGTGTAATCTTTGCTATACTATGAATAGTAGTAAAAGAGGGAGAGTAATTAATTATGACTAAACACAGAATTCCATGGGATCAATATTTCATGCTACAAGCTGTTTTACTTTCAACACGTGGGACCTGTAACCGCCTTTCTGTTGGAGCAACCATCGTAAGAGATAAACGTATTATTGCTGGTGGTTATAACGGATCAGTTGCGGGGGATGAACACTGTATTGATGTTGGGTGTTACATGCGAGACGGCCATTGCTTAAGAACAATTCATGCCGAAATGAACGCCATTTCTCAATGTGCCAAGTTCGGTGAATCAACTGATGGTTCAGAAATCTATGTAACTGATTTCCCATGTCTTCCTTGTACCAAAGTATTATTACAAGCGGGAATCAAAAAGATTAACTATCTAAGAAACTACCACAATGATGAATATGCATTGTCATTAATTAAACAAAATAATGTCGAATTGAATCAAGTAATCTTGGATGAAGAAACAATCAAACAAATTGAATTTAGCTCTTATTTACCAAAATAAATTAATAATTTATATATTTTTCCATCGATTTCGATTGGAATATTAAGCATTGTTTTCTTTGGTGATTTAAAGCTCGGTCTATTGCTTTTTTGTTTATGGATGATTCGGATCATTCGATTAAAAAACGCGTTAGTAATAAAAATAACCACCGTCATGGTGGTTATTTTTTGTTTGGTTTTCTGGTATAGATATAAACAAAATCAGGCTAATCAAATTCAAGGACAACAAACGGTAACGAAAAGTGTTTTAATTTATCCAGACAATATTAAGTACAGTGACGACTCATTTTATGGTATCGGCACTATTACTGATACCGGTAAGAAGATAATGATCTACGGCAATGACGCAAAGATGGTAAATCAATATTTTAAACCAATTGTCATCAATGTTTCTGGAGTCGTCCAGCCATTTGATGAGGCCAGAAACTTTAACCAGTTTGATGCCAAGGAATACTACGAAAGTATGGGTGTCTATAGTCGATTGACGGTTAAGCAGATAAATAGTGTAGTAGAACAACATCGTTTTTCAATCATCGATATTCTTCATTATTTACGGATGATAATGCTGAAATACACGAACCAATTACCACGTCCCTTGAATCTATACGCCAGCAGTCTATTTCTAGGTGTCATGGATACTTCATTCAATGACGAACTATCTGGTGTGAAGACATTGGGGCTCATTCACTTATTTAGTATTTCCGGTTTGCATGTCTTTTACATCGTGAACCTATTGAAAATGATACTGGGACTATTCCGTGTTACCAGGGAGAAGACTCGGTGGATTACCTTGATATTTCTGCCAACATATTTCGTTATTGCCGGCTCATCGATTGGATTGATGCGGTCGATATTAACGGTTGAAATCGGCATTATTGCGTTAATACTAAATAAGCGATTGACCGGTTTGGATGTCTTTTCGATTACCTTGATGGTCAATTTAATAATTGAGCCTGAGATGTTATTACAGTTTGGTTCACAGCTAAGTTATGCTCTGGCATTCGGTTTGATTTATACCAATAAAATGAGACCGCTAAAACAAACGGTGATGATGAACCTAGTCAGTTTGCCCTTTATTATCTACAAGTTATTTCAGTGGCATGCTCTAACGATGCTGGCCAACTATCTGGTGATTCCGATATTCTCGGCGTTAATTATGCCGATGATATTAATCGCGGTAATTACGTACCCGATTGCCGAATGGTTTAGTTCGTTGGTGGCGATAATATTAAATAGTTTTGATACTGTCGTAAATTGGCTGGGGGCTTTACCTGGGCAGATTAATTTTGGTAAACCCAATCTGTATGTGGCAACAATATTATTGGTAATGACTTTATTGGTAATCGATAGGATGACCTTAAAAAGAGTGTTGATGCTAATATGTATGTATCTAATCACATTTATGTATATTCACTATCCAGTTCAGGGTGAGGTATCCTTTTTCGATGTCGGTCAGGGTGATAGCATCCTAATTCGTGAACCGCTTAATCATTCAATCACCATGATTGATACGGGTGGTAAGCTGCAATTTGGTCGCAGGAAAAATAGTAAGGTGACCTATCAGGCAGAAAAAACGTCGATTAATTACCTAAAGAGTATCGGTATTAATCATCTTGATAATCTGGTGTTGAGTCATCAAGACGCTGATCACACTGGGGATATTCCTGCAATGTTAGCGGATTTAAAGGTCGACCGGATTATTGTCGGGGATGGTTTGCAGAACAATCCATCGATAATGAGAAAAATCCGTCCTTATTTGAATAAAACAAAACTAGTGTTGGTTAAAGCGGACCAAAAGATACCTGATTTTCCGTTTAACATTTATCATCCTTTTGAAAGTGGCCTTGGTAAAAACGAGGACTCGGTCGTCGTAGGAACAATAAAAGGAAATCGTAGTTGGCTGTTTATGGGTGACTTACCATCTAGTGGTGAGAGTGACATCATGCAAAAATATCCGATGCTAAAAGCGGATTATTTGAAACTGGGTCATCATGGCAGTGATACCTCCAGCAGTGATGCGTTTTTAAAATTCATTCATCCCAAAATATCAATTATCTCCGCCGGTAGGAACAACCGATATCACCATCCAAGTGTTGAAACACTGCAAAGATTAAAGGATAATAATTTAGCATACGTGAACACACAAAAACAGGGTATGATATCATATAAATATGGATTATTAGGAAATCACTGGATATTTAAATTGCAAGGGGAATAGTAATGAAAGTAAACGAACTATTAACACAAATTAAAAACAATAATATCAACCCAATATATCTAGTGTTAGGTAAAGAAGACTATTTAATTAATGAAATAAAAAAACACTTTGTGGAATTAATTCCGGAAGAAGAAAGAACCATGAACTTCGCTAGCTATGACATGGAAAGTCAAAACATTGCCACTGCCGTGGGGGATGCTGAAAGTTTGCCATTCTTTGGTGAAAAGCGATTGGTTGTTGTTAACAATCCGTACTTTTTAACCGGTGAACGTAGCAAGTCGACCTTAGATCATGACATCGATAGTTTTATTGAATATGTTAACCATCCAGTTGATAGTACGGTTATGGTCATCATGGCACCATATGGAAAACTAGATTCTAGAAAAAAGGTTACCAAGCAGTTGAAAAACAATGCAGAGGTAATTGATTTAACCAAACTAGATGATCGTGCCATCCAATCATACGTTGCTAACAACATTAAGAGTAATGGGTATACGGTAGAAGGGGATGCCCTTCAAGAATTACTAGGCAGAGTATCTAACGATTTATCATCCGCAATGAACGAACTTCCTAAGTTATTCCTATACTGTCAAAGGGATAAGGTAATTACTAAGGACAGTATCGATAGATTGGTTGCCAAGTCATTAGACCAAAACGTTTTTGATTTAATTGATTACGTAATGAAAAAGGATTCCAAAAACGCCATTGATTTATACCGTAACCTAATCGTAGAGGATCAAGAACCATTACAAATCAATGCGGTCTTGTTGTCTCAATTCAGACTATTACTACAGGTAAATGTATTAAGCCGGAAAGGATATAGCCAGGGTAACATTGCAGAAAAGCTAAAGGTTCATCCATTTAGAGTGAAACTGGCAATGCAAAATGTGCGTAAGTATCAATTTAGCAGTTTAAGGGATGCCTATTTGGGATTAGTTGATGTGGAAGAAAAATTAAAATCAACACCTGAATCACCAGAACTACTATTTCAAATGTTCACTTTGAAATTTGTCGACAATCAAATTGGATAAACAAAAAAGGACATCTCAAAAGAGATGTCCTTTTTTAGGAATAAAAAAAGCTCAGTTAAAACTGAGTTCTTTTTACTTGTTTAACTTAGCTAGACGTGATTTGTTACGTGCAGCAGTGTTAGCTTTGATTAAGCCCTTTGACTTAGCATGGTCTAATGCACTAACAGCGTTGTTGAATAGTTCTTCACGGTTGTCAGCGTTAGCATCAGCTTTTTCAAACTTCTTAACAGCAGTTCTCATCTTGCTTAGTTGAGATGCGTTACGTTTGTTTGCTTTTTCATTAGTTTTTACACGTTCGATAGCAGATTTAATAACAGGCATGAAATTCACCTCCAAAAAAGTCGAATTTTATTTAAAATCCTTAAATTTCAACGACTTTTATTATACAAAAGACAACTTAAAAAAGCAATAGAATTATATAATTCGGATTTGTACAATCATATTAATAATGATATTATCTTGCTATTTTCAAGTAATCATAGTAGTATAATTAACGTAGTTTAAAACTACAGTACCGATACTTAGTTTTGTCGCTGCTCTCATCTGGCGCTTTACTCAGTATCTGGTATATTTACTTTTGAAAGGTGGGAAACACAATGGCTCTAACACAAGCTGAAAAGAACGACATCATCAAGAAGTATGCTAGACATGATGGTGACACTGGTTCTGCTGAAGTACAAATTGCTGTACTAACTGCTGACATTAACGAAATTAATGGTCACATGAAAGAACACAAGAAAGATTTCCATTCACAACGTGGTTTGTTGAAGAAAATCGGTCACCGTCGTAACTTACTAAGATACTTACGTAACAAAGATGTTCAACGTTACCGTGATTTAATCAAGAGTTTAGGTCTACGTCGTTAATATTTTTAAAATGGAACTGCTCTACGAGTGGTTCCATTTTTTTATACATACATATATTCACTTATCAGTTATTATTCAATTTAAAAGTATGATACACTATAGATAGTTAAATGAGATCGTATTGAAAATAATTATTTTATTTCATAATAAAAATATACATAAAATTATATGAGGTGAATCATGAAAAATAGTGTAAAAATTATTCCCTTAGGAGGAGTAAGGGAGAGTGGCAAGAACCTATATGCCGTTGAAATTAACAATGGAATTTATGTTTTAGATTGCGGTCTAAAATACCCCGAAAATGACATGTTAGGAATTGATGTAGTTATTCCAGATTTCACATACTTACGTGAAAACAAGGAAAAGATTATCGGAGTTTTCCTATCTAATAGTGATATGGATTCAATTGGTGCACTACCATATTTCGTCAGTGAATTCGACGTTCCAGTATTTGGTTCAAAGTTAACGATTGAAATGGCTAAGTACGAAGTTAAGAATAACGAAAGATCAAAGAAGTTTAACAACTTCAATGTAATTAATGAAAAGAGCGAAATTCTTTCCGATGATGTTACAGTTACTTTCTTTAAGACTAGTCATTCGGTACCTGATTCAATGGGAATTTCATTGGCTGTTGAAGAAGGACAAATTGTATACACTGGTGACTTTAAGTTTGATCCAGCATTACGTAACGGTTTTGCAACTGATTACAGTTCAATTGCTAAGGTTGGTAATAAGAAGGTTATCGCTTTATTAGCGGACTCACAAAATGCTGACAATCCATTCCCAATGGCAAATGAAATTCAAGCCAGCCAATACATCTTTGATACATTCGAAGATAGTAAGAACCGTGTAATTGTTGCAGCTAATTCTGCTAACCTATTAAGAATTCAACAAGTGTTTGATGCGGCAGAAAAATCTGAAAGAAAAGTGTTTATTGGTAAGCACCTAGATGCCAAAGTGAAATTAGCAATTGATTCTGGTTACATTAATGTTGCAGAAGATTTGTTAATTGAAGACATCGAAGATTTAAAAAAATTGGAAAGCGACGAAATTGTTGTATTGGAAACTAATCCAATTAGTGAACCAATCAAGCTTGTTCAAAGAATGGCTGCTCAACAGCAAAAAGATATCAACATTGAACCAGGTGATGTTGTATTGATTGCTACTTCACCATCTCCAGCAATGGATAACAGCATGGCTAAGACCGATGACATGGTATACCAGGCAGACGGTACGGTTAAGGTTATTTCAAATGATTTAAATGTTTCTGATCACGCAAGTGCTGAAGACATTCAAATGTTAATTAGCTTGTTAAAACCACAATACTTCATTCCGGTTAGTGGTGAATACATGATGATGAATGAAAGCAAACGTGCGGCTACTAACATGGGTGTCGATGAGGATAAAATCTTAATCCTAAGTAAGGGTGAAACTATCGAATACGATGGCACAAAATTCCACCATGGTAATGCCGTTGAAGCGGGTAACACTATGATTGATGGTATTGGTGTTGGAGACATTGGTAACATTGTTTTACGTGACCGTAAGGTGCTATCAGAAGATGGTATCTTCATTGTTGTAGTTACAATTGATAGAAAGAAAAAGATTATTATCTCTCGTCCTAAGATAACTTCAAGGGGATTCATTTACGTTAAGTCAAATAAAGACCTAATGAATGAAGCCGCTGAAATTGTTTCTAAGACTATTCAATTGAATCTTGATAATAAGGAATTTGATTGGAGCCACTTGAAACAATCAGTTAGAGAAAAAATTAGTCATTTCTTATTTGATAAGACAAAGCGTCGTCCAGTAATTCTTCCAGTTATTATGGAAGTAAACCAACATCATAAAAAGAAGCGACCACAAAAATAAATAAGGTTAATTATTCGGAGTGATTTTAATGGATGAACAAAGTTCACAAATAGCCAAGGATATTGCATCCCATATTGATGATAAAAAATATCAATTAGCTATCAACAAAGCCAAAAATTACTTAGAAAATCAGCCGAGCGAAGAGATTGAAGTATTATTAGTTCAATCTCTTTTTAGCTTAAAGCAATATGTTGAAGCAAGAAAAGAAGTTATGGAAAATCCAAATGCATTTACCGCAAATGAGAATGACTTTTTATTAATGATTAATGTGTTATTAAAGAACAATGAATACATTAAATCTAGAGAAATTGTTGAAACGTTTAAATCAAACACTAGTTATTACAATGATGGCTTAAAGCTAATTAAAGAAAGCGAAGCTTTTTTTAGAAGTAATTCAAACGAAGAAATTCATCAACTTGCGCAAAAGTTCTACCATATAAGTAGTAAACAGACGATGTATTGGCAAAAAGAAGCGTTTTTAAATGGACAACATTTACCGTACGATGAATTTTTAAAATATAGTCGTTTTGTTTTGATGGATCCATTTGTCCAATCTGTCATTAAAGCAGAGATAATCGATACGTTAAGAAAAGTTGGTTCAAACGAGATTGTTGATATGATTTGGATTGATGGAAAGACAAAGAAAGTTAAGATGAGTGAAATTAAATCACTTCAAGATATGAAATCATACCAGTTAATCTTTAATCGATTAAATGAAGAGTACATGATGGATCCAGAAAAATTTATGTTATTGAGTAGTTATTTTCAACATCAATCAATTTTGATGTACCCATTTAATGACGAACTAATTCTGGATGCAAACAGGTGGTATGATTTATCAATACAGGCATATCTAAGCGCAAAAGAGTACACAGATGATGATAACAATGATTACGTAAAATTAATCGAAATCATAAAGCGACAGTTTAATTCAATTAAATAGAATAAAATTGTTAAATATAGTTTTTTTGTGTTTACAAATAAAAATACAGTAGCTATAATATTAAAGGAATTCTTCTTGAGACTGATATGTGATTTTGTCTTTTTGAGAAGATGTAGTATAATAAATCATAAAGATGGGTTGGCGTTTGCTAACTCAAATCTTTCGAAATTTATAGGAGGTTTTCATAAATGGCAAAAGAACATTATGAAAGAACAAAACCCCATGTAAATATTGGTACTATTGGCCATATTGATCATGGTAAGACTACTTTAACTGCAGCTATCACTAAAGTGCTTTCAGAAAAGGGTCTAGCAGACGCTTCTGATTACGCTCAAATCGATGCTGCTCCAGAAGAACGTGAACGTGGTATCACAATCAACACTGCTCACGTTGAATACTCAACTGAAAAGCGTCATTACGCTCATATTGATGCCCCAGGACATGCTGACTACGTTAAGAACATGATCACTGGTGCCGCTCAAATGGATGGTGCCATCCTTGTTGTTGCCGCAACTGATGGTCCTATGCCACAAACTCGTGAACACATTCTTCTAGCTCGCCAAGTTGGTGTTGAATACATCGTTGTATTCTTAAACAAGACTGACTTAGTTGACGATGATGAATTAGTTGACTTAGTTGAAATGGAAGTACGTGAATTACTTTCAGAATACGATTACCCTGGTGACGATATTCCAGTTGTTCGTGGTTCAGCTCTAAAGGCTCTACAAGATGACCAAGAACAAAAAGATGTAATCCTACACTTAATGGATGTTGTTGACGAATACATTCCAACTCCAGAACGTGATGCTTCAAAACCATTACTAATGCCTGTTGAAGATGTATTTACTATCACTGGTCGTGGTACTGTTGCTTCAGGACGTATCGACCGTGGTGTTGTTAAGATTGGTGACGAAGTTGAAATCATCGGTCTTGTTGAAGACATCCTAAAGACTACTGTTACTGGTCTAGAAATGTTCCGTAAGACTCTTGACGAAGGTGAAGCCGGAGATAACGTTGGTATGTTACTTCGTGGTGTAAACCGTGAACAAGTTGTACGTGGTCAAGTTATCGCTGCTCCTGGTTCAATCAAGACTCATACTGAATTCAAGGCTCAAGTATATGCTTTAAGTAAAGAAGAAGGTGGACGTCATACTCCATTCTTCTCAAACTACCGTCCACAATTCTACTTCCATACCACTGACGTTACTGGTGTTATCGAACTAGAAGACGGTGTTGAAATGGTTATGCCTGGTGATAACGTTGAATTCAACGTTAAGCTAACTAAGCCAGTTGCCATCGAAAAGGGAACTAAGTTCACTGTTCGTGAAGGTGGTCACACTGTTGGTGCCGGTGTTGTTTCAGACATCGAAGAATAATCAATTCTAAAAAAGAGATTCAGATTTTTATCTGAATCTTTTTTTGTACATAAAAATAAGCTAAAAACCTATAATTATTTACTTTTTACTTGTGTTACGTTAAAATATAGAGGTGCGCAATTAGAAGAAAATTGTAAAAATTATATTTTCATGTCGGAGGGAAAATAATGTCAGCTAAATGGGAAAAAAAAGGCACTAATGACGGTGAATTAACATTCGAAATTAGTGTTGACAAAGTAAAAGAAGGTTTAGATCAAGCCTTCAACAAGAACAAGAAAAACATCACTGTTCCTGGTTTCCGTAAGGGAAAAGTTTCACGCCAAGTATTTAACGAAATGTATGGTGAAGAAGCTCTATACCAAGATGCTTTAAACATTCTTTTACCAGAAGCATACAGTGAAGCTATCAAGGAAACTGGTATTGAACCAGTTGCTCAACCAGAAGTTAACATTGATAGTCTAGAAAAGGATCAACCATGGGTTCTAAAAGCTAACGTTACTGTTAAGCCTGAAGTAGAACTAGGTGATTACAAAGGAATCGTTGTTGAAAAACCAAATACTCGTGTATACCAAAAAGATGTAGACGCAAAGATTGAAGACATGCGTAAGAATCAAGCAGAATTAGTTCTTAAAGAAGACAAGGCTGCTGAAAACGGTGACACTGTTGTTATCGACTTTGATGGTTATGTTGACGGCAAACAATTTGATGGTGGTCAAGCAACTAACTACTCACTAGAATTAGGTTCAAAATCATTTATCCCAGGCTTTGAAGACCAATTAGTTGGTCACAAAGCTGGTGAAGATGTTGATGTTAAGGTAACTTTCCCAGAAGATTACCAAGCTAAGGAATTAGCATCAAAAGAAGCTACATTCAAGACTAAGATTCATGAAGTTAAAGAAAAGCAAATGCCTGAACTAGATGACGAATTTGCTAAGGACGTTGACGAAGATGTTGATAGTCTAGAAGAACTAAAGGCTAAGATTAAGGACCAATTAAAGGATCAAAAGAAGGCCGAAGGTGACACTCAAGTTGAAGATGAAGCTATTAAGGGTGCTGTAGCAAATGCTACTGTTAAAGAAATTCCTCAAGCAATGATTGATGAAGACGTTCAACGTCAAATGGATCAATACCTTGCAAGTATGCAACAACAAGGTATCAATGCTGAAATGTACTTCCAACTAACTGGTACTAAGCCAGAAGACTTGAAGAAACAATTTGCTCAAGGTGCTGACGAACGTGTTAAGACTAACCTTGTACTAGAAGCAATTGTTAAGGACGCTAATATCGTTCCATCACAAGAAGAAATTGATCAACAAGTTAAGGACTTAGCTGCTCAATACGGTATGAAAGAAGAAGCCGTACGTGGTGCTTTAACTGAAGACATGTTGAAACATGATATTTCAATTCAAAACGCTGTTAAGTTAATCACTGACAACGCAAAACAAGAACCAAAGTCAAAAATTAACAAATAATTTAGATTTTTGTTAATATTAAAGGTCCAGTTAACAATTAGTTAATTGGACCTTTTTTAATCTAAAGCATTATGATGTTATCAATATTAATAATGTGGTATTATTTAAAATAATATCGTAATTATATAGGGGTGAAGTTTTTGTTTGAAGATAATGAAGGAAAAGGCCCCATTACTTGTTCATTTTGTGGTAAATCACAAGATCAAGTAAAGAAAATCGTCGCGGGACCTGGCGTATATATTTGTAATGAATGTATCGATTTATGTAAAGATATCGTCGACGAAGAATTAGCGCAAGAAAATGCAGATACAACAATTAAGTCATTAAGCCCAAAGGAAATCGTTGATAAATTAAACGATTACGTAATTGGTCAAGATGAAGCTAAGAAGACTTTAGCAGTTGCTGTATATAACCATTATAAGCGTGTTAATAACTTAGACGATGATGACGATACTGAACTACAGAAGAGTAATATTTCAATCATTGGACCAACTGGTTCAGGTAAAACATACCTTGCTCAATCACTGGCTCGTATTTTAAACGTTCCATTTGCAATCGCTGATGCTACAACACTTACTGAAGCTGGTTATGTGGGTGAAGATGTTGAAAACATCTTACTAAAGCTACTTCAAAATGCTGACTTTGATGTTGAAAGAGCCGAAAAGGGAATTATTTACGTTGATGAAATTGATAAGATTGCTAAGAAATCTGAAAATGTTTCTATTACTCGTGATGTCTCCGGTGAAGGTGTTCAACAAGCACTATTGAAAATTCTAGAAGGTACAGTTGCCAGTGTTCCACCTAATGGTGGTAGAAAGCATCCACAACAAGAAATGATTCAAATTGATACTAAGAACATTTTATTCATCGTTGGTGGTGCATTTGATGGTATTCAAGACATCGTAAAACATCGTTTAGGAGATAAGACCATCGGATTTGGTACGGATTCCAGCGAAGCAGCTAAAGTTAATGACGATAACATTATGCAACACGTTATTCCAAGTGACTTGCTACAATTTGGTCTAATTCCAGAATTTATTGGTCGTTTGCCAATTCTTACTGCTTTAAACAAGTTAAGTGAAGAAGATTTGGTTAGAATTTTAACGGAACCTAAGAATGCATTGGTTAAACAATACGTTAAACTAATGTCACTCGATGGAGTTGAGTTGGAATTTGAAGATGATGCTCTAAAAGAAATGGCTCATACAGCTATTGAAAGAAAGACGGGTGCCCGTGGATTAAGATCAATCATGGAAGATACTATGAGAGATATTATGTACGAAGTACCAAGCGATAATGATGTTAAGAAAGTTATAGTTACCGCTGACTCTGTTTCGAAAAAATCAGAACCAAAGATTGTAAAAGAAGCTCAATAATAAAAAGCCTTACAGTATTTAACACTGTAAGGCCTTTTGTTTTTATAATAATTAAAAGGTATTTTTGTGGTAAATGCATTTATGAAGGTACCTTTTTTATGGTAAAATTGATATATAAAATTACAGAAACGAGTGAATTAAGATGGATGTACACAACGTCAATATCGATATCAGTGCGGTGGAACCAAAACAATACCCAAGTAATGGATATCCAGAAATTGCATTGGTTGGTCGCTCCAATGTGGGAAAATCTTCTTTAACCAATGTGTTAATTAATCGTAACGGTTATGCTAGAACCTCTAACAAACCAGGAAAGACTCAAACATTGAATTTCTATAACTTAGACGAAAAACTATTCTTTGTTGATATTCCGGGTTATGGTTATGCGAAAATTTCAAAAGCACAACGTGCTAAATGGGGAGAAATGATTGAAACATATCTAACCACTAGAAAGCAACTAAAGGGAGTTGTTTTATTAATTGATGGTAGACGTGCACCAAGTCAAGATGATTTGCAAATGTACGAGTTTCTAAAATACTATGACATTCCAACTTTAGTTTTGGCTACTAAAATGGATAAGACTCCTAAGAGTAAGTGGAATAAAGAAGAAAGTATTTTAAACAAGACTGTTGACTTAAACGATGGTGATGAAATACAATTATTTTCTGCTTTAAGTAAGTACGGAAAAGAAGAAGTTTGGAAATGGATTGAAAGTAAAACGGGGGTAAAATAAGTGGAATTTAATGATTACCAAAAAGCTGCTAACAAAACGTTACACGGAAATGAACAAGTTTTAACTAATTGTGCACTTGGGCTAGCTAGTGAAACTGGTCAAGTTGTTGACCTAGTAAAGAAGTACACTTTCCATGGCGATTCACTAGACCGTGAAAAGTTAGTGAAGGAAATGGGAGACGTACTTTGGTACCTATCTCAAGTTGCAGAATGGAACAATATTGATTTTGAAGAAATTGCTGAATTCAATATTAACCGCCTAAATAAACAATAAAAAATAGGCTTCACAATTTAATTGTGAAGCCTAAATTATATTATTTTTCTTTCTTTTTATCGGTTGATTTCTTATCTTTACGTTTTAAAAATTTATCGCGATCTTCGTTCTTAGTGTCCAGTTTGGCAAACTTATCGAACATAGCATTTAAGTCGTTGTTACGTTGAATATTTAAACCCATAATTATGCATCTCCTTATTATGGTATATGATAGCAAATTAAATCGAATTTGTCATATTGAAGTGTTTTTTTAAACGAGGTGATAAAATGGCAACTTCACACATTGAGCATAAACTTAGATTATTACCAGACTTACCCGGATGTTATCTGATGAAGAATAAACTAGGTAAAATTATTTACGTTGGTAAGGCTAAAAATCTAAAAAATCGTGTTAGGTCATATTTTAAGAGTAGCCATGAGGGAAAGACAGCCAAATTGGTTTCACAAATTAGGGACTTTGAAACTATTATTACGACTAATGACAAAGAAGCATTCTTACTAGAAATTACTTTGATTCAAAAACATCGACCTTACTATAACATTCAGTTAAAACAAGGCAATGGTGGATACCCATACATTAAAATTACAAATGAACGAGATCCACAATTAAAGATTGTTAATACAATAAAAAAAGACGGTGGATACTACTTTGGCCCTTATCCAAATGTATATGCTGCTGATGAAACATTGCATTTCCTACAAAAGGTTTATCCTTTAAGAAGATGTAACGGTTATCAACATCGACCTTGTCTTTATTATCACATGGGACAATGTTTAGGAGCTTGTTTTAAAAAGGTACCTAAGTCTGAATATCAAAATCAAATTCGCCACATTAAGTCGTTTTTAAATGGTGATGTAGGGATTGCCAAAAAGATGTTGACTGAAAAGATGAAAATTGCCGCAGATTCTTTGCAATATGAACGTGCTGCTGAAATTAGGGATCAATTGAAGTACATTGAAATAACTGTGGAAAAACAAAAAATTATTTCAAATGACACCACACCTCGTGACATCTTTAATTACTATGTGAACCACGGATGGATTTCAATTCAAATCTTCTTTATCAGACAAGCTAGACTGTTAAAACGGGTTAAGCGTAGTTTTCCAATTGTCGACGATCCGGTTGAAACAATGGAGGATTTTATTGGTCAATTTTATTCTGAAGAAGATCACCAAACCCCAAAAGAGGTTTTAATCCCAGAAACTTTGGATGCCGATTTGATTTCAGAAGCCATTGGGACACCGGTTAGGGTTCCGCAAAGAGGTCAAAAGAAAGACTTAATCGATATGGCACAAAAGAATGCCAAGTTAGTCTTGGATGAAAAATTCCGTTTGATGGAACTGGATAACATCAAGACTAAGGGAGCTGCTGATGAATTGGCAGTTGCCTTGAATATTTCTTCAGCTAAAACGATAGAAGCATTTGACCATTCACATATTCAAGGTGCTGACATTGTTTCAGCCATGATTCAGTTTGTGGATGGTAAACCTAATAAGAATGCTTATCGTAAATATAAATTACGCAACGAAGATCATGCTGATGAAGCAGCAAGTACCAGAGAAGTTATTAGAAGAAGATATACCAGACTTTTGAAAGAACATGCTGACTTGCCGGATCTAATTTTAATGGATGGTGGAGAAATCCAGTTAAATGCGGTTAAGGATGTTTTGGAAAACGAGTTAGGCTTGGAAATTCCGGTTGCTGGAATGGTTAAAAACGATAAACATAAGACTGCCGACTTATTATTTGGACAATTGGATGAACATATTTCATTGAATCCGAAGAGTCAGGCATTCTATCTTGTTCAAAGAATTCAAGACGAAGTTCATAGATTTGCCATTAACTTCCATCGTCAAGTTCACACTAAGCATTCACTTAGCTCAGAACTTGATACAATTGAGGGAGTTGGACCAAAAACTAGAAGTAAGTTATTGAACAAGTTTAAGACAATGAATAAAATTGCCAACGCTCCAATTAATGAAATTGAAGCATTGGGTATTAATTCTAAAACAGCAAAGAATATCAAATACTCATTAAATAATATTGAAAAATGATGTGGACTGTTTACGGTCTTTAAAAATAAAGTTATACTATGTATAAAATAAAAAGTAGAGCGGAGATAACATGTTTGTTGATCAAGTAAAAATTAATGTAAAGTCAGGAAAAGGTGGTAACGGAATCGTTGCCTTCAGAAGAGAAAAATACGTTCCAAACGGTGGACCTGCTGGTGGTGATGGTGGCCGCGGAGGAAGCGTTATTTTTGCTGTGGACACAGGGATGAACACCTTGATGGACTTCAGATATAAGCGTAAGTTTGCCGCTAAAAATGGGGCAGACGGTGGAAATAAACGAATGACCGGAAAGAGTGCCGAAGATTTATATATTTATCTTCCGGAAGGAACATCATTATATAATGATGATACTAACCAATTATTATTTGACTTGGTAAATCCTGAAGATGAGTACGTTGCATTGAAAGGTGGACGTGGTGGACGTGGAAACACCCATTTCGCATCTGCCAAGAACTCAGCACCGGAAATTGCCGAAAACGGTGAACCTGGTGAAGAATTAAACATTCGTTTAGAATTAAAAGTATTGGCTGATGTTGGATTAGTTGGATTCCCATCAGTTGGTAAGTCAACACTACTATCTACAATTACTAGTTCCAAACCTAAGGTTGCTGAATACCACTTTACAACCTTGGTACCTAACCTAGGGATGGTTAGACTAGATGACGGTAGAGACTTTGTAATTGCTGATTTACCAGGATTGATTGAAGGAGCTTCTTCTGGAATTGGTTTAGGTTTCCAATTCTTACGTCATGTTGAAAGAACTCGTGTAATCTTGCACTTAGTTGATATGAGTGGTCAAGAAGGAAGAGATCCTTACGTTGACTACAAGAAGATTAACGATGAATTAGCTAAGTACGATGAAAATCTGCTAAAACGACCACAAATCGTAGTAGCAACTAAGATGGATATGCCTGATGCTGCTGAAAATCTAGAAACATTTAAAGAACAAATTAAAGACGACGAATTAGCTCACGAAGTGTTAGCTATTTCTTCAATCACTCATGAAGGACTTAAGGAATTAATTTCTAAGACTTCAGACTTATTGGAAACTACTCCTAAGTTCCCAATCACTGACGTTGAAGACGTTGATGAAGAAGTTGAATACAATGCTGATGATGAAGAAGCACCATTCAACATCAGACGTGATGAAGACGGTGTTTGGGTTCTTTATGGTAAGAAGATTGAACGTCTATTCCAAATGACAGATACAACTCACGACCAAAGTATGCTACGTTTCGCAAGACAACTTAAGGGAATGGGTGTTGATGATGCACTAAGAGAACATGGCGCAAAAGACGGCGACATGGTTGCAATTCTAGACTTCACATTCTCATTTGTGGACTAATAAAAGTAGATGGGACTAATCCCATCTTTTTTTATGTGCTACAATTTATATATCGAATATTACGAATAGAAAAGGAAAAATGAATTTATGCAATTAGAATTTTTAGGAACTGGATCAGGGGTTCCAGGTAAATTTAGAAATGTGGCAGCAACGGCATTAAAACTATTGGATGAATGTAACTCAGTATGGTTGTTTGATTGTGGTGAAGGCACTCAACAACAAATCTTGAGATCTAACTTAAAGCCTCGTAAAATCAATAAAATTTTTATTACTCACTTACACGGTGATCATATTTTTGGGTTACCAGGTCTGCTAAGTTCACGTTCATTCCAAGGTGGCGACACGCCATTAACAATTTATGGACCAAAGGGAATCGAGGACTTTGTTCGTGTAAGTTTAGCAGTATCTCAAACTAAACTTTCGTACAAAATTAATTTTGAAGAATTAACACAACCAGGTGTTGTTTTTGAAGATGATAAATTTAAGGTAACAATGGGTGAATTAGATCATCAAATTACTTGTTATGGTTTTAGAGTTGAAGAAAAAGACCACCAAGGTGAACTACTAGTTGATAAGTTAAAGGAAGCAAATATTCCTTCTGGTCCGGTATACGGAAAGATTAAGAATGGGGAAACTGTTACTTTAGATGACGGTAGAGAAATTAATGGTCAAGATTTCATTGGACCAGCTCAAAAGGGTAGAACAGTTACCATCATTGGTGATACTAGAAGCAACCCAACTAGCTATAACTTGGCTCAAAATTCTGATGTATTGGTTCACGAAAGTACATTTGGTAAGGGTGAAAGTAGATTGGCTCACAACTACTACCATTCAACCAACATGCAAGCTGCGAAGTTAGCAACTAAAGCTAATGTTGGTCGTCTATTACTTACTCATGTTTCGGCCAGATATACAGGTAAAATGGCTTATGAATTACAAAATCAAGCAAAAACTGTCTTTAATAACACTAAGGTTGTTAAGGACTTCGACGTGATAGATATACCATTTGAAAAAAATAATTAAAACAAAAGGATTGATTAGATGATCTCCGCTAATTTTGATTGGAAACATACGAATACGAAACTCTCAAACGATGCTGAGAAAATTGGGAAATCGCTATCGATTAGCCCAAGAATCGTTGAATCATTGATTGAGAAGGGATACGACAGTGAAGACAAGATAAATGGTTTCTTAAACCCTCAGTTGAGTGATCTAAGAGATCCTTTTTTGTTGCACGATATGGAAAAAGCATGTAAACGAATTTTTAGTGCGATCGAAAACGATGAAAAGATCACCGTTTATGGGGATTATGATGCTGATGGAATTACAAGTACATCAGTGATGTTTGAAACACTAGAAAATTTGGGTGCCAACGTTGAATACTTTGTTCCTAATCGTTTTACAGACGGTTATGGACCAAACCCTGAGGTATACAAGCGTATAATTAATGACGGGACTAAGTTAATGGTAACCGTTGATAACGGTGTCTCTGGTAAAGAATCAATCGATGTCGCTAATGAAATGGGATGTGATGTTATCATTACTGATCACCATCAAATGCCAGAAGAACTACCTGATGCTTATGCGATTGTGCATGCTAGATATCCTGGCCATGAATACCCATTTGGCGAATTCTCAGGTGTGGGAATCGCTTTTAAAGTTGCAACTGCTCTATTGGGGGAACTACCAGAAGAATTCTTAGATTTAGCTGCAATTGGGACCGTTGCCGATTTGGTTTCCTTAACCGATGAAAACAGAGTGATTGTGAAGTACGGTCTACAAATGATTGCTAACACTGAACGTCCAGGATTATACAGCTTAGCTAAGCTAGCCGGGATTAAAGAAGTTGTTAACGAACAAAGCATTGGTTTTGGATTAGCACCTCGTTTGAATGCATTAGGTCGAATGGGTAGTGCAAGTTCTGGGGTTGAACTATTAACAACCTTTGATGATATTAAGGCTGAAGAATTAGCAAAGGACACTGAAAACCAAAATAAAAAGCGTCGTAAATTTGTTGAAGACATCAGTACTGAAGCAATTATTCAAGCACAAACTCAACCAGAAAGTGCAGTGTTGGTCGTATATGGTCAAAATTGGCATGAAGGGGTTGTTGGAATCGTTGCCAGTCGTCTGGTAGAGCAATTCCATAAACCAAGCATAGTAATGAATTTGGATACTAATACCAGAATTCTAAAGGGGTCAGGTAGAAGTGTCGATGGATTTAATTTATTCGATGCGATCAATGGTATGAGGAATCAAATGGTTTCATTTGGTGGACATGAAATGGCTGTTGGACTAAGCATCAAAGAAGATGACGTCACGGCATTCACTGAACACTTAGATGAATATGCTAAGGAACACGAATTATTAGACCAAGTTAAAGCACCATTGAACATTTTTGCGGACTTAAGTTGTAGTGATGTAAACGAAGACTTGTTTAACCAAGTTCAATTATTGGCACCGTTTGGTACCGACAATGAATTCCCAGTATTCGAATTTACACCACAAAACGTTACTAACGTTCAAACAATGGGTAAGGATAATAGCCATCTAAAATTTCAAATGGTTGATCATGGTAGCAAGGTCAATGTACTAGCGTTTAAGAATGGTGCACTATCTGACGACCTATTGGCCAATAGTGATTCAATGAAAGTTGCTGGTCACTTGGAAAAGAATACCTGGAAGGGTCGCACGACTATTCAAATTATGTTGGATGATATGTACAGTAGCGGTGTTGAAATTGTTGATAAAAGAACACAAGTTGTTGCAAAGGAAATGTTTGAACCGGCTGCTGCATACTTGTTCTTTAATGAAAAGCTTTACAACAAATTGCGTCCATTTGTAGGCTCTGACTCCACGGTTGGTTTATATCCTGATTTGTCTTCATTTGATAAATTTGATAATATAATAATTGTTGATTGTCCTAGTGATATTTCACATTTGAAGGATGCTTTAAGTGAAATTAGTTTTAATAGCGTGACATTTTACCTTTTTAAAAATCATTATATTTTGAAAAAAGGGATGCCAAACCGTGCTCAATATGCTAAACTATTTAAGTTCATTAAGACGCATAACAACATTCAGATACATGATAAAGTAGATGAAATTAGTCGCTATTTAGGCATTGACCGTGATATGTTTATTTTCATGGTAGATGTATTTAATGAATTAAATTTCGTTTATATTAATGATGGAATTATGAATTATAATCCTGATCTGGTAAATAGTGATTTATCTAATAGTCGCGCATACCAGAATAGAGAGAAACAAATCGAAGCTGAGAAACGACTTTTAACGATTAGTAAAGAGAAGTTTAAACAAGATATTCGCATTTGTTTGGGTTAATGAAAGGAAGTTATTGGCTAATGGCACTTGATTTGCATGACTATATTGCAAGTTACGAAGATTTTCCAGAACCTGGTGTTTTATTTAGAGATATATCACCATTAATGGAAGATGGACAAGCATATCACCAAGCTACCGATGAGATAGTAAAATATGCTAAAGAAAAGAAAGTCGACTTAATCGTTGGCCCCGAAGCGCGTGGCTTCATTGTTGGTTGTCCAGTTGCTTATGATTTAGGGATTGGATTTGTACCAGCAAGAAAGAAGGGTAAGTTACCTGGTAAGACGGTTAGTGCTTCATACGGATTAGAATATGGAAAGTCATCACTTTATCTACATTCAGATGCCGTAAAGCCTGGTCAAAGAGTACTTATCACTGATGATTTACTTGCAACTGGTGGAACAATTGAAGCAACAATCAAGATTGTTGAACAACTTGGTGGAATTGTTGTAGGAGCTGCTTTCATTGTTGAAATTGAAGCATTAAAGGGTAGAGAAAAGATTAAGGATTACGATATTCTTAGCTTACTAAAATACTAAAATTATTGGATGCTTATTGCATCCTTATTATGGAGAGTTGGCAGAGCGGTAATGCATCGGACTCGAAATCCGACGAACCGGTAATACCGGCGGGCAGGTTCGACTCCTGTACTCTCCTTTTGATATTTTCATGATCATAAATGTAAAAGAAAAAAGCACCTTACTATACAGATAGTAGGGTGCTTTTTATTTAGGAATTTCAATTTAAGCTAAATACTTTTTTATCAATTATTAAAAAAAGAAGAATTTTTAAAATGCATGCAAGAAATTGCATTGTTGCTGCTTGTAATATGTAAAGGACAAAACTTAATATGAATAATACGAGAGAAATCATCACTTTTTTCAAATCTACTTTACGGATGAAGAATGAAATGATTTGAATTAATGCTAACAATACAAACAAAAGTTGAATAACAATTACTGAATCTATTTTTAAATTATTTGAGTAAGTTTCAGCTGAGTACCAGTTAGAACAAACTCCAAACATTTTAAATACAATTAATGAAAAGTTTATCAATGTGCATATCAGTTTAATAAAAATTGATGACCCCTTTTTCACATATAACATACTCCTATTATTATACATGTGTAATTGTGACATCCTTAATCATATCACCGTAGAAAATAATCAAATTATTATATATCTTCGATTTAAATTAGATTTAAGGTTAAAACACTATTATTAACATGTAACTATTTCATAATGATTACAAAATATGAAAATAGATAGATTTATGAAATTTTAATGCTATACTAAAAATATAATAATCGCAAAGAAAAGAGTGGTGATTATGCCGAAAAAAAGATATCTAATCATAGGAGCAGTTCTTGCTTTAATTTTGATTTTTGTTCAAATGGGTTCACTTTCTAAAAAGACCCTAGCAGCAACTAATAACAATACCAAACGAATTGGATTATCATTGGATTGTTCAAGAACATACTACGCACCATCAACAATCAAGAAGTACATTAATTTACTTAAAAAAGATCACGGTACATATCTTCAACTTCACTTAAATGATAATGAGAGATATGGTGTTGAAAGTTCTACTTTGGGTCAAACCGTTAAGAACTCATATGAAAAAAATGGTGTTTACTACAACAAAAAGACTAAAAGAGCGTTTTTAACCAAGGATCAATTATTGGATATCATTCAATATGGGTACATGAATGGCATTGAAGTTATACCAGAAATTGACCTTCCAGGTCATGACCAATCAATCATCAAACTTCTTTCATACACCTCTTCTGGTAAGAAGTTAGCTAAACAATTGGATAACAAAGATGGTTATAACGAAATGTACTACCACAAGAAGGCGACTCTAGATTTTTCTAAGAAACTTTTGAGTGAATACGTAGGATTATTACCAAAGGGATACCACATTATTGTTGGTGCTGATGAAATCACCATTAATAATCGTAGTGACCAAAATGCTGCTGTTAAATACATCAATGCAATTGATGATTACGTTAAACAACATAATTTAAAACTTGAAATGTGGAATGATAGTTTCCATAAAGCGGTTTTAAATAAGTATCACAAGGATATTTTGATTAATTACTGGAGTTTAACTGGTGAGGTTAGTTCAAGTAAGGACCGTAAGGATAACATCAGAATGCGTGCCACTTTGCCTGAACTAAACAAGGCCGGTTTTAAGACAATTAACTACAATAATTACTACCTATACATGATTACAGATCCTACTTCATTCACAAAAGAATCAAAGAAAATTTGGACAAGTGAATTTAAGAAGTGGAAGATGAGCATGTGGAATGACCAATCCAAAAAGAATCTTGCTAAGAGCAAGAACAATATTGGAGCGGCATTCTCAATCTGGGGTGAATATCCTAACCAATACACAGGTGAACAAACCTACCAAAAGACTTATTACTATGCTGATAAATTCCTAAAGTCTAAAAAACAATTTGAAAAATAAAAGACGCACTTAACGGTGCGCCTTTTTGTTATTTCTTTTGTGAATAACGTTGTTTCATAGTACAATTAAAATAATATTTATATGAAGGTGTGGATTATCATTATGAATGTTGGAATTGACAAGATGAGTTTTTACTCATCAGATATGTATTTAGATATGGTCGATCTAGCTAACGCTAGAAACGAAGACCCAAACAAGTATTTGATTGGAATTGGCCAAAAGAAACAAGCTGTAATTCCAAATACCCAAGATGTTGTCACAATGGCAGCAAATGCTTGTACCAAGATTATTGATGATGATAATCGTAAAAAAATTGATTTAATTATTTTTGGAACAGAAACCGGGGTAGATAACTCCAAATCTGCTGCCATTTACTTACAAAACATGTTAGGGTTAAACCGTCGAGCTCGTGCTTTTGAAATCAAACAAGCTTGTTATGGTGCAACTGCTGGTCTTCAAATGGCCAAAGAATATGTGCAAAACCATCCTGAAAGACAAGCCTTAGTAATTGGTGCCGATATTGCTAGATACGGTATTAAGACACCTGGTGAAGTTACTCAAGGTGGGGGTGCCGTTGCCATGGTAATTTCTGCTAACCCCTTAATTGCCGAATTCGATGGCCCAAGCACATTCTATTCTGATGATGTAATGGACTTCTGGAGACCATTGTACAGAACAGAAGCCGTTGTTGATGGTCATTATTCAAACGATGTTTACGTTGATTTCTTCAAGAAGACATGGGATGAATACAAGGAAATCACTGGGCAAACCATTGCCGATTTCAAAGCAATGACATTCCATTTACCTTATCCAAAGATGGGAATCAAGGCACTAAGATCAATCATTGATGAAGCCGATGAAGAACAACAAGTTAACTTGAAGAAAGAATTCGAACAAGGTCGTATTTACAACGAAAATGTTGGTAACCTATACACCGGTTCATTGTATTTGAACTTCCTATCATTAATTAATAACTCAGATGATTTACAATCTGGTGATCGTATTGCGTTATTCAGTTATGGTTCTGGTGCACAGGGTGAATTTTTCCCAATGAAACTAAAGGATAACTTTAGAAATGATGAATTAGCTAAATCATTAGATGATGCTTTGAAGTCAAGAAAACAAGTTTCTGTTGAAGACTACGAAGAAATCTTTACTAACTGGATTCCAATCGCTGATGGTGATATCAAGTTGGATACTAGTAATGATAAGGCGGAATTTTTCCTTGAAGGGGTAAAAGACCACCAAAGAATTTATGGAAGAAAGTAGGAGACTGACATGAAATTATATTTAGCAGGACCATTTTTCGATGATGAACAAATTGACCGTATTCAAAGAATTGAAAAGGCATTGGATAACAATCCTTCAGTTTCAGAATACTTTAGCCCAAGAAACTCAAATGTAAACGACGGGGAAGAAATTGGTAGTAGCCAATGGTCTAAAGATGTTTTTCAACTTGATGTGGATGAAATAAAAAAAGCTGATGCCGTTATCGCGATTATCGACTTTGTAGGCGACAATGTTGACAGCGGTACAGCCTTCGAAATTGGGTATGCTTATGCAATTGATAAACCAGTTGTTTTATTCCATGAAAAAGATGCGATTGTTAACTTGATGTTATCAAACGGATCAAAATCATATCTAACAAAGGTATCCGATGTTGAAAAATTTGATTTCCAAGAAATGCCTGAATATCACTACGAAGGTGAAGTATTTTAAAAAATACTGTCACGGTATAATCCGACAACCTTACCAACGATTGATACATGATCCAATATGATTGGAGCTAAGTTATCGTTTTCAGGTTGTAAGCGATAGTGATTGGATTCCTTGAAGAATCGTTTGCAAGTGACTTCGTTTTCATCAGTCATTGCAATAACTATATCACCATTTTCAGCAGTTGATTGCTTTTTAACGATGACTTTATCACCGTTTAAAATACCGATGTTGATCATACTTTCACCTTGAATGACTAACATGAAAACATCATCTGAGTTTTCGTATTGGTCGGGCATTGAGAAGTACTCTGATGTATCTTCAACCGCTAGGATTGGTTCACCAGCAGCAACGGTACCTAAAACAGGGATTTCACCAGGGTGAGTGTTAACACCAATTTTCTTAAGACCATCTTCGGTGATTTCAAGTGCTCTTGGTTTAGCAGGATTTTTAACGATAAAACCCTTCTTTTCAAGGCGACTTAAATGACCGTGGACGGTTGATGTGGATGAAAGATTAACGGCTTCACCTATTTCTCTTACTGTAGGAGGATAGCCTTGGCTATTGATTCTTTTCCAGATAAATTCTAAAATAGCTAATTGTTTAGAAGTCTTTTCTTCTTTTGAAAAAGTCACATAAATACCCCGTTTCTTGTAATATAATAGCTTTAATATAGCATAACGGGAAAATAAAAACAAATGTTCGCAAAGGAGATAATTAAATGTCAGAAGCAGAAGATCCAATTTTAAAGAAACTTATTCCACGTATTAACGAATTAGCACACAAAGCTAAGGAAAGTGGATTGACTAAGGAAGAAGAAGCTGAAAGAGCTGACCTTAGAAAACAATACCTAAAACGCTTTAAAGAAAACATGAGAAGCCAAATTGAAATGGTTCAAGTTTTCAATAAAGAAGGTAAAGAAGTTACACCAGAAAAGGTTAAGGAAGTTCAACGTAAAAAAGGTTTACGTGACGATTAAAACTTTTTTTGAATTTAATAATTAAGTTGTGTAAAATTAATATTAGTAACTAACGGGAGGAGGAAGAATTATGTCAACATTCTTATGGATTATCCTAATTCTTTTAGCTTTAATCGTAGGTTTGATCGGTGGATTCTTCATGGCACGTAAGTACATGGAAAAATATCTTAAAGATAATCCCCCAATTAACAAGGATCAATTAAGAGCAATGATGCTACAAATGGGTCAAAAACCTTCAGCTAAGAAGTTAAATCAAATGATGAACAGTATGAAGGCTAACGCCAAATAAATAAAAAAGACTTAATTCAAAGATTAAGTCTTTTTTTATTGCTTATTTTTTTGATGAAGGATCAACGTACTTAAAGTCAGGATTAATTTCTTTATCTAATTTATCGAAAGCATCTTGCATTTGCTGTTCGACTGCTTTTTGACCTTCTTCGTTTAGCTTAATTGATTTGTCCAAGTAAATAGGATCACCAAAGTTGATGACAGCTTTCTTACGTGAGAACAAACTCTTAAATGTAAGTGGACCTTGGTAAACAGCAGGAAGTAAAGGTGCTTTAGAAAGCTTGGCGATCAAAGTAGCGCCACCTTTTAGAGCCTGAGAATGTCTAGTTCCTGAAGGGAAAATGATTAGTGACTTATCAGTGTTTTGAAGAATCTTAACAGGTTCCTTAATTACTGATGGACCAGGATTTTCACGATCAACACTTAATACGTTTGCATGTCTTAATACGTATGCTAAAAGTGGATTTTTGAATAGTTCCTTTTTAGCGATGAAAGCAAATTCTTTAGGACTTGCTGCTAGGGCAAAGTACAATGGATCAAACCATGTACGGTGCGGTGCAACTAATATGTAATTGCCTTCCGGAATTCTTTGTTTATTTTCAAACTTAGGCATTCCGTTAATTGGATATAAAATGATTCTACATAAGAACTTTAAAAAAGAATACATTAAATAAACTCCTCTCGTACTTTATTATTTAATAGTATTCTATTATTATTGATTTATGCAAGAAAAAAATAAGGTGGAATATTCAAGTGGACGATGTTTTAAAGGAAAACGAAAGAATAGATCAACTATATAGTAATGATATAAAGATAATTCAAAATCCTGAAGTGTTCTCATTCTCTTTGGATGCTGTGCTTTTAGCAGACTTTGCTAGATTGCCCAAGAAGAGTGCTTCAAAGACTATCGATTTGTGTGCTGGCAATGGTGCAGTTGGGTTATTTATGTCACATAAAACCAATGGACATATTTACGAAATCGAACTACAAGACAAACTGGCTGACATGGCAAAACGCAGTGTTAGTCTAAATAACTTAGATGACAAGTTGACCGTTATAAATGATGACCTTGATAATACATTTGATTATGTGGAAAAGGATTCTGTTGACGTGATAACTTGTAACCCACCTTATTTTCCTGATTTAGAGGACAGTAAGAAAAATCCAAATCCATATTTAGCAATCGCTAGACATGAAATCACAACTAATCTAGATAAAATCCTAACCGTGTGTGAGGGACTTTTAAAGACCAACGCTAAAGCGTTCTTTGTTTACCGTCCTGATCGCATGCTAGAACTATTTGATGCCATGCAATCTCACAACGTAATGCCAAAAAGAATTCAATACATTTATCCACGTGAGGGAAAAGAATCAAACATGATTCTAGTTGAAGGAATTAAAGCGGGAAAGAATGGTGGAACTAAGGTACTACCACCAATTTTTGTTTATAAGGACAATTCAAACGAATATACAGATTTTGTAAGGAAGATTTTATATGGAGAATAAGTTTTATATGTATGTTTTAAAGTGTGGGGATGATTCATTATATGGAGGGTACACGACTGATTTGAAGCATCGATTAGAACAACACCAAAGCGGAAAGGGTGCTAAGTACACCCGCAATCATTTGCCCGTCGAAATGATATATTCCGAAAGTTTTGACAATAAACATGATGCTTTGAGTGCCGAGTATCATTTTAAGCATCAAAGTAGAGCCAAGAAGTTAGAATACCTAAATGAAAATGGGGTAAAGTTAGCTAAATACGGCCTAAGTCTTTAAGATACGATGTAAAGTGTTATAATTCTAACCGTAACGATGAATATTTGGAGGTTTTTGTATTGAAAATTATTGCTTATGGAATCAGAAATGATGAAATGCCATATTTAAAAGAATGGGAACAAAAAAATCCGGAAGTAGAAGTAAAGGTTGAAACTAAATTACTTGATTCATCAACTGTTGAAGAAGCCAATGGATTTGATGGTGTGGTTGCTTACCAACAAAAACCATACACGAAAGAAATTTTAGATAAATTAGGTAGCTTTAACATTAAGTATCTATCACTAAGAAACGTTGGTGTAGACAACGTTGATGCTGATGCTGCAAAAGCAAATGGGATTACTGTAACAAATGTTCCAGCATATTCTCCAAATGCAATTGCTGAACTAGCAATTACTGAAATTATGAGATTACTAAGAAATACAAAACGTTTTGAAGACAAGCAACGTTCAGGTGACTTAAGATGGGCACCTGAAATCGGTCAAGAATTAAATTCAAAGACTGTTGGTGTTTTCGGAACAGGTCGTATTGGTCACGTATTAGTTGATATCTGTCGTGGATTCGGCGCAAAAGTGATTGCATATGATCCATTTAGAAACCCTGAACTAGAAAAACAAGGTATCTACGTTGATACTCCAGACGATTTATACAAACAAGCTGATATCATTTCACTTCACGCACCAGCCGTTAAGGAAAATGAACACATGGTAAACGACAAGACTTTATCAGAAATGAAAGATGGTTCATACATTATTAACGCTGCTCGTGGTTCACTAATTGATACTGACGCGTTAATCAAGGCATTAGATTCAGGTAAACTAGCAGGTGCTGCTTTGGATACTTATGAATCAGAAGTAGGTGTCTTCAATGTTAACTTTGATAGTTTCGATGATATCTCAGATGATCGTCTAAAGAACCTAATGAGCAGAGACAATGTTTTGATTACTCCACACATTGCTTTCTACACTGAAACAGCGGTTAGAAACATGGTTACTCTATCATTGGATGCTAACAGAGACCTAATCAACACAGGTAAATCAGATAAGATTGTTAAATTGTAATATTTAGCTTGATAAATATTGGAGTTTAATATACAATAATATTCGGTATTTATTACCAATTCACACCTGTCATGACAACTCAGATAGTGCTATCGATTGATAGTTTCTGAATTGATAGATTGACGGGGAGGAAAAAACTATTTTTGGAGGGCTATTAACATGGCTGTTATTTCTATGAAACAATTACTAGAAGCTGGTGTCCACTTCGGTCACCAAACTCGTCGTTGGAACCCTAAGATGAAGAAATACATCTTTACCCAACGTAACGGAATCTACATCATCGACTTACAAAAGACTGTTAAGATGATTGATTCAGCATACAACTTTATGAAGGATGAAGCTGCTAAGGGCGCTACTGTACTATTTGTTGGTACTAAGAAGCAAGCTCAAGACTCAATCCAAGAAGAAGCTGTACGTGCAGGTCAATTCTACGTTAACCACCGTTGGTTAGGTGGAACTTTAACTAACTGGGACACTATCCAAAGTCGTATCAAGTACCTAAAGGATCTTAAGAAGATGGCTGAAGATGGTACTTTCGAAAGACTACCTAAGAAGGAAGTTGCTCTTCTAAAGAAGAAGACTGACAAGCTTGAAAAATTCCTTGGTGGTATCGAAGACATGCCTAAGATTCCAGATGTTATGTTCATCGTTGACCCTCGTAAAGAACAAATTGCTGTTCACGAAGCTCACAAGTTAAACATTCCTATCGTTGCTATGGTTGATACTAACACTGATCCAGATGACGTTGATGTTATTATCCCATCAAACGATGACGCTATTCGTGCCGTTCGTCTAATTACTGCTAAGATGGCTGACGCTATCATTGAAGGTAACCAAGGTGAAGAAAATGTTAGCGAAAGCACATTCGAAGACACTAAAGATGAAAATGAAAGTGAAGACAAGTAATATTTTTTAAATATTGATTTTGTTTGAACACTTAGGCTGACTCATGTTTTTGGACCGATAAGGCCTGGGATGAGTCGGCCTTTTTTAATATAAAACTTAAGGAGGCCATAACAATGGCAAAGATTACTGCTGCTCAAGTAAAAGAATTACGTGAAAAGACAAGTGTAGGTATGATGGATGCTAAGAAAGCTTTAGTTGCTTCAGATGGTGACGAAAAGAAAGCTCTAGAATACTTACGTGAAAAGGGTATCGCAAAAGCTGAAAAGAAGAGTGACCGTGTTGCCGCTGCTGGTTTAACTCGTGTTGTTACTCACGGTAATGATGCTGCTATCGTTGAAGTTAACGCTGAAACTGACTTCGTTTCAGGTAACGATGACTTCAAGAACCTAATTGATTTAATCGCAGCTAAGATTGTTGAAGCTAAGCCAGCTGATGTTGAAGCTGCTTTGGCACTTGACGTTGATGGTGAAACTATTAACGACAAGATCATCAACACTACTCAAATTACTGGTGAAAAGATCACTCTACGTCGTTTCGTTGTTTTAACTAAGAACGATGACGAAAGCTTTGGTCACTACCTACACAACCAAGGACTAATTGGTGCCTTAGTTCAAATTCAAGGTGTTGACGAAACTGTTGCTAAGCACGTTGCAATGCACATTGCTGCTACTAAGCCAGAATACCTAGACAGAAACGATGTTCCTCAAGACAGACTAGAAGCTGAAAGAGAAGAACTAAAGAAGGAAGCCCTACAAGAAGGCAAGCCTGAAAACATCGTTGAAAAGATGGTTGAAGGTCGTCTAAACAAGTTCCTTTCTGAAATTAGTTTAGCTGACCAAGAATTCGTTATGGACTCAGACAAGACTGTTGCTGAATATGTTAAGGAAAACGGCGGTCAACTAAAAGCCTTTGTTCGCTACGAAGTCGGTGAAGGTATTGAAAAAGAAGAAACTAACTTTGCTGATGAAGTTAACTCACAAATCAAATAATTAATGAAAAAGGATACGGATTCGTATCCTTTTTTTATACATATTTATAATTAAATAATTGCAGTTATAAACTGTTTTTCAATTTCATATTATGCTAAAATTAAATTAACGATCATGTAATGGAGGAAATTCGATGTCTGACTTAAAATATAAGCGTATTGTTTTAAAGCTAAGTGGTGAAGCACTTGCTGGTGATGAAGGTCACGGTATTAACCCACCTGTAATCAAAAAAATTGCGCAAGAAGTAAAAAATGTTTACGAACTAGGAATTCAAATTGCTATTGTTGTCGGTGGCGGTAACATGTGGCGTGGAGTAGCTGGTTCAAAAATGGGCATGGAAAGAACACAAGCTGATTACATTGGAATGTTAGCAACTGTTATGAACGGTTTAGCATTACAAGAAAATTTAGAATCACTTGGTGTTCCAACAAGAGTTCAAACCTCAATCGAAATGAGACAAATTGCTGAACCATATATTCGTAGAAAGGCAGTTCGTCATCTTGAAAAGAATCGTGTCGTTATCTTCTCTGGTGGAACAGGTAACCCATTCTTCTCAACAGATACAACTGCTGCTTTACGTGCTGCGGAAGTACATGCAGATGCTATTTTAATGGCTAAAAACGGAGTTGATGGTATTTACTCAGCTGATCCTAACAAGGATCCAAATGCTGTTAAATTTGATGAATTAACTCAAATGGATATCATTAACAAGAACCTACAAGTAATGGATACTACAGCAAGTTCATTATCAATGGACAACGATATTCCATTAGTAGTGTTTAACTTAAATGAATCCGGCAACATTGAAAAAGTTGTTAAGGGTGAAAAAATCGGAACTACAGTTAAGGGGAAATAAAGTATGGCAACTCAAAATGAAATTTTAGATACAGCAAAAGACAAGATGCAAAAGTCAATTGCATCATTAAGACAAGAATTAGCAAGTATTAGAGCAGGTCGAGCTAACGCTAGTCTTTTAAACGGTGTTACTGCTAACTACTATGGTGCACCAACACCATTAAACCAAATTGCTTCAATCACTGTCCCTGAGGCTAGAGTTATTATGGTAACTCCATATGATAAGTCAGCTTTAGATGATATTGAAAAGGGAATCCTTGAAGCTGATATTGGTATTAACCCAGCTAATGATGGTGATAACATCCGTTTAGTTGTTCCACAACTAACTGAAGAACGTAGAAAAGAAATCTCTAAGAAGGTTAAGGCTGCCGGTGAACAAGGTAAAGTTGCTATTAGAAATGTTCGTCGTGAAGCTATGGACGCTGTAAAGAAGGGTAACAAGAATGATGACTTTACAGATGACGAAACTCACGCATTAGAAGACAAGGTGCAAAAGTTGACAGATTCACAAATCAAAGATTTAGATGACGTTATTGCTGCCAAAGAAAAGGAAGTACTAAACGGATAAATTAATAAAAGGAGATGTCACCATGCAAGAACAAGAAGTTACACCAGGTACAGAGGAATTCAATAAGATGGTTTTCAAACTATCTGAAAGTATGAACGATGATACCAAGCAAGCATTGTCTTACAATGGTAATCAACTTGAAGAAATTCAAGATGGAATCTATGTTATGCCGGTATATGTTACAGACGATTTCAACATCTTTTTTGTGGTTTCACAATTAATCGAAGATGATTGGATTGTTGCGTTTACTGAAGCAACAATTGAAAATGAAACTGAAATTACAGATTTAAGTGATCCAATTCCTACGGGTGAAGGATTAAATCTTTTAGGTGAACATAGTCCAAACGACGCTAACCAATTATTAAAATATTTCGAAACTTTAGTAGAAGCTAAACGTGGCGAATGGAGATTAATCCAATAAAATAACTTTACAAATGTGGGATGAGGATTGTTTCTCATCCTTTATTTGTATTAATAGGCGAGGTATATATGTTTAAGTTTAAGAAAAAAACTACCACAGAACTTGACTACAATAATATTCCCAAACATATTGCCATTATCATGGATGGAAATGGAAGATGGGCCCAACAAAGACATTTGCCAAGAATTGCTGGACATAAAAAGGGAATGAATGTGGTAAAGGACATTACAAAAGCAGCTAGTGATTTAGGTGTGAAGGCATTAACTTTGTACGCCTTTTCTACCGAAAACTGGAAACGTCCGGATCAAGAAGTTAACTACTTGATGGACTTACCAGAGAAATTCTTCTCTACTTTTGTACCTGATTTAGTAAAAAATAACGTTAAAGTTAACGTGATGGGATATGTAGATCAATTACCTAAATCTACACAAAAAGCTATCAATGATGCCATCGAGGATACCAAGGAATGCGATGGAATGATTTTAAACTTTGCTTTAAACTATGGAAGCCAAGACGAAATCGTTACCGCAGTTCAAAAGATTGCTCAAAAGGTATCTGATGGTAGTTTAAACGTCGACGACATTAATAAGGACGTCGTTAGTGATAATCTAATGACCTCATCACTTGGTGAATTTTCTAACCCAGATTTATTAATTAGAACAAGTGGGGAAGAAAGATTATCTAACTTCTTATTATGGCAAGTTGCATACAGTGAATTTGTATTTGACGACACTAAGTGGCCTGACTACACTAAAGAAGATTTAATGAATTGTATTGCTAAGTTCCAAGGACGTCATCGTCGTTTTGGGGGATTAAAAAACAAGTAACATTAGGAGATTATTATGAAAACAAGAGTATTAACGGCAATTATTGCCTTATTATTATTTGTGCCAATAGTTTTATTGGGTGGCATTTTTATTCAAATTGGAGCAATTGCTTTAGGAATTGTTGCGATGTCTGAAGTACTAATTATGAAGAAAAAGTTAGTGATTTCACCAGAAGCAATTCTATCATTTATTGGTGTAACATTATTAATTGCACCAAGTAACTGGTTCAATGATCTACCATCATTTCTATCAGTTAACTTTTTATTCTACTTAGTAGTAATGCTATTGATGTTAAGAAATGTTGTTACTAAGAACATTTTTTCATTTGATGATGCCGGTGTAATTACAATAGCAATGTTATATATTGGAATGGGCTTTCATTACTTTATTGCTGCTAGACATGTTGGAATCGCAGTATTGTTCTACGCGTTATTTATCGTTTGGTTAACCGACTCAGGTGCATACATTTTTGGTAAGCAATTCGGTAAACACAAACTAGCTCCACATGTAAGTCCTAATAAGACATGGGAAGGATCAATTTGTGGATCATTATTAGCAACTATCATTGCTACTGCATGGATGTACTACTTCTCTGTTGGTCATACATCACTACTTGTTGCTGTTATCGTAACTCTTGTATTATCAATTGCTGGTCAATTTGGTGATTTAGTTGAATCAGCTCTTAAGAGATACTACCAAGTTAAAGATTCTGGAAAAATTTTACCAGGACATGGTGGAATTTTAGATAGATTTGATAGTTTACTATTTGTTTTGCCACTTCTTCACCTATTTGGCATTATTTAGATGTAAAGGAGTGATTTAATTGATTATCACAATACTAGCTTTCGTTATTGTTTTTGGAATTTTAGTTTTTGTTCATGAATTTGGCCACTTTATCGTTGCCAAAAGATCAGGAATAATGGTTAGAGAATTTTCTATTGGAATGGGTCCAAAGATTTTCTTTTATCGTCACAATCAAACCACGTACACAATTCGTATTCTTCCTTTAGGTGGATATGTTCGAATGGCTGGGATTGCCGATAACGATTCACAGGAACTAGATCCTGGTACTCCAGTTACACTTAAATTTAATGAACAAAATGAAGTTATTTTAATTAATACCAGTCAAAAACAAAAGACTTTAGATGGATTACCTCTTGAAGTTTCTAATGTTGATCTTGAACACAAGTTATTTATTGAGGGTTATCAAGATAATAATAAAGAAGTTAAGAGATTTAAAGTAAATCATGATGCGTTAATGGTTGAACATGACGGGACAAAAGTTCAAATTGCACCAGAAGATGTTCAATTCCAAAACGCACCAGTATTCAAAAAGTTATTAACCAATGCAGCTGGGATTGTTAATAATGTGATTTTAGCCATTGTTGCATTTACAATTTTGACATTCATGCAAGGTGGGGTGGCTTCAACCCAAAATACTGTCATTCCAATTCAAGGACATTCTGTTGCAAGGGATGCCGGAATTAAGAATGGCGACAAAATTGTTCAGGTCGATAATCAAAAGACCAACAGCTGGAATCAATTAAGCTCAGCAATTCAAGCTAGACCAGATCAAAAGATAACTTTAGTAGTTAAACGAGATGGTCAAGTTAAAATAATTAAATTAACCACTGAATCACAAAAGAACAATGGAAAAAAATATGGATTAATTGGAATTGAAAATACGGTCGATTCTAGTTTTACAACCAAACTATTCTCTGGTTTTATCAGAACTTGGAACATGACTAAGCAACTTGTGTCAGAATTGGCTTACATGGTATCTGGTCACTTTAGTTTAAATGACTTAGGTGGTCCGGTTGCAATCTATGCTTCCACGTCACAAGCTACTAAATTAGGACTACAAGGAGTAGTTTACTTTATCGCATTCTTATCAATTAACTTAGCAATTATGAATTTAATTCCAATTCCGGTCCTAGATGGTGGTAAAATATTAATGAATATAATTGAGGCTGTTAGAAGAAAACCAACTTCTGAAAAAGTCGAAACAATTGTTACCCTTATTGGTTTTGCATTCTTAGTTGTATTGATGCTACTAGTAACAATTAACGACATTCAAAGATACTTTATCCATTAAGAACATATTTAAGGAGATTTTTATGAAGCAATCAAAAATGTTAATCCCAACGCTAAAAGAAGCGCCAAAGGGTGCTGAAGCTCTTAGTCATAAGTTAATGTTAAGAGCTGGATACATTAAGCAAATTTCAGCAGGTATGTATGCATACTTGCCTTTGGCATATAAAGTAATTTCAAAAATTGAAAACATCATTCGTAAGGAAATGGACGAAATCGACGCGAATGAAACTCTTATGCCGGCAGTATTACCTGCAGAGCTTTGGGAAAAATCAGGAAGATTACAAACTTACGGTCCAGCTTTATTTAAGCTAAAGAACAGACATGACACTGATTTTATTCTAGGACCAACTCACGAAGAAACTTACACAGAAATCATTCGTGACTCAGTTAAGTCATATAAAAAACTTCCTTTAGTGTTATACCAAATTCAACCAAAATACAGAGATGAAGAACGTCCAAGAAACGGTTTACTACGTGGACGTGAATTTATCATGAAAGATGGTTATTCATTTTCAATTGATGATGCTGACCTAGATCGTATCTATAACCAAATGGAAGATGCTTACCGTAAGATTTTCGACCAAGTCGGTTTAGATTACCGTACTATCATTGGTGATGGTGGTGCTATGGGTGGTTCAGATTCAATCGAATTCTCTGCACCAGCTGCTGTTGGTGAAGATACCATCGTTTATTCAGACGATAGCGAATATGCTGCTAACCTTGAAATGGCTAAGAGCATGTACGTACCTGAAAAGTCTAATGAAACTCAGAAAGAATTAGAAAAGATTACTACTCCAAACGTAAAATCAATCGAAGATGATGTTGAACTATTAGACACAGATGCTTCAAACGTTATAAAGAGTGTTCTATTCATTGCTGACGAAAAACCAGTGATGGTTTTAGTTAGAGGTGATCACGAAGTTAACGATGTTAAGGTTAAGGGTCATCTTGGTGCTTCGTTCTTTGACTTGGCAAATGATGAACAAATTAAAGAATTTACCAACACATCAAGAGGATATGTTGGTCCATTTAACCTAGATGAATCTGTAACTGTGTTAGCAGATAACTACGTTAAAGATATGACTAATGCATTTGCTGGTGCTAATGAAGATGGGTACCACTTTGCTAACGTTAACCCAGAACGTGATTTTGAAGACGTTGCTTACGGTGACTTTAGAGAAGTTGAAGAAGGCGAAATCTCACCAGACGGTTCTGGTGTATTGAAGTTCACTCGTGGTATTGAAATTGCTCATATCTTCAAACTAGGAACTAGATACTCAAAGGACTTAGATGCAAACGTCTTGGATGAAAATGGTCGTCAAAAGCCTGTTGTAATGGGTTGTTACGGTATTGGTATTAGTAGATTACTAACTGCCATTGCTGAACAACAAGCTGATGACAATGGTTTAATTTGGCCTAAGTCAATTTCACCATTTGATATTCATTTGATTCCTGTGAATACAAAGGATGAAACTCAAGTTAGTGTTGCTGATGTTATTGAAAAAGAACTTAAGGATGAAGGCTTTGATGTTTTAACTGATGATAGAAAAGAAAGAGCCGGAGTTAAGTTTGCCGATTCAGATTTAATTGGATTACCAATCAGAGTTACTGTTGGTAAGAAAGCTAGTGAAGGAATCGTAGAAATTAAGATTAGAAAAACTGGCGAAACTGTTGAAGTTAAGCAAGAAGAAGTTGTTAACACTGTTAAAATCTTACTTAAAGATTTGAAATAAAAAAAGGGTCAGTTGAAGAGACTGACCTTTTTTAGCTGACTTAGGATGGAGGTATTAAATTGTCTAACCAAGAAGAATTATTTATAAAATTATTGAATCAATTACAGTTAAAAGACCAAATTGATTCTGATAATTTTAAGGGCGGTCAGATTGAGAAGATTGATATCCACAAACGTTCCAAAATTTGGGAATTCCACCTTACACTTCCACGAATTTTGGGCTACGAAGTCTTCTTGGATTTTTATAGTCGTATGCAAGCGACTTTTGATGAAATCGCTACTACTAAGATTAATATCAAAGCAAACGACAATCAATTTGATAACAAGCAATTAGGCAATTACTGGGAATGGATTGTTAAACATGCTGATATCACTGATGCTATTAAAAATGAACTATTAAGACGTGATGCTCCAAAGATTGTTGATCACAAAATCGAACTTAGTGCTGATAACGAAATCGTTAAGAACTTTCTTGTGGATAAAGCAGTTAGTCCAATTGAAGATTTGTACGAACGTTTAGGTTTTCCGCACTTTACTATCTCTGTTTTTGTTGATGAAACTGCTTCTCAAGAAAAAATCAAAGATTTTAAAGCTGAAAAAGAAAAGAAGGATGCTGAGCTAGCTCAAAAGGCGATGCAAGCTATCCAAGAATCATCTGCTAAACGTCAAAAGAACTCAAAGAACGCAGTTCCAAAAGGTAAAGTTCAAATCGGTAAGAAGATTAAGGATGACTTAGAAGTTACCAAACTAGTTGATATCGTCCAAGAAGAAAAACTAGTGATTGTAAATGGTCACATCTTTAGTAAGGAAATCCGTTCACTAAGATCTGGTCGTCAATTGATGATTTTAAAGATTACAGACTATTCATCATCAATCGAAGTTAAGAAGTTTTCTAACAACGAAAACGATGAAGCGAACTTTGCTGCACTGCAAGAGGGAGATTGGATTAAAGTTCGTGGTGGCATTCAAGAGGATAACTACAGTCATGAACTAACATTGAATGCTTATGACATTAATCCATTACACCATGAAGGTCGTCATGATGACGCGGAAGAAAAACGTGTTGAATTACATTTACACACTAAGATGAGTCAAATGGATGCAACTAATAGTATTGAAGAATACGTGTCCAGAGCTAAAGAATGGGGTCACCCAGCATTGGCTATTACCGACCACGCTGCTGTTCAAGGTTTTCCTTTTGCTTATACTGCTGCACAAAAAAACGACATTAAAATGTTATATGGTGTTGAAGCTAATGTAGTGGATGACGGAGTTCCAATTACATTTAACGAAGATGACCGCGATTTAGCAGATGCTACTTACGTTGTTTTCGATATTGAAACTACAGGTCTATCTGCTATTTACGATAAGGTAATCGAAGTTTCAGCCGTTAGAATGCAACACAATAACGTCTTAGATCAATTTGAAGAATTTATTGACCCCGGTTTTCATTTATCAGACTTTACAACTGAACTTACATCAATTACAGATGACATGGTTAAGGGTTCTAAGTCAGAAGAAGAAGTCTTTAAATTATTTAGAGAATTCTGTGGCGATTCAATTGTAGTAGGTCACAACGTTACTTTTGACGTTGGATTTATGAATGTTGGGTATCAAAGATATGGAATGGAAGAAATTCAAAACCCAATCATTGATACATTACCATTGGCAAGATTCTTATATCCAAACTACAAGAGTTATCGTTTGAATACATTAGCAAAGAAGTTTGACGTTGCTTTGGAACATCATCACCGTGCCGTGTATGATGCTGAAACAACAGGTCATTTGAATTACTTATTTATCAAGGATGCTGAAGAACGTTACAACATTACTAAGGTAAACCAACTAAACGAACACATGTCTGATAACGATGCATACAAACATGCACGTCCATTCCACGCCATCTTGATGGCTCAAACACAAGCAGGATTAAAGAATATGTTCAAGTTAGTATCATTATCTAATGTTGAATACTTCTACAGAGTGCCTAGAATTCCACGAAGTGTTCTTGAAAAATATCGTGAAGGAATTCTAGTTGGTTCAGCCTGTGCAAACGGCGAGGTATTCACCGCAATGCTTCAAAAGGGTAAAGAAGAAGCCAAGAAAAAGGCTGAATTCTATGACTATCTAGAAGTACAACCAAGTGCGGCTTATCAACCAATGATTGATTCGGAATTAATTCATGGAAAAAAGCACTTACAAGAATTAGTACAAAACATGGTTGATATGGGACATGAAATGAATAAACCAGTTGTCGCAACTGGGGATGTACATTACATGGATCCACAAGATTACATTTACCGTAAGATTTTGATTCACTCACAAGGTGGAGCTAACCCATTAAATAGACAAGAATTACCTAAGGTGCCGTTCTTAACCACAGACGAAATGTTGAGTGATTTTGGATACTTAGGTGAAGATGTCAGCAAGGAAATCGTTGTTGATAATACCCAAAAGATTGCCAACATGGTTGATGATGGAATTCATCCGGTCTTAGATCGATTATACACACCACACATGAAGGGTGCCGAAGATGAAATAAGAAACTCAACAATGGATATGGCCCATAAACTTTACGGAGATCCACTACCTGAATTAATTCAGGCACGTTTGGACCGTGAGTTGAAGAGTATTATCGGTAACGGATTCTCAGTTATTTACTTAATCGCAAAGCGTCTTGTAGCAAAGAGTAATAAGGATGGATATCTGGTAGGTTCCCGTGGTTCCGTTGGTTCCAGTTTGGTAGCCACAATGGCGGGGATTACTGAAGTTAATCCATTACCACCACACTATCGTTGTCCAAACTGTAAATACTCTAAGTTCTTCACTAAGGGTGAATATGGTTCAGGATACGATTTACCACATGAAAACTGTCCAGAATGTGGAACATTAATGATTGGTGACGGTCATAATATCCCGTTCGAAACATTCCTTGGATTTAGTGGTAACAAGGTTCCAGATATCGATTTGAACTTCTCTGGTGATTATCAACCAATCGCCCATAACTACCTAAAGGTATTGTTTGGTGAAAATAACGTATACCGTGCCGGAACTATCGGTACTGTTGCCGATAAGACAGCTTATGGATACGTGAAGGCATACGAAAGAGATACCCAACAAACTATTCGTTCTGCCGAAATTGATCGTTTATCAAAGGGTGATACTGGTGTAAAGAGAACGACTGGACAACATCCGGCCGGAATTATTATCGTTCCAGACGATATGGATATCTTTGATTTCACACCAATCCAATATCCAGCTGATGATCAAAACGCAGCTTGGGAAACTACCCACTTTGATTTCCATTCTATCCATGACAACATTTTGAAAATGGATGTACTAGGGCATGATGATCCAACTATGATTAGGATGTTACAAGACTTATCAGGGATTGATCCTCAGTCAATTCCAATGGATGACCCTGGTGTTATGGGATTGTTCTCAGGTACTGATACAATTGGAGTTACACAAGACCAAATCCAATCGAAGACAGGTACACTAGGAATTCCTGAATTCGGTACTAAGTTCGTTAGAGGGATGCTAGAACAAACTAATCCAGCAAACTTCTCACAATTACTACAAATTTCTGGTCTATCCCATGGGACTGACGTTTGGTTAGGAAACGCAGATGAATTAATTAAGGAAGGTAAAGCAACTATTGCTAATGTTATTGGTTGTCGTGATAACATCATGACCGACTTAATCAACTGGGGATTAGATTCAGAAACGTCATTCCAGATTATGGAATATGTTCGTAAGGGTCGTGGAATTAAGGATGAATGGCAAAAGAAAATGCACGAAGCCAATATTCCACAATGGTACATTGATTCTTGTCTAAAGATTAAGTACATGTTCCCACGCGCCCATGCGGCAGCATATGTTTTAATGGCATTACGTGTGGCATATTTTAAGGTATACTTCCCATTGGTATACTACTGTGCATATTTCTCTGTTCGTGCTGATGACTTTGACATTGTTTCAATGTGTCATGGTAAGGAAGCTGTTAAGTCGAAAATGAAGGAAATTAATGATCTTGGAAACGACGCATCTGCCAAGGATAAGAACCTATTAACTGTTCTTGAATTAGCCAATGAAATGATTGAAAGAGGATTCGAATTCGAAATGGTTGATTTGAAGCGTTCCGATGCCGAACAATGGTTAATTGATGGTAACAAGTTAATAGCACCATTTAGAGCAATTCCGGGTCTTGGCTTAAATGTTGCTAAACAAATTGTTGCAGCACGTGAAGATAAAGAATTTATTTCTAAAGAGGATTTATCTAAACGTGGAAAGGTTTCCAAAAAATTAATTGAATTCATGACAGAAAACCATATTATTGATAATTTACCTGATGAAAATCAATTAAGTTTATTTGATATGATGTAGTATGTATTGAACAATCTCAGATAGTATGGTATGATACATTATGATTTATATCTGAGAGAAGGGAGTGAGCAGAAATGCTCGCTCTTTTTATTGGATTTTTTTAGGAGGCGTATCATTGAGCGAAGTTACAGAAGTGGTAAAAGAAGTAGTAACTCCAATTCTAGATAGTCATGACTTTTATCTATATGACATCGAATTTGTAAAAGAAAGCAAGAATTGGTATTTAAGGATTTATGTAGATAAGGACGGCGGTATTAATATTGAAGACTGTGCGTTAGTATCTGACGAATTAAGTGAAAAGTTAGATTCAATGGATCCGGATCCAATTCCACAAGCTTACTTTCTAGAAGTCTCATCTCCAGGAGCTGAAAGACCTCTAAAGAAACCAGAAGATTATGAAAAATCTGTTAATGAATACATTCATGTTTCATTGTATGCACCAATTAACGGTGAAAAAGTCTATGAAGGGACTTTAAAAGAATTAAGCAAAGATGAATTAGTTTTGACTGTTAATTTAAAAGGTCGAATTAAGGATTTAACAATACCAAGAAAATCAATTGCCAAAGCAAGATTAGCAATTAAATTTTAGCTAAGGGAGAAAATTAAAATGAGTAAAGAACTTTTAGGTGCACTAGATGCCCTAGAAAACGACAAAGGGATTTCTAAAGAAACTGTCATTGATGCTTTAGAAGCGGCATTAACTTCAGCATACAAGAGAAATTACAACCAGGCACAAAACGTTGAAGTTGCTTTTGACGACAAGAAGGGTAACATCCATGTTTACGCTGTTAAGACTGTTGTTGAAGATGTAGTTGATCCAAGACTAGAATGCAGTCTATCAGATGCATTACAATTAAACCGTGGTTACGAATTAGGTGACGAAATTAAGTTTGAAGTTACTCCTAAGAACTTTGGTAGAATCGCTGCTCAAACTGCTAAGCAAGTTATCATGCAAAGAGTGAGAGAAGCTGAAAGAACAATTGTTTACAACAAGTACAGCAAATACCAAGACGAACTAATCACTGGTGAAATTGAACGCCAAGACGATCGTTTTGTATATGTTGATTTAGGTAAGGTTGAAGCAGTTATGCCTAAGAACGACCAAATGCCAAATGAAACATACAGACCACAAGACAGAATCAAGGTTTACGTTAACCGTGTTGAAGATGCTACTAAGGGTCCTCAAATCTTCGTTAGTCGTACCGCTCCTGGTTTATTAAAACGACTATTTGAAGAAGAAGTTCCTGAAATTTATGACGGAACTGTTGAAGTCGTATCAATCGCTAGAGAAGCCGGAGACCGTGCTAAGGTAGCCGTTAGATCTAACAACGATGATATCGACCCAGTTGGTACAACTGTTGGACCAAGAGGTCAACGTGTTCAAACTATCGTTAACGAACTAGGTGGCGAAAACATGGACATCGTTCAATGGACTGAAGATCCTGCTGAATTCATTGCCAATTCATTAAACCCATCAGAAGTAGTTGATGTTATCTTTGATGAAGAAAATGAACGTGCATGTACAGTTATCGTACCTGACTACCAACTATCATTAGCAATCGGTAAGCGTGGACAAAACGCACGTCTAGCTGCTAAGTTGACTGGTTACAAGATTGATATCAAGTCTGAATCAGAAGCTGATGGTCTGACTGAAGACGTCCAAGAAGATAGTGACGACGCAATCGATAACGAATAATAACAAGTTTAAGGAGTGTTAATTCAATGAGAACAAGAAAAATTCCAATGAGAAAAGATATTGTTACTGGTGAAATGGCTCCCAAGAAAGATTTAGTTAGAATCGTTAAGGACAAGGAAAATAACGTTACTATCGATGAAACTGGAAAAAAATCAGGTAGAGGGGCATACGTTTCAATTGACGTAAAAGTCGCACAAAAAGCCAAGGATGAAAAGAAACTAAACGAAGTATTTTCAGTTGACCTAAGTGATGAATTTTACGATGATTTAATTGCTTACGTAGACCACAAACAAGCCAGAAAAGAACTTTTCGAAAATGACAAATAAAGAACAAATATTAAACTTTATTGGTTTAGCAAAGCGAGCCGGAAAGATAACTACTGGTGAAGATATATTGCTCAACGCAATCAAGAAGAATAAAATTAAATTTCTGATTATCGCTACTGACTCTGGAAAAGCCAGCTTGAAGAAATTTACAGATAAGGCAAATTCATATAACATTCCTACCAATCAAATGTTTACTAAAGTAGAAATAAGTGATGCAATTGGAATGCCGCGAACCATTATAGGAATCGCAGATGGTGGATTTGCCAAACGTTTGAAAGAAATGACAAATTAATTGTAAAGGAACGTGATGGTATGGGTAAGAAAAGAATTTATGAGTTATCTAAAGAGATAAATGTAGCTAGTAAGACAATTATTGATGAAGCAAAGAAGAAGGGATATGACGTTAAAAATCATATGTCAGGTCTAGATTCTAACGAAGAAAAGGCTATCAGAGACCACTTTGCTCCAAAGAAAAAGCCGGTTAATGCAACCAAACCAGCTAACAATAATTCTAAGAAACCTGCCGAAAAGCCACACAAGACTTTAAACAAAAATTCTAACAATAAGGCAAAGCAATCTATGAACAATAACAACAGTAATAACAGCAACAACACAAACAAACCAAATAACAATGGTTCTTCAAACTTCAAAAAGGGTGGTAAGAAGAACAAGAAGAAATTCAACAAGAAAAACAATCGTGGTAACAACAAGTTTGCTGGTATGTACACTAAGAACCAACGTATCAGACAAAACCACAAGAACAACAAAGCACCAGAAAGAAAAGAACGTCCATTGCCAGAAACATTGGTATATACAGTTGGTATGAACGCTCAAGAAATCGGTAAGATTATCCATAGAGAACCAGCTGAAATCGTTAAGAAGTTATTCCTATTAGGAGTAATGGTTAACCAAAACGTTTCATTGGATAAGGATACAATCGAACTTCTAGCTGCTGACTATGGTATTAAGGCTGAAGAAAAGGTTGAAGTAAACGTTTCTGATATCGACAAGATCTTCGAAGAAGAAGCAGAAAATACGGACTACCTAGAAGACCGTGCACCAGTTGTTACTATCATGGGACACGTTGACCATGGTAAGACAACACTATTGGATTACTTGAGAAACTCACACATCACTGCTGGTGAAGCTGGTGGAATTACTCAAGCAATCGGTGCTTACCAACTTGAAAGAAACGGTAAGGTTATCACATTCTTGGATACTCCAGGACATGCTGCCTTTACTGCTATGCGTGCTCGTGGTGCTGATATCACAGATATCACAATCCTAGTAGTTGCCGCAGATGATGGTGTTATGCCACAAACAATTGAGGCTATCGACCATGCTAAGGCCGCTAAGACTCCAATTATTGTTGCAATTAACAAGATTGATAAACCAGGTGCAAACCCTAACCACGTTATCGAACAACTAGCAAGTTACGAATTAATCCCAGAAGACTGGGGTGGTGACACTATCTTCGTTGAACTATCAGCTAAGATGGGTACCAACGTTGATGAATTACTAGACATGATTCTTCTACAATCAGACGTGATGGAATTAAAGGCTAACCCTAAACAACATGCTGCCGGTTCAGTTATTGAAGCTCGTCTAGATCGTGGAAGAGGTCCAGTTGCAACATTACTTGTTCAACAAGGTACTATGCATGTCGGTGATCCAATCGTAGTTGGTGACACATTCGGTCGTGTTAGAACTATGACTAACGAAAAGGGTAAGGACCTAGATGGTGCTAAACCATCAACTCCAATCGAAATTACTGGTTTAAACGATGTTCCAGAAGCTGGTGACCGTTTCGTAGTATTCGATGATGAAAAGACTGCCCGTGCAGCCGGTGAAGAAAGAGCTAAAGAAGCTCAAATGGAAGAACGTAAGAAGAACAACAGTGTTACTTTGGATAACTTATTCGAATCTCTAAAAGAAGGGGAAATGAAGGAAGTTGCCGTAATTATCAAAGCAGATGTTCAAGGTTCTGTTGAAGCACTTGCATCAAGTTTACAAAAGATTGATGTTGAAGGTGTTAAGGTTAACATCGTCCACAGTTCTGTAGGTGCAATTAACGAAAGTGATATTGCATTAGCTGAAGCAAGTAATGCTATCATCGTTGGATTTAACGTTCGTGCTACCTCACAAGCTAAGGCTCAAGCTGAAACTGATAACGTTGACATTCGTCTACATCAAGTTATCTACGATGCTATTGATGAAGTAGAATCAGCTATGAAGGGTATGCTAGCACCTAAGTACAAAGAAGAAGTTACTGGTGAAGTTGAAGTAAGACAACTTTACAAAGCTTCTAAGATTGGTACAATTGCAGGTGGAATGGTTACCGACGGTGTAATTAAACGTGACAGTAAGATTCGTTTAATTCGTGATAACGTTGTTATCTACAACGGTGAACTAAATAGTTTGAAGCGTTTCAAAGATGATGCTAAAGAAGTTAAGCAAGGATTTGAATGTGGACTTACTATTGAAAACTACAACGACATCAAGGAAGGTGACGTTGTAGAAGCCTATGAAATGAAAGAAGTTCCTGCTAAGTAAAGGAGTGAATTGATATGGCTCAATACAGAGTTGGAAGACTAGAACAAGAAATTCAAAAAGAAGTTAATGACATCTTATTAAAGCGTGTGAGAGATCCACGAGTTCAAGGTGTAACTATTACTGGTGTTGACGTAACTGGTGACTTACAACAAGCTACTATTTACTACAGCATTCTATCTGATAACGATAATGACGAAGAAACTACCCAAAAAGGTTTGGATAAGGCAACATCATTAATCAGAGGTGAATTAGGTTCTCGTTTGAGCATCTACCGTACACCTGAATTAACATTCAAATTGGATGAATCAATTCAATATGGAAGTAAGATTGATCAATTAATCAATAAATTAAAACGTGAAGATCGTTAATAAAAAAGAATCCGTAACTTATGTTATGGGTTCTTTTTTTGCTCTAATTTAGCGAAAAAAAGCGTCTATGATATAATTTAAGATATAAATAACATCTGAGGAGTAGTGTAATATGGACGGAATTATACCATTATATAAAGAAAAGGGTATGACTAGTTTTGCTTGTGTTAGTAAATTACGAGGCATTTTAAAAATGAAACGAATTGGACATAGTGGAACATTAGATCCAAACGTAGAGGGAGTTTTACCAATTTGTTTAGGCAAAGGTACCAAATTAGTCGAATACTTGATGAACTCTGGAAAAGTATACAAAGGAAGCATTACCTTAGGGTTTGATACCACTACCGAAGATTTAGACGGTGATGTAGTAAGTACTAAGCCATTGGAAAAACCACTATCAGACAATGAAATTGATGAACTACTTAATAGTTTTGTTTCTGAGGATTTAATTCAAATTCCTCCAATGTATTCAGCTGTGAAGGTAAATGGAAAAAGATTATATGAATATGCTAGAAATGGCGAAGTAGTGAAACGCCCAGAAAGACATGTTCAAATTCATTATTTTAAACAAATAAAAGCCAGCATCTACGATGATAACAAGAAACAGCAAACTATTTTCTTTGAAGTTGGATGTGGTAAGGGAACATATGTAAGAACACTTGCTGTTGACTTTGGTAAAAAGATTAATATGCCAGCTGTAATGTCTAGTTTGACAAGAGTTAAGAGCGGTGGTTTTACAATTGAAGATACTTTTAAGATTAGCGATGTAGAATCAGCCGTAGAAAATGGCAGCATTGATGATATTGTTAAATCGATTGATTACGCATTGACTGACTTTAAACACATCGACCTAAACAAAAACCAATGGAAAATCGTTCAAAATGGAGGTTTTTTGGATTCAGATGCTTTAGGTATAAATGATGATAAATGTGTGTTAATGTTTAACAACGGAGTTAAGGCTTTATATTTCTTTGACGAAAGCAAACAAACTTATAAGCCAGAAAAAATGTTTAGCAATCAATAAATGAAAGGCATGAAATTATGGAAATAATCAAATTACATCATCCATTGAGTTCTGATTTTAATCAATCAGAAAAATTAGTTTTAGCAATGGGATACTTTGATGGAATTCATTTAGGCCATCAAAAGGTATTAGAAAAAGCGCGCGATATTGCCATAAAAAAGGACCTACCTTTGGCAGTGTTAACTTATGACCATAAACCTGCTGTAGTTTATAAACAATTATCACCTCATGATAGAAGAAACATTATTATGCCTGATAGCAAAAATGAAATGTTTGAATCGCTAGGAGTAAATAAGGTGTTCGTTATTAACTATAGTTTTAGTTTTCAAAATCAAACACCACAAGAATTTGTTGATAATTATCTAGTTAAATTTAACGCCGATACTGTAGTAGCGGGCATGGATCATACCTATGGAGCAAAGAACGCGACAATGGCATTATTACCAAATTATGCGAAGGATAGATTTGACGTAGTTGTTGTTGATTTAGCTGATTACCAATTGGAAAAAATTAGTTCAACTAGAATCAGAAAGAATCTAGATGAAGGACATATTCAAACTGTTAACCATTTGATGGGCCGACCATTTCAAACTCGCGGAACCGTTGTCCATGGATTTGCTCGTGGTCGTGAATTGGGATATCCAACTGCAAACATCGAACACGATGAGCTACAATGGTTACCAACAATCGGTGTCTACGTAGTTGATGTATTTATCGGTAATCAAAAGTATCATGGAATGGCATCAATTGGAAGAAACGTCACCTTTGGTGATAAGAACCCAATTACGGTTGAAATAAATATTTTAGACTTTAATGACAATATATATGGCGAAGTATTAAAGGTAGATTGGTTATATCGTATTCGTGGTGAGGTTAAGTTTGAGGGGATTGATAAATTAATCAAACAACTTCAATCCGACGAAGATTTCACTCGACATTATTTCGAAAATAAGTAGTCTTTTTCTTGACTTATATAGATGGCTTTGGTAAATTAATAATTGTGGTTAGCACTTAATATAGATGACTGCTAAATGTGCTAATCAATAAGGAGTGATCGGGTATGCTTACTGAAAGAGAAAAAATGATTTTGAAAATCATCGTTAATGATTATACAAAATCAGGTGTTCCTGTTGGTTCTAAGGCATTATCCAGTCAATTACCAATACATGTCAGTTCAGCAACCGTAAGAAATGAAATGGCATTTCTAGAAGAAATTGGTTTAATTACCAAAAATCATTCTTCATCCGGACGCGTTCCATCAATTGAAGGTTATCGTTACTATGTTGATAACTTGTTAAATCCAAATCCAATTGATAATAGTGATATGATGATGATTCAAAATTCACTATCAGGAAGATTTAGACAGATTGATGAAATTGTTCAACAATCAGCTGACATTCTATCTAACTTAACTAATTACACTGCATTAACTTTAAAGCCGGAACAAGAAACAACTCCTATTTTGGGAAGTTTTCGTTTGGTTCCACTTGGCAATCATAAGGTGATGGCAATTTTGATTACCGATAATGATGAAGTTGTTAACCAGGTTTTCCATATTGACGGGGACTTAGGCGGTGACAAGTTAGATGCCGTTGTCAGAATGATAAATGATAAGTTAGCAGGGAAGCCTTTAGACGAAGTTATCACTAAGTTAAAGACAGAAATCGTACCTGAAATTCTAAAGTACGTTAAGAACCCTGACAGCTTAGTTCAAACTCTTGATGATGTTTTGATGCAAGCTTCTACTAATCAGTTTTATATCGGTGGTGAATTGAATCTATTGAGTTTTACTGATAATAATGACATCAGTTATATAAAGCCAATTTACTCATTGTTAAATGATACTGATGATGCTTCGAAGTTCATCAAGAGTTCTGATAATTCAATTTCTGTTCAAATTGGACCGGAATTGAGCAATGATCTATTAAAAGATTACAGTATTATTACTGGTTCCTATGATGTTGGCCCATATGGAAAGGGTGTTATTGCCGTTCTTGGTCCCACTAGGATGCCATATTCAAGAGTAATTGGAATCGTTGATGGATTTAGAAATGAATTATCAAAGAAACTGAGAAATTATTATGATAAATATAATCAGTAAAAGGAGGCATTCATTTGGCTAGCAAGAAGGATGATGAAAAAGACCTAAAAAAAGCAACTTCTAAGAAAGAAGCTGCTAAGGACAAAGGCGCCGATAAAAAGAAAGACGCTAAGAAAGATAAAAAGGATTCATTAGAAAAACAAGTTGAGGAACTTCAACAACAAGTTGAAGATTTCTCTGACAAGTATCTTCGTGCTGAAGCAGAAATGCAAAACATGCAAACACGATTCAAGCGTGAACGTGCAGATATCTACAAGTATGATGGTCAAAAACTAGCAACTAGTATCTTACCTGCAATGGATAACTTGGAACGTGCTTTGGGTGTTGAAGTTTCAGATGATAGTGGAAAGCAACTAAAACAAGGTGTTGAACTTGTTCTAAAGCATTTCAATAAAGCATTATCTGAAAATGGCATTGAAGAAATTGATGTCTTAAACAAACCATTTGACCCAAGCGAGTGTCAAGCGGTTCAAACAGTACCTGCAGATGATGACCATCCAGCAGATACTGTTGTAGAAATTTTACAAAAAGGCTACAAACTTGCTGATCGTGTTATTCGACCATGCATGGTTGTAGTTGCTCAATAAAAAAATAATCAAGGAGATAATAAATTATGGCAAGTAATAAAATTATCGGTATCGATTTAGGTACTACTAACTCAGCTGTTGCTGTTCTTGAAGGTAAAGAACCAAAAATCATCACTAACCCAGAAGGTTCACGTACAACTCCATCTGTTGTTGCATTTAAAGATGGCGAACCACAAGTTGGTGAAGTTGCTAAGCGCCAAATGATTACTAATCCAAACACAATTGCTTCAATTAAGAGTCACATGGGTGAAGAAGGTTATACTGTAGATGTTGATGGTAAGAAATACACTCCACAACAAATCTCAGCAATGATCTTACAATACATTAAGGGATTCGCTGAAGACTACTTAGGTGATACTGTTAGCGAAGCTGTTATCACGGTTCCTGCATATTTCAATGACTCACAAAGACAAGCAACTAAGGATGCTGGTAAGATTGCTGGTTTAGATGTAAAACGTATTATCAATGAACCAACTGCTGCATCATTAGCTTACGGCTTAGACAAGCAAGACAAAGATGAAAAAGTTCTTGTATATGACCTTGGTGGGGGTACTTTCGATGTTTCCGTTCTTGAATTAGGTGACGGTGTATTCCAAGTACTATCAACTAATGGTGATACTCACTTAGGTGGGGATGACTTTGATAAGAGAGTTATGGATTACCTAGTAGAACAATTCAAGAATGAAAATGGTATCGACTTATCTCAAGATAAGATGGCATTACAAAGACTAAAGGATGCTGCTGAAAAAGCTAAGAAGGATCTATCAGGTGTTACTGAAACTGAAATCAGTCTTCCATTCATTGCATCAGGTGAAAATGGACCACTTCACTTACAAACTACATTATCACGTGCTAAGTTTAACGAATTAACTTCTGATTTAGTTGATAAGACTAAGGTTGCTTTTGACAATGCTCTAAAAGACGCTGGACTAAGCACTTCAGATATTGATGAAGTTATCTTAAATGGTGGTTCAACTCGTATTCCAGCTGTTCAAGAAGCTGTTAAGAGCTGGACTGGTAAGGAACCAAACCACTCAATCAATCCTGACGAAGCGGTTGCTCTAGGTGCCGCTGTTCAAGGTGGTGTTCTAACTGGTGATGTTAAGGACGTTGTATTACTTGATGTTACTCCACTATCATTAGGTATCGAAACTATGGGTGGTGTGTTCACTAAGTTAATTGATAGAAACACAACTATTCCAACTTCTAAGTCACAAGTATTCTCAACTGCTGCTGATAATCAACCAGCCGTAGATATCCATGTTCTACAAGGTGAACGTCCAATGGCAGCTGACAACAAGACTTTAGGTCAATTCCAATTAACTGACATTCCTGCTGCACCTCGTGGTGTTCCTCAAATCGAAGTTAAGTTTGATATTGATAAGAATGGTATCGTAAACGTTTCTGCTAAGGATAAGGGTACTGGTAAGGAACAAAAGATTACCATCAAGGATTCAAACGGTCTATCAGATGATGAAATCAACCGTATGATGGATGAAGCTAAGAAGAACGAAGAACAAGACAAGAAGCGTAAAGAAGAAGTTGATTTGAAGAACGAAGTAGATCAATTAATCTTCCAAACTGACAAGACTCTAAAAGATGTTGAAGGTAAGGTTTCTGAAGATGAAATCAAGAAGGCTAAAGAAGCTGAAGATGCATTGAAGAAAGCTAAAGAAGACAACAACTTAGACGAAATGAAGGCTAAGAAAGATGATTTGAGTCAACAAGTTCAAGCACTTGCTGTTAAGCTATACCAACAACAACAAGAACAAGGTTCAGATCAACAAGGTAACGCAAACGATTCATCAGATAACAAGGGTAAAGACGACAACACTGTTGACGGCGATTTCCATGAAGTTCATGATGATGACAAAAACAATAAGTAATTAGATTACTTTAAAAGGGTCAAAGTCTGACTTGTTGGGCTTTGACCTTTTATTTCAAAATGAATGTTATGGGGGATAAAAATGGCAGATAAGGATTATTATTCAATTCTGGGATTATCAAAAGATGCCAGTCAAGATGACATTAAGCACGCTTACCGTAAAATGTCTAAGAAGTATCATCCTGATATCAACAAAGAACCCGGTGCTGAAAAGAAGTTTAAAGAAATTAACGAAGCTTACGAAGTTCTAAGCGACGAACAAAAACGTCGTAATTATGATCAATTTGGCTCCGCTGATGGCCCATCTGGTGGTTTCGGCGGAGGTGCCGGAGGCTTCGGAGGCGGAGCTGGAGGATTCTCTGGTTTCGGTGGTGGCGGATTCGACGACATCTTTAGCCAATTCTTTGGTGGTGGCGCACGAGGTGCACAAAGAGATCCAAATGCTCCAGTTAAGGGTCGTGATCTTCAATACCAAATGACAATTAATTTTGAAGATGCTGTTTTTGGTAAAAAGACTACTATCAGATACGATCGTGAAGCTAAGTGTGATACCTGTGATGGTTCAGGTGCAAAACCAGGAACTCATCCAGAAACTTGTCACCAATGTAACGGTAGTGGTTATGTAACATCAGTTCAAAATACACCATTAGGTCAAATGCAAACTCAACATCCATGTCCTACTTGTGGAGGAACTGGTAAAGAAATTAAGGACAAGTGTCCTAAGTGTGGTGGCTCTGGTCACATGCATGAAAGTCACAAGGTTGAAGTAAACGTTCCTGCCGGTGTTGATGATGGGCAACAAATGAGATTACAAGGACAAGGAGAAGCTGGTGAAAACGGTGGACCTTACGGTGACTTGTTTATCGTATTTAGAGTAAAGCCTAGTCGTGATTTTGAACGTGATGGCTCTAATTTACATTACTCACAAAACATCTCATTTACCCAAGCTACTTTAGGTAGTACTATCAAGGTTAAGACCGTATATGGTGACGTTGAAATGAAGGTTCCCGCTGGAACTCAATCCAACACTACTTTCAGATTAAGAGGGAAGGGAATGCCTAAGATTAACAGTAGTTCAAAAGGTGATGAACTAGTAACTGTTAAGATTGTCACTCCTAAGAGTTTAAACAAACAACAAAAACAAGCTCTAAAAGCTTTTGCTGAAGCATCTGGCGAAGAAGAATACAAGAATGGTGGATTCTTCGAAAAGATGAAAGATGCTATGAATGGTAAGAAATAAATTAAGAGTCGCATAAGCGACTCTTTTTTGTTGTTAAAAAGAATTTTGATATCATGATTTAGTTTGTGAATTGCCTTTTGGGTTGTTATAATTGTATTAATACATTATGTTGAAAGTAGGAATAAACATGGACATAGAAAAAATGAAGGAACATCAAAAATACATTCGTAACTTTTCGATTGTTGCTCATATTGATCATGGTAAATCTACTTTAGCCGATCGAATTTTAGAAATGACAGATACTGTCGCAAAAAGAGATATGCAAAACCAATTATTGGATGACATGGAATTAGAAAGAGAACGTGGAATCACAATTAAGTTGAATGCAGTTGAGCTAAAGTACCATTCTAAGGATGGTCATGACTATGAATTTCATCTTATCGATACACCAGGACATGTCGATTTCTCATATGAAGTATCGAGAAGCTTGGCTGCCTGTGAAGGTGCCGTTTTAGTCGTTGATGCTGCCCAAGGCGTTGAAGCACAAACTTTAGCTAATGTTTACTTGGCAATCGATGATGATTTGGAGATTGTTCCTGTAATTAATAAGATTGATTTACCTTCTGCACAACCAGACATGGTAAAAAAAGAAGTTGAAGATATAATTGGCATCGATGCTGAAAATGCCGTTTTAGCTAGTGCTAAAAAGGGAATTGGAATTGAAGATTTACTAGAAAGAATTGTGGAAGAAGTACCTGCTCCTCAAGGTGATATAGATGCACCATTAAAAGCGCTTGTCTTTGACTCTGTTTATGATGATTATCGTGGAGTTGTTTTGAGTGTTCGTTTAAGAGATGGTGTTGTTAAACCAGGAGATAAAATTCGCTTAATGAATAGTGGTAGTGAATACGAAGTTACCGAAGTTGGTGTTAACTCACCACATCCTGTTCAAAGAGAATACTTAATGGCGGGTGACGTTGGGTACATTACAGCAAGTATAAAGGATATCAACCAAACTCGTGTGGGGGATACAGTTACTAATGCTGATAATCCAGCAGATGAACCATTACCAGGTTATCGTGAAATGGAACCAATGGTTTATTCTGGATTATACCCAACCGACAATGCCAAGTTTGGTGACTTAAGAGAATCACTTGAAAAACTTAAATTAAATGATGCTGCATTAGAATTCGAGCCTGAATCATCACAAGCACTTGGATTTGGCTTTAGATGTGGATTCTTAGGTATGTTACACATGGATGTTGTGCAAGAACGTTTAGAAAGAGAATTCAATCTAGATTTAATCACTACCGCTCCATCCGTTACTTACCACGTCTTTACCACCGATGGTCAAAGAAAAGATGTGGAAAACCCATCGGAAATGCCAGATGCTTCAGAAATCAAAGCGGTTGAAGAACCATACGTAAAAGCAACTGTAATGGTGCCTAACGATTATGTTGGTGCCGTGATGGAGCTTTGCCAATCACGTCGTGGGCAATTCGAAACAATGGAATATATTGATGATTATCGTGTCAACATCATGTACTCAATTCCATTGTCAGAAATCATCTTTGACTTCTTTGATAAGTTGAAGTCAACCACTAGAGGATATGCATCACTTGATTACGAATTAGGGGACTACAAGCCTTCTGATCTAGTTAAGATTGATATCCTATTGAACGGTGAAAAGGTCGATGCATTGAGTTTCATTTCTCACCGTCAATTCTCAGCTAGTCGTGCTCGAGTAATCGTTGAAAAACTTAAGAAGATTATTCCACGTCAAAACTTCGAAATTCCTGTTCAAGCCGCAATTGGTGCTAAGGTAATTGCTAGAACTAATATTAAAGCATACCGTAAGGATGTTACTGCACATCTATATGGTGGTGACAGAACTAGAAGAATGAAGTTACTAGAAAAGCAAAAAGCTGGTAAGAAACGTATGAAGGCCGTTGGTAAAGTGGAAATTCCACAAGCCGCATTCATGGCTGTTCTACAAACTGATGAAGAAGAAAGCGATAAAAAGTAATTGACTTCATAAGAAATTATCAGTATGATATATTAAAAATATAGAGTCTTTAATTTAGTCCCGTGAGGCTGATAAGATTAGCGAATTTAATAAAATTTGTGAAGGTCTATTCGTCTAGGGATGAATAGACCTTTTTTGCTAGGTTAAAGCTCTGAAATTATTTAGGGGGATTGGTTATGAATAAAAATTCAGATACCATTTTAGATGTTAACGATAAACCAGGATTATGGCTATGGATTGGTTTATCTCTACAACACATGTTTTCAATGTTTGGAAGCACAGTAATCGTTCCGTTATTGGTTGGGTTAAGTCCAAGCATTGCTTTATTTACTTCTGGAGTTGGGACTTTAATTCACATTCTAGTAACACAGAAGAAGATTCCAGCTTACATGGGTTCTAGTTTCGCGTTCATCGTACCAATGAAGTACTTGATGCAGATAACTGGTTATCCTGGAATTGCTCAAGGGGTAATAGCAGTTGGTGTAATTTATTTAATTGTGGCATTATTGATTGCCATGATTGGTTCAGAATGGATTGATAAGTTACTACCAGCAGTTGTGGTTGGCCCTGTTGTAATCGTAATCGGATTATCACTAGCATCTAGTGCAGCTAATGATGCAATGTTAAAAAATGGCAATTACGACTACAAGTACGTTTTTGTAGCATTAGTAACACTACTATTAGCAATATTTTTTAACATGTACTTGAAGGGATTTTTAGGATTTATGCCAATCCTACTAGCTATCATTTGTGGATATGTTTTATCGATTGCAATGGGATTAGTTAACCTAAGTACAATTGCAAATGCTCCATGGTTCTCAATGCCTAAATTCGAAATTCCATTCGTTTCATACAATGTGAAATTTGAATGGGGAGCAATCATTGCAATTGCACCAATCGCTTTCGTCACCATTACAGAACACCTGGGTCACTTGATGGTGCTAGATGAATTAACAGGTAGAAATTACTTTAAGGATCCTGGATTAAACAGAACATTAACTGGTGACGGTTTAGCTTCAATTTTTGCCGGATTAGTCGGTGGTCCGGCAGTAACTAGCTATGGTGAAAACATTGGAGTTATGGCAATTACTAAGATTCACAGTGTCTATGTATTGATTGGTGCTGCAGTATTTGCCATTTTATTCTCATTTGTGAACAAGTTAAACGTTTTAATTATGCAAATGCCACTTCCAGTAATTGGTGGTATCAGTTTCCTATTATTTGGAACGATTGCTTCTAGCGGGATTAAAATCATGATTGAAAATAAAATTGATTTAGCAAATAAGCGTAATTTAATGATTGTTTCAACCATTTTGGTAATCGGAGTCGGTGGTTTAATGATCAAAATCGGAACATTGCCATTAAATGGACTAGCTGTATCCGTAATCTTAGGAATTTTATTGAATATTGTATTACCTAAAAATTAGTAAAGATTAATAATTACCAATTAAAAACAGTGCTTTTAGTGATATAATGCAAATAGGTAAATTAGAGAGAGTTTGCCGCATTATTAGACTGATATGCCAAGTTTTAATTGGTATTTTTTATTGGAAAATATTATGAGAGAGGCACTTAAATATGAATGAACCATATCTATCCGTGATAGTGGCCTGCTATAACGTACAAGATTACATTGAAAAATGTTTGTCATCCATTGCTAATACAAATTTCCCTATGGAAAGCCTTGAAGTATTGATGATTGATGATGGATCAACTGATAATACAAGTAAAATTATTGATGAATTCGCAAATAAATATAATAATTTTAGAGCACTACATAAAGAAAACGGTGGTTTAAGTAACACTAGAAATTATGGGATGAAGCACGCTAGAGGAAAGTACATTGCCTTCGTTGATGGTGATGACATTGTTCCTGCTAATGCTTATTCTTCAATGGCGTTTAAAGCACGTCAAAACGACTCAGACTTAGTTGTAGGTTTTGTTAAACGTTTTGATAAGGATCGTTATGAAAACTCATACCTACATTCTTTTGCTGTGCACGATGATTACGATAATACGCACATTACAACCAACCATGACTTGATTTATGACACAACCAGTTGGAATAAACTATACAAGCGTTCCTTCTTACTTGATAACAGCATCAAGTTTGTGGAAGGCATCATCTACGAAGATATTCCATTTTCAATGGAGGCACATTTGAAGTCACGTAAGACTTCAGTTGTAGAAGATGATGTCTATGAATGGAGATGGCGTGAAAGTGCCGATTCCATTACCCAAACAAGAAGTGCGCTTTCAAACTTTGAAAGTCGACTAAGTTCACTTAGAAGAACACTACAAATCATTTTAAGCAATGGATTTAGTGAAGAAGACGCATTTGTTCAGGACTTTAAATATAAGGCATTGTTCCTAGATTTATTTATCTTTATTCAAAACCTAGGTGATAATAGCAGTGATTATATTTACCAAGCTCAAGAAATGGTTTACAAGTTCCTAAGAGATTGGCACTTGTGGGATTCAGAAATATTCTACCGTTTGCCAGTCAAACAACAAATTCTATATTCAGCAATTAGATATAACGATGTCGATGTCATTAATGACATTTCTTATAAAAAGCAAATTGGTGAATTTAAACATTCAATTGGTGGATCAAACTACCGACTAATTGCGCCTGAACTAGGTGATAAGAAGCAACTAGTTGATAATGTTAATTTAAACGATAACAACAGTCGTTTTAACCAAAAGATTAGAGACGTTGAATTTACAAATGTTGATAACGGTGATATTAGAATCGATGGGTCATTTAAGATTACTAAGCTTCATCTCGTTAAACAAACATTTGGAGATGGTAATAAGAATGAATCATTACAAGCTAGTTTGATTAATGTTAAGAACCAAAAGACTGTTAAGGTTCAAATTAAAAGAGTTGAAAGTCCCTTTGTTAGAAGAACTCTAAAGCCAAATGCTAAGTACAACAACGCTGATTACGAAGTTGATTTTAATATTAAACAAGCAATCAATACTTTAGGCGTTGGAACTTGGAAAATACAAATCACAAACACTGTGGATAACCACATTATGGTGAAGGATTTTGCTACTAATCCAAGTGAAAAATTATCACAAAAAAACATTTTACCGTTTGAATACAATGGCGTAAAAGTGATTACTAGATTTAATAGTGTTGGTTCACTAGTCTTTGAAGTAATCGATTTAAACTCTGATTCTCATAGAAGACCAGTTGTTAGTTATCCAACAGTCAGTGATGATAAACAGGAACTAAGTTTTAACGTTGTTAACATGGATGTATCTGGATACAATGCCGTATTAATATCTGAAAATGGCACTATCATTCATTCGATTAATCAAAAAGAAAATATTTTTGCATTTCATGTTAAAGAAATTAACGACAAGGCTCGTAACCAAGAACTCAAGTTAATTATTTTAGATAATTTTACCCATGCTGAAATGAACTATTCATTTTCTTCAAATAAAATTAATCAGCAAATTAATTTGGATGATGGGGATGCAATTTCATTATTTTATGGAGATATTAGGAATATGCAACTAATGTTGGAAGAAGCACCATTTGTTGCTAAGGAAGTCAATGTTGATTCTAATAACGTCTTACATGTTTCTGCCAAAATGAATAAATCAGTTGATCCGAGCTCAGTCTTGGCATCACAAGCTCATATTGAGTTAATTAGTGCTGATAAGGCAACTAGAAAGATATTGGATCCAACATCCAACCATTTCCAAATAAACGGTGACAGTTTTGAATTTGATTTTGCACTAACTTCTGACAACATGGAGCAATTGGAATTACTTGAAGGTGACTATCAATTTAAAATTTACCTTCAACTCGATGGTAATGCTCAAACCTACCGAATTAAGTATTCCAAAAAGTGTCGTATTAAGAAAACTGAATTACCTTTTAATGGAAAATCACAAATTTTTTACACAGTAAAGAAGGATAAGAGTATGAATCTTATCTTCGAAATAGTACAACCTTTCTTTGGATTTATGGATTCTAAGAAGGGGCTACGTGCGATTTCTTACTCGGTTTTATATCCATTGATGAGATTATTACCACTTAGAAATGTGATGGTCTTTGACTCTTATTGGTCAAGCAAGTTTGATAGTAACGAAAAGTTGATGTACCAATATGTTGAAGAAAATCATCCAGAAATAAAAACAGTGTGGATTTTTAATAACATCGAAACAAAAATTACTGGAAACGGTGAAAAAGTTCGAGTAAACACATTTAAATATTGGTATTATTTAGCGGTTGCTAGATACATTATTCAAAACACTAACATGCCTAATCGCTATGCTAAGCGTAAGGGTCAAATCGAAGTGGAAACACTTCATGGTACATTTTTAAAGCACATGGGATTTGATGAACCACACTTTAAATTTGGAACTAACAAATTACAAAATCGTTTTGCAATGAGAAATCGTCGTTGGGACTACTTAGTAGTACCTTCTGATTACATGGAAAAGACCGCTAAACACGCATTCAACTACAGTCAAAAAGTTATTAAATCAGGATTCCCTAGAAATGATGAATTGTACACTAATAACAATACAGATTACATCAATTCAATTAAGAATAAACTCGGTATTCCTCTAAACAAACGTGTAATTTTATATGCACCAACATTTAGAGCTGATGGTGGTTTTGACTTCAAGCTTGATTTAGACAAGCTACAAGAAAAATTATCAGATGGTTACGTTCTGCTTGTTCGTTTGCATTACTTTGTAGCTCATTCAAATAGTTTTTACAGTAATCCTGGATTCGTATACGACGTTAGTGACTACGATAATATTAACGATTTGTACCTAATCAGTGATGCAATGATCACCGATTACTCATCAGTAATGTTTGACTACGCACATCTAAAACGTCCAATGATTTTCTACGCATACGATGCTGATTGGTACTTAGACGAAGCTAACCGAGGTGTCTACTTGGATTACTACAAGCAAATGCCTGGACCAATTGTTAAGACTGAAGACGAATTGATTGATCGCATCAGACATATCGATTCAGTTGCTGACAATTATGCAGACCAAATGGAAACATTCTGTGATGAGTTTGCTCAATACGGTCGTAATGGGGATGCCACTCAACAAGTTGTTGAAACAGTATTGAATACCCAAAGAGAAGATTTAGACCAAGAACCAGCCAAGAGTTTGCTATTTAAGAAGATTGGTCATTTCTGGGATACTAACTTCTTTCAAGCAAAGTTGTTAAATGAACTATCAAAACGTCTTGCTAAGAAGGATATCGTGATTTTCGATAGTTTCTTTGGAACCCAATATTCAGACAATCCTAAGGCAATTTATGAATACATGAAAGCCAACTATCCTGGATTTAAACTATACTGGAACGTCAACAAGGAAGATCGTGAATTCTTTGAATTAAATCAAATTCCTTATGTAACTAGATTTGGTTTCAGAGGAATCTTAAAACAAGCAAGAGCTAAGTACTGGGTAACAAATTCACGTCGTCCATTCAGATGGCACCCAAGTAAAGACACTGTCGTATTACAAACTTGGCATGGAACACCACTAAAGACCATTGGTGCCGACGTTATGAAGGTAACAATGCCGGGTGTAAATGTTGCTAAATACCATGAAGACGTCTTTAAGGATAACAGAAGATGGACAAGATTGATTGCACCTAATATGTATTCAGCAGAGATTATGCAACGCTGCTTTAGAATGCAAGCTAGTCAAATCCAATTGGATGGATATCCAAGAAACGACATTTTAGTAAATTATAACTATAGTGATATCTCCGAAATTAAGAATGACTTGGGAATCGAAGATAATAAAAAGGTTATCTTGTATGCTCCGACTTGGCGTGATAATGAATACATTAAAAACGATGAGTTTACGGCGAAGTTACACCTTGATTTACAAAAGCTACAAGAACGTTATGAGGGTAAAGCATACGTGCTAGTAAGAACTCACTACTTAATCTCTAGTAATCTAGATTTAAGTGATTACGAGGGATTTGCACTTAATGTAAGCAACTATCCAGATATTTCTGAATTATATCTAATCAGTGATGTATTGATTACTGATTACTCATCAGTAATGTTTGATTATGCAACATTAAAACGTCCAATGATTTTCTTTACTTACGATTTAGAAGATTATGCAAATGCCATTCGAGGGTTCTATTTTGACTTCGTTAAAGAAGCACCAGGTCCAATTGTTAAGACTAATGATGAAGTAATTGAAAGTCTTGACGACATATTTGAAAACGGTTGGACCCCTGACGATAAGTATGAAGAATTCTACAAGAAGTATTCATCTTGGATGGATGGTAATGCATCTAAACGTTCTGTTGAAAAAATGCTAAGTGATCATAGCCTTGAAACATTCTACAGTGATGATTTATCAACACAAGGATTAAGTGATCAAATGATTGCCAAAGACGGTGCAACACTTTGGGCAAAAGATAAGGACTTCGCTAACTATCGTGATAATCATTTTGTTAAGTATTTAGATGGTGATAGAGAAGTGAAAGTAATTAAGACAGCTCAATTATGTGATAGAGAATTCAAAGAATTCTTAGGTGCTAAATACGCATTAGTCAGTTTAGACAATCATAATTACTGGATTAATACAGAAGAATTAAGCAAATAAGATTGAAGCATCAACGGTTTATCGTTGGTGCTTCTTTTTTTATTGAAAAAAGATTGAGCTTTTTTATGAAAGGGGTTTATTTTATTTTTAAAATGGTTTATAATTTATTTTGTTATAAAGTTCACAAACGAAAAACAAGTGATTATTATTACAAAAATCATTTTAAAATACGTATAGAATTAATTTATGCGTAAGGTTTCTAACTTGATTTTATAATATTTAATGTTACTATTTATTTGTTAATTAAGTTTGTGCTTTATTGCACTAAGTTTTTGATAGTTTATAAGCTATCAGATGCTAGATAATTTTTTCACAATAAAAAATAATATTAAAATTACAGGTAAGGGGTATTTCTATCATGCAAATTAGTGCAAGTGCTACTAAGTCAAAAAGAACAATTTCTTGGACAAGCTCTATTATTTACTTTTTAATTTCACTAATTATTAACTCATTGGGGAATGTTTTAACATTAGTAACTAGTGCCAAAATTCATCCATCTTTTCTAGGATCAGCATATTGGACTGCTGCTGAAAATAATCTTGGTTATGCTGTTTTAGGTAATGGTAAATGGGTTTTATTCTGGGCATTCTTTGGATTAGGAATGTTAATTACAGTTCTTAATTCAATTCTAGTTGGAAAATGGAGCTGGAGTAGAGTGATCGGTAATGCTGCATTCTTGGGACCATTTTCACTACTAATTAACTATTTCAATGGTGTAGTAAGTGATTGGTTACCAGAAGCACATGGAATTGGAATGACATTAGCTTATGTATTACTTAACTTTGTTGGTGTAGCATTTATTGCAATTGCGATTTCAATTTATCAAAGAGTTAATATTGCACTACATCCTGCTGATGATTTAATGCAAATTTTGAGATTTAAATATTGTGATGGAAATGCTTCAAAGGCAATGTGGTTCTCATATATTCCACCAACTATTATGGCAATTATCGCTATTGTAATTACTCATCAATTCAATAACTTTGGATTAGGAACACTGTTTGCGTTCTTTTTCCAAGGTGGAATTACAGGAATTGCTGATAAGCATGTCTTTACCAAACTAAAGCATCAAGCTCTTGATGTTGGAGAAGTAAAATAATAGATTTTGAACGCCTGATTTCTGTGTAACTAACAGATGTTTGGCGTTTTTATTTATATCCAATATAGGTGGACAATTTAGCAAAGTTAATATAAAATTTATATAGAATGATTTATGGACAGATTATGCTTTATTAAAAAGCAATTGCAAAATATTAAAATGGAGGTGTACAAACAATGCTTAATCGAACTAAGAAGTTTTTAAGAGATAATGGATACTACTACAAAAAGACTTACATTAGACCATTGCTTACTCCAGATAACGTTTACGTGTTTAGATTTGGAAAGAAACATTTAGATAACCGTTTAATCATCAGATACGGTCACAAATGGACAGGTAGACAAAAAATTAATGAAATTGATTTAAGACTTCATAAACAAAAACATCCACGAATTTTTAAGGATGAAAATTCATTGATGCTTTATTTGGAATCTCACTTGCAACAACATGAGGAAAAACTTAAGCAACTAAAGATTCAAGACAAAGAAAAGACAGAATCTAAATAGTACGCTAAATTAATCGGGGGTGTGTCCTGTAAGAGGGATGCACCTTTTTTGTAAAAGTTAACAGGGGTGTTTGAAATGGAATGGACTGAAATATCAGTATTAACAAATGATGAATCTCAAGATGCAGTTATTAACATCTTGATGGAATTTGGATCTCTAGGTGTGGAATTAGATTCAAGAGACGATGGAGTATTGAGTATTAACTCATATTTCCCAGAAGACTTTGACATTAAATCAAAGGTTCCAGCAATCCAAGAAAGAGTGGACCAATTAAAGAGTTTTGGATTAAATCCAGGAATGGGTAAAGTTGTTACCAAGGATTTAAATGACGATAAATGGAATACTGAATGGGAAAAATACTACCATGCAAAACGAATTACTAAGTTTTTAACAATTTCACCTGTGTGGGAAGATTACAAAAAAGAATCAGATGATGAATTAGTCATCAAATTAGACCCAAAAAAAGCATTTGGTACAGGAGTACATCCAACCACAGTTTTATGTCTTCAAGCGATTGAAAACATCCTTAGAGAAGATCAAAGCATTCTAGATATTGGAACTGGATCTGGGGTCTTAAGTATCGGTGCCAAACTTTTAGGGGCTGCTGATATTGAAGCTTATGACTATGATGACGATGCCGTTACATCTGCCAAACAAAATGTTTCCTTAAATGGATTCGCTGACGACATTAAGGTTGGTAAGAACAGTTTGCTAGATGCTATTACTAAAAAGGTAGATATTATTTTTGCGAACATGCTTCCAGAAGCGGTATTACCATTAATTCCACAAGCAGTTAATAATCTAAATCCTGGCGGACAAATTATTATTTCAGGCATTATCAAGGAAAAACTAGATATTACCAATCAAACACTTAAGGACAACGATTTCGTGATTGATCAAGTATCAATGTTAGGTGATTGGTGCGGAATTACAGCACATTTAAGAAAGGATGATGAATAGATGCAACACTACTTTACAGACCAAATATTGAGTAATGATACTGAATTTGAGGTTAGTGCTGATATCGCTCATCATTTTATGGGTGTTTTACGTTCCACAGAAGGAAATCGTTTCGAAATTGTAGATGGTAATCACCAATTATTTGTTGCCGAATTAACTGATAACGAAAAGAATCTAGCTAAGGTAGTGGAAAAATCTGACAAAGATGTCGAACTCCCTGCTGATGCTATAATTATTTGTGGATTGCCAAAAAAGGAAAAAGCTGAATTAGTGGTTCAAAAAGCTACAGAGTTAGGAGTTAAAAAGATTATTTTTACCCCGACAGATTGGGCTATTGCTAAATGGAATAATAAGGCAGAAAAGAAATTACAACGTTTTAGAAAAATTGCAAGAAGTGCTGCTGAACAATCACACCGAAATGTGATTCCAGAAATTGAATATATAAACTCAATCAAGGAACTAGATAACTATGAGTTTGATCACCGTTTAATTGCTTATGAGGAATCAGCTAAACACGGCGAAAAATCAGATTTAATTAAGACACTTGATAAGACCAAACCTGGTGAAAGTGTTGCAATGTTCTTTGGACCTGAAGGCGGTATATCTCCTAAGGAAGTGGAAATATTACAGTCGATGGGATATTTGACTTGTGGACTAGGACCTAGAATTTTAAGAACTGAAACGGCACCGTTTTACTTTTTATCAGCTTTATCAGTTCATATGGAATTAAACTCATTAAATTAATGATAAAATATAGAAAATAAAAGATTGGAAGAAGGTTTTGGAAATGTCTGAACATAAGATTTGGTCAAAAGAAGATTTGTTTAAAGAAATTTCCAGTTACATGAATGAACAACATGTAGGAATGGTTAAAAAAGCATACGAATTTGCGTCAATTTGTCATAAAGACCAATTTAGACAATCCGGAGAACCTTATATTGTTCATCCAATTCAAGTGGCTAGTATTTTAGCGACATTAAAGATGGATCCTGAAACAGTAAGTGCTGGTCTATTACACGATGTTGTAGAAGATACCGGTGCTGAATTATCAGATATCGCTGAATTATTCGGTAATGACATCGAATTAATCGTAGATGGTGTTACCAAGCTTGGTAAGATTAAGTATAAATCTAATCAGGAGCAATTGGCTGAGAACCACCGCAAGCTTTTGTTAGCAATGTGTAAGGATATTCGTGTCATGATTGTTAAATTGGCTGACCGTTTGCATAACATGCGCACACTAAAACATTTAAAACCAGAAAAGCAACGTCGTATTTCTAATGAAACATTGGAAATCTACGCACCACTTGCTGACCGTTTGGGGATTGGAACAATTAAGTGGGAATTAGAAGATATCTCACTTAGATACCTAAATCCTCAACAGTACTACCGCATTGTTCACCTAATGAACTCTAAACGAGACGAACGTGTTTCATACATTAATGAAGCAGTTAAAGAAGTTAACCAACAGGTTAAACAAATGGGACTTAAGAATGTGGAGGTCTATGGTAGGCCTAAGCACCTATACTCCGTTTACCATAAGATGGTCATTAAGAAGAAGCAATTCGAACAGATTTATGATCTATTGGCAGTTAGATGCATTGTTGATTCCATCAAAGACTGTTATGCAGTTTTAGGTGCTATTCATACTAAGTGGTCACCAATGCCTGGTCGTTTTAAGGATTACATTGCAATGCCTAAGGCTAACATGTATCAGTCATTGCATACCACTGTTGTTGGACCCGGTGGACGTCCATTAGAAGTTCAAATCAGAACCAAGGAAATGCACCAAATTGCTGAATATGGGGTTGCTGCACACTGGGCATACAAAGAAGGAGCTACAGATGAAGTTAAGGAATCTTCAGATAATAATCGTTTAAACTGGTTTAAACGCATTATTGAACTACAAGAAGATACCGATAGCGCCTCTGACTTTATGGATGGTGTAAAAGGTGACCTATTCGGTGATCATGTATATGCATTTACTCCTCAAGGAGATGTTTTGGAATTGCCTAAGGGTGCTGGTCCACTTGATATGGCATACCTAATTCATACTGATATTGGTAATCACACCGTTGGTTCTCGTGTTAACGGTAAAATTGAGCCATTAGATTATCAAATTCAAACAGGTGATATCGTCGAAATAATGACATCATCCAGTTCCGCTGGTCCTAGCCAAGATTGGATTAATCTAGTATCTACCAGTCGTGCTAAACACAAGATACGTCAATATTTCAAAACTCGTGATCGTGAAAAAAATGTGAACACTGGAAGAGACATCTTAACCAAGGCTGTTAAAGATGCTGGTTACGATGTTAATGAAATCATGACCAAAGAACATCTTGAAGATGCAATTAAGGACACATATTATAATCAAGTGAATGATATGTTTGCTGAAATCGGTTTTGGTAATAAGCAACCAAACGGAATTGTTAATATTTTAACTGCCAGTATCCGAGATGAGGCTGAAAAGAAGAGAATTGAACAGCAACAAAAAGATATTCTTGAAAACCATCAAACAATTGAAAAAAAAAGCGATGAAGTTAACAAGACTAATAAGAATAAGAGGCCTTCAGATGGAATCGTAATTGAAGGCGTCGATAATCTATTAGTTCGCTTAAGTCACTGTTGTTCACCTGTTCCTGGAGATAAAGTGGTTGGATACATCACTAAAGGTCGTGGTGTATCTGTTCACCGTAAGGACTGTCCAAACATTAATGATAATGATGAACGTTTGGTAAGCGTTACTTGGAACATTGCTTCAGATAATCACGCTTTATTCATTGCTAACATTGAAGTACAAGGGTACAACCGTAATAACTTGTTAAACGATGTTATCAAGAAGGTTAGTACCATTTGCAAACAAATCAATTCAATTGAAGGTAAAGTGGATCATGATAAGACTGCCGTTATTTCACTAAAGTTAGGAGTTCGTAACTTAGAACAATTGAATATGATTATTGAACATTTGAAGAATATTCCTGATGTTTACGTAGTAAAAAGACCATTTATGTAAGGAGTTAATTATGCGAGTTGTACTTCAAAGAGTAAGTCATGCTAGCGTATCGATTGGTAAAGAACAAGTTGGAAAAATTAACCAGGGTTACTTGTTATTAGTCGGTATTAAAGATGGCGACACTATGGATGATATTGATTATTTAGTTCGAAAGATTAGTAACTTACGCATTTTTGCTGATGAAGATGGTAAGACTAACTTGAGTTTAAAATCAATTAATGGTGAAATCTTATCTGTATCTCAATTTACTTTGTATGCCGATACTAAGAAGGGAAATCGTCCTTCATTCACAAAGGCGGGAAAACCCGATTTTGCATCTGATATGTATGACCAGTTTAACCAATCCCTAAGGGATGCAGGTAATTATGTTGAAACTGGACGTTTTGGTGCTGACATGCAAGTTGATTTGCAAAATGATGGTCCGTTTACAATTATTTTTGATACAGAAAACAAATAAAAAGAGCTTGTGAAAGCTCTTTTTTAATTAGGGGAGAAAGACATGGATTTAATTTGGGATTTTGATGGAACAATTATGGATACGTATCCAATTATGGTTGATGCATTTGTTAATGCCTTAATTGATATGAGAATTGATGAGCTTGAAATTGATGATTATGAAATTAATCAGGTGATGCGTCGACACTCGCTAGCAACATGCGTGCAAAAGTACGCTGCTCATTTCAATATTGATGCCGACAAAATTAATGATAAATATCGCCAATACGAAAAACAAAATGTCAAAGACTCCAATATCTTTATGAATGTAGATAAGGTATTAGCACAAAATGTCGATGATGGTGGGAGAAACTTTTTACTAACTCATCGTGATGATGATGCTATTGCAATGTTGGAAGATGCCGGATTAAAGGGTTACTTCACCGAAATGGCAACAAAAAATCAGGCTTTCAAGAGAAAACCTGATCCAGAAGCTGTTAACTATTTAATTAAACATAACGACATTAATCGTAGTGATTGCATGTTCATGGGGGACAGAAAGCTAGACGTTGATGCTGCTCATAATGCTGGAATCAAGGCCTGCTTATTTGACCCAGATGGAATGATTAATTCTACAGGTAACCCAGAAGTAACAATCAACAACTATTATGATTTCTTGCATCGTAATGACTAGTATTGACTAAGAATATTCTTTACTTCTAGTCCATAGCCACCGCCAAACATGACGTAGTGAGCCAGTAGATAGAAGAATTGATAGTATTGAATTCTTTTCTTCCATCCAGAATCGAGTGGATAGGTGTCATTGTATCCTTCGTAGAAGTCGGCATTGAAACCACCGAAAACGGTCGTCAAACCAATGTCGAATTCACGGTCACCGTAGTAGACATCAGGGTCAATCAAGATTGGATTGCCGTCTTCTAGAAATGAGAAGTTGCCACTCCATAGGTCACCGTGAAGAAGGGATGCATCACTGTGATGTCTATCCATATCTTTTTTGAAAGCTTCCTTTAGATTATCAAAGTGGTTTAAATCTTCTTTGGAGATTTCACGGTTTTTAATCGCCATATCCATTAATGGGTTCAAACGTTGTTTGATAAAGAAATCAGCCCAATTATCATTCCATGTGTTTTTCTTTGGCACGCGACCTAGTTTAAAGTCTTTGTCTAGACCAAAACGGTCATTGTGGTGCTTGTGAACGTTGGCTAACATTTGGCCTAATTGATATTGATTGCCAAATGGTGATAGGTTCATCCATTTTTGAATTAGAAAGCCATCACCATCAATTTCACCATAGTCAATAATAGTTGGGACGGTTGCATATTGACCGATAAGGTTGATTCCTTCTACTTCGTGTTCGAAGAATTCCTTTCCTTTATTGGGTTGGACTTTCATAAAGTATTTTTGGTTATCGGCAATGATTTCATATGAATCATTGATATCGCCACCTGATACAGGGGTGAGTTTAGTTACGTTTTTAATTGGTAATTGTTCAAGCCATTCTTGTGTTAATTGCTTCATATATATCACCTCTATTCCATTCTACAATGGATTTAGAATGAAGCAAAATATGTGAGTTCTTGACTTTTTAAGTAAATTACATTAATCTAAAACATGAATAGAATACTCGCTGATGAAAAAAGAAGAGTACGGAATTTTCTTAGGTATAAGAGAGCGTTAGTTTGGTGAAATAACGACGAAAGAAATCCTGGAAAGACACTTTTGAGGCTAATGGCTAAGCCATTCGTAATTATACGTTACATAAGAGTTAAAAAAAGGTGGTACCGTGCTTTTTGCGCCCTTGTCTAAATGATTTTATTTAGACAAGGGCTTTTTTATTCAGTTATTAAAGTTTGCGGAGGGATTATCATGCGATATCAACGTCCAAAAGGAACCGCAGATATTTTGCCAGGAACTTCAGAAAAATGGCAATTTGTTGAAGAAACAGCTAGAAAGTTGTTTGCGGCTTATCGTTATCAAGAAATAAGAACACCAATGTTTGAAAGCTTTGATGTTTTCTCAAGAACATCAGGAGAAACTTCAGACATTGTTACAAAAGAAATGTATGACTTTCACGATAAGGGAGATCGTCATATTACATTAAGACCAGAAGGAACTGCTGGCGTAGTTAGAGCGTTTGTTGAAAATAAACTTTACGGTCCAGATACACCGAAGCCAGTAAAGATGTATTACATGGGACCTATGTTTAGATACGAACGTCCTCAATCTGGTCGTCAACGTCAATTCCACCAAATCGGTGTTGAAGCTTTCGGTAGCGAATCACCAGAATTAGATGTTGAAGTTATTTCCATGGCCGTTAACTACCTACAAAAACTAGGAATTGATGACTTGAGAGTAGCTATTAACACATTAGGTGATAAGCAAACTCGTGCTGACTACCGTCAAGCATTGATTGACTACTTGGAACCACACTTTGAAGAACTAAGTGATGATTCTAAGGAGCGTCTACACAAAAATCCTCTTCGTGTGCTAGATAGTAAGGCACCAGAAGACCAATTAATCGTTGATGGTGCACCTTCAATTCTAGATTACCTAACCGATGATGCTCAAAAGCATTTCGACAAGGTAACTAGACTATTGGATGATTTAGGCATCAAATACGATGTTGATCACACAATGGTTCGTGGATTGGACTACTACAACCACACAATCTTTGAAATCATGGCTAACGCTAAGGAATTAGGTGAAGGCTACACTACAATCTGTGCCGGTGGTAGATACGATGGCTTAGTTGAAGAACTAGGTGGTCCTCAAATGCCAGGTGTTGGATTTGGTCTAGGGGTAGAAAGATTACTTCTACTTATGGATTCGAAGAACTTCCAATTCCCAGACACATTTGGTTTAGACGCTTATGTAGTTGGAATTGGTGACGATGCAAGTGTTGAAGCACTTAAGGTTGTTCAAGCACTAAGAAATCAAGACTTTAAGGCTGATAAAGATTACCTAGCACGTAAGCCAAAGGCGCAATTCAAGAGTGCTGACAAGCTAGATGCTAAGTTCACCTTAACTTTAGGTGATAATGAGCTAGAATCAAACACTATTCATGTTAAGAACATGGCTGATGCAAACGAAGTTACTGTAGATATTAATGAAGTAAAAGATAACTTTGCAGAATTAATTTCAAAGAACTTTAAATAGAAAATAAGATTAGGAGAGATATTATGAACCGAACAACTTATTGTGGTTTAGTAGACGAAAGCTACTTAAACCAAGAAGTATGCTTAGACGGATGGGTTGCCAAACGTCGTGACTTAGGTAAATTAATCTTCGTTGACTTAAGAGACCGTAAAGGAATTGTCCAACTAGTATTTAGTGACAAGAACAGCGCAGATGCATTGGCAATCGCTGATCAATTAAGAAATGAATATGTAATCGAAGTAAAAGGAACTGTAGTTGCCAGAAGTGAAAAGGAGGTTAACCCAGACATTAACACTGGTAAGATTGAAATTGCTGTTTCAGAAGTAAAAATCTTAAACAAATCTGAAAACCCTCCATTTGATATTAAGGACAATATAACAGCTTCAGAAGAAACTAAGTTGAAGTACAGATACTTAGACTTAAGACGTCCAGAAGTACAACGTGGAATTATCTTAAGAAGTAAGATTACTCAAGCAGTTCACGAATACTTTAACAAGAATGGTTTTGTAGACATTGAAACTCCTAACTTAACAGTTTCAACTCCAGAAGGTGCTCGTGATTACCTTGTCCCTTCAAGACTTTACCATGGTTCATTTTATGCACTACCACAATCACCACAACTATTTAAGCAATTATTGATGGGTTCAGGCTTTGATCGTTACTACCAAATTGCTCGTTGTTTCCGTGATGAAGATTTACGTGGTGACAGACAACCAGAATTTACCCAAATCGATATGGAAACTTCATTCTTAAATGCTGAAGACATCCAAGACCTAACTGAAGGCTTAATCGTTAAGGTAATGAAGGATACTTTAAACATCGATATCAAGGCTCCGTTCAAGCGTATTACTTGGCAAGAATCGATGGATCGTTTTGGTACCGACCAACCAGATGTTAGATTTGGTATGGAACTAAAGGATCTATCAGACATCGTTAAAGATGTTAGCTTCAAGGTATTTAGTGGCGCAATTGAAAATGGCGGTAAGGTAAAAGCAATTGCCGTTCCTGGTGGTGCTGACAAGTACTCGAGAAAAGACATCGACAAATATGCTGAATACGTAGAAAGATTTGGTGCCAAGGGTCTTGCTTGGATGAAGGTTACCGACGAAGGTTTAACCGGTCCAATTGCTAAATTCTTCGATGACCAAAGTGTTGTTGACCAAATGCTTGCAGCTACTGAAGCTAAAGCAGGCGACTTATTACTATTCGCTGCTGACAGAGACAAGGTTGTTGCTGACACATTAGGTTACCTAAGATGTGCAATCGCTAAGGAACAAGACATGATTCCTTCAGACGTCTTTGACTTCTTATGGGTTGTTGACTGGCCATTATTCGACTACGACGAAGGTATCGACAGATGGGTTCCAGCTCACCATCCATTCACAATGCCTAACGAAGGTGATGAACATTACTTAAACGATGGCGAAGACCCTCACAAGGCTCACGCTCAAAGTTACGACATTATCTTGAATGGTCTAGAACTTGGTGGCGGATCAATCCGTATCCATACTAAGGAACTACAATTGAAGATGCTAAAGGCCTTAGGCTTCACTAGAGAAAGCGCCCAAGAACAATTTGGTTACTTCCTAGACGCCTTAGACTACGGTTTCCCACCTCATGGAGGTTTAGCTATCGGTTTAGACCGTTTTGCTAGATTATTAGCACAAACTGAAAATATTAGAGATGTTATCGCATTCCCTAAGAATTCAAAGGCTACTGAACCAATGACTAACGCTCCAGCACCTGTTTCTAAGAAACAATTAGATGACTTAGGACTAGAAACTGAAGACGAACCAGAAGCTTAATAATAAAGAAAGACTTCCATTAGGGAAGTCTTTTTTTAATTCGTATTTATGTTATACTATTTTCATATTAAATGAGAGGTTATGAAACTTATGGACGATGTTCAAAGGATTTTAAGACGACATCAATACTTAGCGAAAGCGTCAACTGCCTTTATGTACGGAATCATGGTATCAATTGCCATGAATTTTTTCTGGACGCCAGGTAAAATCTACTCATCTGGATTTACTGGTTTATCACAGTTGATTAATACTTTATCAGGGAGATTTTTACCATTCTCCATTTCTCCTTCGATTGGTTTATTTGTATTAAATATTCCATTTTTTATACTAGCATGGAAACAAATTGGTCATCAATTTACTTGTTTTACCATCTTAACTGTTTTTCTGGCAAGTTTTATGATTAAGTCATTGCATCCGGTGTATCTAACCAATGATCCAATGATTTGTGCCATCTTTGGTGGTGTGGTTAATGGTTTTGGAACTGGAATGAGTTTGAAAAACGAGATTTCTACAGGTGGATTGGACATTTTAGGAATCGTTATCAGAAGAAAGACGGGGAGGAGTATTGGAACAATTAACATCGCTTTCAACATCTTCATCATTACCGCAGCCGGATTTACGTATGGTTGGCCATACGCATTCTACTCAGCTATTGGGATTGTGGTAAATGCTAAAGCAATCGACTTTGCCTACACCCGTCAACAAAGAATGCAGGTGTTGGTAGTAACCGATCATCCAAAGACGGTGATTGATAGTATTCAAAACCACATTCCACGTGGAATCACAATTATTCACGGCGCTGAGGGTGCCTACAATCATGATGAAAAAACAATTCTATTTACGACCATTTCAAGATATGAACTATCCGAGTTACAGGAAGCTTTAGATGAATCAGATGAACACGCATTTGCAAGTGTGACTGAAGCATCTACTATTATGGGGCATTTCTATGAACACAAGGTTGAATAGTTAAATGTAATAATTTTTATACATTAAGTGTGATATAATACTGGATTGTGTGATAGTTTTTAAATATGGTGGGATCTGTTTTGAAGGTTATGTATATATTTTTAATTAAGATAGTATCTTTACTATTTTATTTCAGAAAAAAAGAGAATGTAATTTACATAATGAGCTTTGATAATAATCTTGGATTAATTAAATCGATGGCTCGTCGATTGCCAAAAAATAAAAGGCTATATGTATATTATGAATCATCAAGCGAAGCAGCTGCGACTGACTTAGCTGCATATGGAATTAAGACCGTCTTATTTCGTGATGGTTTTAAATTAATATTTGATTTAATTCCAAAGATAATGGCAAGTAATGTTGTTTTTTGTGACAATTACTTTCCGTTCATGGGTGGCATTGCCCATCCAAAGGATTTAAAGGTTGTTCAATTATGGCATGCCAACGGAGCAATTAAGAAGTTTGGTTGGGAAGATGCTTCTACTAAGGATAGAAGTGCTTCTGACAAACGTCGTTTTCAAAAGGTTTATAACAGCTTTGATGAATACGTGGTTGCTTCCGAAACAATGGGGCATGTGTTTGAGAACAGTTATCATGTTTCCTTTGACAAAATGAAGATGATTGGTTATCCAAGATCTGATAGATTATTTAAGGAAAAATGGCAAAAGATTGCTAGAAGACGTGTTTATAGTTTTGCTCCCCAATTGAAGGGCAAACGAGTAATCTTATACGCACCAACATATCGTGATGAGGGTAGGTCATTTAATCCACCTAAGGGTGTTGTTAAGGCCCTATCAAATGATCCTAATGCAATGGTAGTTGTAAAGCTACATCCGCTTCTAAAGGACTTAGAAGAAAAATTGCAAAAAGAATCAAAGAATCCAAACGTGATGTTTTCAAATCAATTATCAACCACAGATTTGTTAGCTGTAACTGATACCTTAGTAACTGACTATTCATCAGTTGCTTTTGATTATTCACTATTGCCTAATGCGCATTCTCTATTGTTCTTTATGTTTGATTTAGACCAATATAAACAAAATCCGGGAATTCAAAATGATTTATTGAATTGGTTACCTACAAAACCTATTACATCCTTGGATGATTTAAGAAAAGCAATTAGTGATAATAAACAAACAGATTTTACCAATTTTAATCATCATTGGAATAAATACAATGATGGTTTTGCAACAAGTCGAGTAATCGACAGATATATTAAAACTTTAAAGTAAAGGAAGTGTGATCGACTTGAAGGAAGTCATTACATTAATCAAAGAGCAAATTCAAAATTTACCAATAATGTTTAGAGTGTCAAAATACGAGGATAAGTCAGATTATCAAAGCCATTATTTAGGTATTATTTGGGCATACTTATATCCAATTATTCAAATTTTAATCTACTGGTTAGTATTTGGTGTTGGTTTAAAGAAGGGGACCTCAGGAAGCGTTGATTATCTAACTTGGATGGTTATCGGTATTACACCATGGTTCTACATGAACAGTGTTACTTTAGATGCTTCAAAGAGTATCTACCAACAAGTTGGTATGGTATCAAAAATGAAGTTCCCGGTTAGTGTTCTACCATCAATTAAGATTCTAACTAACTTAAGTTCATTTTGGGCTATGCTAGCATGTTCAATTATCTTAGGTTACCTAAAGGGTGGAATACTACCTAACCTATACTGGATTCAATGGCTATACTACTTCTTTGCAATGATTTGTTGGCTATTAGCATTCGGTATCTTCAACTCAACTGTAACAATTCTTGTTCGTGATTATCGTATCTTCTTACAATCAATCATGAGAGTATTGTTCTACATGTCTGGAGTTCTATTTAACTTTGAAACAAATGCTTTCCCAGCATTCTTTGTAAGATTCTTACAATTGAACCCATTCTTCTACATTGTTTCAGGATTTAGAGAATCAATGCTAGGTGAAGCTTGGTTCTGGCAAAAACCAATGTTGATGTTAATCTTCTGGCTAACAGTATTATTCTTCCTATTGGTTGGATCACATCTACACTACAAGTTCAGAGCTCGTTTCGTGGATTACATTTAGTTAAAAGTTAAAAGGATTGAAATTGTCGTATGATGAAATTGAAGAAAAAAGTAATTAGATTTATTAAGAAGTCAATTCGTCGAGTATTGATCTTGATTAATAATGTTTTGATTACTTTACCAGTAAAGAAAAATTTAGTTGTTTTTGAAAGTTTCCAGGGTAAGGATATCAATGATAATCCGGCAGCTATCTATGAAAAGTGGATTGAAAAGTATCCAGAAGATAAGTCAAAAGCATACTTTACTGTCAGAAAAGCTCAATATAAGATTTTCAAGGAATTATATCCTGATATCAAGATGGTCAGAAAATTCATGCCTAAATGGGTATGGGTAATGGCCAGAGCTAACTTCTGGGTATTTAATTCCAGAACACCAAAATGGTGGAACAAGAATAAGGGGACTGTATACATGCAAACATGGCATGGTACGCCTTTGAAAAAACTAGGTACTGACATCGAAAACGTTATGATGCCTGGTACTAATACTGAAAAGTATAAAGAAAACTTTACTAATGAAGCCCATCGTTGGGATTACTTAATTGCACCAAATCAATACTCTAAAGATATTTTTTCTAGAGCTTTTGATTTTAACAATCATTTCTTAGATATCGGATACCCAAGAAATGACGTCTTATACTATGGTGACAATCAAGACAACATTAGTAGACTTAAGAAAAAATACCTTGGTAGAGATGATTTAAGTGTAATCACCTACGCACCAACTTGGCGTGATGATAATTACAAACGTAAGGGTGTTTACAACTTCGAATTACCATTTAGTTTAAAGACTTTCTTTGAACAAGTTGATGACAACACTGTATTAATTATCAGACCACATTACCTTGTAAAAGACTTCATTGATATTAAGGGCTTTGAAGACCGTGTTTACATCATGGTTGAAGAAGACATTAGTGACTTATACCTAATGTCTGATTTGTTAATCACAGACTACTCATCAGTAATGTTTGACTATGCAAACTTGAAACGACCAATGTTGTTCTATGCATATGATTTAAAACATTATGAAGATGATATTCGTGGTTTCTACTTTGACTACAGAACAGAATTACCTGGACCTGTTGTTGAAGATGAAGACGATTTTTACAAGCAAATTGATGCATTTAACAAGGAAAAGAAGTATTCTGATTACGATAAGAAGTATGAAGAATTCTATGAAAAGTATTGTGGGTGGGAATCTGCAGACTCTTCAGAAAAATTTGTTGATGAAATGAGGATGATTAGTAATGACAAGTAAGTTTTTAATCGGATCTCACGTTAGCATGAATGGCTCAACCATGTTTTTGGGTTCTGCTAAAGAAGCTGACAGCTATGGTGAAAATGCATTTATGGTTTACACTGGTGCTCCTCAAAACACCAGAAGAAAGCCAATTGATGAATTAAGAGCCGAAGACGGTAAGGAATACATGAAAGAACATGGTATTTTGGAAACTGTTGTTCATGCTCCATACATCATTAATCTAGGAAATGTTGCCAAGCCACAAAACTTTAAGTTTGGTGTTGATTTCTTACACGAAGAAGTTAAACGTGCTGAAGCCATTGGTGCAACACAAATTGTGTTACATCCTGGTTCTCATGTTGGTGAAGGTGCAGATAAAGCAATTGCTCAAATTGCCAAAGGGTTAAACGAAGTCATTGAACCAGATCAAAAGGTTCAAATTGCTTTGGAAACCATGGCAGGTAAGGGAACAGAAGTTGGCCGTACCTTTGAAGAAATTGCCCAAATCATTGATGGTGTTAAGGATAACGATAAAGTATCCGTTACTTTCGACACTTGTCATACTAATGATGCTGGTTACAACGTTAAAGAAGACTTTGACGGTGTACTAAATGAATTCGACCATGTAATTGGTTTAGATCGATTAAAGGTTGTTCATTTAAATGATTCTAAGAATGATTTCGGTAGTCACAAAGATAGACACGAAATTATTGGTTTGGGAACAATCGGGTTCGATGCTTTGAACTACATTGCTCACCACGAATCATTGGTTGATGTTCCAAAGATTATGGAAACACCAGCTGTTGCTGTTGAAGGAAGTAAGAAGAAGCTGTCTCCACATTACTTCGAAGTTAAAATGTTAAAAGAACAACAATTCAATAACAATTTGATGGATGATATTTTAAATCAATAAAAATAAAAAGAGCTGTTAAGCTCTTTTTTTATTGGTATGAATCTAAATCAAGACTTTCCATAATCACAGTGGCTGTTTCTTCGATTGATTTATCGTGGACGTCGATAATTAAACAACCAAGTTTATGGTATAAGTTGTTAGCGTATTCTAATTCCTCGTCAATGTTCTTTGAGTTTGAATATGGTGTATCTTCATCGATACCATATGATGCCATTCTGGCTTTTCTAATTTTTTGAATATCTTTAGTTACGCTGGTAAGACCAATAATCTTCTTTGGATCAACATCAAAGACTTCTTTAGGTAATTGGATGGTAGGACCAATTGGTACGTTTGAAACCTTTACTTGTTTGTTTGCAAGATAAAGTGATAGCGGGGTCTTTGATGTTCTAGAAATTCCTAGTATTACGACATCTGCTTTTGTTAGGTTTTGAGGATTGCTTCCATCATCATTTTCGACAGAGAATTCCATTGCTTCAATTCGCTTAAAGTAGTCGTCATTTAAGTCATGAACCAAACCACTCACACGTTCAGGATTGAAGCCTAATTGATTACTAATGGCTTTCATTGGTTTTTGAACACAATCAACGTTTTGTAATTTGTTAGCCGATGCAAAGTCTTCAATCAGTCTACTTAAATCTGCGTTAACTAGTGTATGAAAAATGACAGCTTCTTTTTGTTTGGCAATTTTTAAGATACCACTTAACATAGATTCGGTAGTGATAAATGGGTATCGTTCGTATGAAATATCAGCACTTTCAAATTGTGCACCAGCGGTTTTGGCTACTTGCATCGCCGTTTCACCACTGGAATCTGAGATGGCAAAGATATTAATATGTTTCATCAAAATCACTCCTTTTTTTACGATTATATTATATCTAAAAAACTGTCATAAAAGTAGTTTTAAATTCAAATGTAATATTGACGTTATAAATATTGTTTTGTATAATTATTAAGAACAGTTTTAATAAATTAAAAAAGTAACTGTTGTATTTCGAGCTCGGAGGGAGGGAATTTTCATATGTCAAAAACAGTCGTTCGTAAAAACGAATCTCTTGATGATGCTCTTCGTCGTTTCAAACGTACAGTTTCCAAGAACGGTACTTTACGTGAATACCGTAAACGAGAATTCTACGAAAAACCAAGTGTTAAACGTAAATTAAAATCTGAAGCAGCAAGAAAGCGCAACAACAAGAAAAAAAGCCGTCGCTTTTAATTACTAAAAACGTTCCTGTTATTTCAGGGACGTTTTTTTTGCTAAAACTAAGCTGAATATTTTGAAAGAGGGAAACTATAATGAGTATCGCTACAAGTCTTAATGAAGATCTTAAAAATGCAATGAAGGAACACAACAAAACTGCTTTGAACGTTATTCGTTCTCTAAAATCAGCCCTAACTAACGAAAAAGTTGCTTTAGGTCATGATTTAAGTGATGACGAAGAACTAACTGTTATCAGCCGTGAAGTTAAGCAAGTTAAGGAATCTATTGCTGAATTCAAAGATGGTGGTAGAGATGATTTAGTTGCCGAACAAGAAGAACAATTAGCTGTGCTAAGCAAATACGCTCCAAAACAAATGTCAAAAGAAGAAATTGACAAGGTAGTTGAAGAAACTATCAGTGAAGTGGGAGCTTCAGCAATGTCTGATTTTGGTAAAGTAATGGGTGCTATCATGCCAAAGGTTAAGGGTAAAGCTGACGGAAACGAAGTTAACCAATCTGTAAAAGCTCACTTAAGCTAATTATTTATAAAGTATGGTTGTGCTATGGTACAAGCATGCTTTGTTAGTACATATTAATAACTTTTTTAAAGTCAAAATCTGTGCTAATATTTGATTATTAATAAAAAAGGAGTCGCTATATTGACAGAACAAACTGAAGTAACCAAAGAATTTATTATTCATAATTTAGATTTTGAACCTAAGTTGTTAGGGGCACAAAATAAATACGTTACAATTCTTGAAGAGGGTATGGAAGTATCAATTAATGCTTTTGGAACTAATGTGAAGGTATCCGGAAGTGAAGATAATGTTAATAAAGTTATTTCAATTTTTAAGAACTTAATGGACTTAATTCAAAATGGTGTCTCATTGAATAGCAGTGACATTGTTTCTGCTATGAATATGGCCAAAAATGATACGTTAAGTTATTTTAAAGAGCTATATAATCAAATATTAATTAAAGATTTTAAGGGGAAACCAGTCCGTGTTAAGAACTTTGGACAACGCCAATACGTTCAATCCGTAAAACGTAATGATATTACTTTCGGTATTGGGCCAGCAGGTACTGGTAAAACATATTTAGCTGTGGTCATGGCAATCGCAGCATTAAAACATGGTGATGTCGAAAAGATTATTTTGACAAGACCTGCCGTTGAAGCCGGTGAAAGCCTTGGTTTTCTACCTGGTGATTTAAAAGAAAAAGTTGATCCATATTTGAGACCAATCTATGATGCACTTCATTCAATTCTAGGAAGAGAACACACTGCTAGGTTGATGGAAAGAGGAGTTATTGAAATTGCGCCTTTAGCATATATGCGTGGTAGAACATTGGACTCTGCTTTCGTTATCTTAGACGAAGCTCAAAACACAACTACTGCTCAAATGAAGATGTTCCTAACTCGTCTTGGCTTTGGTTCAAAGATGATTGTTAACGGTGATATCTCTCAAATTGATTTGCCTAAACATGCAAGTAGTGGTCTAGTTCAAGCCCAATCAATCTTACAAAATGTTGAAAAGATTCGTTTTGTTAAGTTTGATTCTAAGGATGTTGTTAGACATCCAGTGGTTGCTAGAATTATCGATGCCTACGAAGAATACCAACAAAACTAGAAATTTTATAACAGGAGTATCAGAATGGATTTAGAAATTTACGATAAGACAAAAGACGGTGTAGACCAAAAATACATCGATTTAGTGGAAGATGTATTGCAATTTGCTAGCAGGGCATTAGAACTTAAGGATAATACTGAAATGTCAGTAACATTCGTTAATAATGACGAAATTAAGGAAATTAACAGTAAGTATCGTGGTGTTGACCGCGCAACCGATGTTATTAGTTTTGCGATTGAAGACGGTGATGACGATTTTCCATTAATTATGGATGATGAAATGGCAGCAGAAATCCCTGAAAACATTGGTGACATCTTTGTTTCAATCGATAAGGTTGCTGAACAAGCAGAATTTTTAGACCACTCATATGAACGTGAATTAGGTTTCCTTGTTGTTCATGGATTCCTACACTTAAACGGTTATGATCACATGAGGCAAGAAGATGAAGATGTTATGTTCCCATTGCAAAGAAAGATCATGGATGACTATGGGCTTAAAAGATAAAAAAGTAGTCAGAAAAAATCGTAGTTTCGCTGAATCATTTAAGCATGCTTTTGATGGTTTAGTGATATTATGCAAGACAGAACGTAACTTTAGATTTCATCTAATTGCATCTTTAATCGTAGTGATTATTTCGTTTATTCTTAAGATTGATTTGAGCCAATGGTTTTGGATTTTGCTAGCAATATTTATTGTCTTAATCGCTGAAGTTGTAAATACGTTATGTGAATCAATTGTTAATTTAATTGTTGGTAATAAGTATGATGAAATTGCTAAGAAGGCAAAAGACGTTGCTGCCGCAGGTGTGGTCATTGCGTCAATCTTTGCAGCAATCATCGGATTATTGGTATACGTTCCACTCATATTTGGACTTTAACAGCACGGAGGAATTATTATGGAATTTGATCCAAACTTTCATTCAGGATTTGTAGCAATCGTTGGTAGACCAAACGTTGGTAAATCAACATTCTTGAACCGAATTATCGGTCAAAAGATTGCGATTATGAGTGATAAAGCACAAACAACTAGAAACAAGATTCAAGGTGTATACACCGATGATGAATCACAAATTGTTTTCTTGGATACCCCAGGAATTCACAAACCAAATAACAAATTAGATGATTTCATGGAAAAATCAGCTTTCTCAGCTTTAAAAGAAGTTGATGCTGTTTTATTTATGGTAAGTGCCACTGAAACAAGAGGTGCTGGAGATAACTTTATCATTAACCGCTTGAAGGATATTGATAAACCAGTTTACTTAATCATCAACAAGATTGATGAAATCAATCCAAACAAACTGTTAAGCATCATGGATATTTACAAGAAGGCGCTTGATTGGAAAGAAGTTTTCCCAATCTCAGCACTACAAGGTAACAACGTTGATGAATTGATGGATAATTTAAAGCAATTATTACCAGCTGGTCCACAATACTACCCAGAAGATGAAGTAACTGATCACCCAGAACGTTTTATCGTTGCTGAACTAATCCGAGAAAAAATCTTAATGTTAGCAAGAGATGAAATTCCATACTCAATAGCGATTGATATCTTAAGCATGAAGACCAAGGAAAACGGCAACGTAGATATCCAAGCTGATATCTTAGTAGACCGTCCTGGTCAAAAGGGAATCTTGATTGGTAAGCAAGGATCAATGCTAAAGAAGATTGGTACTCTTGCTAGACAAGATATTGAAGACCTATTAGGTAGCAAGGTTTATCTAAAACTTTGGGTTAAGGTTCATCCTGGATGGCGTAATGAATCATCCGTTCTTAAGTCGCTAGGATATAAGAAGGATAATTATTAAAATTTTAAAAAATGGTCGGTGAATAAAAATGGATTCACAAACATATATGAATTTTCACGGTATTTTACTATACCGAAAGAACTTCAAAGAAAATGATATGTTAGTTAAGTTTTTAACGGCCGAGGCAGGCAAGAAGATGTTTTTCATTCGAGGCGCTCGTAAAAGAGGGTTTAAGATGATGGCGGATATCTTGCCTTTTACCTATGGTACGTATTCTGGAAAGATAAATGCTGAAAACTTATCTTATATTTATAGTGGATTAGATACTGACCATTATGAAAACATTAGCGAAGATATTTTCTTAAATGCTTATGCCACTTACATTATGTCTTTGGTTGACGTTGCGTTTCCTGACTCAACACCAATTCCACATTGGTTTAACCAGTTATTTGCAGCATTACGATTGATTGATAATGGTGTCGATCCTGAGGTGATTACAAACATTTGTGAAATCCAACTTTTAGGTGAATTTGGGGTGCAACCTGAACTAAGGGGATGTGCCATTTGTGGTCGAAATGATCTAAACTTTGATTACTCCGAAACCTATGGTGGATTGATTTGCCAAAATCATTTTCATTTAGATGATAACCGTTTGCACCTAGATCAAAAGACTATTTATTATTTACGTCGTTTCTCAATTATTGATTTAAATAAATTGGGTAACGTTAATGTAAATGACAATACAAAGCGAAATTTAAGAATGCTTCTCGATAAGATTTACTCGGATTCTGTAGGGATTCACCTAAAGAGTAAAAGTTTCTTAGATCAAATGAATGACCTAAGATTATAGAATTGATTTTTTATCAATTTTAAACTATAATTAAACTAAATAAATACGAATGGTAATGACAAAAGAGGGTCATTGAATAAAATGATTTTCAGCGATAGTAGGACAGTGTGAGCTACTTGCATTTTTCAATGATTGGCACTTTTTGAACCAAAGAAATCAAGCTGCTGACGAAAGTCAGAAGTAGGGTGGAACCGCGAATAATCGTCCCTATGTAAACTGTATTTAAGTATACTTTTTGCATAGGTTTTTTTTATGCCATTCGTTTATTAGGAGGAAGTAACATGACAGAAAAGTTGTCAATGCAAGACATCATTTTAAAATTACAACAATACTGGTCATCACAAGGTTGTATGTTAATGCAAGCATACGATACTGAAAAGGGTGCCGGAACTATGAGTCCATACACATTCTTACGTGCAATTGGACCTGAACCATGGAACGCAGCATACGTTGAACCTTCTAGAAGACCTGCTGATGGTAGATATGGTGAAAACCCTAACCGTTTATACCAACATCACCAATTCCAAGTAATCATGAAACCATCTCCTGAAAACATCCAAGAACTATACTTGGATAGTTTAAAAGAACTTGGCATTAACCCAGAAGAACACGATATTCGTTTCGTTGAAGATAACTGGGAAAACCCATCAATGGGTTGTGCCGGTGTTGGTTGGGAAATCTGGCTAGACGGAATGGAAGTTACTCAATTTACTTACTTCCAAATCGTTGGTGGTCAAGAAATGAACCCAGTTGCTTCAGAAATCACTTACGGTCTAGAAAGACTTGCTTCATACGTTCAAGACGTTAACAACGTTTTTGAACTAGAATGGAGTGATGGTGTAAAGTATGGTGATATCTTCAAAGAACCAGAATACGAACACTCAAAATACAGTTTTGAAGAAAGTAACCAAGAAATGTTACTAAAGATGTTTGATGACTTCGAAACAGAGGCTAAAAAACAAATCGCAAACGGCTTAGTTCACCCTGCATACGACTACGTTCTAAAATGTAGCCACACATTTAACTTATTAGATGCTAGAGGAGCCGTTTCAGTTACTGAACGTGCCGGATATCTTTCAAGAATCAGAAGAATGGCCAGAGAAATCGCTAAGGCCTTCATTGCTGAAAGAAAGAAACGTGGTTTCCCACTTATTAAAGATGAAAAATTAAGACAATCTCTTCTAAAAGATGATGAAAACAAGGAGGAAAAATAATGGCTCACACATTTTTACTTGAAATTGGACTAGAAGAAATGCCAGCTCATGTGGTAACTCCTAGTATCAAACAATTAGTTAAGAAGACTGAAGATTACTTAAAAGATCAAAGAATCGATTTTGATGCTGTTAAGCCATTCTCAACTCCTCGTCGTTTAACTATCCAAATCGAAGGCTTAGCTGACAAACAACCTGACGTAAACGAAACTGTAAAAGGTCCTGCTAAGAAGATTGCTTTAGATGATGAAGGAAATTGGTCAAAGGCAGCCATTGGTTTCACTAAGGGACAAGGATTAAGCACCGACGACATTACCTTTAAAGAAGTTAAGGGTACTGAATATGTTTTTGTTGAAAAACACATTGCCGGAAAGCCTGTTAAAGAAGTCCTAATGGGATTAAAGGATGTTATCACAAGCATGACATTCCCAACACTAATGAAGTGGAACGTTTACCGTTTAGACTTCATTCGTCCAATTAGATGGATGGTAGCTTTGTTAGATGATGAAGTATTACCAATTCAAATTCTAGATGTCACTGCTTCAAATGTTAGTCGTGGCCACAGATTTTTAGGTCAAGACACAACCATCAACTCAGCTGATGAATACGAAGAAAAGCTAAAAGAACAATTTGTAATTGTTGATGCTCAAAAACGTAAAGACTTAATCGTAAAACAAATCAAAGAAATCCAAAATGAAAACAACTGGGTGATTAACATCAACCCAGGTCTACTTGAAGAAGTTAACAACTTGGTTGAATGGCCAACGGCGTTCTTTGGTAAGTTCGATGAAAAATACCTACAATTACCTTCAGAAGTTCTAATTACTTCAATGAAGGATAACCAAAGATTCTTCTACGTTAACGATCAAAATGGGAACATCTTGCCATTCTTTATCTCAGTTAGAAACGGTAACAGCGAATACATCGAAAACGTGATTGCTGGTAACGAAAAAGTGCTTACTGCACGTCTAGAAGATGCAATGTTCTTCTACCAAGAAGATCAAGCTAAGGATATCGACTTTTATGTAAACAAACTAAAGAAGGTAAGTTTCCACGACAAGATTTCAACTATGTTTGAAAAAATGCAACGTGTTGAAAAGATTGCCGAAGTAATTGGTCAACATGCTAAACTAAGCGACAAAGAACTAAAAGATGTTAAACGTGCTGCTCAAATTTACAAGTTCGATTTAGTAACCGGTATGGTGGGTGAATTCTCAGAACTACAAGGTGTAATGGGTGAAAAATACGCTCTATTAAAGGGTGAAAATAAAGCCGTTGCTACTGCTATTCGTGAACACTACATGCCAATATCAGCAACAGGTGAACTACCAGCAACCAAGGTTGGTTCAGTTCTTTCGCTAGCCGACAAGTTTGACAGTATCCTAACTTTCTTTGCCGCCGGTATGATTCCAAGTGGTTCAAATGACCCATACGCATTGAGAAGACAAGCTAACGGTATCGTTAGAATTGTTAAGAATGAAGAATTAAACTTCAACTTAACTGAAATGATGGAAGCATTCATCAACGCTGAAAAAGATGCAAACATTGCTCCTGACTTGGATCAAAACAAGGAAATTAGCGAAATCGTTTCATTCATCAAGGATAGAATTGTTAAGCAACTAAAGACTGACAAGATTAGACATGATATTATCGATGCTGCAGGTAACTCAAACAATGATAATATCGAATTTATCTTTAACGTTGCCGACATTCTAAACGAACACAAGGAAGATGATAACTTCAAGGAATCAGTTGAAGCATTAACCCGTGTTCTAAGAATTTCAGAAAAACAAGAATTTGCCGCGGACGACTTAAATGTTGATGAATCATTATTTGAAAACGATTCTGAAAAGAACCTTCATTCAAATGTTGAATCAATCTCAGATGATTTCTTCTCACTAAGTGCAAATGATGAGTACACCAAGTTATTCGACTTGAAGGATTCAATTAACGATTACTTCGACCAAACAATGGTTATGGCTAAAGATGAAAACGTTAAGAACAATCACTTACGTGAACTAACTAAGTTATCAAACATGATTAACTGGTTTGCTGATTTAAACCAACTAATCGTAAAATAGAATTGATAGACAAACCTATGATGGGTTGATAAAATACTGTATAATATTTATTCGTATTTTTAACAAAAGTCGCACTAAAAATCGGTGCGACTTTTATCAGTGAAAGGAGATATGCTGACAATGATTCCTGAAGAAGTAATTGATCAGATTAGAAATGAAACCAACATTGCCGATGTGGTTGGTCAATTTGTTTCATTGAAAAAATCTGGTAGTAATCTATTTGGTATATGTCCATTTCATAATGAAAACACCGCATCATTTTCCGTTAATGAACAAAAACAAATCTTTCACTGTTTCAGTTGTGGAAGAGGTGGAAATGTCTTTAAGTTCATGATGGAATTGGAAAATCTTTCATATCCGGAAGCGGTAATGAGAGTTGCTGATATGCAAGGAATTGAAATTCCAGACCAATATAAGCATTCCAATAAAGCTAAATCAAACATCAATCCGGTTGAGAAAAAGTTAATCAATATGCATGAGCTAGCCACTGAATTGTATAGTCATATTTTGATGAATACTGAAGTGGGACAACCGGCATTAGATTACTTGCACGAACGTGGATTGACTGATGACACCATCAAGTTCTACCGTTTGGGATTTGCACCTAAGGAACAAATCTTAAATAAGTTTTTGGAAAACAAGAAAGTTCAATATGATGACATGAGAAAATCTGGTCTATTTATTGAAACTGATGATGGTAAACTTCGTGATCGTTTCTTTGACCGTATCATGTTCCCAATTAAAAACGAGTTTGGCAACTTGATTGGTTTCTCAGGACGTGTAATGGATAAAAATGCCTCAACTGCAAAATACCTAAACAGTCCTGAAACTGACATTTTCAACAAACGAAAAGTCTTATTCAACCTATCAGACGCCAAGACAACCATTCAAAAGAAAAAAAACGTTATCTTGTTTGAAGGTTTCATGGATGTCATATCCGCTTATCAATCAGGTGTAACCAACGGAATTGCTTCAATGGGAACTAGTCTTACCACCGAACAAATTGCTACGATTAAACGTTTAACACCAAGCGTTAGTGTTTGTTATGATGGTGATGCACCGGGTCAAAATGCGATTAATCGAGCATTGTCATTATTAGGTAATACAGATTTGTCTCTAGGTGTTATTCAAATGCCTGAGGGAATTGATCCCGATGAATATCGCAAACAATATGGTGAAGAAAAGTTTGCTAGTTATATGCATTCTGCTTATGAATCACCACTTTCGTTTAAAATGCGATACTTCAAGTTGAACCGTAACTTGGATAATGAAACTGACCAGATTAGTTATATTAACGATGTCTTACAGGAAGTTGCTAAGATTTCCGATCCATTGGAAAGAGATATTTATGTTAACCAATTATCTGATCAATTTAACTTGAATAAGTTAGATTTGACTAATCGAATGAATACCTATATTCAAAAGAATAACGTTAATAAGTCGATTCAAAAATCAAGGGATGAACCACAACAAGGTCATCCAGTCATCCAACCAATTGATAACGTCAGATCACACAGCAAGGTTGAATTGGCGGAATTGTATCTATTTAATCGCATTTTGATGTCACGTGAAATGTGGCAACATTTGATGAGTAAAGATGGTTTTTCATTTGTGGATGATGATTTTCAACTTCTATATACATTGGCACAAGGCTATATGTCGACACATGATGAGTATAAATCAGCAGAGTTTCAAGACTTCATTAAAGAAGAAAAGTTACAAAACATGTTGATTAATATCGAAATGTTACCGTTAAGCGATGCGCCAAATAAAGAAGAGGTTGACGATTATGTTAATATAATAATGAATGAGGCGCCGATCGATGTTCAGCTTAAGAACAAACAGGCTGAATTGAATGATGCCAAGAAGCTAGGTGATGTTGATAAACAAACCGAACTAGCGATGGAAATCATCAAGTTACAAAGACAAAAACAGTTGAACGAAAGATCGTAATTTAGGAGGCACTTTAATGGCTGAAAAGAAGTTAAACAAGAAAGAACTAAAAGAATCAACCAACGCTTTAATTAAGAAGCAAAAGAAAGTTGGACACGTTACTTATGACGATGTTAATGACACAATTGCTGTGCCATTCAAGCTAACTAAGACTGAAATGTACGAATTACTAGAAAAAATCGAAGACGCTGGTATCAGTGTTGTTGATAAAAATGGTGATCCGGATCCACGTGCCCTAGAAGCAGCTAAAAAGGTTACTCAAGCTGAATTGAAAAACTCAGCTTCAGCTCCTACTGGTGTTAAGATTAACGATCCAGTTAGAATGTACCTAAAAGAAATCGGACGTGTTCCACTTTTAACTGCTGACCAAGAAGTTGACTTGGCTCTTCGTATTGAAGAAGGCGACGAAGAAGCTAAACAAGAACTAGCTGAAGCTAACCTTCGTTTGGTTGTTTCAATTGCTAAGCGTTACGTTGGTCGTGGTATGCAATTCTTGGACTTGATTCAAGAAGGTAACATGGGTCTAATGAAGGCCGTAGAAAAGTTTGATTACAGAAAAGGTTTCAAGTTCTCAACTTACGCTACTTGGTGGATTAGACAAGCTATTACACGTGCGATTGCTGACCAAGCTAGAACTATCAGAATTCCAGTTCATATGGTTGAAACAATCAACAAATTAATCCGTATTCAAAGACAATTACTTCAAGATTTAGGTCGTGAACCTACACCTGAAGAAATTGGTGCTGAAATGGATATGCCAACTCAAAAGGTTAGAAGCATTCTAAAGATTTCTCAAGAACCAGTTTCTCTAGAAACACCAATTGGTGAAGAAGATGACTCTCACTTAGGTGACTTTATCGAAGACCAAGATGCAACTAGTCCAGCCGACCACGCTGCATATGAATTACTAAAGGAACAACTTGAAGGTGTCTTAGATACTTTAACTGACCGTGAAGAAAACGTTCTAAGATTACGTTTCGGTCTAGACGATGGTCGTACTAGAACCCTTGAAGAAGTTGGTAAGGTCTTTGGTGTTACTCGTGAAAGAATTAGACAAATTGAAGCTAAGGCTTTGAGAAAGTTACGCCACCCATCCAGAAGTAAACAACTAAAGGATTTCCTTGAATAATAATTAAAACAGATAGCATTTGCTATCTGTTTTTTATTTTCTATAGCGGTTATAATATAAATAATAACAAAGTAGAAAAGGTGTTTTTATGGACGCAAATAAGTTATCTCAAAGATTGAAAATAGTTGCAGATTTTGTTCCGCAAAATAGTCGAGTAGCAGACATCGGTTCAGATCATGCATACTTGCCAGTTTATTTGATGAAACAAAAACAAATTGAATTTGGAATTGCTAGTGAGGTTGCTAAGGGACCTCTAGATAACGCAATTCAGGAAATCAAAGCTGAAGGTTTAAGTGACCGAATCGACACTAGATTAGCTGATGGATTATTATCAGTACAACCAGAGGACAAAATTGATTGTGTTACCATTGCCGGAATGGGTGGAACTTTGATCAAGAATATCCTAGAAAATGGTAAGTCACACTTATCAGGTAACGAATTATTGATTCTTCAACCAAACGTCGGGGAAGATCGCTTGAGAACATGGTTAATGAATAACCAATATGAAATTAGTGATGAAACTATCTTAAGAGAAGACGGTCACACCTATGAAATTATCGTTGCGAAAAAGATCGACGAACCAGTAAAATACACAGAACAAGAAATTAAGTTTGGCCCGTTTTTACTAAAACAACACTCAGATGTTTTCGTTGAAAAGTGGGAAAACGAAATTGAAAGAATTGAAATGGTAATTGACCAAATGAACTTGGCCAAGCATGATAAACCAGTTGATAAGATTAATTCAATGAAGAAGGAAATTGAGGAAATTAAAGAGGTGTTATAAATGAAAGCATTCGACTTAATTAACCAGTTTGAAAAATTTGCACCAAAGGAGATTGCGGTTGAACATGATCCAATTGGTTTGCAAATTGGATCGATTAATCAAGAAATTCATAAGGTATTAGTAACTTTAGACGTTAGACCAGAAGTAGTTGAAGAAGCGATTGAAAACGATTGTGATATGATTTTTTCTCATCACCCAGCGATGTTTAGACCCGTTAAAAACATGGATTTAGATGTCCCACAAAACAAGATGTATGCCGATATCATTAAGCACAACATTGTTGTTTATTCTGCACACACCAATTTGGATAATGCCGATGGAGGTATGAACGATTGGTTAGCTGAAGCAATGGACTTAAGAAACGTTGAAGGACTAGTAAGCCAAGGAGACTATAAGGGCGTTGAATATTTCATGGGTCGCATTGGTGAACTAAAGGAAACCACAACAGTCGAACAATTTGCTCGTAATTGTAAGGAATATTTCAATGTTTCCGGTCTTCGACTAATTAGTCATGAATTGAATAAGCCAGTGAAAAAGGTCGCCGTTTTAGGTGGCGATGGTGGTAAGTTCTATAACATTGCTAAGGATAAAGATGCAGACGTTTATGTTACCGGGGATGTTTATTATCATGTTGGTCATGATATGATTGCTGATCACATGTCAGTTGTTGATCCTGGCCACCATATCGAAAGCATTTGCAAACCATATTTGGCAGAAATGTTCAAAGAATGGGCAAAAGATTATGATTGGCCAATAGATGTGATAGAATCTTCTATAAACACTGATCCATATCAATTTATTTAGGGGGAAACACCATGAGTAAGTATGAAGACTTAGTACCTCGTTTTTTGAGATACGTTAAGATTAATACGCGTTCTGATGAAAGTAGCACTACCATTCCATCAGCAAACCGTGAAACTATATTTTTAAATCAATTAAAAGAAGAACTAAAAGAAATTGGGTTATCTAACGTAAGAACAAATGAAGAAAGTGCATATGTATTTGCAACCCTACCTTCAAACATCGACAAAGATGTAAAGAAAATTGGTTTCATTTCACATATTGATACTGCTGATTTTAATTCAGAAAATGTGAACCCTCAATTTGTAGAAAACTATGATGGAAAATCAAACATCAAATTAGGTGACGGGGAATACAACTTAGATCCAAACGTATTTGAAAGTCTACATAAGTATTCTGGTGATACTCTTATCACAACTGATGGAACCACTTTATTAGGAGCTGACGACAAGTCAGGAGTTTCTGAAATCGTTTCATCCATGAAGTACTTAATTGACCATCCTGAAATTAAGCACGGTGAAATCAAAGTTGGTTTTGGCCCGGACGAAGAAATCGGAACTGGTTCATTGAAGTTCGACGTTGAAGATTTCGGTGCTGATATGGCTTATACTGTTGATGGTGGAGCTAAAGGTCAATTACAATACGAAACTTTTAACGCCGCTGGTGCAACCGTTGAAATTAAAGGAACCGATGTCCATCCTGGTGAAGCTAAGGATGTTATGGTCAATGCAGCTCTTCTAGCAATGGAATTCAATGCTAAGCTACCTGCTTACGAAAGACCTGAATACACTGATGGTAAGGAAGGATTCTACTTCTTACTTGAAATCAATGGTACTCCAGATAACACTAAGATGTCTTATATCATCAGAGATCATGACAGAAACCGTTTTGAAGAAAGAAAACAATACTTCAAAAAGATTGCTGATGAAATGAACAAACGCTTTGATTATGACCGCGTTCACGTTGAAGTTAAGGATCAATACTACAACATGGCCGAAGTAATCGAGAAGAACATGGAAGTTGTTGATTTAGCCAAGGAAGCAATGAACAATGTTGATGTTCAACCAGACATTTTCCCAGTTCGTGGGGGAACTGATGGTTCAACAATCTCATTTAAGGGATTACCAACACCAAACTTGTTTGCCGGTGGTGAAAATATGCACGGTCGTTTTGAATACGTATCTGTTCAAACAATGGAAAAAGCATGTGATGTCATCATTGAAATCGCTAAATTAAACGCAGAAAAATAATTAGTCAAAAAAGGTCAAAATAATTTGATTTAATGTGACCTTTTGGTAGAATTTACCTATGAGATGGATTTCTCATAGGTAATTTTTATTAAGTAGGTGAAATAATTGAATCCAGATGAATTAACAGAAGCAGTATCACAAGCGTTAGCTGAAGCACAAAAGGTGGCTGCTAATCGCAAACATCAAGAAATCACAATTACCCATTTATTCAAGGTATTGGTTCAACCAGGTGAATTAGCAAGACAGATTTTTGCTGAAGCAGGGATGAACGTTGATGATTTCGAAAAGCAATTGGATCAACAGCTAGATGAAATTGCAACAGTAGATGGCCGAGGCGTGGCCTATGGACAAAATATTTCATCCAGTATGCTCGAACTATTACAAAACGCAGAAAAAGAAAAAACAAACTTGGGTGATGGCTATGTCGCCGTTGATACATTAGTAATCGCATTGATGGATACAACAGGTAACAAAGTTGTCGACTATGTAAAAGACCAAGGAATTACAAAACAAAAGATTGAAGAAGTAGTACAAAATATCAGAGGTGGCGAAAAGGTGACTTCAAAGAATCAAGAAGATAATTATCAAGCACTTAAGAAATATGGTGTCGACTTGGTTGCGGAAGCAAGAGCGGGTAAGTTAGGCCCTATTATCGGTAGAGACGAAGAAATTCTAGACGTAATCAGAATTCTTTCCAGAATGACCAAGAATAATCCTGTATTGATTGGTGATCCCGGTGTTGGTAAGACAGCTATCGTTGAAGGTTTAGCAAAGCGTATTGCCGTAAATGATGTTCCTGAAAATCTAAAGGATAAATCATTGTTTGAACTAGACATGAGTTCATTGATTGCTGGTGCCAAGTACCGTGGTGAATTCGAAGAACGTTTGAAGGCGGTTTTAAAGGCTGTTAAAAAATCTGAAGGCCAAATTATCATGTTCATCGATGAAATTCACAACATTGTTGGTGCCGGAAAATCAGAAGGTAGTATGGATGCCGGAAATATCTTAAAACCAATGTTAGCTCGTGGTGAACTCCATTTGATTGGTGCAACTACTGTTGATGAATACAGAAAGAACATGCAAAAGGATAAGGCGCTTGAAAGACGTTTTCAAAAGGTTAGCGTTGACGAACCAAGTGTTGACGACACCATTACAATTCTTCGTGGAATTAAGGAACGACTAGAAATTCATCACGGAGTAAGAATTCATGATAATGCCTTAGTTGCAGCTGCTAAGTTGGCGGACCGTTATATTCCAGACCGTTTCTTACCAGATAAGGCGATTGATTTAGTCGATGAAGCATCTTCAACAATCGAAGTGGAAATGAACTCCAATCCAACTGAATTGGATCAAGCCAACCGTAAGTTAATGCGTGCCGAAGTCGAAGAAGCCGCATTAAAGAACGAAGAAGACGACGGATCCAAGGCTCGTTTGGCCAAACTAGAACCAGAATTAGCTAACTTAAAGGAAACCGTTAATAAGTTAAATGCTAGATGGAAACAAGAAAAGTCATCCATTAAGACATTAGGTGACAAGAAGGCTGAATTAGACCAAGCTAAAAACGACTTGCAACAAGCCGAAAGTTCATACGACTTAAATAAGGCTGCAATTCTAAAACATGGTACGATTCCAAAGCTTGAAGAAGAACTAGCTAAGATGGAGAGCCAAGACCATGAAGACGACTGGTTGGTTAGTGAATCAGTTACAGAAGACGGTATTGCCGAAGTATTAAGCCGTGAAACTAAGATTCCGGTTGCCCGTTTGATGCAAGGTGAAAGAGAAAAACTACTTCATTTAGACGATAACTTACACAAACGAGTAGTTGGTCAAGATGAAGCCGTTGAAGCTGTTTCTGATGCGGTATTACGTTCTAGAGCTGGTTTACAAGATCCAAGCAAACCACTAGGATCATTCCTATTCTTAGGACCTACCGGTGTTGGTAAGACCGAACTTGCCAAATCATTAGCTGAAAACCTATTTGATTCAGAAGAACACATGGTAAGAATTGATATGTCAGAATATATGGAAAAAGAATCTGTTTCTAGACTTGTCGGTGCTGCTCCAGGATACGTTGGTTACGAAGAAGGTGGCCAATTAACTGAAGCTGTTAGAAGAGACCCATACACCATTATTTTGTTTGATGAAATAGAAAAAGCGCATCCTGATGTCTTCAATGTCTTACTACAAGTGTTAGACGATGGAAGATTAACTGATGGTCAAGGCCACACAGTTGATTTCAAGAATACGCTATTGATTATGACATCAAACTTAGGTTCTGATATCTTATTGAATGGTTTGGATAAGGACGGAAATATTTCTGATAAGGCTAAGAAACAAGTTGATGACTTGTTGAAGAAGAGCTTCAAACCAGAATTCCTAAATAGAATTGATGACATCATCACATTCAAGCCACTATCCAAGAAGGATGTAAGACAAATTGTTAAACATTTAATCGATCAATTAGGGCAACGTTTAAATGCTCAACAAATCAAGATTGAAGTCAGTGATGAAGCCCTAGACTGGATTACTGATAATGGATACGATCCACAGTACGGTGGAAGGCCATTACAAAGATTTGTGACAAGAAATGTCGAAACCCCATTGGCTAAGTTAATCATTGCAGACAAGGTAAAAGCCAAGTCTACAGTTAAGATTGGATTAGCCAACAACGAATTAACATTTGAATAAACAAAAAAGCTCAAGTTGATTAACTTGAGCTTTTTTTATTTTACTGAGTGTTTTGAAATAAGTGTTAAAGCGTTAACAGCAATTAATACAACGACGGCTGATACGACACCAATTTCAGTTAAGTTATAGGTTAGTCCAGTTAATTGACTGGCAATGTATCCGATGATTTCACCGAAGATAACAGCCCAGAAAATAACTAATAGATTTGAAATAATGAATTTCATCATATCCACCTCACATTTCATAGAAATTTTACCACAGTTAAGAAGTAAAAAACAGTTATAAATAATCCAACCAATTGATATTTTTGTTATAATTGTTGAAGGAAAGGGATGATTTTTATGGATTATACACCGTTAAACGTAATGAGTTCATACAGTTTGTTGAATAGTACGATATCAATAGATGAATTAATTTCAACAGCAATTAAACGTGGGTATACTAACCTGGCGTTGACTGATGACAAAGTTATGTATGGTGCAGTTGAATTCTATGATAAGTGTATAAAAAATAATATTCATCCAATTATCGGACTTACTTTGTCTGTTGAGAATTTCTCAGCAGGTGAGGAGTCGAATCAATTGATTGTTTTAGCAAAGAATAATGATGGATACAGAAACATCATGAAATTATCAACTCTAGCTAAAACAAGGGAAAACGAAAATCTTTCAATAGATGATGTACTTAGTTTTACCAAAGATACCTTTATAATTGTTCCTGATTACGGCGAGGTAGCAGCGATTATTAAACAACACCAAGTCGATACAGTGAGTGATTTTATAAGTAATCTTAAGACTGGCCACCAAGAAGATGATATATTTTTGGCGATTAGTGAAGAAAAACTAGAAGATAATGACTACATTGAACAAGTAAAATCATTATCAGAACAATTAGGGATTGACCTAATTGCATCATCTAGAGTCCAAAATCTAAATAGTGATGATGCATTCGCACTGAAGGTAATGCAATGCATTCGAGATGATAATCGTCGTCTAACCAATCCACTGGGTGAAAGTCATGAAGAAACACAGAACTGGTTAAAACAAAGTTCTGACGTAATTAATGACTACCAGTTAAAGGGACTTGAAGAATGCCTAACTAATAACGAAAAAGTAGCGCAAAGTTGTCATGTCGAGATTAGTAAAAAACAACCGGTTTTACCACACTATGAAAATGGTAAAAATATGTCATCAAAGGATTTCCTAGCTGATTTATGTATAACTGGTTTAAAGCATCGTTTAGTAGAATTAGCGGTTCCAAAAGATAAATGGCTAGTTTATCGTGATCGCCTAAAGCACGAATTACAAGTGATTGATGGAATGGGCTTTAATGATTATTTCCTAATCGTGTGGGATGTTATTAACTATGCTCATCAACAAAACATCATGACCGGTCCCGGACGTGGTTCAGCAGCCGGATCACTTGTTTCATTTTGCTTGTATATTACAGATGTTGATCCGATTGAATACGACCTATTGTTTGAACGTTTCTTAAATGATCAACGTGCCCAAATGCCGGATATTGATTTGGATATTCCAGACGATAAACGTGAAGTGATTTTAAACTATGTCCATGACAAATACGGACATCAAAACGTTGCCCAAATCGTGACTTTTGATACGATGTCGACCAAACAAGTATTAAGGGATGTTGGTAGAACTTTTGGGTTATCTAAGTTTGAACAAGATGAATGGAGTAAAGCAATTCCAAATAAGTTAAAGATTACGCTTAAGGAATCTTACGATAACTCACAGAAACTAAGAAATCTAGTAAATGATAATGCTTTAAATAAGTTGATGTATGAAACGGCTACTAAGTTGGAGGGGAATCCTAGACATTCATCAACTCACGCTGCCGGATTAGTTTTAAGTCAAAACAAAATCGTTGAGACATCACCACTTCAATCAGGAAATGAAGAATTATTAATTACCCAATATTCTAAAAATTATGTTGAAGAAATTGGTTTGTTAAAAATTGATTTTCTTGGCTTGAAGAACCTTTCAATTTTAAATGACATTATTCAATTAGTTAGGAAAGATTTTAATAGTAATTTTGATATCAGAAAGATTAATTTAAATGATCCAAAAACACTAGAATTATTCCAGCAGGGAGATACTAATGGAATATTCCAATTTGAATCTGACGGGATTAAACGGGTTTTGAAATCCTTACATCCTGATAATTTCAATGAAGTTGCCGTAGTTGATGCATTGTATCGTCCTGGTCCAATGGAGAATATTGATACTTTTATTGCTCGAAAGAAGGGCAAAGAAAAAGTTGAAGGAATCGATGCAACGCTTGTTGATGTTTTAGGACCAACCTACGGGATTATTGTTTATCAAGAACAAGTAATGCAAGTGGCATCAATCATGGGTGGATTCACACTTGGGGAAGCCGATTTATTACGTCGAGCAATGAGTAAGAAAAAGCAAGGCGTTATGGAATCAATGAGAGATAAGTTTATCACAGGAGCTGAAAAGAAGGGTTATTCTAAACAGTCTGCTAGTCAAACATTTGAATACATTGAACGATTTGCTAGTTACGGTTTCAATAAGTCTCATGCGGTGGCATACAGTAAGATGGCATTCGAATTAGCATACTTGAAGGCTCATTTTAGTCGTCAATTCTTTACTGGATTATTGAACTCCGTAATGGGAAATCACAATAAGATTAACGTTTATGTTGTCGAGGCTAAAAAACGTAATATTAATGTATTGGCACCCGATATCAATAAGTCTTTTGAAGAGTTTATTGACGACGGGCAAAACATTATCTTTGGCCTAAGATGCATCAAGGGAATCCGTAGTGATTTTATTCGTGAAATTGTTGAAGGTCGTGAAGAAAACGGTCCATACAAGGGACTAGAAGAATTCATTTCCAGAATTTCTCCACAGTTTAGAAAGAATGACTTATTAAAACCACTTATTTACGTAGGTGCTTTTGATAGTTTTAGTGATAATCGATCCGAGTTAGCTAATTCGATTGATGAATACGTTGAATCAGTTAACCTAAGTGGCGGATCGCAGGACTTGTTCAAGACATTAAAGCCTAAGAAGCGAGTTGCAGAAGAGCTTAGTCTAGTTGATAAACTGGAATTGGAAAATAAATACGTTGGTGTTTATTTATCAGGACATCCAGTGGAACAATATCAACAACTACAAAGTGCGATGAAGATTGTTTCTTCAGACGAATTGGGTAGTTATGACGAACCAATTAACTGCCTATTGTTTGTCCAACGAGTTAAGACCATTAGAACCAAGAATGGTGACAATATGGCATTCGTTGATGGAACAGATGTTGCCGGAGACATTAACGTGACAGTCTTCCCATCAACTTACAAGCTTATAGCTAATTGGATTAGAACATCCATGGTGATTCTTGTAAGTGGTAAACCCGAAAAGAGAAACGGTCAGTATCAACTGATTGCCGATAAGATGTATCCAGCAGCAAATGTTTTGAGTAAGTTAAAAAAACAAATGCATAGTGAAAAATGGTATTTAAAAATTGATGAATCTCATAATTCTAATCAGGTATTAAGAAACGTTTATGCATTGATGAAACAAAATCATGGAACTCATCAAGTCGTTATATATAATTCACAAAACGGTACCAAAAAGCTGTTAAGTACTGACAATAATTTGAATGATAGTAAGGAATTACATGATAAACTTATCGAATTATTGGGAAATGGTAATGTAGTTTATAAATAATTTTGAATTATTAAAAAATTGCGCAAAAATAAAAGACATAAATTTTAAAAAGTGATACAATTCTAGATGAAACCTAGTTATGCATGATAGTCATCTTTTTAGGGATGATTTATCATACAAAATAAAAGGAGAGATTTTTACTTATGAAGAAAACAAAAATCGTAAGTACATTAGGACCTGCTAGTACCGATGTTGACACTATTGTCAAATTAATCGAATCTGGCGCTAATGTTTTCAGATTTAACTTCTCACATGGTGACCATGAAGAACACTTTGATCGTTTAAACAAAGTGCATGAAGCCGAAAAGAGAACTGGTAAGACTGTTGGTCTTATGCTTGATACTAAGGGTGCTGAAATCCGTACTACTATTCAAAAAGATGGTAAGATCGAATTCCACACTAACGACGAATTTAGAATTTCAATGGACGAATCTATTGAAGGTACTAAAGAAAAAATCGCCGTTACTTACCCTGGCTTATTAGCCGACGTTCACGTTGGTGGCCACATCTTATTTGATGACGGTATCTTAGACTCAGTTATCAAAGAAATCGATGAAGCTAACAAAGAACTAGTTGTTGTTGCTCAAAACAACGCTACTCTAGGTTCACGTAAAACTGTTACTGCACCTGGTGTTTCAATTAACTTACCAGGTATTACTGAAAAGGATTCAAGCGACATTCGTTTTGGTCTTTCAGAAATGCACATTAACTTCATCGCCGCTTCATTTGTAAGAAAACCAGAAGATGTTTTAGACATCCGTAAATTACTTGAAGACGAACACAAAGAAGACGTTCAAATCTTCCCTAAGATTGAATCACAAGAAGGTATCGACAACTTTGAAGAAATCATGAAGGTTTCTGATGGTTTGATGATTGCTCGTGGTGACATGGCTGTTGAAATTCCAGCTGAAAATGTTCCAATCGTTCAAAAACACTTAATCCACAGATGTAACGAAATGGGTAAACCAGTTATTACCGCAACTCAAATGTTGGACTCAATGATTGAAAACCCACGTCCTACACGTGCTGAAGCTTCAGACGTTGAATACGCTGTATTAAGCGGTACTGATGCTACTATGCTTTCAGGTGAAAGTGCTAACGGTGACTACCCAGCAGAAGCAGTTGCTACTATGGCTAAGTTAGACGTTAAGGCTGAAAACCACTACGGTGAATACGGTGACGCTCGTCCTGCATTCAACAATGGTGACGTTACTGAAGCATTCGGTAAGCAAGTTGCTGAAATGGTTAAGGATCTTGACATCAAGACTATCGTAACTACTACTTCAACTGGTTACTCAGCTCGTATGATTTCTAAGTACCATCCAAATGCTGATATCTTAGCATTAACTTTTGATGACCGTGTACGTCGTGGTCTAATGGTTAACTGGGGTGTTCAACCAATCGTTGTTGACAAGCCAGAAAACAGTGATGGTATGTTTGACTTTGCAGCTAAGAAAGCAGTTGAAACTGGCTTAGCTAAGGAAGGCGACCTAATCCTTGTAGTTGCAGGCCTACCTGTTGGCGAAAAGGGTACAACTAACGTAATGAGCGTTAAATTAATCGGTTCAGAACTTGCTCAAGGACAAGGTGTTGGCGACAAGACTGTTATCGGTAAAGCTTTTTTAGCAAGTAACGCTGCCGATGCAAACAGCAAGGCTGTTGACGGTGGCGTGTTGGTAGCTAAGAATACCAACAAAGACTTCTTGCCAGCTATTAAGAAGGCAAGCGCAATTATCGTTGAAGATGGTGGTATGACATCACATGCTGCAGTATTAGGTATTTCATTGGGAATTCCTGTTATTGTTAGCGCTAAGGGTGCTACTGAAAACATCTCAGACGGTCAAACTATTACAGTAGATGCACGTCGTGGAATTGTTTACGCAGGCGCTGCTAACTCACTATAATATTTACTCGAAAAGAGGATGCATTTTAAATGCATCCTCTTTTTTTATCGAAATATTATGTAAATTAGTGTAGAATTGACATATAACGATTCGAAATGAGGAATATTAATGAATAACTTTTTAGGCCGTGTTGTTTCTGGTAAAGTAACTGACGAAAATGACAAAAACTATTTTGTTCAAATTGAAGGAACAACATTCCTATTGGATAAGGACGAAATATTAAAGCCGCTAAAAATTGGTAGTAACTTTAAGGGATTTGCATATGAAAATGAAAATCACAAGATGCAAATAACAAGAAACATTCCAGATGTCCAAGTGGACCACTATGCATTTGGAACGGTTGTCCAAAGCAAGTATGGATTGGGAATTTTTGTTGATATCGGGTTACCTAACAAGGACATCGCCGTATCAATCGATGATCTTCCCGAATTAACAAAGTTATGGCCTCAACATAGTGATAAAGTCATGATTGCCTTGAAAATCGATAAAAAAGATCGAATTTGGGGTGAATTAGCTGACGAAGAAATCTTTAAGAGCATTTCAATCCCAGCTAATCCCAAGCTAAAAAATCGTAACATGAAGGCGACAACTTACAGATTAAAGCTAGCTGGAACTCGTGTTATCACAGATGACTATCGACTAGGATTTATCCATCCAAGCGAACGTGAAATGGAACCACGCTTAGGTCAACAAGTTGACGTACGAGTGATTGGAATTTTACGAGATGGAACATTGAACCTTTCAATGAAGCCTCGTGCATACGAAGCAATTAGTGACGATTCAAAAATGATTTTTGCTGTTTTGAAGAGATCAGAAAATGGAAAAATTGCTTATACCGACAAGAGTACCCCTGAAGATATCAAGGCTTTCTTTGGTATCAGTAAGGGACAATTCAAACGTGCGGTAGGTAATCTTTTGAAGAACCGTCTGATTGAACAAAAAGATGGCGAAATGTTATTAACTGAAAAAGGTAAAGAAACTGATATTGAATAAAATCGGGTGATATTATGGACTCCGAAGTTAAGGACTACTTACATTATTTGGTGATTGAACGTGGTTTATCAGATAATACGATTAAGAGCTATCATCAAGACATTAAAGGATTTATCAATTACTTAAAGAATAATCATATTAATGAATTTAAAAAAGTTGATTCCAAGACAATTTTAGATTATATGAAGTACATGAAGGATTGTGGAAAGGCAAGAAATTCCATAATCCGTTTTGTTTCAACGATGAAAAAGTTTTTTAAGTACTTACAAAGATATCACTTCATCATCGAAGATCCGATGGTCAATGTAGATACTCCTAAATCAGCTAATCATTTACCAGATGTATTGACGATGAAGGAAATTGATAAGTTGCTGGCAGTTCCTGATACAAATGACAAATATGGCATTAGAGATAGGGCAATATTAGAAGTCATGTATGCAACGGGATTGCGTGTTAGCGAAGTAGTTAATTTGAAGATGGATAATTTACATTTAGATATGGGAATTATTCAAACTATTGGTAAGGGAGACAAGGAAAGAATTATTCCGATTGGCTCTCAAGCCATTAAATGGATATACACTTATATGGAAAACAGTCGCAATCTTTTGCTAAAAAGAAGACATTGTGATTATCTATTCTTAAATGCTCATGGATCTGGTTTGAGTAGACAAAGCATTTGGCAAAAGCTTAAACGCTACGTTGGTTTAGCTGGTATTAAGAAAAAGGTTACTCCACATACTTTACGCCATTCGTTTGCTACTCATATACTAGAAAATGGAGCTGATTTGAGAGTTGTACAGGAGTTATTGGGGCACTCTGATATTTCGACGACTCAAATTTATACACATGTTTCACATGAACATCTAAATAAGGCGTTTGATGACTTTCATCCACACGCTTAAATCACAGATTGGAGGAATTGGGGATGCTACTAAAATATAGAACAGAATATAAAAAAATCGCTATGGATATGCTCTCTTTATTACCAGACATGAATAAGGGCAATCATTTAGAAGATGAAATGAACTGGTATGAAGATAGTGATAACCGTGTTATTTACTTGTGGAAAAATCAAGATGACAATTGGGCTGGATTAGTCGCAATTGAACAAAAAAATGATTTGTTAGTTCTAAGAAGAGTAGTCTTAACACCAGATTCTTGGAACATTAATAACTGTTGTTCAATGATTGATGATTTAAATAACCTATACATGGGTAAAAAGATTGTCGGAACAATGGATACCACTTCAATCTGTGAAATTTGGGAGAAACGTAATGGAACCAGAGTTCAATAACTCTAACAATATAAATATTCACATTGATGATTTTGATGGCCCCTTAGAATTACTATTACATCTAATCAAGCAATCTGAAATGGATATCTATGACATTCAAATTGAAAAGATTACCAGACAATATGTTGAATATTTAACTGAGATGAAAAACCTAAACGTTAATATCGCAGGTGAGTACTTCGTAATGGCATCCAATTTGATGGCAATTAAGTCGAAGCTATTGTTGCCTAGAAATGATGAAATCAATGAAGATGATGATTACGAAGATCCAAGGGATGAACTAGTAAATCAACTTTTGATTTATCAAGAATATAAAGAAGTATCAAAAGTATTGAAGAAGATGGAGACTAAGACTAGTCAATATCACAGTGTTGATCCCGTTTTACCAAGTGTCGATGAGATGATTGATTTTAACAATAGCGAAAAATTCAGTATCGATTTAATTCAACAAGCGTTTGATCGAATTATTGAAAAGATTAAATCAAACGAACCATACGTACACTCAGTGATTGAATGGGAATACACTGTCAAAGGGCAATCAACATATGTTATGGATAGATTATCCAAACAGAAATCGGTTGAATTTGATTCCTTATTCGATAAGACTAGTAACGTTGAATTTGTAGTTACTACATTTTTGTCATTACTAGAACTTGTTAAGGAACAAAAGGTCAAGGTCGGTCAAATTGACGACAAACTATTTTTAGAAAAAATCGCAAAGCAAGGTGAAGAGTAATTGGTTAGTAAGTTAGCGCAGCTAGAGAGCCTAATATATATATCTGGTGAAGATGGAATAACATACGACAATCTAAGCACATTATTAAAACTAAGTACTAGTGAGCTAGAAACGTTAATGAATCAACTAAAGGAGTCTTTTGAAAACGAAGACTCACCGTTTACGTTGATGGAATATTCTGATAAGGTTCAAATTGCCACAAAGGAAGAACTAAACGACTTAATTAAGGGATATTTACAAAGCGACGAAAGCATTTCTTTAACTCAAACAGCGCTAGAAACACTTACGATTATTGCTTATAATCAACCAATTACAAGGGTTGAAGTGGATGACATTAGAGGTGTGAACAGCAGTAAGACGGTCCAAAGATTGTTGAGACAAAGTTTAATTGCCACTTCAGGTTACAAGAAAGTACCGGGTCATCCAAAGCTTTATACGACAACTGATAACTTTTTGAAGTTGTTTGGAATTAAGAGCTTAAACGAATTACCAAAAATCGATAATGAAATTTTACTTCAGGAGGAAGAAAATGGCGGAACGACTACAGAAGATAATGGCTAAAGCCGGGGTAGCTTCAAGACGTAAATCAGAAGAAATTATTTTAGCCGGTCGCGTAAAGGTAAATGGTCAAGTTGTTACTGAACTAGGAACAAAGGTTAAAGTTTCTGATGAAGTACAAGTTGATGGTTTACCAATCAATAAGGAAGCACCAGTATACTACTTGTTATACAAACCAAGAAGAATTATCACTTCAGTGTCTGATGAAAAGGATCGAAAGACTGTTATAGACTTTTTCGAAGATGTTGAACAAAGAATTTATCCAGTTGGTCGATTGGACTACGATACATCTGGTCTTTTACTGATGACTAATGATGGAGACTTGGATAATCGTTTAACTCATCCCAAGTACGAAGTTGAAAAGACGTATGTTGCTAAGGTTGAAGGAATTCCAACTAACGACGAGTTAAAACAACTAAGACTAGGTGTTAAGATTAATGGCAAGAAGACTGCACCTGCCAAGACAAACGTCTTAGAAACCGATAATGGTAAGAAGACTGCCGTTGTGCAATTAACAATTCATGAAGGTAAAAACCATGAGGTTAAGAATATGTTCAAGGCCATCGGCCATCCGGTTAAAAAATTGAAACGTGAATCCTTTGCTTTCTTAAACCTAAAGGGATTACAACCAGGTGATTACCGTCCATTGAAGAAATTCGAAGTTGAAAAGTTATACGAAATGACTGAAAAGAAATAAAAGGCTTGTTTAAAACAAGCCTTTTTTGCTATAATCATTCTTGAAAAAATAAAATTTGGTTTATCTTCAGGGCAGGGTTAGATTCCCGACCGGCGGTTACAGCCCGCTACCTATCGATTGATAGTTGATTTGGTGAAATTCCAAAGCCGACAGTACAGTCTGGTATAAAGAAGATCTCTTTTTGAGTACGCAAAAAGCTCATTGGTCTTCGATGGATCAATGGGCTTTTTTTGAAGATATTCCTCATATGGAGGATTTATTATGTTAAGTAGTACAAGTAGTCGTTTTAGTTTGAAAAACCTGGTTCAGGTTTCTATTTTAGGAGGATTGGCATATCTATTGACCTATCTATCAGTGCCTATCTTACCAATGGCACCATACATGAAGTTAGATTTTGGTGATATCCCAATTCTGTTAGCAACTGTGTTATTATCAACTCGTAGTGGTTTGATTGTAGCATTGCTAAGAGCGGTACTATACTTCGTCTTTACCGGTGTTTCTTTGATTAATCTGATTGGTATCTCAGCTTTACTAATTGCTAGTTTAACAATTGTGCTATCAGTTACATTGGTTAACAAAGTAGTTCAAAACAATGCTAAATACGTTATTATGGTTCTTTTTGAAACAGTCATGTTAACTCTAGTTATGAGTGTATTGAACTATTTTGTGATTACACCACTATACATCAATTTAACAGGATTTAAATTGAGCTTTAGCCTATTGGATTCTGTATTATATACAGTCGCACCATTTAACCTTATTAAGGGACTATTCATTGGTATTGTCTTCGTGATTGTATATAACAGAAGCAATGCATGGGAAAAATATAAAGAAAAGAGATAAACAATGAATAAAGATTTGCTGTTATTGCTTCTATCATCGACGCAACCAAGAAGAATTAAATTAATTCAGAATTTGTTAAATGGAAAAAGAACCGTTTCAACACTTTTCTGGGCAATGCGTTACGGTATCTTACAATACTCAGCAATTCTAAAAACATATGATCTGAATTCTATCAACGGATCAATCAAAAATCTGATATCGAATGGTTTTGTGAAGCAAGTTGATGAATATCAGTATCAATTGACTACACGAGGTCAAAACCAAAAGGATTCTTTAAAAGAATCCTTTTACATATTACAGAATACATCATATCAATATGACTATAATGTTAATGATTTTAAATCAAGAATATTATTAGCTATTCAATCGGTTTCAGAATATAGCTATCAAAATAAGAACTATTATCCAGTTAAAACAGATATGAAGAGTGCGATGATTGTCAAAAGATGGTTTGTTCAAAATAAATCAGAAATTGTGAATCGATTAGAAACTTACTTAACTCAATACTTATCACAAGTCGATGAGAAAAAGGCTAATATCATTGCTCAACAAATGATTGGCCATGATGTCTATGGGATGACTAATAGTCAATTAGCAAATATTATGGGCGTCTCAAACGTTGAGGCGTTCTTCATGGAATATGATGGATGGGTCGACTTCATTAACTACATCATCAATGATAATGACCAATTGTTATTACCTTTGGTACATGATGTGCGGACTTTAAAGATGAATCATCATGCAATTCAAACATATAAACAATTTGTTAATGGCAACACGTTAAATCAGATTGCTAATAACTTAAACGTAAAGTTATCAACAATCAGAGAACATTTATTAGAAATGGCAATATGGTTGCCAGAAAATAAATTCCCTTACTCCAAAATTGTTAATATTGAAGATGAAAAAACATTACGACAGACTTTTGATAATCAGCCAATTGATAGTTGGCAATTTAGTAAAATTAGTGAAAGAACAGATATTAATTTTTTTGAGTTCAGAATTTATCAGATATTGAGGAGTAAACAAGATGTTAAGTGACGAAGATTTAAAGAGACATCTAAAAAGTTGGTTTGGATTTGATGATTTTCGTTCTGGTCAAAAAGAGGTTATCAAATCAATTCTAGATGGCAAAGATGTATTAGGAGTTTTACCAACTGGGACCGGAAAGACGCTTATTTATCAATACATTGGTAAGATAGTTGATGGAATGGTAATTGTGGTATCTCCGTTGATTTCATTGATGCAAGATCAAGTTGATAGGATGAAATATTTAGGGGAAAAGCAAACAGTAGCGATAACATCCAATCTTTCATGGTCAGACCGCAAAAGAGTCATCAAGAATTTAAATAACTACAAGTATGTTTATGTTTCACCTGAAATGTTATCTAATTCAGATGTATTAGAATCATTTAAGCAACTTAAAATATCTTTGTTTGTTGTAGATGAGGCTCATTGTATTAATCAATGGGGACCAGATTTTAGACCCGAATATCTAAATTTAAAGGATATAATCATCAATTTAAATCATCCAACTACATTAATGCTCACTGCTACTGCTTCAAATGACGTTGTTTTAGATATTAAAGAAAAAATTGGTTTGCCTAATATGGAAACGATTAAGTATTCGACGAATCGTCCTAATATCGTATTATCGGTTGATACATTTACTGGTAATGAGGATAAAAATAACCATCTACTTTACTTAGTCAATAAATTAATGAAACCGGGAATTATTTATTTTTCTAGTAAAAAAGTTGCTAATGCAGTTTGTGAATGGTTAAAAGATAAAACAAATTTAAATGTCGAGGTTTATCATGCAGACCTGGATGCTGATAGTAGATATAGGATCCAACACCAGTTTATTAGTGACCAAATTGACATTATTTGTGCCACTAGTGCATTTGGGATGGGAATTGATAAGGATAATATCAGGTTTGTTATTCATTACCATATTCCCGCTAATTTGGAATCATATGTTCAAGAAATGGGAAGAGCTGGTAGGGATGGTAAACAGAGTATCTCAGTTATTTTGTATAAAGAAAAAGACGAAATATTGCAGTATCGATTTATTGATGACACGATTCCAAGTGAAGATATGATTAACTTTTTTTACAATTACTATCATAAGTTGAAAAATAATGATTTTGACGAAAAAGCTAATCTCATCAACTATTATTTTCAAAGAGGTTTTACTAAAAATGAAGTAATTAATATATTTGATGAAAGAAGAAACGAATTATTAACATCATTAAATCAGATGTTGGGTTATGTGAAAACAAAGGGATGCAAGCGGGCATTTTTACTTAGATACTTTAATGAGATTTTTTCTAAACACGATGAAAATTGTTGTAATGGTGAGAGTACACAATTACAATTAGAAAAGATGGATTTAGTCCAAGAAAGAAAAAGCTTGAATTCACGGCCACAGAACTTAAAATGGCAGAGTATTATTCAAACTCTTTTTTCTAAATAGTAAAATTCATGTATAATTAAGGTACAAGATATTATTAGGAGGTCATTATTTTGAATAATAACGACGATTACGGTAATTTTTCAAGAGTAGAAAATAGAAGAAAACATAGAGGACACAAGACAGTTGCAATTGTGTTAATTACTATCCTAGTAGTAATTGGATTATTTGCACTTGTATATGGAATGATTAGTAGCCCAAGTGGTAGCAACAATGACAATACAACAACTACTACTTCTACATCATCATCTTCCTCAATGTCTTCAAAGAAGAAATCAAGCGATAAAGATGAAGAAAGTTCAAATTCAATGGATTCTAGCTCAAGTTCAATGAGTAGTTCTTCATCAATGAGTAGCTCATCAAGTATGAATAACTCAAATAATAATCAAGGTCAAACTAACGGCAATAATACACAAAATAAGACAACAACTACCAACCAATCAGCAACTACTAACAACACTGGATATGCTGTTATTGGTCAAGATGGTATGACTGATTTATACCGTGTTGCTAAGAAGTACGGTACAAGTGTTCAAAGTCTAATGAGACTTAACGGTATTGCTGATTCTAACAAGGTTAGAAATGGACAAAAGATTCTAGTAAAATAAAATTAAGTGGTGTTTAAGTTTATGAATAATAGTAAGTTACAAGTAGCGATTGACGGGCCAGCATCTGCTGGAAAAAGTACCGTTGCCAAATTAGTTGCAGCGAGATTTTCGTACATTTACTGTGATACTGGTGCGATGTATAGATCAACTACTCTAAAGGCCTTACGATTAGGGTATCCTTTGGATGATGAAAAAGTGATTTTGGATATGTTAAATGATACTAAAATTACTTTTGAACCTGGAGAAAAACAACAAAAAGTTTTTCTTGATGGACAAGAGGTTACTAACGATATTAGACAGGAAGATGTTACTAATAATGTATCTACTGTTGCTAGTTTAGGTGCAGTTAGAAAAGAACTTGTTCAAAGACAACAAGACATTGCAGCTAAGGGTGGTATTGTTATGGACGGTAGAGATATCGGAACAACAGTTTTACCAAATGCTGAAGTTAAAATTTTCTTGATTGCTAGTGTCGATGAACGAGCTGACCGACGTTTTAAAGATAATGCCGAGAAGGGTATTCATGTTCCGCTAGAACAATTAAAAAAGGAAATTGAAGAAAGAGACTATAAAGACTCTCATAGAGCCGTGTCTCCATTGACAAAAGCCGCTGATGCAAAGGAAATTGATACTACTTCAATGTCAATTGATCAAGTGGTAGATGCCATCTCTGATGAAATAACAAAAAAACAAACACTATAATTTAATCATTAAACTAGATTTTATTAATAACATAGTCTAAAATGAAAGTTATAGTAGTCTCAAGGAGGAAATATCAGATGAGTGAATCAGATGAACAAACAAACAAAGATTTATTAGAAGCCTTGGATAATGTGGACCAAGTTAATATTAACGATGTTGTCAGTGGTGAAATTTTGGCTTTTGACAAGGATCATCAATTAATTATTGGTATTGATAACACCGGGGTTGAAGGAGTTGTTCCTCGTCGTGAACTATCCTCACAACCTGTTGATGACGTTGAAAGCAAATTTAAAGTTGGAGACAAAGGTAAATTTGTTGTAATTTCACGTATCGGTGATGATAAAGAAGGTGGAAGCTTCCTTCTATCAATTCGTCGTTTAGAAGAACGTAAGGTTTGGGATGAATTAAAGGCAAAAGCTGAAAACAATGAAACAATTACAGTTACTGTTCAAAATGCAGTACGTGGTGGTTTAGTAGTAGACGCTGGTGTACGTGGATTTATCCCTGCATCAATGATCACTAACCACTTTGTAAGAAACTTGAATCAATACAACGGTCAACAATTTGAATGTAAGATTGTTGAAATTGTTCCTGAAAAGAATCGTTTGGTTCTATCACATAGTGATGTTGTAGCTAAGAACCAAGAAGAAGCTCGTTCAGAAGTTATGGACAAGTTAAATGTTGGTGATGTAGTTGAAGGCAAGATTGCACGTATGACTGATTTCGGTGCTTTCGTTGACCTTGGTGGTATTGACGGACTAGTTCATGTTTCAGAAATTTCATACGAACGTGTAAACAAACCTGCTGATGTTCTAGAAAATGGCCAAGATGTTAAAGTTAAGGTTATTGCTATGGACGAAGAACGTGGAAGAATTTCACTTTCAATCAAGCAAACTCAACCACAACCATGGGATGAAATTGAAGAAAAAGCCCCTCAAGGTAGTACTGTAAAGGCAACCATTAAGAGATTAGTTGACTTTGGTGCTTTTGCTGAAGTAATTCCTGGTGTTGAAGGTTTAATTCACATTTCTCAAATTTCACATAAACATGTTAATACACCTTCTGATGTATTAAAGGTTGGTCAAACTGTTGATGCTAAAGTTTTAGATGTTAACCCAAGTGAACATCGTTTAGCTTTATCATTACGTGCTCTTGAACCTGAACCAGAAAATGCTCAAGATTCAAGTGAACATGTCGAAGCTACTAATAATGCTACTGAAAATGCTCCTGAAGAAGAAAATGGATTCACTTTAGGTGACATTGTTGGTAAAGGATTAGACAAAGATAATCAATAATATATTATAATCTTTAAAAATATCCTTCATTTTTTGGTGAAGGATATTTTTTTCATTATGAAAGAAAGGGTGAATATTAAATGAGTTTACCTACAGTTGCAATTGTTGGAAAACCAAACGTCGGAAAATCAACAATTTTTAACCGTATTGCTGGGGAACGAATTTCCATCGTTGAAGACACCCCTGGAGTAACAAGGGATAGAATTTATTCTCACGGTGAATGGTTGGGACACGAGTTTAGTATGATTGATACCGGTGGTATTGAAATCGGTGATCAACCATTCGTGAAACAAATTACTGCGCAAGCTGAAATAGCAATTGATGAAGCTGATGTAATTATTTTCATGGTTAATGGAAAAGAAGGAATTACAAATGCTGATGACAACATTGCTAGAATTTTATATAGAACCAATAAACCAGTTGTATTAGCAGTTAACAAAGTTGATAATTTTGAAAGCCGTGCTAACATTTATGACTTCTATTCTTTAGGTTTAGGAGATCCATATCCAATTTCTGGTGCTCATGGATTAGGTTTGGGTGACTTATTGGATGAAGTTATTAAGAACTTCGATGAAAAAACAGAAGAAGAAAACGATGATAACATTAAGTTCAGCTTGATTGGACGTCCAAATGTTGGTAAATCTTCACTTGTTAATGCTATTTTAGGTGAAGATAGAGTAATCGTTTCGAACGTCGCTGGAACAACTAGAGATGCTATTAATACTCACTTTGAACAAGATGGTCAAGAATTCACAATGGTGGATACAGCCGGATTGAGAAAACGAGGGAAGGTTTACGAAAATACCGAAAGATACTCAGTAATGAGAGCAATGAAAGCAATTGATAATAGTGATGTGGCTTTAATTGTTTTAAATGCTGAAGAAGGAATTCGCGAACAAGACAAGCGTATTGCTGGTTATGCCCATGAAGGCGGAAAAGGTGTCATCATCATTGTTAACAAATGGGATACTTTGAAGAAAACTAGTAAGACACAACAAGAATTTGAAGCAGGCATTAGAAGTCAATTCCAATACCTATCATATGCTCCAATTTTGTTTGTTTCAGCTAAGACTAAACAACGTTTAAGTCAAATACCAGAATTGATCAAGCGTGTTAATGATAATCATTCTAAACGTATTTCATCATCAATGTTAAACGATGTCTTGATGGATGCAATCGCCATGACACCTACACCAAGCATCAATGGTAGAAAGTTACGTATTTACTACGCAACTCAAGTTACCAGTGAACCACCTACCATTGTTATCTTCGTAAATGATGAAGAACTAATGCATTTCTCATATAGAAGATATATCGAAAATCAAATTAGAGAACACTTTGACTTTTCTGGGACTCCGATTAAAATTATTTCTAGAAAACGTAAGTAATGAAGATTATTTATCCAATTTTTTTAATATTTTATACTAAAAAATATTAAAAATCGTTGAATTGCGGGCATTTATGTGATATCTTGAATAAATGTAATGACATTAATTTGTTGTGATTACATAAGTCGAAAAGCATAGATTGTTTTCCGAACATTGTGGGAGGTGAAACACACATGGCTAACAAGGCAGAATTAGTAAGTAGTGTTGCTACTAAAACTGGTTTAACTAAGAAGGATGCAACTGCAGCAGTTGATGCTGTATTTGATTCAATTCAAGGTAGTTTGGCTAAGGGCGAAAAGGTACAATTAATCGGCTTCGGTAACTTCGAAGTACGTGAACGTGCTGCTCGTAAGGGTCGTAACCCTCAAACTGGTGCAGAAATTCAAATTCCTGCAAGCAAAGTACCTGCATTCAAACCAGGTAAGGCTTTAAAGGATGCTGTTAAATAATAACAGTATGCTATAATTAGGCTAGTCCGTTTTACGGACTGGCCTTTTTATATGTTTTAAATGATAGGAGCGAGATTTTTGAGCTACTCACAAAAAGCACTAAAATTCCTTGAAGAAGGAAAAATTGATGAATTTAATAAACAATATAATTTAGCATTACATCATGATAGTGATGAAATGGTGTATTCGCTTGCTGAAGAACTATATTCATATGGTTTTACCAACCAAGCTAAGGAACTATATGAAAAATTATTGAAGAAGTTTCCTGATGAAGATGAACTAAGAACCGATATCGCTGATATTCTGATTAGTGAAGGTAACACTGATGAAGCCCTGGAACAATTAAGTAAGATTAGTAAGGATTCACCCGCTTATCTTCAATCTTTGATGGTTCAAGCTGATTTATACCAAACTCAAGAGTTATTCGAAGTTAGTCGTGAAAAGTTGCTAGAAGCTAAAAAATTAGCGCCTGAAGAAGAAGTAATTACGTTTGCTTTGGCAGAATTGTATTACACAATGGGTGAGTACAATAAAGCTATTCCTTTGTATTTAAGTTTAATCAAGAAGGGAATTACCAACCTATCAGCAGTTAACATCGTTGAAAGAATTGGTATTTCATACGCCAATGATAGTAATTTTGAAAATGCAATTGGATACTTAAAACAAATTAAGACAATAGATATGTCTTCAGATGTTAAGTTCGAAACAGCGTTCACCTATCTACAACTAAAGGAATACGATGAAGCAATTGATTTATTTGAAGAACTTCGTGATTCAGATCCACAGTATGCGACTCTTTACCCATACTTGGGCCAAGCATTAGATGCTGTAAACAAACAAGAAGAGGCATATCGTGTATTGCAAGAAGGACTAAGCGTTGATCAATACAACGAAAAGTTATTTTTAGCCACAGCTCGTGAAGCACTTAAGTTATCTGAAAATGATGAAGCGCTGGGATACCTACAACAAGGAAACGAAATTGATCCAGACGACATTGAAATCGTCTTGGAAATGTCTAACCTATTGGTTGCCAAAGAAGACTATGAAGAAAACATTAAATTGTTGAATAGTTACATTGAAAATCATGAATTGGATCCACAATTCTACTGGAACCTTGCTGTTTCATATGATAAATTAGACAAACTAAAAGAAGCTCACAAGAATTACCTAGCTGCCAAACCATATTTCTCTGATAATGCTAGTTTCTTAAAACAAGCAGCATTATTCTTCCGTGAATACGGTGACCGCGATAATTCATATGAACTTCTTAAAAAGTATGTTCAACTTCAACCAAATGATGATGAAGCTGCATTTATGCTTGATGAATACATGGATGATTAGTCTTATTTGATTAATCTTTTGTAGTAATTAATCGATGATAAATCCAGATTTAATTGACTTGATAGTTTTGAGTCACTTAGGTCTGGATTTTTTTTGATGAAATCAATGATATAACCCTTGAATAATTCTGATGGGCTAAGTGAGAATCCTAGATATTGTTCACTAGGGGTTAGGTATTTATGCAATCCAGCAGAAGTGATGTGTGGATCATCAGAGAGTCGTTGTTTTAAAAAGATATCCTGACTATTTTGTTTTAACTGAATTGGTTGAATGAATTTATCGAACAAGTTAATGAAAAACTTTTCTTCATCCGAGAAAGTAATTTGATTAAACAATCGATAAAAACCAGGTTGGAGGAATTCTTCAGATTTAAATCCTTTACTGATTAGTAGAACGGTCATTCTAGCGTAAAAATGGACGTTTGCGTCAGCTAGAATGACGTTTATATTATCTAACCAGGAAGTATCTAATTCACTCTTAGGTTCGTGTTTTAAGCCCTTAATATCAATTGTCGGTAAATTATTGTTCAATTGATGGGTGAACAGGTAATTAAAATAGACATTAATGTGTGATAGAACCTTGTTATAGGTGTTATGGTTGATTTTGCGTTCGTCTAAAAGCATTTGAAGATATTCTTCAATATCACGATTAAACAGGTTACTAACTTTATGATTTTCTTGATAGCCCTTATTGAAATCGGATAGGTAGTCAAACATGTCAGAAAGGATTTTCGTGTATTCGTTAATCGTTATTTTTGCTAATCCTTTATTCTTTAAATCAATCTCAAAAGTATCTTGATATGGATAATCATTAGACATTTGGCTACTTCAACTCCTAATAGTTATTTATTCCTATTACAGCACTAAAGTTAGCAAACTTCAATCTGTAAATTGTAATGCTAATCTGTTAATATTTAATATAGATTGTATTGAGAGTAGGTATAAAGATGAAGATAGAAAACTTACCGAACGAATTTGAAAAAGCTCGTCCAGTGATGCAAAAAATTGAAGATGCTGGTTTTGAAGCTTATTTTGTTGGTGGAAGTGTTCGTGACACAATATTAGGACTAGACATTCATGATGTTGATATCGCAACGAGTGCTTACCCAGAAGAAATTAAAAAAATATTCAAAAAAACGGTGGATACTGGAATTGAACACGGTACGGTAATGGTAATTCATGAAAAAAAGGGTTATGAAATTACCACCTTTAGAACCGAGTCAGGATACCAAGACTATAGACGTCCGGACAAAGTTGAATTTGTAAGATCACTTGAGGAAGACTTAAAGCGTCGTGACTTTACAATTAATGCATTTGCGATGAGAGAAAACGGGGATGTTACTGATTTATTCGATGGTTTAATCGATTTAAAAAATCATCTAATTAGAGCAGTTGGTAATCCTAATGAACGTTTCCATGAAGATGCATTAAGAATGATGCGTGCAGTTAGATTTGCCAGCAAACTAGACTTTGATATTGAAACTAAAACACTAGCGGCAATCAAATCAAACAGTGCATTGCTAGAAAAAATTGCGGTAGAAAGAATTTACACCGAATTTGTTAAGATGATGATGGCGAAAAGACCTAAGCAAGGTATTTTAGACATGATTAATACAGATATGTATAAATACGTTCCCGAATTTGCTAGTCATCAAAACGAGTTAGTAGCAATTGCTAAGATTGATGATTTAAACTTATCCGACGAGGTTTCTGTATGGTCATTACTATCATTTGAATTTGGTCTTGATCGAACTGGTATTACTAGCCTCTTAAAGTCATGGAAGGCTTCTAACGACATCATTAAGAACACAGAAATTTGTACAAAGGCTGTAGAAAAGCTAAGGGATGATTCTCTAGACAAATGGTCAATGTATGAAACTGGTGAGAAACTTCTAGTTTTGGCTAACAAAATTGCTAAAATGTATGGATTTGCTAAATCCGAAGAAGACTTAATATCTCAATACGATGCTTTACCAATCAAAAACAAAAAAGAAATTGCAGTCAATGGTGGCGACTTGATTAAGAACGGTATTGTCAAACCGGGTCCGGCATTGGGTAAAATATTATATGCAATTGAGACTGGAGTCGTGAACGGAGAATTCCAAAATGAAAAAGCTGAATTAATTGAAGCTGCGAAAAAAATTGTGAAAGAGTGATTACATGCAAACGTTAAGAGCGGAAGCTTTAACTAAAACATATGGTGAAAAGACCTTATTTAAGGATCTAGACTTCATTATCAACGAACAAGATCGAATTGGTTTAATTGGGACCAATGGTAGTGGTAAGTCATCACTTTTAAATGTTTTATCACAGGAAGATATTGATTCTACTGGTGAAATTATTACCTCAAAGACATACACAATTGGTTACTTAAAACAACAACCTAAATTGGACGAATCATTAACCATTTTAGAAGCTGTGTTTGCCGGAAGTCAGGATATTTTTAACACCATCAGAAGATATGAACAAACCTTACAAAACTATTCCAATCATCCAGATGATCCAAGGACAGAAAGACAATACCTTGATGCCGAAGCCAAGATGAACGAAGAAGATGCATGGAATGCTGAAAACGACGTTAAGACCATCTTGACCCAACTAAAGATTGATGATGTTAACCAAGTGGTTAGCACACTATCAGGGGGGCAAAAGAGACGTGTTGGGTTAGCTCAAGTATTAATTCAATCACCTGATTTGTTAATATTAGACGAACCTACCAACCATTTAGATTTTGATTCAATCGAATGGTTACAAGAATACCTTGCTAAGTACAAGGGTGCGCTACTATTCGTAACCCACGATAGATACTTCTTAGATCAAATCGCTAACAAGATTTGGGAACTATCATTTGGAAGTCTTTACGAATATACAGGTAACTACCAAGATTACTTGGAACAAAAGGCCGAACGAGTTGACCTAGAAGTTGCTGCTGAACATAAAAAACAAAAACTTTACAAACAAGAATTAGCTTGGATGAAAAAGGGTGCTAAGGCCAGAACAACCAAACAACAAGCCAGAATTAATCGTTTTAATGACTTAAAGGAAAATGTGGGTAACTTACAAACAGAAGAAGATATCGACATCAACTTAGGTCAACAACGTCTAGGAAAAAAAGTTATCGAAATTAAAGATGCTAACCTAACTCTAAACAATAAAACGATTTTGAAGAACTTCAGTGATTTGGTTCAACGAAACGAAAGAATCGGTATTTCTGGTGAAAATGGTGCTGGTAAATCATCGCTATTAAACGTGATTACCGGGAGGTTACCATTAGATAGCGGAACCATTGAAATTGGTGAAACCGTTAAGATGGCATACTACACACAACAAACTGAACCAATTCCAGAAGACAAGCGTGTAATTAACTACTTAACAGATGTTGGTGAACATGTTACTGATAACACAGGAAATAAGATTAGTGTTACCGACTTATTGGAACAATTCCTATTTCCGAAGTTCATGCATGGAACATTGATTCGTAAGTTGTCCGGTGGTGAAAAACGTCGTTTGTATTTATTAAAACTATTGATGCAACAACCAAACGTTTTACTACTTGATGAACCAACCAATGACCTAGATATCTCCACATTAACTGTACTAGAAGACTATATTTCACACTTTAGTGGAACTGTAATCACCGTTTCTCATGACCGTTACTTCTTAGATAAGGTTGCAAACCGTCTTTTAATCTTTAACGGTGATGGTGATATTGAAAGTCATGTCGGATTGTTCACTGACTACTTGAAGCAAGCAGCCGAACAAAACAAAACAGAAAAGAAACAAGCACATGTTGAATATGCTGCAAAGAAAAAAGAAGAGCAACAACCAGCAGAAGAAAAGACTACCAAGAAGAAACTAACTTATGCTGAACAAATGGAATATGATCAGCTAGAAAAAGACATTGATGATTTAGATCAACAAATCGGTCAATTGAAAGAAGAAATGACCCATTTGGGAAATGATTATGATAAACTAGCTGAAACACAATTAAAGATTGACGACTTAAATAAACAGTCCGACGAAAAGATTAGTCGCTGGGAATATTTAAGCGAATATGTTGAATAGGGGTAATGACATGTTAGAAGATGCTTATTTAAATCTTGCCAAGTACGTTTTAGAAAATGGCCATCGTAAGGAAGATAGAACTGGAACAGGGACAATTAGTACATTTGGTTACCAAATGCGTTTTGACCTATCAAAAGGTTTTCCTTTATTAACTACCAAGAAGGTTCCTTTTGGCTTAATCAAGAGTGAATTATTATGGTTCTTACGCGGGGACACTAATATTCAATTCTTACTAAAGCACAAGAACCACATCTGGGATGAATGGGCTTTTAAAAACTGGGTTGAATCAGATGAATACACAGGCCCAGACATGACCGACTTCGGTTTGAGAGCTGAAAAGGATGCAGAATTTAAGAAACAATACTTAGCCGAAAAGAAAAAATTCTGTCAAAAAATTGTCGAAGATGACGACTTTGCCAAAAAATACGGTGATTTAGGACTTGTTTACGGTAGCCAATGGCGTAAATGGAAGACCACTACTGGTGGCACTATTGACCAAATTCAAAACGTAATTGATCAAATCAAGACAAATCCTGATTCAAGAAGATTAATTGTTTCAGCATGGAATCCAGAAGACATTCCGTTTGTAGCATTACCACCTTGCCACACAATGTTCCAATTCTACGTGAACGACGGTAAGTTAAGCTGTCAATTATACCAACGTTCTGGTGACATATTCTTAGGAGTGCCATTTAATATTGCAAGTTACGCACTATTAACCTCATTAATCGCTAAGGAATGTGGATTAGAACCTGGTGAATTTATCCATACTTTAGGGGATGCTCATATTTACTCAAACCACGTTTCTCAAATTGAAGAACAATTGAGTAGAGAACCATACGAAGCACCTAAGTTATGGTTAAATCCTGACAAGGAAAGTATTTTTGATTACGACATGGATGACATTAAAGTAATCGATTATAAGCACCATGATCCAATCAAGGCACCAGTTGCTGTATAAATAATAAAGGGGACTATTACTAATGATTTCATTTTTATGGGCTGAATCAGATAATCATATTATTGGTTTAAATGGTGGATTACCATGGCATTTACCAGCTGATATGAAATATTTTAAGGAAACTACCACACACCAAATCATCATGGCAGGAAGAACAACATACGAAAGTTTTAAGCGTCCACTACCAAATCGTTTAAATACCGTATTAACTAGTCATGATAAAAGTGAATATCCTAATGAAGTTGTTGTCTTCAACACGTTAGAAGAATTTCTAGCTTTTGCTAAAAAGTTTAGTGATAAGGAAATTTTCGTTGTTGGTGGTGCTAAGATTTTTGCTGAATTACTTCCATACGTTGATCGTTTATACAAGACCGTAATCGATCACGACTTTGAAGGTGATACTCAAATGCCAGAGATTGATTACAGTCAATTTGATTTAGTATCAACCAAAGAAGGAATCATTGATGATAAGAACATTTATCCATACCGTTTTGAAATATTTGAACGTAAATAAAATAATAAAGAAAGGTTATGGATTGCTACATAACCTTTTTTTATGGGGTGATTATTATGAAAAAAATATTCAAATTCATATTATTTTTGATTGTAGTATTTGGAATTGCCGGTGTGAGCTACCAGGTTTATTCAAACGTTAGACACAAGACTAAAATCACGAATATGAACAAGAACAAAAAAGTATCCATCGTTGCGTTAGGTGACTCATTAACACAGGGAGTTGGTGACCCTAAAAAAGCCGGTGGCTTTGTATCAAGAACTAAACAGGCATTGGATAAAAAGGGTTATAAGCAAGTCACAACAGTTAACTATGGAATTGCTAGACAACGTAGTGATCAAATTGATAAGCGTGTTCGAAACAACGTTAATGGCCTTTCAAGTAGTTTGAAAAAGGCCAACATTATTGTTCTAACCGTTGGTGGTAATGACTTGCTACAAAGTCTACAAAGTAACGCTTTAGTTGATGGTAAAGCTAAGTTTAATAGTAGAATGAAGCAAGCATCTATCACTTATCAAGCCAACGTGAATAGATTAATGAATGATATCAGAAAAGAAAATAAAAAGTCACCAATTTACGTGTTTGGTATCTATAATCCAATCTATGTATACTTTGCAAATGTTGATGTGATTAATCAATACGTTAAGAAGTACAACCAAATTACTACTGGTGTTGTGCTAAGAAATAAAAAAGCTCATTTTGTTGACATCACACCACTATCATATGGACAATATAAGAGTAAAGCCCAAAAAGAAAAGTTAGTTGAATCAAGTGATGAAGTAACTTTTAATCCATTGGACATTTTAAAATTAGATGATACTAAGGGTGAGTTAAATAATTATATTTCCCCAGATGACCATTTCCATCCAAATGATAAGGGATATAATTACATGACCGACAGACTTGTATCACAATTATTTAGATTTAATGACTGGAATTAGAGGCAATTGTAATGGAAAAAGCAAAAGAGAAAAAACTATTTAAGTACCTATTCATTTTATTAGTAATCGTACTACTTGGTGGTGCATTCTATGCTTGGAAGCAAATGAATAGTGAAATCGTAAATCCACAAATGGGAACAGCGTCAAAAAACAATACACCAATTAGTGTTAGTTTGAATAAAAAACAAATTAACGCATTATCAAGTTACTACTTAGAAAAGTTCGAAAAGAAAGAAAAAAACATGGACTACAAGTTCTGGGTAGACAAACAAGCCTACGTTTATGGTAAGATTACCATCTTAGGTTCCAAAGTTGGATACCTATTAAGTTTGGATCCACACCTATTAAGCAATGGTGATGTGGAACTAACTGCAAGTAAGCTTGAAGTTGGTAAGTTAAACGTACCACCTCGTTTTGTAATTGGTTATGTTGGCAAACATTACAACATTCCAAAGTGGGTCGAATTAGATAGCAAGAACAGTCGTATCATCTTGCATGTCAACAAATTAGGTGGTAAGAAAGAACTTTCATACCAAGCTAATAAAATTGATATGAATGGTGACGGTGACTTTGAATTTAAAGTCTTAATTCCTAATCAATAAAGGAGCAACTATGAAAAGTTTTTACCAGTATTTAATGACTGAACGTAATCCTAAGAGTACCGAAGCGGTTGCTCAATTTGCAAACAACGCATTTTACGATCAATCATTTCCCAAGCAATCAACTGATTATGATGAGATTTCAGAATACTTGGAAGAAAATGCTAGTTATTTACCAAGTATGACCATTTTTGATGATGCTTGGATGGATTTCCAAAATAGTAAACACTAAAAAATGAACCTATGAATTTAGGTTCATTTTTTGGTGACTAATATAGTACAATTAATATATACAAGTTAGGAGCGGATAAAATATGATTCAATGGTTTCCAGGACACATGGCGAAGGCAATTCGTCAATTTGAAGAAAATATTCATTTAGTAGATATTGTATTTGAACTAGTGGATGCAAGATGTCCATTTAGTTCAATCAACCCGGAAGTAGCAAGAATTAGTCAAGGTAAGCCTAGATTAATGATTCTTACAAAGGCAGATTTGGCAAACCCAAACATTACCAATCAATGGTTATCATACTTTAAAAATCAAGGATATGCTGCAATTGCAATTGATTCAAAGAAAAACACCACTGGTAAATACATCACAAAGGTTGTTAAGGATCTTTTAGCTGATAAGATTGATGACGCTAAGGAAAGAGGATTCGATAAGAAGGTTATTCGTGCAATCTGTGTTGGTGTTCCAAACGTTGGTAAGTCAACATTGTTGAATCAAATTGTTAAGAGACGTGCCGCCCAAGTTGGTAACCGTGCCGGAGTTACTAAGGGTCAACAATGGCTAAAGTCTAGTGACGAACTAGAATTATTGGATACTCCAGGTATCTTATGGCCTAAGTTTCAAAATGATGACATTGCAAATAAGTTAGCAATGACAGGTGCAATTAAGGATAGTATTTACCACAGTGATGATGTTGGATTGTTTGCCATTCATTTCTTTAGATCAACTAATCCTAAAGAGTTAATCGAACGTTACCATTTATCCGAAGATGATATGGAATTATCAGATGTTGATCTACTACTAAAAATCACAAAAAAAGTTGGTATGCAAGATGACTACGAAAGAGCTTCAATGAGAATTATTTTAGATTCCAGAAAAGGTAAGATTGGTCGTTTTACTCTAGATGATGTTAACGACCTATCTACAGAAGAGGAAGAATAAAAATGGCTGAATCAATCAAAGATATCAAAGAAATTTTAAAATCTGTTGATGATATAAATTCGGAACTACTGCAAAAATATAAAGATGATAGCAGAGTCGGAGTGCAAAAATTAATCACACAGCGTGTTAAACAGATTGAGAAAAGAAATCATGAGATAGAGGAATTTAACAAAAGATTAAAGTATGAACATGAATTTTGGCATGAGGGAATTAATGTCATTGCTGGAGTCGATGAAGTTGGAAGAGGACCACTAGCTGGACCGGTTGTCACATGTGCAGTGGTACTACCTCATGATTTTGATGTCTACGAAGTTAATGATTCAAAGCAACTTTCTGAAAAGAAAAGATATGAATTAGCTGACCAAATTAAAGCTAAGTCAATTGATTATTCATATGGAATTGCTGATAACAAGTTAATTGATGATATTAATATCTATGAAGCAACTAGAGTAGCGATGAAAGAAGCGGTATTGGGATTAAAAGAATTACCACAAGAAATCATCGTTGATGCAATGCAAATTGATGTTGATATCCAGCAACTTAAATTGATTAAGGGTGATGCAAAGAGCGCCAGTGTTTCTGCTGCCAGCATCCTAGCCAAGACCTATCGTGATGACTTAATGAAACAATACGATCAGCAATATCCAGAATACGATTTTGCCAACAATGCCGGTTATGGTACCAAGAAGCACTTAGACGCTTTACACAAGTATGGAGCAACTCCAATTCATCGAAGAAGTTTTAAACCGGTTTCTGATTTATTGTAGTCACTTTTATCGTATATACCTTGTAAAACTGGAGGTATATATGAAAACAAGAGAATTATTATTAAAACTAAAATTAGCCAAGAGCATCGGTATTAAATCAGAATATCGATTTTATCAATGGCTAAAAAGCACTTATGACGTAATTCCTGATGAGTTAAATATGACGGCTGAAGAGATTGCAGAAACATTAATGTTATCTAAAAATAAATCAAAAACATTTATTAATTTCTATAATAGTGATAAATTAAATAGTGAACTTGATCATCATATAAATCATGTTAAATGGCTAACCATTATAGATGACTTATATCCGGAGAATCTAAAAGAAGCATATTTGCCACCAATTGTGTTATTTTACTTTGGTGATTTAAGGCTTTTAGAAAATAAAGCATTAGCAATTGTTGGTTCTAGAAATAATACTGAGTATTCTGTTGAGGTAATTAGGCGTTTAATGCCTGATGTTATTAATAACGGAATCACGATTGTTTCTGGACTAGCCAAGGGAGTTGATAGACTTGCTCACTTGGCAGCAATTGCCAATCATGGTAAAACGATTGCTGTGATTGGAACCGGTTTAGATCAATATTATCCAAGAGAAAATGAATCGCTACAAAGAACGATTGCAAAAAATCATTTGTTGCTAAGCGAATATCCAGTTGGTTGTCGACCAGCAAGGTATCATTTTCCGGAAAGAAATCGAATTATAGCTGGATTGGTACGTTCTATCCTGGTGACGGAAGCCAAGTATAGATCAGGTAGTTTAATCACCGCTAATTTAGCACTACAAAATAACCGAAACGTCCTAGCAGTCCCAGGCAGGATTGATAGCGAGTTATCGGTTGGTTGTAATGATTTAATTCAGGCTGGTGCCAAACCAGTAATTACTGCCAAAGACATATTAGAAGAATATAAATATTAATAATTAGCCTTTGGGAGATATTAAAAAAGAAATAAAATGACGAGGGATGTAAATGGCGACTACTACAAAATCAACAACAAAGAAAAAAAGACAGTCGGCAAAAAAGAAACTAGTGATTGTCGAATCTCCAACCAAGGCTAAAACAATTCAAAAATACCTAGGTAGAACCTACCGTGTTATCGCTAGTAAGGGTCACGTTAGAGATTTGCCAAAGAGTAAGATGGGGGTCGACGTCGATAACGATTTTGAACCTCACTACATCTCTATTCGTGGTAAGGGCGAAACAATCAAGGAACTAAAGGCTGAAGCAAAAAAAGCCAAAAATGTTTATCTTGCATCTGACCCGGATAGAGAGGGAGAATCTATCGCATGGCATCTATCACACTTGCTTGGATTGAAAGAAGACGATAAGAATCGTGTCGCTTTCCATGAAATTACTAAAGATGCCGTTAAGGAAGCATTTAAGAACCCTCGAGAAATTGACATGAACTTAGTTGATGCTCAACAAGCTCGTCGTGTTTTAGACCGTTTAGTGGGTTACTCAATTTCTCCATTACTATGGAAAAAGGTTAAAAAGGGTCTAAGTGCCGGACGTGTTCAATCAATCGCTTTATGGTTGATTATCCAAAGAGAACGTGAAATCAAAGAATTCGTTCCAAAGGAATACTGGACCATCGATGCCGACATGAAGAAGGGTCGAGAAGCATTCAAGGCCAGTTTTTACGGAGTGAACGCTAAGAAGGCTGAACTAAACAGTAATGATGAAGTTCAAGCTGTGTTGTCTAAATTCGATAAGAGCAAACCATTTGAGGTTCAAAACGTTGTTAAAAAGGAACGTAAGAGACAACCTCAACCACCATTTACTACTAGTACAATGCAACAAGACGCCAACGTTAAGTTGAACTTCAAGACAGGTAAGACAATGATGGCGGCTCAACAATTGTATGAAGGTATCAATATTGGTAAAGATGGTAACCAAGGTTTGATTACTTACATGAGAACTGATTCAACTAGAATTTCTGCTTTAGCTAAGCACGAAGCATCCGAATTTATTCATGATAATTATGGTGCTGAGTTTGCAGCAACTAAACCAGTTAAGGGTAAATTACCAGAAGGTGCTCAAGACGCCCATGAAGCAATTCGTCCAACTTCTGTTAAGAGAACTCCAGCAAGCCTAAAACAATATCTAACCAATGATCAATACAAGCTATACAACTTGATTTGGTCAAGATTCATGGCTAGTCAAATGACACCTGCTATCATGGATACCATGACAGTAGACATGGAACAAAATGGTGTTGATTTCAGAGCGAACGGTTCAAAGCTTAAGTTCGAAGGTTTCCTAAAGGTTTACAACAAGGGAAAAGAAAAAGACAATATATTACCTGACATAGCCAAGGGTGACGAAGTGAAGATGGTTAAGAATAATCCGGATCAACACTTCACTCAACCACCTGCTAGATACAGTGAAGCTAAGCTTATCAGAACACTTGAAGAAAATGGTGTAGGTAGACCATCTACCTTTGCTCCAACTTTAAGTACTATTCAAAAGAGATACTATGTTAAGTTAGTCGGTAGAAGATTTGAACCTACTGAATTAGGTGAAATCGTTAACAACATCATCGAAGAATACTTCCCTGATATCGTTAACATTGAATTTACTGCTGACTTGGAAAATAATTTAGATGAAATTGAAGAAGCTAAGCAAAACTGGGTTGAGGTTGTTGATAAGTACTTCAGACCATTTGAAAAAGAAGTTAAGAATGCCGAAAAGAACATGGAAGATGTTCAAATCAAAGATGAACCGGCAGGTTATAACTGTGAAGTCTGTGGTGCTCCAATGGTTATCAAGATGGGAAGATATGGCAAATTCTATGCCTGTTCCAGATTCCCAGATTGTCGAAACACTCAAGCCATTGTTAAAAAGATTGGGGTCACATGTCCAAAATGTAAGAAGGGCGATGTTATTGAACGTAAATCAAAGAAAAATCGTATTTTCTATGGTTGTTCAAGATATCCTGAATGTGATTTTGTTACATGGGATAAACCAATCGGAAGAGACTGTCCAAAGGATGGGAACTTCTTGGTTGAAAAGAAAATTAAAGGTGGTACCCAAGTGGTATGTCCTAACGGTGATTACGAAGAAGCCGTGCAAAAATAGTTAATAGCCCCTAAAGATTTAACACTCTTAGGGGCTATTAGTTTAATAAGATGAGAGAGATTGACAATGAAAAAATATAAAGATGAAGAATTAGTTGAATGGTACATGGAATATTTAATCAATGAACGTCAATATTCTGATAATACAGCAATTGCTTATGAATCTGATATCAATGAATTCGAAAAAACGTTAGGGGAAGAAAATCGTACATTACAGCAAACTGACGATTTGGATGTCAGTAATTACTTGACGATTTTGAAGAAACGCAACGAAAGTAGAAATACAGTTATTAGAAAGATTTCCTCACTTCGTTCTTTTTTTCATTTTTTGGAACGAAATGATGTAATATCACAAAACCCGTTCGATCAGGTTAACTTAAAAAAGCATCCTAATCATTTGCCTCGTTTCTTTTATCAGAAGGAACTATATGAGCTATTTGAAGCAGCTAAACATGGAAAAAATAATATGCTTAGCTATAGAAATTATGCGATTATTGAAATTCTATATGATACAGGGATGCGTGTTAGTGAGTGTGTGAATTTAGAATTTAGAGATATCGATTTTGATAATCGGATTATTAAGGTAATTGGTAAGGGAAATAAACAGAGATACTTACCATTTGGTAACTATTTGATTAAAGCTTTAAAAGAATATCAAATTAACTGTCGTGATTTTTTAGTCAATAAGTATCATAAGCATCATGATTATGTTTTCGTAAACCAGTACGGTGACAAGTTAACGAGTCGAGGAGTAGAATATATTTTAGATGAGATTGTTAAGCAAACATCGTTAACGACTAATATTCATCCCCATATGTTAAGGCATACTTTTGCTACTGAAATGCTTAATAATGGTGCCGATTTAAGGACAGTTCAAGAATTATTAGGACATAGTAGTTTATCAACTACTCAAATTTATACTCACGTTTCTAATGATCATCTATTACGTGATTATAATAAGTTTTTTCCACGTTCTTAGCTTAATAATTGCATTATGAAAGCGCTTTATTGTAAAATGTAGTTACCGATTTGTTAGGGGGGAGACTATGATTAAAACAATTAGTAATGAATACTTAAAAGTTAAAATTAATACGCATGGTGCTGAAATTAATAGTGTTAAAAGTACTGATGGTATAGAATACATTTGGTCTGGTGATAAAAGATATTGGTCTCGTCATGCGCCAATTTTATTCCCAATTGTTGGACGTCTAAAGGACAATCAATATACCTATGATGGCAAGACTTACGAAATGGGTCAACATGGCTTCGCAAGAGATATGGAATTTGATGTTTTAGACCAAGGCAGTAATTGGATTGATTTGCAACTTGTTAGCAATGAAGAAACTAAGAAGTTGTATCCTTTTTCTTTTAAACTAGTTATTCACTATGAATTGGATAATTATAAGTTGTCTACTAACATCAACGTGTTTAACAATGATACTAGGGAAATGTACTTCTCTATCGGTACCCATCCTGCATTCAATGTTCCTCTGGTAAAGGATGGTAGTGAAAAATATAATGATTATTCTGTTAAATTTGCTAATAAAGGAACATACAATCAAATCCAATTTGATGTTCCATATGCCAACTTTGAAAGTGTTGAACAAATCGATTTAGACCAGCCAATTCCACTGTCGCATGAATTGTTTTATGATGATGCTAAAGTGATTGAAATTAAGAATAAAGAGTTTACAACCATTTTATCTAATGATGTTTCCGATCATGGAGTATCGATGACTGCCTACAATATTGAATATGGTGGATTATGGTCTGCAAAGGATGCTCCTTTCGTTTGTCTTGAACCATGGTGGGGAATTGCGGACGATGTTCATACTGATGGAAAAATTGAACATAAAGTTGGAATTAATAAAATTACTCCAGATAAAAAATTTACTGCTAAGTATGATTTATTATTCTTCTAAAAATATGTAATAAAAAAACACCTTTTAAGGGTGTTTTTTTATTTTACCTATTCTGTTTGCCTGAATTACGTTTTCTCAAATCTTCATGAGTTTCATGTTCTTCAACCGTATCGATTTGTTTATGTTCGTTTGATGAATTATCTTCTTCTACATCGTGCAGAATTACTTTTTCATCACTTTGAGCTTGAGCTGCTGCTTGTGCTTCAACTTCGGCTCTAATCTTTGGACGATACATGTTAATAATTAATGTTTGTAAACAAGCAAATAATCCACTAATAAAGAAGTAAATACCTAGTCCAGCAGGAGCGCTAAATGTTACCAATACAATCATGATTGGCGTAAAGTATGACATCATCTTCATTTGTTTCTTTTGATCTTCAGGAAGACCTAATGTCATCAAGTATCCTTGTACAACATAAGCTAAGAATGATAACACAACTAGGATTAAACTTTTATCACCAAGTTTTACACCTAAGAACATAGTGTGTGAAACTTCCGGTGAGAAACGAATTCCGTTATATAAAGCAAGGTAAATTGGCATTTGAATGATTAATGGTAGACAACCAATACCACCTGCCATACTAATGTTGTTATCCTTATAAAGTTGCATCATTTCCTGTTGAATCTTCATTTGTTCTTCTTTAGAAGAAGCATTTTTTTGTCTTTCTTGAATTTCTTGCATCTTAGGCTTGATAAAGCTCATCTTTTCCTGCATGATTGTAGACTTCTTAGTTTGACTAATCATTGCAGGAAGTAAAATCATTCTAACAATAATGGTTAAAATGATAATTGCCCAACCATATCCACCAAAGAATCTAGCAATAAAGTCTAGAATGTGTTGACCTGGAAGCGCAAGGTATTCATATGTAAGACCATATGGTTTACCATTTGAATCCACACGTACACATCCAGATAGGACTAAAGCCATTAATCCAATCAAAGATAAGGCACTGAATCTCTTTAATTTTTTCATTACAAAAAACCTTTCCTGTAAATTTCATTTACAATAATACCAGAAAATTGGAATTATATCAGATAAAAATACGAATTATTTTATTATAAACCCTTTATCATTGATTTCGTTGATATTAGTTACTTTTATATTATCCACATGACCATATGGTGTAGGCGAATCTTTAATTTTAGAAGTAAATTCATCGACAATTGATGCTTCACCATTAACGTGAATTAAGACGGTACCGTCGATTAGATTTTGGACAAAACCATTTAGATTAAATCTATCAGCTACTTTTTTGGTACTGTATCTAAATCCAACACCTTGCACCTTCCCGAAAACGATGATTTCGATATTTTTATTATTCATATTGATTCCTCCTTACTAAATAATAGTAACATATATGTTTTATTCGATTATTATGCTAAAATAATAGGAAAGATAATTAATTTAAAGGGGTCATATCCAGTAATGGAAAAAATTGTTTCTGCAAAAAATGAACGAGTAAAAAAATGGTCAAAGTTAAAAAACAAAAAGGGCCGTTTAAATAGTAACCAATATATTTTGGAAAGTTGGCATTTGGTATCTGAAGCAATTAATGCTAACCAAAACGTTGAAGTTGTACTAACAACAAATAAACAATATGAATTACATCAAAATGAAATTGATTCTTTTGGTGGTGAAGTAATTGAAATTACTGATGATGTTTCAAGAACATTGGGCTCAACATCAACTCCTCAAGGAATTTTTGGAATTGTGGAGTTACCAGAAAAAGACTACTTTGATTCATCAGATATGAATGGATCTTGGCTTCTATTGGATCAAATTCAAGATCCAGGAAACATTGGAACAATGGTCAGAACGGCAGATGCAGCTGGTTTTGATGGTGTTATCTTCGGTGAAGGAACATCTAGTCAATTTAACCCAAAGGTTTTACGTTCAATGCAGGGCAGCCAATTTCATCTAAAGTTACTGGAAGGGGACTTACTTGATTGGATTGGTAAGTTTAAGGAAAACAATGTGCCGGTCTATGGAACGGAATTAAATCCGCAAGCCGTAAGTTATGATCAAATCGAAAAACAGGATTCATTTGCCTTAGTAATGGGAAACGAAGGTAATGGTATGCAAGATAAAATACTTGACCAAACCACAAAAAATTTATATATTCCTATAAAGGGAAAAGCAGAATCACTTAATGTAGCTATTGCTGCTGGAATCGCAATGTTCCATCTTAAAAAATAAATTATTGAGTTAGGAGATAGTATATTGAAAGAAGATGCATGGCGAAATGATAAAGAATATGTTAGCTATGTTTCTGATTTACTAAGTAGTCCAGAAGTATTGAGACTAGATAACTATATCCAACATCATTCATCAACTCGTTTACAGCATTGTATTCATGTTTCATATGAAAGCTATTTAATTGCTAAGAGATTTGGCTTAGATGCTAAGGCTACAGCTCGTGGTGGATTATTGCATGATTTATTTTTCTACGATTGGCGAGTAAGTAAGTTTCGCCTAGGATCACATGCATATATGCACCCAAGGGTAGCACTTAGAAACGCTGAAAAAATAACTAAGTTAAATGATAAGGAAAGAGATATCATTACTAAACATATGTGGGGATTAACTTTGACAAAGCCTAAATATGCGGAAAGTGTGGTTGTTTCACTTATCGATGACTATGATGCTATTCGGGAATATTTCGCACCAAAATATCAAAATTTAAAAGACAGAATTAAAAATAGACACGGTAAAAAGGAGGTTAATTCATGGCAAAAGAAAGTCAAATGAGTACCACAATCGATTTTCATTTGTGTCCAAAGTTTGAACAAACTTTTCAAATGTTAGGAAAAAAGTGGAATGGTTTAATTATTGAAACACTTTTAGTGAATGGGCCCCAACGTTTTAAATGTATTGCTAAAGTAGTTTCTAAATGTAGTGATCGAGTACTAGTTGAAAGACTAAAAGAGCTTGAAGAAGACGGTATCATTACTCGTAAAACATTTTGTGATTCTTCATTAATTCAATATGAATTAACTGAAAAAGGAGAAGCATTGGGTCCAATCATGGAAGAAATTCATAACTGGTCAGATCAATGGTGTGATATTAACGATTAATCTTGACCGACTAGTTTTTTTAAGATATTATTTAGATAAATGTGTTGAAGAAAAATTAGTAGGCGACAAACAGTACAGAAAGACTGCGTTTGATGAGAGTAGTCATAAGTTAGCCGAATTCATTTTCTGAACTGATATTGGGAGTTATAATTAACGAAAAATAATCCGGTATTCCACCGTTATGGATTTTAAGTGTATGAATTGCAAACAGCAGTTTATAAACTAGGGTGGTACCGCGAAGCTTCGTCCCTTTTGGGATGGGGCTTTTTTTGTTGAAATGAGAGGAGAATACTATGTCATTAAAAGATGATTTAACCAAGTTGCGTGATGATGGAATTAATCAAATCAATCAAGCAACTGACGTTAACGAAATTACTAAAGAAATTAAAGTTAATTTACTTGGTAAAAAAGGTCCAATTACTCAGGCATTAAGAGGTATTAAGGACTTACCAGTTGAAAAAAGACCTGAAGTTGGTAGCTATGCTAACGAAATCAGAGATGAGATTCAAAATGCTTTAGATTCAAAATTAGCAGAGTTAGAAAATAAGGCCTTAGAAGAACAACTAGTTGCTGAAAAGATTGATGTTACTCTTCCAAGTACTCCAGTGGCTAAGGGACATCCACATGTTATTCAATCAATTATTGATGAAATTTGTGACATGTTCATCGGTATGGGTTACGAAGTTAAAAGCGGTCCAGAAGTAGAAGAAGATAAGTATAACTTTGAAATGATGAACCTGCCAAAGGATCATCCTGCTAGAGATATGCAAGATACCTTTTATATTACTAAAGAAATATTGATGAGAACTCAAACTTCTCCCATGCAAGCACGAACTCTTGAAAAACATGATTTTAGCAAGGGACCATTAAAAATGATTTCACCCGGTGTTGTATACAGACGTGATACGGATGACCCTACTCATTCACACCAATTCCATCAAGTAGAAGGAATCGTGATTGACAAGAATATTACAATGGGTGACTTAAAGGGAACCCTTGAATATCTATTGCATCAATTGTTTGGTAACAAGTACGATATTCGTTTGAGACCAAGTTACTTCCCATTTACTGAACCATCAGTTGAAGCAGATGTTACTTGTTTCAAGTGTGATGGTAAAGGTTGTGATGTATGTAAGCACTCAGGATGGATCGAAGTTCTAGGTGCTGGAATGGTACATCCAAATGTATTGAAGATGGCTGGTGTAGATGCTGACGTATACGGTGGTTTTGCATTTGGACTTGGCCCAGATCGTTTTGCAATGTTGAAATACGGTGTAGAAGATATTCGTGATTTCTACCTAAACGATGTTAGATTTTTATCGCAATTTAATTAAGGAGAGATACTAATGAAAATTTCATATAATTGGCTAAAGGAATACATTGATTTAGATATTCCTGCTGACGAATTAGCCGAAAAAATTGAACGTTCATCAGTCGAAGTTGACTCTGTTATCAAACCTAGCGATGGACTAAAAAAAATCGTTGTAGGTAAGATTGTTGAAATGGAAAACCATCCAGACTCAGATCACTTACACATTTGCCAAGTTGATGTTGGTGAAGATGAACCAGTTCAAATTGTCTGTGGAGCTCCTAATGCTCAAGTAGGAAAAAACGTGATTACAGCTCTATCTGGTGCGAGAGTTGCTGATAACATGAAAATTAAAAAATCAAAGATGCGTGGTGTTCAATCTAATGGGATGCTTTGTGCACTAGATGAAATTGGTTACCCTAAGGATGTCGTACCAAAGGAATGGGCTGATGGTATTTACTTCTTACCTGACGATGCTACATTGGGTGACGATGTCTACAAGTATCTTGGTATGGATGATGCACTAATTGATTTAGACGTGACTCCAAATCGTGGTGATATGCTTAGTATCTACGGTACTGTTCATGACTTATCGGCTATTTACAACAAACCAGCTAAATTTGATTTAGACAAAGTCAACGAAACTTCAGAGAAATTGACATCTGATCAGATTAAAAGTGACGTTAACAATGAAATTGCATGGACTTATTTAAACCGTGTTGTTAACGACGTTGAAGTAAAACCAAGTCCACTATGGATGCAAGTTAGACTTTGGAATGCTGGGATTAAACCAGTAAATAACATTGTTGATATCACAAACTATTCAATGCTTAAATTTGGTCAACCAATGCACGCATATGACTTAGATAAACTTTCAGGAAGTGTATCAGTTAGATACGCTAATGACGGTGAAAAGATTACTACTTTAGATGAAAACGAAGTGGAATTAGATTCAAATGACTTAGTAGTTGCTGATGACAATGGTCCGATTGCAATGGCAGGTGTAATTGGTGGTATGGATAGTTCAATTACCACTGATACCAAGAACGTATTGTTCGAATGTGCTATCTTTGACCCAATTAAAGTTAGAAAAATGGCTAGAAAACACGTTATTCATACTGAAGCATCACAACGTTTTGAACGCGGTGTAGATCCAATGGCTGTTGAAGATGTACTATCTTCAGCTAGTGAAATGGCTAGAAAAATTGCTAATGGTTCTGTTACTAGCGATGTTTTAGTTGGTAGCAAGTATGATGCAAAGAAGGCTATTATTGAAATCTCAGTTGCTCGTATTAATCATGTACTAGGTATGGAATTAAATGCTTTAGAAGTTACAGATATTTTTGAAAGACTTGGCTTTGAAGTTAATGCTAATGGTGATGACTTAGTTGTAACAATTCCAACTAGACGTGGTGATATTCATATCCAAGCCGACCTAATTGAAGAAGTTGCCAGAATATACGGATACGATAACTTACCAAGCACCTTACCAACAACTACTATGACTACTGGCGGATTAAACCCTGAACAACAATTAATCAGAGATAGTCGTAATATTCTAGAAGGTCTAGGTTTAACTCATGCAATTTCATATGCTTTGACTACTGAAGAAAAAGCTAAGATGTTCATGATGAGTGAATCAGTTAAAACCGATTTAAGTTACCCAATGAGTAGTGACCATACTACGTTAAGAATGAATTTAGTTACAGGACTATTAGATGACATTGCATACAATAAGGCTAGAAGAGTTGATAATATTTCCTTATACGAACAAGGTCGTGTGTTCCATAAGGAAAATGAAAATGTTGTTAAACCAGATGAAATAGAACATTTAGCTGGTGCGATGACTGGTTCACTTGTTGATAATTCATGGAATCAACCCGCTAAGAATGTTGATTTCTTCCGAATTAAGGGAATTGTTAATGAATATTTGGAAACAATTGGCTTAAACGGTGAAATTAGCTACGTTGCTAATGAATCTTATCCAGAAATGCACCCAGGTAGAACTGCTGATATTTTTGTTCATGGTCACTATGTTGGTTTTGTTGGACAAGTTCATCCAAAGGTTGCAAAGCAATTTAAGATTAATGAAACTTATGTTTTTGACTTAAACCTACAAACAATCATCAATTTACCTAAGAAAGAACAAAGCTATGAACTGGTTTCAAAATATCCATCAATTAAGCGTGATATTGCAATGTTAATTGACAGGGATACTCAGAACGATGAAATTGTGAAAGTAATTGAAAAACGTGGTGGAGCATACTTAGTGGATGTTAAGTTGTTTGACCTATATGAAGGTGAACATGTTCCTGAAGGTAAAAAGTCATTAGCATATTCACTAACATTCCAAAACAAACATGATACCTTAGTTGATGATGATGTAAATAATGCAATGGAAAAAGTGCAAAGAAATCTTGAAAAAGAATTCAATGTAGAAATACGTTAATTTTTAACTGGAGGAAATGGATTTGAATGAAGAAAAGAACTCCAATGATTTCGAAAAGAAGCACGCTAATTTAGGCAAAAAGATTTCACTAAGTATTATCGCCATCTTAATAGTTTTGGGTATTTTTATATTTATTCTTGGACATCAATACGTTAAAGAATCACTAAAACCATTGAATCCTAAGGATAAAGAATTAATACAAGTTCAAATCCCAATGGGTGCTTCCGATAAGAAAATTGGATCAATATTACAAGAAAGTAAAATTGTTAAAAGTGGTTTAGTATTCGACTATTTTGTTAATAGTCATAACTATTCAGGACTGAAAGCAGGTTATTACGAACTTTCACCTTCAATGAGTTTGCAAAAAATTGCTGATAAGTTGAAAAAAGGTGGATCAGCTCAACCATTACAAGGTAAATATGGGAGATTACTTGTTCGTGAAGGTGACAACATCGACGAAATCGCCCAATCGATAGAACAAAGTAGTGAATATTCAAGTGCCGACTTTAAGAAGTTAATGAAGGACACAGACTTTTTGAATCAATTAAAGAAGAAATATCCTAAACTTTTAGATTCAGCATTCAAGGCAAAAAATAGAAAATATGTGTTAGAAGGTTACCTATACCCAGCCACATATAATTCACAAAAAAATGTCACCTTGAAACAAATTGTTAATCAAATGGTTGCTAAGACTAATTATGAATTTAGTCCATATTTCAAAGAAATAAAGAAACAAAACCTAACAGTCGATGAAGCAATTACTTTGGCTTCATTTATCGAACACAATCATGTTGATAAAAATGATCAAGAAAAGATTGCAGGAATATTATATAATCGTCTAAATAGTAATTTACCTCTTGAAGTGCAATCTTCTATTAGGTATGCTAATGGTAAAGTTTCTGGGCAAAAACTTTCAAAGAAAGATTATGATGCGGATACCCCTTATAATTTATATAAAAATACAGGATTCCCACCTAGTGCAATTAATAACCCGACGGTTAAATCACTAGATTCAATTTTGAATCCAATTGATATGACTACTTTTTATTTGGCATATAGTGTTAATATGAATGATAAGAAGGTTAAGTATTATAATTCAGATAAAGATGTCGATGATTTGATCGGCAATGATAGTGTTATGAGATAAATCGGTTATGGAGAGATTATTATGGTAGAAAAGAAAAAGCGTCCCGTTGTTATTGGTGTTACTGGTGGTTCAGGTAGTGGTAAGACTACTGTTAGTCGTGCCATCTTTAACCAACTATTGGGTCATTCAATTATGATTTTGCAACAAGATTCTTACTACAAGGATCAATCACATAAGACAATGGCTGAAAGAGAAGAAACTAACTACGATCATCCATTAGCTTTTGATAGTGACTTATTACTAGAACATTTGAATAAGCTTCTAAACTATGAAGCAATTGAAAAGCCGGTTTATGACTACACTAAATTAAATCGTAGTACTGAAACAGTTACTCAAGAACCACGTGATGTTATCATCCTTGAAGGAATTTTAATCCTAGATGACAAGCGCCTTAGAGATTTAATGGACATTAAGGTATTCGTAGATACTGACGATGATATTCGTATTCTAAGAAGAATTCAAAGAGATACTAAGGAACGTGGTAGAACATTGGATGAAGTTATTCAACAATATTTGGAGACTGTTCGTCCAATGTACAACCAGTTTGTTGAACCAAGTAAGCGTTACGCAGATATCATCGTTCCAGAAGGTGGTAAGAACCAAGTTGCGATTGATTTATTAACAACTAAGATTCAATCTATCTTGGTAAAACATGGTAACAACAAGGTTTTCAATAATATTGACACAACAATTTAATTAATTTAAAGGGGAGTTTATAATGGCTAAAGATGAAAGATATCCAATGACACTTGAAGGTAAACAAAAACTTGAAGCTGAGTTGGAAGATTTAAGATTAAATCAACGTCCACAAATCATTGAAAGAATCAAGATTGCCAGAAGTTATGGTGATTTATCAGAAAATTCTGAATATGAATCTGCTAAGAACGAACAAAGTATGTTAGAAAGTCGTATTACAACTGTAGAACACATGTTGCAATATGCTGACGTTGTTGATAACGATGATGTTGAAAGTGATATGGTAAATGTTGGTAAGAAGGTTACTTTTAAAGAACTACCAGATGAAGACCCAGAGACTTACCAAATCGTTGGTGCTGCTGAAGCAGATCCATTGGAAGGTAAAATTTCAAATGATTCACCAATTGCTAAAGGGCTATTAGGCCACAAGGTGGATGACGAAGTTGTTATTGAAATTCCTGCTGGTGATATGAAAGTTAAGATTATTTCTGTTGAATAATCTTTAAAAATAAAAAGGACTCGTTTAGTCGAGTCCTTTTTTATTTTCTTTTTTTCTTGCAGATATAAAATCCAATTACAAACATTAGGGTTAATGATGAAATTAATATTCCATCGTTTAATCCTGAGGGATAGAACGATAATTTAACTTTGTGTTTTCCAATTGAAAGATTATTAAAACCAATGAATTCATCATTGATTACTTTAATAGGATGTTTCTTACCGTCCACAGTCAAAGTCCATCCATTTGAATATGGAATTGATGTTGCAACGGCTGTACGTTTTGTAGGTACGTTTATATCAGCAGAAACAGTATTACCATTTAGTTTAATGTGATTATTTTGGTTTCTAATAGCTTTAGTTTCATTTAGAAATTTAGATAGGTTTAAGGATGCCATATTAAATTCATTAGTATATACTTTTCCGTTTAATACTTTAATGCTTATTTTGTTATCCTTATTATTTGGTAAACTAACAACAAAAGTGCTTTGAAAGTCGTTAGGTAAGTTTAATTCCTCGCCATTGACTTTAATACTACATTTTTGTTGATTCATTGATGCAGGAACAATCAAATATGGCACCATTCCTTTTTGGTGCTTATATTTAATTATGATTTCACCATCTTTTAGTAAATTGTTTTTCGCAATCACCTGGTTGTTTAATTCTGTTAGTGGGTTTGTATTTTCGGAAAGAATAGTGTAGTGTATTTTTTCATTGAACACATCACTATTTTTTCCGGTGACTTGTTTTACCATAGAGTTTTGAAATTTGATAGGATCTGATGCAATGATTTTTGAGAAGACGTTGCCAGAGGATGTGTAAAGAATTGGGAATGCATTGTTGGATTTAAAGGTTTGGAAAATATCAATCTTTTGAACATCATTATTAACAATATCATAACGAGTACTGCTTTTTTGAATCATTGGATATGTTTTATTGTAATTAATTGTATTGATAAAGTATTTGAATGAAAGTAATGAGTCCGTTACGATGGTTCCGTTTGAATAATCAATTGATCCAGTGGTATATGCGTTACCAATCTTTTGATTGAAATCAGGAGTTGATTTTCTAAGTGTTGATGAGAATGTAGAACCGCTATAAAAATTTGATTCAATAGGATCATCTCTGGTTCTGTAAAAGTCCTTACTAATACGATATAAACTGTTGTCCTTTAGTTTAATATCATTCACGTGATGATTTAAAGTTTCGGTGTACTTCATATAATCATCATTTGATACATAACTAATGGCGTTTAAGGAGTTAAAAGCATTAAGCCCTGTATCACCAATTGTAATAACTACTAAGCATAGTAGGTAGTATTTATTGTCTTTATTTGATACGTGAATGACAATAAAACTGATTGCTACAAATGCTAATGAAATTAAATATTTTGTTAATGACATATAGCTAAAGAGATTGATGTTTATAGCTGTATAAATTAATCCAGCAACTAAAATAATACCGGAGACAATTATTTCTTTGGTTTTAATGTGTCCAGTTTGTTTATCCAGACCAATTGCTGCGATATATATAATCCAGAAACAAAAAATAAATGAAAAACGGTAAGGATACCAAATTGGAAATTGCATTGCGTGCCATACTAAATCTAATGGTTCAAAGAACATAGATACAATTAAAATAGCTGTAATGATTAATGCAATGATTTTACGTTTTAACATAATTTGCTTATTGCAGAAGAATATTATAAAACCAATTACAGTAATGGCGCCTACAAAGATGTTAGGATAACCACTTGGCATTTGAGAAAAGTTGAAGCTGCCATCGAAAAGTTTACTAATCATTTTTAAAGGATTATATTCAACTTTCCACTTGAATGTTGATAGTGTATAAGCTCCTTTACCGTTTTTTAGTTCTATTAGGTTTGGCAAAAATATGAATGCAGAAAGCAGTAAAGATACAAAGTAACTTACGCTGATAGATAGTAACCTTTTAAAACGTATCTTGAAGGTATTATCATCAATTAGTAACTTTCCAATTACATAGATAACAGAAAAAATTGTAATCATGTAAGCAATATAGTAGTTAATGATTAGCATTGAGGTGTAGCTAACAATGAATAGGCTATATTTATTAATCTTAAAGATTCTATCAATACCCATGATGATAATTGGTAGGATGATAACACCATCTAACCACATTACATTTAACTGATTAGCAATCATCCATCCGTTAAGAGCATATGCGATTGCCATTGATAAAATTATTAAATCTTTTTTTAGGCCTTTATACTTTAAAAAAATGCTGAAAGTTAATCCAGATAAGCCATATTTAAATAGTGTTATTAGGAGAATTGCAAAGTTGATAAACTTTGCAGGGATGATTAATAAAATGATATTAATGGGGCTTAGTAAGTAATATGCCCAGATTCCAATCATTTCTCCACCATATCCGTTTGAAAATGAGTATAATATGCTATGTAGGTTTAAAGTTAAAATTGTTCGACGGAAATATGCGAATAAATCTACATATTGTTGACCTAGGTCTACAGTCAAAATACTACTATTTCCAAATGGAAACATATTGCGGTAAGCAAAGTAACATGACATAATAATAAATGGAACAAAGAAGCTTAATAAGTATAAGCGGTGTTTTTTTATGATTTTTTCTATTGAGTTAATCATAGTTAATACTTCCTATGTATTTTATTATTACTTATAAAGTAACCAACTATAGTATACAATAAACCAGACCAAATGACTGATTAACATATAATAATTAAGGAGTTAGATTGTTTTGAATAGTTTTTTGCAAAAAATATTCCACCACAGTGATCGTGGGGAAAATTCAAAGGTACCATTTAGATTAAATATTATTCTGACGGTTGTTGGGGTGCTATTTGCCATTCTAATAATCCAGTTAGGTTATTTACAGGTTGTTAATGGAAACCAATATAAGGCTGAAGTTAGCAGATCTGATAATTCCGTCAAGTATGGAAATGTTCAAAGAGGGATGATTTACGATTCTACCGGTCGTGTCCTTGTTGGAAACAAAGCCCACCAAGCTATTCAATACACTAAGGGACTATCAGTAACTAGTGCTGATTTATATAAAATTGCCAACACATTGGGTAAATATCTAACTGTTGACAGTTCAGCATTAACTCCTCGTCAAGAAGCTGACTTTTATTTAGCTAATGCTGATAACCTTAAGAAAGTAAGCTCCAGTATTACTTTCCCTAAGGGTGCAAGTACTAGTGAAGAATATGCTTTAGAACTTCAAAAAGTAATGAATGATAAATTATACAGTACAGATAAAGATACTAAGAATGCAGCAACTATCTTCCAAAAAATGAGTGGTTCATATCAACTATCAACTACATACATTAAGACAACTAATGTTACTAATAAGGAAATTGCTGAAATTGGTGAACATTTAGATGAAATGCCAGGTGTACAAATCGGTGATAGTTGGACAAGAGAATATCCAAATGGAAATGCAATTCAAAGTATTGTTGGAACAGTTTCTTCTGAAAAAGTTGGTTTACCAAGTGATAGAATCAATACACTATTGGCAGAAGGTTACTCCAGAAATGATAGTGTTGGTCAAAGTTATTTAGAAGAAAAATATGAATCTACTTTGCGTGGTTCCAAATCACAAACTTTAATCAAAGGCGGAAGCTTGGATAAAGCTGTCAAACAATATGGTGGTCAAAAGGGTGATAATCTTCAATTAACCATTAACTCGGAATTTGAAAAGAAGATACAATCATTGGTAGAAGAAGCTGATCAAGGCACTGGTAATTCAACAGGTGCATATGCAGTTGTTATGAATCCTAATACTGGTGGAATTATTGGTTTAGCAGGAGTTAGTCGTGATCCTGAAACAGGAAAAGAAACTCCAAATGCTCTTGGAACTATTAACAGTTCGATTGTTATGGGTTCTGTTGTTAAGGGTGCGATGATTTCTGGTGCATTAATGGATAAGGTCATCACACCAACCAATTCCACTTTAACTGATAAGCCAATTTTAACTGGTGGAATTAGAAAGGCATCATGGTTTAACCAAGCTGGTAACCATGATATTGCGCTTGACGCTTCAACTGCTCTTGAAGTTTCATCAAACTCTTACATGATGCAGCTAGCGATGAAAGAAGCTAAGTTCAATTACGTTGAGGGTGGAGCATTAACAATGAATCCAGATGTCTTCAATATTATGAGAGGTTACTTCAATCAATTCGGTTTAGGTGTATACACAGGAATTGACCTACCTGGTGAAACAAAGGGTATTCAAGGTCCTAGTGGTTCAGCAAATATTGGTAAGGCACTCGATTTATCATACGGTAACTATGATGCATACACGCCAATGCAGGTTGCTCAATACATTTCTACAATTGCTAATGGTGGATACAGAATTGAACCTCATATTGTTCAAAGTATTCGTGCTTCAAATAAGAGTGGTAAGTTAGGTCGAGTTAAGTACACTGTTACACCAACTGTCCTTAACAAGATTGATATGACAGCAGCACAAAGAAAAGTGGTTACTGATGGTTTCTACAAAGTGGTTCATGGTACTTCTGAATACAGAACAGGTATTACTTTAAATACTGTTAAACCTTCGATTTCAGCTAAGACTGGTACTGCTCAAACATTTTACTCAAGTGGAAAGAAGGGTTCAAAACCAGTTGAAACCGTTACTTTGAGTTTAGGATCATTTGCTCCTTCAGATAATCCACAAGTGGTAGTTGTAGTAGCGATTCCAAACTTGCCAAGTAATGCAGAAAGCAATAATATTGACTTAGCTCAGAAAATTTATCAAGCTTATTGGAAGTATGTTCAATCTGACAGTGGCTTGAATTAATTGCTGTTAAGTAATTTTCCTTAACAATATTTATATAAACTCTGGTCAAATCAAAGAAAAAATGATAATATATTAAGAGTTGAAAGTTGTTTATATAAAAATTAAAAATACAACTAACTTGGAGGTGTAACTAAGATGAGAGTACACATTACTTTAGAATGTACAGAATGTCACGAACGTAATTACTTATCAACTAAGAGTCGTCGTAACAACCCTGATCGTTTGGAATTGAAGAAATACTGTCCACGTGAAAGAAAAGTTACATTACATCGTGAAACAAAATAAGGATTCGGGTTTAAAGGCCCAAATCCTTTTTTTATATTCTGGGAAGTGAATAGATGGATAAATCAGCAGTTAGAAGTAAAATTTTAGATAAACTTAAAAATTTAGATAATAGAGAAGATGTACAATATTTATATAATCAGTTGTTTGAAACTAATGAGTGGGTAGCGGCTACCTCAATTGGAGTAACGCTTAGTACTGATATAGAGATTGATACTAGTCCAATCATCAAAAAAGCTTTATTTGATAACAAAAAAGTTTACGTTCCCAAGGTAATTAATAAGAGGGATATGGATTTCATTGAATATAATCATGAAACTAAATTATCCGTTAATAAAATGGGAATTTCTGAACCAATTGATGGGCAAGTTGTTGACGTTAATGATATTGATCTATTGATTGTTCCGGGGATGGCTTTTGATATGACTAATAATAATCGACTTGGTTATGGTGGCGGATACTATGATCGGATTTTGGTTGATTATCCTGGAAATACTGTTGCAATTGCTGATAGAATTAGAATGTATGAAAAATCAATATGGAAAGTAGATGAGTTTGATCAACAAGTTGAAACAATTATTCACTCAAATTTCAAATAACCGTTTATATCGAAAAATAGATGATGTTCCTTTTATTACTGAAGGGATTCTTGCAGTAATTATATTCGTATATGTATTTGGCATTGTTACCAATTCAACGGATGCAATTATTAATTATGGTGCAATGTATCGTCCATTAGTTCAATTTGGACAATGGTGGAGATTCATTACACCAATATTTATTCATCTATCATTTCTACATATTTTAATGAACGGAATTAGTTTGTACTATGTAGGGATTCAGCTTGAAAAGATTTTTGGACACATTAGATTTCTTGTGATTTTTATGTTATCAGGAATATTTGGTAACATCGCTGGATTTGCATTTTCAAATGGTGCAAGTGCCGGAGCAAGTACCGCCATTTTCGGATTATTCGGTGTCTTTTTGATGTTAGGAGAAACTTTTCATGATAATATGTATGTCAGAAGAATGTCACAAAGTTTTCTATTACTAATCGTCTTAAACATTGGATTCGATTTAATGTCTCCTGATATTGATATAGTGGGGCATATTGGTGGTTTAATTGCCGGTTTCTTATTACCATATGTTGTTGGATTGCCATCAGAATTTAAAATTCCAATATTGAAGAAGATATTTGCATTGATTGTGTTGATTGTATTTGCATATTTTTGCTTAAAAACTGGTTATTTTGCAAATTAATTAGTGCATTTTTTGTTAGGATGTGGGAAAATGAAGACGTTGTATGATGTTCAACAACTTTTAAAGAAATTTGGAATCTATGTTTACGTTGGTAAAAGATTGTGGGATATTGAGGTCATGGCATTAGAGCTTGATCATCTACACGATGCCGGACTTGTAAATAAAGAAGAGTTCATACAGGCAAAGCTTGTATTAAAACATGAACATGGAATCGAAGAAAAGAAATAATACAATTTTTAGGAGGAAACTAAAATGGTACGTAAGTTAATTGGAATCGATTTAGGAGGTACAACAACTAAGTTGGCATTCCTAACTGATAGCGGTGAAATCTTAGATAAGTGGGCTATTACCACCGATGTAAGCGCTAACGGAGAAAATATTGTTCCAAATATCATTAACTCTATCGCAAAAAAGATGGAGGACTCTGATCATAAAATTGACGACTTTATTGGAATTGGAATGGGAACTCCAGGTTCAGTAAACCGTGAGGAAGGTACTGTAATTGGGGCTTACAACCTAAACTGGAAGACTACCCAACATATTAAGGATCAAATCGAAAAGGCATTAGGATTACCATTTGCTTTAGATAACGATGCTAACGTTGCTTCACTTGGTGAATACTGGAAAGGTGCCGGAAGTAAGGATTCAGACGTTGTATTCGTGACATTAGGAACTGGTGTTGGTGGAGGTGTTATCGTTAACGGTGAATTAGCTCATGGTGTTAACGGTGGTGCTGGTGAAATTGGTCATATTACTGTTGAACCTGGTGGATTCGAATGTACTTGTGGTAAGCGCGGTTGTCTAGAACAATACGCATCAGCTACTGGTGTTGTTAAGGTTGCTAAGAACCTTTCAAGTGAATTTACTGGCCAATCAAGACTAAAAGAAATGATTAACTCTGGTGAAGAAGTAACTTCAAAAGTTGTTTTCTTCCTAGCTGATAATGGTGATATTTTTGCAAACCAAGTTGTAGATCATGTATGTTATTACTTAGGTCTTGCATTAGCTAACGTCGGTAACACATTGAACCCTGACAACATTGTTATCGGTGGTGGTGTTTCAAACGCCGGAAATACACTATTGCAACCAACAACAAAGTACTTCCAAGAAAATGCATTTAGACCTGTTAGAGATTCTACCAAGATTCGTTTAGCTCAATTAGGTAATGATGCTGGAGTTATTGGTGCTGGTTCACTAGCTTTAAGAAACATTAACAAATAACATTAGGGGTGTATTAACACATGATTTCATCCATGCTTTTAATTGTTGTTATTTTATTAGCAATTCTAATATATAACAGCATTACAAGAATGAGAGCAAACCGTGTTGCTACTTTTGTTGATGAAGAAGAATTTAAACAAGGTAGTCACAGGGGACAAATTGTTGATTTAAGAGAAAACAGAGATTTTGAATCTGGTCATATTCTGGGAGCCAGAAGCATTCCTTACTCAACAATCAAGATGTTTTATAAGAATATTCGAAAAGACATGCCAGTTTATTTATACGATCAAGGTAAAACTTTAAGTATTAAGACAGCTATTTTACTTGGTAAGAATGGATACAAAGATATTTATATTCTAAAATCAGGTTTTAGAAACTGGGATGGAAAGACTAAGAAATAAATAAAAAAGCACTTTACAATTTGTAGAGTGCTTTTTTATTCTGCAATATTAATTTAAGTGAGCGGAACGTTGTTTACGAACAACTCTTTTTCTGTTTTCTTCTAGTTTATCAGCTTGACCTTCAACAGGGTCTACAACTTTTTTCTTGAAAGAGAATAATGCTCCAGCAACTGCGCTTGAAGTTGCTAATGCACCAACAAAGAATCCTTTAGCGAATTTTTTCATTTTAAGTCCTCCTATATAATAATTTGCTTTACAGTTACCATTATGATGTTTTTTTATTTATTTATCCAGTCTTTAGTATATTTTAATTCAATATTTTATATGCTAAACTTATATAGGCAGAAATGGTGGGATAATATGCAAAAAGTGCTAATAATTGTCGGACCAACAGGGGTCGGGAAAACAAGTTTATCAATTAAGTTGGCTAAGAAATTAAATGGTGAAGTTATTTCTGGTGATTCGATGCAGGTTTACAAACACTTAGACATTGGAACAGCCAAAGTGACAAAAGAAGAATCTGAGGGGATTGTTCATCATTTAATCGACATTATTGATGTTGACAAAAGATATTCAGCAGCTGATTTTGTGGAGTCTGCTAATAAATTAATTGAGGACATTCATAAAAGAGGAAAACTTCCTATTATTGTGGGAGGTACTGGATTTTATATTCAATCACTTGTTGATGGGTTAAATCTAGGTGGTGATCATTACGATAATGAAGAATATAGAAATAAAATGCATTCATTTGCAGAAGAGTTCGGTAAGCATGCCCTGTGGTTAAAATTGAATAGTATTGATGAATTATCTGCTCAAAAAATTGACGAAGAAAATGAACGCAGGGTTATTAGAGCTTTAGAAGTTTATCACAATACTGGTGTAAAATTTTCTGAACAAACTAATAATTCCGTAAAAATTGATCCATATATTATTGCACTTAATACCGATAGAAAGGTGTTATATAATCGCATCAATAAGCGTGTTGATGTTATGTTTAAAGAAGGTTTAATCGATGAAGCAAAATGGTTAGATCAAAAAGGTGATGTTTCTTTACCCGCATATAAAGGAATTGGTTATCGGGAATTCATAAACTATTTCCATGGTGACTTAAATTTAGAAGATGTTTCTGAATTAATTAAAAAAGATTCTAGGCACTATGCTAAAAGACAGTTAACTTGGTTTAGAAATAAGATGAAAGTTAATTGGTATGATATAATATCTAACATGGAAGTCGCTAAAAACATCGAAAAAGATGTGATTAATTGGCTAATTGATAAAAAATTGCCATAATATGTTAGAAGTTATTACATTAAACGTTGACATATTAAAATATAATGTTATTATAATGTTGTTAGAAGGAGTTAGATATGAAAGAAAAGGATTTAAGACGTTCGCTTTCAGTACTTCCAATCGGAACTGTTATGAAGTTAACTAGCTTAACCGCAAGACAAATTAGATATTATGAAGAACAGGGTTTGGTTTCACCTGAGAGAAATGATGGTAACCGACGTATGTATTCTTTGAATGATATCGATGTGATTTTGGAAATCAAGGATTACCTAGACGAAGGTCTAAATATTGCCAAGATTCAAGAAATCTACAAAAAGCGTAAAGAAGATAACGATAATAGCGATGAGAAGGAATTAACTGATCAGGAAGCACGTAAAATTTTGTCTGATGAACTTTTGAACATCGGTGGATTGAATTCACATGATGCTGCAAATAATTCTTTTTAACTAATTTAATGTTGAATACGTTAGGAGTAGGTGTATATGGCTACAAAGCATGATTATTCAAAAGACGACATTCGTCGTATTGTTAAAGAAGAGGACGTAAAATTCTTACGTTTAATGTTTACTGATGTTTTAGGAACTTTAAAGAATGTTGAGGTTCCAATCAGTCAATTAGATGATTTATTAAATGACAAGATTATGTTTGATGGATCATCAATTGAAGGGTTCGTAAGAATTGAAGAAAGTGACATGTATTTACATCCTGATTTATCAACTTGGATGATTTTCCCATGGAGTTCAGAACGCGGTAAGATTGCTCGAGTTATTTGTGAAGTTTACAAGACTGATGGAACACCATTTGAAGGTGACCCAAGAAATAACTTAATCCGTGTTTTAAAAGACATGAAGGATGCTGGATTTACATCATTTAACATTGGTCCTGAACCTGAATTTTTCCTATTCAAGATTGATGAAGATGGAAAACCAACTGTTAAATTAAATGATGAAGGTAGCTACTTTGACATGGCACCTCTTGATTTAGGTGGTAACTGTCGTCGTGAAATTGTTCTAACTTTGGAAGAAATGGGCTTCGATGTTGAAGCTGCTCACCACGAAGTTGCTCCAGGTCAACATGAAATTGATTTCGAATATGCAGATGCCCTAAACGCTGCTGATAATATTCAAACATTTAAATTAGTTGTAAAAACAATCGCAAGAAAATACGGCTTATATGCTACATTTATGCCAAAACCACTAAGTGGTATCAATGGTTCTGGAATGCACTTAAACATGTCATTATTTGACGATAGTGGTGATGTATTCTACGACGAGAATGGTGAACTAAAGTTATCAGAAACTGCTTACCACTTCTTAGGTGGTTTGATTAAACATGCTAAGAGTTACACTGCAATTTGTAACCCATTAGTAAACTCATACAAACGTCTTGTTCCTGGATACGAAGCACCAGTTTACGTTGCTTGGTCAGGTTCAAATAGATCTCCACTTATCCGAGTACCAAATGCTCGTGGACAAGCTACGCGTCTTGAACTAAGAAGTGCTGATGCTTCAGCCAACCCATACCTAGCTATTGCTTCTGTTCTAGAAGCTGGTCTAGATGGTTTGAAGAACGGTATCGTACCTCCTAAGAGTGTTGACCGTAACATCTACAGAATGGATGCTCAAGAAAGAAAAGAAAACGAAATTGTTAACCTACCAGATGACTTGTTAGATGCTCTAGAAGAATTATCTGCTGATGAAACAATGAAACATGCGTTAGGTTCAAAGATTTTCAATAGTTACTTAGCTGCTAAGCATTTAGAATACGATGCTTATCGTGCTCAAGTTTCTGATTGGGAACGTAACCAATACATGGAAAAATACTAATAACCATTTGAAAAAGAGTCGGCTTATTGCCGGCTTTTTTTATTTTTCAAACGTTTGTCATAATGATAAAATAAAATGTGAGGTGTTTAGATTGCTAAAATTTGACGAAATGATTCAACAAGCTGTTGCCAAATTCAATAACATGGGACAAAAGCAGCAATTGCTCCTAAACGGCAATAATAAGCAACAAAAGCTATTTATCCAATTGGATTTATCATTAGCTAAATTAGCAGAGGATTCAAAACGTTTCTCTGTATATAAAAAAGATCAAGAAAATATTGATGTTGAAAACTACAAGGAAATGATTACTAAAGATGTTGCCGACGTAATGAAGTATTACTTGCTGTTTGCAAGTATTCATAACTGGTTAGATGTAATTGCCATTGATGAAGAAGATTTCAAAAAAATCGTAAGCATTGCTGCAGATCGTGACTTCAATCAAGTATATTTATCAATTAAACGAATGATGTTTAACGGTTTTTATAATCATTCTAAAAAAGATTTCCAATTTTCCTGGAAAATGTTCCTAAAATTTGGTATAGTAGACCTTGGCGTTGATGATAAATCATTGTCAGCTCAATTTAGTGAAATTAATTCATTATAAAATTTTTAATTCATTTAAAAATCATATTGACACCATGTCGATTATCCGATATAATGTTTTTTGTTGAGTTTTGATGTCGCGATAGCTCAGCTGGATAGAGCAACGGTCTTCTAAACCGTAGGTCGAGAGTTCGAATCTCTCTCGCGACATTTGAATAAATTGTTGGAGCATATCACTTATGATATGCTTTTTTTCTTGACTAAATTATTCAAAATATGTATACTTACTTTGTTGTATTTGTGGACTTTCACAGCTACAACCGCACGAAATGAGTATTAAGTCTTCTATGTGAAGCGCTTATTTTCGGCGAGTCTAAGCATATTATTCAAGGAGGTGCACATTATGTACGCAATTATCGTAACAGGCGGAAAGCAATATAAAGTTGCTGAAGGTGAAGCAATCTACGTTGAAAAGCTAAATGCAAACGAAGGTGAAAAGGTTACTTTTGATCAAGTAGTTTTCGTTGGTGGTGACTCAGCTAAGGTTGGTACTCCACTTGTAGACGGTGCTTCAGTTGAAGGTACTGTTGAAAAGCAAGGCCGTGGTAAGAAGATTACTATTCTTCGTTACAAGCCTAAGAAGGGTTCTCGTTCTAAGAAGGGTCATAGACAACCATACACTAAGGTTATGATTGACTCAATCAAGGCTTAATTAGAGGATTAAAAATGATATTAGCAAATATTATTCATGATAAGCAAAGTGATCGAATTACTAGTTTTAGTCTATCCGGTCATGCTGATTCAGGTGAGTATGGTAAGGATATTGTTTGCGCAGCGGTTTCTGTTTTATCCATTTCCACTGTAAATGGGTTGACCGAGGTTGCTAACATAGAACCAAAAGTTGTTAGTGATGACATCGATGGTGGTTTTATGGAAGTTACAGTTCCTGAAGCTAATTCTTCCGATGATGAGATTGCTGCTCAGGCAATTTTATCAACATTCCAAAACGGAATGCGGGATATTTCTCAAAGTTATGCTGATTATATTAAATTAGATATTACAATAGATTAAATTGTACGGAGGTGTAATCCAATGTTAGAAATGAATTTACAATTCTTCTCTCACCATAAAGGGGGAGGTTCAACAGCCAACGGTCGTGATTCTGCAGGTCGTCGTCTAGGTACAAAGGCTGCTGATGGATCAAAAGTTACTACTGGTTCAATCATTTACCGTCAACGTGGTACTCATATTTACCCAGGTAAAAACGTTAAGCGTGCCGGTGATGATACTTTATTTGCTTTAGTTGATGGTGTTGTACGTTTCGAACGTATGGGCCGCAGCAAGCGTCAAGTTTCAGTATACCCAGTATCTGAAGCAGTTGCTAAGTAATTAGTGAATAATGTAGAAAAAGCCTGATTTATTTTCAGGCTTTTTTTATTACCAAAGACTTATTTAAATAAAGCTAACATGGTACAATGGTAGTAACGATTACGATTGCAATTGATGCACTAACATTGCTATCATATAAAACATATTAGTAATACTAGGAGGAGTTTTAATCATGGCAACAATTTCAACTGCCCAATTTAAAACAGGATTAACTATTGAAGTAGATAACGCAATTTGGCGTATCATCAACTTCCAACACGTAAAGCCAGGTAAGGGTGGTGCGTTCGTACGTACTAAACTTAAGAACCTAAGAACAGGTGCTGTTCAAGACAAGACTTTCCGTGCCGGTGCAAAAATGGAACAAGCACAAATTGACACTAGAAATATGCAATACCTATACGAAGATGGTGCAGGTTACGTATTTATGGATATGGACTCATACGAACAAATTACTGTACCTGGTGACAAGATCAAGGATGCTTTAAACTACTTACAAGAAAACATGGACGTAAGTATTGTTCAATACGAAAACGAAGTTATCGGTATCGAAGTTCCAAACACTGTTACTCTAGAAGTTGCAGAAACTGAACCAAGTATCAAAGGTAACACTGCTTCAGGTGGAAGCAAGCCAGCTACTATGACTACTGGTTTAATTGTACAAGTACCATTCTTTGTTAATGCTGGTGACAAACTAGTTATTAACACCAATGATGCAACATACATCTCAAGAGCTTAATTAATAAATAATTGATGCTTTTATTTTGATTGGAGGGTAATTATTATGGCAGAACAAACAAATATTTCTTTACCAAAGGCTAGTTCAAAGTTTGGGGATATTCAAATCTCACCAAATGTATTGGAAGTAATCGCAAGTATTGCCTCTGTCCAAGTAAAGGGCGTAAAGCGCATGCGTGGGTCATTGGCAACAAGTGTTAACGAACTATTTGGTCGTAAAGAAATTGGTAAGGGCATTAGACTTAATTTTAAAGATGAAAAATTAATTGTTGATGTTTACGTATATCTAAATTACGGGGTTTCTGTTCCTAAGGTTGCTCTAGAAATTCAAGAACAAGTAAAACAACAACTTCTATTCATGACTGAACTTGATTTAGGTGAAGTTAATGTTCATGTAGAAGGTGTGGTTCACGAAAAACAAGATAAAAGGTCTAATTCAAAAAGTTTATTAAACGGCAATAGTAGCGATAAGGGTGAAAAATAGTGGAATTTACTAGACATAAAATAAGAGAGTATGCATTTCAAACATTGTTTGCTATCAATGCAAATGATACAACCGATAAGGAACTATTTTTTCATGCTATCTCCAGAACTGATGAAGAAACAGAAATTCCATCATACTATAACACTTTAGTAGATGGAGTTATCGAAAATAAGGATAGCTTAGACGATAGTATAATCTCATATCTTGTTTCCGGTTGGTCCATTAACAGAATTGCTAAGACAGACCTTGCGATTCTAAGACTTGCGTTTTTTGAAATTAAATACGTTGACGATGTCCCTACTAAGGTGGCAATTAATGAAGCGTTGGAATTAACAAAGAAATACAGTGATGATCACTCAAGAAAATTTGTTAATGGAGTTTTATCAAACACAATTGCTTAAGAAAAATGATTCGCTTAAAGGCGAGTCTTTTTTTATTACATAAACATTTTTTTATATGCTAAAATAAAAGAGAATTAAATAATCCTTTGGAGGTTTTATGATGAGCAATATTATTGATGGAAGATCTTTAGCAAAGAAAGTTAATCAAGAGACTGCAGATATGGTCTCAGAATTAAACGAACAAGGTAAGAATCCTTGCCTAGCTGTGATTATCGTCGGGGATGATCAAGCTAGCCACCGCTATGTGAGAAGCAAGCATAAGAAAGCTCAACAATTAGGAATTAAGTCAATCGTTAAGGCTCTTCCTGAAGAAACCACTGAAGACGAATTATTGAACATATTGAACGATTATAACCATGATGATGATATTGATGCAATTTTGATTCAATCACCATTACCAAAGCACATCAACGAAAAATACGTTATGAGTCAAATTAACCCAGATAAAGACGTAGATGGATTTCAAGTGATTAATTCTGGTAAATTATTCTTAAACGAACAAAGTAATTATCCTGTGGCATGTACACCAAAAGGTGTTATGACAATGTTTGAAGAATATGGTATTGATTTAAAGGGTAAAAAGGCAGTCGTAATTGGTAGAAGTACCATTGTTGGTAGACCAATGGCAGCGTTATTAATCAATGCTGGTGCAGAAGTAACAGTTTTAAACCATTATGCAAATATTAAAGAATACACAATAGACGCCGATATTATCGTATCTGCTACTGGTAAGGTTAATACAGTGACAGAAAGTGATGTAAAAGACGGAGTAGTTGTAATTGACGTTGGTCAAAACGTTAATGATGAAGGTAAATTAGTTGGAGACGTTGATTATGATGGTATTGTCAAAAAAGCCTCATACATAACTCCTGTACCCGGTGGTGTTGGTCCAATGACCATCGCTACATTAATGAGACAAACCGTAGAACTATCAAAGTGGAGTGATATTAATGGGTAATGATTACCTAAGTGTTAGCGATTTAACAAGCTATATAAAGAAAAAGTTTGATCGTGATCCTTATCTAGATAAGGTTTATTTAACTGGTGAAATTTCTAACTTTAGATTGAGACCAGCACATCAATACTTTAGCTTGAAGGATGATAACGCTAAGATCAGTGCTATCATGTTTAAATCTGCTTTCGATAAGGTTAAGTTTAAACCCGAAGAAGGAATGAAAGTATTAGTTACTGGTAGAATTTCAGTCTATGAAGCAACCGGTAATTATCAAATTTACATTGATCACATGGAACCAGATGGTGTTGGTGCCTTGTATCAAGCATATGAACAATTAAAGAAAAAGCTATCTGCTGAGGGATTATTCAACGCTCCAAAAAAAGCTTTGGAAAAGTATCCTAAGAGAATTGCGGTAGTAACTTCGCCTAGTGGTGCTGTTATTAGAGATATTATTACAACCACCAGAAGAAGATATCCAATTGCTCAAATCGTTTTATATCCTGCCGTAGTGCAAGGGGATGCAGCTGCTGCCGATATTGTTCGTCAAATTAATCGTGTGAATGAACGTGGTGATTTTGACACATTGATTATTGGACGTGGTGGAGGTTCGATTGAAGACCTTTGGCCATTTAACGAAGAAATTGTTGCAAGAGCAATCTTTGATAGTAAAATTCCTGTGATTTCTTCAGTTGGACACGAAACGGATACAACAATTGCTGATTTAGTTGCTGATGTAAGAGCAGCTACACCAACTGCCGCTGCAGAACTAGCAGTGCCGGTATTGAATGATGTTATGACTGACATTAAAAATGACCAAGTACGAATTTTTAATGCTTTTAGAAATAAGTTAAATCAATTACAACAACGTTTATTTAAGATTCAACAATCTTACATATTCAAGCAACCTGAACGTTTGTATGATTCTTATGTACAAAAAATTGATATGTTAAATGAAAGATTGATGAATGCTCTAAAAGAAAAAATCAACCAATCCGATAGAATATTAAATGATTTAGTATATAATTTAAAAATTAATTCACCGAAGAACTTAATTAAAGAACAACAACAAATTCTACAAGTACAAGACGATCAATTAAAAAGAAACATTATGTTGTTGATTCGAAATAAGCAAAACCAACTAACACAAAGAGTTGACGCTTTAGATCATCTAAGCCCATTAAAGGTTATGTCTCGTGGATTTAGTTTTACAACAAACAGCGAAGGAAAGGTCATTAAAAAAGTTGATGACATTAAGAAAAATGATGATATTGAACTAAAATTAATTGATGGATATGCGAAAGCAACTGTTAATGAAGTCAAAAAGGAGAGTAAATAATGGCTGAAAAAACAAGTTTTGAAGATAACATGAACAAACTAGAACAAATCGTTTCCGAATTAGAACAAGGTGATATTCCTTTGGAAAAAGCACTAAGTGAATTCCAAAAAGGTGTTAAGCTAAGCGGTGAACTACAAAGTACTTTGAAGAATGCTGAAAAGACATTGGCTAAAGAAATGACAGATGATGATTCTGAAGTTGCATTTGAAAAAGAAAGTGAAGATAAGTAATGAGTCAATCTGCAGTTTTATCTGATTTTATTGATGAATACAAGCCACAAATTGAATGCAAACTAGCTAATCAAGTCGAAAAAGATGTTAGTAATGATCAACTTGCTGAATCAATGATTTATTCATTGATGGCTGGTGGTAAAAGATTGAGACCACTGATGACCATTGCAACCTTAAAGACGTTAAATCATGAAATGACTGACGATGATTTAAAGGCGATTAGTGCGCTTGAATTACTACATACTTATTCATTAATCCATGACGATTTGCCAGCAATGGATGATGATGATTTAAGACGTGGTAAAAAGACCAATCATGTTATATACGGTTCCGGTCTAGCTACATTAGCTGGAGATGGCTTATTAACATTGGCATTTCAATGGTTGACCGATAATGATTTAGATGATCATAAAAAGGCTCAATTAGTTTACTATCTATCTAAATTCGCTGGCCCATCAGGGATGGTTGCGGGTCAATCAATGGATATTTTGAATGAAAATAAACAGCTTTCTCTGGATGAAATTAAAAAATTACACGAGGGAAAAACTGGTGCATTAATTAGATATGCGATGATTGCCGGTGGAATCTTGTCAAATACTAGTCATGATGTGATGGAAAAGTTAGATCAATTTGGTGCTGACTATGGTTTGGCCTTTCAAATTTATGATGACATCTTGGATGTTGTTTCAAGTCAAGAAGAACTTGGTAAACCTGTGAATCAAGATGGAGTCAAAAACACTTATACTAACCATTTAGGACTAGATAAGGCGTATTCTTACTTAGAAAACACAGTTAGTCATAGCCGCCAAATTTTAGACGAATTAAAAGACGAAAATGATGTCGATACAGAACTATTATCATCATTTTTAGATTACTTTAAAATAGAAAAATAGGAGTAGTTCGCATGAAAAAAGAAAGAGTAGACGTGCTACTTGTTCAACAGGGTATTTTTGATACAAGAGAAAAAGCTAAGAGAGCCGTAATGGCCGGTGAAGTCTTAGGTAAAAATGAAGAACGTTTGGATAAACCAGGTGTTAAGATTCCTGAAGATACAAAGTTACATTTAAAAGGAAAACCAATGCCATACGTTAGTAGAGGTGGTCTAAAGCTTGAAAAAGCATTGAAGGTATTTAATCTTGATGTTAAAGACAAGATTGTTTTAGATATTGGTTCATCTACTGGTGGATTTACTGATGTGATGTTACAAAATGGTGCAAAAAAAAGTTACGCTTTGGATGTTGGTAGTAACCAACTAGTATGGAAGCTACGTGAAGATCCAAGAGTTGTTGTGATGGAACACACCAACTTTAGATACTCAAAGCTAGATGATTTTACAGAAGGTCAACCAGAATTTGCTTCAATTGACGTTTCTTTCATTTCACTTCACTTGATTTTGCCACCACTAAAAGATATTCTTGAAAAAAATGGTCATGTTGCGGCTTTAATTAAGCCACAATTTGAGGCCGGAAGAGATAAAATAGGTAAGCACGGTATCGTCAGAGACCACGCCGTTCATGCCGAAGTTTTAGAAGACATTATAAAATTTGCCGTTAGCGCTGGTTACTCAGTTGAAGGATTAGACTTTTCACCAATTAAGGGTGGCGAAGGTAACATTGAATTCTTAGTAGACCTAAAATCTGTTGACAATCCTTCAATTAATCCAGATATTTCGATAGAAGATACTATCAAACGAGCTGACGAACTAAAGTAATGAAAGGGAGTCTTTTGATTGCTTGAAAACCTATCAATTAACGATTTTGCGATTATTGACCATTTAGAAATTGATTTTTCCAATGGAATGACTGTTTTAACTGGTGAAACTGGTGCTGGTAAATCAATTATTATCGATGCTGTTGGCCTATTAGCAGGTGGCAGAGGTTCACAAAACTTTATCAGAACTGGTAGTAATAAGTTATTAATACAAGGTTTATTTGTGTTCCCAGAAGACGGTTTAACATACAAAGTGTTAGATGATATGGGAATTGATCATAGTGATAATAGCGTCATTTTACAAAGAGAAATATATAGAAATGGTCGCAATATTTGTCGTGTCAATGGGATGCTTGTTAATACCACGATGCTAAAGAAAATCGGGGAAACAATCGTTGATATTCATGGCCAAAATGAACATCAAGAACTAATGCAACCAGAAAGACACGTTCATTTACTTGATGAATTTGGTCATAAACAAATCGGTGATAATTTAACTAAATACCAAGAAACGTTTGATCATTACCAACAATTAAAAGCATCAATTAAAGAAAAACGTGGTAATGAAAAAGAATGGTCACAACGACTTGATATGTTGGAATTTCAAGAAAATGAAATTAGTAATGCTCATCTAGAAGTTGGCGAAGAAGAAGAATTAGTCAGCCAAAGAGACCATTTGCTTAACTATCAAAAAATTGTTGATGCCTTAAACATGAGTTTTAGTGCCATTAATGGGGATGAAACATTTAATCCCTTAGATGTGATTGGCGAGGCCAAGAACTCAATGGAATCTATTGAAGAAGTTGATCCTCAATTTAGAGAAATTTCAGACAACATCAAAAACGCTTTTTACTTACTACAAGATGCTTCTGACAACATTTCTGATCAAATGGACTTACAAGAATTTGACCAAGGTAGACTAGAAGAAATCGAAGAAAGACTAAATGTCATCTACGGTTTAAAGCGTAAGTATGGTGATTCAATTGAACAAATCCTAAAGCATTACGATAATGTTGTTAAAGAACTTTCAACCATGCAAGCTGATCAAACAACTGGTGAAGATTTAAATGAACAATATGAATCAACAGTAAAGAAGTTGAGAGATTTAGCTGATGAATTAAACACAGAGCGTCATGCAGTAGCAACTAAGCTGGAAGAATCAGTTCATGACCAGCTAGCTGATTTATACATGGCTAAAACCGAGTTTAAAGTTAACTTTGAAAAGTTACCAATCGGTGAATTCCATAGATATGGCACAGAACGTGTTGAATTCTATATGAGAACCAACCCAGGTGAAGCAATGTTGCCACTATCAAAGATTGCTTCTGGTGGGGAACTTTCTAGAATTATGTTGGCGCTAAAGACACTATTTACTAATATGCAAGGTGTTACTTCAATCATCTTTGATGAAGTAGATACAGGTGTTTCTGGTAGAGTTGCACAAGCGATTGCTGAAAAAATTAGTAAGATTGCTCAAAAATCTCAGGTTCTATGTATCACGCATTTGCCACAGGTTGCTGCAATGTCTGATCATCATTACTTTATTGAAAAGAAGATTGATAAGAATCGCACTAAGACAAGTATCATCAAGTTATCAGTTCAAAAACGTGTAGATGAACTGGCTAGAATGTTGTCTGGGACAACGGTCACTGATTTAACGCTTCAACATGCTAACGAATTATTGAAGTTAGCTGATGAAACCAAAAAATAAATTTGAAAAAATCAGTAAAATAGGCCATAATGGTAGTATTATAAAATTTTGAGGGGTTTTAAAATGGCAAAAAGAGGAATGCTAATTGTTCTTTCAGGGCCTTCTGGTGTTGGTAAAGGTACTGTTAGAAAAGCATTGTTTAATGAACCAGATGTTGATTTCAAGTACTCAATTTCAATGACTACTAGAAGTCCTCGTGAAGGTGAAGTAAACGGTAAAGACTATTTCTTTGTTAGCAAAGAAGAATTCGAAGACCATATCAAAAATGGTGAAATGCTAGAATATGCAAAGTATGTTGACAATTACTATGGGACTCCATTGAACTATGTTAATAAGACTTTGGATGAAGGTCATGACGTATTCTTAGAAATCGAAGTTAATGGTGCAATGCAGGTTAGAGCTAATTGCCCAGAAGCAGTATTTGTATTTCTAACCCCACCTGATTTAGTTGTGCTAAAGAATCGTTTAATTGGTCGTGGAACTGATGACATGGATGTCATTGATAAGCGTATCAAGACAGCTGTTTCTGAAATTAAGATGATGAGAAACTATGACTATGCGGTATTAAACGACAAAGTTGAAAATGCTGTTGATAGAATTAAGACTATCGTTAACAGTGAAAGATTAAAAGTTAACCGCGTAATGCCGGATTATCTATCAATGTTAGGAGAAGAAGACTAATGCTATTATATCCATCTGTTGACAAACTACTTGAAAGAGTTGATTCAAGATACTCATTAATCATGCTAGCAAGTAAGAGAGCTCATGATATTGATGCTGGATCACCATTATTATTAGACTCATACAAATCTAGAAAATCTGTTGGTAAGGCTTTCGAAGAAATCGTTGCCGGCAAGGTTGAATTAACTAGAGATAACAAATAATAAATAAATTAACCCTTTGCAGCAATGCAAGGGTTTTTATTTTGATTTTTTGATACAATATAGGTAATAAGTTCTTATGGTATGGGAGGTTTGATTAGTGAATAATAAAAAAATAGCTCTATATGTGACCGGTAGTATTGCCGCATATAAGTCGTTAACTTTAGCGCGATTATTAATTAAAAACGGAAACGACGTCAGAGTCATTATGAGCACGGGTGCTCAACAATTCGTTACACCATTGGCATTTCAAACATTAACTAAAAACTTTGTTTTTACTGATACTTTTGACGAAAAGGATGCTAATGAAATCACCCATATAGATATTGCAACATGGGCTGATATTTCGATTGTTGCTCCAGCCACAGCAAATACTATTTCCAAGTTGGCTAACGGGATTGGTGACAATGCAGTTACTACGACGTTGCTTGCAACACCTTCTACAAAAGTGATTGTCCCAGCAATGAACAATAACATGTGGGATAATCCTGCAACTCAAAGAAATATTCAACAAATTGAGAATGATGGTGGCAAAATCATCTATCCAACTTCAGGCTTTCTTGCCGAAGGATACGAAGCCAAGGGCAGAATGATTGAACCTGAAGAAATTATTGAAAGACTAGAATTGATGGTTGAACAAAATAATCAATTAGCGGGCAAGAAGATGATTGTCACAGCTGGTGGAACTAGAGAAGCAATTGACCCTGTTAGATACATTAGCAATAATTCATCAGGTAAGATGGGATATTCTATTGCCAGAGCGGCAATGAATGCAGGAGCTGACGTGACTTTAATTTCATCATCCGAAACTCAACATATAAATGGCAATGTAAACATTATCAATGTTAGTTCAGCTAGTGAAATGAAGAATGCGATTGAAGATAATTTTAATGATGCTGATGTATTAGTAATGGCAGCTGCTGTTTCTGATTACACGCCAGCCGAATATTCTGAACAAAAAATCAAGAAAAATGGTGACGAATTAGATATTCATTTGGTAAAGACACCGGACATTTTAAAGGAATTATCAAAGATAAAGAATGATCAATTTGTCGTAGGGTTTGCTGCAGAAACACAAAATCTATTGGATAACGCCAAGCAAAAACTAGCCAAGAAAAAGTTAGATTTGTTGTTAGCTAACGATGTTAGCAACAAGACAATTGGTTTTAATAGCGATAATAACCAAGTTTCATTTATTGATGAAACTGGAGTATTTAAGAAAAGTGACGTAGAAAGTAAGGATAAAATTGCTAATGAATTGATTGATATCATTAGTGACAGAATCGACTAAATTAAAGGGGGAGTTAGATTGAATTTAGCAAAAGTAATTGTTGATGTGCCAACAATGCAAACTAACGAACCATATACTTACTTAGTACCAGATGAGTTAAACGATAAACTACAAAAAGGGATGCGTGTAGTCGTTCCGTTTGGAAATGGTGGACGTAAAATTCAGGGAATTGTTTGGGATATTGATAAAAACGGATCATTCGATGGCAAATTAAAGGAAATTTCCGGACTATTGGATTTGGACCCGGTTTTGAATGCTGAATTACTAGATATGTCCAGATGGATGGCAGAAAAGACATATTCCTTTCAAATTAGTTGTATCTTAACGATGCTTCCAAGTGTGATGAGAGCGAAGTATCAAAAACAATTAGTATTAAATGATTCAAATGAAGTCGACGACGATATTTTAACCATTTTTGGTGATAATAATGTTGTTGATTTTGACGTGGATGAATACTCAGCCAGTGATTTAAAGAAGATTATTCAATATCGTAAAGCTGATAAACTTTCTGTTCAATACAAGGTTTCAGATGGGGCCAAAGCTAAAAAGATATATGCTATTAAACCAAACTTAACAACCGAGCAAGCAAATGAAGAATTAAATAATATTCGTAAGAATTCAAAGAACCTAATTAAGATTCTTGAATTTATTGTCGATAATAATGACAAAGAGATTGCTCAACGTAAGTTAGTTCATGAGTTTAATATCCCTGAATCTGCAATTAAAAGTGCAGTTGATAAGGGATGGTTTACCAGGTTCTTGCAAGAGGAATACCGTAATCCATATCAAGGCAAAGTTGGAACAAACAAACCATTAAAGTTAAATTATGATCAACAAATTGCCGTCGATAGAATAAGTGCTGCAACTAAGCTCGAACAGGATAATGTTTTCTTACTAGAAGGTGTAACTGGTTCTGGAAAAACTGAAGTATACCTTCAATCAATCCAAAAAGCACTTGAATTAGGTAAGACTGCATTAATGCTAGTACCTGAAATATCGTTAACTCCTCAAATGGTAAAAAGAGTTAAGGGTCGATTTGGGAATAGAGTAGCAATGTTACATAGTGGATTATCAAATGGTGAAAAGTATGATGAATGGCGCAGAGTTAATAATGGTGAAGCTGACGTGGTCGTTGGAGCACGTTCTGCCATTTTTGCTCCATTAGATAATATCGGTATTATCATTATGGATGAAGAACACGAAGCTAGTTATAAGCAGGATGATTCACCTCGATACCATACGAGAGACGTCGCTAAGTGGCGAGCAAGGTTTCACAACTGTCCGTTAGTTTTAGGTAGTGCTACTCCTTCATTGGAATCAAGAGCAAGAGCTACCAAGGGTGTTTATCAACTAATCAAACTTCCACATAGAATCAATAACCAATCCTTACCTGAGGTTAGGGTTATTGATATGAAGGAAGAGGTAAAGAACAGTGGTCAGGAAGATTTTTCATCTGAATTACTATCGGCGATTAACAATCGTTTACAAAAACACGAACAGATTGTGTTGATGTTAAACCGTAGAGGCTATTCATCATTTGTCATGTGTCGTAGTTGTGGGTTTGTATTACATTGTCCAAACTGTGATATCTCACTTACTTTGCATATGGATTCAAGAACGATGAAGTGTCATTATTGTGGCCATGAGGAACCAATCCCTAATAAGTGTAAAAACTGTGGCAGTAAAAAAATAAGATATTACGGTACTGGAACTCAAAAAGTTCAAGAAAAACTTCAATCATTGGTTCCAAATGCTCGCATCTTAAGAATGGACGTTGATACCACTAGAAGAAAAGGTTCACACGAACGAATTTTACAAAGGTTTGGTAATGGTGAAGCAGATATCTTACTTGGTACTCAAATGATTGCGAAAGGTCTTGACTTTCCTAACGTTACACTTGTCGGTGTTTTGAATGCTGATACATCACTTGATTTACCTGATTTTCGTTCTAGTGAAAGAACTTTTAACCTATTAACTCAAGTTAGTGGACGTGCTGGTCGTGCAGAGAAAAAAGGATTGGTTTATATTCAAACCTTTAATCCGGATCACTATGCCATTAGGCTAGCACAGAAACAGGATTACGAATTGTTCTATCGTAAGGAAATGAATGTTAGACATCAGACTAACTATCCACCTTATTATTTCACTGTTAAAATATCAGCTTCTGATGTCAATGAGGCTAAGGCAGCTGCTAAAATGTACGAAATTGCTAAGATTTTAAAGGCAAAGCTAAGTGACCAAGCAATTATGTTAGGACCATCACCTAGTTCAATCTTAAAATTAAAGAATAAGTACTACTACCAAATTATTATTAAGTATAAAAACGAACCAAATATGAAACCATGTTTGGAATATATATTGAATCATTATCAAAAGGATGCTCAAAAGGGACTATACGTTAACATAGACCCTGATCCTTTGAACTTTATGTAAGGATGTAGATAAAATGAAAAAAGTTGTATTTATGGGAACTCCATCATTTGCAGTTCCTGTATTAAAAGGATTAGTGGAAAGTAACGACTATGATGTACAAGCGGTTGTTACTCAACCAGATCGACCTTTTGGAAGAAAAAGAGTATTAAAACCATCACCTGTAAAGGAAGCAGCGTTAGAATTATCAATTCCAGTGCTACAACCAGAAAAAATTATTGGTAGTGATGAAATGGCAAAGATTTTAGAAATTAATCCTGATTTCATTATTACAGCTGCTTTTGGACAATTCTTACCAGAAAAGCTATTGAATGCTGCCAAGATTGCCGCAGTTAACGTTCATGGTTCATTGCTACCAAAATACCGTGGTGGTGCACCAGTTCAATATTCACTGATTAATGGTGACAAACAAACCGGAATCTCAATCATGTACATGGTTAAGAAAATGGATGCTGGGGATGTATTATCTCAGCAGTCATTGGATATCCAACCAGATGATGATACTCAATCACTATTTGATAAATTAAGCATTATTGGTCGAGATTTACTTCTTGAAACATTACCAAAGGTGGCATCCGGGGATGTTAATCCGACTCCACAAGATGAAGACAAGGTTATATTTTCACCAAACATTACTAGAGAACAAGAAGAATTAGACTTCACCAAGACAGCATTTCTAGTTGATCGAAAAATCAGAGCGCTACGTCCATCACCTAATGCATTTGCTATGATGTTAGGAAAACGCACTAAGTTCTGGAGTGCTGAACCTTTAGAGGAAACTACTGACTTAAAACCTGGTCAAGTGGTTGAAAAAACAAAGAAATGTTTAAAAATTGCTTGTGGAGATGGGACAGTCTTAAAACTTTTGGAAATCCAACCGTCTGGTAAACCAAAACAACCAATCAACGCTTTCTTAAATGGTGCTGGTCAATCAATTCAACAAGGAGATATGGTGATAGAAGATGTCAAGTAACCCTAGATTACTGGCTGTAAAGACGCTTAGTAAAATTTCAAACGGAGCTTATTCCAACCTACAACTAAATCAAGTTATTGAAAATAGCGACTTAAGCAGTCGTGATATCGCATTGCTTACCAATATTGTTTACGGTGTTATTCAACATCGTTTAACATTAGAATACCAATTAAATCACTTCCTAAAGAATTCAAATAAAGTGGATGATTGGGTTAAGGAATTATTATATTCTGCGATTTATCAAATGGAATACTTGGACAAGATTCCCACTAGAGCTGTCTTTAATGAAACCATCAAGATAGCTAAGAAAATGGGTCATGATGGAATTAGAAGATTAGTTACCGGAGTGCTTCATCAAATCGAAAGGAAGGGATTACCGGACTTTTCTGATATTGATGATCCAATTAAGAAACTCTCAATTGAATACAGTATTTCTGAATGGATGATTAAAGAGTTGGAAAAACAAGTGGGTGAAAAAAAGACAATTTCCATCCTAAAGAGTATTAATCAACCTTCAAAGCAATCAGTACGTTTTAATTCTAAGCTAATTAGTAAGCAATCTCTGTCAGATAAATTAAAAGCTGAAGGTTATGGTGTTGAAAACAGTAAACTGGTTGAATCAGGATTAATCTTAACTAAGAAATCTGCGAGTTACAGTGACACTTTTAAGAACGGTCAAATGACGATTCAAGATGAAAGTGCTATGTTACCAGTCGAATCCATGGACATTAAGGAATCTGACGTTATATTGGATACTTGCTCAGCACCTGGTGGAAAGACCACTCAAATTGCCGAACATCTATCAAAAGAAGCAGGTGGGCATGTTGAAGCATTGGACTTACACAATAATCGTTTGAAACAAGTTCAAAAGAATGCCAAACGATTAGGAGTTAGTGATGTTTTATCCACTCAAGCTTGTGATGCTAGAAAACTTGATAATTTATATGATGACGAAACATTCAATCAAATTTTAATTGATGCACCATGTTCAGGGATTGGTTTGATTAGAAGAAAACCAGAAATTAGATACGAAAAGAGGATGGAAGATGTTAAAAAATTAGCATCCATCCAATTGGACATCTTAACTTCTGCTGCCAAAAAGCTTAAAAAAGGTGGTAAGCTAGTTTACAGTACTTGTACCATTTTGAATCAAGAAAATTCAGATGTGATTGCTGAATTCTTAAAACGAAATCCTGATTTTAAACGTGTTGATCCAGTTTCCAAAATGGGTATTCCGTTAAATGATGGTTACATTCGAATTTATCCAGATGATTATGATTCAGATGGATTCTTCGTATGTAATTTAATAAAAAATGGTGGTGAATAGAAATGGAAGTTGCTGCTAATTCTGTTATTGGTAAACAAAGAATTAGTAATGAAGATTATGTTGGCTATTTTAAAAATCGACAAGGTGCTCTAATTGCAATCCTGGCCGATGGAGTCGGGGGAAGCAATGGTGGTGAAATTGCTGCTTCAACAGCGGTTGATTTTATTGGACAAGCTTTTCAAAATCATCATATTAGTTCAATTATCGATACCAAAACATGGCTATCTCAAACGATTAGTGATGTAAATAATAAGATTGTTGAAATGGGAATTAAAGATGAAAGTTTAAGTAAAATGGCAACCACGGTTGTTGTCGCATTGTTCTTTGGAAATCAATATCTACTAACGCATCTGGGTGATAGTCGTTGTTATCTATTAAGAAGTAGTCAACTTAAGCAACTTACCGTCGATCATTCATACATTAATTTTTTAATTGAAAAAGGCGAAGTTAAAGATGGAGAAAGTGTCGATTCTAATTTACAAAATGTAATTGTAAAGGGATTAGGTGTTTCTTCAGATGCAGATGTCGATATCTCTAACATTCAGTTTAGACCAGGTGATCAATTACTATTATGTAGTGATGGCTTAACTAAAATGGTTAGTGATGAGACAATATCAAAAATTTTAAATATGCGACTAAGTGGACATGAAAAGATTAATCGTTTAATCGATACTGCCAATGATAATGGTGGAAAAGATAATATTTCTGCTATTTTAATCGATGATTTAGGTTAGGAGTGATCATTTATGGAAAAAGGATACGTTTTAAATGACCGCTACAAAATCATTGATAAGATTGGTGAAGGTGGGATGGTTAATGTTTATCTTTCATATGATATGAAGGCAAATCGTCTTGTCACAATTAAAATTATTCGAATTGATTTTCAAGGTAGTCAAAAAGCTAAACGTCATTTTAAATATGAAAAACTAGCGATTAATAAACTAAACAGTAAGCATATTGCTCAGGTATATGACTTGAATCAATCAGGCGATTTACAATATCTGGTAACTGAATACGTTGATGGACAGGACTTAAAGAATTATATTCAAAAGCACTATCCAATCAGTATTGATAAAGTTATAGCAATCATGACACAATTAATTGATGCGGTTTATGAAGCTCATAGTCATGGAATTATTCACCGTGATTTAAAGCCACAGAATGTGTTAATCGATAAAAAGGGTGTTGTTAAAGTCACAGACTTTGGAATTGCCTTAATTGAAAGCCAAAATGCATTAACCCAAACCAATGCGGTTGTTGGTTCAATACACTATATTTCGCCAGAACAAGCATTGGGTAAAAAGGTTACCACCCAATCAGACGTCTATTCATTGGGAATTATCCTATACGAATTGCTTACTGGTAAGGTTCCTTTTGATGGTGATTCACCAGTAAACATTGCGATGAAACATACCAAGGAAAACTTGCCCTCGATAATTGAACAAAATAGTCTAGTAACGCAAGCACTAGAAAATGTAGTGATTAAGGCAACCGCTAAAAAACTATCTGATCGTTACAGTTCTGTTTTAGATATGAAGGAAGATATTCTCACTTCAATGAACGAAGAAAGAATGGATGAAGCCAAACTACACTTCATGATTCCTAAAACTGAAATCGATGATGGTGAGACAAAGGTTTTGGACCTAAAAGATTTAAAAAAATATCATGATCATCATGTTGAAGAAAATGAATATAAAGATAAATACCGTATTTTTAAATTACTTACATTAATTGTGATACTATTTGCTTTTATTTCTGCAATATTTTTATTCTTTAACTTTACTTTCTTCACACGAGTAAGTGTTCCAAACGTTTCAAACATGTCGATAAGTAAAGCTAAGAAGGTTTTGAAGAAGTCCCATTTAATTGTCAGCAGGGTTAAGTATACTTATAACACTAATGTTGCAGTTAATAAGGTAATTGGTACTAATCCATCTAAGGGAACTAAAATGATCAACCATTCTGGAATCGTTTTGAAAGTTTCAGGTGGTTATAAAAAGGTGAAGATTGATAACTACCTAGGTGATTCAGTCGATTCTGCTGAGCATTCGTTGACAACTATGGGATTCACGGTTAAGAAGTCATACAGTTACGACACTTCATTTAAGTCGAATACTATCCTTAGCCAAAGCATTCGTCCTGGAACCTTGGTGGAACCACATAACACAACAATTAACTTGGTAGTAGCAGTTAACAGTAGAAATTTTAAGATGGTTAATTTAATTGGTAAGACCGAAGAACAGGCAAGAAACTATGCTAAGAAAAACCATTTAAACGTTAAAACTTTTTACGAAAGTTCTAAGAGTCAACCTGCTGGAAAAGTATACCAACAAAGTCCATCAACCGGTTTATTGTTAAGTTACGGTGATGAGGTGGAACTTTGGGTATCAAAAGGAAATTCTAATAACCGGGATTTAAGAAGAAGCGTTAACGTATCTGTAAAATTACCTTATAAAAAGGTTGATAACAGTGGTCTAAATAAGATTACAATCTATTCTAATAAGGATGGTGGTAATGAAAAATTCTATCGAACCATCTTTATAAATAAAGATACAACCATTAGCATCCCATATAGTTTAAAGAAAAATCAAAAACCACAATATCGAATTTATCGAAATGGTGATTTGATAATGAAGTAATGCAAGGTATAATAAAAGTAGTAAATAAATTAACGAGGTGATACATTGGCTGAAGGAAAAATTTTCCAATCCTTGAGTGGATTCTATGATATTATTAGTGACGGAAAGATTTACCGAACAAGAGCTAGGGGTAACTTTAGAAAAAGAAAAATAACTCCTTTAGTTGGTGATGACGTCGAGTTTGAATCTAGTTCACAAAAAGAAGGATACTTACTAAAGATTTTTGACCGTAAAAATTCATTGGTAAGACCTCCAATTGCTAACATCGATCAAGCCGTAGTTGTTACTTCGGCTGTTCAGCCAGATTTTTCATATAACTTGTTAGACCGTCAATTAGTTGCGGTTGAAATTAACAAAATTACTCCAATCATTTACTTTACTAAAACTGATTTATTAGATGATAAACAGTTTGAGTACTTTAAAGGTGTTAAGAAGGTGTATGAACAAGCTGGATATAAGGTTATCCTTCCTAGCAACAGCGAGGATAAAGCTGAATCAGTTAATGAAATTAAATCGTTATTTGAAAATAAAGAAACTGTCTTTATGGGTCAGACCGGTGCTGGTAAATCAACATTGTTGAATCAAATATCTCCTGATTTAAACTTAGCAACCGGTGAAATTTCCATGGCATTAAACCGTGGTAAACATACAACTAGAAAAGTCAGTTTTATTCAAATTAATAATGGATTAGTAGCTGATACACCCGGTTTCTCATCTTACGAAGCTTTTGATATCAGACCTGAAGAACTAAGGGATTACTTTCCTGAATTCAGAGCAAATGCTGATAGATGTAAATTCAGGGGATGTGTTCACATCAACGAACCTGGTTGTGCAATTAAGGCAATGTTGGATGAAGATGAACTATCACATGAACGTTATCATGATTATGTTCAGTTATATGATTTATTAAAGAATAAAAAACCAATTTACAATAAAAAGAAATGAGGAATTAATAATGATTAAAGTAGCACCATCAATCTTAAGTGCAGATTACTTAAACCTACAAAGAGATATTGAAAAAGTTGAAAAGGACGCAGAACTATTACACATTGATGTAATGGACGGTTCATTTGTGCCAGCAATTTCATACGGTCCAAACTGGGTTCCACAAATTAGAAAGATTTCTAACTTAGTACTAGATGTTCACTTGATGGTAGTTAACCCTGAAAGATTCGTTGACGAATTTGCAGACAAGGGTGCTGACATTATTGGTGTACACGTTGAAGCAACTCCACACATTCACCGTGCTCTTCAAATGATTAAGAACAAGGGTGTTAAGGCTGAGGTAGTAATTAACCCAGGCACTCCCGTAGAAGCTATCAAACCAGTACTATACATGGTTGACCAAGTTTTAGTAATGACAGTTAACCCTGGATTTGGTGGTCAAAAGTTCCTAGACGAAACTGTTAAGAAGATTAAACAATTAGATGATATTAAGAAGGCTGAAGGATACGACTTTGACATCGAAATTGATGGTGGAGTTAACAATGAAACTGTTAAAGCTGCTGCTAAGGCTGGTGCAACTGTTGCAGTTGCTGGTTCATACGTATTCGGTGCTGAAAATCCTTCTGAAAGAATTCAAGCAATTAAGGAAGCTACTAAATAATTATGAAAACGATCAATTTATTAGTCGGTGGGCCCACAGATTTATGGCCTGATAGTTTAAGACAAGGCGAAATCGATGGCGATTGGATTGGAGTCGATCGAGGAAATGTGTGGTTAGTTAAAATGGGAATTACACCATTAATTTCCATTGGTGATTTTGATTCAATGGATCAATTGGAATTTGAAATTATTTCAAACAATGTTTCTGATATTCGAACTTATAATCCAGATAAAGACTATACTGATACCCAACTAGCATTAAAGATTGCATCTGATGAATTAAAGGCTGATGTTATTAATATCTTTGGCGCCACTGGTGGTAGAATTGATCACTTTATTTCTAACTACTTATTGGCTACTGAACCTAAATTTAGGGATGTCGTTGAAAAAATTAGAATTATCGATAAACAAAATGTAATTCAATACTTTATTCCCGGAGCACATGAAATTAAAAAGATTGATATGATGCATTACTTAGCATTTATTCCAATGAATGCGATGCACTTATCAATTCATGATGCGGTATATAAACTGGATAACTACTATGTTGAAAGACCGTTTGCTTATTCCAGTAATCAATTCGATGGTGATAAATGTCACTTCGATTTTGATGATGGAGTATTATGTGTGATTCAAAGTAAAGATGCATAGCAAAAGAGAACTGATTATATTTCAGTTCTCTTTTTGTTATTTAGGGTATAAAAAAAGTCTGACATTAAGAGTCAGACTTAAATATTGTTAGGCACGAGTAACTTTACCTGATTTTAGAGTACGGGCACTAACCCAAACTTTCTTAGGCTTTCCATCTACAAGGATACGAACCTTTTGTAGATTTGGCTTCCAGCTACGACGTGAAGAATTCAAAGCATGGGAACGTTTGTTACCATAATGAGTTCTTTTACCATTAATAAAATCTTTAGCCATTGGTAAATTCCTCCTTTAATTGATTTCTAGTCAAAAGCGTTGCTTTTATTACATCTCACTCTAATAACTTAGCATATTGAAGCCTGTTTTGCAATGCTTTTCTTTCAAGTGAATATACTTGACAGCCTTCGCTATTCATTATATCAATACTTTAGCTTTTTTTAAACATGTGGTAATATTATATTACGAATATATTAAGAAATCTATCTTTTAAGGAGGCTATTGTGATGGCCGTAAAAATGAGAACTGATTATGGATTAATTGATATTGATAACAATGTAATTGCCACCGTAGTTGGTGGAGCTGCTACTGATAACTACGGAGTTGTTGGTATGGCAAGTAAAAATCAAATTCGAGACAATGTAAACGATATTTTGAAAAAAGATAATTATTCCCGTGGAGTTGTGGTAACACAACAAGATAATGATGTTGCAATTGAAGTAAATATCATTGTTAGCTACGGTACTAAAATTTCAGAAGTATGTAAAAATGTTCAAAGCAAGGTTAAGTACAATTTGGAATCTATGCTTGGCATTAGTGCAAGTTCTGTTAATGTCGTTGTTCAAGGTGTAAGAGTTCTAGACTAAAAGGAGGTTCATTTTTGTGTCTATTTCAAATATAGATAGATCAAAATTTGATCAAATGGTGCAAGCCGCTGCTACTACCCTTAATAATAATGCAGAATTTATAAACTCACTTAATGTTTTCCCAGTTCCAGATGGTGATACTGGTACTAATATGAGTATGTCTTTCCAAAGTGGGGCTGATTACGTTAGTCGTGATACTAGTGAATCTGTTGGAGAATTATCTCAATCATTAGCTAAAGGGCTATTGATGGGAGCCAGAGGTAACTCTGGAGTTATCTTGTCACAAATTTTTAGAGGTTTTTCAAAGTCTGTTGCTGAAAAGGATAATCTTTCTGCTCAAGACATTGTAGAAGCTTTTAAAAATAGTGAAAAAACAGCGTATGGTTCAGTTATGAAGCCAACTGAAGGAACAATTCTAACGGTTATTAGAGGGATTTCTGAAGCAGGTCAAAGATCAAATACAGATGATTTAGCTGAATTATTTGATATTTTAGCTGATGCTGCTGAACAAGCTCTTCAATCAACACCTGATTTGTTACCAGTATTGAAACAAGTTGGTGTTGTTGATTCAGGTGGACAAGGTTTAGTTTTCGTTGTTAAAGCATTTAGTGATGTTTTAAATGGGCGAGAAATTGAAGCAAGTCACCAACCGAATACTGGTGAAATGGATCAAATGATTGATGCAAGTCATGAACAAAGTCATGAAAGTGCACAAGGTAAGTTGAACCCAGACGACATTAAGTTTGGATACTGTACTCAAATCATGGTCAGAATTGGTCGTGGTAAGGAAGTTGAATACAACTTCGATTACGATAAGTTCTATAATCATTTAGCCGGTTTAGGTGACTCATTATTAGTTGTTAATGATGATGAAATTGTTAAGGTCCATGTTCATACTGAACAACCTGGTGAAGTTATTTCATGGGGCCAAAAGTTTGGTGACTTAGCCAACGTGAAGATTGACAATATGCGCCTACAACAAGAAACAATTATTGAAAAAGACGATGAATCTAAGAAAGAAACTAAGTCAGAACCAAAAGAAACAGCAATTATTGCAGTGGCTTCTGGAGACGGAATTGGTGAACTATTTACCAGTCTAGGTGTTACAGATGTTATTAAGGGTGGTCAAACCATGAACCCAAGTACTCAAGACATCCTAGATGCTATTAATAATAGCAACGCTAAGAAAGCAATTATTCTTCCAAATAACGGTAATATTTTCATGGCTGCTCAACAAGCTGCTGATGTTGCCGAAATCCCTGTTAAAATTGTTCATGCTAAGACAATTCAACAAGGTTTAACAACAATGCTTTCTTTCAATCCTGATGCTAACCTAGATGATAACGTATCTGAAATGGAAGATATGTTAGACACTGTAATTAGTGGAGATGTTACTAACGCCGTTAGAGACACTGAAATTGATGGTGTTAAAATCAAGAAAGATGATTACATGGGAATTATCGATGGTAAGATTAAGGTTGTTAAAGATAATCTAAATGAAACTACTGTTGATATGATTAAGCAAATGCTTGATGAAGACAGTGAAGTCGTAACCATTATTTATGGTGAAGGAATGACACAAAATCAGGCTGATGAACTAGCTGAACAAGTTGAATCAATTGATGCTGACCTAGAAGTTGAAGTTCATCCTGGAGGACAGCCAGTCTATCCATACTTAATTTCTGTTGAATAAAATGTCGGAGTTTTCTCCGATTTTTTTATTACATAAGTAAAATGAGGTGATATGTTGAAAGATTTAAACGATAGTGTTTCCGTTTTAAAGGGTGTTGGTCCTAAAAAGGTCGAAGCATTGGATGAATTGGGTATCGATACTATATATGATTTATTAACATATTACCCATTTAGATACGATGATTTTCAAGTTAAAGATTTATCACAAATCGAAGACCAAGAAAAAGTAACAATTAAGGGTAAGATTGCAGCTGATCCAGTGGTTGCACACTTTGGTAGAAAAAGAAATATATTAAACATAAGACTATTGGTTGATAATGATGTTGTAAAGGTCACTTTTTTTAATCAACCATGGTTAAAGAAACAGCTTCCTGTTGGAAAAGAAGTTCTGATTTACGGACGTTTTGATAAGGCCAAGGCATCATTATCTGGAATTAAAATCTTATCTTCGGTTGATGGTAATGAAATGAATCCGATTTATCCCGCTAATAAGCATATTCGTCAAAAGACAATCAGTGATTTGGTGAAGTTGGCTTTTGATGAATATAAGGATGTAATTGATGATGTAATTCCAGAAGATATTATTGAAAAATATAAGTTGGAGTCACAAAAACAAGTCATTAAAGATATGCACTTCCCCAATGATACTAAGGATGCCTACCTAGCCAGAAGAACTGCGAAGTTTAATGAGTTCTTCTTATTTCAAATGCGTTTGCAGGCACTAAAGAGTGAAGAACAAAAGGATGCTGGTTTAGCCATTAAGTTTAGTCAATCTGATATGGATGCTTTTATTAACCAACTTCCATTTTCATTAACAAATGCACAACAACGTGTGATAAATGAAATTCAAAATGACTTATCATCGACTCGTCAGATGAATCGTTTGCTTCAAGGGGATGTAGGTTCTGGTAAAACAATTGTGGCTGCTTTATCAATCTTGGCATGTATTGATGGTGGATATCAAGCGGCCTTAATGGCACCGACTGAAATATTAGCTGAACAACATGCCAATAAACTAGCAACACTCTTTAAAGATACAAAAGTAAATGTTGCTTTGTTAACCGGTGATACTAAACCGGCAGCCAGAAAAGAGCTTTTACCAAGAATTAAGTCTGGCGAAATTAATTTGGTTATAGGAACTCATGCTTTGATTCAAGATAGTGTTGAATACAAGAATTTAGGTTTAGCCATTATTGACGAACAGCATCGTTTTGGTGTAAACCAACGTGCCAAATTAAGACAGAAAAACGATGGAACTAACGTTTTAGCAATGACTGCAACCCCAATTCCCAGAACATTAGCCATTACATCATACGGAGAAATGGATGTTTCAATTATTGATGAATTACCTAACGGTCGCCAACCGGTTAAAACAGCATGGATTAAGGAAGGACAATTCAAGAATTCTGTTGGTTTTATCAAAGAACGATTGAATTCCGGAGAACAGATTTACGTGGTAACATCATTAGTTGAAGAATCAGAAGCTGTCGACATGAAGAATGCCATTAACATCTATGAAAATTTTAAGGATATGTTTGAACCAGAATTCAAAGTTGGTCTACTTCATGGTAGAATGAAAGATGAAGATAAAAATTTGGTGATGACAGAATTTAAAAACAATGAGTTTCAAATTTTGGTCTCTACGACAGTTATTGAAGTAGGTGTGGACGTTAGCAATGCCACTATGATGATAGTCTTTAATGCTGATCATTTTGGATTGGCTCAGTTACATCAATTACGAGGTCGAGTTGGTAGAGGAAGTAGTCAGTCATACTGTTTATTAGTGTCTGATCCCAAAACAGAGACGGGTGTTAAACGTATGAATGTCATGGTTGAAAGTAACGATGGTTTTGTTATATCGCAAAAGGACCTAGAATTAAGGGGACCTGGTGATATCATGGGAAAAGCACAATCTGGTCTGCCTGATTTTAAGGTAGGAGATCCGGTTGCAGATTTAACGATGCTAAGTGTTGCTCAACAAGAGGCAATTCAAATCGTAAGTACAAATGATTGGCAAAACAATCCAATGTATAGTAAATTATATAGTTACGTTCACCAAAAAAATAATAAGAAAATGTTTGATTAAAGGAGTTTTATAAATGAAAATCGCAATTGATGCCATGGGTGGAGACAACGCCCCATTAGAAGTTGTTAAAGGGGTAGAAATGGCAAGAGACCAATATCCTGATATTGAATTCAAGTTATTCGGTCAAATCGATAAAGTTAAACCATTAATTCAAAACGAAGAAAGAATTGAACTAGTTCAATCTGACGAAATTATCGAAATGGGTGAAGAACCTGTTAAGGCTGTTATGAAGAAGAAAAACTCAAGTCTAGACATGGCTGCTCAAGCTGTTAAAGATAAAGAAGCAGACGCATTCTTCTCAGCTGGTAACACTGGTGCTATCCTAGCTGCTGGTCTATTCATTATTGGTAGAATTAAAGGAATTGATCGTCCAGGTCTTGCAACCACTTTACCTATCGTAAATGACGAAGATCATGATAACTTTGTTATGCTAGATGTTGGTGCTAACGCTGAATCAAAACTATTTAACCTATATCAATATGCATTTATGGGTAAGTACTATGCTGAAACTGTTAGACATATTGAAAATCCACGTATTGGTTTATTAAATAACGGTACTGAAGCAGATAAAGGTGACTCATTACATAAGGCAGCTAACGAAATGCTATCTAAGGATGAAAACCTAAACTTTATTGGTAACGTTGAATCACGTGAATTATTAAATGGTGCTGCTGATGTTGTTGTTACTGATGGTTTCACTGGGAATGCCGCATTGAAGGCAATCGAAGGAACTGCTCTTTCATTGCTTACTTTAATCAAGGGTGAAATTATGTCTGGTGGTGTTAAGTCAAAAGTTGGTGCTTTAATGCTCAAGCCAACATTCAAGAAGATTGGTAAGGAAATGGATTACTCACAATATGGTGGTGCTGTATTAATGGGTACTAAGGCTCCTGTTGTTAAGGCTCACGGTAGTAGTGAAGCTGTTACAATCAAGAACACTATTTTCCAAATTAAGACAATGATTGATAATAAGACTATTGATGACGTTGTTGAATATTTTGACAAGCATTCTGACGATATGCAACAAATCAAACAAAACGCCAAAAATAACTAAAAATCTGTTATAATTAGACTTATCAATTACGATTTTAAGGAGATAGATTATGACAAAAGAAGAAGTATTTAACAAAATTGCTGATATGGTTGCTGATCAATTCAGCATTGATAGAGATACCATTAAAGGTGATTTAAACTTTCAAAATGATTTAGACGCTGATTCGATTGATTTTGTTGAGTTTGTATTATCTCTAGAAAGTACTTTTGGTACTGATATCTCAGATGAAGATGCAGAAAACATTAAGACTATTGATGAAGCTGTAGACTACGTTATGTCTAACGCTGATAACAAATAATTAAAAAGGCGATTACTCAATAGTAATCGTCTTTTGTTGTATTATTCACTGGAGGGAAAGACTTGGAAAAAGAATTTGATGATTTATTAGAAAAACGATTTAACATTAAGTTTAAGGATGAATCATTATTAGATGAAGCCTTTACTCAAGCTTCATACGTTAATGAACATCCAGGTAAGAATTTAAAATTTTATGAACGAATTGAATTTTTGGGTGATGCTGTTTACGAACTAGTAGTATCAGAATACATTTACAAGCGTTATCCAAATTTACCACAAGGACGTTTAACTAGATTAAGAGCTGCAATGGTAAATGAACACAGCTTTAGTAGTTTTGCTAGAGAATGTGAATTTGATAAATACATTCGTTTAGGCAAGGGTGAAGAAAAGGCTCAAGCCAGAACTAGAGATTCATTACTATGTGATATTTTTGAATCATTCATTGGTGCGGTTTACCTTGACCAAGGAATGGAACCTGTAGTTAAGTTTTGTCATCAAGTAATTTTCCCTAAATTAGATGATGGATGGTTTGACGAATTCTTTGATCACAAAACTGAATTACAAGAATTAGCACAATCAAATGGGCCTGTTGATATTGAATATCACTTATTGGACGAAAATGGTCCCGAAAATGACCGTCGTTTTAAGGTATCTGTTACAATTGACGGTGTTGAAAAAGGTGTTGGCTTAGGTCACTCCAAGAAGAATGCAGAACAAGGTGCTGCTAAGAAGGCAATTAAAAACCTTACAGAATAAAAACAGGATGGGGAAATCACTTTGAAGTTAAAATCATTAGAGATTGCTGGATTTAAATCCTTTGCAAACAAAACAACCATTAACTTTACAGATGGTTTAACTGCGATTGTTGGTCCTAATGGTAGTGGTAAAAGTAACGTTATAGAAGCTATCAGATGGGTACTCGGGGAACAATCTTCTAAGACTTTACGTGGTTCAAAGATGTCCGACGTTATTTTTTCTGGTTCTAGTACCCACAAACCGGTCAATCGTGCTGAAGTTAAGTTAACCTTGGACAATACTGACCAGTACATTAATAGTTCGTATTCAGAAATTATCATTACAAGACGTTTGTATCGTAGTGGAGAAAGCCAATACCTGATTAATAATTCTGAATGTCGATTGAAGGATATCAATAACTTATTTATGGACACAGGGATGGGAATTGGTTCATTTTCAATCATTTCTCAAGGTAGTGTTGAAGATATTTTTAACAGTAAGCCTGAAGATCGTCGTTCTATTATTGAAACAGCAGCCGGTGTTTATAAGTACAAACAACAAAAACATGATGCCAACTTAAAGCTTCAACAAACTCATGAAAACCTTGATAGAGTCGAAGACATTATTTTTGAACTTAAAGATCGAAATGACCAATTAAAAGAGCAAAGTGAAACCGCAATTAAGTATTTGGATTTGAAAAAAGAATTCAAAAAGTATGATGTTTCAAGAATTGCTCTTGAATTAAATCAAGTTGGTGCTGAATGGAATAATACCAAGGCAATTATTGTTGAAGAAAAGCAAAATGTTGAAGACATTAACAAACACTTAAATGAGCTTACCAGTCAAAAGAAGTCATTGAATGAACAATTAGAGATGCTTCTAACCAAAAAGGAAGAACAACAAGATAATCTTTTGAACTACTCTAAGAAGATTGAACAATTATCTGGTCAACAAAATCTTTCAAAACAAGAAATTGAATTTAAAAAGACTAGTTTGAAGGAACATAAGGCCAACTTAGAAAAGTTAAATTCACAAGTTTCTGATTTACAAACAAAAGAAAAAGAAATCAACTCTGAAATCGACCATTTAAATCAAGAAATAGATAATCATAAACAATATCTTGAAGAAATCGATGAAGATAAGATTGACAAAATGATTGCTGATAAAAAGGCAGAGTATGAAGATGCTCGTGGTGAATATCTAGCAATTATGCAAAAGATTGCTAATGTTAACAATGAATCTACTTACTTAGAAAAGACCCAAAAGCAAGCTGATGTTCAAAACGATTCCAATCGTCAAAAGATTTCTGGAGTAAATGAAGAAATCAATCAATTGGAACAATCAGTTGAAAAGTTAAATCAAGCATATAACAAGAAGAGCGAAGAAGTTCAAAAGGTGCAAAGAGACTTTAACGACTATCAAGCTCAAGTGAATGGTCTAAAGAAACAAGTAGATGATCAACAAGCAACTTGGTACAAGCAATTAGAAGATACGCAAAACCTAAAAATTAAATATAACAGTTTGAATAATTTACAAAATGACCACAGTAACTTTTATCGTGGTGCCCAAAGTGTGTTAAACAATAAAGATCGCCTTAATGGGGTATTGGGTTCGGTTTCCGACTTTATCAAAGTACCTGCTGAATATACCACAGCAATTGAAACTGCTTTAGGCAATCAATTACAACAAATTGTGGTCACTAACAATGATTCTGCTAGACAAGCGGTTAAGTTTTTAAATGATAATCGTTTAGGAAGAGCAACTTTCTTGCCCGTTAATGAAATTTCACAACGCAGCGTCAACAATAACGTTTTAAGTACTTGTCAAAATAGCGATGGATTCATTGGTTTAGCCAACGAATTGGTTCAAATTAATGAGAAACTTAAATCAGTTACTAGTCATTTGCTAGGTAATGTTTTAATCGTTAAAGATTTACATACTGCTACCGATATTAGTAACAAGATTAGACATTCTAACCGAATTGTGACCCTAAGCGGTGAAATCGTTAATGCTGGTGGTTCAATCACTGGTGGTTCTAACAAACGTCAATATGATGGTGTATTGACCCAAAAGAATAAGTTAGAAGAATTAGAAAAGCAATTTAAGGATAGCCAAGAGGTCGCCAAGCAAACTGAAACTAATTTGGTAGAATTACAAGATCAACTAAAAGAGTTAAATGCTAAATCAGATTCTTTCTATGACAACAAGCGTCAATACGATGGTCAACTAGACTCAATTAATAATAAATTGACCTTTGCTAAGGAATCTTTAGTTAGAAAGCAACGTGAACTAAAGGCAATCAGAATGTCTAATGGTGGATTGTTTGACGATGATATTGATGAAAAGCAACGTCAAAACAAGAAGCTAAAGGAACAATTGAATATTGATTTAGTAAATAATCAGACCAAATCAAAAGATATTCAAGAAAAGATTGCAACTTTTGAGTCAATGAAGGATAATAACTCTTCAAAGGTACAATCAACGCGTGAAAAGTTGATTGTATTGAAGGAAAAACTATCCAATTTGCGTGACCAAAAGGCAAATCTAATTGAAGATTTTGACCGATTAGATGCTGATATTGATGACGAAAAAGAAAACATTGATGGGTTAAACGAAGCAATTAGTAATAATATGCTTTCCGTAAACCAAGATGATGAAATTAAGTTAGTTAACCAACAAATCCAGGTTATTCAAAGTAATCTACAAGAATGCAAAGAATCCATTGATGAGCATCAAGCTGAAATCAAACAAGTTGAAGACCAAATTGATAAGCAAACAATGGACTCTGTTAATCAACAAAATTATCTAAATAAACAAACTAACAAGTTTGATCAATTGGAAAAGCAACTTGCTAGTCTAAAACAACAACTAATTGGTAAGTATGAGGTTAACCTAAATGAAATTGATGATATTGTTGTCAACGATACCATCGATAATATTAAGGCTCATATCGAAGATTTGCGTCGTTCAATCGACCATCTAGGTGTTGTTAATGTATCTGCAATTGATGAGTACAAAGAGGTATCAAAACGATACGAATTCCTAGTACAACAATCAGATGATTTGAAGAATTCTAGCCAACAACTAACTGATACCATGAATAAGATTGATGTTACAGTTGAAAAGAAATTTAAAGATACTTTCGATGCAATCGCTACCCAATTTTCGAAAGTTTATAACGAAATTTTTGGTGGTGGAAAAGCAAAGTTATTACTCACGGATCCAAATGATTTGTTAACTACTGGAATTGAAATTATGGCACAACCACCTGGTAAGAAGTATCGTCACATGTCTCTATTATCAGGAGGAGAAAAAGCATTAACTGCCATTGCATTACTTTTCGCCGTTTTAAAAGTTAAACCAGTACCTTTCAGTATCTTAGATGAAGCTGAATCCGCCTTGGATGCAGAAAACGTCGATAGATACGCTCGATACATGACTAAATTAGACGATGGAACTCAATTTATCGTTATCACACATAGAAAAGAAACGATGGTTTATGCTGATACGTTGTATGGAGTTACAATGCAAAATTCCGGAGTTTCTAAAGTGGTTACAGCTAACCTAAATAAATTTAATGCCGCGGAGGAATAAACTATGGGATTATTTGATATTTTTAAAAAGCGTAATAACGAAGAAGAAAACAACAATAGTAAAGTTGAAGAAGTAAAAAACGATGAAACTGATGCCGCTGTTGACGATGAACCAAAAACAGATGATAGCGTTGACAAAGTTAGTGAACATGAAACTGTAACTAATGGAGAACAACAGCAACAATCTGACCAAGAAGATTCAAAAAATTCAGACGTTGATGACAATGCTGATGAAGAAAAAGTTGAAGAACAACCTTCTTCTGAAAAGACAGTTGAAGATGACCAAACTAAGTTTACTGAAGGACTAGAAAAATCTAGAAGTACATTTGGTGAACGACTAAATCGTTTATTTGCTAACTTTAGAAGTGTTGATGAAGATTTCTTCGAAGACTTAGAAGATACTCTAATTGAATCAGACGTTGGTTTTGATATGGCCGTTAATTTAACTGACCAATTAAGGGATGAAGTAAAGTTACAAAATGCCAAGAGTAAAGACGATGTTCAAAACGTTATTATTCAAAAGATGATTGATATCTATGATCAAAATGGTAATAATGAAAACACTGAAATTCATTTTGCTGCTCAAGGTCCAACCGTTATTTTATTTGTGGGAGTTAATGGTGTTGGTAAGACTACTACCATCGGTAAGATGGCTAATATGTACAAGAAACAGGGTAAGAAAGTATTATTAGCTGCCGCAGATACATTTAGAGCTGGTGCTATTCAACAATTAGATGAATGGGCAAAACGTGATGGTGTTGATATCGTCAAAAAGCCTGAACAAAGTGATCCATCTGCAGTTGTTTATGAAGCAGTTCATAAGGCTAAAGATGAAAACTATGATATTTTGTTCGTAGATACTGCTGGTAGATTACAAAACAAGGTTAACTTGATGAACGAACTTGCTAAGATGAAGAAAGTATTAACTAGAGAAATTCCAGACGCTCCTCATGAAGTGTTATTAGTTCTAGATTCAACCACTGGGCAAAATGCCTTAAACCAAGCTAAGCTATTTAAGGAAACAACTGATGTATCCGGAATCGTACTAACTAAGCTAGACGGTACTGCTAAGGGTGGAATTGTTTTAGCAATTAGGAACGAACTTCACGTTCCAGTTAAGTACGTTGGTTTAGGTGAAAAGGTAGAAGATTTAAGAGAATTTAATGCAAATGACTTTGTATATGGATTATTTAAGGGTCTAATTAAATAGTCTGAGCTGAAAGGACTTGATTTAATTGGAAATGGAAAAAAATTATCGAATTAACTCTTTATTTGAATTTTATCGTCCATTATTAACAAATAAGCAAGATAGTTATATTCAACTTTATTATGCTGATGATTACTCATTGGGAGAAATTTCTGAAGAGTTTAATGTCAGTAGACAGGCTGTGTATGATAACATAAGAAGAACAGAAGTAATTCTGGAAAAATATGAAGAACAACTTCACTTATATGCAGATTTTGTGAAAAGAAATAAACAAACTGATGCAATTAGAAATTACGTTAAGGATAACTATCCAAATGATGATCAACTAAATCAATTAGTTGACGATTTAGAAATAACTGAAGAAAAATGAAAGTGGTGAAATAAATGGCATTTGAAGGATTAACAGAACGTCTTCAAAAAGCAATGCGTAATTTACGTGGTAAAGGTAAAGTTTCTGAAGCTGACTTAAGAGAAACTATGCGTGAAATTAGACTTGCTTTACTTGAAGCCGATGTTAACTTCACAGTTGTAAGAAATTTTGTTAAGCGTGTTCAAGAACGTTCTCGTGGAGCGGAAGTCTTGGAAGGATTGAACCCGGCTCAACAAATTGTAAAGATTGTTAATGAAGAATTAACAAAAACAATGGGTGAAGAAGCAGTACCATTGAACAAATCTGAAAAGATTCCAACTGTAATCATGATGGCTGGTTTACAAGGGGCAGGTAAAACTACCACTGTTGGTAAATTAGCTTTAAAACTTAAAAAAGAAGAAAATGCACGTCCATTACTAATTGCAGCCGACGTTTACCGTCCAGCTGCCATCGACCAATTGGAAACAGTTGGTAAACAAATCGATGTTCCTGTTTTCCAACAAGGAACTGACGTTGATCCAGTTGAAATTGTTAGAAATGGGATGGATAAGGCTAAGCAAGACCATAATGACTACGTATTAATTGATACTGCTGGTCGTTTACAAATTGATGAAGACTTAATGGACGAATTAAAGAACATTAAGGAATTGACTCATCCCGACGAAATTCTATTGGTTGTTGACGCAATGACTGGTCAAAATGCCGTTAATACCGCAGAAGGTTTTAACGATGCATTAGATATTACTGGTGTTGTTTTAACTAAGTTAGATGGTGACACCCGTGGTGGGGCTGCCCTTTCAATTCGTGAAGTAACCCAAAAACCAATTAAGTTTGTGGGACAAGGTGAAAAGATGGAAGCACTTGATGTTTTCCATCCAGACCGTATGGCTTCTCGTATCCTTGGAATGGGTGATATTCTATCATTAATCGAAAAGACTCAAAACGATTATGATGAAAAACAAGCCAAAGAATTAGCTGAAAAGATGCAAAACAACACTTTTGGGTTTGAAGACTTCTTAGATCAGCTAGAACAAATTCAAAAGATGGGTCCTTTGGATGAAATTATGAAGATGATTCCGGGTATGGCTAATAATCCTGCCTTGAAGAATGTTAATATGGATCCTAAGGATTTAGAACACATCAAGGCAATAATATATTCTATGACCTATGAAGAACGTAATAACCCTGATTTATTAAATCCATCAAGAAGACGTCGTATTTCACGTGGGTGTGGACGTCCAATTCAAGAAGTTAACCGTATGATTAAGCAATTTAATCAAATGAAGGACATGATGAATAAGATGTCTAATGGTAACATGTCTGGTATGGAACAAATGATGGGTAACATGGGTATGGATGGTATGCCTTCAATGCCAGGAATGGGTGGCGGCCTAGGTGGAAAGATTTCACAAATGGCAATGAAACGCATGAGTAGAAAAATTAGTAAGAAAATGAATAAAAACAAGCGCAAACGTAACAAGAAGCGTAAGTAATGGAAAAGACATAATTACCCTGGGTAGTTGTGTCTTTTTTAGGAGGGATTTGAATGGCTTTAGGTTTTATTAAGACAATGCAAGCAGTAGATTTAATTGAAAAAAGTGGTGCAGTCGCCAATATTGTTGGTCTTGCTGGAATCGGTAAGTCGGCATTAGTAAATCGATTAGCTGAACAAAATTGTGCTAAATTATTTACCACAGTCGTGAGTTTATCTGAGAAAGGGGATTTGGCTATCCCAGTGCCACCACTTACTAATAAGTCATTTATTGAGACTGACAAGTATGGAACACTAGCAGATGTTAAATTCGGTTACTCTCACACGATTATTGAAATTATTAAATATGCTGAGGCTAATCCAGATAAACCAATCTATTGGTTCTTAGATGAATTTAATCGTGGAACTTCTGATGTACAAAGTGAGCTAATGAATTTAGTATTACAACGCCGCATTAATTCGGTGGTGTTACCAAAGCAAGTCCACATCATTATTGCTGAAAATCCAGATGACATGAATGCTAATTATGATGTTTATGCTAGTGACGATGCCATTACTGATAGAACTGTACGCGTTAACATGCGAACAGACGTAAATGATTGGCTAGATTGGGCCAAAGATAATCAGATTAATCAACAAGTCATTAATTTTATTAACGAAAATAACTTACTTTTAGACCAAGGTAACGATGAAATAAAACCAACTCCTAGATCTTGGCAACGCGTTTCAAATATCGTTAATCAATACAATGACGACTATGATGAAGATATTTTAAAAGAGGTTATTTCAGGAAACGTGGGACCTTCTATTGCAGAATCATTTATTAAATTTATGCATAAATCAGGCGACGATAAGATTAATTTAAACGATAATTTACAAGATGTCGTTGATAAACTTGCATCTAAAGATGAGGTTGCTAAACAATCATTAGTTAGTGAATACGTAAAATCAGTATCAACATTAAGCGATGACATTTGTTACCGTTTCAAAACATTTATTGATTTACTAAGTTCAGACGGTCAATACGCGATTGCTCGAATATTGATTAACGACACTGGATTAATCGACGACATATACAACAAGTCAGAAACGAGTTTAGCTGCTAAACAGTTATATGATGAGTTAACCCAGATTAGTTTTAATGCATACAGGTGATTAATATGACACTTAATAGTGATATTTACGACCTAATTCATAAGGATTCAAAGCAAAATAATTTAATTGAGATGGATGGAATAATTGCCCAAGGGATTTTATACTTAATTCGTAATAAGAGCTTTTATGGTGAAATTTTACTCCATTTAAACAGAGATGCAGATAATACTATTGATACATTTCTAGCATTGAAGTGGTCAAATAATCAATTGGAATTGGTATATAATCCCAGTCATTTAAAAGACGATGTTGAAGGTCCTAATGACCTGATTGCTATACTAGAGCATCTAGTTATGCATATAGTGTGGCTGCATCCCCTCAGATATCTTAAGCACAGCCAATTGAACGACGTCGCCGCTGATGTGGCCGTTAACCAATACGTTTCAGATGTTTATTCTAAGGGATGGACATTAGACAAAATTAATTATCAATACAATCTCAATATGAAACCAAATTTGGATTCAAGTCAATACGCTAAGCAGCTTTATGATTTGTTTAGTCAGGATCGACAAGATGGTGTTGGTAAATTAGATAATGATAATTTACGAATTGTTGATGATCATCGATACTTTGATGATGAAGGCAATATTAGTAATCAAGATTATGAACAAAGAAAAAAATCAATCGACAGACTACTAAGGGATGCTCATAGTCAATATCGTGGTGAACTTTCAATGTCAGTTGATAAGCAGATTAAGTCCGTTGTAATGCATAGAATAAATTTGCAGCAAATCGTAAGAATGATTACTGGAAATAAGCGTAATAGACGAAAGAAGACTTATAACCGTTTTAATCGAAGACAGCCATATCGTATGGATATCGCAGGAAGAATCATAAGGAAAAGTGAGTATGTGAATGTTTTTATTGATAGTTCGGGTTCAATTAATGATGATCAGTACGCAAATATGGTTAGTGTCGTTGAAGCAATTCAATCGATTCCAAATATCGAGGTTAATTGCTATACATTTGATGTGGAAGTTCATGCGATTAACAATAATCTTTTAGCAAATAAACGTTTATTACAAGGTGGTACCAAGTATCAAAGAATTGTTGACTATATTAATGAGCATAAATTATCTAGGCAGGGATGCATCGTCTTCACTGATGGTAAGGGTGAACAATATTTGAGCCAACAAAACTTGAAGATAATCTGGGTATTATTGGATTACAAAGACGAGTTATCAGTACGTAATCAAAAAGCCAACGTCTTATATTTAGACCAAATTAGGATGTGATAAAATGTTAAAACCGGATATATTAAAAATGGCAATTAATAATAATATCAATATTAAAAGAGCAAAGGCACTACTGCTTAATTCTTGGGATGAGATTTATGAAGATTCACCATTTGTGGCAAAGATATCAGTTAATGATGTTAATCTAGCAAAGGAGCTAGTGAAACATAAGATATTTGAGAATGTCAAAATTGATTTTGATGACTATCAAAGCGTCCATAATTTTGTTATTAATAACGAAAAATATATGGATCAACTTGCCAAAAGTGCTTTTTTATCTGATTTTCAGTAAAAAAATCATGGTGTAAAGAAAAAAACCTTTACAAGCATCTAAATAACTGTTATATTTAATATCGTTAAAAGAAATACAGGAGGTGTTTATTAATGTCTGTTAAAATTCGTTTGAAGAGAATGGGTTCAAAGAAGCGTCCTTTCTACCGTGTTGTAGTTGCTGATTCACGTAGCCCTCGTGATGGTCGTTTCATCCAAACTGTTGGTACTTACAACCCATTAACTCAACCAAGTACTGTTAAACTAGAAGAAGAAGATATCTTCGAATGGTTAAACAAGGGTGCACAACCTTCAGATACTGTACGTAACTTACTATCTGATGCTGGTATCATGAAGAAATATCATGAAGCTAAATACTCTAAGAAATAAGTGATATCGAGTTATGACTAATTTTGATGAGCTGATTAAAAAAATCGTAAAACCACTGGTGGAATATCCAGAGGATGTTGCTATCGATCATAGTGAATCGGATCGTTTCTATGAATATCATCTTGTTACCAATCCTGCCGATGTCGGTAGAATTATCGGTAAAAAGGGCCATGTAGCACAAACAATTCGTACGATTGTTTATAGTGCTCGTGTTTCTGGTGATAAGCGCGTAAGACTGATTATTGATGATAGTAAGAATAAAAACTCTTAAATGAAACCTTGGTGTTTTGTTTAAGAGTTTTTTAACATAAAAGGGGAAATGAATAATGAACTTTTATAATATTGGAAAGATTGTAAATACTCAGGGACTTCGTGGTGAAGTTCGTGTAATGTCTATTACCGATTTCCCTGAAAAACGTTTTAAAGTTGGTAGTGAAGTTTATGCGTTTTTAAATGATACTAAGAGCGAAAAGTTAGTGATCGATGGTGTTAGAACTCATAAGAACTTCATCTTGCTACACTTTAAAGACAAGCCAACTATTAATGATGTTGAATACTTAAAACCTTCAGAATTAAAGATTGCTGAAGATCAACTTGATAGTGATGACTTACAACCTGGCGAATACTACTATCACCAAATCATTGGTTTAGATGTTTTAGATACTGATGGACAAAAGATTGGTTCCGTTAAGGAAATTCTTTCACCAGGTGCCAATGATGTTTGGGTTGTCTCACGTGATAACAAGTCCGATTTATTATTACCTAAGATTGATTCAGTTATCTTAGATGTTAATTTAGACGATGAAGTAATTACTGTGGATGTTCCTAGGGGGCTCGACGATGAAAATTGATATCTTAAGCTTGTTTCCAGATATGTTTGATGGCCCTTTGGGTGATTCAATCCTTGGAAAAGCAAAGGATAAAGGATTATTAGATATTAATATTACTAATTTTAGAGACTTTTCGACCAATAAGCATGGTAACGTTGATGACTATCCATTTGGTGGTGGTGCAGGAATGTTACTACAAGCTCAGCCAATTTTTGATGCTTTGTCACATACCCAAGAAGAAGCTGCTAAGGAAGGCATTTCTAAGGGGCGTGTGATTCTGTTAGATCCGGCAGGAAAGAAATTTGATCAAAAAGAGGCTGAAAAGTTATCTAAGGAAGATCATTTAACGTTCATTTGTGGTCACTATGAAGGATATGACGAAAGAATTAAGACATTAGTTACTGATGAATACTCATTGGGGGATTTTGTGTTAACCGGTGGAGAGCTGCCAGCAATGGTGATGATTGATGCAACTGCTCGATTATTATCTGATGTTTTGGGTAATGATGAATCAGCACCAGGTGATTCATTCTCAAGTGGATTACTGGAATATCCTCAATACACTAGGCCGGCAGATTTTAGGGGTATGACGGTACCAAGTGTGTTGACTAGTGGTAACCATCAAAAGATTGAAGAATGGCGCGAAAAAGAAGCGTTAAGAAAAACATATATTAGACGCCCTGACTTAATTGATTACAGTCAATTAACGGATTTACAAAAGAAATTATTATCGGAAGTAAAAATAGAAGAAGAATAAAATAATCTTTACAAGTAATTGTGGTTATGTTAGTATTCTAATTGACTATTTTTATAGTTAAATAAAAACGGTATTCCGCTGTTGCAACAAGTAAAGACAAGAATGCTAGTTGGAGGATGTTATATTATGCGTCAAAACGAATTAATCTCAAAGATTAACGCGGAACAACTAAAGAGTGATGTTCCAGAATTTAGAGCCGGAGATACTGTTAAGGTATCTGTAAAGGTTGTTGAAGGTAGCAACGAACGTATCCAAGTATTCGAAGGTGTTGTTATCAAACGCCACGGTACAGGTATTCAAGCTACTTACACTGTTCGTAAGATCACTTCAGGTGTAGGTGTTGAACGTATCTTCCCACTACACTCACCACGTGTTGCTAAATTAGAAGTAACTCGTCGTGGTGCCGTACGTCGTGCTAAGCTATACTACTTACGCGAACGTCATGGTAAGGCTGCTCGTATTAAAGAAGCACGTCGTCGTTAAGATAAAATTTATATCTAAAATGAAGAGCAACGCTTATGCGTTGCTCTTTTTTTGTACAAAAAAAGATGGCAATTAAGCCACCATTTTATTTTATAGGTTTTCGTCTGTATTATAGTTTAACTTTGAAAAGTCAGTTGATTTTGAGATTAGTTCGTACGATAGATGTCTGTAACTGTCCATTGCATATTCAGCACATTCATTACTGATCTTTGTGACAAAATCAGATACTTCTTGAGGTGCTAAATCATTGGCTTTAATATCAGCTTCATTAATCTTTTGTTGGAAGTATATATTAAGCTTTTCTTGGACATCACCAACAACGTCAACGAAGGTATTGTAATGAGGGTCTAATAGCACTCCAGTTAGTTTGAAAATCCAGTATGCGGATTTGGGCTCATAGGTTAACTTTCCAATTTTGTATTCGAGTGGAGTATCTTTGATTCCAGCGAAGAATGGGACAAAGACACTTTGTGCAGCAACACCCATTGATAACCAGTGAATACCACCAACTTCAATCGGTAAGTTTGGTCGAATTTGTAAGACGTGAGATTCTTGTGCTTTTGCTAAACTGATTGGACGGTATCTGGTTTTATCTTCATGACTACCTTTACCAACTGGATCAAATTGAGTTCCTTGGTAATGTGATGCTAGGAAATCTTTAGCATCTTGAACTGAAATTAAACGACTGGGTTTTCTGACAAATGGTAAATCATATGATTCCGGTTCTTGTTGAATTTCCGGATTGAACATCCGTTGACCATACCAAACACGTGGGTTGTTGTAGTATAGGTCTGATTCGTTTTTAGTTCCAAAAATTTCTCTAAAGTTAAAGCTACCGTTATTAGAATTGTTTAAGTGGTTTTTTCTTACGAAATCAATGATGCTTTCTGACCACATAAAGTTGTCAGGATCATCGAAGTCGATATTCTGAATGGATAATCGATTTGATACGACTGCATAGCAATCATCTGGAATTCGCATGGCGACCCAGTGATGACCGGAACCAATTTCAAAGTACCAGACTTCGTCTTGATCTGAGAATAATATACCGTTACTTTCACTGGAACCGTGTTTTGATACGATTTCACCTAGACGTTTAACTCCCTCACGTGCGGTTTTAACGTATGGTAGAACAACAGTGACAATAGAAGCTTCGCTAACACCGTCTTCAACTAGTGGATCAAACCCTAATACATAACTATTTGAGTAGGCACTTTCGGTAGCGCTCATAGCGACACCATATTCATTAATGCCCTCTTCTTCAAATAATCCCTCTTTATTAGTCCATTCTGGAGTAGCAGTGTATTTACCCCTAACAGTAGGTAATTCCATTGTAAAGGCGTTTTCTTGCGCTTTAAACATTGGTTTTTCTTTATATTCCTTATGAGGATGAACAACAAAATGTTTTGGCCAGGTTGCTTTGCAATCTTCATTACGACCAATCATGGTAGAACCATCAATGGATGCTTTCTTACCGACTAAGATACTAGTACATGCATCGTATTCCGGAAACTTTAGCATGTTAAACACTCCCTCGTTAGTTTCATTTACATAATTGTACATTAAATTTTTGAAAAATTGAAATATATAAGTATCTAAAGTATAATCAGAATAAAATTATAGACTAGGAGAATGATTATGCCATTAGTACATATTGATTTAATCGAAGGAAGAAACGAAGAACAGTTGAAGGGATTAGTTGCGGACGTTACCAGCGCAATCGTAAAGAACACTGGTGCACCAGCTGAACACGTTCACATTGTTTTAAACGAAATGAAGAAGAGTAACTACAGTGTTGCAGGTAAACTAAAAAGTGACGAAAAATAATAACTGAGGAAATAAAATGCAAAACGAACAGTATATAATGTCAATTGATGAGGGAACTACCAGTGTTCGTGCTATGATTTTTAACCATAGTGGCGAGGTGGTAAGTAAGTCTCAAAAGGAGATTACGCAATTTTTCCCTCAATCAGGATGGGTTGAACATGATGCTAATGAAATATGGGATGTTGTCCAGACAGTTATCTCAGAAGCATTGATTCACTCCAAAATTCCGCCTTATAAGGTTCGTGGAATCGGGATTACCAACCAAAGAGAAACCACAGTGATGTGGGATAGAATCACAGGTGAACCAGTTCATAATGCAATTGTATGGCAATCGAAACAGACGAGTGATATTGCGAATGATTTAAAAGCAGCGGGTTATGCAGATATGATCCATGAAAAGACCGGTTTGGTAATCGACTCGTACTTCTCAGCAACTAAGATTAAGTGGTTGTTAGATAATGTTGAAGGAATTAAAGAAAAGGCAAAAAATGGTGATGTCTTATTTGGAACTATTGATACCTGGATTCTATGGAAACTAACTGGTGGACATGTCCATGCGACTGATTATTCCAATGCAAGTAGAACAATGTTGTATAACATTCACACGTTAAGTTGGGATGATGAAATTTTAAAGGCTTTGGATATTCCAAATCAAATATTGCCAAGTGTTAAATCATCATCTGAAATTTATGGTTACACAGCTGGCTATGCTTTTTACGGTGTACAAATTCCTGTTTCTGGTATTGCGGGTGACCAACAAGCCGCGTTATTCGGTCAATTAGGACTAGAAGCTGGAAGTATTAAAAACACTTATGGAACTGGTTCGTTCATTGTCATGAATACTGGAAACAAACCCATATTGTCTAAAAGTGGATTACTAACGACTATTGCTTATGGAATTGATGGCAAGGTGAATTATGCATTAGAAGGAAGTGTCTTTGTCGCAGGTTCTGCAATCCAATGGTTAAGAGATGGCCTTAGAATGATTAATGATGCTAAAGAAACCCAAGAATTAGCATTTAATTCATCAAATGATCATGATGTTTACGTTGTTCCGGCATTTACTGGTCTAGGCGCTCCATATTGGGACCAAGACAGTAGAGGAGCAATATTTGGGTTAACTAGAGCTACTTCAAAGGAAGACTTTGTTAAGGCTACATTGGATTCACTAGCATATCAAACTAAGGATGTAGTGAACACCATGGTGGATGACACTCAATTGGATTTGAAACATCTAAAGGTTGATGGTGGGGCTGCGCAGAATGATTATTTGATGCAGTTCCAATCAGACATCTTAAATACACCTATTGAAAGATCATCTATCTCTGAAACCACTGCTTTAGGTGCTGCTTACCTAGCTGGATTAGCGGTTGGATTTTGGCGAGATATTGATGACATTAAGCAAATCAAACCTAAGCAAGATGAATTTTATCCTAATATGGATGAAGACAAACGTAATAACTACTATAAAGGTTGGCAATTAGCGGTTAAGAGTACACAAATGTTTCATCCAAATAATAAGTAAAATAAAAAGACTTGAGTTAATCTCAAGTCTTTTTATAGTTCAAAGTATTCATCTAGGTAACGAGCTAAACCATCATTATCGTTATCGTACTTAGTAACGTCGTCGGCTAGTTGTTTAATCTTTGGTTGACCATTCTTCATAGCAACACCTAAGCCAGCGTAATTTAACATTGTTTCATCGTTAAATTCATCACCAAAAGCAATGATGTTAGATTGGTCAATATTGTAGTAGTCTGATAGTACTTCTAGACCAGTTTTTTTACTAATGTCCTTAGATGCTAATTCTACAATTGAATCAGGACCTCCCCATGGTGAAATTTGTAGGGTATCACCATAGTTACGATCTACATAGTTAATGAATTTATCCATTTTGTTGTGTTGGATTTGTAGTGTTAGGCAAATTGGGTTTTCATTTAAGTTTTCTTGAGTAATGAGTTCAGAAGGTTCAAGATTAGTTGGGAAAAAACCAACCTCATCGTTTGCTTCTCGATTAGCCAAGAATAGTTCTTTACCTTCAACAGCCATTAGATTAATTCCTAATTCTTTATCGTGCTTTAAGACTTCAAATACAATATCACGATCAATATTGTATTCATAGGCCTTATTCCATTCAGTTAGTGGATTGTATCCTAGACTACCATTAAAACTAATTAATGGATTATTTAGTCCAATTTGGTTATAAATGTCGGTAATGAGACGTGGTGGTCGACCGGACACTATATTGACAACATGACCTAAATCAATTACTTTATTTAAAGTATTAATAGTTTTTTGTGAAACCTTTGACTCACTATTTAGAGTAGTTCCATCAAGGTCAATTGCGATAAGTTTTTTATCCATGTAGTTGTTTCACCTCTTTTAAAAAAATATAATAGTAACATGTTAACTAATTAAAAAATGTAAGTCAATGCAAAAGGAGTAATCTCGTGCAATTACCAAACGATTTTAAAGCTAAATATAAAAAACTACTGGGAGATGACGCAGAATCATTCTTTGCCAGTCTAGATAAGGATACCAATCCTGGATTTAGAATTAATCCATTAAAGGAACATATGCCAGCTGAATCTGATAAAGAATCAATTGAATACTGTAAATACGGATACTATGGTGATGTTAATGGTAAGAGTGTTGAACATCAAAGCGGTGCGATATACTCACAAGAACCTAGTGCAATGTACGTAGGTGAAGTAGCAGATATTAAACCAGGGGATTACGTATTAGACTTATGTGCTGCTCCTGGTGGCAAAACAACCCATGTTGCAAGTTACATGGATAACCAAGGACTACTAGTAACTAACGAGATTGATCATAAACGTGCTAAGATATTGGTGGAGAATGTTGAGAGATTTGGCATTAGAAATGCACTAATTCTAAACGAAAATCCTAATAACTTAGCTAAACACTTTCCACGTTTCTTCGATAAGATACTAATTGATGCACCATGTTCTGGTGAAGGGATGTTTAGGAAGAATAATGATGCTATTCAATATTGGAATGTGGATTATCCTAATCAATGTGCCACCCGTCAGAAAGAAATCATTGAACAAGCGGTTAAAATGCTTAAACCAGGTGGTAAGATTATCTACTCAACATGTACTTTTGCTCCAGAAGAGGATGAACAAATTGTTGAATGGATGAAGGATACTTATAACTTCACTATTGATCCAATCAATAAGTACGAAGGGATGCTTAGTGGTAAACCTCAGTGGGCAGATGGCAATGAAGAATTAGCCAATACAGTTAGACTATTTCCTAATCACTTTAAAGGTGAAGGCCACTTTGTTTCAAAATTATCTAGCAACGATGAAGGTAATGCGAAGAAAATTAAGCGACGTCTTCAAAGTAACCTATCAAATGATGATAAGAAGCTATGGAATGAATTCAAGGAATCTAATCTAAAAAACTTTGATCCAAAACATTTAATCTTATTTGGAGATCAATTATACACATTTGATAACACAGTTCCTGATTTGAAGGGATTAAAAGTGATGCGCCCAGGATTACATTTAGGAACTATTAAGAAGAAACGTTTTGAACCAAGTTACGCATTAGCATTAGCTTTGCATAGTGACGAAGTAGTTAATCGTTTAGATATATCTGAGAATGAATGGAAACAATACGTTCATGGGGATGTTATTAACTGTGATAATGATATTAAAAAGGGATGGTATCAATTAATATGTAAAAACCAACCTGTTGGTTTTGGTAAGGTTGTAAATGGTATGATTAAAAATTTCTTCCCCAAGGGACTTAGATTTAACATAGATTAATAAATTAAAAGAGTTGCATTAAATTGCAGCTCTTTTTTATACGTTCTTTCATTTAATGTTTTATTTAATTATAAGATAATTAAATAAAAGTATGTTAGAATTAATAATGGTATAATTTTTTTATTACATATTTCTGGAGGTATTTTATATGAGTGCAAAATTTTGCCCAAAATGTGGTAACGAATTAAAGGAAGGAGCAAAGTTCTGCCCTAAGTGTGGAGCCCAAATTGTACAAAACGTTCAACAAAATGGATCAAACACTGACGGAGCACAAAACCAAAACTTTGTTCAAAATCAAAGCACAGAACAAGCTAAGAACTACGCTAAAGATTTCTTTAAATGGTTCTGGGGTAGTGTTAAACATCCTTCACTAAGTGGAAAGGCTCCAAACAAGTACTTCGGTCTAACTTCATTTATTACCAGTGTAGTATTAGCTATTTTATCTGTCATGTTAATTACATCAAAGATTAATGGTGACATTGACCTTGCTTCAAGTAGTGTTGGTGGAGATGCTGCGTCATCAATTTCAAGTCTTTTTCAAAATCTAGTAAGCGATGGTGCTGGTAAAATTGAATTATTCTCAGTGTTAATGATTGTTGCTTTCATTGCATTAGCATACGGATTTAGAGCTTTTGCAGTGACTGGAACTGGTGAAAAGACTGATTTCTTCGAATTCATGAACAAATTAGCTGCATATACTAATATTTCAGTTATGCTATCAGCTATTATGTTCGTATTTGTATTAATTGGTGGCCTTGTTGCATTACCACTAAACATGTTTATCTTCCTATTTGTTGTAATTAACGACCTAATTGGTTTCACATACGCAATTATCGATGGTCAAAATTCAAACAAGTTTGATAAGTTATATGTTTTATTATTAGCTTACTTATCATTAATCATTGTGTTCTTTATTATTTTCTTTAAGTCACTAACAGCTTAATTTCGATTAGGGGGTTAAATTATGGGGGAATCAAGATTCTGTCAAAACTGTGGTACTAAGGTTAGTTCAGATGAACAATTTTGTCATAACTGTGGTGCACAATTAGATAACGACGTAACTAATCAAACAAATCAATCTAGTCAAGAAATTGCTGATAATATAGGTAATGATTATCAACAACCTCAAAGCAATAACAATAATGCTAATCAACAATCAGAATTTAATAATGTTAATAATGATTCTCAATATTTATCAAACAAAGAAGACGATAGGAAAACAAGAAGTGGTTTTAAGAAAAGTAAAAAACATCAAACTAGAAACCTTATCATCGGAATTGTGATTGCTATTGTTGTTGTAGTTAGTTTTATTGGATATCTTTTCGGAAACCACTATTACTCAAAGAGTGCTGTCTTAGATCGTGCAATGACTTCATTAACCAGTGATAAGAATACTGATTCTTACTTTGAATCTACGGATAGTCGAGTTACTTTAAATGATAGTACAATGTCACCATTGTCTAAGCACATGAACAAAAATAATGATGAATTACAATCTTTAAAAAGCCAACTAAATAATTATGGTTCTTCTAAAGATGGTAATTTTGAATATGTTCAAGATGGACATAAGTGGTTATTCTTCCCAAACTACCAAGTTAAGGTAAAACCTGTTGTTCCATCAGTTACAACAAGTGAAAAGTCTGCCGATGTTATTTTAAATAATAATAAGATTGGTCAAACTTCTGATTCAGATTCAGAATTTAGTTTGGGTCGAATTCTACCGGGTGACTATAATATTACTGTTTCAAAGACATTATCAGGTAAAAAAGTTACTAACGCACAAACTACTTACCTCGATAACAGTGACAATATTTACATGCCATTGAAGACTATTAAGTTCACTGTGAAAGCTGGCCCAAATGCTGACATTTACATTAATGATAAGAAAGTCGGTACTAGTAACGGTGATGGAGATTACAAGGTTTCAGACATGCCATTCTCTTCTGCAATTTATATTTATGGTGTCATGCATTCGGATGGTAAAGCAATCACATCAGATAAGTATCATTTGAGCGAAAGTGACGATGGACAAGAAGTGAGTCTAAACTATCCTGGTTCAGTTGATAAAGATGACGCTGCAAATCTAATCAGTGACTTCTCAAATGATCTTAGTTCATCTGTAAATGACAATAACGACTTTGATCCTAGTGATTACTTCATTGATGGTTCAAACAACAGTGACGCTCAAGATTTCATTAATTGGGCAAAGCAACAAGCTGATCAAATTAACAACAACAAATTTAATAGTGTAAGCATTGATTCATCTGTTGATTCAGTTGTTCCTGCAGGTGACCACTCAGTTGTTACTGGGACTTTTAAATATACTTTTGATGTATCTGATGATGACGGTGATGATCACAATCATATTCAGATCTTTAAATTTACTGCTAACATGAAGAAGGAAGATAGTTCACTCAAGTTACAAACACTCAAGTCAGCAGGTAAGATTAAAGATTATGACAAAAATAATGATGATGATGATTAAATCATAAAATTAAGGCTTCTACTTAAAAGTAGAGGTCTTTTTTTTTATAAATTTTAATAATTAGTTAAAAGTATAAAGTTACTTTAACCTAATTAAATAAAAGAAAAAAGCAAGCAAAAACCGCTTGCTTATTAATAGGGAAGAGCTCTTTGTGATACGTAAGATTGTAAATCAGGACTCAATATCATTCTTTTGTTTTGTAATTCAGATATGTTTTTTACACCAAGCATTGTCATTGTTGACTTCATGCCATATATAAATTCATTAATGAAACTAACTGTTTCTTCTTCTCCGTTTTTGATTAATGAATATAAAATGGGGGCTGCAATACCAACTGCATTTGCACCAAGTGCTATTGATTTAACTGCATCAAGTGGAGTCCTAATACCACCTGAAGCAATAATATTAACGCTATTTTTAAATGGTTGAGCCTCTAAAAGGGACTCAACAGTTGTTTGTCCCCAATCTTCTAGGTAGTCCATTTCTTGCTTCTTTCGACGATAGTTTTCAATTTTACTGAAACTAGTACCACCTTTACCACTTATATTAATATTTTTAACACCAGCATCAATTAGTTGTTGAATGGTTTCTTTAGACATACCAAATCCAACTTCTTTAACGATAACGGGGATTTCTAGTTCTTTTTGTATAGATTTAATATTTTCAATCCATTTAAATTCACGATCACCTTCAGGCATAATCATTTCTTGAGGTGTATTAATATGAATCTCAATAGCATCTGATTTCATCATTTCTACAGCGGCCTTAGCTCTTGAAACGTCAGCGGAGGCGCCTAAATTAGAAAATACGATTCCATTTGGATTGGCTTCTCTAACAATCTCGAAAGAAGAAGCAAGATTATTATCTTTTAAAGCAACACTTTGAGATCCAGTGGCCATAGCAATTCCTGTACTCTTTGCGATTGTTGCAAGTTTTTCATTTAATTTCTTTGTATATTCACTTCCACCAGTCATAGCTTCGATATAAATGGGGAATTTCATTTTGATGCCTTCGATGTTTGTTGATGTATCTATTTCATTTAAGCTTATTTCAGGAATTCCTTGATGGACAAATCTTAGTTGATCAAAACCTGCATGGCTATTTTTTTCATAGAATTTAATAGCTAATGAAACGTGTTCATCTTTTCGATGAGATTGTATACTGACCATTTGATTATGCCTCCTGTTCTGAGTAAATATTTAGGTGAAGTGGGACAATACCATTTTCTGTCCATTTTGCTTCTATATCTTTAATGGGAGACTGCTTTTCAACGATGGCAATTCCACAATCTCCACCTCCGGCTCCAGAAGATTTTCCTGACCCGTTGTATTCTTCAGCTATTTCACATAGTCGTTTTAGCTTATTTGTTTCTATGTCGATGCCAGTAAAACTGGCCAATTCAACGATGATATTTCTATTTTCTTTAATTTGTTTTTTAATTGCAGTTATATCCTTGTTTTTAAATCCACTAATCATCTTGTTGATACAACTTTTGCTTTTATTTAAAAATTGATTATATCTATCAACGTTTGAGGATTCTTCAACACTTTTTAATAAATTAGCAGTTGAAGCAGGTGTTCCAGTCCAACCAATTAGTAGTTCCAAATCAGAAGGTGGTGTAAGTGTTTCAATCATTAGATGAGGCCATCTTTGTTCCAATGTTTTTTTTAAATTGGTTTGATTTGTTAACCAGTTCTTATCGAACGAACTATATGCAATCCATCCACCAAAACTACTTGCAGCTACGTCACCCAACGATCCATTTCCTTGAATTCTTAAATGGGCGATGGCAGCTAGTTTAAATATTTGAAGTTTGCATAAATTTAAACCATATAGTTCGTTTAAAGCTTTAATCGTAGCAACTGTCACGGCTGCTGATGAACCCAATCCATATTTTTTTCCGTCTTGGCTATTTAAATTACTATCAATATCAATGTTATATAATTTATGATTTATGTTTAATTCTTCTACATATTTTTCAAATGTTTTCATAGCTGAAATTACATAGTTGAAAGAACTGTTATCATTTAGAGTTTTGATTTGATTATTATCGTAAATCCATTCAATTTTGTCATTTTCATACTGTTTTGAATGAATAACACCAACATTATTTTCCGATTCACTAATATTAGCAGTAATATATTGATCAATTGCAACAATGATAGCTGGACATCCTTTTTCAACCACAGCATATTCACCGGCAATATATAGCTTTCCGGGTGCTTTTACAGAAATCATTTTAAATTGGTCCTTTCAGTTTATAGATACTTTATTCCTTCTCCAGGTCCAGATACTTTAATCTGATCATTAGTAAATTTATCAGACAGTTTATCGGTAATTGCATTGATATTATCACTTTGACAAATGATTTTAACATTTGGTCCAGCATCCATTGTGTAATAGCATTCAACGCCGTTTTCTCTTAATTCTTTAACCATATTAATTACTTCAAGACTATCGGCATTTATATATAAGTATGAGGGATCAGAGCTTAATGTTAATGAATGCATTCTCATTGCATTTAATTCAGCAGTTTTACCTAAAGTAGTGAAGTCATTTTGCTTAATTGCATCTTTGATTGTTTGAAAATCTTCTGTAGTCTGTTGAATCCAGCTTTCATAGTAGGGAGAAGTTTCGATAGAAATCTTCATTCCTTTTCTGCTACTAATTTTTTTAGGTTGATTATCTAAAATAATCGCAATCATATTAACATCCATTTTTACTGGATTTTGAATGCTATAACCGTATGAAGTTTCATCGTCATTTCCTTTATTCCATGCAGCAAAACCGCCAAATATAGAACGTGTTGCCGAACCCGAACCACGTCTTGCTAAACGGGATAAATCCTTTTCATTTAGATTAAGTCCGGCAGCTTTACTACCAGCAGCAGCTAACGCTGCATATGCTGAAGCAGATGATGCTAGCCCAGCTGAGGTAGGGACGTGATTTATCGATTGAATGTGTGCAAATGTATTAATTTTTGCGTTTTTGCGGATGATGTCCATAAATTTGGTGATTTTTTCATCATTAACATCATTGCCATTTAAAGTGACCACATCGGAGTCAAGAGATTCATCAAATCTAACACTTGTGTCTGTGTAAAATTCATCAAGTGTCAGCGATAGGCTACTATTTGCAGGGATAATTAAATGCTCGTTTTCTTTTCCCCAATATTTAACTAAGGCGATATTTGTATGTGCTCTTGCGGTAATTTTTTCACCTAACATCTTCTATAATTCCTCCGAGTTTTATTTAAAAGGTTGAATCCATGTATCTAATGCACCGGCTTTTAATAGTGCATTTTCAATGCTTTGAGCTTCGTTGATATTTCTTGCCAAAGCGATGATACATCCTCCAAGACCACTACCTGTTAGTTTGGATCCTAATGAACCGTTTCGATTAGCAATTTCAACCAATTCATCAATCTTATCGTTACTTACTTTTAATTTTTTTAATTCTTTTTGGTTTTCAGTCATTAATTTACCGAGTTCAATAGGGTTATTATTTTCGATATCAAACTTAGCTTGAGTAACCAGGTCACCAATATGCTTAATTGATTTCATAGTATCTTCTTTATTATTATGTAACTGCTGTTTAACGTAGTTAATTGCAATATCGGTTCTTCCCTTAATACCAGAATCGGCAATTACTAGTACGGCATTTAAGTTAAAGTTTATTTCGTTTAAAGTTTCATTTCGAATAAACCATACTGGATTATCTGATCCTGCAGTTGCTGTATCTAATCCAGAAGGGTTACCATGTGTGATCGTTTCTTCAACATTACTTAAATCAAGTAATAAATCCTTATCAAAACTGACGTTAAAGTAATGAAATAATGCTTTTACAATGGCAACTGATGTTGCTGCTGAAGAACCCATTCCACGTTCTGATGGAATGGAACTATCGATAATCATCTCAAAAGAGGCATCCTTTTTGTGTAACTTAGAAAGGGTGCTATCAATCAAATTTTTAATCCCTAATAAATCATTTGGGACACTATTTAAATTACCAATGAAGTATTTACTGTTGATGTATATACCATTTTGTTTTTCTATTATTGTAACGTTTAAGTCAATTTTAGGAACTGGGAGTGCAATGGCTGGTTGACCATATACAACACTATGCTCGCCCATAAGTATTATTTTGGCATGACTATGTCCAATTGCTTGATTTGTCAATATTATCGCTCACTTTCTCTTAATGTTAATATTATCATAAAATCATCATAATAAAAATAACTTAAATATTTATATTTGTGTCCTTAAATAATAGATAAATACCTAATAAGTGTAGTATCATTAACTTAAGTATTTTTTGAAAGATTGGTGAACGAAATCATGAGTAATACCATTTTTTCAGTGGTGGACATTGAGACTACAGGTAGTAGTCAGTCCAACTATACTAATCGAATCATCCAATTTAGTTGTACTTTTGTTCAAAATAGCAAAATTATTGGATCATTTAATTCATTTATTAATCCTGAAATTAGTATTCCAACTGAAATCACAAAATTAACTGGAATATCAAACCAAACAGTCGTTAATGCACCAACGTTTGCCGAAGTAGCAGATAAGATCTATCAGTTACTTGATAAGACAATTTTTGTTGCTCATAACGTCAATTTTGATTTCCCATTTTTAAATTTCGAATTTAAAAGGGTGAATCATAAAGAGCTAACTAATAAAGCAATTGATACCGTTACATTGAGCCAATTGTTATTACCAACAGAACCTAGCTACAAACTTACTGATTTAAGTAAAAGCCTAAACATTGTTCACAATCACCCACATTCATCCAGTAGTGACGCTCTAGCCACTGCTAAAATATTAATTATTCTGTTACATCAATTGGATAATTTACCTAAGAAGACTGTTAAACAGATTTTAGATATTAATCCATCCCTACCGATGGACTCTTTAATTATGTTTAAGCGTGCCTATCATTTAAAACACAAAGATGATAATCATAAGATTATGAACATTAAGAATCTAAAGGTTAGAAAAATCAAATATCATAGTGATAACGAATTTGTAGAATTGAAATACCCTAATAATATACGTAAAAAATCGAAGATGCTTAAGGGAATTACTCAGTTCAATAATACCGAAAATAAGCTAATGAATTCGATTTATGGGAACTATCATACCGCATCTGAAAGTAATAATTTGCTGATTGAAGAAAATGCTGAGTTTAACTATGACTTTAGTTATTTATTTCCACTTAGTTATTTACTTAAAAAGAACCAAAAAATTATTATTGCAGGTGATGAAGATTTTAACTCGGAATCTAAGTTAGTTACCCAAGTGAAGAATATCAATAAAATCACTTCTGAACGTCTTCGATGTTTAATTGTTCGACCGGTAACTGATTATATTGATTTGGATAAGTTTTCTGATAGTTTAAACGTTGTTAGCAACTCTAAAAATACCGAATTTCTAAAGTGTAAAATTTTAATCTGGTTAACGTTTACTAAAACCGGTGATATTAACGAGTTAAAACTTGATAAAGATAATAATCAAAACTATTTCTTAAATGTTGTTAGTGATGAACAAAATAGAGGATACTACATTAAGAAGTTAGCTCATGATTACCAAACCGCTAATGTTATTTTGGTATCTCATGACTATTTACTACAAAACGTGCAAAAATTGCATCAAAACGACCCATACTTAGTTATCAAAGATTCTAGAAAGTTAAGTGATAATGCACTAGATAATTATCGAATCGAATTCAAGTTAAGTGAAAACAAGATTATTTGCAATCACATTACTAACTTGATGTATCAAACACATAACAGAAATGTATTTGATATCTTCAACAAGGCTAGAAAACAGGCTGGCATGACTAAAAAGATTGAAAACCTATTAGCTAAAAATACTGATCAATTTGAAACAATTAAGGATGACTTTTTAAATGCTTTTTATTCAAAGAGCAAACTTAATAGAACCGTTGATGGATATATTGTCAAACCAGATGTTGAAAGATTTAAAACATTTGTGTTAAACAAAAAATCATTATTCAATTCGATTTCTAGAAATCAACAAACTATTTTAGATATCGTTGACGACATGAAAAGATCGATTAATCATTTCAATGGTCACGATAAAGCCATCTTATATGCTTTCTTTGACAAGTTAGAAGAATACTGTTCATTTATCGAAAACAATCTAGTTCGTTTGTTTAAATTAAACAAGCTTGGTAAACAATTGATTTTTGCTTTTAATGTTAACGAGGATAAAGATTCCGAAAATGGTGTATTGTATGGAGGATTAGTTAGAAATGAAAACATCTTACCAAATGAACTATACAAGTATTTCAAAGGTATTATCTTCTTAGACAGTGCCATTTATTCGTCAAAACGTTCTCAATACTTCTACGACAAGTTAGAATTAAAACGTCAAAATACTCGAATGATTAAATTTGAAGATGAGAAGGATTTAAACGGACAAGTTAATTTAATTTTAGATGAATCTTTACAAATTCCGATGCCTCTTGAAAAAGTTATGAAGTATAATAAAGGAAATGCTTTTATTCTTACTCGTTCAAAACAACGAGTAAAAGAAATTGCTAAATCCTTGTATGAATCTGATGTGAATGAGCATAACGTCATTTTAAGTCAAGACTGCAGCGGCAATGATGAAAAAATTGTAAAAAAGATTGTGGTCGATTCGCGTAACATAATAGTCGGAAATAATGATTTATTAAAGTCTTTACGCAATAAAAATAAAACAATCAATATGCTAGTTATTGATTCAATGGCTATCGATTCCTTTGACGATATATACTTACAAGCGCAATATGATTTAATTAACAATGAACACGGAAATCCTAATGATGGATTATCCATTCCATTAGGCATCCTAAATATTAAAGATGCTATTAAAGATGTTATAGAATTATCTGATTCAAAGGGCCTAATTTATCTAAGGGATAAAGAAGTCATTGAAGGCCCATATGGTAGCAATTTAATCGACTTAATTCCAAGTCATATCAAGCCTCAGTTACTTGATAAAAGAAAAATTATCGAAAAATTAAAAAAGGTGTAGAGGAGTTAGAAGATGAATGTTTCTTTTTTGAAGAAGATTAACTATTTTAGAATATTTAAATGGCTAATCGGAATAATTATTGTTTTATTTTTAATAATCATAGGACTGTTTTTATGGGCTAGACAACCACTTTCATCTGCTAAGCACCAAGCAACTACATTGGCAGAAAAGAAGGTTGGTATTAAATCAGTCGATCACTTCTACATGTCTGATTTGAATAGAACTTATTACACTATTGAAGGTCCTAATAAAGACAACCAAAAACAATACGTAATAATTGAAAAAAAGACGGGTAGCATTAATGTTGCCAATGTCAAAGATGGAATTTCAGCAAATGAAGCTAAAAGTGTCGCTAACCAAAAGCAAAGAATTTCAAAATTGATTAGTGTTGCTCCAACAATCTTTAATGAAAAACCTGCCTGGGCAGTAAGTTACTTTAATTCTAAAAATGAATTGAATTATGCTGTCATTGACTTCAAATCAGGTAAAGTTCTAAGATTTATTGCTAATGTATAGATAAAGGGGTATGTTTTAATGGATAAATTTGCAAAGACGATACTTCAATCAGGTCAAACCACCATTTCTAATTATCTATTAAAGAATTATCCTAAATTAGGAATGACTAGTGACCAACTGGTAATCTATCTTCAAATTAAAAGAAATATCGATATAGGTAATTATTTTCCTGATATCAAAGAAATTACAAAGGCTACTGGATTTTCAAATGCAAAGGCTTATCAAGTCTTGCATGAACTGGTAGAGAACAAATTAATGAGAATTAAGACATTATCCAATGCAAAAGGACAAGCCTTTGATGTCTATGATTTCTCTTTAATGTACGAAAAATTATCAGAATTAAATCAAGGAACTGCAGAAGGTGAAACTTCAAACGTCGTTTTTGAAGGTAATAGCACTTCTAATGAAATAACTGAATCTGATCGTAAACAGGTATTTAATTCCATCGAATCAGAATTTGGTAGACCTTTATCACCAATCGAAATTGAAACTATTAATCAATGGATCAGCGATGATGAATACGATCCACAAATGATTAAGTTAGCACTTAGAGAATCTGTTTTAAATCAAGTATACAGTTTGAAGTATATGGATAGAATTCTAGTTAACTGGGAAAAAGCCAATATCAAGACTCCGGCTGATGTTGAACGTAATCGTCGTAGCCATGAACAAAAGTTTAATAAGAGCGTTAAATTTAGTGATAAGGGAACACAAAACAAACCAGACATTCCTTTATTTAAAATTGATAAATAAGAGTGTAAATAAAAAAGCACCTAGAACTTTTTCTAGGTGCTTTTTTCGTAGCTATAAACTAGTGGTTGTTATTGTTATTGCCGTTGTTATTTTGTTGATTATTATTGGCATTGTTTGTGTTATTGCCATTATTGTTTGTTTGGTTATTTTGCTGATTTTTCTCTGAATCGTTATTATTGTTGCCGTTTGATCCAGAACTCTTCTTAGCTTCGTTTTTATCTTTTTGAGAATCCTTGTCGTCATCATCATCTGATGATTTGTTTGACTTAGTATCCTTCGTTTGTTTCTTAGTACTATCAAGTACTGATGAAAGTGATCCACCAGCATAACCAGTTGTTTTATCTCCTTGGATAGATGAGTAGCCATCTTTGTAGTATTCAGTTTGACCACCAGATTTAACAGCAGTTACGTTGCTTGGTTTTACCCAATCGCTATTAGTTTTGTTTTGAGAAATGTATTGCATTTCGTACTTGTAAATTCTTTGAGCGATATCCGTTTGATCGGCAGTTAGATAATTACCAGTTTGATATGGATGGTCGTACCCAGTCCAAACAGATAGGGCATAGTTTTGGGTATATCCAGTGAACCATGAATCCATTGCCGCATATGCAGGTAAGTAACCATTGTAAGTGTTATCTGGATATTGGGTAGTACCGGTCTTACCAGCTTGGTATAAACCAGGAATATAAGCTGCAGTACCAGAACCGTTTGATTGGTTCATAACACCTTTTAGCATTGAAGTCATCATGAATGCAGTAGCTGGACTCATTACTTGAGAACCCTCAGAACTAAAATCATGTGATTCATTATCAGGAGTGACAACTTTACTAATTAAGTATGGCTTATGGTATACACCATTATTAGCGAATGCAGAGTAAGCTGCAGCTTCTTGTTCAGTTGAGATGTATAAACCAATACCATTTTGTAAGGATAGTGGATTACTGAATGACATACCTAATGAACTTAAAAAGTCAGTTGCCTTACTTACACCAACATTTTCAAGCGTTCTAATGGCTGGAATATTTCTTGATTCAACCAATGCCTTGTGCATTGAAATTGTTCCTTCGTATCTGCCATCAAAATCCTTTAAAGTTGTGCTTGTTCCAGCATAAGTATAAGGAGTGTCATGAACTAATTGATAAGTAGGGTAGTTTAGATATTCGATTGCAGGACCATAATCCATTAAAGGTTTTGCGGTAGAACCACTGGATCTATCAGTTTGTACAGCTCTATTCAAACCTAATTGAATATCAGTTTTTCTGCTACCAATCATTGCATTAACAGCACCAGTCTTTGGATTGACTAATGTTGCACCAACTTGCATAGTACTGTTAGGGAATCCAACAGATGCATCGTTATTTGCCAAATTGTAAAGTTTCTTTTGTGCAGATAAATCTAAGTTAGTGTAAACTTTTAAGCCAGATTGAGTGTTGTACCCCTTAGCCTTAAGCTCTTGAATAACTTGTTTTAAATAGGAATCAACATATTTTTCTTTAACAGATTCTAACGAATTGTTCTTATGATTTTTAACTAAACCAGACTTAATACTTGTCTTTTTAGCATCTGCAGCTTGTTTTTGAGTGATGGCACCATATGATGCCATTGCGTTCAATACTTCATTTCTTCTATCTTTTGCATATTGAGGATATACATAAGGATTGTAGTAAGTTGGTGATTGAGGCATACCTGCTAATAAGGCAGTTTGAGCAATAGAAAGTTTACTTAATGATTTACCGAAGTAGTATTCAGAAGCAGTTTCCATACCATATACATTGTTACCCATGTATACCTTATTAATGTAGAATTCTAGAATTTGTTGTTTTGAATATGTGCGTTCAATCTTAAGTGCTAACCACGCTTCTTGAGCTTTTCTTTTAAGAGTTCTGTCAGAAGCAGCAGTAGAGAATACAGACAATTTAACTAGTTGTTGGGTTAGTGTAGAACCACCTTGAAGGTTTAATGAACCAGAAGTTATGTTTGATAATGAAGCTCCCATAATTCTGATTGGGTCAACACCATGATGCTTGTAGAAACGACGATCTTCAATTGAGACAATCGCATTTTTTAGTTGGCTAGGAATTTTATCGGATTTAATATAATCTCGATCTTGAACTCCTAATCGTGAAATAACGTGGCCAGAATTGTCATAAATTTTGGTTGAGTTATCACTTGATAGAGATTGATAACTAATCTCAGGTGCGCTAGAAGCATAAATCATGAAGATGATGCTTCCTAGAACGATTAGCAATGAAATAAATCCTAATCCACCTACAATGACTCTTTTGATCCATGTAGCATGTTTAGATGATTTATGTTGCTTTTGATTTCTTTGGACACGGCTGCCCAAGTTAGGATTGTTTTGAGACATTATTATTCTCCTTTGCGGTCTATTAATTCATCCACGGCATCCAAATAAGGTATCGTGGGATTTAATGAATAATTAATTTTATAACCAAGTTCCTCAATTATATCCTTTTTTATGGATTTTTTTCCACCATTATTTTGTTTATCCCAAAAATAAAAGAGGTCTGATGCCTTGAATAAATAAACTTCATCTAATATTACGAATTTGATAATCGCGAAACAAATTCCGCCATTATCGAGACATTTTTTCATATGTTCTACCTGATGTTCATGAAAGTTAGATAGAGGAAATGATGTTTTGTTTTTAGTTTCCTTTGCATCGAAGTCTATGTATCTTCCTTTATATACACCGTTATAATCAGTAGTAGATGCTTTACGAAAATATGCTTCTTTTATCGTGGCAGCACTTCTTTTAGGATAATCAACTTTAACGATTTGAATAGGAGTTGGTTTTTTGTGTATTACGGCAATATTTTTACTTAAATAATACTCATTGCTTCGATTTAATTCTTCTTCAAGAGTCATTCCACGACCACCATATAATGTTGGCTTTACGTATCTACGATTGTGCCCTGAATTTTTTTTATCCAAGCCAGTATTATAAGCTTTACCATTCGGATAACGGATAGCCATGAGTACCACCTTTCAAAAATGTAATAAATTATTACTGTAAGTTTATTAATAATATTATACCATTAGTATTGAAAAGTTAATAATAAGGTAGGGGGGGTGTTAATATTTCAAGACTTTGGGTAACAGGATATCGAAGTTATGAATTAGGTGTATTTGGTGAAAAGGATCCAAAAGAATTAGTCATCAAAAATGTAATTGAAAATAATTTAAAGCAATCAATAGTAGATAATGTTGATTGGATAATAACGGGTGGCCAAATGGGTGTAGAACAATGGACAGTCGAGGTTGCAGACCAACTAAAAGAGGAATATCCCAATGAATTTAAAATTTCTATGATGCTACCATTCAAGGAGTTTGGAAATCAATGGAACGAACGAAATCAAATGAAATTATCACAAAATATTAATAAAGTAGACTTTACTGCGAGTGTTTCTAATGATTCATATAAATCACCAATGCAGCTAAGAGCATATCAGGATTTTATGCTTAATCACACGGATAGAGCTTTACTAATCTATGATGTTGACAATCCTGGAAAAACACAATATGATTATGAGCAGATTAAAAGATTTTCAGAAAGACATGACTATGATTATCATTTAATTGATTTTGACGAACTACAAGAAGCCGCGAATGAGTACCAAAATAATTTAAATAATTTTGATGAATAAATTGAAAATGTTTAAATTTCTGGTACAATAATACTTGTTCGTGATTATTTATGATATGAGGTGTGAATAATGAACAATATACAATTTACCCCTAAGGACATCTTAGAAAAGACATTTTCTCAAAAGATGAGAGGGTATGATCCAAATGAAGTAGATACTTTCTTGGATGGTATTATTAAGGACTATCAAGCATTCGATAATCGAATCAATAGTCTAGAAAATGAAAACAATCAACTAAGAATGGAAGTACAAAGATTAAAACAATCTACTGGTACTGTTACACCAGAACCTAGTGTTTCTCCATCTGGTTATTTCAATGATTCAAATTCAGCACCATCAAATCATGATAACCTAGGCAGAACACGTATTGAAAATGAACTTTTAAAACGTGTATCTAACCTAGAACAACGTGTATTTGGTTCTACTGAAGGACCAAGTAGCATCGACAGATATTAATTGTTAATAACTGGTGTATGTTCTGAGTAATCGCGGTCAACTTATGTTGGCTGAGGAAAGTCCACTCTCGCACAAGCTGCGATGCTTGTAGTGTTCGTGCTCGGTGAAAAAATAAGCCGGGGGACTACAATTTGTAGTAATGGCGAAGAAACGAGCTAAGGTTTTGCTATGCTTTAGTACTTCTGAAAGTGCCACAGTGACGATACAGGATTGGAAACGATACTGGTGGAACGCGGTAAACCCCGCGAGCGGGAAACCCAAACTTTGGTAGGGGAGCTTCACATACGGAAATTGAACCAAATGTGGGGGAGAAATTTATTTCTCAGATAGATGATTACTACTTTATATTTAAAGGCCTGACTTAAATATAAAGCACAAAACATGGCTTACAGGAATGTACACCATTCAGGAAAAGGGTGGAAGTTTTCTTCCTCCCTTTTTTTATTGAAAATAAATAATTCATAAAAAGGATGAATTAAATGAAAAATTTTAAACTAATGGCCACTTGTGCCGCTGGAATCGAAGCATTAGTCGGTAGAGAACTGCGTGATTTAGGTTACGAAGTTCAAGTTGAAAATGGAAGAGTTAGATTTGAAGGAACAATTGAAGATATTATCAATACTAATCTTTGGTTAAGAACTGCCGATCGTGTTGAAATTATTGTTGGCGAATTTGAAGCTAAAACATTTGAAGATCTTTTTCAAAATGTAAAATCTCTTCCTTGGGACGAATTGTTACCAATGGATGCTCAATTTCCAATGAATGGACGTTCACATAATTCTGCATTGCATAGTGTTCCTGACGTTCAAGCAATTGCTAAAAAGGCTGTAGTAAATAAGTTAAATGAAACATATCACCGTCGTACAAGACTTCCTGAAACTGGTCAACTTTACAAGCTTGAAACTAGAATTAATAAAGACCATGTTATGGTTACTCTAGATACAACTGGTGAAAGTTTATTCAAACGTGGATACCGTGTTGCAAAAGGTCCCGCACCTATCAAGGAAAACATGGCTGCAGCATTGATCATGTTAACCAGTTGGTACCCAGATATGCCTTTCTTAGATCCAATGTGTGGTTCTGGAACTATTCCAATCGAAGCAGCAATGATTGCAAGAAATATTGCTCCTGGTTTTAATCGTGAATTCTCATGTGAAAAATGGGATTGGGTAGATGAAGATATTGTTGAAGACGTTAGAAACAAAGCTGATGAGAAAGCTGACTATGAAAAAGAATTAGATATCATGGCATCTGATGTAGATGGAAATATGATTGATATCGCCAAAGTTAATGCTCAAGAAGTTGGATTACTTCATGATATTCAATTTAAGCAATTATCTGTTCTAGACTTCAAGACCGACAAGATTAATGGTGTTGTTGTTTCAAACCCACCATATGGTGAACGTTTAAGTGATAAACAAGAAGTTCGTAAGCTATATAAAGGCTTAGGGCGTGTATTTAAACCAATGACTAGTTGGTCTAAGTATTTCCTTACATCAGATTTGGAATTTGATAAGTTCTACGGACAAGCTCCAACTAAAACTCGTAAACTATACAATGGTTACTTGAGAACCGATTATTTCCAATTTTGGGGTAAAAAGATTAGAAAATAAAGGGTGTATATATTGACCAAGAAAATAGCAATTATTGGTGGCGGAATTGTCGGATCAACGGCTGCTTATTTCTTAAGCCAACTAGATTCTGGTAATGATTTTGAAGTCACCATGTTTGATGATGGTAATGGGCAAGCCACAAAAGCTGCTGCAGGAATTATCTCACCATGGTTATCAAAAAGAAGAAACAAAAAATGGTATAACTTAGCTCGTGATGGGGCAACATTGTTGAATCAAATATCTAAGCTTTCAAAAATGCCTGAAAGCATTTATAACCAATGCGGTACCATTATTACACGTGAGGATTCTGAAAAGCTAAAAGAACTTTATCATTTAGCTGAAGAACGTCGTGATGAAACTGATACAATTGGTGAAATTAAAGAATTAACTTCAGATGAGGTAATGAGATTCGTTCCAATTATCAATAGATCATATCCTGGTGTATTTGTATCAGGTGGAGCTAGATTGAATGGTGATAAATATGCTAGTCATTTGACTAAGATTGCCAAAAACAAGAATTTAACCATAATCAATCAACCTGTATCAATTAATAATGATGGTAATGTTGAATTGGACGGAGAAGTCCTAGAATTTGATAATATTATCTTAGCAACTGGTGCTTGGACAAAGGAAATTTTAAAGAAACTACCTTTGGATGTTGATGTTAGACCACAAAAAGGACAATTAATTGAGTTATCTACCACTCAAATACTTGGTGCTAACGTTAATATGCCGGTTGTAATGCCAGAAGGTGAATCAGATTTCATCCCATTAGGTAATGGACGTTTAATTGTGGGAGCTAGTCATGAAAATGATAAAGGTTTCGATTTATCTGCTGATGCCGATATCATTGATGAACTATTAAATAGTGCTCATAGCATGTCTAATCAAATTAATGCTGAGAACCTAATTAGAGTGAAGATTGGGACCAGAGCATATACATCAGATTTTTCGCCGTTCTTTGGACGAATCCCTGGATATGAAAAAATCCTAGTCGGAAGTGGACTAGGATCGTCTGGCTTAACAACTGGACCTTTAGTAGGTAAAATTTTAGCAGATATGATAGCTGATAAGGTTGATTACGATATTGATGAATATCGTAAACCAATTGAAAATTATATTAAATTAGTAGAATAAGTGAAGGGCCTGTGTTGCAAGATTATGGGCACCTTCATTTTTTGTATCTGGAATCCAATTATTGATTACCATACTGTACTTAGATTGTTCTTCCAAAATTTGATCAACATATTCTTGATAATGCTTAGCATATTGTTTTTCTAAACTTTCATGAACAATTTTACTATCTGTATAGTAAACAATAATCGAGTCCTTATTAGTCAATGATGAAATGGCTTTAAATCCGAGTAAACAAGCTTCAAATTCAGCTTCGTGATTGTTTTTTGAAGTTAGTTTAAGCTTTTCTTGGTACTGTTCACTATCATGAACTATTAAAATTCCACAAGAACTGTTTCCGGAATTGTTCATTGTGGCCGCATCAGTGTATAATTTAAACATAATCTAATTCTCCAAAGGAAGGTTTTACTTAATGATAACCCAAAAAAGAACATTTTTATACCAGCCAGAGCCTTTATATACAGTAATTACTTGGGCTTGGACCTTTGCTCTTCTATTTATTGGAATTATTTTCTGGCTTGAAGTAACAGTGATTCAATGGATTACAATCTTTTTCTTCTTAGTATTCTTTTTATTTGCTATTTTTCAAATTATTTTTAGAAGAATTACTATCGAAAATGATAAAATAACAGTAAGTAAGCTAATGAATCCAAAATGGTTGGAAGCAAATATTAGTGATATTGATAATGTTAGTTTCACTAAGCATACTGTCGATATTGAAGTTAACAAAAAGCACTATAAATTGTTATTGCCAGTCAATTCAATAATTGAGTTAAGCAACTTACTAAAAAAATAAATTACATAATTCTAGGAGATGTTCTTACCATGAAAACAGATATTGAAATTTCACAATCAGCTGAATTAAAAAACATTAGCGAAATTGCATCAAGTTTAAATATAAGTGACGATCAAATGGATCCATATGGTAAATATAAAGCTAAAATCAACTTACCATTTGCCGGCTCAAAAAACGGTAAACTGATTTTAGTAACATCAATTAATCCAACTGCTGCTGGAGAGGGTAAAACTACTTTAACCATTGGTTTAGGTGACGCATTCCACAGAATTAATAAATCAGTAGCAATAGCATTAAGAGAGCCATCACTTGGTCCTGTTATGGGAATTAAAGGTGGTGCAACTGGTGGTGGATACGCTCAAGTAGCCCCAATGGAAGACATTAACCTATTTTTTACAGGTGACTTTCCTGCTATTACTGAAGCACACGACACTTTATCAGCACTAATTGATAATCATATTCATCATGGTAACAAGTTAAACATTGATCCTAGAACAATTACCTGGAAGAGAGTCGTTGACATCAACGATCGAGAATTAAGAAACGTAATCGTTGGATTGGGCGGACGCACATCTGGTGTCCCACGTGAAGATGGTTTTGATATTACTGTTGCAAGTGAAATTATGGCAATTTTATGTTTGAGTGAAGATTTAAACGATTTAAAAGAAAAACTAGGTAAAATCTTAATTGGTTACAACTACGATAGACAACCAGTTACTGTTAGCGACTTGGGTGTAACTGGTGCATTAGCATTATTATTAAAAGATGCAATTAAACCAAACTTAGTTCAAACACTTGAACATACTCCAGCATTTATTCATGGTGGTCCATTTGCTAATATTGCTCATGGATGTAACAGTATTTTAGCTACCAAGGCAGCCATTCAGCATGCAGACTACGCAATTACTGAAGCTGGTTTCGGTGCTGATTTAGGTGGAGAAAAGTTCCTAGACATTACATCTGAAAAGCTAGGAAAACGTCCAGACGCTATTGTTATCGTTGCTACTGTTAGAGCATTAAAACTAAATGGTGGTGTTAACAAAAACGACCTAGATCAAGAAAACGTAGATGCATTACTAAAGGGTGCTAAGAACTTAGGTAGACACATTGCTAACATGAGGCAATACAACAAACCAGTTGTAGTTGCTGTAAATGAATTTACCAGCGATACTGAAAAAGAAATTAATGCATTAAACGATTACATCAAAGAACAAGGTGTAAAACCATTCAATACAACTGTATGGGAAAATGGTGGAGCAGGTGCAACTGAATTAGCTGAAGAATTAGTTGATGTATGTGACAACAATAAAGAATTTAAACCACTATACAACAACGATGATGAATTTATGGACAAGTTAAACGCTATCGTTACTAAAATCTATGGTGGAAATGGTGTTGTATTAAGTAGTAAAGCTAAGACACAATTAAAGAAACTAGTTAAAAATGGTTGGGACAAATTACCAATCTGTGTCGCTAAGACCCAATACTCATTCACTGATAATGCTAAAGAGTTAGGAGCGCCAGTTGACTTCTCGATTAATGTTTCTGACATCCAACCTAAACTAGGTGCCGGTTTCATCGTTGTACTAACTGGTAAGATTCTAACTATGCCTGGTTTACCATCACATCCAGCCGCTTTAGACATGGATATTGATAATGATGGTAAGATTACAGGATTATTCTAAAGGAGTTTTTCAATGCCAATTGTATATATTTTAATTAGCCTATGTGCTCTTGTTGGAATTGATCAAGCAATCAAAATTTGGATTTCTGCAAACATTTCAGAAACATCAAGTACAACAATCATCCCTGGAGTATTATCAATTACTAATCTGCATAACAGTGGTGCTGCTTGGAGTATCTTAGAAGGACAACAATGGTTATTTTCCATTATTACTTTAGTAGCAGTCGTAGCGATTGTTTATTTTATGATAAAATTAAAGGGTAGAAAGCTTTATTTAACAAGTACAACAATCTTATTAGCCGGAATTTTAGGTAACTTCATTAACCGTTTCTTACAAGGTTATGTAGTTGATATGTTCCAAGTTGATTTTATTAATTTCCCGGTGTTTAACTTTGCTGACATTTGCATTACATTTGGAATTATCTTGTTATTTTTTGCAATTTTAAGAGATGGTGATTTAGATTAAAGATACAGTAACTTATACAGTCACAAAGGGTAACGTACGACTTGATAAATCATTAACTGATAACGTTAATGATTTAAGCCGTTCCAGGGCTAAAAGCTTGATTGAAGCGGGACTAGTTTTAGTAGATGGACAAAAGAAAAAGGCAAAATATGATGTTAAAGATGGTGAAGTAATTCAAGTATCAATTCCCGAACCAGAAACAATGAACGTTGAACCTGAAAACATCAACATTGATATTGTATATGAGGATGATGATGTAATTGTCGTCAATAAGCCACAAGGAATGGTAGTTCATCCTTCACCAGGACATGCTAATCATACATTGGTGAATGCATTACTTTATCATTCTCCACTTTCAACAATTAATGGAACTTATAGACCAGGAATCGTACACAGAATTGATAAAGATACATCTGGTCTATTAATGGTTGCTAAAAATAATTATTCTCATGAGTCTTTATCCAGACAACTAAAAGATAAATCGAATATCCGTGAATATATTGCGTTAGTCCATGGAAATATAAAAGAAAATAGTGGCGTTATTAATGCCCCAATTGGTAGATCTAAAAAAGACCGAAAAAAGCAGGCAATCGTAGATGATGGAAAGAATGCCGTTACCCATTTTAAGGTTCTAGAACGATTCGGTGGAGAATATACGCTTGTTTCATGTATCTTAGAAACGGGGCGTACACATCAAATTAGAGTTCACATGAAATATATTGGTCATCCACTTGCTGGAGATCCTTTATATGGACCCAAGAATACTTTAAAAGGTAATGGACAATTTTTACACGCAAAGAAATTAGGATTTGTTCATCCAAAAACAAATGAAAAGATGATTTTTGAAACTCCTTTGCCAAAAATTTTCGAACAAACAATTACTAAATTAAGAAATAAGTACAATCAAAAGTAGGAGGATTTGTAATGAGTAAAATCGTCGTTGATAAAATGGCCATGCAAAGAGCGTTAACTCGTATTACTTACGAAATTATCGAAAAAAATAAAGGGGTAAATAACCTAGTATTAGTCGGTATTAAGACTCGTGGTATTTATCTTGCAAAACGCATTGCTAATCGTTTACAAAAACTTGAAAATAAAGAAGTACCTGTAGTTGGAATCGATGTTACAAAGTATCGTGATGATATTCAACACACGGACAATGAACCAGCTGTTCTTTCTGATGAAGCTATTTCATTAAAGGACAAAAACATTATCTTAGTTGATGATGTTCTATTTACTGGTAGGACCATTAATGCTGCTTTATCAGCAATTGCTGAATTGGGTCGTCCTAAAAACATTAGATTAGCTGTATTAGTTGATCGTGGACACCGTGAATTACCAATTAGAGCTGATTTTGTTGGTAAGAATATTCCAACTTCAAAGCAAGAAATCATCAATGTGCAAGTGGATGAAATCGATGATCAAGATTCTGTTGAAATTGATGAAAAGTAACTCTTAAATAAAATATTTAAGGAGATTGTTGTTATGACCACTAGATATTTAATATTAGAAGATGGAACTTCCTATAAAGGTAAAGCCTTTGGAGCTGAAGCAACCACAACTGGAGAAATTATTGTAAATTCTAATATGTTAGGCTATCAAGAAGTTATAACAAATCAAATTTACCATAATCAAATCATTGTGTTTACACAGCCATCTATTGGTAATACTGGAATTAACCACAAAAGCTTTGAAGCAATTGTGACCAACTCTAAGGGAGTAGTTGTTAAAGAATACTCCAATATTTCTACCAATAGATTAGGTAACTTAAATTTAGACTTGTTTCTAAAGCAACATAACATTCCTGGTATTGCGGGAATTGATACCAGAGAATTAACACGTCGATTAAATCGAAAGCAAACAATGAAGGCAAGTATAGTTGATATGGACGATGAACACGCTTTTGATCAACTACATGCAACGGTACTTACTAATCAGCAAGTAAATCAAGTTTCTACTAAAGCTCCATTCCCAAATACTGGTGATGGATACAATATTGTATTGATTGATTTCGGTCTTAAATACGGTATTTTACGTAAACTTGCTGATCTGGATTGCAACGTTATTGTGATGCCATTTGAAACAAGTAGTCAAGAAATCTTTGATTTAGACCCTGATGGTGTGGTTCTATCAACAGGTCCTGGTTCTCCAAGAGATTTACCTGATTCTGTTTTGCAGATGATTAAAGAGGTACAAAAAGAAATTCCAATGTTTGCAATGGGATTAGGACATGAATTGTTTGCATTAGCTAATGATGCCAATGTCTACAAATTAGATGGCGAGCATCATGGTAGTAATCATCCAATTAGGCAAATTATCACCAATCAAATCATTTATGCATCACAAAGTGAAGGATACGCTGTTGATCCTAAATCAATCATTCATGATCAGTTATTGATTACATATGTTGATTTAGTTAATGGTACTGTCCAAGGTATCAGACATCGTGACTATCCTGCCTTTTCTGTTCAATTCTCACCAGATGGTGGACCTGGTCCACAAGACAGTGCAGACTTGTTCGAAGAATTTCTAGAAAACGTTAGCTCACAAAGGAGATAACTAATGATAGATAATAAAATCAAGAAGGTATTAATTTTAGGTGGTGGGCCTTCTAAAATTGGTAGTGAAACTGAACTTGATGCTGCTGCATTTCAAATGATGACAGCTTTAAAGAAAAACGGCGTTCAAGTTTTAGTGATTGATAATAATCCTTTTTCACTTACACTTTCAGAGGTGCAACCGGCTAATGTCTTTATAAAAGAAATTAATTTAAAAAATGTTCTTGATGTAATTAAGAAGGAATCTCCTGATGCAATTATTCCAATTGCAGGGGGATTAAGAGCAATTCACGTTACTCAGGAACTATTAAACCAAGGAATTCTAAGTGATTTAGGAGTCCGTGTTTTAGGGATATCTAAAGAGTCTTTGAAGGTTATTAATAATCCGGACAAGATGAAGATTGCTATTAATAGTATTGATGAACCATCTGTACCTTCTAAGATTGTTAGAAGTGAATCTGAAGCATTTGAAGTAGTTCGAAAAATTGGTTTCCCCGTTAATATTAAAAAAGTTAACCATAAAGAAAGCACCGAAAGAATCATCTGTAATAATGCTGAAGAACTTTCCGACATGTTAGAAGACGAATTTAAAGACGACAGCGTATGTATTATTGAAAAGAGCATCGTTGGTTACAAACAAATTGAAACTGTTGCTGTTAGAGATCAAACAAATACTAAAATACTAATTAGTGGTTTGGAAAATATCGATGCTGTAGGTGTTCACTCCGGTGATTCGATTGTTATTTCTCCGGTTCAAACACTTAATGATATTGAATATCAAAATTTAAGAACAGCTACTTTTAAGATGATGGATTTATTAAATATTGTTGGGCTATGTCACATTCAATTTGCTTTAGATCCTAATGATGGTAGCAACTATTACATTACTAAAATCAATCCAATGATTAATAGTAGTTCATCTCTTGCAGCTAGATCTACAGGTTATCCGTTAGTTTATGTATGTACTAATCTTTTATTGGGAAATTCATTACCAGAAATTCAATTACATGCTAATTATCATCGCTTAACACCTATTATGGAACCGACATTAGATCATGTGGTTATTAAAATGCCTGTATGGCCATTTGATAATGTCCCTGAAGCTAATCAACAACTAAACACAACAATGAAATCTGTTGGATCAACAATTGGTGTTGGTAGAACAGTTGAAGAAGCTATGTTAAAAGCTCTACGTAGCTCACAATTTTCACCAAGAGATGTTTTACCTAGCATGTACGAGATTAGTAACGATGAACTTATTAGCCAATTAATCCACCCTAAATCTGACCGTTTCTTAGTTCTAATTGAAGCATTAAGACGTGGATATCAGGTAGATGAACTAGAGGAACTAACCAAGATTAATCAATTTTATTTTTACAAACTTAAAGCATTATTAGATGTTGAAGAATTAATTATCAAAGAACCTATGAAATTAAGCACTATTGAGGTTGCTCATGATCATGGGTTTGGTGATGGTATGATGGCTGAAACATGGCACCAACCAATTGAAAGGGTACGTGAGATATATCACGCAGCAGGAGAATATCCAACTTATAAGGCAATTGAACCTTCAGCAGGAGAATTTGATCAAAATATTCGATCATTCTACAGTAGTTATGAAATTGAAAATGAATCTACTCAAGAATCAGAAAAAACTGCATTAGTTATTGGACGCGGTGGGAATAAGTTAGGACCTAATACAGGGGCTGATTATTACACCGCTGAGATGCTTATTCAATTGCATAAAATTGGTTACAAAACAATTGTTATGAATAACAATCCAAATGCTTTATCACTTAGTCCACAAATAAGTGATAAACAATATATTGAGCCAATTCAATTAGGTGCTATTTTAAATATTATCGAGCTAGAAAAACCAGTTAGGGTATTTATTCCTGGAAATAGACATTTCTTGTTAAAACAATTGAAGCAATATACAGATTTAAATGTTCAGGTATTACCTCCTGATCAAGAAACAGGAGTAGTTCTACCTAAGGATGTAACTTATGCATTAAACTTCTTTGTTAATCAAGATGGTAAAAGTTACTTTATATCAACTGAAAAATTAATTAGTAATAATAAAAGTGACTTAGATTACGTAACTGCATACGAGACACCATATGTCTTAGATGATGAAGCATTACAAAGAGATATTGAAGAATCTAAATCCCATATTCAAAGTTCCAATTGGATTGGATTAGTCCAAATCTTGTTTAATCAAAATAAGAAGGGCGAATCAGAGTATGTTGGTATTAGACCGCTACGTTTAACTGAAACAATATTCTTAAGCAGAGCAACCGGAATTAATTGGGTGAGGGCGCTTGTCCGTTTCTACACCAAGAGATTGGATATTAACGAATTAATGAAGAATATGCCTGATATGTCTAATAGAGTTACTCATATGCAAGCAACCTTCCCATTCAAACAATTAAATGTCAAGGTTGATCACGCTAATAGTTCCCAAGAAGTAGGGGCTAAAATCAAATTTAGATTAGTCGATGACAAATAAAAAGCATTCCACAAAATGGAATGCTTTTTTAATAGACGTAGACGCCCTTTTTTACTTAATATAACCATCTTTGGTAATTGTGATGTTCTTCTTAAATGAAGTACTACCAGAATCCGTTTCACTAAAACCAACAAATTTGTTATCGTTAACCTTCTTTAAATTGTAAAGTTTGATGTTAACTTGTTCTTCGTCGTACTTGATGTTGAAAGTAATTTCGCCACCGGTATTTTTAAATGTTCCGATATCATCACTATAATTGTTTGGATTCTTATAGATTCCGTTTAGATCAGATTTGTCTTCAGCAATTAGTACTTGGTTATTCTTGTTGAAATATAGATATGTAACATCTGAGTCTTGATTTACCATTTTCCAAATAACTTTTTTGTTTTCATCAGCTTTTACAAGCAATCCAGCATTGTTATTTGTAAATTGATAGAACTTACCATTATCAATCGTATTTCGGATTCCTAGAGCAACCAATATAATTATTATCCCAATAATTAAATATGTAGATTTTTTTAACTTTAAAACATTCATTTTGCTTCTCCTTAAAATTAAGTATGAATGCATTCTATCATATGAAACTTAAAAACCATCATTATAAGTCTTATCAAAATAATCTTATGTATTTAGGACGCAACACACTGCACGCAAACGTATAACTATACATATAAACATATAAACGTGCAGCAGAAATCGTCCTATTTTTTTGCTATTTATTGTATTTAATTACATCTACATCTAAACCAAGGATTTGGTTAGCTTTCTTGTATAGCTCAACACCAGCATACTTATTTGAAGTAAGTAGGTGGAATTCGTCATCAGAATCCTTGATTGTTAAGTCAGTATCAATCATACCATTATTGGTATAGAAACGATATCTATCATTTCGTTGCTTATGATTAGCAGAATCAACTAAAATTGACTCAGATTCCAAAATGAAACCGTCTTTAAACATTGATTTCAAGGCATTTATAGTTAATTTCCCCAATCCATTACCACGCATATTAGCATCAATAGCAAGATATAATATGAATGCTTTATCGTCAAAATCAACAAGATAAATAATGCCGACATTTTTATAATTCAACTTAATTAATAGCATTTGTACAGAATCATTAGAATTAGCAATATTAGTTAAATCGTTGAAATCAATTCGTTGGTTAGATGGAAACGAATCTGAATAAAGATCCGACCAATAACTTGAATCATTATTATCAGATAGATTTCTAAAGGTAATCATATATAAATAAAACCTCCAAAGAATTTATCCAAATCATACCATAAACATATTACAAGAATATATAAATCAAATTAAGTTATAAATAAATGTAAAAATTGAGAATCATTGCTACTTCTTCTTTTTAAGTTTACTTCGTATAATATATATTATGTAAAGTAGACAATTTTTGACAAATTGAGAAGTGTTCTCTATACTCCCTACCAAAATATGATAATTAAGTGCAATAAAAAAACATCCGAAACGGATGTTTTTGTTATTATTGATTTAGCTCGTTAATAATATCTTGTTCAATTTTGCGTGGATTCTTAAATGGTGAGTAGCGCTTTACGAATTCACCATTTTTATTAATCAAGAATTTGGTGTAATTAAATTTAATACGGCCTTTACCAGATGCTGACTTCAAGTATGTAAATAATGGTAATTCATCTTTTCCATTTACTCTTGCTTGTTTAGCCATTGGGAACGTAACACCATAATGTAATTGACAGTATTCGCTAGTCTTTTCATCACTATTTAGCTCCATATGGAATTGATTTGATGGTACACCAACTAAGACAAGTCCTTGATCTTTGTACTTATCATATAAGTATTGTAAATCCTTTAATTGTCCAGCAAGACCACACTTGCTAGCTGTATTAACTACTAAGATAACCTTACCTTTTAAGTTAGCGAAATTAATGGACTGGCCATTCATCTCAGTTAACTGGTAATCATAGATTGTACTCATAATTACACTCCAAATCTTAATTATTTCCAACGAGATTTTATCAACTTTTGCATAATTGGGTTACCTAATACAACAACTAATAGAATCATTTGGATTGGTGTTGTAATAAGTTGCTTAATCAATCTTGTCATTAAAAATACTTTGAAACTGTATCCAGCAGTCAATGTTGACATTGATAACCATAAAGTATTCAAAAAAGTATTTACTAATAATGTAATGATCAATTGAGCTAAAATAGCTTTCCATGGACTGAACTTTTCATTTTTGTATAAAAATAAGCCAAAAATGAAAGCTGATAATACGGCTGATACAGTAAATCCAGGTAAATACATTTGACCACTTAAAATCGTAACAAACACATCGTATACCCCACCTACAATTCCTGCAACAATTGGTCCATACATTGAAGCCAATACAGCGGTTGCTAAAAATGAAAAAGTGAATACTACGATAGGTGTATGTATACCAACCCTTCCTAAAACATAGGTCATTGCCATTAAAATAGCAATTGTTGCGGCGTCCCTTACGTTAATACGTGGTACCCTGAATAAAGTTGAAACATTCATCAAAAGACATCTCCTAGTGGAGCTGCCACTCGTATAATTATAAAAAAGTTGATATTATAAAAAAGTTGTGGCGAATGCGGAAGTTATATCGCAACCAAAGTTTTCGTCAGATGTTCACATTCCGTTCCATCTGCACTTTACGCATAACTTCCTACTCCCAAATTTTTTGTTGCAACTTAATAGTATCATTTTTATAATTACAAAACAATTATATTCGAAGTCTAATTATTTGAATTGTCTCATTTGTTCAACCAAATGAACTTGATTTACAACAAATTCGTGTGTACGACAAACATAGTCATTTTCTCTACCTAATTTAGCAATATATCCATTAATGTAATCAACTTCTGTTTCCCTACCCTTTGAAAAGTCTTGATACATTGAAGGAAAATGATACTTTAATGTATGACTAGTATCAATTACTGATTGTACCTGTTCATCTCTGGTTTCATCCATATAAATCCCTGCTCTTTCGCAGGCATCAAACGATTCATTAAACAATTGTCTTGCCATTTCTGGTGCTTTAGGATATTGAATGAATTGCCCCATTTGAACTTCAAACATAGTACATAAAGTATTAACAACCGCATTAAATACAACTTTAGTCATACACATATTAATCCAATTATTAGCCATAATTGGTCCTAATTTCGCGTCTTTCAAGTCATTATATAGAGCCTTAACGGTTTCATCAGGTTCTTTATCATTGTATGGTGCTAAATGCATTGCTTCACCATTTACAGGTCCCATGAAGTCAACATCACCAGGTCCGTTTAAAACGGTAGCAATCATTGCTGTTCCACAAACAATCTTATCTTTATCAAAATACTTTTCTATTTTATCGAAATGACCCATTCCGTTCATTGCAGAAAATGCATATTGATCTTCGTGGAAGATTCCGGCAGCACTATCTCGTTTTAATTCTTCTTCTAATTGCATTTGTTTTTTGAAGATAATCCAAACATCTGGATGTCCTTTGTAATCTTCTGGATAAAAGATATTAATCGGCACTAAATGTTTATTTTCATGGTCACGTGAAACGTAAACACCGCCTTGTTCTTTAACTTTTTCGATGTTAGGTTCCCATGTTTCAATGAAATCTACTTCCACGCCGGCATTCTCTTGTAATAAAACACCATACCTGTATCCCATTGCTCCTGCTCCAATAATTCCGTATTTCATAAACAACACCTCATATCCTTATAAGTTGTTATGAGTATAGAACTAATCATTAGAAAAATCAATGTATTTTCTAATTGTTTTTTAATAATAAAAAAGAACTAGCTAAAGGAACTGCAACTATTATTTTGAACAAATAAATAAAAGCAGCTTTCTAACTATTTAATTGGGCAACTGATTTTCTGT
>NZ_VBSE01000042.1 GCF_005930975.1 Apilactobacillus kunkeei | reverse complement strand
CTTTGTGCTGAGCTTTCTGCACTACTACTTTGTGCTGAGCTTTCTGCACTACTGCTTTGTGCTGAGCTTTCTGCACTACTGCTTTGTGCTGATGAACTGGCTGAACTACTTTCTTGGGATTCTCCACTTGAAGCAGCAGAGTGATTTGTATCACTTGAGCTTGATGTGGCAACCTTCTTATATGAAACAGTATCTACTACATCAGAACCGCCACCATTAATTGTTCCAGAAACAGTAGATTGAGATGAATTTACTAATTCGTATCCATCAATTTGAGGACTGGCTACAGAGTAAGATTGGCTGGCTGGTGTATAACCATTTCCATCCCAAGTTACTTCACCATTTTGGTCATTTTTCTTACCTGCTTGAGTGAATTCAAAATCCTTAGTGTATGAATCATGAATTGCTTGCTTAGTATCTTCATCGATGTAGTTAATTGAAACATTACCCTTAGTGGTTCTAGTTACATCTGACATTGGTTTGTACACAAATGATAAAATAATTTCTCTTGGTTTATCCTCTGTTGGAGCAAGAATCTTATAATCTTTTTGACCTTTACTTATTAGGTAGTAACCTGGAATATTTGGAGCTGTAAATGAAACAGTTTGACTATCTGGAGTGAAGTTACCCCATGTGATGACATTACCAGTCTTTTTGTTCTTAGTACCAGTTCTGGTAAATGTAACATACTTAGTTTGTTGATATCCATCAATTGGAGCTGATTCAGTACTCTGCCCATTTGTTCCTGGAATAGTGACCTGCTTAGTTTTATCTTTTGAAAAAGCAATAGCTTTGACTGTGTTAGTGCTTGTTACTTGTTCAGTTGGATCCATGTAAACAGTTCTAGTTACATCATTTCCTAGTGGATAAAGTTGACCGGTAACGTTACTGTTGTCTTCTGGTACATATCCATCGATAGTTGGAACAGTGAAGTTATAAGTACCATCTCCACTTACGTTTGACCAGTTACCCCATGTCACTTCGTTATTTCTTGTGTCTTTAAGGCCACTTGCCTTAAAGACAGATGAACCAGTATCTGTTCTTAGAACATTTCCAGTAACTGAATCAATGTAGTTAACTTTTACATTTCTAGTAACTTGTTGGTCAGGAACTGAAACATATGGATTGATGACATGTAACTTAGCTAGATTGTTAACAGCACCGTCTGAACTGTAGGTTAAGCTAATATCCTTAGATGTCCCTTGAGCAACGTTGATAATTTGGTTATCGTTGAATTTTTCGTCGTTAGAAACTTTTATTTGAGGATTTTCTACAGTTTCATAACTACCATTCTTTCCGTTAACTGCCCTGTACACACTAGCACTGCTAGTTAATTGTCCTGAATTATATTGGTAGTTACCATCTTCATTAGTGTATACGGTGGTGTCGGGTGCAATAATCCATGCTTTATCAATATTACTCTCAGATGGAACAATCTTGTAGCTGTATTGACCAATTATTTGAGAACCTTCTTGTCCAGTATCTGCTCTGTAAAAGCTACCATATCCAATTACAAAGTATGAAGCAGTTAAATCAGTGTATGGCCTATATGCTACAAAATCAACGTAGTCTCTGGTATATGCTGATTTTGAGAAGTCTGCATATAAAGCACCATTGGAATCAATACCAAATGATACCCCCGGTTCGTTGGAAATATCTCTAAAATTATTACCGTCTTTAGAGGCGTATAATTTTAGATTATTTAGATCGTAGTATTTACCATCATTAAATGAAATTCTGGTTCCATAATATCCAGGAATATTTCCACGGTTAAATTCACCGGTAACTACGAAGTATGGTTTACCGTCTTTGTTGGTGTACACAGGTGCATAATAAGCATTTCCTTGGTTTGAACCAAGATAATTACCTTTAGTGTTATTAGTACTGTATCCAGGAACATCGTCAGGATATGTCTTTACTAGAGTTGGACTTAGATATCCTGGAATTCCAATATCGTCACTGTTTTTAGTGTCTTCGTCTTCTGACTTAGTATTTGGTAATACTGAGATTTGAGTTCCGTCCGTGTTAACTGGTTGTTCAGTTTCCTTTGGTAGATTAACCGTCGATGATAATGAAATGTTTACTGGACTTGGATTGTTTTCATGATCGGTACTATCACCATCCCAGTTGTACTTAGGACCCTTAACAACTAGTGATAGATTAGTATTAACCGTTCCTGGGTAAACATCACTATTGGTAGTTAGTATGATGGTGTTACCAGTTACACTGTAATCAAAAACATTTTGGTTACTGTATTTAGAATAAATTGAATAGTTAAATATATCGCTAAAACTAGTCTGTGATGGTGTATTAACTTTAATCTTGATTTGAGTACCCTTAGGTATTATTCTTCCTAAGTTATCATTATTACTCAAAGAAATGCCGTAATTAATAGTGTCATTCTTTTTAACGTTACTTGTTTGTGAACCTAAGTTACTGATACTTGCGCTAACTTCGCTAGATGGTACTACGTAATTACTTGATAATTCATCCGCATGTGCAACAACAGCTGATGGTGTAATATTGTTATCTTGAGAAACAACGTAACCTGTTCCTAACAAGGCAACTGTGGCCATACCAATTACAACCCAGTTTTTCTTTACCTTATGTAAAATCTTCTTCTCCTTTACTTCTCTACTCATAAAATCTCCCCCTTTTATATTATTTATACTGTCAGTCTAAAACAATAATGAAATAATATCAGTAGGATTTTATTTAAGTTTTTATAAAGATTTTTAATGTTTTTTTAATAAAAAAAGACCCGCATAAGCGGATCTTTTTATTTTACGCTATTATTTACGTTTTCTTCTCATTGCTACCATGAATAATCCAACTGCCATTGCAATTAAAGCAGCACCGATTGCTACTAGAATGTTTTCATGTGTTTGATCACCAGTTTGTGGCAAACGTTCATTATTAGCATTTGATTTAGCTGAATTATTGTCATGTTGAGGAGTAATTGTCTTCTCATGTTTATCAGAAGCAGCTGGCTTCCCACCGTTGTTACCATGACTTGATGGCACGCTAGAGCTTTGAGGTACAGAACTGCTGCTTTGTGCTGAACTTTCTGCACTGCTGCTTTGTGCTGAACTTTCCGCACTACTGCTTTGTGCTGAGCTTTCTGCACTACTGCTTTGTGCTGAGCTTTCTGCACTACTACTTTGTGCTGAGCTTTCTGCACTACTGCTTTGTGCTGAGCTTTCTGCACTGCTACTTTGAGATGCACTTGAACTTGGTTCTGCACTACTACTTTGAGCGGCACTTGAACTTGATTCAGCACTGCTACTTGAAGCAGCGCTGGAACTTGGTTCTGCACTACTACTTTGAGCAGCACTTGAACTTGGAGTTGCAACCTTCGTGTATCCAACGGTAGTACCAGTAATATCATAAGCACCATCGATAGTTCCTGTTACATATTGTTGGTTTGGATCTGATAATTCGTATCCGTCTATCTTAGGACTTTCCACTGAGTAGGAATAAGAATCAGGACTGTAACTATCATTCCACTTAATTGCCCCAGTTCTTTCATTCTTAGTTCCTGTCTGTACGAATGTATAATCCTTTTCATAATCAGGAGCAATTTTTTGCTTAGTACTGTCATCGATATGGTCAATAACCAACGTATCAACAACATTTCTTTGAACTGTAGTCGTTGCATCTGGTTCATATGGAACAAGCAAGTAAACGTCGTTACCATCTGTTGTTGGGTCAACTGTTCTATTTCTGACAGCATTTTTAGCATTTACTAAATGGTAGTCTTCTAGCTCAGGCGCTTTAATTGTGAACACTTTAGTAGCAGGTGTGTATGCACCGTATTGAACAATAGCACCTGTCTTAGCGTTCTTGATGTTTGTACGATTGAATGTATATGATTCTGAGACTCCTTTGTCGTACATAGGTTTTGGACCAGTATAAGAACCAGTACTACTTGTTTCAGTAATTTGTTGACTTTTATCAGTAGGGATCAAATGTACAGTAATTGTTTTATTTTCACTAACTTGTTCAGTTGGATCCATATAAACGGTTCTGACAACGTCTTCACCCAATGGATTCAATGATCCTTTAACATCAGAACTGTCTTCAGGAACATATCCATTAATGCTTGGAACTTTAAAGTCGTATTGACCTGTACCATTTGATGGTGTCCATGCTCCCCAAATAATAGAGTTATCTCTAGTATCACGAACACCAGTGGCTGTAAATTGGACTGAAGAACTATCTGTGTGTAGAACCTTATTAGTGTTTACGTCTACATAATTTACAGTAACGTTTCTAGTGACATTTTGACTTGGAACGGATACATATGGGTTTACAACAGTTAACGTTGCATTGGCAGTGTGAGCATTTTCAGATGTGTATGATAATTGAATTACTCTGGAAGAATTTTGATCAACATTAATCGTTTGACCATCATTAATATTGCTTTCGTTATTAATATTAACAACAGCATCATTCACTTTTTCATATCCAGCAGGTTCACCATCAACGGTCTTGAACACATTAACGTCATCTTTTAAATTGTTAGTATTGTATGCGTAGGTTCCATCTGGTTGGGTATAAACAGTCTTATTAGGAGCAACTACCCATGAGCTACCGATATCATTCTTTACAGGAACAATTTTGTAGTTCAAATCACCGATTGGTAGACTTTGTTCTCCTTCAGTACCCTCTTTATAGAAGCTACCATAACCTCTTACAAAGTAAGTAGAAGATAAGTCTGAATATGGTCTGTAAGCTACAAAATCAACGAAATCCTTGGTATATGCTGATTTTGAAAAATCTGCATATACTGCACCATTAGAGTCAACTCCAAATGATACTCCTGGTTCGTTTGAAATATCTTTATACGAATAACTATCTGTGGATGCATATAATCTTAGACTATTTAGGTCAAAGTCACTTCCATTAGTAAATGAAAGACGTGAACCAGAGAAACCAGGAATGTTACCCTTGTTAAATTCTGCCACTGCTACGAAGTATGGCTTACCTTCTGCATTAGAGTATGCTGGGGCGTAGTTGGCATAACCGTTAGAAGTATTAACATAGTTACGGTCTGAGTTGCTTCTAGGATAATCCTTTACATTATCAGGATAGTTCTTTGTAATGTTAGGTTGAACGAATCCTGGTGTATCAGTGTTATTGTAGGTAACCTTTTCATCTTCAGACTTAGTATTTGGCAAAACAGAAATTTGATTTGCATCAATATTTACAGTTTTTTCACTGCCACCAGGTAATTGCAATGTAGATGATAATGTTACGTTTACAGGGTCAGGATTGGTTTCATGTTCTTCGGTATCACCATTCCAGTTATAACGAGGTCCCTTAACAACCAATGAAAGGTTCATATTAACTGTTCCAGGATAAAAATCTTTCTTAGTAGTTAAAGTAATCGTGTTTCCAGAAACACTTTCATCAAAGTTATTTTGGCTGGAATATTTTGAATAAACAGAGTAAGCAAAAACATCACTCATATTAAGTGGAGATTGAGGGTTAACATTAATCTTAATTTGTGTACCCTTAGGAATTACTCTACCCAAATTATCGTCATTATTTAATGCAATATTGTAGTTAATTGATGCATTTTTCTTAACGTCTGTTGTTTGTGATCCTAAATTAGTAATGCTTGCAGTTACTGCACTTTGAGAGGCAGTATAATCACCTGATTTATTTGAATCGTTACTACTAGTTTGGTTATCACTACTATTTGATTGTGATGATTCATTACTTTGTTGTGATGTTGAACTGCTTGCTTGACTTGATTGGTTTGAGGCATTGCTTTGTGAAGCTGATGAGCTATTGTTGTCCGCAGCTGAACTGGTTGTACTTGCAGATGATGAACCTGTACTTTGAGGGGCAGTTTCATCAGCATGCGCAGTAATTCCAGTTGGAACTAAAGTTGAAGATTGTGATGCAACATAACTTGCACCTAATAAGGCAACTGAGGTCATTCCAATAACAACCCAATTCTTTTTAACCTTATGCAAAATCTTTTTTGATTTAACTTCTTTGTTCATAAATTTCACTCCTTTGAACTAAGTTTCAGTGAACATTCTATGGCAAAAGGATTGTGAAAACAGCGTTTATAAGTTTAAATTAACTATGATAAGTTTAAGTATTTATTGAAATGTTTAATTATTTTTTGGTTCTTTTAAACTATTTGTCACTAAAATATAAAAATATTGTCGTCATTTAGATATTGGTATTTTTTATTATGTATGATTTTCTTTAAAGTAAGATATTATATAACAATGTAAATATGTTTATCACTGCACTTTATGTAATAAGTTTGTGAAAATTATGGTAGACTCTATGTTCAATTATGTAACAACGTTGACAATTTTTAAATTGAAAAATATTGGATAAAAATTCAATTGGGTAAAAATTCTTACTTAAGTTTTCTTCTTGATACATTGTGCGTAAATACCCAAGCACTCCAAAAGAGCATCCCACTGGATATTATCCCTATTTAATAACAATGTCCGCTATTATCAGAGAATGTTTGTACATGCAAAAAAGCCTAAGCTTTCGCTTAGGCTTTTTTATTTATCTCTTAAGTGAATCCCTAATGACATCCAAGACTTCCTTTTGGAAATCATTGAAGTAATGTGACTTCAGATAAACCAAGTTGGTAACAAACATTGGCATGTCTTCATCTAAGAATTCCAATTTTACTACCCCGTCTGGTACTTTAACCAATGAATTAAAGAATCCGACACCAACGTTGTTAGAAATTAGACTCATAATATTGTTGGTTTCATTCGATCTAAAAATAACGTTTGGATGAAATGCATTTCTCTTCGCTAACTGATTAAATGATTCATTTTGTGTAAAACCTTGCTTAAACAATATGAAATCTTCTTTTGCAAGATCAGCAAAGTGAATCTTACCTTCATTCGCTAGTGGATGGTCTTTTGAAACATACGCACAGAATGGAATTCTCTCAATCTCTTCTGTTTCGATGTCTGGATCTTCCAACGGGTTGTTGGAACCTAGCAACGCTAAATCTAACTCACCATTCTTCAAGGCAGACTTGGTCGTTTCTGATCCATATTCATAGGTAATAATACTATTTAGTAATTTTCTTTCCTTTAAATACTGAGCAATTGTGGGAAAGTATCTAGTTTCGATAATTGGTGGTAGCCCGATTGAAACTTTTTTCGCCTTTAAGTTGGCGATATTTCGCTTAGCAACATCAAAATGACGAATAATTGCTCGAGCGTGATTTAACAATTGTTTCCCACTATCGGTTACAATAAGTTCGCCATGGGTACGATGTCTAATAATCAACTTAGCTTCCATTTCTTTTTCCAATCTTTGAAGAGCAAAAGTAATGGTAGGTTGACTTACTTTAAATTCTTCAGCAACTTTCGAAAAAACTTTTAATTCTGTTAAGCTTATAAAATATTCAAGGTCTCTGGTGTTCATAAAAAACGCCTCCCAGCGTTGATATAAAAAGGTTTATTTTTTAGATATAAATTATATTTATTATAACACTAAGTTTTGACTATCTAAATACCCATGTATTATTATCTATATATAAATTATGAAAAGAGGTAAGTACTATGTCTTTTGGATATGATATTTTAAACAATCCTTTCAAGAATAAGGGTACTGCATTTACTAAAGAAGAAAGAAAAGAACTTGGTTTAGAAGGAATGCTTCCACCATACGTTCAAACTTTACAAGAACAAGTGGATCAAGCTTATGCTCAATTCCAAAGCAAGCCATCTGATTTAGAAAAACGTGTTTTCTTAATGACTATCTTTAACGAAAACCGTGTTCTATTCTACAAGTTATTCTCACAACACGTTGTTGAATTTATGCCAATCGTATACGATCCAACAATCGCTGAAACTATTGAAAACTACAGTGAACTATTCATTCAACCACAAAACGCTACATTCTTATCAATCGATGATGACTTAGATTCAATCAAGACTTCATTGAAGAATGCTGCTGAAGGTAGAGACATTCGTCTAATCGTAGTTACTGATGCTGAAGGTATCTTAGGTATCGGTGACTGGGCAACTAACGGTGTTGATATCGCTGTTGGTAAATTAATGGTTTACACTGCGGCTGCTGGTATCGATCCTAGCCAAGTTCTACCTGTTGTGCTAGATGCTGGTACTAACAACGAAGAATTACTTAAGGACCCAATGTACTTAGGTAACAGACATGAACGTGTTTACGGTGAAAAATACCACAAGTTCGTTGATACTTTTGTAGAAAACGCTGAAGAAATGTTCCCAGAAATGTACTTACATTTCGAAGACTTCGGTCGTAGCAACGCTGCTGAAATTCTAGACAGATACAAAGACAAATACACTGTATTCAATGATGATATCCAAGGTACTGGTATCATCGTTCTAGCAGGTATCTTAGGTGCTTTAAACATTTCTGGTGAAGAAATGAAGGACCAAACTTACGTATCATTTGGTGCAGGTTCAGCCGGTACTGGTATCGTTTCACGTGTATACGATGAATTTGTACAACAAGGAATGGACCCAGAAGAAGCTAAGAAGCACTTCTACCTAGTTGATAAGCAAGGTCTATTGTTCGATGACGATGATACTTTGACTCCTCAACAAAAACCATTTGCTAGAAGCCGTAGCGAATTTGATAACGCAGAGTCACTAACTACTCTAGAAGCAGTTGTTAAAGAAGTTCACCCAACTATTTTAGTTGGTACTTCAACTCAACCAAACACTTTCACTGAAGAAATCGTTAAGGAAATGGCTGCTCACACTGAACGTCCAATTATCTTCCCTATTTCAAATCCAACTAAGTTGGCTGAAGCTAAGGCTGAAGACTTACTAAAATGGACTGATGGTAAAGCTCTTATCGGTACTGGTATCCCAGTTAACGATATTGAATACAACGGCACTACTTACCAAATCGGTCAAGCTAACAACGCCCTTGTATATCCAGGTCTAGGTCTAGGTGCAATTGCTGCTACAGCAACTATTCTAGATGATGAAATGATTTCCGCAGCTGCCCACTCACTTGGTGGTATTGTCGACACTGACAAACCAGGTGCTGCTGTCTTGCCTCCAGTTTCTAAGTTGGATCAATTCTCAACTACTGTAGCTAAGGCCGTTGCCGATAGCGCTGTAAAACGTGGTCTTACACGTGAAGACATCAAGGATGTTGACAAAGCTATCGAAGACACTAAGTGGGAACCTAAGTATTAATCTCTCTTTTAGATGATGTGTGTATAAAAAAAGACGCCAAAGGGCGTCTTTTTTTGTGCTCTAAATTTTATTAATAATCTTTTTGGTGTTTTCCGCGTTGTTTAATGAATATAAATGAATGTGATTAGCACCCGCTTGTTTGATTTGATCAATCATCCTGGCAGTATATTGCTCACCATCTTCCTTAAATTCATCTTCATGCTGATTCATCAAAGCATTGAGTTCATCTGGAGCAGTCGAATGCGTTAAATTCAGCATCTTTTGTGCTTGTGATTTCGAGATTACAGGCATAACCCCAAACCAGATTGGCGTATCAATTTGGTTTTGATTTAAATAATTAACGTAATCATTTGCGTCAAAGCTAAACTGTGAGATCAAATTCGTGCATCCCTTTTCAATCTTTTGTCTCAACCATTTCATTTCTTCGTCACTACTATTTAGATAGCAAGTTCCAGAGATATTCACATGTGGATATTGTTGTTTGATAAATTCAACTAGTCGATCCGCATGTGGAAATGTCACCGCCGTATCATTTTGAGACAACTTATCACCACGCAACGCCAGCACGCTGTCGATATCGTGTTGTTGCATCAAATCAAGCATCTCTTGAACTCCCTTTTCATCCTTATCAATTCCGGTCAGATGAATGACGACGTAGACGGATGAATTGGCATGAATGTAGTCGGCAATCCGAATACTTTGTAGCAGGTTATCCATGTCATGATTTCTATCAGTAATCGAGATAAATTCTGGATGTAGTTTTAATAAACCATCCAGGTTAACTCGATCAATGTTGGGTGTAATCTCAAAAGAATATTGTAAGCGCATGCGAATCTCCTTTTTGATGAATGATTATTTCAATTGCATCTATGTGTCAAATGTTAATAATCCACTTATTTTTGTTCCAAAAAAACGTGGATAAAGATAATTTCGTTACTAAAATTATAATCACGAAAACTGTTCATCATACTATATACCTTTTAACATAACAAAATTGAAATTTTTTAATTGAGTAAATCATTCTAAATATATAATTTTTTCTGTCCAAATATATTAGTCTATAATTTAATGCATTTTTAAACTATTATTCTCTAGTTATTTAAAATTCAACTTCTTTATAGATACCTTCAAACAATCTACCGCTAATACAAAAGTATTGTCCGTAGCTATTTTAATACTGATACCGTCGTCGCTGGTTTTAACACACCAATCCACGATGACATGCATTCCCCATGTGCATACTGGTATATATTTACGTGAACTGTCATCTAATTCCATTAGATTATACATATTAAATTTTTGATCAAAATAAGAGACATTATCCAATATCAAATCCATAAGGATATCGTCATGTTCACCCTGTTCGTTTTCTTCACTCCACCAATCGACTCTTTTCAATCGAATTCTCATTTGTACTAGAGAATCTAAGTCTTCATCGTCATCATCATCAAATCCCTTATACTCGTGGGTCAAAGTATCAACTTCATAAATAGTCCAATCGTATAAAGCCTCAATTCTTTCGTTATCTAAAATATCATCTGCCTGTTCCTTGCTAAATGCGGCTTCGACGTCTTTTTCAAACTCTCTTCTGCCTTCTTCATCTAGATTATAAAAATCATGATCTCTGTTAATAATCATTAAAATCTCCTATTCTATGCCATTTCCATAATCAACGGAACAGCAAGCTCTGGACTACCAAAAAAGGAACAAACTATTGTTATTTCAATAATGCTTACAATAATTGCGGCAGCCCTTATTTTTCCGTTTAAACTATTAGTGTCTATATGCTCTTTTTTTATTTCTTTTTTTGCCTTTTTCGCTCCCTCTAAGGCCTTTTGAGCCTTCTTTGTATCTTTACTATTCTTCACTTCATTCATAACCCACTTAGGTACTTTTTTAGAATTTTTATAGTTATGAGAAGTCGTTCCGTCTACATTTCCTACATATATTTCATTATTGTTATGGTATATATGATAATGTTCCTTACCTATTTTTTTACCACGGCTATATTTAGGTGCATCAACTCTATATTTATATTTCTTTTTCAAGTAATGCATTTGACCGATTCTGGTATCTATACCCTCTGATTCTAGTCCACCTTCATTAATATCCATACAACTCGATGTTTAAATAGTGTTGATCTTCTTTCTTTGAATTCAGCATTATTTTTAGCCATATGTTAAATCCTCTCGAAATGTATTTATGAATTTGTCATGAACTCTTTTCATATTACCCAGAATACTAACATATATGCTCTGTTTATACTGGTTGTATAAAAAATCAATTTATTTACGTCTTTTGCTGATATATGTCGTAGCAAGGCTGATTAAATTCAATACAAATAGAATAATAAACGCAGTATTTTGATATTTATGTGGACCCAAGAAGTAAATCCCTGCCAAAAACGAAACTATTAGCAAATTGATATATCTTAAAAGCTTAATCATACTGATGTCCCACTTTCGTTTTTGAATAGTTAAATATTTTGAAATAATAATAGCACACTACTAAAAGATTTCCATATAAAAAATAATTTTGGTATATACTACTATATAAGTTCAAATGATTTCACACGGAGAAGATAAATGATTAATATAATTAAGCAATTTTTCAAATTTGGTATCGTTGGATTCATTAATACAGTATTAACCTATTTAATTTATACTTACCTATGGCGGATTACATCTCCTACCATTGCCATGGCAATTGGGTATGGAACCACTACTTTAATTAGTTTAACTATCAATAAAAAGTGGGTCTTCAAGACTAGCGGAAACGTCACTAAAACCGCAATTAAATATTATTCTACCTACGTGTTCACTTGGTTTTTAACAGTACTATTAACATATCTATTGTCTGCCTACACATCTATTAACGAACAAATTGTCCCGGTATTAACATTAATTGTGACCGTTCCAGTTAACTTTGTACTAAGTAAACTATGGGTGTTCAAATAAAAAGAGACCGTTCTACCAAACGGTCTCTTTTTATTATTCAGATTATTTGTTTTCGCTAATTACGACAGAACCATCTTCCATGTCAGCCTTTAAGTGCTTGATATCTTCATGGTCTAGGTAGAAATCAGTAATCTTGTCTCTGATTTCTTGTTCAACTACACGACGTAGTGGACGAGCTCCCATGGCTTCATCATATCCTTGTTCAATTAAGTGGTTCTTAACATCATCTGATACGACAACATCCATGTCTTTCTTAGCTAATGTAGCATTCACATCTGCTAACATTAAATCAACAATTTCTTTCAAGTCATCCTTTGTTAAGTGGGAGAATTCAACGATTGCATTGAATCTGTTTAAGAATTCTGGACGGAAGTATGGAGCTAGACGATCCATTAACTTCTTATCCTTGTCGTCATCACCTGTAAGTGCTTCGTTACCGAAACCAGCGTTTGAAGTAGCAATTACAACAGTGTTCTTAAAGTTAACCACATTTCCTTGACCGTCTGTTAAACGACCATCGTCTAATACTTGTAGAAGAAGTGTTAGCACTTGTGGGTTAGCCTTTTCGATTTCATCTAATAATACGATTGAGTATGGGTTTCTACGAACCTTTTCAGTCAAAGTATTGTTGTTGTCGTTGTATCCAACGTATCCAGCTGAAGCACCAATCAACTTGGAAACAGCAGTTGGGTCGGAGTATTCTGACATATCTAGACGAATAATGTTGTTCTTGTTACCAAACATGTCCTTAGCTAATTGCTTAGCAAGTTCAGTCTTACCTACACCAGTAGGACCTACGAATAAGAATGAACCAATTGGACGGTTACCTTCATCAAAGCCGGCACGATTTCTACGAATAGCACGAGCGACTGCAGCAACAGCTTCGTCTTGGCCAATTACCTTGCCCTTTAGACGGTCGCCCATTGTCTTTAGTCTTTCGATATCAGTACTGCTCATCTTAGCGACAGGAACACCAGTCAATCTTTCAACTGACTTAGCAACGTCATTGACGGTAGCAGTAACTTTCTTTTCATCACTCTTGTTGTCAATTTGCTTTTGTAGTTCTTCAATCTTGTTCTTGTGGTTTAATGCTGCTTCATAGTCTTCCTTAGCAGCAGCATCTTCTTGAGCCTTCTTTTCTGCTTCAATTTCATCTTCGATTTGCTTTTGATCTAGGACTGGATGTTGAGCAGATAAGTGTGCAGCAGTCATATCTACTAGGTCAATGGCCTTGTCAGGTAGACTTCTTTGTGGAATGTATTGAACTGAGTAGTCTACAGCAGCTTTCAATACTTCGTCAGGCAAAATCACATTGTGGTGTTCTTCATATAAAGGACGAATACCCTTCAAGATTGCTAAAGTAGTTTCTTCACTTGGCGCCTTAATTTGTACTTCGTTGAAACGACGTGACAAAGCAGCGTCCTTTAGGATTGTGTTTCTGTATTCATCTTGGGTAGTAGCACCGATAACGGTAATTTCACCACGAGATAATGCAGGCTTGATAATGTCTGCTAATCCCTTGGAACCACTTTCGTCGCCGGCATTACCGGCACCTAAGATTTGGTGGATTTCGTCGAAGAATAGGATAACATTACCCTTCTCTTGAACTTCCTTAATTAAGTTTTGAATGTTTTCTTCAAAACTACCGCGGTATTGAGTTCCGGCTTCTAGACCAGAGATATCAATACTAATAACTTCCTTATTCTTAATTGATGCAGGTACGTCACCCTTAACAATTGCTTGGGCTAAACCTTCAACAACAGCTGTCTTACCGACACCGGCGTCACCAACTAGTACAGGGTTGTTCTTAATTCTTCTAGATAATACTTCAGCAGTTTCTTGGATTTCCTTGTCTCTTCCAATCACTGGATCTAACTTATTATCTCTAGCTTCTTGAGTTAAGTTTCTACCTAGCTTTTCAAGGATTCCTCCCTTATTAGATGCAGCTTTTTGTTGGGTATTAGGTTGGCCACCTTGTAGTTGACCACTTCTTCTTAATTGTTCTAATTGTTCTGGGGTAACTTCTTGACCATTAATCATGTAACGGCGTTGGGCGTTAGAATTACCCGCATCGCCTAAAAATTGGTTAAAAATTTTGTCAAAATCATCGTTAAATGGATCAAATGGACTTCTTGCCATAGTACATCCCTCACATTTCATATAATATTTTATTTTGTAATACATTAGCCATATGTGGCATGTATTAGATAAGGCTTTTAGTTTTTCTTTTATTTCCTTATCCAAATAATATAATACCACCTAATAAAAGTAATTCAATACTAAATTTGACCTTTTTTGACCTTTTTCTTACATATATGCTCAAAACCCTTGATACATAAGGATTTCTGTAAAAGTAAAATTTTCCTAAAGTTTTGTTTTTAGTTTTATACAAGCAATTACATGTTATATTTTATGACATAAAAACTTAATTTTTTAAAAAATATTTCGAATTCAGATATACAATCTTTGTTAGTTCTGATATTATAAAAACAAGCAATGTTATGAAATATAACGTGGAAAAGAAATACTACTTTGAAAAGGGGTTTTACTAATGAAGCGACATTTTCCAGTAATCCGATGGTTAATGGTATTAAGCATCGGATTGGTCGTTGCTCTTGGTTTATTCTCAGCACCTGTTAAATCAAATGCTGCAGAAAAGACTTATCAAATTGGTACGGATGTGACGTTCCCACCATTTGAATACGCTAACGACAACAATAAATACGTCGGAATTGATATTGACTTAATGAATGCCATCGCCAAGGATCAAGGTTTTAAAGTAAACTTTAAACCAACCAGTTTTAATGGAGCTATTCAAGCTGTTCAATCTGGTCAATTAAATGGTATGGTCGCTGGTATGTCAGTCACTCCAGAACGTAAAGGAACATTTGATTTCTCTACAGCATATTACAATTCTGGTGTTGTAATGGCCGTGTCTCAAAACAATAATGACATTAAGAGTTTAAAAGACCTAAAAGGTAAAACAATTGCAGTTAAGACAGGAACCACAGGTGCTCAATATGCACAATCCATTCAAAAGAAATATGGGTTTAAAATAAGCACTTTTGATGATTCCAGTAACGTATATGAAGATGTCTTGACTGGTAACTCAGTTGCTTGTTTCGATGATGAACCAGTTCTAAGATATGGTATCAATCAAGGAACTAAACTAAAAATTGTTACTAAACCTGCGGCAGGTACTCCTATCGCACTTGGTGTAAAAAAAGGAACTAATAAAGATCTTGTAGAAAAGTTCAATGCTGGTCTTGCTCACTTAAAGAAAAATGGTGAGTATAAAAAAATCATGGACAAGTACTTAAATGCTAAGAAAAACACTGAAGATAATCATTCATTCTTTGGTATTCTAAAGCAAAACAAAACTTTCCTATGGCAAGGTTTCCTACAAACATTGTGGCTAACAATTGTTTCTATTATTTTTGCTACCATTTTCGGTGTAATCTTTGGACTATTTGGTGTTCTACCAATCAAGTTCTTCCGCGGACTATCATCAACAGTTATCTACTTATTTAGAGGTATGCCTCTACTAGTTCTAGCACTATTTATCTACACTGGTATTCCAACATTAACCGGTACTAGAATTCCTGCATTTATCGCTGGTGTTATTACATTAATGCTAGATGAAGGTGCATACATCGCCGCTTTTGTTAAAGGTGGTATTGAATCAGTTGATAAAGGTCAAATGGAAGCTGCCAGATCACTTGGTTTACCATTCGGTAAGTCAATGAGAAAGGTTATCCTACCTCAAGGTGTTAAGTTAATGGTTCCATCATTCATTAACCAATTCATCATTACCTTGAAGGATACTTCAATCCTATCAATCATTGGTATTCTAGAACTTACTCAAACTGGTAAGATTATCATCGCTAGAAACCTTGAAGGATTCAAAGTTTGGGCAATGGTTGCAATTATTTACCTAGTTGTAATCACCCTATTAACTTGGCTATCAAACTGGGTAAAAAGGAGAGCTAAGATATGAGCAAAATTAAAGTAACTGATTTACACAAGCAATACGCAGACAACCATGTCTTACGTGGTGTAGATTTAGAAGTTAAAGATAACGAAGTAGTTGTTATTATCGGCCCTTCCGGTTCAGGTAAGTCAACTCTATTAAGAACTTTAAACAAATTAGAAGAACCAACTTCAGGTTCAGTGGTTGTTCACGGTACTGATATCGCCCAAAAAGGTGTTAACATTGATCAAGTTCGTGAACAAATCGGTATGGTATTCCAACACTTTAACCTATTTAATAACCTATCAGTTGGTAAAAACATTATGTTAGCCCCTGTTGAATTAGGTAAGCTATCAAAAGAAGATGCTGTAAAACAAGCAAAGAGGTTACTAGGTGTTGTTGGTCTGGAAAATAAATTTGACGCCTCTGTAAATTCACTATCTGGTGGTCAAAAACAACGTGTTGCTATTGCACGTGCTTTAGCAATGAACCCAGACATCATGCTATTTGATGAACCTACTTCCGCTCTTGATCCCGAAATGGTCGGTGACGTTTTAAACGTTATGAAGAAGTTAGCTAAAGAAAAAGGTATGACAATGGTAGTTGTTACCCATGAAATGGGCTTCGCTAAAGAAGTTGCTGACCGTGTGGTATTCGTAGATGACGGTATCATTCAAGAAGAAGGTACCCCTGATGAAATCTTCAATCACCCTAAAAATGATCGTCTAAAATCGTTCCTATCAAAGATTTTGGAAGTCTAAAAAAACAAAAAGAGTCCCACTTATGTGGGGCTCTTTTTTATTTACACTTGCATTTTTATTTCAATCCTTTTATAATTGTTAGCATGCTAACAAAACTGAGGAGTGATATTTATGACAGAAAACATCGGAAGACAATTGAAAATCGCATCGACTCAATTAACCAAAAAGCTGGATAAATTTGCGATTCAATATGATTTAACAAGCATGCAAATGTCCGTAATCGACTTCTTGACCCTGTTTAAAAATCAAGAAATGTTTCAAAAGGACATCGAACACGAATTTAATATCCGTCGTTCCACCGCTTCAACATTATTGAAGCGAATGGAAGATAAAGGATTAATACGCCGTATTGAATCGAACAAGGATGCTCGTCAAAAACAGGTCATCCTAACCGATTTAGCCTTTCAATACGAAGACGACATTCAAAAGTTCATGGTTGAAACACAACAACAAATTCACGATTTACTGTCTGATGAAGAATACACTGCTCTGGAAAGTAGCTTAGCAAAAATCATTAAACATATGGGGGATTAATAATGGATAACAAAATTTCATTAAAGACATTACTGTCAGTTATTGCTGCTGGAATCATGTCATTTAGTGGTGTTGTTATTGAAACTTCAATGAACATCACCTTCCCAACTTTGATGCGCGACTTCAACGTGGGAACCAGTACCGTCCAATGGATGACTACAATTTATTTGCTTATTGTATCAATCGTTGTTCCGCTTTCAGCAATATTAAATCGTAACTTTAAAACAAAGCAATTATTTATTGTATCAAACTTACTATTTATTATAGGGGTTGTCTGCGACTTAACCGCACCATCATTTACATTCCTATTAATCGGTCGTGTAATTCAAGGATTCGGAACTGGAATTGCACTACCATTGATGTTTAACATCATCTTGGATCAAGTACCTGCCGAAAAAATCGGTGTCATGATGGGGGTCGGTAACTTGATTACAGCCATCGCCCCTGCAGTTGGTCCAACTTTCGGTGGAATTGTGGTATCTTCAATCGGTTGGCGTTACATCTTCGCCATCCTATTACCAATACTCGTGATTTCACTAATCTTAGGTGTCTTAAACATCGAACAAAAACGCGAAATTAAAAAGACTAGCCTAGACTTTGTTGGACTAATCCTAATCGTGATTACATTCACTGGTTTAGTATATGGTTTCTCCAACATGGGTGCTGGCAACATCCTAAGTGCTGTTGTCATTCTTCCAATCATCATTGGTGTGATTGCTTTGATTACTCTTTACATTCACTGCATTAGAAGTAAGAATGCTATCTTGGACCTATCTGTTCTTAAAAATCACAAGTTTGCTGGTCACATTGTTGGATTCTTCATCCTACAATTCATCACATTAGGTTTATCATTCATCTTGCCTAACTACGTGCAAATCGTAAACCACTCATCCGCATTCATTGCTGGTCTATTGGTATTACCTGGTGCCGCAATTGGTGCAATCTTAGCCCCATTATCTGGTAATTTGTACGACCGTTTCGGTGCTTACAAGCCACTAGCACTAGGAATGTTATTTGGACTAATTGGTTTGGTATTATTCGCCATCTTTGGAACTCATTTGAGTAACACCATGATTTTAACCTTCTATGTAATTTACATGCTATGCATAGGATTATCATTTGGTAATATTATGACAAGTGGATTAAGCCAACTAGATGGTGAACAAAGAACAGACGGCAACGCCGTATTCAACACCCTTCAACAAATCTCAGGTGCCATCGCCACTTCCATCGTTTCAGCTATTATTACTATCAGTCAATTAAGTAGTAGTAACGAAGCTACTGGCACTGCGGTTGGATCACTTCACGCGTTGATTTTACTACTAGTGTTAATCGTGATTGCTAGTCTAATCTTAAACGCCGTTGTAAAACGTAAATAGCAATTAAAAAAGCCTAACGTGTTAAACGCTAGGCTTTTTGTTTACTTCATTTTTTTGACACTCATAAAAATTCTAGTTGCAGGATAAAATCTAACATTAAATTCATCCTTAATAGCGTTAACAATATCGCTATCATCATTATGTTCTTCAATCATGACACGAACTTTAACTACGTTGTCATAATTGTTCAAGATGTCTCTAACGACACCACGGTCTTTAATACTCTTGACCACTTCATAAATTGCAAAAATAAATAAAAGAATCGCAATTATATTCCACATATATAAAATATCACTCCTATTAACTATAATTATACGTGATATGACAACATTATCAAAATCATATTAACTAAAGCTTAACAATTCAACTGTTTAGAAGGTCATCATCCCATGATATAATTTAAATATTATAAATAAAGGAGAAATTCATATGACTGATACGATTAAAAAACGTACCATTGGATTTCTAGCTGCCACTATTATTGCAATCATTAGTCAATTTCTAACAGCTATTATTCCAAATATCGGTGGTGCCACTATCGCAATTCTAATTGGGATTGTGCTAGGTAACACTTTTTTAAAACAACCTATCTTAAATGATGGTACCAAGTTTGCGGAAAAAAGATTACTAGAATACTCTGTAATGCTGCTTGGTTTGACCATTACTTTCCAAACCATTGTTCAATTACACTGGTCAGGGTTACTATTCATTATCTTACAAATGTCCATCACCATTATAGCAGCCATCATGATTGGTAAGTGGCTTCACTTCGGTGAAGGTATTTATCTTTGTATGGCAGGTGGAAATGCCGTTTGTGGATCATCAGCAATTGCTTCGATTAAACCGGTGATTAATGCATCTGATGAAGATGCTGGAATGAGCATTACATTAGTCAACCTAATGGGAACTGTGATGATGCTAGCACTTCCAGTGATTGGAACAATGGTATTTGGCCACGTTGATATGCTAAGAGGTGCCTTAATTGGTGGAACAGTTCAATCTGTGGGACAAGTTATTGCAAGTGCCACGATGGTTAATCAAACAACTGTCCAATTCGCAACTTTATTTAAAATTATGCGAATCATCATGCTAGTAGTTGTGGTAACTGTATTTGCACGTATCCACGCTAAAAATGAGGCATTAGCTAAGGCAGAAAAAGAAGTTGAAACAGAAGTTAAAAAAGGTAAGATTGATTTTCTTCCATGGTATGTTCTATGGTTTTTAATCTTTTGTATTTTAAATAGTTTCTTCCATCTTCCACATTTCATTGGTAATACAGCTCATGTGTTAAGTTCATGGTGTGAAATCATTGCATTAGCAGCCATTGGTTTACGTTTAAACTTAAAGGCTTTCTTAAAGGCTGGTAAACGTTTTGCAATTTATAGTGTCTCGGTTGGAGTAATTCAAACTATCGTGGCACTGATTTTAATTAAACTATTAATTCATGCATAAAAAAAGACTAGGCATTTGCCTAGTCTTTTTTATTACATATACTTTTTGATAAGTTCTGTAAAGTCACTATTTTCTCGTGGGTAAGCAATTTTCTTAAGGTTTAGTAAATCAGAGTCAGTAACGTTATGCGAAATTGAGTTAAAGCCCCATGAACCAGTACCTAACGTTAATGATGGTTCCAATCCGTTAACGATGCTACCGACTCCTCCTAGACAGCAAGGAGTATTGACTAGGATTCGGCATGCCTTCATATTCAAGCCAAATTGGGTAATCAAATCTGAATTAGTTGATCTAATTCCAGCGGTATGACCTAAACCTCCATAATTTAGGATAGATTCAAGAGTATTATAAGCATGATTTAAATCGTCAACATTATATACAGAAACTACTGGTGAAAGCTTTTCACCTGAAAGTAAGTGGTCAATTCCAACTTCGTTTAATTCAGCGGCTAATACCTTAGTATCTTCTGGAACTTCAATCCCAGCCATGTCAGCAATTTGCTTTGCTGAACGACCAGCGATTGGTCCATTAACACCACCCGTTTCAGGGTTAAACATGGTTTGAGCCAGCTTATCTTGATCGGATTCGTCGATAAAGAACACTCCTGCATCACTTAAACGTTTCTTCATGTCATCATATATTTCTGAATCAATTACCAAGCTATTTTCGGTTGCACAAATCATACCATTATCAAATGTCTTTGATAACACGATATCTTTAACTGCTGCATCTAAATCTGCGGACTTTTCAACATATAAAGGTGCATTGCCTGGTCCTACACCTAGTGCAGGTTTACCACTTGAATATGCTGCTTTAACCATGGCTGGACCACCTGTTGCCAAAATCGTTGCAACACCTGGGTGCTTAATCAAAGTATTCGTTGCTTGAATACTTGGTTCGCTAATCCATTGAATTGAATTCATTGGAGCCCCAGCCTTAACTGCTGCATCTAATACAACTTCAGCGGCTTTCATTGAAGACTTCATTGCTTGAGGATGGAAGCTAAAAATAATTGGATTCCTAGTCTTCATCGCAATGATGGCCTTAAATAAAGTTGTTGAAGTAGGGTTGGTAACTGGAGTCACTCCAGCTAATACCCCTAATGGTTCTGCAATTGTAACTGTCTTGGTTTCATCATTTTCATCAATAATCCCAACAGTTTTATGATTTTTAATGAAATTACCGACTTGGCCACTAGCAAAAATGTTCTTCATTGTCTTGTCATGAGTATTCCCACGACCAGTTTCTTCATGAGCTAACTTTGCTAATTCCGCACTATTATCCAATCCAGCTTGAACCATTGCATCTACAATTGAGTCTACCTGTGATTGATCAAAAGTTTCTAAATCACTTAGCGCACTATGCGCATTATCTACTAAATTGTTAATCATTTCATCAACTTTAACCATCAAAAACGCCCTCCTTTAATTTAGATACTACTAACGTTTACACCCTGATTGTAGCAGTGTAAATAAAGGCTTTCAAGGCATTTAACGCTATAAAATAATTAATTTACCATATGTTTTTTTATAGAAACCATCTAATTTTAATTAGAAAACATGATAAGATTGTTCAAACAATCACAATATCATATAACCATTTTAGCCCTTTCACACCTAAATTCCTCTATTATTATTTGGACTTATTGTCTATTTTTATCAATATAAAATTAAATTTGAATTTGAATATCATTATGATATTATTAGCCTAATTAATAATGAGGAGATGATCTTATCTTAAAAATTGACAATGTTTCGAAGTCATTTTCTAAAGTCCAAGCTTTAAATAACGTTTCATTTGAAGCCAAGGATGGCCAAATCTTAGGTCTAATTGGGCAAAATGGTGCTGGTAAATCAACAACCTTCCACAGCATTCTTCATTTTATTGAATTTGATGGAAAAATTACATTAGATAATCATGAAATCACAGTCAAGGACTTCAATGAAGTGGGATACCTTCCAGAAGAACGCAGTCTATTTGAAGACCTAACCATTGAAAGTCAAATTACATATTTTGCAGAACTAAAGGGCCGCGATAAAAATTGGGTCAAGGAACGCATTAATTCATGGTTACAACGTTTCGAAGTTAAGGGCGAAACAAAGGACAAAATAAAATCACTATCTAAAGGTAACCAACAAAAAGTCCAACTAATCTGTACCTTAATTCATGAACCAAAGTTGGTAATTCTAGATGAACCATTTAGCGGTTTGGACCCTGTTAACGCTGATCTTTTAAAGAAAGAAATCATCAGAACTAAGGAAAATGGTGCTGCAATCATCTTCTCAAGTCACGACATGAACAATGTTGAAGAACTTTGTGATAACGTCGTCATGCTTAGAAACGGAAACGTGGTACTAAACGGTAGCGTTGATGAAATCAGAAACCAATTCGGTAAAAAGCACGTCTTTGTAACAACTGACATGTCCGTAAACGAACTAGCTGCACTTGATGGTGTCAGTGATGTTGTTGCCCGTGGTCATAACCGTTATAAAATCACCCTTAGTGATGAAGAATATGGTAAGGCCCTCTTCAAAGCAGTGAGTCGTGGTGAATACATTGAAGAATTCAGCCAACAACCACCTACACTAGATGAAATCTTTAGAGAAAAGGCGGTGGCTAAACATGCATAAGTTCAATATTGTCTTCATGAGAAACTACCTACTTCACCTAAAGTCCAAGAGTTTCATCGCACTACTAATTACACCAATCATTTCCGTTTTAATTAGTGCTGGAATCGGTGTATTAGTCGCAGGATCAACCAACAATTTTGATAATTACCAAGTCGCTGTTGTCGGTGATTCAAGCGTTAAAAGTGAACTAGTGTCTAAGGACAAAGATTCTATTGATACCAGCATCAAATCAGAAAGTACCGCCAAAAAGGAACTTAAAAAGGACAATATTGATGGTTACATCAAGGTTTCCAAGGAAAACAACCAATACAAGGTTAACTTTGTCGGAAGTAGCTCTTTAGATAGCGACGTTAAGACTGACTTATTAGCGATTGTGAACCAAAAACAATCTGAAATTAACGTTAAAAACAGTAATGTCACTAATGAACAATACAAGCAACTATCTGTAAAACCAGCGTTTAAGTCATCAATCACTGATAAGGAAAAGAAGCAAAAAACTGATCAAAAATCCAGTGCTAATACTGCATCCATCTATGTATTAATGTTTATTTCCTACTTCTTTACCATTATTTACGCTTCAATCATGTCTACAACTATCGCCAAGGAGAAAGGCACCAAGATTTCAGAAGTTATCTTCAGTAGTGTCTCTCCTAGCACATACTTCAGTGGTAAGGTCGGTGCTGTGATTGCCTTGATGGCAACTCAAATGGTAATTTACACCGGTGTTGGAGTGGTCGCATACTTCATCTTGAATATGTATCCATTCTTTAACTCACTATTCACATCCCAACACGTATTAATCAGTACGTTTGTTGGTAATATTTTCAGTATTAACATACTATTCATCTTCATTGGTTTTGTAATCTCAATCGTTCTCGCAGCGATTTGTGGTTCTCTTTCCGCCAACGTTGAAGGAGCTTCTAAGTCTGCTCAACCACTTGTATTCTTAATTTTATTTATCTTCGTGGTTTCATTTAATTTTGTTAATAATGGCTCTTCCGACTCAATCTTTTCACAAGTTGGATCATACATCCCATTGTTCTCATCATTCTTAATGCCAATTAGATTAATTAATCATAATGCAAACTTGTTAGAAGGAATCATTTCACTATTAATTGCGATTTTCTTCATCGCCTTTGTGACTTACAAGTTCTCAAATGTTTACAAGCTATTCATGTTAAATAGTGAAGAAGGAAGCTTCTTCAAACGTATTAAATCAGCTTTAAACAATAAATAAAAAAATACCCCTGAGCAATTATGTTCAGGGGTATTTTTTATTTAATTTTGACTGGTTTATTAATTGATAGTAAATAGATAAACTTATCAGTAACTGGTTTATGCAAGATATTTTCCAACGCCTTGGCATATAAATTAATTTGTCCACGGTATCGTTTGATAACTCTTTGAATATTTTTATCGTTATCAGATGGAACATAGTCTGTCTTGTAATCAAATAGGATGACTTGGTCATCTAATTCAATATAACCATCAATAATTCCATGTATCAAAATTTTTTCTGTTGATTTTTCATCAAATCCTGAGAATACTAAATTAGCATCCATTAACATTGAAAATGGTGCCTCACGACGAATACGATCGTGATGCGCTAGCATTTGTAGTCCTAACTCACTTTCAAAAACATTGATTACCTCATTGGTTTTAACGAGTTCAGCAATTTCCGGAGTAACTACCTTGTCTGCAACTAAGCGTTGTAGCATCCCTACCACATCACCTACTTCAGGTTTATGGTCCAATGGTACTTCTTGTAGCAACAAATGAGTGGCTGTTCCGATCTCTGCAGGAGTTGGTTTAACCACTGATTGCATGAACTTAGGAACTGCAAAATGAGTGCTTACATACATATTCTTTTTCTTATTATTGTTCTGCCAATTTTCATCATAATTACCCAATTCAATGCTATCTGGATCTTCGAATAGTCGTTTAATCTCTGAAACTGATTGATATGCAGTTGTATGAGTCGCAACGTCATTTGAGTAAGAATAATCCAATACTTGATCAACATCATCAACATCGATGTCTTTTGGTACCAATTTCTTAGCACTTTGAACAATATGGCTCAACCATTGCGCATTTTCAGCACTATCTCCAGATGGGCTATGTTGTGCTAAATCATTAGCATTCACAAAGTCGACATCAAAATTTGTTTGATCTTCATTAAGACCTGTATATGAGACATCATCGCCAAATTTGTTTCTAAATTTTGGATGACGGACCAATGCTGGTCCTATCCAGTCTAAATAACTTTTGGCACCACTTCTTAAAGCGGCATCGACTAGCAAGGTGTCACCACTAGCAGCCTTGTTCCAGGCATCGATGACCTTGGTTCTGTCGTTTTCATTCTTGCTGGCACCAACAATGAATAGTTGTTGTTCAGCACGGGTTAGCGCAACATATAACTTTCGCATTTCCTCAGCTAATAATCCTTGATTTTCAATTGCACCAACCACTTGGCGTTGCAATGAATCTTGTTTAATTCTGGTCTCTGGGTCTGTGTAAGTAATCCCTAATCCTAGATGATCATTTAAGATATATGCCTTATTACTATCTTGTCTATTGAAACCATGTGAGGCATCCATCAAGAATACAACCGGGAATTCCAATCCTTTACTACCATGAATAGTCATTACTGAAACTGCGTCTTGGTTATCATCAGCATTGGCTTCGTCCAAGTCCTCGTTTCTTTCTTGCATGCGACGCACGAAACGCACAAATTGGAATAATCCCTTAAAACTAGTTTGTTCGTAATCATATGCACGTTCGTATAAAGCATGTAAGTTAGCTTGGCGTTGTTTTCCAGCCGGCATTCCACCAACGTAATCTAAGAACCCGGTGGTTTCATAGATATCCCAGATTAAATCGACTATGGCATGTTGTTGGGCAACGTCTCTAAAATGTTTTAATTGTTCGACGAATGTCTTCACACGTGAGAAGACTTGGTCACCAAATTCTGAGTGATCCATATTTTCATAATTGTCGTAGAAGTTAATCACTGCATTGAAGTAATCACCTGTTTTTTGATTAATCCTCAAGTATGCCAATTGGTTTTCATTTAGTCCCACCATTGGAGAACGCAATACTGCAACTAATGGAATGTCTTGATATGGATTATCAACGATAGATAACATCGACATCATAATTTGAATTTCGGTGGTCTTGAAGTAACTTTGTGCCCCATTGATTAATACCGGAATGTTGTATGAACCGAAGATGTCGGAAATGATTAAGTTGTTATTTCTAGTCGAAGAAATAATAGAGATATCGGCATATTGAATTGGACGCATCACTTGTTTATCACGATCGAATACTGGTAACTTCTTTTCAATCATTTCATTAATCTTTTGTGCGACCATTTCAACTTGACCATGTGCACTATCTTGAACTTGAAATTGATCATCTATAGGTTCTTCTTCATCGTCTTTACTTTCATAAATCATTACATCAACATTGGACTGTAATTCGTCTGGATAGTATTTAGCACCAGCCTTTAGTTTGGCATCCCCGGTGTAATCAATTTCTCCAACTCGTTTATCCATAGTTTGCGTGAAAACGAGGTTAATGAAATCATCAATGTTTTCAGCTGAACGGAAGTTATCTGGTAAAACAATGGTGTGGCCATCATCACTATCCATGCGTTCAATAAACATTGATGGATCAGCTAGACGGAAACGATAGATGGATTGCTTAACGTCTCCCACCATAAACATATTGCTATGTTCTGGGTTAGCCAAGGTCGATAAAATCGCGTCTTGTAGACGGTTATTATCTTGGTATTCATCAACCATGATTTCATTATATTGGTTTTGTAGGTTCACTCTGACAGACTTAGATTCACCATCTGAGCCAGATAAAATATCGTAGGCATAATGTTCCACATCAATAAACTCTAAGCAATGACGTTTTAATTTAGCCTTTTGATAGCTATCAGTGAATGCTAAAACAACTTGAATTAACTTTTCGATTAACTTCTTGGAATCCTTCATTACTGAAAGGTTTTCTTCCTCATTTAATGCAAAATATTTACCCGGTAATTTTTGCATCGCCTTCTTAGCATTATCACGAATATCTTTAATACGGTCGTGAAGACCTTTAGCAATATCATCATAATCCTTGGTAGTACGTGGAAATGCCTTAAACTTCAGATTTTCAAAAGATTGCTTGATATCATTCCAGTCTGAGTCAGGTAACATATCATACAATACGTTGATTTGATTGATATCAACTTGAACCGCAGCAGCTTCTTTTTCCATCAAGTTTTCGTCAGCAATCCGTTTAGCAGATTCAAAAGATAGACGTTGTTGGGTCAAATCATTTTGAATGAATGGTAGAAGGTGGTTTTGGTAAAAATCTGAGTGAACTAGGTTGTCGCCCTGAATATCGTAAATTTTAGTGGTGCTCTTTAACCATTCCACTGGGTCACGATTTACGTTAGCGTAGTCGTAAATTCTAAATAATAAATCGGTTAGACCATCGTCAGAACGGTCGTTTGAGAAGTTTTCAGTCAATTGCGCGAATAGGCCATCGCTATCGTTAGCATATAGGTCTTCACGGACTGAATCCCATACCTGTTCTTTTAGCATTTGGCTTTCTGTTTGGTCCGCCAACAGTCTAAAGTTAGGGTCCAAATCAATAATGTAATAGTAACTTTGGACGATTTTTTGACAGAATGAGTCCATCGTTGAAATGTCGGCAACCGGTAAACGACGTAATTGACGTACTAAAAATGCCTTAACATCGGAGTTATCGGCCTTTTTTAATTCTTGTTGGAGCGCCTTTTGAATACGGTCACGCATTTCCTTGGCAGCGGCCTTGGTAAATGTAACGATTAGCATTTCATCGATGTTAACGCGGTCGTTTAATAACTTGTTGATAACACGATCAACTAGGACACGGGTCTTACCAGAACCGGCTGATGCGGAAACAAGGACATTTTCATCAAAATGTCCGGTAACGGCTTCTTTTTGTGGCTTTGTATATTCCATTATTGATTGTCCCCCCTTAGCATTTTTAATACTTCTTCTAACGAGTAGTTAGGTACATCCCTATAATTATTTTCGTTCAATAACGGATCAAACTGCATGATTGAACGATATGGTGTAAATTGCATTGCATCTTGATTTTGACCAAAGCGTGCAGGTTTTAAATCAATGTTTCCAGTAAAGATTTCCAATCCAGCCTTCTTGATTAGATCCTCATTGTGAGATAGCAACAAGTCCAAGTCTTCTGGTTGGACGATTGGACTGGACTTGTAGAAACTACCGTCCTTTTTCTTTCTCAATGGGTAAACATTAGATGAACCATACTTGTCATCTGCGATGGTCTTATCAATTTTATCCAATAGTTCACCGTCATTAACCAGAATACCTTGGTATTTTTGTTTGCTTAATACCGCTTCTTCAAATGATTTCTTCAAATCATCATTTGTGTACTTAGGATTGTAGATGTGCATGTAAACAGCACCGGCCAAGGCAGCCTTTTCTTCTTCGTCAATGATGCCCAGGTTGTGAGCTAACACATCAATGTAGGTCATCATTTGCATGGAAGTTCCGTCGTAAACACGGGAGAAGTCCAACTTACGTTCACTGGACTTGTAGTCAACAATTCCTAGGTAATTCTTTCCGTCGACGTTCATTGAATCAATTCTATCAATTCGACCACGGACGTTAACTAACTTGGCAGTGGTTAGTTCGTTGCTCTTAGGCAATTCAAAACTAAGTGGTTGTAAGTCATCCTTATGTCCAACTTGACCGAATGAAATTTCGGTCTTTTTGGCACGCATTGGTGTGTACTTGCTTTGTTTTTGAATTGTTTCAATTGTGTGTTTAACGGTCTTAATCAATTGATTCTTGATATAATTCATTCGACTAGAACTACTTAAAATCGTGTATTGGAAATCGTTTGGATCTTCTAACATCTTGGCCACAACAGTATCAACCAATTCGTTAATTGCTTGTTTATCCAAGTTTTCCAAATCGATGTGTTCTGAATTCATGATACGCATTAAGTGGTCCATCGATTCATGATAGAACTGCCCAGTACTTGCTGGTGATAAGTCAAAGACATCACGTTCTTTTAACTTCAAACCATAACGCAAGAAGTATTCGTATGGGTTGCTGTAGAATTGTTCCAACTTAGAGATGGAAGTGTTGATTTTATCACCGTATAAACCAGTAACGATTTCCGGCAATAATTGAGTTGGTGTGTTGTTATAATCCAAACCACCCAATAGTTTGTTAGTTAAGTCACGGTAATTTAGATTTTGATTTAGTTTGTTATAAATATATTGCCATGCTGGAGCCAAATTAGAGTTCTTCACTTTAGCATCTTGACTTGCTTGAACCAAATGACGGAGTGTTGAACGATATGTTCCTACGTATTCATAGACATCTTTGGCATCGGCAGTTGGATGACTGGAAATGTGTTGAATATCAATGCCGAAGTGTTCCGCAATTCTTGAAACGTATGGTGAAATAGCGACTGATGATTCATCGCTATCACCTAAACTGTAGGAAAAGATCAACTTTTCACTACCTGATAGGAATGCCAAGTAGTTTAGGAATGGATCGTTGGCCATTTGGTTTTCAGAAGTCTCACGTAAATATTGGTCATCGTCAAAGAAGTCACGCAAATCATCACGATCTGCGTCACTAAATAGCGCTTCATTGGTAATTTTATCCGGCATTACTTCATCGGTTGCACCCATCATAAAGACCACTTTACGATTATTCATTTGAACGATTCCACTTTCAGAAATAGCAACTTGATCAAGGGTAGATGGTATTTGCGAATAATTAGCACCCGCAAACCCACTTTGTAGCAAGTTCAAGAAATCATCTGCGTTAAATTCACGATTACCTAAAATCGAAACATAGTCATCCAATAAATTAGTGAAAGTTTGCCAAACTTGTTCCGGTTGGGCGGCATCAATTAAATTATCATTATCAATGGAATCATTACGCCATTGCTTTAATCGACGTACTACTCCCATATCCACTAAAAATTGGAATAAAATGGCGGCAGCATCTTGGCCGTTCTTCGCATTTCTAAGCTTTTTGAAAAATGGTGGGAAGTTATCTCCAATAAAATGTCTAATAACATTAATTTTCCCAGAGATGTTGCGCATTCGGTCTGCTTGAACACCAAAATCACTTTCAGATAACCATGCATATTGCCAGTCTTCTTTTTGAGTCCAACGAGAACCTTCATACCCATTTTTTAATACTAGGTTCTCAGTTAAGGCAACGTATTGGCGATATTCTTCGCTATCCATAAAGTTACCATTCCCATCACCAGGGACCATTAATTCGGTCTTTAGTAAACGCATTACATCTTGGTATTGGTATTTGCGAGAGCCGTTTTCTAGACTGAAAATCGCATCAATTAATTCGACTAATGGATGATCTTTCATTGACTTACTAACATCATTAAATGCTGGAACGTTCAGCATTTTAAATACTGGATTAATAACATTTTGGTATTTATCTAAATGACGAGTTAATATCAAGAAATCAGAATACTTATAGCCACCATGTGCGACCATCTGTCGAATCTTAACTGCGATATTTTCCACTTCAGCAAACGGACTGTCAGCACGATACACCTTAATGCTATCAGGATTGCTTAGTTCGCTTTTGTCGATATCGCCTAATCCAGTGGATTGTGCCCAGTATGTATCTAGTTTGTGTAAATCCTCTGACACGCGAAGATTCTTGGCCATTTTATCGACCAACACAGGAACATTATTGGCACGAGCAATGTTGTAAAAACGGTTATACCACTTGGCTGATTGGAAGAATAGGTTTGGTCCCTGTGGCAATTCATCTGGATATTTACGGTCTAAGTTCAATCCAATTGAAACTCCAGCTGAACGTTTAATGAGTAATTCCACTAATTTAGCTTCTTGAGCAGTAAATTGGTTAAAACCATTAAAGTAGAAATGACTATGCGATAAATCTATTTCGTCATTTTCAATAAAACGACAAAATAAATTCAAAACGTCTGATTTATATAGATAAATTCCTTGGGTTTGTTCCTCAAAAGCACGATAAATGATGATGAAATCATGCATTTTATCGCGCAAGCCAGCATTTAGTTTGTCGTTATTATCGACGATTTTTTCTAGGTTGTCGGCAGAAATTTGTCCGGATTGCATTTCGCTAATTTGTTGAGCTAATTTTTGAATAAAGCCTGGTTGACCGGTCTCACCCCTAAATACGGTCAATTCATCTTGGTGATCAATTAAAATTTGGTAGATCAGCATGCTAATGCCGGAATCGCTTAGTCTTGTCTTTTGGTATTCCTGATTATTCTTCATGTAATACCAGACAAGTCGGGTAATTGAAAATGTCTGAAACTTGCTTTCAGCATAGATTGGTTCATTGTCGGTGTTTAAATCCTTTAAAGCTTGCACTTCGGATTCGAACTTAATGTGGTTAGGAACTAGATAGAAGAATTCATCATCAGGATGATTGTTAATTGATTCTTTTAGTGAATCAACGATGACTTCTTCATGATCATAGCTGGCGGTTCCCAAAATAAATTGTAAAGACATTTCATTACCCCTTTTTCACAGATTAATATCTTAATTATATAATACGAAAAAACGTGTGTCAGACTTTTCAAACATTTAATTATTCTCCAAAAAGATGATTAAGACGGCATTTATGAAAACGATAATTTTTTAATCGAAAAAACTTTGTATTTTTCGAGTCATTATCTTTGGTGTGATTATTAGGTTGTGGTATATTAAATCGTACACAAAATATTAATACAAAACGTATGGATATTTTGGAAACTAAAAAACAATTATGATGTAATATAGGATCGATTTTTATTTATTGGGATAAAGCTCTAACTTGGGTTTAAAAATCGTCTATCGCCTTGAACATCAAAGGAAAGAGGTACTGTTATGTTCAGACATACTCGTAAACTACAATACAACGCTAAGCCAGATCGTCCAGATCCAATTATGGCTCGTCGTCTACAAGAAGCCCTAGGTGGTCAATGGGGTGAAACTACAGGTATGATGTCATACCTATCACAAGGTTGGTCATCAACTGGTGACGAAAAGTACAAAGATTTACTACTAGACACTGGTACTGAAGAAATTGGTCACGTTGAAATGATTTCAACTATGATTGGTTACCTATTAGAAGGCGCACCAACTACTATGACCACTGAAGAAATGAAGAATGACCCAGCTAAAGCTGCCCTACTTTCAGGTATGGACCCAGAACATGCATTAGTTCATGGTCTAAATGCTGGTCTAAACAACCCTAATGGTGCTGCATGGAACGCTGGTTACGTTACTTCATCAGGTAACTTAGTTGCTGACATGCGTTTCAACGTTGTTCGTGAATCACAAGCTCGTCTACAAGTTAGTCGTCTATACGACATGACTGATGACGAAGGTGTTCGTGACATGTTGAAATTCCTATTAGCTCGTGAAACTCAACACCAACTACAATTCATGAAGGCTCAAGAAGAACTAGAAGAAAAATATGGTGTTATCGTTCCTGGTAACATGCACGATATTGAACACAGCGAATACGCTCACGTTCTAATGAACTTCTCTGATGGTGAAGGTTCACGCGAATTTGAAGGCCAAGTTGCTAAAGACGGTCAAAAGTTCACTTACCAAGAAAACCCAGAAGCTATGGGTGGTATCCCAGAAGTTAAACCAGCTGATCCTCGTTTACACAACGACCAAGGTTAATTTCTGACCACTACTCCTACAATTTTCGAAATACGACAATTAAAAATTATTAATCCAAATGAAAAACTCCAACTTCGGTTGGAGTTTTTTTGTTAACTTGTTATTTTTTATAATAGAATTAACCTGATTAAATTTACAGGAATGTCTTTTGTTTATTTACTCAAATCATTAGCATTAAATATTTTGGTAATTGTAGGACCGCTACTATCGATTCTTCCATTAATTCCAATGGCTAATGAATTTTTCCCATATGTAACAACGTAGTATAAAATATGACCTGATCCCTGATTATCAGTAAAGTTCGGATGTTCTTTACGATGCTTTTGAATAAATTTAAGTATTTTTGGTTCTTTACAAACTTTCTTCAAACTTTTATCACTTTGAACAATCCCATAATATTCATTTTCCACACTTAAGTCAGATTGTTGATAAATCTTAAAAGCAAGGACTGCAGCAACAAGTATAACAATCGTCGCCGCAATTATGAAAACAACTTTTTTCATCTTACATAACCTCTCTCTAATCCAAAATTAATATTAGCCTTAAGCGTATCACTTTCAAGCATCAACGTAAATAACACAGGTATGGAGCGTCTTCTGTTTAATATCAAATTTATTATGGTAATATTAGTCACAATAAAAACATAAATTAGGAGGAATGCCCATGCCATCAAATAGTGAAGCTGAACAGTTAAAGAAAGTCATGAACGATACTTTAGACATATCAAAATACATATTAGCCAGCAAAAACGATGACGAAATCCTGACCCATATTGCCAAATTAATAAATTGTGACGCATATATTATGGATGTTTTCGGTCGCCTTCGTTCATACAGTGAAAATGCAAAGATGGATGCATCCCTCTTCGAATCCGTAATTCATGATTTAAAACTCATCGAACTAACCGAACCTGAAACCCTTTTAGAAAAGTACAGTATCTATCCACTAAAGACGATGGATAAGTTTACCCGCAGATTCGTGGTATTTTCCATGAAAATGCCTAAAGATTTAAGTACTCAATTATTGATTGAAAACATGGTCAACCTACTAAGTCTGGAAAGCATGCAGGTCAGCATTAATTTAAATCAAGTGAGACAACGTCGCAACGAATTATTCAACAGTATTCTGACACAAAATTTACCGGAAAATGCTTTCGAAGATACTTTGAAACTAAACGGCCTAGACTCCAATTCAATGTATAAGGCGTTTGAAATCGACGAAATTAATTCAGTTGATACCGGTCACCACCAGGAAGATATGCACCGAGTTAATGACTATATCTACTGGTACTTTGAAAAACTACAAATCCCAATCATCTTGATTTCATGGCATTTCAAACCATTCATTTTGGTTAAAACTAAGAAAAATTTGTTGCCGCTATTAAACGAACTAAGTAAGTTCATCCACGAAAATTTTGTGGAATCAAAGACGCAAATCGGATACACCGACGATGCCAAGCCACTGATTCAATTCAAGAAGTTACTCCGCGAAGCTGACGAAGCATTAGACGTTGCTAAACGTGAAAACATATTGAAACCAAATAAATTCATCCCTCAACAGGTTGAAGATATCTTGAGCCTAGTACCAAAGAAAGAAGCCGACATGTTTGTCGATGCCATCCTCGGTCCTGTTTTAAACTTAAAGGAAAACGAAAAAGATGAACTAATCGAATTGCTTTCCTACTACTATGCCGACAATCAATCGATTTCAATGGCTGCCAACGATCTATTCATTCATAGAAACACCGCCGTTTATCGATTAAAAAAGCTAGAAAAACTACTTAACATGAGCCTAAATGATGTTTCAGATAGTGAACAACTCAGAATGGCTACCAAATTATACTTAATTCACCACTAAAAAAGAGCTAACAATATCTGGATATGATCCAATAAGATACAATCCGAGAAACGGTTATATTATCAGGAATAATAGTATGATTAATAGAGCAGTTTTTGAAAAGTATCGTTACTCTACTGATGATCAAATCCATGTAGCTGAGCATGAATTAGGACATGCTTTAGGAGTGGCTCACAATAAAGTTAATAGCAAGTCTATTATGAATCCAGCTAATACGATTAACTATTAAAAGTAAAAAAAGAGATAGCTAAATTTAGCTATCTCTTTTTTATTTAGGCAGATGCTTTTGAGTTTTTTTCTTTTAGATATAGCGCTCCGCAGAAGACGATTGACCAGATAATTGCACCAATTGCTCCAACGACATCACCTGGGATAAAGAATAGACTCGCGAAGATGACGAAGAAGAATAAGATTGTTAAAGGACTTGTAATTGAGTATCCTGGCATCTTGAAACCATCGCTTAGAAAATCGTTTGATGCGCGGTACTTTCTGTGAGCAATCATAGTTAGTAGGTAAACAATGATGTACATATCACTTGATGATCCAGCCACGATTGTAAATACAGAACTAATACTGTTACTTACACTCATAGTTGGAGTAATGAAGATTATAGCAGCCGAGATTAGAATTGCATCACTTGGGATTCCATTTTTAGAAACCTTACCGAAGTGTCTGTTCATGAACCCTTCCTTACGTCCTTCAGTAGCTAGCTGGTAAAAATGACGTCCGGCAGAAAAGATAATACTGTTTAGTGAAGATGCAGCTGATGTTAATACCACGAAGTTAATAATAGCAGCGGCTGCAGGTAGTCCAGCAAGTGAAAACACTTGAACGAAGGGACTCTTATCTGGAGTAATTGAGGTCCATGGAATAACGGCCATAATAACGGCTAGTGCTCCAATGTAGAAGATCATAATTCTCCATAGAGTTTCGTTAACAGCCTTCTTCACAACTTTGTGTGGGTTCTTTGATTCACCTAGGGTGATACTTACGAATTCAATCCCTTGGAATGCGAAGAATACCATTGGGAAAGCAGAGATGAAGTTAAATGAACCATGTGGGAATAAAGTAAAATGATTAGTAATATTGCTAATTGATGCATGTCCCAAAGGCGTTGATGTGTGTGAAAATACCATGATAATTCCAGTTACAATCAATGCGACAATTGCCACAATTTTGATCATTGCAAACCAGAATTCAGCTTCACCAAATAGTTTTGCTGCAATTAGGTTAATTGCTGTTAGAACAACCAAGAAGGCAACTTCGACAATCCACGATGGAATATTTGGGAACCAAAAGGCAAAGTATGTAGCAATGGCAGTTAGTTCAGCCATGCTGGCAAACAAAAGTCCTAACCAATAACTCCAACCGGTGAAGTACCCAGCAGTTGTTCCAAGGTATTTAGAGATAAATGATACGAAAGTGTGTTGAGAAGGATCGGCGTAAAACATTTCACCAATTGCTCTCATCATTAAAAAGAAGAAACATCCTAATACTAGGTACACTATCATTACTGACGGTCCAGTCTTTGAAATGGTACTGCCAGATCCAAGGAATAACCCGGTTCCGATGGTTCCACCAATCGCAATCATCTGAACGTGACGGTTGCTTAGTGAACGAAGTGTACCATCCGCATTTTTTGTGATTTTTTCTTGCATAAAGATTCCCCCTTTTAAGCTTATTGATTTATTAGCTGATCAACTTAACTTTGATTGTTGAAAATATTATCATCATTTTTCTAGATAACAATAGCTTTAAAGGAGTTTTGGGAAATGTCACAATGCGGTTGTAATATCCTACAAAAGCGCTCAATTATGCATTAGAACGGGAAATAAGACGTTTTATACCAATACCTGCATAGAATGCAACTGTCCAAATTACTGCACTAATTGCTCCGACTTCGTCCCCTGGAATGAAGAACAAACTAACGAAAATGAATATGAAAAATAAAATGGTTAGTGGGCTTGTAAATTGGTAAGCAGGCATCTTGAATCCATGATCCAAGAAGTCGGCCGACTTTCTGTATTTACGATGCGCAAACATGGTAAATAGATAAACGATAATACACATATCACTGGTTGCACCGGCAACTAAAGTGAACATGAATGAAACACTATGAGTAATCGTTAGGATTGGGTTAATCAAGATTAAAGCAGCGGTCAAACCAATGCTGGCGATTGGAATCCCGTTTTTAGAAACGTGAGTTAGGTTTTTATGAATGAATCCATCGGTATGAGTATCCTTAGCTAGTTGATACAAATGACGACCTGCTGAAAAGATGATACTGTTCAATGAAGAAGCAGCTGATGTTAATACAACGAAGTTAATTACAGCCGCTGCTGCTAGCAATCCTGCAATTGAGAAAACTTGAACGAATGGACTGTTAGTAGGAGATAATTTTGTCCATGGAATTACCACCATGATTACTGATAGTGCCCCAATGTAGAAAATCAAAATTCTCCATAGGGTTTCATTAACAGCCTTCTTAACGACTGTCTTTGGATCTTTGGATTCACCAAGCGTGATGCTGACGAATTCGATTCCTTGGAAGGCGAAAAATACCATTGGGAATGCGGCAAAGAAATTAAAGAACCCATGAGGAAACATTGTAAAATGATCAAAAATATTCCCAAATGAAGCGTGTCCTACCGGTGTCGCGGCGTGGAAGAACGCCATGAAAATACCGGTAACAATCAATGCAACAATGGCAATCACCTTAATCATCGCAAACCAGAATTCTGCTTCACCAAAGACCTTAACGGCAATGATATTCAATGTCGCTAAGACAGCCAAAAAGACGACTTCGATTAACCATGCTGGAATGTGTGGAAACCAAAAGTTCACATATGTAGCAATTGCTGATAATTCTGCCATGCTGGCAAATAACAAACCAATCCAGTAACTCCATCCGGTGAAGTACCCAGCAGTATGACCGATATATTTAGTAATAAACGCTACGAAAGTATGCTGACTTGGATCAGAGTAAAACATTTCTCCGATTCCTCTCATCATCAAAAAGAATAAACAACCAGTTACTAAATAGACCAATAATACTGATGGCCCAGTCTTTGAAATAGTACTACCTGAACCTAAAAACAACCCTGTCCCGATGGTCCCGCCAATCGCAATCATTTGGACATGACGATTACTTAGCGAACGAATTGTTCCATCAGCGTTTTTCTTATTTTTATCATTCATAGAAATGCCTCCATTCGGCTTTCCCATTTTCATAATTTATACTTATCCCACTTAATTGTTGATAATACTAGCATTTATCGCCATTTGAATAAGCAATTTTGAAGGAATTTGTAACATTATACATACGACTTGTAGAATCATACAAAAAAGCCACACCATTTATTGGTGTGGCTTCGTTTCATGTGAAACATTTTTATTTATTTTGTGGCAACTTGTTATCTGCTAACACATCGTTAGTGTATTGTTCCACTTGTAATGCAACTTCAGCAGCATTTGGATCGTTTGGTTGTAAATGACTAGCAGTGTCTTGTGCAACCGCCCAGTATGCCAAGCTGTCGGTAACTGGAACGATATCTCTAACAATTTCCATTTTTAATTCCGGACGTTGTTTTTGTAGAGTTTCAAAAGTTCCATAGTTAGTAATCATGTGAATTTCACCGCCAGACTTTGGTGAAACACTCTTGAAGATTACCAAGTGTGATTCCTTTTGAGTGTCAGTTAGTTGTTGTTTGATTTGTTTCAATTGTTCTTTGTTTAATTGTAATGCCATTTTAAGCACCTCACTTATCTTTCAATTAATCCAATGGATTGATTGATAAATTGTTGATATTCTACTACTTTCGCAGCAGTGTTTGCAACATTATCCGCAGAAATACGACCGTATTGCATTGAGATTCCTTCATCAATTACGTCCAATTCACCTTTTTGTTCATCAACAATTTCGACCGGTCTTAGGATGGTGTATGGGATTTCGTATTCGTCAACCAACTTAACGGCGTATCTTTGTTGATTCAAATATTCCTTATTGTTATCCACATCTGAATAAGTCACTTCTTCTGTTAGTTCATTATCGATACCGGCTGTTGATAACATAATAAACTGGTCAAGTGGTGGGTTAACGCGGTCCAATGCTTGTATTACCGCACCGATTTGTAGATCGACATCAAGTGGCCCCAAGAATGTGTAGATAACGTTAACGCCTGCTAAGTTATCGGCGTATGCGCTAACATCCTCAAAATCGATGCCATCTAGTAAGTTTACTTCATATTGAGTTGATAATTTATCATAGACCTTTTGACCTAATTGATGAAAATTACCAATAATCAAAACCTTCTTCATGGTTAACCCTCCTTCATTCATTAAATTTATTTTATCAAAAATTAATGCCTAAGTTAACGCCAAATGGTTTAAAAATCGGCGCTTAGGGTTCATAATTGATATGAACGTATAAAAATTTGAGGAGGCCTTTTTACATGGTAAAAATTGGTAAATCAAACGTAGAATCAACCCCACTTGGTTTAGGAACCAATGCGGTTGGTGGTAACAACTTATTTCCTAACTTAAAAGATGAAACTGGTATTCAAATCGTAAAGACCGGTCTAGATTCTGGAATCACCCTGTTAGATACTGCATTTGCATATGGTATGGGTCATTCAGAAGAACTAATTGGTCAAGCCATTAAGGGATACGACCGAAGCAAGTTCGTTATTGCTACAAAGGCAGCTCAAGACACATCAGATGGCGACGTTAAAATTAACAATAACCCACAATTCTTAAAGAAATCAGTAGACGATGCATTGAAGCGTCTACAAACTGACTACATTGATATCTTCTACATTCACTTCCCAGATGACCAAACTCCTAAAGATGAAGCGATTGCTGCATTAAACGAAATGAAGCAAGAAGGTAAAATTAAGGCTATCGGGGTTTCAAACTTCTCACTAGATCAAATCAAGGAGGCTAACAAAGACGGCTTAGTCGATGTCGTTGAAGATCAATACAGTCTAATCCATCGTGATGCTGAAAACGAAATGTTTGATTACTTACGTGAAAACAACATTTCATTCGTGCCATTCTTCCCATTAGCATCAGGTCTACTAACTGGTAAATACTCAGAAGTTGTCGATTTCCCTGAAAATGATATCAGACACGGTAACCCTGACTTCACCGGTGAACGTTTCGAAAAGATTGTTGAAAAGGTTAACAACCTAAAGCCACTTGCTGATAAGCATGAAATTACTACTGCTCAATTAGTATTAGCATGGTACATCAAGAACCCAGATGTTACCGTTGTTATCCCAGGTGCAAAGCGTCCAGAACAAGTGAAAAGCAATGCCAAAGCTTTGAACGTTTCACTAAGTGACGAAGAATATGCACAAATTGATAACGATTTTAAAAACATCTAATTAATTTTGACTCCAATGTTCGGATTTTACTCCGGAATTGGAGTTTTTTTATCATAAAAAGTCAATTTTTGTTTAAATTTATCTAAAATAGTTCGCTTTTTACTGGACTTATGTTCTAAATATGGTAATATATACGTATAATATTAATAAATACGAACATTAAAGGAGAATGTTTCATGTTAAAAGGAATTGCTAATTTCTTTCATTTTGATGAATTAGGTACTAATTATCGCACTGAATTCATCGCTGGTTTAACTACCTTTGTTTCAATGGTTTACATTTTATTCGTAAACCCAAATGTTATGAGTGCTTCAGGTATCGATAAGGGTGCCATGTTCACTGCAACAGCACTTGCAACTGCACTTGGATGTTTCTTAATGGGAATCATCGCTAACTACCCAATCGCTTTATCTACCAGTTTGGGTACTAATGCTTTCTTCGCCTACTCAGTCTGTGTGGGAATGAAGGTTCCTTGGCAAACAGCGCTAGCCGGTACATTTATCGCAGCTATTATTTTTATGATTTTAACAGCGTTCAAGCTAAGAGAAACAATCATCGACGCTATTCCTGCTGATTTAAAGAGTGCCATTGCCGGTGGTATTGGTCTATTCATTGCCTTTCTTGGTTTAAACCAAGGTGGCCTAGTGGTTGCTGACAAATCAACTCTAGTAACTCTTGGATCACTTCACGTTGGTAGTACTTGGTTAACCATCTTTGGTTTAATCCTAACCGTTGTATTAATGAGTGCCCGCGTTCCTGCTGCTATCTTCATTAGTATGGTTGCTACTACCATCTTAGGTATGGTTACTGGATTAATCGCTTTACCAACTCACGTAGTTGCTAGCGTTCCAAGTATCAAACCAATCTTCTTAACTGCAATTTCACACGTCACTGATATCAACACATTACAATTATGGATTGTTGTATTTACTTTCTTATTGGTTACCTTCTTCGATACCACTGGTACTCTAGTTGGTTTAGCTAAACAAGCTGGTTTCATCAAAGACAACAAGATTCCACGTATCGGTCGTGCCCTAAGTGCTGACTCACTATCAATGGTTGGTGGCTCTCTACTAGGTTCATCCCCAATGGGTGCCTTCGTTGAATCATCAGCAGGTATCGCCGTGGGTGGTCGTTCTGGTTTCACAGTAATTGTTACCGGTATCTTCTTCTTACTAGGAACATTCTTCTCACCATTACTTGGTGTAATTACCGATCAAGTTACTGCTCCCGCATTAATCGTTATCGGTATCCTAATGGCTAACGCCCTACGTGATATTCACTGGGACAAATTCGAATTAGCTGCTCCATCATTCTTGATTGTATTAGGTATGCCACTTACTTACAGTATCTCAGATGGTATTGCTTTAGGTTTCATTGTTTACCCAATCTCAATGTTAGCTGCTAAACGAGGAAAAGAAGTTCACCCACTAATGTATGTACTAGGTGTAATCTTTGTTATCTTCTTCTGGCTATTAAACGAATAATAATAAATTAAAAAGAGACCTCTGTGGAGGTCTCTTTTTTGTGTAATTATTTTGTTTGTTGCTTATAAATTTTGTTAAATTCGGCTTTTGAAATAATTTTAGCCTGATATCCATTAAATCGGCAAGTACCAGTAATTATTTCCATGTCATAATTTGTGATAGCCTTATTTTTCTTTTTATAATAAACGGAAATATGGTTGTTTCTTCTAACCATACGATTTCCTTTTAGATAGTAATATACAGTTTTTCCGTCATTGCTAAATCCAAAGACAGATTGATCGATTGGTCGATACCAACAGAAACTACCTTTTTCAAGTTCCGCTTTAGTCCCATCATAGTTTGCTACCATATAGAAATATTTTGTTGGATAACCCTTACTCTTGACAATATTTAATGTTTTAACAGCATAAGCATATTTCTTAGGTGCTTTTACAGAACCTTTTACAACATATTGGGACTTTAATTTATTAAAAGTCTTTTTAGAAATATTATTACCACCTAATGCATCGCCAACTTCACTAGTATTAATTGGTTTATTACTTTTACTGTAATAGGTATTAATAGTATTTCCGATTCTATACATGTGATTACCAATTAATTTATAGTAAGTGGCATCATTAGTTCTTTTGTAACCATCAATTGCATTTCCTAGCCACCAATTGTATTTTGGATTTTTTAATTGTCCTATTTTTTTATCAAAATAGACATCATTACAGAAATATTTAGTTGCGTGTCCTTTACTTTTGACAACACTCAAATATTTAACGTACTTTGTTTGTTTTTTTTCTGAAGCATTCGAAACAACTGGATTAATCGCACTTACAACAGCTGCCGCACTTGTTGCGAATAATGACAATGCAACCACTCCAGTTAAAATTGATTTATGAAAATGCATATTATTGCCCCCTAGCAATTAGTAAAAAAATTATTTTATCTTACGATAATATAGTAATTATACCACTAGTTTAATTATTAGCTTACCTTTATATCTATTTAGATCATTAAAACGATTGAAGTACATAAAAAAGAGACCTCCCTGCAGGTCTCTTTTTTTCATTCATAATTTATTTCTATAACTTATATATTCCACGATTGGACCTATGAAACTCCCAATTTCTTTAAAATTGTTTGAATTAATTGAATCGATTTCTTTAGTTAACAATTTATGACCTCTTCGATGTTTTCGAAGCGGGATTGAGTATGATTTAAAACCAATTTCACTTTTTTTATTCAAGGAAAAGTCAAACTGAGCCTCTTTATAATCAAATGAAATCAAAACATTGATATTATTTCGACAATATATTTTTATATCATCAGCGTCAGGCAATTCTATTTGGATAGTATTAAAAATATTTTGAATGACATTAGCAAGACAAATTAAATTACTTTGGTTATTAACGTCTGGAACATATTTTTTGGTTACTACATAATCTCTATATTTTTCATAATTATTCCCAACGTCTTGCTCATCTGCTTCCATCAAGGAAAGAACATCAATAATATTTTGCATTAAATCATCTCTTTCAAAAAAATAATGTAGACAAGAACTTATCTACATCGCGAATTGTAATCTAAATTGTTTAAAAACACCTATAACAAGCAAATTAAATATTAAGAGTCTTAATATTTAATTTATCACCTTAAAACGTTGTTTTATCAACAATAATTAGGCATAAATCTCATGTATATATTTTAATTTGTTCAATTTTTTTGCATTATATTTTTTTATAAAAAATAAATGACAAACATTTATAAAAAAACAGTTATTTTTTATTTATATTATTAAAGTATAAATATAACTATTTTTATTTAGATAACATTTAAAATTTTTTCTTGCTAGCGGTGTTAGAATTCAATTGTTGATAAAACAAAAACCCTAAGTCTATGAACATAACACCATTTATGAACACTCCTCTCTATTTTATCAACACTTAAGAACAATGACACCGATACTATGTCGGTGTTATTTATTATCTAATTGAGGTGATGCTTTATGTCAGAATTAAATGAAGCAGATTACAACATTAGACTGTACGCTAATGGCGTGTACTATGATAACGATTGTATTAAAGATGCTCCACTAACTAGCACTGCAGTATGGGTATTTCTTATCATTAAAGACGATACCTTTTATCATGTTTCAACCAAGCAAGATGTCCTTATGGATGATCGCCTTGAACTATTGGGAATAATTGATGGATTAGACGACTTACTATTTAAAGGATGGCAACATGAGCACATTCATGTTCACATTATGGAAGAACATCTTGCAAAAGCTATTCGATTGGGATGGCTATCATCTTGGGCTAACAATGGATGGAAAACCAAAGATGGCAACAAAATTGAAAAGATCGAACTTATGATGCGACTGCAGAGTTTACTAGATCAATTCGACAATCTGCAATGTACATGGGATCCGCTACACGATGACTTTGCATATAGCAAACTCTCTTTTATCCTTCGAAGATTAACTAACAAGTAAAGACATAAAAAGCCATAAAGCTTTTGCTTTATGGCTTATATGTTTTAAATAACATATCCTAAAAATGCCATAGATATTCCAATCAAAGCACTTAATACATAGTAAGAACATGCCATCATCTTTTTTTGGATACTTAATTGCACTGTTTCATTCATATAGGTAGAAAAAGTGGTGTATCCACCTAATACGGCGATAGAAAAAGCAAGAATAAAAGTATTTTTAGGTAGTTGTCCATTAACTAATCCTAGCAAAAATGATCCAGTGATGTTAATGAAGAAAGTCGCCACTGGAAAGGCGATTTTCGAAAACATCTTCTTTAATCCGTTGGTAACCCCATAGCGGATTAGAGAACCAACTGCAGCACCAAAGCCAACGATTAAAACACTCTCAATCATAGTTGATCCTCCTTATTTTCGAAGTTTTCGCCTAATTTAGTCCCAATATGAGCTAATATTAAACCTCCGATTAGACTTACTAATACATATAAAAGACCTAGACCAATTTTATTGTCTAAAAATAAACTGATACTATCAAATGAAAATGTCGAAAAGGTAGTAAACCCGCCAACTAAGCCTACACTTAGTCCAGTCATTAAATCATTAGATATCTCAATTAAATAAGGAAGTGCCCCCGTAATAAACGCTAGGATAAACGCTCCAATTAAGTTAATTATGATGGTTGCAATAAAGTGATTATCACCAGCTAAAAGAGTAAAATATCCCCGCAAAATGCCGCCTATAAAGGCTAGAAGAAATATATAGATCATTCTTCTCATCTTAAACTATCCTTTCTATTTATAACTATTCATAATAATAAATCTTATCATACGTCAAATATTTACTATACCAATTGGCATTTTTACTTTGACATTTAGTCTATGAAAACTTATCATAATTAGAGAGTGATAACTAAAATTAAAAAAATTAAAAACAAAACTTAAAATCTTAGATAAAATTTTTTAAACCCGATTTATAGATAAGATAAGAAGATATAAATAAGGAGCAATAACTTTATGTTACTGGGAAGCATAGAGGCCGGAGGCACAAAATTCGTTTGTGCTGTGGGTAACGCTGACTACCAAGTGTTAGATAGTATAGTAATTCCTACCACTACCCCTGCTGAAACATTTAGCAAGGCAATTGACTTCTTCAAGCAATTTGAAGATTTAGCTGCGCTAAGTATTTCATCATTCGGCCCAATTGAAATTAGAAAAGATTCCACCAAGTATGGTTACATTACCGAAACTCCCAAGCCTGGTTGGTCAAATGAAAACTTTTTGGGAGTATTTAAAGAAGAATTTGATATTCCAATGTATTGGACAACTGACGTTAACGGGTCAGTATTTGGCGAGTATGTTAACCTCAAAAACAACGGTCAAAGATTAGATTCTTTGGTTTATTATACCATCGGTACCGGTGTTGGTGCCGGAATTATAATTAATGGTCAATTCGTAGGAGACATGGGTCATCCTGAGATGGGACACGTGAAATTAAAACGTCATGAAGATGATCTTGATTTCGATGGAATCTGTCCATACCACAAAGACTGTCTTGAAGGCTTAGTATGTGGTCCTACATTCGAAGCTCGTTTGGGTATGAAAGGACAAGAAGTCGCTCAGACACATCACGTTTGGGACATCATGGCTTACTACGTAGCTCAAGCTGCATTGCAAACTACACTAACCTTCAGACCAGCGAAGATTATTTTTGGCGGAGGAGTAGTTAGTGAAAGTTTTCTCAAAAAGGTTAGATTTGAATTTTCTAAGCTATTGAATGGCTATATCGACATTAAAAACTTAGAAGAATATATTTCAACACCAACCCTTGATGGAAACGGCTCTGCAACATACGGAAACTTTGCTTTGTCCGAGGCACTAATTAAACACGAAGTTAGATAAGTTCAGTTTTACACAAACTAAATATGAATTAATCAACTTTTTTTATAAAAAAAGTTTCACGGCGTAAAACGTTATTATATCAACGTTATACGCCGTTTTTTCGTGCCTTTTAAGTAAACTTAAGAATTAAATTTCATCAAAACACTTTCATTTTTTAAAAAATGAGTTATTATAATACTTGTAAGTTTGTGAAAGTCTTAATTAATTCACAACTTCATAAAAAATAATACTTAAAATTCAATTTGGAAAGGATCTTGAATTATGAAAGCATTAGTTTTAACAGGCAAGAAACAATTAGAAATCCAAAACACTGAAATGCCAGAACCAAAGGCAAATGAAGTAGTTATCAACGCAAAATACGCTGGTATCTGTGGTACTGACTACGCATTATACAATGGTCTACCAGGTTCAGCCGATGCTGTTCCTCCTATCGTATTAGGTCATGAAAACTCAGGTGTTATTTCAGCTGTAGGTTCAGACGTTACTGATCTTAAAGTTGGTGACCGTGTTACTGTTGACCCTAACATCTACTGTGGTAAGTGTGACTACTGTCGTACAGCTCGTCCAGAACTATGTGACAACTTATCAGCCGTTGGTGTTACTAGAAATGGTGGTCTAGAAGAATACTTCACTGCCCCAACTCAAGTTGTTTACAAGTTACCAGACAACGTTGACTTAAAGTCAGCTGCTACTTGTGAACCAATCTCATGTGCCGTTCACGGTATGGACTTATTAAACATCAAGCCTTACCAAAAAGCACTTGTTATTGGTGATGGTTACATGGGTCTAATCTTTGCACAATTATTACGTTCATACGGTGTTAAAGAAGTTGACTTAACTGGTCGTCATGATGACAAACTAGCTGCAGAAAAAGAAAAACTAAACATCGACCGTGTTATCAACACTACTAAGGAAGAAATTCCAGCAGAATACGATGTTGTTATTGAAGCCGTTGGTCAACCAGCTACTCAAGAACAAGCAATCGAAGCAACTGTTAAGGGTGCTCAAGTATTAATGTTCGGTGTTGGTGCTCCAGATCAAAAATTCAGCATGAACACATACGAAGTATTCAAGAAACAATTAACTATCCAAGGTGCATTCATCAACCCTAACTCATTTGAAGATGCTATTGCCCTACTACAAAGTGGTAAAGTTAATGTTGAAAAGATTATTGATAACATCATCTCACTAGAAGACGTTGAAAGTGTCCTAAACGGTACTTCAAACCTAACTGGTAAATGTGTTGTTAAAGTTTCTGACTAATTTTTTGGAGGCTTAAATTATGGCTTTAAACGATTACTTTGATGGACTACAACATGTAGGTATCCCATCAAAAGACTTAGACAAAACAATCGAATTTTACAAATCACTTGGTTTTGATCAAGCTGGTTTATTCCACAATGGTGAAAACCGTTGTGCCTTCATGAGATACGGTAACCTAACCGTTGAAACATGGGAAGGCGATCCAGTTGCAATGGAAAATGGTTCTATCAACCATATTTCAATGAACTGTACTGATGTTGATAAAGCATTCGCAGCCGCTAAAGAACAAGGCTTCGATGTTTTAGACGATGAAATCCAATCAATCCCTACTTTCTGGGATAACGGAATCCGTTTCTTCAACATTCAAGGTCCTAATCACGAAAAGATCGAATTTTGCCAAATTGTAAAATAATATCTTTCGATCATAAAAAGCACCCAAGCATAATGCTTGGGTGCTTTTTTTATTCAATATTCAAAATCGCATCAAATACCGATTGTGGTAGTTGAATTGATTCACTAGCACTCTTGCGTTTATTCAAACTCTGACGACGCAATAGTGCTTGCTTTTTAGATACACTCTTTTTATCACCACTAACAGCGGCATTTTTGCGCAATGGTGGCACATCTACTCTGGCAACCACTCTTCCCTCAACATATCCTTGTACTGGCATTGGATATAATTTTCGAGGAATTACATACTTCAGTTTATGAACTATTTCTTGTGCTAATTTTTCGGCATTTAAGCGGTGAACAATAAACGTTAGTTCATCCACTGGGGCGTAGTTTACATCGATTGTAATTTTAACGATATCCGATTCAACATATTCCATAAATTGACTATCATATGTCGCAAATCCATGCGTAATTGACTTCAACTGATTAAAGAAATTAAACGCAATTTCAGCTAGTGGAACACTGTAAGTCATCTTAACTAATTGATCTGTGTTATCCATATCTAACAAGATCCCTCTACTCTTGCTTACTAATGTCATCACGTCATTAACAGTCTCACTTGGCGTTTCTATAACGACCTTGTTGAAGGGTTCTTCAATGGTATTTAATAAGGAAAAGTCTGGTAAATCAGACGGATTATTAATCGTCTTCAACGTATCATCATTTTTGAGAGTATAACGGTAATTAACATTAGGTGAAGTGATTATTACGGGCATTGAAAATTCATTAATTAATCTTTCGCGGACAATTTGAAGGTGGAACATCCCCAAAAAACCACAACGATAACCTGGTCCCAATGAATTGGAGACGTGTTCAACAAATTCAATCGATGAATCATTTAACTTTAACTTTTCCATTGCTATTTTTAAGTCGTTAAAGTCAGCGTCCTTAGGATAAATTCCTGCAAAAACCACGCTATGCGCTGGTTTATAACCCGCAACCGCTCTATCAGTTTGACGAGATTGACCAGTAATCGTATCACCGACACGAACATCCGATGGATCTTTAATCCCAGTGATAACATAACCGATATCACCGGCTTTTAATTCTTTTAATGGTAATAGTTGCGGGCTAAAAATGCCCACTTCTGGTGTCTCAAACTTCATCTTCTGATTAATTGACATCAACTTATCGTTAGCCTTGATTACCCCATCAATGACCTTCACATATGCGACAACTCCTTGATAAGAATCATAATGTGAATCAAAAATCATCGCCTTTAATGGCTTCTTTTCATCACCTTTAGGACTTGGAATGCGATTGACAATTGCCTCTAAAACCTCATTCACATTCAATCCCGTTTTAGCTGAAATATGAATAATATCAGTTTCTAAAAATGATTCATCTAACTCATAAAGTTGTTGTTCACACATATCAACTTGAGCACTTTGATTATCAACTTTATTAATGACCGGAATAATCACTAAATTATTATTTTTAGCAATCCGATAATTGGCGACAGTCTGTGCCTGTACTCCCTTGGTGGCATCCACTAATAAGATAACGCCATCGCTGGCCGACACGCTTTTTTCGACCTCGTAATTAAAATCGACGTGCCCAGGGGTATCGATTAAGTTCAATTCATATTCTTGGCCATCATTAGCAAGATAAATATTACGTACTGTTCTAGATCTGACGGTAACTCCATGGTCTTGTTCGACCTTCATATCATCTAAGACTTGTTCTTCATTGCCACGAAAACTAAAAGTATCAGTCATCTTCATAATTTGATCGGATAATGTCGATTTTCCATGATCAATGTGGGCAACAATCGAGAAATTACGGATATTTTCTTGTTTCATTATAGTTACTCCTTTATTTACCAAGTAACCCCGTTAAATAAAAATCAAACGTTTCAATTGAATCGTTTAGAATACTAACTTTAAAATCATTCATGTCAACTCGAATTGGTTCTTGGTTAAACGAATCTAAATTCGATAGGTTAATTAACCCACTAGCAATACTACTTTGAATAATGAAGATTTTATTGGCAGTCTTTACACCAATTGAAGGAAATGAATCATGAATGAATTTAGCTAGCCTCTCATGGACTTCATATAATCTTTGGCGCCCTTCAATTGTCTCTTCTTTAGATGCCTTACCTTCTAGAATTGGTCCTCTCAATGCGTTCAATTTAATTAATGTTAAATGGTTTTCAATTAGGTCCTTAGTGTTTTCTAGTAAAAACGATTTTAATTCATCTTCGGTTGTTAACTTGGTTTTTTGTAATTGATTTAGTGTTTCTAAAAAGAATTTTTGATATCCCACCAATAAAAGGTGCATAAATATATTTTCCTTAGTCTTGAAATAATTAAAGACTGTTCCCTTCGCAATGTGGCTCTTTTGCGCAATTGAATTAATGGAAATATCATAAAAGTCATTTTCTTCAAACATCTTAAGCGCTGTTTCAGCTATCAACGCCTGTTTACGTTGTTTTTCGTCGGCATTTTTTATATTCATGATTGACTCCTTTTTCTAAAATGACCATTGGTCACTATTGTATATGAAGTTAAAAATTAATACAACAAAAAAACGTCCAATCATTTAGATCGGACGTTTTTATTTTAAGCCACGCGATATTGATATTTTTTAGCATGCTTATGATGAATCCTCTTCACACTGTATTTATAGTGTTTTTTAGACTTATTATGCTTCTTATTCTTATAAGAACGATGTAACTTCTTATGCTTCAAGTTTTTCTTAACGTGGTAACTAAGCTTCTTAGCATAATTATATTTAGCATGCTTACGGGCCTTTTTCTTAGATAACTTGTAAGTATATTTCTTACCATATTTTCTGTACTTTTTAGCATGATGCTTGGCTATACGCTTCTTTGTAGCATTGTGTAATTTGTACGTGTACTTACTTTTCTTATTAGTATGTTTCTTATAAGATTTATTATGTTTTACCCTCTTAGTAGAAACTCCAGCATATTTATAAGTATTACTAGATGTTGTAACCATATGAATAGCGCGTTTTTTTATTCGATATGCACGTTTTACATGTTTATTAACATTATGGCCTGTTTTTTTAACAAGCGGCGTAATTTGGACGTTTTTAGCCTTTGCAGAGGTAGTCTTAGTAATCACTTGTGTCTTAGTGGCCTTATGTAAAACATTGGCTGTAGCATGCTTTCTGATGTGTCTAGCTGTTCCTGTTTTAGCAACCGTACGTTTGTGACCATTGGCAGTCTTTTCAGTAGTCCAAAATGCTAATTTACGACCACCAACTGGAATGGTGTCAGCATCTAATGATTCCCCTAATGCTCTACTTTGGTACTTATCAGTGTATTGCCATAAATCATAATCGTACTTGGGATTTGGCGTGTAACTGGTGTAGTTTGCTAGCCATACCGCACTGTAAGTACTCAAAGTACTTTGTTGAAATTGATCCAAAGTAGATTGTGAACCATACAAGATAACAGGTTGTTGGGTTAGTTGTTTCATCGAATTTGCCCAACTTACAGCATTTTTGTCGGATGTGTTGGTAAAACCTGTTTCAAAGTCATTTACATAAAATCTAGCATTTGGTGCTAGTGAATGTAGTCGTTGCGCTTCTTCTGCTGCTTGAGCTGAATTTGTATAACGGCTAAAACTATATACACCGTATGGAATACCATACTTATCCATCAACCTAATATTATTGTTAACCTGTTGGTCATGATATTGTCCATCTTGAATTCTTAAAACAACAAATTTAACTTCATTCTTTAAATTCATTACTTGTTGATCATTTAATTTCCCCTGAAATTCAGAAATATCATATGCCACTGGCGTATATGGCTTAAATGATTGTGTTGTATCAGCATGTGACTTGATACCATTCAAAGATAAGGCCATTGTTGATCCTAACGCCGCGGAAAATAATAAATGTCTTATTTTTTTAGAATCATACATTTTTCCAATACCTTCATTTCGATTGATTTTTTCACAATAAAACCAGGTCATCATAACCTGGTTTTTTAATGCATTTACTTAAGTGAAGTTACCATCTCAAGTGCTGTGGTTAGAGAGTTAGCTTTAATTGAGTAAACGTCATTACCCATTTGCCAAGTAATTGTTGCTGAACCATCAATTTCGGCAGAAATACTACCTTTACCTTCTGGAACTGGTAAGTTGTGGTTTTGAATGTAGTTAACAACTGTCTTACCCTTAGTAGTTGCGGCACCCTTGGTCTTACCGAAGTTGCTACCGTGTGTTAACAATGACCAGTTACCAAAGTTTGCTTGAATATATTCTTGTCCAGCACCCTTATCTGAGTGACCAATAACATTGTAACCTAGGTTCACAGATGGTAATCCTGAAACATTAGATGCAGCTTGGTAGCCGACTTGTTGCATTGCTGCTGAGTTACTTTCGTAACTGTGCTTAGTATAAGTGGCATATGTTGAACCATTGTTTAAGTAGCTAATTGTAAAGTTTTCTTTGTTACCATCTAACTTAGCATTTACGCTTTGGTTTGAATCTAAACCATTGCTTTGTGGTAACTTTTCATTTCCTAATTTATTTGAAATATTATCATTGCTTGATGATGCTGATGAGCTCATCTTACTAGTTTGAGTAGTTGATGTTGAACTTGATTCATCACCATTGTCGCTTTTCTTTTGTCCACAAGCAGTTAAAACTAATCCTAAAACTGCAACTGCAGGTAAAATTTTCTTCCATGCTTTCATAATGTAGGACATCTCCTTAAAAAACTATTTGAGACTAGTATAACAAAACATTATCGTTACGTTAATAAAGTTTGTATTAAATTCTTGTTACTTTATCATAAATTACCGCAATGATATAAATGATTGTTTCGATTGTTGCGATAAAGAAACTTACTGGTAAGTTTGTTACAAAACTTAAATATAGACCAAACCATGTCCCAATTAAAGAAAAGACAAATGTCAAAATAGTCATTGACCAAATACTGTGCACGAAATAACGTGCTGACGAGGCCGGAATGGTCAATAGGGCAAAGATTAGAAGTGATCCTACGATTTGAGCTGTCACACTAACAGTACATGCAAGTAGGATTAAGAAAATTACCGATACTAAAGTGTTGGCACGGGAATTAAAACTCGCACCAACGTTATCAAATGAGTTGTACTTTAGTTTTCTGTAAATCAAAGTGGTAATTATGATGATGGCGATACTTAAACCCACCAACGTTTGCACGTTGCTATAACTAATTCCAACAATACTACCGAACAAGATGTTGGTAGCGTAACTTGACTGAGTATCAGCCAATGATAAGAATAAAATCCCTAATCCAATAAAAAATACTGAGAAAACACTAATTGATGATTCACGACGACTTACCCTTGAACCAACAGTCCCAATCATCAATGAACTCAATACCGTGAATAACAACATCCCTAAAATTGGGTTAGTTCCTAAGAAGACACCAAACGATGCTCCCGAGAAACTAATTTCTGAAAGTGTATGCGTGAAGAAAGCGGTCTTTCTGGCAACCACGAATACTCCCATCAATCCACATAGAATTGATATGAAGAAACTAGCGACGAAGGCGTATTGCATAAATGGATAGCTTAACATTTCTAACATTATTGGACCTCCTTCACTTTTTTAAGTGTGCCGGCTTGATTAGCAATATTTAACTCATAGTCACCATATTGTTGTACTAAAACCGGATCATGAGTGATAAATAACACGGCAGCCCCGGTTTCTGCGATTACACTTTTAACAACGTCTAATAACATGAATTTGGCTTCTTTATCCAAACTAGCAGTACTTTCATCCAATATTAGTAATTTAGGTTGTGATACCAACGCTTGAGCCAAGTAAACACGTTGTTGTTCTCCACCTGAACAACTACCCAATGGAGTGTTTGCTAAATCTTGCAAATTGGTCATTTCAATAACTTTTTGAACACTTTGTTTTTCTTTTTTGCTCAACCATGGCAATATTGAATGCTGTAAACCTAATCCGATAAAATCAAATACGGTCAATGGATAGTCATCATCAATATTTCTCAATTGAGGAATGTACTGCATATCTGATCTTTGGATTTTTGATTGGACGTGTTCATTTTTATTAAATTGTTTTAAAATAGTCTTTATTAATGTTGTCTTTCCAACACCATTCTCACCGGTTACACATGTTAGGGTATTAGAGAAGATATCAAAAGACAAATCATTAATTAATTTACGGTTCTTAACAGCGACGTCTAAATCGCGTACTGATAAGATTAAACTGGATTCTGTACTCATCATTAATCCTCACTGTTTCAATTATTTATATATCATTGTAGTCTGATTATGAAAACAATCAAACATCTGATATATATTAATTTTTGTTATATAATTGATTTTAACATACATAATACAATCGGGGTGATAATTTGGTTAATAGTTTTATAACTAGATTCAGGGAAACACCAAACAACAAGCTGATTTACCGCGGTGTCGTAACTTTTATCCTCTTAGTAATTTTAATAATCGAATTAGCCAGATTTTTATCATTACCTAAGGTTGATGCCACTGCTTTATATTTACGTGAACAACCCAACGACGAATCAAAAATAATTAAAATAATTCCACATGGTCGTCATTTAAGTATCATCAAATCCAAAAACAATTGGTGGTACACAAAATATAATGGTAAAAAAGGTTGGGTGCCTTCATGGCTAGTTAATGTCGATAATTACGATGTCAAAACTGATGATAAATTGTCACAAAAGACTATCATTATCGATCCTGGTCATGGTGGAGGCGACTCTGGTACCCTTTCAGCCAATCAAAAATTCATGGAAAAAACATACACCTTGCAGACCGCTAAAAAAGTTGCAAATGAGCTAAAAAAAAGACATGTCAACGTTATTATGACTAGAACTAGCGATACCTATGTGACCTTGAAAAAGCGAACCGATATGGCTAGTGATTATCATGCCGATTTATTTATTAGTTTTCATTTCAACTCTGATAATGGGTACGGCAGAGCTAATGGATATGGTATTTATAATTACCACAAAAATGCTGTCAAAGTTGCCAATGATGTTGCAAACGGTCTAGATAACCTGCCCGTTTCTAATCGTGGTGTTTCATTTGGTAACTATTATGTTTTACGCGAAAATAAGCGTCCTGCTATTTTATGTGAAATGGGATTTATGGATAGTTCTCATGATTTACCATACATTCAAAGTTCTAACTATCAGGAGCATGTCGCAAAAGATGTCACTGAATCACTTGATAAATATTTCAATTAATTATACAAAACGTCCATTAAAGGACGCTTTTTTTATGTTTAAAACGTATATAAGACAATATTTATAACATTTTTTCTTTTTTTCGTTATAATACACTTAGTTAATTTAACGAATATTACATAACAAACATGGAGGAAAATACACTCATGAAAAAATCAACTAAGATACGACTTAGTCTCCTTATTCTGGTCGGTATTTTGTTAGGATTTTTAGCAGAGGTGTTTTTAACCATTCTTGATAACTGGGCATCCACTATAATTATATCGTCTACAATAGATGTGTTCATTTCAATTTGCGGAATTGCTATTTGTGGTGTCGTTTTTATTTTTTCTTATTTAGGCATCGTTAAGCACGATGACAAGTGGACAATTAGAGGCTATTTTTACTCATTTATTTTTTATGATGTCATGGTTATTTTAGGTGGCGTAACTGGCAAATTCGTCCTACAACTGTTTATCCATTAATGATTAAAAATAAATCTGATTTTTTTAAATGTCTTATTTTATTAATTTATCTTTATATTTTTAAAGTTTTATATAATTTTAAACCATTTCCATATAAATATTTTTCTCTTAAATTATAATTAAAACCGTTGTATAACGGTTCTAATTTAGAGGGGGAAATATAGTGGATAATAAGACAAGAAATCGGATAATCAAGCTATGTATTACTGGTATTATTCTTGGCTTTTCTTCAGAATTAGCCTTAACAATCCTGTATTCATGGCAAATTGATTTTATCAAATCTTCATATATATATTTTGCACTATCCATTGTATTAATGATCTCAATCGGTCTTTTGATTATATATTTGTTTCTTAGAATCATTATGGTCTATCCTTTAGGATCTAGTTTTCACTATCTAATACACTTCGCAGTATACGATGTATCAATACTAATTGGTGGATCTTTGGGTAAGGTTATACTAACTGAAATAATTAATAACCTAAAATAATAATTTATAGGAGTCCTATATTTAAATGAAAAAGCAACGTTTGTCTCAGTTGGGGAATATGGCTTTAATCGGCTTAGAGACTGGTATCACTTTCTTAGTGCTGGGTAATTTAACCCAATACGTGTTAATAGATCCCGAAGGGGCAAATCTATTTGAAATCATATTTGGCGTAATTGCCGTCATCTTATCACTAATAATTTTTTACGAATCGAATAAAAAATTCTACCCCCTCACTGATTGGCAATATCAGGGGAATTTAATTGCATTTGAAAGTTCATTCTTTTTTGGGGTATTTATCGCAAAAATTATTATGGATTTATTTATATAAAAAAGAGACCTCTTCGGAGGTCTCTTTTTTATTATTATATGGATATCAAAATGGACAGAATATTTAAATTTATATATATAATGACCATATAAATAAATAACTCTTAAGCAAAAAGCTACCAGAATAAAATAAATTTTGTAACGTTTGTATATTTATGAGACAATTAACACATTGTGATTAGACAAATGAAATTTTTGCAATCATTATTAATTTTTCGAATTCTATTAGGAGGTTCTATAGCAGCTTTTTTGCTGTAAAACATATATGAATTATTTTTTTAACACAGCTTTAAGATATGTAAATTTAAAAAATGTCTTCTTCGCTGCAATCATATTTATATTCAGTGTTACTTTGAATATATTAACTGATAATAACGACAATTCTAATATATTTTTATTTTTAAACGGTGTAAGTGGGCCTGGTGTATTATCAATAGCTATTATATTTATAGTTGTTTTACCATCTTCGTTATCTTTATATGAAGATCTTGCGGAAAAAAACATCAAAAATATTTTAACTAGAATGAATTTTAAAAAATACTTTTTCACTAAGACCCTATCTGTAGGAATAACTAGTGCTCTTTTCATTACCATTCTACTTACAATCTTGTTAGTCATTTCATTATTATACAAAGAAATGCCCAAAAATATAGTTAATAATTTTACATTGGGAGCATTTAATTCAATATATCCAAAACATAAAATTTTATATTCAATAATATTTATTATGAATAGTTTCATTTTCAGTTTTGTATTTTCAATATTGGCAATGGTAGCGACAATCTTCTGGCAAAATAAATATTCCGCTGCTGTAATAACTTTTGTTATTTACATTTTTTCAGGGGCATTACTGTTTGATATCAAATTAAGCAAATTGGGATTGGTTAATCTATTTAGTTATTCCAACAACGTTTTTACAACTCCTGCACAAATATATATAGAATTTATTATCATATTTATAGTTTCAGTTTCAGCAGGTTATTTTAAACTTAAGAGGTCAATATATGTCAATAAGTAACAATTTAAGCATGACAGTAGTGAATTTAAAGAAAAAGGTATATATATACATATACCTTTTTCTTCTATTATTTATGGTAATGAATCTGTATAGTTACCAATCTAGCTACAATGGTACAAAATATTTTTTTAATTGGGTGTTATATTCACTAAATCAATCTATTACTAGTAACTTTGTTATACCAATTCTTTTTACATTAACTATTAGTTACATGCTTTCAACTAATGATAATAGCTTGATAATATATAGAATGAAAAATAGAACTCAAATATTCTTATACAATGTTTGGGTGATAATATATAACGATTTAATATTCATAGTAGGAACCTTAGGTACAATAATATTATTATCTATTAGTAGCCAAAATAAAATCCAATTTAATTGGGATGAAAAGAGTATTAAGTCATTTTCAATGCTATTTAATGGATTTAGTCCTAATAATGCACAGCCCTTAATTCAAATAATTATGTTAATTGTTTTTATGTTTTTATTTCTATTATTTTTGGGATTATTAACTCAAACTATAAATTTATTATTTAAAAACAAGGCTACACCTACTTTTATAAATATCTTTTTAATAATATTACAAGGTAAGGTGTCGTCCATCCCGGGATTTAATACAAACTTTATAAAATATTTTCCAATTAGTCATTTTTTATTGTATTCAGATCAAACAATTAATTTCACGGAGACAAGCAATTTCAATATCATTGTTTTTTATAACATAATTTATTGGATTATATGCATTTTCATAATTACTTTTATTTTAGAAAAAATATATAAACATAAGCAATTTAATTAGAAAAGGATAGGTTGGGTTATGAGTAGTATAGAAGTTAAAGATTTAAATTTTTCTTTTAAGAATCAAACAATTTTTAAGGATTTATCATTAAATACCGAAAGCGGAACAATCACTGGAATTATTGGTCCAAACGGTGTTGGTAAAAGTGTCCTGTTCAAAATAATAGCTGGACTGATAACTCCGCAAACTGGATTAGTTAAGGTCAACGGACAAGAAATTAACCAAAATGGATTCCCTGATGATTTTGGTGCATTAATTGAGGAACCTGGTTTTGTAGATAGGTTATCTGGATATGACAATTTAAAAATACTATCTAGTATAAAGAATTTAATCAATAAAGATGATATTAAAAGCACTTTAAAGTTAGTTGGACTATGGGGAAAGCATAATCAAAAAGTAAAAAATTATTCACTAGGTATGAAGAAAAAATTAGGCATTGCTCAAGCAATCATGGAAAAACCAAAAGTCATTATATTAGATGAGCCAATGAATGCCTTAGATGAAGACAGTGTACAAAATATTAGGACTGTTCTAAAAAAACTGGCAACTGAAAATAATGTAAGTATATTAATTGCTAGTCATAATATGGACGACATTAATTTATTATGCGATAAAATTTATAAAATAAATAACTATAAGGTCAATGAAGTTCAAAAAAGCAATAATGAATAATTGATACCATAGAAAACAATGTGACTAACTAAAAAAAAGACCTTCAACGAGGTCTTTTTTTAATACAATTTTATGATTGCTACGGCGATTAACATCACAACTAAACCAATATATTTCATAATACCAACTGTTTTTTTCGGTGAATTCAGCAATCCATATTTATCAACCATTACACTACCAAATAAGTTACCCAATAGGACTAAAACAACGGTAGTTCCCGCTCCAATTTGAGGACTTAAGAATGCGTTTGATAAAACGAAGATGGCACCCAAGACACCGCCGAGCCAAATCCACCAAGGATTGCCTTTTCCGATAGCGTCTTTGGCATGAACATAAGAACGATCAACTAGTCCAGTAATCACAAACAATATAATAGTACCAACTAAAAATGATATAAATGCAGCATGAATTGGTGAACCAATAACAACTCCTAAATGTCCGTTAACCGGAGCTTGAGAAGCTTGAAACATCCCAGCAACAATTCCTAATATCTGCCATGGTAGTTGTTTGGCCTTATCAGTATCATCACTGCCCTTCTTATCTAATACAACCATCAAAATACCAATGACTAATAGAACAACTCCGATTAATCTAACAATGGTAAATGCATGGTGAGTGGCATCAAACAATGAAAAGTTATCAATAATCATTCCCATGATAATTTGACCGGTAATTGGCATAATCACCGTTTGCACCGCTCCTAGGTAAGGAAAAATTAAAACGTTAGTGGTTAAACCGATGACACCAAACAATCCACCTAACCAAATCCACGCTGGTTGGCTAGTAAATAAGTAACTAGAAAAGAATAACGATTGACCGCTTAATAGTGTCGCAAAAAGCAACGCAATAGTTCCAATCGTAAAGGATAGCATTGAAGCCAAAAATGGTGAGCCACCGGCTCGATTCTTCAAGTTCGTATTAACTGAAGTCTGAATGGGTAAGACCAATCCAGCTAAAATCCCTAGCCCGTATAACATCAAAATACCCCCTTAATTATGTACAATAAAACCTCCCGGTACGGGAGGTTTTTAGTTTATATATTATTATTACATGTAAAACCTAATTCGTCAGAATAAAAGCTTATTCTTGTGTTGCTAGCCCCTTTAATGCAGGAATAGTCATCATTGTGATGAAACTAATTAGATATAGTACTGATAACATTGCCATAATTACTAGTAATGAATGGCTTTCCATCAATAAACCAATAATTGCTGGTGAGAATCCACCAATAGCACGTCCAAATCCCATGATGAAATTGTTTGCGGTAGAACGAACTTCAGTTGGGTATAAACGACTAATGATAGCACCATATCCACCATACATCCCGTTTGAGAAGAAACCTAATACTGTTGACGCTAGTAATAATGTGAACCCATTGAATGAGAAGGTAATTCCATATACCGCTACAGAAGCAACTAGTAAGAATAAACCAAAAGCCTTTCTAGGACCAATCTTATCTAAGATGGTACCAAAAGTTAACATTCCTGCACTCATACCAATGATGGTAACAATCGTCCATAGTGATGAACCGGCAACACTTAAACCTAGCTTCTTTTGCATGATTGAAGGTAACCAGTTAATTAGTCCATAGTATCCAGCAATTTGCACAATTACCATCACGATTAATGCCATAGTTTGGTAAGCCAATCTTGGTGTGGCAAATAATTTCTTTACAGAAACCTTAGGACGTTTGCCAGTTTCCATTGTATCGATGAAATCTTGGCTTTCGGTTAGGTTCTTTCTGATGATGAAGGCAAAGAAGATTGGAATAATTCCAATTAGGAAAAGTGAACGCCAACCAAAAGCTGGAATCATGATTGCTGCTAACACCGCTGCCATCATTGATCCAATTTGACCACCAATTGTGGTGATTGACACTGACTTCCCTAATTGCTTTTTCTTAAATGATTCAGCCACCATAGCAACACCTGAACCATATTCACCCCCGGCACCTAAGCCGACACAAAAACGTAAAATTGCAAAAGTAATAAAATTCTGGGCAAACATAATCCCGGCAGTTGAGATGGCGAAAATGAAGATGGTGTAAGTCAAGATACGTACTCGACCAAATCGGTCAGCTAAAAGACCAAATAAAATACCACCCAACAACGATCCAAAAGTAGTAACTGTTGAAAGCATTCCAGCAGCTGCGGTACTAATGTGTAAACCGATAATGATTGAAGACATTGCAAAAGAGATAAATGATATATCCATGCTCTCTAGCATTTGTCCAATCGATGTCGATGCTAAAACCCATTTTTGGGTCTTAGTCGTTGAAGTGTGGTCTTGCGTGTTTTCCATTATTCAATTCCTCCAAAATGAACGCTCGCTGTCGTTCCTTATTTTTTTGAAATACCTGTTCCAAGTATTTTATAAAACTATACTCTTTAATTTTTTCTAATGCAAGTTTCATTTTTTGGTTGCTTTATTCTGGGAAAAGCGTATATTGTAATCAACATATGATTTTAAATTAGTCCAGAGAGGCTAGTAAATCGACGAACGGAATAAATGGACCCTAATTTGTCGTATAGTCTCTAAGGCTATGCGACTTTTTTGTTGGAGGGAAACGTATGAAACCAGTATTCATTGCACTAGATTTTATCGATGCACCCACTGCTTTAAAATTTTTAGAGCCATTTAAGGACGTCAAACCATTGGCGGTAAAAGTTGGAATGGAGCTATTCTACCGTGAGGGATCAAGTATTATCAAACAGCTTAGAAAGCAAAATATCGATGTGTTTTTAGACCTAAAACTACACGATATTCCACATACCGTACAACAAGCTTCCAAACAAATCGGACAATTGGATGTTCAATTCACGACGGTTCATTCATTAGGTGGAAGCGAAATGATTAAAGCTGCCAGATTCGGCTTAGACGAAGGCGCCAAACAAGCAGGAGTCAATGCACCACAACTACTTGCAGTGACGCAACTAACATCGACATCAGAAGAACAACTACACGATGAAGAATTAGTCCCCGTTTCAATGGCAGAATCAGTATCCCATTTAGCTAAAATTGTCAGTCAAAATGGCGCCGATGGTGTCATCTCATCTGCACTGGAAAATGAGCTAATCCATCAAGCAGTCTCCGATGATTTTAAGTGTATCAATCCTGGCATTCGCCTTCCTAGGAATAATGTCGATGATCAAAAAAGAGTCGTAACTCCACAAAAAGCTTCAGAGCTACGAACTAGCGGTATCGTCGTGGGAAGAAGTATCACCCAATCTAATGACCCGGTTCAAACATATAAAAACATCTACAACGCCGTTAATGGAGGAATCAAATAATGAATACTAATCAACTAATCGCTTCAGATCTTTTAAAAATTAATGCCGTGACCTTATCACCAAATGAACCTTTCACTTGGGCATCTGGTATCAAAGCACCAATTTACACTGACAATAGAATTACCATCAGCTTCCCAGAAGTCCGCACCCATATCGCAGATGGCCTATCAGAATTAATTCGCAACAAATTTCCAGAAGTAAAAGTAATCGGTGGCGTCGCTACTGCCGGAATTCCCCATGCTGCAATCGTTGCTGATAAGATGGATTTACCAATGATTTATGTGCGTTCCAAACCCAAGGATCACGGACGTGGAAAACAAATGGAGGGAAGAATTAACCAGCAAGATCCAATTGTTTTAATTGACGACTTACTTTCGACAGGAAAAAGCGTTTTAAACGCTGCGCAAGCACTAAAAAAAGAAGGATACAACGTAATTGGTGTCGTTGCCATCTTCTCTTATGAACTTCCTGACAGTACTAAAAATTTCGCTGAATCTGGCATCAGCTTTGATACTTTAACCAACTATTCTACAATTATTGAGCAAGCAAAAGCAGAAAAAAGTATTTCAGACGATGAATTAGTGGTTCTACGTAAATGGCGTGATGATCCATGGAATTGGATGTAAATAAAAAATCCCACATATTGTGGGATTTTTTTATTTGATTTCCGGCCAATCACGATGGTTATAAGCCATGTCCCAAAATAAATATTCATACATTGTTGTATTTTTAAAAATTTCGGTCAATTCTTTTAGCTCTTCATCAGATTTGCCTGTCGTAATTTCGTCCAACAGATTAATTGTCCAATTGGTTAAATCAGTATAGTCATTGTCGCTGTACATCTCAACCCAATTAGCATATAGCGGATGGTTTGAAGCTGGAGTATCAACTAATAAATGGCCGATTTGATTGTAACTCCACATACATGGAAGCAATGCTACTAAAACTTTATCTAATCCACCGCTTTTTCCAACAGATAGCATGTAATTAGTATAGCTTAAGGTTACCGGCGTTGGATGAGCGTTCTCAAGCTCATCTTCTTTAATGCCGAATTCTTTAGCATAACTTCTGTGCAGACTCATTTCGGTATTTAATGTTTCACTTAGTAACTCAGCAAACTTTCCTTCAACAGATAAATCAGTCGCCTTGATTGCTCCTAATGCAAATAGTTTAGCGTAATCGACTAAGTAAATATAATCTTGAATCATATAAAACTTAAATTTCTCAACATCAAGGGTCCCTTCTGATAATTCTTGAACAAATGGATGATGATGGTTAGCCTCCCATATAGGTTTTAGTTCTGCTACTAAACGTTGACTAAATTTCATATTTATAACTCCTTTTTGGTGTTCAACCATTCATACATGAACTTCACTAACACCTTGGTGTATTTTAATAAGTCTTGAATATCAACCGATTCATCAACAGAGTGAGCCTCTTCAATGGTTCCCGGGCCATAAATTGCAGCTGGGATATTAGCGTGACCAAACCAACCACCATCAGTAACACTCGGTGATACATCAACAATTGGTTCCTTATCAGAAACGAGTTGATGGGCATCTTTTAAAATAGAAATCGGCTGTGATTTCGTATCTAAATCAAGTGCCGGGAAAATTTCACCGCGGTCTTCAACCATTGATTTTCCGCCCCATTTATAAATTGGCATATGATTTTTTAACCATACATCTGCCATTGCGACATGATTAATATGATCCTCTACTTCTTTGATAACTTCCTGATAATCTTCATCTGGATAGAAGTGAACAGTCACCCATAAACGACATTCATCGGCAATGAACGCTGCATTTCTGCCTCCTTCAATCACAGCTGGATTAATGGTGTCTGAGCCAGCAGCAACACCTGGGTAACTTTTGTTAACAGACCAATCACGTTCCAATTCATTTAAACCGGTAATGATTTTAGTCATCTTTTCAATAGCACTAGCGCCCTTCAAATGACCGCCCGCATTCATCATTTGTCGTCTAATCGCATCATGAAAAGTTTGATCACTTTTAACCGTAATCCAACCAGTAATCACACCACCTTGCCCTTGAATATGAAAATCACTTATGTCACCGACAATCGCAAAATCAGACTTGTGACCGTGTTTTATGGCATCCCATGTACCAGCTTCGCCACTTTCTTCACCAATAACAGATTCAAATTTTAGTTCACCTGGTAAATAGATGTTAGCCTCATTTAACACCTTAATTGCCATTAACATTGAGGCAATGGCCCCCTTCATATCGGCAACTCCGCGGCCAAATGCCTTTCCTTGTTTTACTACCATTTCAAAGGGATTAGTTTGCCACTTCTCATCTTCTTGAATGGATGCAACATCCATATGACCATTCAAAATTAAACTATGATATTGATTACTTTCAACTGTTTTCTTAGTTCCAACTACAATTGAATCATGTTCGTATAAATCCCATTGATCAATATCAAAACCGTTTGATTCCAAAAAATTTACTATGTATGCTTGCGCATCGTCAGAGTTTCTACCAGGTGGTGCTGGTGTTGGAAAAGCAATCAATTTACTTAAAATTTCTAATAACTCCTCTTGATTGTTATCGATTCCATTAATTAATGATGCAATATCTTGTTCCATGAACAATATCTCCTTATTCGTCACCACAAGAAAAAGGGATTCTTCGATAGAAGAATCCCTTGTAATTGGTCCACTTATTATGTATGTACCGATTTTCAAGTCAACTTCCTTTCGCTGGTACTAACCAGATTCAAGTTCAAAGGGTCAAATTAATTCTCAGCTACATAGCTCCCCTAGTGACGTTAATTTATTAACTTATTAGTAAGTATAGATTAAAGATATTCCGAAATCAAATTAAAAAAGATTCCATCTAGATGGAATCTCTTGGTTAACTTTAAAGAATCGGCGAGAACAAACGACTGAATACTTGTTTGAATTTCAACCAACGTGATTGTTTTTCAAAGTCCGCATAAGTCATCAATTTACTGCTTCTAATGTCGTTAAAATAGATTGAATGTAATTGTTCAGCCAAACCTTCATCGTAGATAAATGCGTTAATTTCGAAGTTGAGTTTGAAACTTCTAAAATCCATGTTGGCAGAACCAACTGACGCAATCTTACCATCGACTAAAACAGTCTTAGCATGAATGAACCCATTTTCATAGAAGTAAATCTTGACGCCATATTTTGATAATTGTTTTGCATAATATTGAGTTGCTCGATATACAAATGGGTGATCTGGCATACATGGGACCATGATTCTGATATCAACACCTGACATTGCAGCTGTTCTGATAGCATCCAATGCACTATCGTCAGGAATCAAATATGGTGATTGAATCCAACAATAGTTCTTAGCATTTTGAATCATCTTGATGTAGCCTAATTTGATTTGTTGTAAATCGGAGTTAGGACCACTTGATACCACTTGGATATTAGTAGAACCTTCTTGGTATACCTTGGGAAAATAAAATCCCTTAGTTTGTTCAACATCAATCTTGTGTTCCATATCTGTAACATTCCAGTCCAAAATAAATTGGGCTTGTAAGTGGTGAACCGCTGATCCAGCAATTCTTAAATGAGTATCTCGCCAGTTACCAAACTTCTTCTTACGACCAAGGTATTGGTCACCAATGTTAAATCCACCAATATATCCGTATTTACCATCAATAACTACAATCTTTCTGTGATCTCTAAAGTTCAAACGGAAATCCATTACGGCTGAGTGTGTGTGTAAGAAAGGTTCTACGAATCCTCCAGCTTCACGTAATGGATCAAAGAAATGGTGCTTGTTTCCCATTGAACCCCAGCTATCGTAAATAACGTGAATTTTAACGCCTTGTTTAGCTTTTTTTACCAATTCATTCAAAACACGATGCCCAATCTGATCATCATAGAAAGTGTAAAATTCGATATTAATTGAACTCTTAGCGTGTTGGATATCTGAAATCATGCAATCAAATAAGTGATTACCATCGGTGAAAACTTTTACGTGATTTCTTCTTGATAAATCAGTAACATCTGATGTCTTAAATAACTTTACCAGTGTTCTGTAGGAATAGGATACCTCATCTGCCCTAATCTTTTCGGGATTGTTATGTATTTTGCTTTGTTCTTTTAGGATGTCATACATCAATTTATTGTCTTTATATTGAAAACGGAATAAACGCTTTTTGGGTAGTTTTCTTCCGACGAATGCATAAATCATAAACCCTATGACAGGTAGGAATGACAGAACTAATAACCATGCCCATGTTGCAGCAATATCACGCTCTTCTCTAAATACTGTAATCAATGCCAAAATTTCGTTAACTAAAACAATGAAATATAGGATGTTTAAAAGCATAATTATTCCCCCTTCTTTTCAGCTTAATATAGCATAATTATAGCACAATATATTTCGCTTTTAGCTCATCATGATATACTATAAACATATAAATCTAAGGAGGTTAGACTATGACGTCGACAATCGAGCTTAGAAATACCCTAACTTTGGATTATGAAGTGGGGCCATTCATCTCGCTAATTGTTTCATTTAACGAAATTAGTAACAAAAATGATTATTTAAATTTAATCGAAACTGTTAAAGCAGAATTCATTCAAAAACACGACGAAAATATCTGGCCAAGATACGAAAGAAAATTAAGAAGATTCAACTTTGAACGCGCAAAACACATTGGAAATGGTTCTGGTGTTGCACTATATGTCAGCTTTAAAGCCATCCATTCATTTGACTTAACTCAACCAGTTAAGACTAAAATCTCAATCGATGACACTATGAACGTGGCTCAATTAATCAAGGAAATCGAAAGCCAACTTCACTACCGCGTTTTAATCCTACGCGATAACGATTTTAAGCTACTAAGAGTTGATAATGGTCAATTTAACATCTTAAACCTTGTTAATAAACCAATTCCTGTTCTTGTAAATAACGACAAAAACAAGTATTTCATGTTGGTTAAAGAATATCTAAGCGATTTATTTGATGATGACGACTACCTACAAACTGTAGTTGTTGCCAACGAAGAAAACCGTAAGTTATTTAACGAATTAGCTGATCAAAAGACATTTGCCAAAGATATTGTAAGCAACGTTGATATGGACAATCTTGATTCTGATAAGATTTCTGAAATGATTGATGATTTGAATCAACAATTTTTTGATAAATTAGCTAATGACAGTAAAATTAAATACGAAAAAGCTAGTGATCATGGCTTAGTTGCAACAGATTTACGTGATATTATTTCAAACGCACTATCAGGTAAAATCGATACTTTATACATTAGCGAAGAAAGTTATAACAAGACTTTAAATGATTTAGCAATCACTACCATTGGTTTCGCAGGAAACGTTCTACTACTTCCAAAAAGCAAGATGCCAATGAATTTGAATTATGCTGCAATAACATTGAAGTTTTAATTCAAACAAAAAAGGACCTAGAATTCTAGGTCTTTTTTGTTTGGTTATTTTACATAGCCATGTGAGAAGTCCCAACTACCAAATGGGTTAAATTTTACACCTTTAACGTTATTCTTTAATGCAACTGGGTTAGATGTTTGGTAGAAAGGTACCGCACCTAATTCTTTATTTACTAACTTACCTGCTTTAACTAAATCATCCCATCTCTTAGATTGGTTGTTAGCGTCAACCGTGTTTGACTTATTGATGTAGTTATCAAACTCAGCATTTTGCCACTTACTAAAGTTGATTGAACTGTTTGATGTTCTGATACTCAAAGCTGAGATTGGATCAGCATATCCTGGGTCCCACCCGGTTACTACTAGATCAAAGTTACCGCTAAATAATCTTGAGATTCTTTGTTGACGAGGAAGATTAACATTACTTACTTTCAATCCTGGTAATTTTTGGAACTCTGATTGCAAGTATTCTGTTGTTGCCTTAGCAACATCAGTATCATCATATGTTAAGGTTAGGTTCAAAGATTTCTTGCCTACTTCTTTTAGTCCTTCTTTCCATAGTTTCTTGGCTTTGTCTAAATTGTATTCAGCAGTTCCTTTTACATAAGATGATTCAGCATAGTCCTTACCCTTGTAGTTAGCTAGACCATCAGCAACAAATCCCTTGGTTGGGTTTGAGCCATCCCCTAATACATCGGTTACATAGTCTTTTCTATTAATTGCTAAAGATAGTGCCTCTCTTAGTTTTAAGTTCTTAAATTCAGGATCTTTTTGTTCATTCAGTTCTAAATAGTTTGAATACATAGTTTTATACGTATGTAATTCTTTAGAACCCTTGAAGTTCTTTACTTGTTGTTTTCCAGAAAGTGAAAGCTCGTCCAATGAACCGGTTTGATATTCATTTAGTCCGGTTTGTTGGTCCTTTACAACCTTCATGTTTACCTTATTTAAACGAACAGTTGAGGCATCGTAATAATTTTTATTTTTTGCTAGTGTCCAAAAATCATTGGTTCCTGTCCATCCAGTAACAGTAAATGGCCCATTGTATACTTGTGTACTGCTTGAAGTACCGTATTTATTGCCATACTTAACAGCGACTTTTTTATCTTGAGGTAAGAAGGCTGAGTTAGTTAAAAGACTCTTAAAGTATGATTGTGGTGATGATAATTTAACAACGAAAGTATATTTATTTGGTGCACTAACACCTAATTTATCAGGACTTAGTTTACCTGTGCTAACTTCTTTATAGTTAAGTAAGTGATCCATTAGATATGAGTCTTGAGAAGCAGTCTTTGGATTAACCGTTCTTTGGAATCCATAGACGAAATCTGCGGCAGTAACAGGGTCACCATTGCTCCATTTTGATTTTCTTAAATCAAATGTATATGTCTTTCCATCCTTTGATACTTTCATGCTCTTAGCCACACCATATTCATATTTGTTGGATGATGGACTAAAGAATAGTCCTCTATCAACATTGTTTAGTGTTGTAGAACTGATAATATCAACACATTTTGACGGATCCAAAGTAATTAAATTCGCGTTTTGCATCCAGTTTAATGATTGAGTTTTAGCACCTTTTGATTGGGATGATGAATCACCACACGCTGTAAGTGATAATGTAACTGTTGCTAAAAATGGTAGTAGTAATAATCTTGATTTTTTCATATTTGAATCCCCCCTAGTAAACCTTTTGTCCAAGTTTATATACGGATTTATCAGCCTGTTGAACAGCTTTAACGTCTGCCAATGGATTATTTTTTAATACTAAGAAATCAGCATACTTTCCGGATTCCAATGTTCCATAATCATCCAAATGCATTAGTTCAGCTGAATGTCTTGAAGTAGATAATGCTTCAAAATTAGTGAATCCTTCTTTTTCAACCATCAATTGAAATTCTACCGGCGTCTTAGAAAAATCATTATAAGGGGTTCCGGCGTCCGTACCTAAGGTAACCTTCACACCGCTTTCCTTAGCATGACGAACATTTTTGTAGATGTCATTTAATGCGTTCAAAAGTTTATTTAGTTCCCACTTTGGTAATGTATCCTTACCATATTCAGCAATGCACCATGCTGAAACTAGTGTAGGTGTTAGGTAGGTATTATGTTCTTTCATCAATGCGATTTCTTCATCGTTAACATAAAAACCATGTTCCACTGAATCAACTCCCGCTTTGATAGCGTTCATGATTCCAGGATTGCCTTCGGCATGAGCCGCAACTACAGCATGCTTATTGTGGCTTTCGTACACGGCAACCTTTAGTTCTTCTAATGTTAATTGAGCTTCATCCATGTAGTCTCCTGGTGACATCACACCACCGGTAGCCATAACCTTGGTACATTGGGCACCATTTTTAAAATTATTTCTAACTGCTTTTCTCATTTCGTCTGGAGAATCGACGGTGACTCCACTATGAGGTGCATCACCATGTCCACCAGTCATAGTCAAAGCTCGACCAGATGCCATCATTTCAGGTACTTTAAACAATTTATTAGTTCTTTGTAGTTTAGCTAATGTTGCATCTAAACCATAAAGGCTACCGCATTCTCTTACATATGTAACACCTGATTTAAGCAACAATCTTAGACTGTTAATCGCACGCACAGTTGCGGTAGTTTGATCAACGTCAGGATTACCATCGGGTGTATTAGAGTCTAAAGTGATGTGGGTATGACAATTTACCAATCCTGGCATTACAAATTGCCCTTTTAAATCAACTTGTTTGTCACTGTATTGTTTTGTAGTGTCTTCACCGAATGCTAAAAGCTTCCCGGTATCTTCATCGACTAACATTGATGTATCTTTGTAAATATTATCTTCAAATCCGTTAAATAAATTGAAGTTTGTATATAGCGTTTTACTCATGGTTAAATCCTCCTAAAGTTAACACCTCAAGGGATAAATCATAGATAGCAACTGCAGTTTTCTTAAAACTATGTATGTTTACCGCCTTATATTGGCGTTATTGTAAAAATTTATACTAGTTACGATTCGCATTTAAAATGCCACTAATGTCTGATTTCATTTCCATCACCTCCTTAAATTAAGCAAATAAAAAAGCGCCCTTTTATTTCGCATACACGAAATAAAAGGGCGCTTACGCGCGGTACCACCTTTTTGTTATACCGATTCAAAATTAATTTTATAAAGATAAACGATATATCTCAAACAAACCCGTTGATTTGCAGATTCTGTAATGGGAATTCCCAGCCGAGACTACTTTATTTGCCTGGCAGCTCATAGATGATTTTCATTTCAAACATTGTTAATCCCTTTCACCAAACGGAATCTCTCTTAAAACGTGGTCAGAAATTACTCTTTCTATTCTTCGCTTTTATATTTATCTTTAATCGTATTCTAATCTTTTTATAATAATTGTCAAACTAAAAGTCTAATTTTTCGTAAATATTTATATATTTTTGCAATTACTTACCCTTATGTGAGATACTATCATAGGTGTTATATGAATTTTTTAGGTAACTCCGATTTAATGACATTATATAATGAAAAAACTACACACGTTTTTAGATGTTTATACTAAAATAGTCTAAACACATTATCTGAATTAGGAGAGGATTTTTTAACAATGTCAGACATACAACTAAGACCTATTATTAACCAATGGGCACAAGACTTTAGCGATGAAATCGTTGATTTACACTACGTTAAAGGACAATTATCAGATTCACAATTTGATAACTTTATGAAACAAGTTAAGGCATTAGACCTATTAACTAATACCGAAGCTTACAAGATTATTTACGATGCAGCTAAAAACGACTTGGAACTAAACCATATCGATGATTTAGCAAACCGTACCAATCAACTACAACGTTTGATTGAAATCACTGGTGAATACAGCGATCAACCAAAATATGTTTTATTTGCAAACATGTTTGAAAATGCTGGTGTATCAACTGATGATACTTTCGCCCGTCTAACATATGCAGAACTTGCATTACAAGATTTTGAATAAAAAACAAATAAGAGCGCCTAATATAGGCGCTCTTTTTATTTTTTAATCCACGGATTGTCCGCTCCACCACTAATACAGGCAAAGAAAATCGATTTATCATCACTAGATAATTCCTTTACAACATCGTGAATTGTTTGAGTATCAATTGCAGAAATATGATAATAATTACCGTCTTTTTGAATATCATATTCTGGTAATTTAGATTTTAAATCCTCACTAGTTCTAACAACGTAATTTTTTTGTTTGGTAGTATTATCCAAAGAAATTTCTTCGGTAAAATCGCGTTTTAAGTGCACATTATTGGCCTTTAAATCTAGAATATCTTGCACTAATGCGTGGGCAGTTGGAAATTCACCCGCCCCTTGTCCATTAAAGGTTAACTTTCCGATTGTCGTTCCACGTAAACCGACGAAATTGTAGTTGTCATGAATTCCGGATTCAATTTGTCCGGGAGTATATAAAGTTGGTTCCACCACAAAGTTAAAACTGTTGTTTTTCTTGAAACTACGACCTAGTAATTTGACTATTAAATTGTGTTTTTTGAAGTACTTAATATCTTCATCAGTAATGTTTCTAATTCCAAATTTTAATAGGTGGTCGCCTGGTTTAACAAAGGTGTTATATGCAATATCCACACTAATACATAATTTGTTTTCGATGTCGTATCCATCGATATCCGCACTCGGATCGGCTTCTGCATAGCCTAGGTCTTGGGCATCTTTTAGTACCTTGTCGAAACTTTGACCAGTCTTAGTCATAGTATCCAAAATATAGTTACTAGTTCCATTCAAAATTCCGTGAATCGAATCAATTTGGTCGATGCGAAGTGCTCTTTCCAAATTAATAATCCAAGGAATTCCCCCTCCAACGGCTGATTCAAAGTAGAACTTTACACCATTTTCTTCAGCGATTTCATCAAATTCCTTCAAGTTTCTCGCCACGACCGCTTTGTTTGCTGTCACAACGTTCTTACCATGTCTTAATGCATCGACGATCATTGTCTTAGCGGGTTCTATCCCACCTAGTACTTCCACGACTACATCGACTTCTTCATCATTTAAAATCGTTGAGTAATCATCCACAAATAATTCGTTTTGATCAACTTTTTCCGGACGAACAAATACGTATTTTACTGATAAGTCTTTTTCAAATGGATGCAAAGCGCTGTCTTGAATAATCTTTACGACTCCATTTCCGACGGTACCGTGACCTAAGATTGCAATTTTCATAGTGCAAGCCTCCTTTTTATACTTTGGCTTTATTATATCTTATTTCGCGGATTGTACCGTTTTTAATTTTTGGCCTTAGCAAATGCTTGCTCTAAATCTGAAATTAAGTCCTCTGGATCTTCTAATCCGACTGATAAACGAACTAGTCTAGGAGTAATGCCAACCTTATTACGTTCTTCGACCGGCAATTCAGCATGAGTCATGTAGTATGGAAGTTCAATTAGACTCTCGACGGAACCTAAACTGACTGCTAACCAGATTAATTGGGGACTGTTAACAAATGCCTTCGGATCAATGTTATCGTTTAGTTCAAAAGTGATTACACCACCGTATCCCTTTAATTCGGTTTCAGCAATTTTATCGGTTTCATCACCAGCACGACCAGGATAGTAAATGTGTTTGATTTCGTCAGTTTTAGAATCTAAATATTGCAAAACTTTTTGTGCGTTTTGAATGTGTCTGTCCAAACGAACTGATAATGTCTTAATTCCACGAATCACCAACATGCAGTCCTCTGGAGCTAAGATTCCACCAACTGCGTTTTGACAAAAATACAATTTATCAGCTACTTCTTCATTGTTGGTAACAACAAGTCCAGCAATTACATCGGAATGTCCGCCAAGGTACTTAGTAGCTGAATGGATGACAATGTCTGCACCCAAATTCAATGCTTGTTGTAGGTATGGGGTTAAAAATGTGTTATCAACGATGGTGAAAATGCCATGCTTATGGGCAATTTCAGCAATATGTTTCACACTGGTAACCTTCATGAATGGATTGTCGATAGTTTCAAAGTAAATCGCCTTAGTATTAGGCTTAATCGCACTTTCGACATCAGATAAATCTTGTGTATCAACTTGGGTAAATTCAATATTCAATTTTTTTAAATAATCATTAATCAAACGGAAAGTTCCGCCATAGATATTCTTACTAACAACAATGTGATCACCTGGTCTAAATAAAGTGAAAACAGCGTGAATGGCGGCGCTTCCTGATGCATAAGCAAAACCGTGTTTTGCATCTTCCAAACAAGCAATTTGATCTTCTAAGTACTCTCTTGTGGGGTTCAAAGAACGAGAATAGTCATATTTATTTTCCCCATCAATATCTTTAAAGGCATATGTAGTGGATTGGTATAAAGGAACATTCACTGCGCCTGTACAGTTATCATGAAGATTATTTAGCCCTTTTCCATAAACTAATTTAGTGTTAAAACCTGTCATAATCAATCATCCTTTCAAAATTTAGAAATTAAAAAATCCCGCAGTCTAAACAAGACTACGGGACGTCGGTGCGTGTTACCACCCTGAATTTAAGCAGCCATTACTGACTACTACTCAACAAGTACGTTAATCATAGAGGTCGGATGATTAAGATACTCTGACGCGGTAACGGGCGCACCCGAATTAGACTTACCAAAGATCGCCTAGTTACTGTAATCAAAGACCATTTTCGGATTCTCCACCACACCGAATTTCACCATTCATCGGCTCTCTTGTTGAGGCTTATAAATCTTACTCATCTCTGCAAAGTTTTTTGGTTTTTTTGATTGACTCGAAGTTTACTCGTTATAATTTGTTTGTCAAACTAGATTTTTTAATTTTTGATACAAAAAACACGCCTAAAAGATAGTATATAAACTTTTTAAAAATTATTTCCACTAATCTTTTTCTAATAAAATTTTAATTTAACTGTTGACATTAGAAAAAACTAGGATTATCATTCAAAACAACTTAAACATTTAAGACGTTGAAGAGAAGAGTAACTCAAAACAATCGGTTCAAAGTGAGCATCGGATAGTGAAAAGGTGCAATTGATTGAGAGTTACAGATGAGCTCTGAGTCATGATCGATAGTGCAAGCTAGAAATCCGGTAGGAACCGATACCTTCCCAGACATGTTAGTGTCGTTGAGGCTTTATTAGCAATAATAAAGCGAAGTTGGGTGGTACCGCGGAAGCTTTCGTCCCATGTATTTAGTTATACATGGATCGAAAGCTTTTTTTGTTACCAAAATTTAGGAGGAATGTTTTATGAGTACAGATAAATTTGAAACTTTACAGATTCACGCAGGTCAACATATTGACGAAACTGGCGCCAGTGCAGTACCAATCTATCAAACCAGTTCATATATCTTTAAAGATGCTGCTCAAGCTGCTGGTCGTTTTGCTTTAACTGATCCAGGTAACATTTACACTCGTTTAACCAATCCAACCACTGATGTTTTCGAAAAACGTGTTGCTGCTCTGGAAAATGGTACTAGTGCTGTTGCTTTAGCATCAGGTGCAGCTGCAATTCACGCCGCAATCACTAACATTGCTGGTCAAGGCGATGAAATTGTTTCAGCCGGAACATTATACGGAGGAACATACAATTTATTCAATGCAACATTACCTAAGTTAGGTATTACCACTCACTTCGTAGATTCTGATGAACCAAAAAATTTTGAAAAAGAAATTAACGAACATACTAAGGCCTTATATCTAGAAACAATTGGTAATCCCGATATCAACCTAAGTGATATTGAAGCAATCGCAGACATCGCTCATAAACATAACCTATTATTAATCGTCGACAACACATTCGCATCCCCTTACCTATACCGTCCGTTGGATCACGGAGCAGACGTTGTCGTTGAATCAGCCACTAAGTTCATCGGTGGTCACGGTACCACAATGGGCGGAATTATCGTTGAAAACGGTAAGTTCGACTATCAAACAAGCGGTCGCTATCCTGGTTTCACAACTCCTGATACCCACTATAACGGATTAGTATTTGCAGAATTAAAGCCCGGTGCATTCACCACCAAGGTAAGAGCCGAAATTCTTCGTGATACCGGTGGTGCGATTAGTCCATTCAACTCATTCCTATTAATTCAAAGTCTAGAAACGTTGTCATTGAGAGTATCCAGACACGTTGAAAACACTCGTAAGGTCATTGAATTCTTATCTAACAACGATAAAGTCGCTTGGATTAAATACCCTGAACTACCATCCAGCAAGTACTATGAACAAGCCAAAAAGAGTTTCCCAAAGGGTGTCGGATCAATTTTCACCATTGGTCTAACAGGTGGCGAAGAAGCTGGTAAGAAGTTAATCGAAAATTTAAATCTATTCTCACTACTAGCCAACGTTGGTGACGCCAAATCATTAATTATTCATCCCGCTTCAACAACTCACGCTCAACTAAATGAGGAGGAATTAAAAGAAGCTGGTATCACACCTGACTTGATCAGAATTTCAATTGGAATTGAAAATGCTGATGACATTATTGATGATCTAAAACAAGCTTTCGCAAAAATTTAAAGGAGGTAAAGCCTATGGGTTGTATAAACATCCTATCTGGCTATTCACAAAATAGTCATCAAAAAATTGATGATGCTCTAAGTATTTTGGTGCTAAACCTAATGCCCAATCGGCTCGAGACTGAACACCAAATTATTGATTTACTTAAACAAACCGATTTAAACATTAATTTAACCTTCTGTCGTATGGCCAGCCATCATATAAAACATTTCAATCCAGAAATAATCGAAAAATACGTTACAACTAAAGATGTTTTTGAAGATCACTTTGACGCTTTAATCGTGACCGGAGCCCCACTAGATAGAAAGAATTTCCATGACGTTGATTACTGGAATGAATTCGTTGAATTTATCAAATGGCGTAAAAAACATGTCGACACATGCTTATTCAGCTGTTGGGCCGCGTGGGCTGCCGGGACAATCGATGGCATTCTAACCGGAAAACAGTTGGACCAAAAGATTTACGGGGTCTATACAACCGATGGTATTACAATGCCTCAATCACGTTATTTCATGATTCCACGAAATGACGTCAAAGCTAAAGTTTTAGCAGGAAACGACTCCATCGGAGCAACATTGATTTTCGATTCAAGCACTAATTCATACTACGTTACTGGTCATCTTGAATACGGGACGAAAACTTTAGCTGATGAGTATTTCCGCGATGTCAAAAAAGGTTTGGATACCAAAAAACCAAACAATTACTTTGATAGTCAGAATCACCCCGTCAATTCATGGCATACAGATGCCACCACCTTTTATATCAATTGGTTAAACCAATTTACATCATCTAAATAAATAGATATTGAGCAGATAAGTAAGTTTTTTCAAACGTTTACAGAGAGCTTTGATTACGCTGAGACGAAGCACGCAAGGAAACTGAAAATGGTCTAGGAATTATCTATCATCGTAAGTCTTTGACAAACGATGTTCGGGTACGCCCGTTATCGCGTAAAAGTATTTCTTACGAAGTACTTATTGAGTGTAATGCAGCGATGTATTACAAAATCAGGGTGGTAACACGAAGATTTCGTCCCGTAGTCTACATAGACTGCGGGATTTTTTATTCACCCACTAAAAATTTTTATTTACCTGAGGAGGTAACATTATGAGTACAAGTATTATTGGATTCCCAAGAATTGGAGAAAACCGCGAATTAAAACGTGCTACAGAAAAATATTGGAAAAAAGAAATTGATCAAGAAGAACTATTAAAAATTTCCGATGAACTAAAAGAAAAGAATTGGAAAATTCAAGAAGACGCTAAATTAGGGCTAATCAGTGCCGGTGACTTCTCATTTTTTGACAACGTTTTAGACGCTGCGACTTTATTAAACATCACCCCTAAACGTTATGCTGATTTAGGACTAAATCAATTAGACGAATACTTTGCCCAAGCCCGTGGTTACCAAGATGATAATCATTCAGTTAAGGCTCTACCAATGAAAAAATGGTACAACACCAACTACCACTACATCGTCCCAGAAATTGATGACGATACAGAAATCAAACTAGTAGAAACTAGATTTTTCGATGATATTAAAAAGGCTGTGGCAACACACAATAACGTCAAAGCTTCCTTGATTGGCCCATTTACCATTCTTAAGTTAAGCCGTTACATTGGGAAAAAATCAGCCCGCGACTTTATCGAACCAATCGTTGAAACATACAAAGATATTTTTAATCGTTTAAACAAAATCGATATTAAATGGCTACAAATCGACGAACCATCGTTAGTATTTGATCTAAGTTCTGAAGACAAAAAATTATTCGATGATCTATACACCCGTATCTTAGCTACCCCCCACGATTTTAAAATTAATCTTCAAACATACTTTGGTGATGTTCGTGATATCTATGAAGATTTAAATAAATTACCATTTGATGGACTGGGTTTAGACTTCTTAGAAGGAAAACAAACTGTTGATTTAATCAAAAAATACGGTTTTGACGACAACAAAGTATTATTTGCTGGAGTCGTTAATGGTAAAAACATCTGGCGTAACGAATACAAGAAAACCATTGAACTGCTAAAGAGTCTACCTGTTAAAAACATTGTAATATCAACTTCTTGTTCACTACTACATGTTCCATACACAGTCGATAACGAAACCGAATTAGACCAAGAACTAAAGCAACACTTAGCTTTTGCATACCAAAAACTAGACGAACTACATGACTTAAATGAAATCTTTTTTAATGGCAACACCGAACTATTGGATGAAAATGAAGCATTATTCAAAAACGTTAATCATCCCAAAGATCCAGAGGTTACTAAACGAATCAATAACCTATCAGATGATGATTACACTAGATTACCAAATCGTTCTGAACGTGAATTAATTCAAAAGGAAGAATTCAAATTGCCAGATTTACCAACTACTACTATTGGTTCGTTCCCTCAAACAAAAGACGTTAGAAAAAATCGTTCGCTATACAAGCATCATGAAATCGATAAAAAACAATATGACCAATTTAACAAAGACAAAATTAAACGAATCATTAAATGGCAAGAAGATGCCGGTTTTGATGTTTTAGTCCATGGTGAATATGAACGAAATGACATGGTGGAATACTTTGGTGAAAACCTAGAAGGATTCGCATTCACTAAAAAAGCTTGGGTTCAATCATACGGTACTCGTGCTGTCAAACCACCAATTATTTGGGGTGACGTTAGCCGTAGAAACCCAATTACAGTGGCTGCTTCTACCTACGCTCAAAGTTTAACTGACAAACCAGTTAAGGGAATGCTTACAGGTCCCGTTACTATCTTCAACTGGTCATTCCCACGTGAAGACATTCCGGCAAAAGAATCAGTAACACAAATTGCCTTAGCAATCCAAGACGAAGTATTAGATCTTGAAAAACACGGCATCAAGATTATTCAAATCGATGAAGCCGCACTACGTGAAAAGCTTCCACTACGTAAGAGTGATTGGTACAAAGAATACCTAGACTGGGCAATACCAGCATTCAAATTAGTGCATAGCAAAGTTCAGCCAACTACTCAAATTCATACACATATGTGCTATAGCGAATTTAATGACATCATTAAGGCCATCGATAACATGGATGCTGATGTTATTTCATTCGAAGCATCACGTTCTGATCTATCAATCATCGATAAATTAAAAGCAAATAACTTCGAAACCGAAGTCGGCCCTGGAGTTTATGACATTCATTCTCCACGTGTCCCTAGTCAAGCTGAAATTTATAGCGTTATCAGCGACATCCTAGATAAACTTCACGAAAGTAAAGTTTGGATCAATCCGGACTGTGGTCTAAAGACCCGTGGTGAATCAGAATCATTCGCTAGTCTCAAGAACTTCATCGCCGCTGTTCAACAAAAACGCGGAGAGTTGGGATAATATGAGTCTGAAAGATACATTTAAGAACAAAACGGTGTTCTCACTTGAGGTTTATCCTCCTAAAACACCGGAAGGTACCAAAAAATTAGTGAATGCCTTGACCGGAATTAAGCGAATTAAACCAGATTTTATTTCAATCACCTTAGGTGCTGGCGGATCACAAAATAATAACGCTTTGGAATTATCTAGCATGATTCAAAACGATTTAAACATCCCTGCCATGGCTCACATTCCAGGTATCTATCGTTCCAAAAAAGAAGTCGCTGATTTCTTAAAAGAATTAAGGAAACATAATATTAATAACGTATTAGCCCTTCGTGGAGACATTAATCCAAATGAAAATCCAGTTGGCGATTTTAATCATGCTTCTGAATTAGCTGCATTTATTAAGTCACAAGGTGATTTTGATATCTCCGGTGCTTGTTATCCTCAGAAGCATCCTGAATCAATTGATTTAGTAGATGACACTCTTCATTTGAAAGAAAAAGTAAATAATGGTGTCGGTCATTTAATCACTCAAATGGTATTTGATAATCAAGCATTCTATGACTTTCGTCAACGTTTGAAATTAGCTGGAATTAAAGTCCCTGTTGAAGTCGGTATTATGCCCTGTACCAACTTCAATCAAATTAAACACATTACAGAATTGTCAGGACTAGAAATGCCAAGAAAGTTCGTCGACATCATGAATAAATATGCCAACAACAAAGAGGCAATGCGAGATTCAGGAATCGCCTATGCGGTTGATCAAATCGTTGATTTAGTTGCCAATGGAGTTGATGGCATTCATCTATACACCATGAATAACACCTACGTTGCTAAAAAGATTTGGGAGGCAACCCACTCATTATTTGAAGCCACAAACTATCAATTACAACACCCATTTCTATCTGGAAGTGAAAAGCAATAAAAAAGAGAGTGAACAGTTATGTTCACTCTCTTTTTAAATACGCAGATTCTGCAATAATAACATTTAAATAAAATGAATAAATGGACGACCGCCAGCGACGATTAATCCAATTACAATCACTAAAGCAAAAACCAAGATTAAGCTCATCACCAATCCAACGGTTAAAGACTTCTTAGTCTTTTGAGCATAAGCCACTTCAATCAAACCAATTAAGAAAATGGCTGATAAAACCTTCAAAATCGTGAACATGGCATCACGTTCAAAGGCTTTACTAAATAATACAATTCCCGTCACGATGAATACTAGATAAGATACTCTAGTGGCCATCATGTAAGGTTTAAAATTCTTCTTTTTACATAGTGCAGTAATCACCAAAGCAATTAGTAATACCGCAAAAATTAAATGAATCCATAAAAACATGGTTTCATACTCCCCCGTTTATTTTTCTTTGTGTTCATAATCTTGATCAATTTCAGATTCATCAACAAACAAAGTTCCATCAGGGTTACGTAATGGTGTTAATGTACTTCCATATCCACCGTATTCAACACCTGTTCTTTGGTCGATATAAATGGATACTCCTGTAAATGATTCTTCTACTAGTTTAAAACGTTTAGACAATTGATTTCCTCCTCGGATTAATTCAAAATGTGTCATGTTTAGCTTTATTGTACAAAATAAAATGATAATAATCAAAAAGACCAACATTTATGTTGGTCTTTTTACGTATTTATAAACAGATTAAATCATTTTACTTAAAAAACGTTGGGCGTTAGGGGTTTTTGGATTTTCGAAAAAGTCTTTAGGTGCTTGTTTTTCTTGAATCTTTCCCTCATCCATAAACCAAATTTCATCTGAAACATTCTTAGCGAATTCCATTTCATGGGTAACAATAATCATGGTCATGTCTTTCTTAGCTAAATCTTGCATAACACTTAGCACTTCACCAACTTTTTCAGGGTCTAGTGCTGAAGTGGGTTCGTCAAATAGAATTACCTCAGGATCCATGGCTAGTGCACGGACGATTGCGATACGTTGAGCTTGACCACCTGATAGGCTGTCTGGGTATACGTTTGCCTTATCATCTAGACCAACTGTTTTAAGCAGTTCATGTGCTTTTTCTTCCGCATCAGCCTTGCTCATCCCCTTAACCTTAATGGGTGCCAGTGTGATGTTATCAATAACTGTCTTGTTTTCAAACAAGTTAAAGCTTTGGAACACCATCCCGATGTGAGTTCTTAACTGAATTAATTCCTTATCAGAACTACTTACTAAGTCTTTTCCATCCAATAAAATCTTTCCGGAAGTTGGTTCACCTAACATGTTAATGCAACGAAGGAAAGTACTCTTACCGGCACCAGAAGGACCTAAAAGTGAGATTACTTCACCCTTGTGTACTTCAGCGTTGATGTCAGAAAAGATGGTATTATTTTTAAATTTTTTGGTTAAATTTTCAATTTTAATCATTGGTTCCATGGCTGATCTTCCCTTCTAAGTGTTTCATGATTCTAGAAATTGTAAATGTGATTACAAAGTAAATGATCATAATGACAGCGATTGGTGCGACACCCAGGTAAGTATCAGCTTGAACGGCTCTCATTTGATACATTAGTTCTCCAACCCCAATTACAGAAGCTAATGAACTATCCTTGATCAAAGTTACCAATTCATTACCAAGTGCAGGCCAAATGTTCTTGAACGCTTGAGGTAATACGATGTATTGCATTGATTGTTTCTTGGATAAACCAAGTGATAATGCTGCTTCACTTTGACCGTCAGAGATAGAATTTATTCCACCTCTAATGATTTCAGCAACGTAGGCCCCAGAGTTAATTGAAATAGCGATAATTCCTGAAGTTAATGCTGGAACGTTAACAATAGTACCTAGGCCAAAATAGATAAACATAATTTGAACTAATTGAGGAGTTCCACGAATGAATTCGATGTAGCAAACAGCAATGGAGTGTAATAGCCAGTTGTGACTTAATCTCATTAGTGCAAAAATGATTCCCAAAATGATACCAAAGAATACTGATACCACTGAAATAATCATTGTGTATTCAATTCCTGAGATAAAGAAGTTCTTGTATTGCCACATTGTTTCAAATTGTGATTGTGACTTGTTGTTAGTGATGTGTTTTGCAGCTGCTGGAACGAATTTCTTGGTGTATAGGTTACCTTGGTTCACCTTATCAATTGTCTTATTGGCAGCATTTTCTAAACTAGTAGCACCTTTAGCGAATGCGATTTTATTAGAACTTTCTTGTCCTGGCATCTTAGCATCAATAATCTTTAGGCCAGGGTTATGAGATGCGTATGCTTGAGCAACAGCAGTATCCAATGGAATGGCTTCAATTTTTCCTGACTTTAAAGCAAGAATTAAATCATTGATGTTTTCCATTCCCTTTAGGTTGATGTTCTTGATACCCTTCTTCACGGCGTCGTATTGTACTGATCCGATTTGAGCACCGATAGTTTTACCTTGTAAATCCTTGTATGACTTAATTTTCTTGTCGTCAGCACTGTTCAACACCAAACTCAATCCTGATGAATAGTAAGTCTTACTGAAGTCCACACTCTTAGCTCTTTGTGGCGTTTCGTTCATTCCAGCAATAACCATATCAACCTTTTTAGTTTGAAGCGCAACTAGTAGTGAGTCAAATCCCATTGATTTAACCTTTAGTTTTACTCCTAAATCTTTAGCGATGGTCTTTCCTAATTCGATATCAGCACCATATACTTGTGATCCACCGTTATCTTTTCCAATAAATTCGTATGGAGGATAATCTGGGGCGGTTCCCATTACGATGTATCCTTTTTGCTTAATTTGTTGTAGTGAGTTATCGGAAGCTGATGCTTGAACACTTGGAACAGTAAATGCTGTTACGAATAGTGTTGCAATCATTAACAACATTGTAATTAACACGGAATGTTTCATCTTATTTTTCATGATTCATTTCTCCCTTCAATTTTTCTTTCGCTTTTTCAATCTGTTTATGAACTTCATCGAACCCAGTGGATCCATAACTCTTTCTTCTTTGAATCGCGACATGAGGTTTCAAATCTTCATATATGTCTTCTTCAAATAAGTCAGAATAGTTATGTAGTTGTTCTAATGATAAGTCCTGTAAATAGCAATTTTCAGTAATACATTTAGCAACCAATTCACCGGAGATACGATGAGCTTGCCTAAATGGTAATCCCTTGGCTGATAGGTAATCAGCTAATTCTGTAGCGTTTGAGTAATCCTTTTCAACCGCTTGTAGCATTCTATCCTTATTAACATGCATTGTTGCAATCATTTCAGTCATTAATTGTAAGATTGGTTCAATGTTTTCAACTGTATCAAACACCCCAGCCTTATCTTCTTGTAGGTCCTTGTTGTATGCCAGCGGTAGTGATTTCATCGTTGCTAGTAAGGCGTTTAGATGGCCATACACAACACCTGTCTTTCCCCTAATTAGTTCACACATATCAGGGTTCTTCTTCTGTGGCATGATTGAGCTTCCAGTACTGAAAGCATCTGATAATTCAACATACTTGAACTCGTAACTAGACCATAAGCAAATTTCTTCGCATAGTCTTGATAAATGCATCATTAGAATAGAAGCATTGCTTAAAAATTCAATGGCAAAATCCCTATCTGAGACTGCATCGATAGAATTATTGTAAGGCGCTTCTAAATCCAACTCCTTGGCGGTGAAATGTGGATCAATCGGGAAAGTGGTTCCCGCTAAGGCCGCTGCCCCAATTGGTGACATGTTAGTATGTTTTTGGTTGAATTCGAACCTATCGGCATCACGATTTAGCATTTCGTAGTATGCCATCAGGTAATGGGCAAATGAGATTGGTTGAGCGTGTTGTAAATGGGTATATCCTGGCATGATGGTTTCTAAATTTTCATCTGCTAGGTTAACCAATTCACTTTGAAATTTCCTAATTAATGCAATGATTTGAGGTAAACGTTTCTTAAGATATAAATGAAAATCTAGTGCTACTTGATCATTTCTTGAACGTGCCGTGTGTAACTTTCCAGCTACAGCACCGATTTTTTCAGTTAACACTGTTTCAACATTCATATGAATATCTTCATTTTGATAACTGAAATGAAGTTTACCTTCATTGAATTCTTCTTTAATTTCTTTTAAACCATTCACAATTTGGTCTTTTTCGTCGTCTGTGATGATACCAACATGACTTAGCATTGTGGCATGAGCAATTGATCCCTCAATGTCCTCATTTGCCATTTTAATATCAACATTGATTGAGGCACCAAGCCTCAAGAATAAGTCATTGGCATCGCCATTAAAACGACCACCCCATAGTTTCTCACTCATTAGATTCACCTTCTAACTTGTTTTCAACCAATACCTTTTCTTTTGTTTGTGACTTCATAACATCTTTCATAAAGTTCTTTTGTAAGTTTTTTTGTTTTACTTGTGAAGCAACTTGAGTAGGTAGTCCCCATAGTTTAATGAAACCAACTGAAGCATTTTGATCGAATGAGTCAGCAGCAGTATAAGTTGCTAGGTCTTCATCGTATAGTGATTCATCTGATTTAGAAGCTACTACGTAAACATTACCCTTGAATAACTTCACCTTAACTGTCCCACTAACAGTTTCTTGTGATGATTGGATAAATGACTTTAGTGACTTCATTAGTGGTGAGAACCATAATCCGTTGTAAGTAAGATTAGCAACTTGTTGTTCAATCATTGGCTTGAAGTGAGCTAAATCTCTTTCCATAGTTAGGTTTTCCATGGCCTTGTGGGCCTTTAGTAATACAGTAGCACCTGGGGCTTCGTATACTTCTCTAGATTTAATTCCAACTAAACGGTTTTCGATGTGATCAATACGACCGACTCCGTGTTCACCTGCAATCAAATTAACCTTTTTAATTACATCAGCGAAACTCATTTCCTCGCCGTCAACTGCGACTGGTTTACCTTGTTTAAATGTGATATCCATAAATTCCGGTTGATCCGGAGTTTCTTCGATTGGCTTAGTAATATCAAATGCATCTTCTGGTGCTTGGTTCCATGGATTTTCTAGTACACCACATTCATTAGCACGTCCCCAGATATTAGCATCAATTGAGTATGGAGAATCTAAATCAATCGGAATATCGATATTATGTTTCTTAGCAAATTCAATTTCCTCTTCTCTGTTCCAGTGCCATTGACGAACTGGAGTAACCACCGTCAATTTAGGATCTAGCGAATGAATAGCAACATCGAAACGAACTTGATCGTTTCCTTTACCAGTACATCCATGACAAATATATTCGGCATCTTCTTTATGTGCAATTTCAACTAGTTTTTGACTCATTAAAGGACGAGATAGGGCTGAGCTTAATGGATATTCGCCTTCATACATAGCATTAGCATCCAATGCAGTTAATAGGAAATCTTCAGCGAATTCGTCTAATGCATCAACAACATATGACTTAATGGCACCTACTTTTAACGCCTTTTCTTTAATTTGATTTAAATCTTTATGTTCACCGTAGTCCTCTCCTACATTAATGCAGCAAGCAATTACGTCAAAACCTTGTTCAATTAACCATGCAATTGAAACTGATGTATCTAATCCTCCGGAATATGCTAAAACGATTTTCTTTGATTGTTTCATGTGAAACATCCTCCTTTTTGTATATAAACAATGAAATTTTTATTTCAACAGAGGACGATGTAACCGCGGTACCACCTCACTTCCTAACACCCTCGCGAATGCTAGCTCATAAAGTCAATGACTTCCGCGTTAACGCCGCCGACGTTTGCTTCTACTCATTTCGAAGCTCACTCACAAGTACGATTAATCAAATGTCATTATTAACTCTCATCAACGTTAATTTCTCTGTAAATGATTGGTTTGATTAAATTCTTGATCTTCATGAAAATATTTATATAAAAAAAGTCCTCTAGGAATAAATCCTAGAGGACGAATAATCGTGGTTCCACCTCAGTTTCTGATGCTCTCACGAACATCAGCTCATAAAGTTTTTTCAAACTTTAACGATAACGCGTTAACGGTGAATTCTACTCGTTTCGAATTCAAACTCATAGGTACGATTTAATTAATGTCATCCTTAGCTCTCACCCGGCTTTGCTAAGTTCTCTGTAAATTACTGAATTAATTAAAATTCCTAATCAATGTTTTTAAATTTATATTCAAGTTTTTGGTATAAAAAAAGTCCTCTTGGATAAGATATCCAAGAGGACGAATAAATCGCGGTGCCACCTCAATTTCTAGTATTCTCACAAATACTAGCTCGAGAAGTTAAAATAACTTCTGCGTTAACGCCGCCAACGATTTTTTCTACTCATTTCGAAAAATGACTCTCAGGTACGATTCAATTACCGTGCTACCCACTCTCATAACCGTGAGCTCCCTGTGAAACACTCAATAATTAAAATTCCTGTTCAACGTCTTATTTGATTGTCACTTATATTAATACCATATTAAAAAAAATGCAACACTTTAATTTTATTCTAATGAATCCCAAGGTGCTAATTCTACCGGAGATTGGCTCAACAGTGCGATTTTGTCATTAGATAAATATTTTTTATTTATTACAATTTCATATACATATTCATTCATCCAACCATCATCCATGATGAAGTATCCATTTACACCATTCTTTGTTCCCCATGAATTTTCAACCTTCCATTTAGTTGGTTTATCGTCAACTAGGTCGACGCCTGTTAAAGCAGTAGCATGTGAAACAATGGCATCATGATATTGTAATCTTTGCTTTTTACTCATTGTTAAATCAACATCAAAAAGTTCATCGTAATGGTATAAATTTTCGGCTAAAAAGCCTTTTTTACGGTCAGATTGACGTGCAATATCATTAGCAAACCAAACAGCTTGACCGTCCTTTAATTGCGCAATTGCAGCATCTTTTAATTCTTCCATTGGTAGGTTTAAGAACTCAATCTTACGACCATCAACCACGTTTTCTTGAGCAGATAAACGATACATTTTGTTGTATTCCTTGTCAGGAGAGTTACTTAAGACAACATAATCGTCTAAATCAGCATCTGATAGATACTTTTCATAAAATGATTTAGGCGTTAAATTACGATCAATGTGATAATTGTCATTATCATCCCTATATTCAAAGTCAAACGTCTTTGGTGGTACTCCAAGTGAGTATGCAGCAATCTTGTAAACTTCAGACAGCATTTGTTCCCTAGCATCGTGGATGTCTTCTTCAGACACTCCGTCGTTTACCATGTTACGTAGTTTGTATGCATCATTTCTAAGTTTGTAATTCAAAATTGATTTCAAGTCACCAGTACTTTCAGAAACAGTAGTTTCACTGAACGCAGATGTTGGCACAACCCCATATTTTTGTACTAATGATACGGCCATCGCCCATTGACCACCATCTGCACCTGGTCCCACTTCTAGGAAATATTGAACGGTACGATCGTCTAGTGGCTTGTCAGCAGTGTTAACGATTCGATCGTAGAAAATATTAGCACGTTCAATCTTATCCCAGAAGAATAGATAGTTCTGGGATAATTCGAAGTCTTTAACGTTATACTTAGCACCAAATTGATGTTTTAAAGTATTTAATAACGCAAACATCCAGCAACGACCGGATTGTTTTTGGTTGGAAACCTTACCAGTCTTCACTTCAACAGAAAAGACGGGATTTAGTTTTTCAGTGGCTGTTTCATCGTATGAAACATTTCCAATTCCATTTTGTGTTACGGTTCTTTCCAAAATCGCATTGGTGGGATTTTCATCGTAGGCCGCACGTAATTCTTTTAGGTCTTGTTCGGTAATTTTTGTTTCAGTCATTATCTACGTCCTCCTTATACCGCTGCCCAAGGGTCTAAATCAACTGGGGTTTGTGCTAGTAATTGTCTTTGTGGATCGGTTAGGTACTTCTTGTTGACGATAATTTCAAAGACGTTATTGTCCATCCAGTTATCATCCATTACGAAGTAACCTTTTTCGCCGACCTTTTCTCCCCAAGAGTTTTCGACTTTCCACTTAGATGGTCTGTCGTCAACAATATCGACACCAGTAAGTGTCATCGCGTGGTTAGGAATGTTGTCGTAGTAATCTAAACGTTGAGCCTTGTCCATATTCATATCGATATCAAACAATTCAGCACGGCGGTATAAATCGTCGTCTAACAAACCGTTTTGACGGTCTGATTGTTCGGTCACAGTATTGGCAAACCAGACAGTTTCTCCATCTTTTAATTGCGCAATTGCGGCATCTTTCAATACATCCATTGGCATATTTAAGAATTCGATTTTGCGACCACCCACGATGTTTTGACCGGCCTTGTTACGGAATAATTGTTCCATTTTACGGTTAGGATAGTTTCCCAACACAACGTAATCATCTAAATTAATTTCAAAGTATTTATCAAAAAATTGTTTAGGTGTAATCCCTTCGTCAACATGGTAGTTTTGATTATCATCACGGTATTCAAAGTCAAATGTTTCACGTGGAACACCACATGCAAAACCAGCAATTCTATAGACTTCTTTTAGCATTTCCTTACGTTTTTCAACAATTTCGGCGTCACTGCTACCGGAATGAATCATATCACGTAAAACCATAGCGTCACGACGTAACTTACGATTAAACACTTCCTTTAAATCAGATGTATCCTCAGTTACGTTGCTTTCAGGAAAAGCAGAAGTTGGCATTACACCATACTTTTGTACTAGTGCGACTGCCATACCCCATTCACCACCATCTGCACCCGGTGCAGCTAAGTAGCAGCGAAGTTCGCGATCATCGAACGGCTTATTGGCAGTATCGATAATGCGATCGTAAAAGATGTTGGCACGTTCTACCTTATCCCAGAAAAATAGGTAGCTTTGTGATAGTTCAAAGTCTTTTACGTTGTAGCGTTTCGCAAAGTCGTGTTTTAAAACGTTTAACAATGAGAATAGCCAGCAACGTCCTGAACGTTTTTGGTTTGATACCTTACCAGTATCGATTTCTACAGAGTATGTGTGGTTTAATTTGGCCACTACTCGGTTGTCTTTGGCGGTATTGTTGATGCCGTTTTTCATAACGGAACGTTGTAATACCTTGTTTTTTGGATCACTGTCATATTTTTCGCGCATTGCATCAAAATCAGCTTGCGTTAACTTAGTATGAACCATTAATTACACCCCTAATTAACTTATTAATCAGTACTCCAACCAATAGCCTTGTCGAATTGAATACGACCGTTTGCTTCATCATCCATCGCTTGATCGATAACATCAAAGGCCTTTTCTAGTTGTTCTTCAGTAATTACCAAGGGTGGTTGGAATCTAAGCACATTTCCCCTAACGGTAATCATGATTACCCCTAGTTCAAACATTCGATAGATTAGTTTTGTAGCTACTTTGACGTCAGCTTTTCCGGTCTTAGGATCAATGATATCAATGCCACCATCCAATCCGTACATTCTAACGTCACCAACAAAATTGTACTTCTCTTTCATTCTATCAAAAAAAACCTTAGATTTAACTCCTAAACGATTACTTCGTTCTAGTAAATGTTCATCTTCAATGACATCAATAGTAGCCATTGCAGCCGCTGTGGTAACAGGGTTTCCGGCGGTGGTGTACACGTTTGCGGGTGCATCTAGAGATTCGATAATTTCTTTTTTACCGATTACCGCACTAAGTGGTAAACCAGAAGATAGTGACTTTCCAACGGTCATAAGGTCAGGATAAATGCCGTCAAATTGTTGAATTGACCACCATTTACCGGTACGGCCCATCCCTTGATTGACCTCATCAATTGCAAATAGGATGCCATGTTCGTGGGCAAATTCGTATACTTTCTTTAGGTACTTTTCTGGTGCTTTAACGATTCCGCCATCACCTTGAATTGGTTCAATCAATATGACCGCAACCTCGTCAGCAGGTAAATATGTATCAAACGGTAGCTTAAATTCTTCAAACATACGATCTACAAACTCATCCTCTGTTTCATATTGTTGTCGGTACCATGGACTTGGGAATGGAACTTTGTAGAATCCACTCATTAATGGTCCCATCTTACGATTCATGTTTAAACTAACTCCAGAAGCACTCATTGAACCATATGTAGAACCATGATATGCTCCGGTAAAACTAACAACGTCTTGCCGACCAGTGTATCCACGGGCAAACTTAATTAACGCGTCATTGGCGTCTGATCCAGAGTTACCCCATGATAGTTCAGCCGGGCCATCAATTGGTGCCAAGTCAGTCAATCGTTGAGCCAGTTGAGATGCCGGTAAGTTAGCAAAATATGCCGGAGTATATTGGATTAATTTCTGAGCCTGCTTCGTGATAGCTTCAACAACATGTGGATGGCTATGACCAGTATTAGTAGATGATGCGCTCGCTAATAAATCAATGTATTCATTTCCTTCGACGTCTTTTAAAATCGCACCTTCACCCGATTCAATTACCATATCAAAATACTTGATACGTGAAGCTGATGCGAAACATTCGTCTTCGTCATGCAAAATTTCTTGATTTTTCATATTGAACACCTCATCTCTTATATTCATTAGAAAATGATTAACTTCTAATCATTTTCTAATTTAATTGTCATTAATTATATCTGATTGATTAAAGTTGTCAACATGTGGATAAGTAAACCTATGGTTACATTTAAATTAAATACGTTGATTTAGCTTGATATTTCTGTATTTACTGGTAAATTATTATATGTATATGAGAATATTTTTACATTCCCAGGAGGAAACAATATGAAAAAGAAATGCGCTGCTGCATTTGCAGCTGTTGGTGCCGTATTTTTAATCGGTACTACCGTCCATGCATCCGCTAAACAAACATACACTAACCGAAGTGAATTCGTTAACGTATACAAATATGGGAAGTTACGTCACGGTCGTCACACCATGATGAGATACCGTTACTTTAAAAGAATCGGCCACATGCACGTGGGTAACCGTGTACGTTTCAAGGGATCAAATTTCCTATTCTTACCCAAATTAGGTGGTTACGTTCCCGAATACCAATTGAAGCTTGTAAAACCCGTTAAAAAGTTTAAAAAAGCTAAAAGAGTGGTTGTAAAACCTAAAAAGACTACTATAAAAAAGAAAAAAGATACCAAAGAAGTTAAGAAAACAGTCATCACAAATACAAGCGCTTCTGGCATGAGCTTAAGCAACCGTATGTTTAATACTCAACCTAAACCAAACGTTTCTACAGGTGAACAGAAATTAACTAAAATTGCTGTAAAACCTATCAAAGATATGGTTAACCATACAGATTCAAAACATCCAATCATTGATGATAAAAAGGCTTTCAATCAACCAAGTGATAACAATTCTATGGTAACAAAAATCGTAAACACAGATGGCTCAGGAGCTGCTTTAAGCAATAGTAAACCAGCCTCAGATATCAATTCATCTGTAAGTGATGTTGCAACTACCACATTTTCTACAGCAAGCACAACATCAACAAACAAATAAATAACCAACAAAAAAGCGTTGAATTTAATTCAACGCTTTTTTATTTTTTAAATTATTAATATTGTAACGCTGTGTTGCGTTTCCAGACCATGGGAATGCATACACAACGCCTAGGACCTTTCGTTGTTCAACAAATCCCCAATAACGGCTGTCATTTGAGATTGATCGATTATCACCTAAGACGAAGTACATTCCTTTAGGGACAACTTTTTCATCTTGGTCATCTACCCATTTTTCTCTAGATAACTTGGCAATATCCCAGTTCTTAATGACATCATTCTGAAATTTATATCGAGTTCCCACACTCACTTGTTTCTTACTAATATAGTTTTGCTTGTATAGCTTATTATTAATATATAATTTCCCGTCTTTATAAACGATTTTATCACCCGGAATCCCAACTACACGCTTAACATAGTACGTAGTGGCAAGCTTGGTAGGATCTTCGCCAAATGCATCAAACACAATTACACTATTGCGTTTAATATAAGATTTTTTCATCACCAAAACTCGTTGACCCGTATGTAAGTTGGGGTCCATTGAATGACCATCAACTTTAACTACAGTCGCAAAACTCTTAATTGCAAACCAGGCCAGTACTAAAAATAATAGGTAGATAACCCATGATAACAAACTTTTTTGTTTAGCAGTAAATTTCATGGATTAAATTCCCCTCTAATTGGCTAAATCATTAACATTATGACGGTGCTTAGCAGTACCAGACCATGGGAATAGCTTAGCAACTCCCAATACCTTAGATTTCTTTACAAATCCCCAGTAACGACTGTCGTTTGAGATGCTACGGTTATCTCCCAATACGAAATATTCGCCCTTCGGTACTACCTTTGAATTTTGGTTGTATACCCATTTTGTGCTGGATAAACTTGAGATACTCCAGTTCTTAATTTGATTGTTAGTATCAAAGTATCTAGTACCAACATTTAGTTCCTTTTTACTAATAAAACTTTGGTCAGCGACCTTATTATTAACGTATAATTTTCCATCTTTATATGAAACAGTATCACCTGGCAAACCAATAACACGTTTTACATAATAGTCCTTTGCAGTGGCATTAGGATCTTCTCCATGAGCGTCAAAAATGATGACACTATTACGTTTAATATCAGATTGTTTTAATACCAACATCTTTTCTCCGTTGTATAGGTTTGGATCCATCGAATGGCCATCAACGGTTGCCATCGTAAAGAAGTGGGCAATTGTTAAGTAAATACCTCCTAATACAACTAAGTAAATTAGCCAACTAAGGCATTCTTTTAAAAAACTATTTTTCTTCTTTTTGGTAGAATTTTCCATTTTTATCATTACTCCTAATTTTTATAACCTTATTGTATCATTATTTTAGAGATTGTTTTAAATAATCCCTTGTGATAATTCGCTCTTATAAGTATAATTTAATTGTTAATATTTTAATTAAATGATAAAAAGGAATGACCAAGCATTAATAAAATCGGAAAATTAAATATACATAAGAACATCATCGCGGCATTTCTGGTATGGTTCCTATTGTCCGTACTTTGGGGAATGTTCAATATCGACAAAGAAGCAATGTCACTACAAGTGATTTTAAAAGCAAATTTTCTGACTGCGCTACCACAAATGCTAATTTTCATCGAAGTTGCAATACTATACATAATCATTTCCATGCTACGTACCAGAATTTTCTTAGCATTTCTATCTATTTACACCGTCTATATTGACGCTTTAAATCTGTCTGCAGTGTTTGTATACATAATTGATGGAAACTACTTCTACGCCGCTTTTTGGGCGTTTATGTGGGTACTACTAACAACTTCCATTGTATGCTTTACTGTGGCAGCAAATCATTCGATTTTAAAGCATCGATCTGTAAAAGTTCAACGTCAAAATAAATCCGAATACTTAAAATATCAATTCACACTATTAAAAAACGTCTTGATTCCTGGAATCATTTCATCATTTTTATACACGATTTTAAATAGTTGTATTCGATAATAAAAAAGCCGTCTAAACGATGTTTAGACGGCTTTTAATTTTATCTATTTTTTGATTTTAGCAATTTTACCTTGTTGAATGTAAACACCTAAAATAGCAACATCTGAAGGGTTAACCCCTGAAATTCTAGAAGCTTGGGCCACAGTACGTGGTCTAATCTTTTCTAGTTTTTGACGAGCTTCAGTAGCTAAGCTATCAATTGCGTCATAATCAATATCATCTGGAATTTTCTTAGCTTCCATTTTCTTCATACGAGCAACGTTTTCTTCAGCTTTCTTAATGTATCCAGCATACTTAGTTCTGATTTCAACTTGTTCGACTACACGACGACCCAATGGTTTGTCGGCAGGTTCGATGAACTTCAACAATGTGTTGTAAGTTACATATGGGCGACGTAAGAATACAGATGCCAAGATACCATCCTTAAGTGGCTTATCACCATGAGCTTCAACGAATTCGTTTACTTCATCACTTGGTTTGATACGAGTGTGATCTAATCGGTCTAATTCGTTAATAACGGCTTCTTTCTTTTCTAAGAACTTATTATATCTTTCATCAGAAATTAGACCTAATTCATGACCTTTTTCAGTTAGACGGAAATCAGCATTGTCGTTTCTAAGAAGTAAACGATATTCAGCACGACTAGTTAGCAAACGGTATGGTTCGTTAGTTCCCTTAGTTACTAAGTCATCAACTAACACACCAATGTATGCTTCGTTACGTTTTAGAACCATTGGTTCCTTACCTTGAGCGCGTAGTGCGGCATTGATTCCGGCATATAGACCTTGTCCAGCAGCTTCTTCGTATCCTGAAGTACCGTTAGTTTGACCGGCAGTGTATAGGTTCTTAACAATCTTAGTTTCAAATGTTGGTTTTAATTGATATGGTGCTACAACATCATATTCGATGGCGTAACCAGGTCTCATCATTTCAGCGTGTTCTAGTCCAGCAACACTGTGTAACATCTTTTGTTGTACTTCTTCTGGAAGAGAAGTTGAAAGACTATCACAGTAGTATTCATTGGTTTCACGACCTTCAGGTTCCAAGAAAACTTGGTGTCTGTTCTTGTCAGCAAAACGAACAATCTTATCTTCAATTGATGGACAGTAACGAGGACCAACCCCTTCAATCACACCGGTAAACATAGGTGCACGGTCTAGATTGTCACGAATTATTTGGTGGGTATGTTCGTTGGTATAAGTTAACCAACATGATAGTTGATCTTTAACCGGAATATACTTGTCATCAGGAGTTTCAAAACTGAAGTGGTTAACTTCTTCATCCCCTGGTTGTTCTTCCGTCTTAGAGAAGTCAATGGTACGACCATTAACACGTGGAGGTGTACCGGTCTTGAAACGTTTCAATTCAAAACCTAATTCCTCTAGATTTTCTGATAGCTTTAATGCTGGTTGAGAATTGTTTGGACCAGAAGAATATCTTAATTCACCGATGATAATTCTTCCACGAGCTGCTGTTCCGGCACAAATAACCGTTGTTTTGGAGTAGTACTTAGCACCTGTGAAAGTAACGATACCCTTGCAGACACCATCTTCAACGATTAATGAATCAACAATTCCTTGCTTTAAATCCAAATTAGGTTGATTTTCGATAGTTTCTTTCATTGCACGGTGGTAAGCATGTTTATCAGCTTGCGCACGCAATGCACGAACGGCTGGACCCTTACCAGTGTTTAGCATTCTCATTTGCACGTAAGTCTTATCGATATTTCTACCCATTTCCCCACCTAGTGCATCGATTTCTCTAACAACGGTTCCTTTGGCTGGTCCACCAAGTGATGGATTACATGGCATAAATGCAACCATGTCCAAATTAATTGTTATTAACATTGTTTTGTTTCCCATTCTGGCTGAAGCAAGCGCTGCTTCACTACCAGCATGTCCGGCACCAACAACGATAACGTCGTATTCACCGGCATCGTATTGGATATTTTCTTCACTTACGATTTGGCTCATTTGTTTTCCTCCATTAAAAATGTTTCACATGAAACAATTGACTATTTTCCTAGACAGAATTGGCTGAATAGTTGATCTAATAGCTCACCATTGTAGCTATCACCGGTAATTTCACCAAGTGATTCCCAACATGCGTGCATGTCCATTTGAACTAAATCAACCGGTAGACCTTCATCCAATCCGTTAATTACGCTGTTTAGTGATTCTTTTGCATTGTGTAACAAACTAACGTGTCTGGCATTTGTAACCATAACGTCATTTTGTGAACTTTGAATTCCCTGGGTAAAGAATAGCTTAGCAATCATTTCCTCAAGTGGTTCAGTTCCATTGTCTTGAATGGCAGAAGTAGTAATTACGTTTTCTGCGCCAACTAGATTCTTAACTTCATCAACATCAATTTGTTGAGGCAAGTCGGTCTTATTCAAAATGACAATTCGTTTGGAATCATTAGTTAGTTCGATTAATTGACGATCTTCGTCAGAAAGTTGTTCTGAGTAGTTCAATACCAATAGCACTAGGTCTGAACTAGCGATGGCCTTTCTTGAACGTTCCACACCGATTTTTTCGACCTTATCTTCGGTTTCACGGATTCCGGCTGTATCCACTAACTTCAAAGGAACACCCTTAACGTTAACGTATTCTTCTAACACGTCACGGGTGGTTCCTGGAACATCTGTAACGATGGCCTTATCTTGGTGCAACAAGTGGTTTAAGATACTTGATTTACCAACATTTGGACGACCAACGATAGAAGTAGCAAGTCCATCTCTTAGCACTTGTCCTTGCTTGGCAGTTTCTAACAGTTTTTCAACTTTAGCTTTTAAATCAACCGCATTTTCCTTCAACAACTTAGAAGTCATTACTTCGGCATCGTCATATTCAGGGTAATCAATGTTAACTTCGACATTTGCTAAAACGTCCAAAATTTGTTGTCTAAGCGTTCTAATTAGTCTTGAAAGGTTTCCTTCAAGTTGGCTTTCAGCAGCCTTCATAGAACGAGTAGTTTTAGCATCAATGACATCCATAACTGCTTCTGATTGTGAAAGGTCAATTCTTCCATTTAAGAATGCACGTTTAGTAAATTCACCTGGTTCAGCAAGACGAGCACCATAACTTAAAATCAATTGAAGAATAGTGTTAGTGGCTAAGATACCACCATGACAGTTAACCTCAATCACGTCTTCACATGTGTAAGTCTTTGGAGCTCTCATTACTGATACCATTACTTCGTCAACGTCTTCGTTAGTGTCTGGATCAAAGACATGTCCGTAATTAATGGTGTGTGAGGCAACTTTGTTTAAGTCCTTACCTCGATAAATTTTACTAATTACCTTTAAAGCGTCATCCCCACTAATTCGAACGATGGAGATACCCCCTTCACCAGGTGGTGTTGAAATCGCTGCAATTGTATCAAAATCTGTAGTCGTTGCCATGTTCCTCTTCCTTTCTCAATTATCAAAATCCGTATTGTGGTCTAGCGCACAAAAAAAGTGCCCACTCCACGCCAAAAAAACTCAGCATGGATAAAGCACTTTGACTACTTCATCTATCTCTGATAAGAATGATACTTTATATAATAAAAACTTTATCCGCTTTTGTCAATTTATATGACTATCCTTGCGGTTCTACAACGACAGCACGGTAAGGTTCGCGACCCGATGAAAATGTGTTGACGTATAGATTATCTTCTAGTTGGTTATGAATAACCTTTCTCTCGAAAGAAGGCATTGGATCTAGGTATACAGGTTGTCCTGTTGCAACTGCTTCTCTGGCTGTTTTTTCAGCTAATTTCTTCAAAATTTCAGTACGACGGTGACGATAATCAGCTGTATCTAGTTGAATTGACAAACGGCTATATCCAATGTGGTTCAAGTAGATTTGTGCCAAGTTTTGTAAAGCATTGATGGTTAGTCCATGTTTACCAATTAGTAGACCTTCTTGTTCAGTCTTGAAATTAATACGAGCGAACTTACGGTTAATAATCTTAGGTTGTAATTCGGCTGAAACGCCCAATTCTTCAACAATTGGCTTCAAATAAACCACTAAATCTTCCATGGCTTGTTCGTTTGAATGATGACGTTTCTTAGTTTCTGTTGTTTCTTCTGATTGGTTGTTAATCTTAATGTTTTTTGTTGGTGTTTCTGCGATTTCTTGAGTGTTTGATGCATTTTGATGTTTTTTAACGTCGATTTCGACGATTGCATCACGTTTTCCGATTCCAAAAAAGCCTTTACGGTTTGTTTGAACAATGTTGATTTCAGCATTGCTCTTATCAACGTTTAGTGACTTTAGTCCTTCCTCGATCGCTTCACTGACTGTTTTAGCAGTAAATGTTGACATGTTGGGACTCCTTTTAAAAATAAACTATGTTATTAATAATATCACAAAATAGCGGTCCAATGATACACAAAAAAAGCGTCTGATTATAAAATCAGACGCTTTTTTATTATTTACGACGAGATTTTTTAGCTTTGCGAATTGCTTTTTCAACATTACGCTTGTGTTGCTTTTCAGCACGAAGCTTTTCTTCTCGTTCTCTTTGAATCTTCCAAGGATTTTGAATAAACAATGTTTGTACAGCTTGGAAGGCATTTGTTACTACCCAATAAATTGAGATCGCAGCAGGAATATTTAATGCCATGAAGAAAATGATAACGGGCATCCCGAACATCATTCCTTTTGTCATCCCATTTTGCTCAGGTTGTGACTTCATTGCTAGCCATGAACTAATGAAAGTAAATACGGCGGCTAGAACCGGCATAATAAAGTATGGGTCTTTGTGTCCTAATTGTAACCATAGGAAATGACCTGACTTCAAAACATCTGTACGCCAGATAGCTTGGTATAAGGCCCACAAGATTGGCAATTGAACTAGTAGTGGTAAACAACCAGCAACAGGATTAACGCCTGCTTCAGCATATAGCTTTTGTTGTTCTTCACGAAGTAACTTAACAGTTTCAGTATCCTTTGATGAATACTTCTTTTGAAGTTCCTTTAACTTAGGTTGTAGTTCTTGCGTCTTCTTCATACTCTTGGTTTGATAAATCATCAAAGGCAAGATAATGATACGAACGATGATGGTAAAAGCAACGATACCCATTCCATAGTTAGAACCAAAGAATTTAGCTAACCAAATGATGGCTCTTGAGAAATTAAGTACGATAACTCCATCCCATAGACCGGTACTGTGTGAAGTAATTGGTTTATTACTACATGCAGTCAAGAAAAATACCAATCCTAAAATTGAAGTAAGTGAAAGATACTTTTTAAATTTTTTCATTAGTCTTCTCCCTCAACATAATCAGAATCAAGCAAGTTTGCTAATTTTAAAACATGCACCATATTCTTCTTAACTTCTTCCATTGATAGTTGGTCGGCTCTTGGACGAGCAATAACCAAAAAATCAACATCTTGTTTTAGATATGGCTTTAATTCTGTCAAACTTTGTCTAACTCGTCTTTTAACCCAGTTTCTATGAACGGCATTTCCAATCTTCTTACCAACTGAGATACCGACTCTAAAATGGGGTTGATCAGGCTTTTCCATTTGATAAATGACAAAAGTCCGATTAGCAACTGAATTATGTTTTTCAAAAACATTTTGGAATTCTGCTTCTTTTTTGACGCGGTATGACTTACGCATAATCCATCTCCATTAAATTTTGTTCAATATAATGAAAAAGACCACTGAATGGTCAGTGGTCTATACAGTCAATGACTTTCTACCTTTTTTACGACGGCGAGCTAAAACTTTACGACCGTTGCTAGTGCTCATACGACTACGGAAACCGTGAGTACGTGCGTGCTTACGTTTCTTTGGTTGGTAAGTTCTCTTCATTACTAACCCTCCCTTATATATTTTGTGTGTTTCTTTTCTATGTCAAATACATTTCCTAAACATAATACCATAAAAAAATTAATGATGAAACATAAAAATCAAATTCTTTCCCTAAAGAGATCCATTTTTTATCCACATTTCAATTTGTTTCATACACATTTTTTGATTTTTCCTGTTGATTAAAATTTTGCAATTAACAGTCTTTTCCACAAGTTTTCCACAAGTAAACAACCTGTTATTAGAATTATTCACAAGTTGTGCATAACTTTTTGTTTTTATTGATATATCGGTTATACTTACCTGTGGATTATTAACAATTTTCTGTGGAAAACTAAAAAATGAGATGATTTTAATCAAGTTATCAACAGGTTGTGGAAAATAAAATTAACAAGGTGTGAAACAATTATACACAAGTAAATATGCTTGTGGAAAACTTTTTTTTTTAATGGTAAAATTACTAAAGATTTTTAACGGGAGGAAATGATTCATGGATAAAGACTCATTATGGGAAGCAATCAGTGAAGCTTTTGAAAAAAATTACTCCACTACAACCTATTCAACATGGATTGCTACAGTTAAGCCCATTAGCTTAGTCGGAAATGAGCTAACGCTAGAACTTCCATCTCCTCTCCATCGTGATTATTGGGAAGATAAGTTAGAGGACTCTTTAGTAGAGTATTCATATCAAATAACTAAAAGAGATATCGTTCCAAAATTTGTTTTAGAAGGAGATCTTAGGAGTTCTAATAAGAAAAATGATGCCGTTAAAGAGAATTCAGGCAGCGTAAACAATAATGAATTCTTACAAAACAGCCATCTAAATCCTAACTATACATTTGAATCCTTCGTTATCGGTAAAGGTAACCAAATGGCGCATGCAGCGGCGCTAGTTGTTTCCGAAGATCCAGGAAAAATGTATAACCCACTTCTTTTGTACGGAGGTGTCGGTTTAGGAAAAACCCACTTGATGCATGCAATTGGTAACAAAATCTTAGAAGACAATCCAACTGCAAACATTATGTATGTAACTAGTGAATCATTTACCAACGATTTCATTAATGCCATTCAAAATAATGAAACAGAAGCATTCAGACAAGAATACAGAAACGTTGATGCATTACTAGTTGATGATGTTCAGTTCTTTGCTGATAAGGACGGGACTCAAGAAGAATTCTTCCATACATTTAATGATTTGTACGAAAATAAAAAACAAATTGTTTTAACTTCTGATCGTTTACCTAATGAAATTGCAAAGTTGCAAGATCGTTTAGTTTCTCGATTTGCTTGGGGACTTCCAGTAGATATTACTCCTCCAGACTTAGAAACAAGAATTGCTATCTTGCGTGCAAAAGCAGAAGGAGACGGGATTCAAGTTCCCCCAGATACGCTTAACTACATAGCTGGTCAATTTGATTCAAACGTTCGTGAACTAGAAGGAGCATTGTCACGTGTTCATGCATTCGCTAACTTCAAAAAAGTTCCAATCACAACTGATTTGGTTTCAGAAGCTCTACGCGGTCTTAACCGAGAAGATTCAAAACCAGAAATTACGGTTGAAAACATAATCAAATCAGTTTCAAATTATTACAACGTTTCTATAGACGACTTAAAAGGGAAAAAACGTGTTAAAACAATCGTTATCCCTCGTCAAATAGCAATGTATTTAAGTCGTACCTTAACTAATAGTTCTCTTCCAAAGATTGGCAGCGCCTTTGGCGGTAAAGATCATACAACTGTCATCCATGCTTACGATAAAATAGCCGATGCAGTTCAATCTGATTCAACAATCAAAGAACAAATCCAAGAACTAAAGGAAACATTAGAGAGATAAAGTCTGTGGAAAAATGTGGTGACTTATCCACAACTTATCCACATGTGTAAAACTTTGTATCCGTAAGAGCAAATAGAGTTTTCCACAGTATACACAGGCCCTACTACTACTGTTTTAACTATATATATTAATTAATATTAAATATTACATGCGAGGAGACATTCAAAATGAAATTTTCAATCAAACGATCAGCATTCATTCAAGGGATAAACATGGTTTCAAGAGCTATTTCATCAAAAACCACTATTCCTATTTTGACCGGTCTAAAGTTAAGTGCATCAAATGAAGGTTTGATTTTAACTGGTAGCAATGCTGATGTTTCTATCGAAACTGTTATTGATAGAAACGATGCAGATAACGAACTAATCATCGAAGAAGAAGGTTCAATTGTCTTACCTGCTAGATTTTTCAGTGGAATTGTTAAAAAATTACCTAGTGATAAAATGACACTTTCTGTTGCTAATGGTTTTCAAACTGAAATCACTTCAGGAACATCATCATTCACTATCAATGGTTTAGATGCAGCAGATTATCCTCACTTACCTGAAATCGAAAACGATAACGAAATTTCATTATCAGGTGACGTATTCAAGGAAATCATTAACCAAACTGTTATCGCCGTATCAAACCAAGAAAGTCGCCCTATCTTAACTGGTGTTCACTTCGTGCTAAAGGACGGTACTTTATTTGCTGTCGCTACTGATTCACACCGTCTAAGTCAACGTAAAGTGGCCCTACCTGATAACCAAGGTGAATACGACGTTATCATTCCTGGAAGCAGTCTTTCAGAATTATCAAAGATGATTTCAGATGATACTGAAAACGTTAAAATGAAGATCACCGAAAACCAAGTGTTATTCACTATTGGAAACACTTACTTCTACTCTAGACTACTTGAAGGAACATACCCTGACACTTCTAGATTGATTCCTAAAGAATCAGAAACTAATGTTCAATTTGATGCCTATGAATTACTTGGTGCAATTGAAAGAGCTTCTCTTTTATCTCACGAATCAAGAAATAACGTTGTTAAACTAACTATCAAGGCAAATGTTAAACAAGTAACCATCTCTGGTAATTCTCCAGATGTTGGTAACGTTGAAGAAGAAGTTGAAAGCAAAGAAGTTGCTGGAAATGACTTAGAAATTTCATTCAACCCTGATTACATGAAGGACGCTTTACGTGCATTTGGACACTCAATGATTAATGTTTCATTCACGTCATCACTACGTCCATTTACCCTTGTTCCTTCTGAAGATGCTGAAAACTTCATCGAATTAATCACTCCAGTACGTACATTTTAGGGATTTTAATAATTAATTTAATAAAACGCGATTTTCGTCTAATAAAGAGGTCGCGTTTTTTAATTTACGAATTAATAATTGTTTGAAATTTTGTAATTTTAGTCTAAGATATACTAAAAGGAGGGGTTTGCATGTCTAAGATAAAGTCAATCCAGGATTGGACCTACAACAATGGATTAGATTTCACATATCTAAGTGATCCTAAAACAATTCAATACTTAACTGGGTTTTATAGTGATCCGGTGGAGAGGGTATTAGCATTAATCGTATTTCCTGAAAAGGATCCTTTTATGTTTGCACCCGCATTGGAAGTAGAAGCAATTAAAGATACTGGTTTTCCATATGATGTTTATGGATACTTAGATCATGAAAATCCATGGCAAAAGATTGCTGCTCATATCCAACAAAGAGTAGCAACGCCAAAATCAGCAGGAATTGAAAAAGAAAGCTTAACAGTTGCACGTCTAGAAAATTTACACAGAGAGTTGCAAGATGTAACTTTTGAAACGGACGTGACTGATTATTTGAACACAATGCGTTTGATTAAGACTCCAGACGAAATCGAAAAGCTAAAGGAAGCGGGTAAAGAAGCAGACTTTGCTTTTGAAAAAGGTTTCGCTGCATTAAAAGCAGGGAAGTCAGAAAAATCAGTCGTAGCTGAATTGGAATACGCACTAAAGCAAAAAGGTGTCATGGAAATGAGTTTTGATACCTTAGTTCAAGCAGGAGCACATGCTGCTGAACCACATGGTGCGACCTCTGATAATTTAGTAAAAGAAAATGAAATGGTGCTATTTGATCTAGGAACAGTGCATGATGGTTATATCTCAGATGCAACCAGAACTGTTGCAGTTGGTGAAATTAGCGACAAACAAAAAGAAATCTATGATGTCTGTCTAGAAGCACAATTAGCTGCGATGGATTTCGTTAAACCAGGTGTAACAGCCGAAGAAGTTAATAAGGTCGCAAGAGACATTATCGAAAAGGCAGGATATGGTAAATACTTCATCCACCGTCTAGGCCATGGAATGGGAATGTCTGAACACGAATTCCCATCAATCATGGAAGGTAATAAGATGGTATTGAAACCAGGGATGTGTTTCTCAATTGAACCTGGAATTTACGTGCCAGGATTCGCTGGAGTTCGAATCGAAGATTGTGTTTATGTAACTGAAGATGGCTGCGAACCATTTACCCATACACCAAAAGAAATTAAATATTTATAAAATAAGACCCCTTAGAAGCTTATCTAAGGGGTTCTTTTTGCGTTTAAATTGATTTTTTTAGGATATGAGCGATTTTGGCATAGATTTAACAAAATAGTAAGCACTTTTATATAATTGCTTAGAAAGGCGAAAATCAGCTTATAAACTATACTTTTGACCATCAAAAGGGTATAATAATACATAGGAAAAGGTGGGTGAAGTTTTGAAAAAGAATGTTTTCATCGATACCGAATATATAACATTAGGTCAGTTGTTAAAGGAAGAGGATATCGTATCTTCCGGTGGTCAAGCTAAGTGGTATTTGAAGGACCATGCAGTGAAACTAAACGATGAACCTGAAGATCGTCGTGGTAAGAAGTTATACGACGGTGATAACGTTGAAGTTATTGATGTTGGTTTGTTTTTTATTCGCAAAAAGTAGGCTTTATTTATGAAATTAAGAGAACTCAAATTACGTAATTTTCGTAATTATAGCGATGTAGAGGTGCAGTTCTCACCTTCAATTAACGTCTTATTGGGTGATAATGCCCAGGGAAAGACCAACATGTTAGAAGCAATCTATGTTTTGGCATTAACGCGTAGTCATCGTACCAATAATAATCGTGATTTGATTAATTGGGAAAATGAAAATGCACAGGTCTATGGCGAGATTGAAAAGGAACTAGGCACCACTAAATTGGAAATCGATTTGGGGAAGAAAGGCAAACGTGCGAAGGTAAATCAACTCGAACAGGCCAAGCTATCCTCTTATGTGGGTGAACTAAACGTGATTTTGTTTGCTCCGGAAGACTTATCCATCGTTAAGGGAGCGCCAACGGTTCGTCGTCGTTTCATGGACATGGAGTTTGGTCAAATGAGTAGCCAGTATTTATACAATAATTCTCAATACCGCAAGATTTTAAAACAACGAAATAATTACCTAAAGCAGCTACAGCTAAAAGAGGCTTCAGATAAGCTTTATCTAGATGTCTTATCTGATCAATTAGCTGCATATGGTGCCAAGATAATTTTTCAACGTTTAGAATTATTGAAGAAGTTGCAGGGATGGGCAGCAAATATTCATTCCGAAATTTCTCAAGGTAAGGAAAAATTGAAGTTTAAATATGTTTGCGCATTAAAGAAAAAACAGCAGACCAATGAAAATGACATTTACACAGGTTTAAAGGAATTGTTTGAAGAAAACAAGGACAAAGAAATTAGACAGGGTAATACGTTATATGGTCCACATCGTGATGATTTACAGTTTATTATCAACGGAAAAGATGTTTCGACATTTGGCTCACAGGGCCAACAAAGAACATCAGCACTTTCGGTTAAGTTAGCCGAAATTGATTTGATGAAGGAAGAAACGAATGAATATCCAATCCTATTATTGGATGATGTTTTATCCGAGTTAGACGATAATCGTCAGACTCATTTATTGAAGTCAATTCAAGATAAAGTGCAAACGTTTTTGACGACTACGAGTCTAAGCGGAATTGCTCGTGATCTAATATCTGATCCAAAAGTGTTCAATATTTCAAGCGGGCAAGTCGTAGAAGAATAGTCTGAATTAGGGGAGGAATAAAGTTGACTGAAAATGAAAAAGAAGAACAAAGAAGAAAAGCTGACGAATATAATGCCAGTCAAATTCAAGTTCTAGAAGGTCTAGAAGCGGTACGTAAACGTCCAGGTATGTACATTGGATCTACCAGTGTTCAAGGTCTCCACCATTTAGTATGGGAAATTATTGATAATGGGATTGATGAAGCCCTAGCTGGGTTCGCTGATACCATTCACGTGACTGTTGAAAAGGATAATAGTATCACAATTGTCGATAATGGACGTGGGATTCCTACTGATATCCAAGAAAAGACCGGAAAACCAGCCCTAGAAACAGTATTTACCATTTTGCATGCCGGAGGTAAGTTCGGTGGTGGCGGATACAAAGTTTCTGGTGGTCTTCACGGGGTTGGGGCATCAGTTGTTAATGCATTATCAACTGAATTAGATGTAACCGTAACCCGTGATGGTAAGAAGTACTACATGGACTTTAAACGTGGTCACGTTAATACCAACATGAAGTTTATTGGTGATGATGACCCTGATAACCATGGTACTAAGGTTCACTTCCTTCCAGATCCAGATATCTTCACTGAAACAACTACTTACAACATCAAAACTTTGACTGAAAGAATTAGAGAACTTGCTTTCTTAAACAAGGGACTAAAAATTTCACTTCGTGATAATCGTCAAGAAGAACCAACCTACGAAGAGTTCCACTACGAAGGTGGTATTAAGCACTACGTTGAATACATCGATAGTGACAAGACACCATTGTTCGAAGAACCAATCTATGTTGAAGGTATGGAAAATGACATTTCAGTTGAAGTGGCACTTCAATACACTGATGATTACCACAGTGAAATGAGAACATTTACCAACAATATTCACACCATCGAAGGTGGTACTCACGAAGAAGGTTTCAAACGCGCATTAACTCGTGTTATTAACGATTATGCTCGTAAGAATAACCTACTAAAAGAAAAAGACGATAACTTAACTGGTCCTGACGTTCGTGAAGGTTTGACAGCTGTTATTTCTGTTAAACATCCGGACCCACAATTCGAAGGACAAACTAAGACTAAGTTAGGTAACTCAGACGCAAGAACTGCTACTGATCACATTTTCTCAGAACACTTTGCTAAGTTCTTATTTGAAAACCCAACACTAGGTAAGCAAATTGTTGAAAAGGGTGCATTAGCTTCTCGTGTTCGTGCCGCTGCTAAGCGTGCTCGTGAAGTTACTAGAAAGAAATCAGGGCTAGAAATTTCTAACTTACCTGGTAAGTTAGCTAACAATACTAGTCGTGACCCTGAAATTTCTGAACTATTCATTGTCGAAGGGGACTCCGCGGGTGGATCTGCTAAGCAAGGTCGTTCTCGTTTGACTCAAGCCATCTTGCCAATTAGAGGTAAGATTTTGAACGTTCAAAAGGCGACAATGGACAAAATTTTAGCCAATGAAGAAATCAGATCAATGTTTACAGCAATGGGTACTGGTTTTGGTAATGACTTTGATATTGAAAAGGTTCATTACCACAAACTAATTATTATGACCGATGCCGATGTCGATGGTGCCCATATTCAAACGCTTCTATTGACTTTGATTTACAACTACATGCGTCCATTAATCGACGCTGGATATGTCTACATCGCTCAGCCACCTTTGTATCGTTTACAACAAGGTAAGATGATTAGATACATTGCAAATGATGATGAATTGGAACAATGGAAGGCTCAATTGCCTGCATCTCCAAAACCTAGCATCTCTCGTTACAAGGGTCTTGGTGAAATGGATGCCGAACAACTTTGGGATACTACTATGAACCCAGATAACCGTCGTTTACAAAGAGTTGAAGCCAAGGATGCTGCACAAGCTGCCGAAATCTTTGATATGTTGATGGGTAACAAGGTAGAACCACGTCGTAAATTCATTGAAGAAAACGCCACATTCGTTGAAAACTTAGACATTTAACATGGATGTTTCATGTGAAACATTTTAATGTAACGACCATGAATTGGAGGTAAAAACATTGGCCAATAATGAAGATTTATCAAGCCATCGTATTGAAAACGTTGACTTATCTGAAAAAATGAAAACATCATTCTTGGACTACGCAATGAGTGTTATCGTTGCGCGTGCCCTTCCTGATGTTCGAGATGGAATGAAACCAGTTCATAGAAGAATTCTATACGATATGCGTGAACTTGGTTTAACACCTGATAAACCATTCCGTAAGTCTGCCAGAATCGTAGGGGATACTCTTGGTAAGTATCACCCCCATGGTGACGCGGCGGTCTATGGATCAATGGTTAGAATGGCCCAAACATTTAGTTATAGATATCCATTGGTTAATGGACATGGTAACTTTGGTTCTGTCGATGGTGATGGTGCCGCTGCCATGCGTTATACCGAAGCAAAACTAAGTAAAATTGGTATGGAAATGTTAAGAGACATCAACAAAGATACTGTTGATTTTCAAGACAACTTTGATGGTAGTGAAAGAGAACCAGAAGTACTACCTTCCCGTTTCCCAAATCTACTTGTTAATGGTGCTTCAGGAATTGCTGTTGGGATGGCTACAAACATTCCACCTCACAATTTAAGTGAAGTAATCTCAGCAATTCATATTTTAATGAACAATCCAGAAGCTACTACTGCTGACTTGATGGAAGCATTACCTGGACCTGACTTTCCAACAGGTGGTGTCGTTTTAGGTAAGTCTGGAATTAGAAGAGCTTATGAATCAGGTAAGGGTAGCATTGTGCTACGCGCTAAAACAGAAATTGAAGAACAAAAGAGTGGTAAGCAACGCATTATCGCCACTGAAATTCCATACATGGTTAACAAGGCGAAGTTAATTGAACACATCGCCAACCTAGTGCGAGATAAACGACTAGATGGAATTACCGATATCAATGATGAATCTGACCGTGACGGTATGAGAATCGTTATTGATGTTAGACGTGATGCATCTGCTCAAGTTGTTTTAAATAATCTGTACAAGCTAACATTAATGCAAACTAGCTTTAGTTTTAACATGCTAGCTATCGTTGACGGTACTCCAAGAATTTTAAGCTTGAAAGAAATCTTAAATGAATACTTGGAACACCAAGTTAACGTTATTAAACGTCGTACTGAATACGAATTAGCTAAAGCTGAAAATCGTGCTCACATCCTAGCCGGTTTAATCGTTGCTTTGGATAACATTGATCGCGTTATTACAATTATCCGTGAATCACAAACCTCAGCAATCGCTAAGGATCAATTAATGAGTGAATTCTCACTAACTGATAAGCAAGCCCAAGCTATCTTGGATATGCGTCTTGTTCGTTTGACTGGTTTGGAACGCGACAAAATTGTTAGCGAACATGCTGAACTATTAAAAGACATCGAACATTACAAGGAAATTCTAGGTAGTCGTGAAAAGATTAATGAATTAATCTATCAAGAATTATTAGAAATCCAAGAAAAATACGGTGATGAAAGAAAAACTGAACTACGTGTTGGAGAAGTTCTAAGTATCGAAGACGAAGATTTAATCGCTGAAGAAGATATCATGATTACATTGACTCACAACGGTTACATCAAGCGTACAGCTACTTCAGAATTTAAGAGTCAAAACCGAGGTGGTCGTGGTGTTCAAGGAATGGGTGTCCATGATGATGACTTCATCGAACACTTACTAGCAACTACTACCCACCACTCATTACTATTCTTTACCAACTTAGGTAAGGTTTACAGAATGAAGGGTTACGAAATTCCTGAATACGGTCGTTCTGCTAAGGGTATTCCAATCATTAACCTATTAGGAATTGATACAGATGAAAAGATTCAAGCTGTTATTCCAGTTGATGATAAAGAAAGTAACGACGGTAGATTCTTATTCTTCACAACCCTAAAGGGAACTGTAAAACGTACACCAATCGATGAATTCCAAAACATCAGAAGTAATGGTCTAAAGGCTATTCACTTGAAGGATGAAGATGAATTGATGCGTGTATCAACAGTATCTGAAGACCAAAACATTATTATTGGTACACACTTAGGTTACTGTGTCAGCTTCAAGGTTTCAGATGTTCGTTCAATGGGACGTTCTGCTACAGGGGTTCGTGGTATTCGTCTAAGAGAAAATGATTACGTAGTTGGTGGAGATGTATTGGATCCAAACGACAACGTCTTCGTTATCTCTGAAAACGGTTATGGTAAGCAAACTCCTGCTTCCGAATACCAAATCAAAGGCCGTGGCGGTAAGGGTATCAAGACAGTTAACGTGACTGAAAAGAACGGTCCATTAGCTGGATTGACTACTGTTTCCGGTGATGAAGATATCATGCTTGTTACTGATAAGGGTGTTATGATTAGATTTAGTATTTCTGACGTTTCACAAACTGGCCGTGCTACTCTAGGGGTTCACTTAATTAAGATTGATGAAGATTCTAGAGTGTCAACTGTTGCCCGTGTTCAAAAAGAAGACGAAACAGAAGATAATGCTGAAGAACAAACTGCTAATGTAAGTTCTGATGATGCAGAATCAACTGAAGAAATAAATAATAACGACGAAGAATAATCGTCAAACAAAAAAAGCTTTCATTTAGGACGTCAAATCCTATGATGAAAGCTTTTTTATTGTGGTTGTTCATCAATAAATCTATAATTAAGCCTTAATATACTTAAAAATAGGGGGTGAGCGGATGGAAAATCAAAATCAACTAACGCAGAGCCATTCCAATCAACAAATTATTAAGTCGTTGACTAGTAACGGCTTGGGGGCTTTTAGTTACGGGATTTTTCAGTACGGAATTAGTTTCATGCTATTGCATGCCACCCATTCTCCATTGAGTTTTGGGATGAATATTGCAGTTGGTCCCTTGATTAGTTTATTGACCTTTATTCCGATTGGAAATTTTGTCGATACTCATAATCATAAGAGAATTATCTTTTGGGGATATGTCTTAAGAATGATTGGCTTTTTCGCTTTGGCATTAGCGCTACCATTTTTCCATGGTGAAGCATTATTGATTCCGGTCGCAATTTTCATTGCGATTGATTCTATTTTGGTGAATCTTAGAAATACGGCGTACTCAGCATCAATTCGACAATTAGTTCGGATGTCAGATGTGGCAAAAATTAACTTCGCTCACCACCGCTGTAGCATCCGCTTCTAGAATATTATCACCTGTCCTAGGAATTACGTTGTATGCTTTGATTAGTGTTGAGGGATTAATCGCCCTAGAGATTGTAGCAACATTAGTAGCAATGTTAATTATGATGTCGCTTCATTTCTACGAGATAAAAGTTGAAAAACAAGAACGAGTTTCGCAAAAAGAGCAATTCAAACAAACACTCCAATACGTAAAAAAACGGCCATTTATTCGTGATAGTATTGTGGCGGAAATTGTGGTTAATTTCTTCTACACAGCCGTCGTTACCGGGAGCCCATTTATCATCGTTAACCAATTAGGTTTGCCTAATTCAGTTGTGATTTGGACGGAAACTGGATACTCGATTGGTTATCTGACAGGTAGTTTGATTACTAGTCGATTAAGACAACAAAATCATTTTGGTATCAAGATTATGTCAACCATGATTCTAGTTGGGATTAGTTTGGTCGGATTAGGTTTCTTATTCACGGTTACCAAGAATCAAATGATTATTTCGGTAATTGGGATGCTATTGTCATTATTAATGGAATTATCCTTTGCTATATTTGATTTGGCAATTGAAATTCGCCTACAAAGTACAGTTGAACATAATATCTTAGGCAGAGTTAGCTCCACACTCTATACGGTTGGTTACGCCATCATGCCATTTGGAACCTTGGTATACACATGGTTATACGACATGTTTCCACGTGGTAGCTTTATAATGATGATTAGTGGTCTGATTTTAATCACCTACACCGTTTTGAGTATTTCCCAATTTGTTAGAAACATCCAAAAGGATGATTCATATGTAAAGGAACATGCTGATCAAATTAATTAAGAAGGATAATATGGGATGAGACTAATTGGACTTAAAGTATAATAATTTAATGAAATATTAATTAAAATTATGTTAAATTGGTGATAATATTAGAATATACAAGAATTGAGGGGGATTTTTTATGAATTTAAGGAGAGATTTAAAGACATTGTTGTTTGTCTTTTCACTATTCCTTTTGCTTGCAATGGGGATTAACGCTAATGCTAGTGTTAAAACGTACAATCAAAAGGGATATGCTTTGAAGGGTGGATATGCAACACACTTTGTAAACAACGGAAACTATGCATATATTCCTAAGTATAGCTATGGTGCTAGCAAGGGTTATTATGAAAACTTAACTTACCAAACATCATCATACACAATGAATGCTAATGGCGGTAATTTCCATCGTAATGCGAAAACTAGTTTCTATCTTCCAGTTACTTATAACACGAGTGGAGACCTTGGGAATCCACAAAGTGTTGCTATTTCTAAGTCGGGTCAATACGCTTACGTAATGTACCCAGATACTAATACTACTATTGTTAGATACGATCTTTGGAAACTTCACAGCTTAGGTGTTGATACCAATAACATGGCTCAATTAAGATTAGGACTTAGAAGTCGTGATCCACAAATTATGTCTGCAATTAAGTTTGGTCCTAAGTTTAACGCCGGTCATGGTCAATCGTTAGCATTGAACCCAAAGACTAACATGCTTTGGTATGTAAAGATGAATGTTGTTGCACAATCTGCTGCATTGGTTGAAGTTAGCCCAACTACTTTAAAACCAGTGAAGCAAATTAATTTCAAATTCAGTCCATCATATTCAATCAACAATGAATTAGCAATCGACAACAACGGGAACTTCTATACATACGTTAAATACCGTATGCAAGGGAAATCTGCCGGTAGAATTGTTATCTTCAAGGGACAGGTTAAGAAAAATCACGTTACCTTCCACGCTATTAAGCAAGGTCTAGCAAATGGTCAAGGTTTCCAAACTCAAGGAATGGGTTATAATCCAGCAAGTAACCGTTTATACTTTGTTTCCGATGGTGTTATTTCATCAGTTCCTGTAAACAAACTAAACAAATTACGTCCAAGGGATGTTAGAACAACCAAGTTCAAGACTAACCTAGAATTTGAAGGAATTGCCTTTAACCAAGCAGGTTTAGGATACATTCTAACAATTCGTGGATCACAACTATTTACAATTAATAACTTTTAAGAATAACGGGAATGTTTCTTTGCGTATATATAAATGTATCGCACAAAAACAATCCCGTTTTTTTGTATTGAATATTTTATTTTTTAATGTTAAACTTATTGAACGTGAGTATTGGTTATAAATAACTCGTACTCCTTACTCAACCCAATAGGTTGGGTCTAAAGTCCACAAGGAGGTGTAATTCATGGAAGAACACAAATATGAAATTACTTACATCATTCGTCCAGATATGGAAGAAGGAGCTAAGAACGACTTAGTTGCTAAGTTCGACAAGGTTCTAACTGATAATGGTGCTAAGATTATTGATTCAAAAGACTGGTCAAAGCGTCGTTTTGCTTACGAAATCGCCGGTTACAATGAAGGTGTATACCACATTGTTAACCTAACTACTGCAGAAAAGACTGCTCTAGACGAATTCGACCGTCAATCAAAATTCAGTGATGACATTCTACGTCAAATGACTGTAAGAAGATAATTTAGAATTTAAACGTTTTAAAAAGAGAGGAGTAATTTTCAGCATGATTAATCGTACAACTTTAACTGGTAGATTAACACGGGATGTTGATTTGCGATACACTCCAAGCGGTTCAGCCGTAGGTAACTTCACTTTAGCTGTTGATCGTAATTTTACCAACCAACAAGGTGAAAGAGAAGCAGATTTTATCAACTGTGTTATCTGGCGTAAATCCGCTGAAAACTTTGCTAACTTCACCCATAAGGGTGCTTTGGTTGGAATTGATGGACGTATTCAAACAAGAAATTACGAAAATCAACAAGGCCAAAGAGTATATGTTACTGAAGTAGTTGTAGAAAACTTTGCATTACTAGAACCTCGTTCAAGTAACCAAGGTAACAACAACGCCGGCAACAATGCTCCTCAAGCAAATGCAGGAAATAACAATCCTTTTGCTTCATCAAACAATGCTGCCCCATCTAATGGTGGTAACAACTCAGCGGATCCATTCGCTAACTCTGGTGATCAAATTGATATTTCCGATGATGATTTACCATTTTAATGTGTAAATAAAAGAGGAGGGAAATTTAATGGCTCAACAAAGAAGAGGTGGCCGTCGTCGCCGTAAGGTTGACTTCATCGCCGCAAACCACATCGAATACATCGATTACAAAGATACTAACCTATTAAGTCGTTTCGTATCTGAAAGAGGTAAGATTTTACCACGTCGTGTTACTGGTACTAGCGCAAAGAACCAACGTAAGTTAACTCTTGCTATCAAGCGTGCTCGTATCATGGGCTTAATGCCATTCGTTTCAGAAGACTAAAAATAACTTTTGACTGGGATTGATTTTTTATCAATCTCAGTTTTTTTATATTTAAAATTATTGATATAAAGGGGATACAAATAATGTTTGTAGCTCCTTTTTTTGAATAATCGCTTAATGTGATAAAATAAAGATATAAAAAATAAAAAAAGAGGAGTTACAATGAAAAAATTGTTCTCGCTAACTAACCTACCTCCATTTCTAAAGAACCAAGTTCTTAGATGGATTGCGTTAGCTTTAACCGTATTGTCAATCTTTGGTCTGGTTGTTTCTTTCCTATACGATTGGAAATCTGGTGTCCTTTTCTTAGTATTCGTATGTTCATTGTTATCTTACATCTTTAAGAAAATGAACGACTTAAGTATTAGCACCGATAATTACATTTCAGACCTTTCATACCGTATGCACCGTGGTGAACAAGAGACACTTTTGGAAATGCCAGTGGGTGTATTAATGATTAGTGAAACAGGAGCAATTGAATGGGTAAACCCATATTTGACTCCTTATTTTGGTGACCAAGATTTACTTGGTAAGACCGTTGAAGAAGTAAACGAAGAATTATCCGATATCCTGGAAAACAATTGGGATAATCCTGACTATGCAACTGTAAAGTGGGAAGACCATTACTTTACAATGTTGATTCAAAAGGAATATCGCACCATCTACATGATGGATATTACTAAGTACTACCAAATTGAAAAAGACTACAATGATGAAAAAATCGCTGTTGGACAAGTCTTCTTGGATAACTACGATGAAATTACTCAATCAATGACTGATCAAGAAATTTCAAACCTAAATAACTACGTTACCAATGAATTGACTATTTGGGCACAAAAATTTGGTTTCTTCATCAAACAAGTTGACGAAGATCACTACATCATGATGGCCTATTCAAAGGTTCTAAAAGATATCGAAGATGATAAGTTTAGTATCCTAGACGAAATTCGTGAATCTACATCTAAGCAAAACTACCCAGTTACCTTGAGTATTGGGATTGCTTATGGTGAAGACAACCTAAATGACCTATCTGAACAAGCCCAAAGCGATTTGGACTTAGCTTTAGGTCGTGGTGGTGACCAAGTTGTTGTGAAAGCTAAAGATCACGAAGCACGTTTCTATGGTGGTAAGACCAACCCAATGGAAAAACGTACCAGAGTTCGTGCTCGTATGATTTCTCAAGCCTTACAAGAACTATTCAAGGAAGCAGACACTATCTTTGTGCAAGGACACAGTCAACCAGATATGGATTCAATAGGTGCCTGCCTTGGTATTCATCGTTTAGCTAAGATGAACAACAAGCACTGTTATGTGGTTATTCCAGATGGAACATTCCATTCTGATGTTCAACGTTTGATTGATAAAACTAAAGAAGACAAAAATCTAGCTGACGACATTATTACACCAGATGAAGCCTTACAACTAGCTGACGACAATAGTTTACTAATCATGGTTGACCACTCTAAGCCATCAATGAGTGTTTCTGAAGACCTATATAATAGATTGGAAAGTAAGGTTATGATTATTGATCACCATAGACGTGGTGAAGAATTCCCTGAAAACCCAGTCTTGGTATACATTGAACCATATGCTTCTTCCACCTGTGAATTGATTACCGAAATGTTCGAATATCAATCACAAGATGCAGAACCTGTAAGCAAACTAGAAGCTACAGCAATGTTAACCGGTATCTTTGTTGATACTAAGCAATTTACCTTACGTACTGGAACTAGAACTTTTGACGCTGCATCATACCTACGTTCAGCTGGTGCTGATTCGGAAGAAATGCAACAATTTATGCGTGAAAATCCTGATGCCTACATGGCAAGAATGCACTTAATTTCAATGGCTAAGGTCGTTGAAGGTCATGAAAATATGATGTATGTAGCCGGTGAAGAGGACAAGGTTTACGATCCTGTTACTGCTGCTCAAGCAGCTGACTCAATGCTAAACATGTCTGGTGTAGAAGCTTCTTACGTTATCTCTCATCGTCCAGATGACCTAATCGGTATTTCTGCAAGAAGTAACGGTGAAGTAAATGTGCAAAGAGTGATGGAAGAACTAGGTGGTGGTGGCCACTTGTCAAGTGGTGCTACTCAAATTGCCGACAAGACAATTGAAGAAGTGGAACAAATGCTTTTGGATTCCATCAATGAAGTAAAAAGCGAAGAAGCTCCTGAAGAATCAGAAGACAATTAATTAATTCATTCATTTAAAAAAACACCTAGAGAGTTTATAATAATATAAAGATATTAAGAGGAGTGATTTGAATGAAAGTTATATTTTTAGAAGATGTTCGCGGTAAAGGTAAGCGTGGAGAAATCAAGAACGTTTCCGACGGATATGCACAAAACTTCTTAATTAAACAAGGCAAAGCTAAAGAAGCAACTAATTCAGCATTAAGCCAACTTCAAGGTGAAAAGCACGCCGAAGCAAAAGAAGCTGCAGCTGAATTGCAAGAAGCAAAAGACTTAAAGACAAAACTAGAAGATGATAAAACAGTCGTTGAATTATCTGCTAAAGTTGGTGCTGACGGACGTTTATTCGGATCAGTATCCTCAAAACAAATCGTTGCAGAAATGCAAAAACAACATGGCTTAAAGATTGATAAGCGTAAGATTGAATTGGGTGAACCAATTAGAACTTTAGGTTACACTAACGTTCCAGTTAAACTACACAAGCAAGTTACTGCTACAATCAGAGTTCATGTAAGTGAAAAATAATCTTAAAGGAAATCGAGGGGTAGTATGAGTAACGATTATATTAATGGTCAAACACCACCACAAGATTTAAATGGTGAAAAAGCCGTCTTGGGTGCTGTCCTATTAGATAATGAAAAATTAGCAGAAACCCAAGAATTTATTACCTCTAACGATTTTTATCGACATGCTCATCAGTTGATTTTTGCTGCTATGGAGACCTTGGGTGACAGGGATGAACCAATTGATGCGTCGACTTTGAGAACCGAGCTTGAAGGTGGCCATAATCTAGAAGATGCGGGTGGTGTTGCTTACCTAGCTGAATTAGCAACCACCACACCAACAGCGGCTAATGCTGTTTACTATGCTAAAAATGTTCATCAAAAAGCAGTTGCTAGACGTCTGATTAAGACAGCTACTGATATTGTGACCGAAAGTTACAACAACAACGGAGACATTGATGAACTATTGGACAATGCTGAACGTTCAATCTTAAACGTTTCAGAAGATAGAAACAGTAATGGTTTCAAGTTCATTGGGGATGTTTTAGGGCAATCCCTAGACAGTATTCAAGAATTAGCTCAACAAAAATCAACCGTTACTGGTTTGTCGACTGGTTTTCCAGCCCTAGATAAAATGACAACTGGTTTGCATGATGATGAATTAGTAATTCTAGCCGCTCGTCCAGCCGTTGGGAAGACTGCGTTTGCCTTAAACTTGGCGCAAAACGTGGGTACCAAGTCTGGGAAAGCTGTTGCAATTTTTAGTTTGGAAATGAGTGCCGAATCACTAGTTAGTCGTATGATTTGTGCCGAAGGTAGTATCGACGCTAACCACTTGAGAACTGGTCAATTGACTGGTGAAGAATGGCAAAGTGTCTACATGGCAATGGGTAGTCTATCCAATGCCAGCATCTATATCGATGACACTGCCGGAACTAAGATTTCCGAAATTCGTGCTAAATCAAGACGTTTAGCCAAGGACACTAACAACCTTGGTTTAATCGTGGTTGATTATTTGCAACTAGTTGATGGTGGAAGCCAAGAAAACCGTCAACAAGAAGTTTCATATATTTCACGTCAATTGAAAAAGATTGCCAAGGAACTGGGTGTTCCAGTTATCGCATTATCCCAATTGTCTCGTGGAGTTGAACAACGACAAGACAAGCGTCCGGTTCTATCTGATATTCGTGAATCTGGATCAATCGAACAAGATGCTGATATCGTTGCCTTTCTATACCGTGATGATTATTACGAAAGAGAAGACGGCGACGACGATGAAGAAGAATCAGAAGTAGAAGAAAACAACGACGTAGGTGAAGTTGAAGTAATTATCGAAAAGAACCGTTCAGGTCCTCGTGGAACTGTTAAGTTACTATTTATCAAATCACATAATAAATTCTCATCTATCGCATATAATCCAGATGATGAGGGTTAATTAAAACTAAATCCTTAGCGTTTGCTAAGGATTTTTTTGTCAAAATTCGGGGGTGAGATAATGAATGAAATTAAACTGCATTGGTTATTTTTAGGCTCATTAATTAATAACATTGCTGTAAGTACAGTCTGGCCGCTTACGACTGTCTATATGCATGATGCATTGGGAAAGTCATTGACTGAAGTCGGCATAATTTTGTTCCTATACTCAAGTTCTAACGTTTTGGGTAATTATATATCGGGGAAACTATTTGACCGCCATAATCGCTATATTTTGACGATAATGGGGATTATTACTTCCGTATTGATATCTTTGGGATTAATTTTCTTCAATGGCTGGCCATATTATCCAATTGGATTGGTATTATTTGGCTTTACGACCGGTTGGAACCTAACGATGATTAATTCCTTAGGAACCACGGTTAAAATGAAGTCAGGACGTTTTATTTTTAATATGTTGTACTTAGCGCAAAATGTTGGGGTAGTTTTTGGAACGATTGCGGTTGGATTTATCTATCCAATCGGAATTGGCTACGTCTTTATGTTGACCACTGCCATATTGATTATTTACGGAATTAGTGCCATTTTGACCTATCACAAAGATGGTTCAATCTATCCAATTAAACGTGATGCAATGAAGAAGACAAAGGTTAAGTTACCACGTCCAAACTGGATTATTGTAACTACTTTCTTTGTGACTTTAGCCATTGTTTGGATTGTCTATGAACAATGGGTATCCAACATGTCGGTATACATTACTGGATCTGGAATTCCATTATCAATGTATAGTTTGTTGTGGACTTTAAATGCATTCCTGTTGGTAGTGTTCCAACTATTGATCAACTGGATTGCACAAAAACACGACAGTCTATACTTCCAAATTTATTTTGGAATTCTATTTATTGGTTTGTCATTCTTCACTCTAATCTTTACGCATACCTATACCGGATTCGTCATTTCGATGATTGTGCTAACATTAGGAGAAGCATCCGTAATTCCTTCAATTCCAGCGTTGGTCAATGAATTAACACCGGTTGAAGTAAAGGGTAAGTATCAAGGATTAACCAATGCCTGGGCCGCAATTGGTAAGGCGATTGGACCATTGGTCGGTGGAATTATCATTGATGCTACGTCTTATGGATTGTTATTTATCATTTGTACAATCACGTGTGTAGTAATTATTCTAGGATCTGAATTAATCGTTAGATATTCACGTAAAAAAGTAACTAAATATTCAGAATAAAAAAAGAACCCATTGAAGGGTTCTTTTTTTATTTGTTTGCTTTTAAAATTTTCCAAATTGTTCTTACGTTAATGATTAATATAAAAACTAAAAAGATTAGAACAATCCATGCTAGGTTTTGGGAATGACCATGATAAAGATATTTTTCAAAAACAGGAATTCTGATAATGATTCCAATAACGGAAAAGCCTATTTCGTATAGATACACGGCAGATGAAAAGGGGAGATTTTTTCGTTCAATTATATAAATGACAGTTGATATGATGAATATACCAATGATTGTTAATATTCCGGATAGACCAGGTAAATGAATTGTTAGAGGGGTTTTTATTAAGACCCCGCCAATAATGAAAGTCAAAAATAAAATTACTAATATTGAGTAATTAACCCCTTTTACTAGTTTATTCTTTTGATATGTTTCATTTCCTAGTACCCATAAAACTAGAAGGGCAAAAAAGAAGACGGTGATACCCATTAATAGTATTCTTCCAAAGTCCATCTTTGAATTAGGATCAATCATTTGTGGAATACTGAAGAAAGTAATGTAGCCAAAGAAAATATAACAAGCTAATTTAAAGGTGTCAAAAAATGATTTTGGTAGGTTATCAATAATTTCAGCCGCTAGTTTTTCGGGCTCTTTACCAAAATAACTTTCTGCATCTTGTCCATTGTTTTGGGCTTCAATTAAATCATTTAGGATTTCTAATAAAGTGGTTTCGACATCCTCGTCTTTTTGGAAGACGGCTTTGGCACGGATATAGAGTAAGAGATTTTCATAGTATTTTTTATTTTCGGTATTTAATTTTTCTCTAAGTTCATTATTTTGCTCGATTAGTTGTTCAGTTTTCATATTTTTTCCCTCTTTCGTTGATTAATTTTTTTACGTTTAGCGATAAGTGGTTCCATTGGCTTATAAATGATTCTAGAGCTTGTTTACCATTGACGGTGATGTAGTAGTATTTTCTCTTGGGTCCTTCTTTTGACGGCATCATTTTACTAAAGATTAATTCTTTCTTTTCCATGCTTATAAGAAGAGGGTAGATTGTCCCCTTAGGAACGTTTTCAAAACCATATTGGGAAAGTCCCTGACTTATTTCATATCCATAATATGGCTTTTGGTTAATTAAGATAAGAAGGCATCCTTGGAGGATTCCTTTTAACATTTGACTGGATATATCTTGAGATTTTTTTGTTCCCAAAGCACTTTCTCCTTTGCTAGTTTGTATAACATACTAGTGATTGTAAACAACTTTCACTAATTTGTAAAGCAAACTAGTTAATTTACAAAAAAGGTTTAAATTCTGTCTGCATCATTAGAATTAAATGAGACTGTTAAATGCTGATATGTAGATGTTATTATTTTATCTAATGTTATCATCGAAAATGTAAATGATAAAATGGTTAGAAAATTATTGACCTTTTTGAACGGAGAGTCTAGTATTTGAAATGTTCAATAAATAAAAAACAAATAACTAATAAAACATTTTTGATGAAGGTAATTAGATCTTTAGCCGTACTAAGCGAGTGTCGTTGCTGAAAGGGCATTATGACTACTGATTGAAAGACTTGATTGTATAAGTTCACTTTTCTAGGTGAAATGGTTGTACCCATTATCGTACCGCGTATGAAACATTAATTTGTGTAGTACGAGCGAGAAAATATTTGTGAAAATATTTTGAATCTGGGTGGTACCACGTTACAAACGTCCCTTGGCCAATTGGCTGAGGGGCGTTTTTTAGTTATTTGTTAAAAAGTTGGGAGAGATTTATATGCATAGAAAAATTTTTAAGAACGCCAACATCTTTGATGGAGTCCACGAAGATGTCTTTAAAGATTTTAGTTTTGCAGTCGATGTAGAAACGGGAAAGATTATTGAAATTGCTCAAGAAATTTTGCCAGCATCAGATGATGAAGTAATTGATGTAAATCATAAGTTTGTCGCTCCGGGTTTAATCAATGCCCATACTCATATCACCAGTGATCCTAACGTTAGCACTGGAGGTGATAAGGACGTTGTAGAAACCATAGTCGATGCAATTAAGGCATTACGTGCATTCTTAAAATCTGGCTGTACATACGTCAGACAATGTGGTGCTAGATACGGAATCGATATACCAATTAAACGTTTAATCACCGAAGGCAAAATCAACAATGTTCCACACGTGATGGCTTCAGGTAAAGCTTACACAATGACTGGTGGACATGGGGATTATGCCAACGGCGGAAACGTTGTTGATTCCCCAGATGAAATGAGAAAGAAGATTCGTGAAGGATTAAAAGCTGGTGCTGATTGCATTAAAATCATGGCATCTGGAGGTGTCATGTCACCTGGCGACTTTATGGATGAAGCTCAATTAACGATTGATGAAATGAAGGTTGCTGTTTACGAAGCACATAACAAACATAAGATTGTTGCAGCACATGCTGAAGGCAATCCAGGAATCAGAAATGCTATTGAAGCTGGTGTAGATTCTATCGAACACGGCTTTTACGTTGATGATGAGGAAATTGCAATGATGAAAGAACGAGGTACATATATTGTTCCTACCATTATCGCTGCAGCATCTGTAACTGAAAAAGGAAAAGATACTTTGCCAGAGTGGGAGCATCAAAAGATGGCTAACGCAATGGATGATGCATATACCAATGTCAAAAAAGCGTACAAAAACGGTGTCAATATCGCTTTAGGAACTGATGCAGGAACACCTTATAACTACTTTGATATGACCACACCTAAAGAATTAGAAATGATGGTTGAACGCATCGGAATGAGTGAATTTGAAGCATACAGAACCTCTTATAAGGCCGCCGAGTTAATGAAAATTGATGATGAATACGGCTCAATCGAGAAAGATAAATATGCGGATTTCATAATCATTGATGACAATCCAATGGAAGATATCAAAGCAGTTCAACAAAAAGACAAAGAAGTTTATGTAAGCGGAAAAAAAGAATTTTAAACTAGGGGATGAGTCTTATGAAGAAAAACAAAATGATTATCGGATCAACTATGATTATGATGGCCATTGGATTAGCTGCCTGTGGTAAGTCAAACTCAGCAAGTCAAACATCTAATAATGGAACAACTAAACCAATTAATTGGATGGAAACAGCTGATTTAAGCACTCTTGATCCATCTAAAGTTGCTGATGCGGTTACTTCAAATACAATTTCTAATATCCAACAGGGATTATTAGTCAGTGGCAATAATGGAAAAATTAATTATGGAATTGCTAAGAGCTATGATGTTTCAAAGGATGGTAAAACATATACATTTCATTTACGTGATGCTAAATGGAGTAATGGTGAAGATGTAACAGCTGATGATTTTGTTTATGGTATTCAACGTACAGTTGATCCAAAGACAACTTCACAAAGTTCATATGATATGGACCATATAAAAAACTACGATGAAGTGCAAAAAGGAACAAAACCGGTCACAGACTTAGGAGTATATGCACCTAATAAACACACCGTAGTATTTAATCTTTCCTCACCACAACCTTATTTTAAATACCTAGTTACTGGTACAGATTTCTTTCCACAAAAGAAAGCTTACGTAGAAGAAAAAGGATCAAAATTTGGCTCTAGTTCAGACAACGACATATATGATGGTCCATTTACTATGACAGGTTGGAATGGAACCAATGATACCTGGAATTTGGTAAAAAATAAGTACTACTGGAATGCTAAAAATACTAAAATTGATAAAGTTAAAGTTAGTGCTGAAAAAGATAGCAACACTGCTTTCAATGAATATCAATCTGGTCAATTAGATGAAATGATGCTTTCAAGTAAAGAACAAGTAAAACACTTCAAAAATAGTCCAGAATATCATCAAAGAACTAATTCAGGTGTTTATTTTATCGAAATGAATGAAAAGAAAGTTCCAGCTTTTAGAAATTCAAATATTCGTAAAGCTATGTCGATGATTATTAATAGAAGCCAATTTACTAAAGATGTAATGGGTGATGGATCAGTACCGGCAAAAGGTATAGCCGCCCAAGGAATTTCATATAATAATGGTAATGATTTTGCAGACGCATCATACGTAAAAGATGCAGTTACTTATAATAAAGCTAAAGCCATTCAATACTGGAAAAAAGGGATGAAAGAAATTGGCAAGAAATCAATAACTATTGATTTGCTATATGATGACACTACATTAGGTAAATCAGTAAATGAATTTCTTCAAAATGTTGCTTTTAGTCAACTACCGGGATTGAAAGTGACAACTACAACTATTCCAATGAAGAATAGAATGGCTCGTCAAAACAGTGGTAATTTTGACATTACTGTTGCTGGATGGGAAACAAATTATCCAGATCCAATTTCATACTTGCAATTAATGACTAGTGATAGTTCAACTAACTATGGTAAGTGGAGTAACAAAGAGTACGATCAACTTGTAAAAGCCGCTTCAACAACTGATGCCAATAATCCAGCAAAACGTTGGAATGATATGGTTAAGGCTGAAAAAATTTTAATGAATGAACAAGGAATTATTCCTTTCTATCAAAGATCGCAACCACAAGTTCTAAAGACCAATATTAAGAACGTTGGTTATTCAGCAACGGGAGCAATGTGGTACCTAGGTGATGCATACATTGAAAAATAATAATAAAAAAGAACCCATTGAAGGGTTCTTTTTTATTTCTCCATGTTTTATTTGATGAAATATTTTCATTTTTCTAATACTAAATTAATAATTAGTTTGACATATTCACTTTTAATAGCATATTATGGATGAAATATTTCTAATCTTTTTCTAATATAAAACAAGGAGGTTGATTAATATGTCAAAATTAATTAACAAAATTAGTAAACGAATGGGAAACGTTAAACCAGATGCGATTTTGGCATTTGGAGCTTCGATTTCCGATGTTGATGGATTAATTCCATTAACCATCGGAGAACCCGATTTCAATACCCCTGATCATATTAAGGAGGCAGCTATCAAGGCGATTAATGATAATCAGAGTCATTACAGTGATTCTCGCGGGATTCTTGAATTGCGTGAAGCTGCCGTTAACTTTTTAGCAGATAAATATGGGTTACATTACGATGCTGATACTGAATTTATCGCTACAGTTGGGGTAACAGAAGCTGTATTTTTAACATTTGCATCAATCCTAGATACAGGAGATGGCGTTATTATTCCTTCTCCAGCATTTTCTCCATATTTTAATAATGTAGCTTTTTTTGGTGCACATCCGATTGAAGTTGATGCATCCAAAGATGATTTCGTACTAACTCCTTATAAATTAGAAGAAGCGATTAGACAGCATCCAGAAGTTAAAGCGGTTATTATTAATACTCCTAATAATCCGACAGGTGTTTCATACACTAGAGAACAATTGAAAGAACTGGCAGATGTAATTAAGAAATACGATATTTTCTGTATTAGTGATGAAATCTACAGTGAATTAAACTACGAGCATGAACATGCATCTATTGCAGAATTTATTAAAGATCAAACGATTGTATATAATGGTTTATCAAAATCTCATGCGATGACTGGATGGAGAGTCGGTTTGGTATATGGCCCTGCCGATATTATTAATGTGATTAAATCTGTACACGAATACAACGTTAGTTCTATAACTGACAATGCTCAATTTGCTGCTGCTGAAGCGTTGAATCATGGTAGAGATGATGGACCGGAAATGAAGAAGATTTATGAAAAACGACGTGCGTTATTACGCCAAGGCTTATCTGATATTGGTATTGAAAGCGCCAATCCAAGCGGTGCATTTTATATTTTTGCTAAAATACCAGAACAATTTGGTGAAGATGATTTTGCCTTTTGTACGAAACTAGCGAAAGAAGCTAAAGTTGGTACAATGCCTGGAAGTGCTTTTGGAAAAGCTGGAAAAGGTTATTTCCGTTTGAGTTATGCAACTAGTGAAGATAACTTAAATGAAGCATTGAAACGCATTGCTAAATTAGTGGAGGATAACTAGATGAAAATATTAATGTTCAATACCCAACCATACGAGATAGAAGATTTTGAAGCAATTGCCGATGAATTGAATGTGCAAATTGATCACATAAATGAAGCACTAACATTGGATAACGTTGATAAAACCAAGGACTATGATGCTATTACCATTCAACAACATGGTGCCCTTTCTGGTGATAGTTTATACAAACGTTTGGCTGAAAATGGAATCAAACAAATATCATTACGTAGTACTGGATACGAAATTATCGATTTAAATTTAGCCAACAAATACAATTTAAAAGTAACCAACGTGCCTGGATACTCCCCTCGTTCGGTCAGTGAATTAGTATTAGCTGATACGATGGCGTTATTACGACGCTTAAAAGACTACAGTAAACGTGAGGAGAGAAACGACTTTAGTTGGACTGGCGGACAAGCCCGTGAGATTCATAACTTAACTGTTGGAGTAATCGGTGCTGGAACCATCGGAAGTGCATCCGCACGCATTTTTAAAGCGCTAGGAGCACGTGTACTAGCGTATGATCCCGTGCAAAGAACTGATCTGGCTGATACAGTCGAATATGTTGATGTAAACTACCTATTATCCGAATCTGATGTCGTAACTATGCACACACCTTTGACTCCTGAAATGGACCATTTTATGAATTTTGAGCGATTCAAGAAAATGAAAAATGACGCTATTTTCATTAATGCTTCCCGTGGTGGAGTCGTTGATACTGATGCGCTAGTTGCTGCTCTAGAAGCAGGTGAAATCGGTGCTGCAGGAATCGATGTTTTCGATGGTGAAGCAGGAATTACCAGTGTCAATCTTGGTGACAAGGGATATGACAATGACAATTTAAAGACTTTGATTGAGATGGATAATGTAATTGTTACTCCACATATTGCTTTCTTTACCGATGTTGCGGTCCACAATATGGCGTTATTCTCGGTGAGAGATGCTATCAAGATTGCTAGTGGTCAAAAGGCCTTATATCAAGTTAATTAAAGAAAAAAAGGACTCGTTTTGAGTTCTTTTTTATTTGACAGTTTTAACATTTGTGATATAGTTGCATTTGCAACAAAAATAAAAGGTGTGATATTTTATGGATTCGTTGAAAAAGATAGGAGTTATTGCTAGGTCGCTGGATTCAATTAGTAATATCGAGTTTAAAGAGTACTCATTATCTAAAGGCCAATATCTTTATTTAGTTCGTATTGGTGAAAATCCAGGAATTATATTGCAAGATTTATGTGAACTCATTTGTGTTGATAAGACAACTGGTAGCAGGGCAGTTAATAACTTGGTAAAAGCTAGTCTTGTTGTCAAGAAGACGGAAAAGACAAACAAGAAAAATCAACTTCTATACTTAACTACAAAAGGTGAAGAGCTTTATAAAGTAGTGGCGAGAGAAAATGAATATTCCAACAATGTTGCCCTAAAGGGTTTTACGGAAGAAGAAAAAACAATATTTAATAGATTGCTAGATAAGGCTAAAGACAATATTTATAAGGATTGGCAAGAAGTTAAAAATGGTGGAAAAAGAAACTATTAGGAGTAATTATATGATTGATTTAAAAAGAATAAAAAATTCTGACGTGATAGAACTACAAAAAATAAGCATTGAAACTTTTAATGATACTTTTGGCGAATATAATAGTTTAGAAGACTTAAATGAAATGTTTGAGAATAATTATAATTCTGAACAATTAAAGTCTGAAATAAATAATCAAAGTACGGATTTTGAGTTTATCTATGTAGATGGAAAAATAGCAGGTTACCTCAAAATAAATTGGGGCTCGGCTCAATCTGAGGATATGGGTAATTCATTTCTTGAAGTAGAAAGAATCTACATAAGAAAAGCATTCAAACGACAAGGATTAGGAACTAAATTAATGGATTATGCCATTGAAAAAGCTAAAAAGCTAGGTAAACAATACATTTGGTTAGGTGTTTGGGAAAATAATTCTAATGCGATTGGTTTTTATCAATCCAAGAAATTTATTCCTTTCTCAGATCATATTTTCATGGTCGGTGAGGATAAACAAAGAGATATATTGATGAAAAAGAAGATATAAAAAAAGAACTCATTTTGAGTTCTTTTTTAGTTATATAAACTATATACGCATAATAGGATTGAAATGATTAAATTAATCAAAATGATTGTAAAACCAAGTGTTCCGTTTACAACTAAAATAATTCCTAAAATGAAAACAATGATTCCAATCACAGCGTTGATTAACCAATCCTTTTTCCAGAAAAATAGCACAATTTCAATCAAGGTTAAAATGGTAATTAACCATAATACTGTTAGTGAAAAGTCAGTCACGTACAAGTCTGAAATATCTTTGATGGTAATAATTAACATGTAGACGGTCATCAAAAGACTGATGGCAGCTAACACACCTTTAGTAGTTTTTTGCATTTGTATTCAACTCCTGACTTTATTTTAAATGTCGAAGGGATGCTTGTAAAACTAAAAATAAAAAGAGCTCTAAACGAGCTCTTTTTATTAAATTTCACCATTAACTAGATATTCTGGTGAGAATAGTTGTTTAACTTTTTCAGGAGATAAAATATGGTTTTGGATTAATAGATTTGGAACGGTTTTATGTTCTTTAGTGGCTGTCTTAATTAGTTCGGTGGTCTTGTTATATCCCAAGATAGGAGATAGGACTGTAGCGGTCACAGCTGACTTACGAACATCATCTAGACACTGTTTAACATTTACATCGATACCGTCTAGACAGTGATCTACTAATGTTTCGATTGCGCGTGCCAAGTGAACTTCGGCAGTTAGGATGCTCTTAAACATGATGGGTTCAAAGGCATTTAGTTCTAACTGACCGGCTTCTGAAGCGGCAGTGACTGTGGCGTCAAAACCGATTACTTCAAAGGCGACCTGGTTTACAACTTCTGGGATAACAGGATTAACTTTGTTAGGCATGATTGATGAACCGGCTTGTCTCTTCGGTAGGATTAATTCATTTAAACCAGATTGTGGTCCGCTCCCAAGTAGACGTAAATCATTACTGAATTTGGATAAGTCAACGGCCAACGTCTTTAAACTAGAGGAGAATGCTACGAAATGATCCGTATTTTGTATTGCGTCGACTAAATCTTCATCCTGTTTTAGTTCAATACCGGTAATCTTGTTAATTTCTTCTACAATATGCTCACGGTAGTATTTAGTGGTGTTGGTTCCAGTACCAATGGCAGTTCCTCCCATGCTAATGGTTTTTAGTTCATTTTCTGCGCTGTTGATTCGTTTTAAATCACGACGAAATAATGAAGCATAAGCATGGAATGTCTTTCCGTAAGTAGTGGGAACAGCGTCTTGAAGTTGGGTTCGACCTAACTTAATTGTGAACTGGAATTTCTTTGATAGTTCATCTAGGATTTCGATTAAGCGATTAATTTCGCCGGTTAGTTTTGGCAAACGTTTAATCATTGCTAGTTTACCAGCGGTTGGGTAGGTATCGTTAGTAGATTGTGCCTGGTTAACATCATCGTTTGGATGAATGAAGACATCAGGATGTAATTTCATTGCGACATTGGCAATTACTTCATTTACGTTCATATTTGTGGAAGTTCCGGCACCACCTTGGATAGCTGGAGTGATAAAACTCTCTGGGGAGGGGTGCTCAAGCAAGTAGTCACAAGCATCTACAATCGTGTTATATTTTATAACATCAGTTGCTTTTGCGCCGTAATTTGCAGTGATTGAAGCTTTTTTTATTTGAACGTAACTTTCAATCAAAAGTGGATCAACTTTCTCTTTCGTAATCGGGAAGTTCATTGCAGCTCTAAGGGAATTGATTCCATACAAAGCATCATCAGGAACTTCTAGTTTACCAACACAATCTTTTTCGATACGCATAAAAACATCTCCTAAATAGTTATATGTTATAAAATGTTACATTAAGTATAAACTAAATATTCAATTAGTCAAATGAAATATATAAGATTGTTTCACATGAAACAAAACGCCCCTAGAAAAAACTCTAGGAGCGTTATTTTTAACCAACTGAATCTTCCATTTGATAATCAATTAGTTTATTTAATTCCATTGCATATTCCATTGGAAGTTGATTTGAGAAGGGCTCAATGAATCCCATGATGATCATCTTAGTAGCCTGGGTTTCTGATAATCCACGGCTCATTAAGTAGTACAAGTCGGTTTCTGAAATTTTTGAAACCTTGGCTTCGTGTTCTATTTCTGAATCACCATTGTAAATATCATTGTGCGGAATTGTATCACTCATCGAATCATCATCCATGATGATGGTGTCACATTCAATATGTGATTTTGAGTAGTGAGCATCCTCAATCATACGAATTGTTCCACGGTAGTTACAAATTCCGCCATCTTTGCAAATTGATTTTGATACTACATTGGATGAAGTGTGAGGAGCATGGTGTCGCATGATGCATCCAGTGTCTTGATAAATATCACCGCTGGCAAATGCGATTGATAGCATTGTTCCGTTTGCATAAGGACCATTCAAATCGATACTTGGGTACTTCATTGTGACCTTTGATCCAAGGTTTCCGTCGACCCATTCCATTGTCGCATTTTCATCTGCGGAAGCACGCTTGGTTTCTAGACTGTAAACATTGTCTGACCAATTCTGAATGGTGGTGTAACGACAAAAGGCGTTCTTCTTCACGAAGACTTCGACGTCGGCTGCATGCAAACTATCTTCTGAATAGTTAGGGGCTGTGCAACCTTCGACGTAGTTAACACTGGCATCTTCATCTACGATAATTAGTGTTCTTTCGAATTGTCCGGTTCTACCAGCATTGATTCTAAAGAAAGCCTGAATTGGAATCTTGGCATGGACACCTTTTGGAACATACAAGAAAACACCACCAGACCAAACCGCTGTGTTTAGTGCAGCGAATTTGTTCATTTGTGGAGTTACTAGTTGTCCGAAATATTCTTTAACTAAGTCGGGGTGTTCCTTTAATGCCGTATCAGTATCTGAAAAGATGATTCCCATGTCGGCGAATTCTTTTTTGATGTTGGCGTAGACAGCTTCTGATTCGTATTGAGCTTCGGCACCTGCTAGGTACTTACGTTCTGCTTCTGGAACCCCAATTTTTTCAAAGGTATTCTTAATATCTTCTGGAACATCGTCCCAACTACGTGATACTGAATCAGTCGCTCTTTGGAAATATCTAATTTTGTTTAATTCGAGATCAGATAAGTCAGGTCCAAAATCAGGCATAGGTAGTTTTTGAAAAATTTTAAAAGCATTTAAACGAATATCTAACATCCATTTTGGCTCGTTTTTTTGTTCAGAAATCTCGCGGATAATATCTTCAGTTAAACCATCACCCGTTGAAAAAACTGGTTTGACATTATCCTTAAAACCATATTGGTAATCATCATTTAAGTGTTGGATTGATTTATCGATTGATATCATCTCCGTTAATTAATTGATAAATTGCTTTGAAGGGAAGCATGGCACATTTAATTCTGATGGGTAAGTGTACTACTGATTTAAAGGCAACTAAATCGCCTAATAATTCTTGGTCAAAATCTTCGTGTGTCATCATTTTGGACATGTTTAAAACGAGTTCATTGATCTGATCAGCAGATTTATCTTGAATTGATTCGAGCATCATCTTGGTGGCACCCTTACAAATAATGCATCCGTCACACGCCACTTTTAGGTTGGTTACATTGGGATATTTTTCATCATCTGCCATCGAAATGTCATCACCACATGTAGGATTAGTTAGATGGACGTCTGAATCAAACTGATTATTATTTGGGCATTCACTAGCTTTTTGCATGATGATACGTTGATAAATGTTACTTAGATCCATTAAAAAATTCCTTCATTTCGTTAATACAGTCGACTAGTCGATTGCATTCTTCAATCGTGTTGTAAATGTAGAGACTAGCGCGTAAAGTCGCGTTGACTCCCAGCTTGTGGGTTAGTGGTTCGGCACAGTGTTGACCAGCTCTAACGTCGATATTCATAGAGTCAAGGAAGGTTGCAGCGTCGTGTGGGTGAATATTATCTACGTTAAAAGAGACGATTCCAGTTTGGCGCTTAGTTGGTCCATATACTGAAACGTCGTCTAAAGAATTAAGTTGGTCATATAGGTATTGACCTAGTTTCTCACATTGTTCCTGCACGTTAGTCATTTTAAGTTCTTTTAGATAAGAAATCGCAGCGTCTAAACCGATGACACCCTCAACGTTGGGGGTGCCGGCTTCTAGACGGTATGGAATATCTTTGACCTTGTAGTCGGTAGTTGAGACTGATTCAATCATTTCTCCACCAACACGGGGGCAATTCATGTGTTCTAATAAATCTTGTTTTCCATATAGAACACCAATACCGGTTGGAGCCATCATTTTATGTCCGGAGAAGGCTAACCAGTCAATTGGCGTTTTTTGGACATCGATTGGTAACTCGGGAGCAGCTTGCGCACCATCAACTAGGATGTCAGCGTCATGTTCATGAGCCAATGATGTTAGTTGATCAATGGGATTAATGTTCCCTAAAACATTGGAAACAGCGGTGACGGCCACTAATTTTGTTTTGTCGGAAATGATTTTTTTAGCGGCATTTAAGTCGAGGTTGGCATCTTCATTTAGAGGGATGAATTTTAAAGTTGCACCGTTGTTTTTCGCAATCTTTTGCCAAGGAAGGAGGTTACTGTGGTGTTCAGCTATTGAAACCACAATCTCGTCACCTTCCTGGATATGCTTGGCATAATATCCGTTAGCAATTAAGTTGATGCTATCGGTGGTACCAGCAGAAAATACAATTTCTTTTTCACTCGTGGCATTAATAAAAGAGGCAATGTTCTCTCTAGATTGTTCAAACATTTCAGTCGTCTCCCCAGCATCAGAATAGACACTTCTATGCACATTAAAATTATGGTGAGTGTAAAAACTACTGATTGCATCAATGACATACTTTGGCTTTTGAGTGGTTGCAGCGTTGTCAAAATAAATCATATCTGGGTGTTCCTTGAAGATGGGAAAGTGATGACGAATATTTAAGCTAGCCATGAATACGCTCCTCTAGATTATTTAATAAGTGTTTTTGTACAGATTTATCTGGGAATTTTTCAATTAGTGGTGTCAAAAATCCGCGGGTTAATAGGAAACGAGCTGTTTGAGCATCAATTCCGCGGGTTTTTAAATAGTATAGTTGTTCGGGGTTAACTTTACCAACACTAGCAGCGTGACCGGCAACCACATCATGATTATCAATTAGAAGAATTGGGTCAATTTTCCCTTTGCTTTCGGGATTTAAAGTTAATAAACGACTAATTTGATCGGAATCAGAATCACTAGCTTCTAGCTTGATTTGACCGGTAGTATCGTAGGTAGTCTTAGAATTATCAGCTACGATACCGCGTTGTGTTATTAATCCACTTGTATTGGGACTTTTATTGATAATTTTGGTTTGAACTACCTGTTTTTGTTTTTGATCGGATAGACTCACTAGATTTATTTTAGCGGAGCTACCCATACCATCTAAATCGATATTGCTGTAATAGCGACTGTCGCCGTGATTAAATAGGCTAACGTATGTTTTTAAATTCGCATTTTGAGCGAGATAAGCATTTAAAACACGGTGAGACTTTTCACTGTTAGTCATTTCGGCGTCATAAAATGAAACATTAGCGTGATCACCAAGTAATACTTCAATCATTAAGCGGTCATTATCGGGATGTTCTTTGGAGTCTTTGTAGGTAAAAGAAACTTCACTTCCAGACGCTGCAATGATGAGGAGGTGTTTTTCCTGCATGTTGTGATCGACTAAGTCGGAGATGTCGATTGATTCATCAACGCAGACATCTTTAGGGATGAAAACAAACCCACCACTTTGTAGATACGCAAGATGGTTCGCATTTAATGCGTTATCACGCCAATAAATTGCTTTTTCCATCAAGTTTTCTTGGATTAATTCTGGAAACTCGTTTGCAGCGGCGAACAAATCCATCATGATGATGCCCAAATCTTTTAGATTTTTCGATGCTAAATTTTTCGTATCTATTGAACGGCAATTAAGTTTTGGTGATGCAAAGTAAAACTTTCTTAGTGATGCTGGAACCTTCAATGTTTTTGTTATGTCGTTTGCAACAACGCGTTTAACAGTTAACCATTGAGGTTCGTTATGTGATTGAGCAAATTCTTGAATAGACATACTCATTATTCATCCACCAGCTTTACATCTATTCCTAATTGGTCACGTAATTGAGCGTATCCGTTTTGTTCTAGTTGTTCGGCTAGGCGATAGTCACCGCTGGTAACGACGCGACCACCCATCATAACGTGCACAACATCTGGCTTTACGTAGCGAAGAATACGATTATAGTGAGTGATGATAAGTGAAGAGAAGTGATTGTCTCGCATGTGATTGATTCCCTTTGAAACAACTTTTAAGGCGTCGATATCTAGCCCAGAATCGATTTCATCTAGGATTGCTAGGTTGGGTTGAATCATCATCATTTGCAGGATTTCATTTCGCTTCTTTTCACCACCGGAGAATCCTTCGTTAAGGTATCTGTCAGTGTATGATTCATCGATGTCTAGGAAATCCATGACGTAATCTAAGCGTTTCATGAAATCTAAAACGGATACTGGCTTGTCAGTCACCGCATTCATAGCGGCGTGAATGAAGTCGACATTTTTAATTCCGCTGATTTCAGTAGGGTATTGCATACCAATGAAGAGACCCAAACGGGCACGTTCATCGGTTGCCATGTTGTTTAATTCTTTGCCATCAAATGAAATGGTTCCGTCGGTAATTGAATACTTGGGAGAACCCATGATGGTTTGAGAAAGAGTCGACTTACCGGTTCCGTTGGGGCCCATGATGACATGGACTTCACCGTCGGGAATGGTTAAGTTTAATCCTTTGATTACTTCTTCATTGGTTTCGTTGATTTTAACGTGTAGGTTTTCAATTTTTAACACAATAATCCTCCTAGTGAACTAACTTGTCCCAAAGTACAACTTTGTTTTCTTCGAGTGACTTTGGCACATTGATAATTCTTTGGTTAGCACTACCGCGGAATTGAAGAGTTAAATCTTTTTGATCTTCCATGAAACGACCATCAACTAGGATGTCGATCATTGAAAGGAGTTTTAATTTGTCATATGAATCTTTTAGTAGTTCATCGAATGTGTAACCTGACCATGACCAGATGTCCTTGGTGTGGCCGAATTCTTCCCTAACTCGTTTGCATAGACGAAGGCACACTTGCGTATTCAAAAATGGTTCTCCACCCAAGAGGGTAAGACCTTGAACGTAATCTTTTTTCATATCTTCAATTATTTGGTCTTCCAAGTCTTGTGAATAAGGTTGTCCGTAATGGAAGTTTTGTGAGGCGACATTATAACAGCCGGGGCATAAGAACTTGCAACCAGAAACATAGATACTGCAACGGATTCCCTCACCATCAACGAAATTAAATGGCTTATAGTCAGCAATATATTGTTGGCTTAAGTCTTTTGCAAGCCATTCCTTAGGCTTTGGATTGTTTGGCTGTCTCTTCATGTGCGACACTTTCTACCATTCCTTTCGACATATTTTTTTGACGTGATGAAATTTCAACATGACGACCGTGAACCATTGGACGTGCTTGAGGGTTACCCAAGTAACCACAAGTTCTCTTAACAACGTCGCAGTACTTAGGATCGTGATTACCACATTGAGGACACTTGAAACCACGGGCCGTAGCTTCAAATTCACCCTTGAAACCACACTTGAAGCATTTATCGATTGAAGTGTTAGTACCTAGGTATCCGACGTGATCGTATGCCCAGTCCCAAACGGCTTCTAGTGCCTTAGGATTTTGCTTTAAGTTAGGGTATTCACAGTAGTGAATGAATCCAGCTGAAGCATAGTGGGGATAAGCCTCTTCAAATGTTAGTTTTTCAAATGGGTTAGGACGTTTTCTAACATCGTAATGGAAACTGTTTGTGTAGTATTCCTTGTCGGTGATGTCTTTTACTTTACCAAATTTTTCGATATCGTCTTGAGCGAATGTATCGGTTAATGATTCGGCTGGAGTGGAGTATAGACTGTAGTGATATCCACTTTCCTCACTCCAAACCTTGCATAGACGGTTTAATTCAGCAACGATGCTGACAGTGAAGTCATGAGCTTCTTGATTTGATTCCCAATCTGGACCAAAGAATGCAGTCCCTACTTCGTATAGTCCGATGTAACCAAGCGATACCGTGGCACGTTCGTTTCTGAAAAGTTCATCAACACTATCAGTTGATTTTAGTCGTTTCCCAAATGCACCATACTTGTATAGTAGTGGAGCGTTATCTGGTTTTGCTTCCTTAGTTCTTTCAATACGGTATGCCATTGCTTGGTGGACAATACCTAGTTTTTCTTCAAAAATGTGCCAGAACAAGTCCACGTTACCTTTGGATAATAGAGCAATACGTGGAAGATTTACGGTCACAACACCTAGATTCATACGACCGGCGTTGACGGCTTTGCCTTTTTCATCGGTCCACTTAGGTAGAAATGATCGACATCCCATTGGCGCTTTAAAGTCACCAGTAATTTCACAAAGCTTGTCGTACATCAAAATATCAGGGTACATACGCTTTGTAGCACATTCAATGGCTAATTCTTTGACGTCATAGTTTTTGTCGTTAGGGTTTAAATTTAAGCCTTTTTTCAATACATAGATTAGTTTAGGGAAAATTGCTGTACGACGTTCTTTACCAAGTCCTTTAATTCTGATTCTTAGAATATCTTTTTGAATCTCTTTTTCAATCCAATTGGTTCCTAGACCAAAACTAACAGTGGTGAAAGGAGTTTGACCTTGTGATGAGTATAGGGTGTTAATTTCGTATTCTAGTGATTGCATCGCATCAAAGATATCTTTTTTAGTACGATCTTTTGCGTATTCTTCACGCTTATCTTCTTCAACCCATTTAGAAGCGGTCTTTAGATGTTTTTCATAGTTGATTTCGGCGAATGGTGCCAATACTTCATCGGCACGGTCGAATGATAGGCCACCGTATTGTAGGGATGCAACGTTTGCGATGATTTGAGAAACTTGAGCGGTTGCAGTTTGGATTGAACGAGGTGATTTAACTTCGGCGTTACCAATTTTAAAACCGTTATTCAACATTTCTGCAAAATCAACTAAGCAACAGTTGGTTTCAGGAGTTGCTGGTGAGTAGTCTAAATCATGCCAGTGAATGTCACCTCTAAGGTGTGCTTTTGCAACGAGTGGAGGTAGCATTTGAAGTCCAATGGCTTTGCTAGCTGCTCCTGCTTCTAGGTCTCTTTGGGTGTTAAAGACGTTACTATCTTTGTTGGCATTTTCGTGAACAACACGGTCATAACGGTTGAATAGTTGGTCGATACGAGCCTTTACATCGGTTGCTCTTTTGAATTTTTCAATGTCTTTTTGTTCATATTTTAAGTATTGCTCTTTAGCATCTAAGAAATCATTTTCTTCAAGAAATTGAATGATGAAGTCATGAATATGACTTGAAGTAATTTCTTCTTGATCCTTAGTAAATAGGTTCAAACGTTCAAAGAAACGTTTGTTATCTTCTTTACTAATACCCAATTGATTTAGTACAAAATCAATTTTGTATTTATAGAATTTGGTCTTGTCGCCAGAATTCTTTATAACGTTTAAATGAGCAAAAGTTTTATCAAACATTATATCAGTCCTATCCTTAAAATATACACTATAACTTGTGTCTGAAATAATGGTAACACGCATATATAGTGTAAAAACATTCTTGAATGTCAATTTGAATAGTGCGTACTGAATGATTATAATAATTTAATTTTCTCATAATACGTAGTGTAGAGTGATTCCGCATTTTTTCATCGAACATTTTTGAAATTTTGTCTAAAAATGTTCAAATTGAATACTTACATATCGTGCCCAAAGTATTGATATACTAACGTTTAATAAGTAAAATCCGAATAAAAAAGAACTTCTTTATTGAAGTTCTTTTTTATTATCTTTGAATATTTGGAAGTAACCAGTATCCACTTGTTCTTAAAGAATCCAAAATAATTTTATTTACTGCAGGATCATTTTCATTTAAAGACTTTAGAGAATTTTGTTTATCGATTGAAACAAGTTGGGAAAGTCCATATCTACCGTTTGAAACTAATTTAGCGACTTCGAATAATGTGTAAGCTCTACGCATATGTGATGCACTGGAAACAATGGTGGCATGTTTAGCATGATTTTTATTTAATATTTTTGTCACGTTTAATGCGTTACTGACGGTGTCTAATGATCCTTCTTCTGTAATGATTCGATTACTAGCTACCCCGTGTTTGACTAACCAATTTTTCATTACCGTAGCTTCAATCTTTGGTTCCGCAGGAAGTTCACCACCAGAGACGATAATTTTGGAACTTGGTTGTTCTTTTGCTAACGTTAGTCCTTTTTCAAGTCTTTGAACCAATGTCATTTGAGGCTTTCCATTTTGATTTAGTACGAAACCTAAAATGATAATATAGTTATTTTTCTTTTGCTTGTTATTAATGGTTTGATTTAGATTCATAGTTAATGATTTTTTGATTAATTGAGATATTTTTTTGATTTCATTTGTTTTTGTACTATTTAGACGATTTAGATTTTGAATTGATGTCGCGAATCTTTTCGGTTGTTTGAATAATTCATTATTCATTGCTAATTGAAGTAATGATTGGTAGTTACTCGGACTTAGATGTCTGATTCGATTTAATACCAATTGTGCTTCTTTTGGATTGTCATTTAATTGATAGACAGACGATAATCCTAGTAGATATTTAATGTTATTTGGACTGATTTTTAATGCTTTTTCATATAAAGAGATTAACTCTTCATTGTTTGAGGAGCTGGTTACACCTACCTTTTGAGTTGAATTGAAATCAGGCTTGTGCCAGTAATTATATTTGATAGCTTCATCTATAGATTTTAACTTTAATTGGTTGTTTTTATCTTTTTTAATATGATTTAAAACATATTTGTAAGAAAAGTTATAATTGTATGGTTTGGCTTTAGTTTCATTACGAGCATGAGCCGTAAATTTTGGTGATATTGCCGATTGACCCATAAATATAAGTGTTGATAGTAGCAAAAGATATTTATGCTTTTTAATCATCTAACCACTCCTCTGTGTTTTTGTAACTATAGATTAGCAGTGTAATGTCATTTTTAAGTAAATTGAACGTAAAAAAAGAGTAAATTTTCTATTTACTCTTTTTGTAATTTATTTTCATGTTTATAGATCAAGATAAATTTAAACTGGAATAGCAAAATTATGATTAATTCAACGCTAACCACCCAAATAGTCTTGGTATGTAGGAATATCGATAATATACTTGCTTCGAATGCTCCACATAAGAAACTAAATACTAAGCCACTATAATAAATTAATTTAGTTTTAAATTCATCTTCTTTGGTTTTTAAATATAAGAATAAATTATTCATTGTCTTTTGCAGGTTTCCAGTACTAAACATGTTGGAATAACCCAATCCTGACATTGTATTAAACGTTGAAAGTTGAAGAGCGGTTGTTAGAGACATGGAAGTGGTAATGACTAGTTGGGGAACGTTATGTTTTAAAAAACCGACTATAATAGTCAGAGTTATTTCAATTATTAGAATGTAAACCTTCCAATAATTTAATTTATATTTATCGAGATTATGGTGAATCCAGTTAGCTAATAAAATACCAAATGAAAAAGCGATAACTGGCAAAATACGTTCTAAAAAGTGACCAAAGTTGAATTGTGTTAATGCTAAAGCAGATAAAATTAAATTACCGGTTTGTGTACTAGCGAATATCCCACCGTGTTCTATGTAAGTGTAGGCATCTAGGCATCCGCCAATTGAAGTAAGAAAGAATGCAGTGGAAATCTTTTCGCCAAAATGAGCGGGATGAGGCGCATCCATAATGTTGACTCCCTTTCCTTAAAGTAATAAGTTATTTATAAATGTTACTACTTTATTATTTTTTTATAAACAAGATTGTTTCATCGGGGGAGAATGATTTATTTGAATTATTTAATTGCATTGTTTTTGATGATTGCGTTTGCGAAAATTTTCGGACTAATCGCATCAAAAATACATATTCCAGAAGTAGTCGGACAGATTTTCGGGGGAATCATCTTAGGCCCTTCATTTTTAGGATTAATTCATCGTCAGGATGTAGTCGTCTCATTAGCGGGACTTGGCGCTGTTCTTTTGATGTTTGTAGCTGGACTCACTTGTGACGTAGACAGGTTAAAAAAGTATTTTGGTCCTGGATTGATTGTTGCTTTCATGGGAGTCATATTTCCGGTAGCTTCAATTTACTTTGTATGTCGATACCTTCAAGTTTCATTAATAGAAAGTGCTTTTATTGGTATTGTATTTGCAGCAACATCTGTTTCAATTTCGGTCGCTGTGCTAGAAGAGATGAATGAATTAAAATCTCCAGCTGGAACCACAATTTTAGCGGCAGCCGTTGCTGATGATATTATTTCTATTGTTTTATTGAGTGTGGCAATTCCACTTCTAGGAATTGGAAGAGGTCATGGTAATTCCGATGCACTATTATTAATTGTTTTACAAGTTATATTTTTTGTATTTCTATGGTTATGCTATAAAGTAGTCACCTTATTGATCGATGTTTTAGATTTAAGTCCACAAAAGATTGGATTATATTCATTTTTATTATGCTTATTCCTATCCGGAACCGCGGAAATGGTTAAGTTAAGCGCAGTAACTGGGGCATTCTTTGCTGGTTTGATATTTAGCAAAACAGAATTCCAAAAACCACTTACGTCAAGGTTAAAGGGGATGGGAGGATTATTAGCAGTTCCAATATTCTTTGTTAGCATTGGTGTGGAAATGCAAGTGACAGGAATATTAAAAAATGGTTGGTTGTTTGTAATTTTAACTTTGTTAGCAGTAGTAACTAAATTCTTAGGTGCATTTATTGGTGCAAGAATTAGTAGAATTGACAAGTTTAATTCCGCAGAAATTGGAGCGGGAATGATTAGTCGAGGAGAAGTTGGAATCGTTATTGCTCAAGCAGGATTAGGCAGCCACTTTATTTCCACTAGCTATTATTCTACTTTGATTGCAGTGATTGTAATGACAACCATCATAGCTCCTTTAATCTTAAAACCCATTGTATTATTAAAACGAAAATATAAAAACTAATGTCGGCGTGAGCCGACTTTTTTTATGGGAAATATGAAATTAACACTATAACTAAATCAATGACCAAGGCTGTTAGTATCGCAAAAATTAATGCATATAAAGGCAGAATTTTATCATCACCGAAAAAAGTCATGTGCTTTATTCTCTTATCAAAAGAATTCGTTAATCGTATGCATGATTTTTTTAAATCTACTTTTAATTGATTTTCGATCATTCTGCAGTATTTGCATTTCAACTGATTGAAAAATAAATTTCCACATATTGGGCATTTTAAATGGACGATTATTAAAGCCCCCCTTACTAATTTTTAACTTATTGTATCAGGGGTTTTAATTGATTTAAATTTAGTGAAAAAATTAGAAATAAACAACGTGTTCACTAATAAATGTTTTTTAGGCGATATTGATAAATTATTGAACAGATAGTGAAAATAAAAAAATTACAGATTCATAACAAGTTATTAAAATCACAATCGAATTTATGCAATTACTCCATAAAAATTTAAATAGTTAGCTTTGCTTAATATTGACATTTTGTATACTAAATATAAAAAAGATGATAAAAATTCATACGTATATGGATTGAAAATCGCCAACATCCTTATAAAATATGGATTGAACGGCGTATATATTAACTTTATATTATTAGAAGTTTGTTATTATGTAATAGACTTTATATAAATATTATAATAATATGAAAAAAAGTTAAATGAATTTTTAATATTATTACATATATATTTCGGGGGGATTTTGATATGAAAATCAAAAAGTCTTTTTTTGCCATTTTGGCAGTATTAACACTTTTTGCTGCGAGTGCATCAACTTCGATTAGTTCATTTACTTCAGTTGAAGCGAATGCTGCTACTCATCATAAGAATGAAAAGAAGCACAAGAAAGCAAAGAAATCTTCAAAGAAGCACAAGAAGACAACAAAGAAGAGCAAGAAGAAGGCTACTAAGAAGCATTCAAAGAAAAAGGTAGCTAAGAAAAAGAAGAAAGCTACTAAGAAACATGTAGCTAAGAAAAAAGTGGTAAAACATGTAGCTAAGACTCCTGCGGGACCTACTCCAATTACTTACAGTAATCCAACAATCACTATCAATACAAATAATAGTGATCCAATTAAGGTGGAATACACTAATAAGCAGTACAAATCGTACAATAATCAACTTGTTAAAGATGACAGTACTGATAATCAAGCACCAAATAAGCTAATACTAAAAGGTATTACCTACTATAATTTAACAAATAGTCAGTACCATACGGCAATGACACTTACTTTCTTGGTTCAAAATCCTGATAGTTATTCTCATGATTACTTCTTTGCTGCTGATAATAATAATTATATTGCGTCAAACAATGTTGATAAGAAGCTATACCCAGCATGGAATACTGATAGTGGATATGCGATGAATGTTCCAGCAAACAGTCAACAAGTAATCGACCTAACATTCGTTGGAAATGATGATTCAACTCCTGCGGACTTTAGTTCGTTTACGTTTAACTACACACCTGAGGTTACTGATGATACAATCGCTGTTAATCTTAACCTTTAACATCTAAAAAAGCCCACCGTTTCGGTAGGCTTTTTTATTTTGTTTTTTAAGAAAATTGGATTCCACCATCGACAATAATGGATTGACCGGTAATGTAATTTGATTTTTCACTAGATAAAAACGAAACAAGGTTAGCAACATCTTCGGGCTGTTCACCACGTCCTAACGCAATACTTTTAATCGCATCATTTAGAGCTGAACCTTTTTCACGACCGTCTAGTTTAGTCATTTTATCATCAATTTCGTCCCACATTGGCGTTAAAACTATACCTGGACAGTATGAATTTACTGTGATTTTATCTTTTGCTAATTCTTTTGCAGCAGCTTGCGTTAATCCTCTTATAGCAAATTTAGTTGCTGAATATACACTTAGCATTGGAAAACCCTCGTAGCCTGCAATTGAAGAAGCGTTAATGATTTTACCTGGTGTTCCTTGCTTTTTAAATTGTTTTGCAGCGGCTTGAATTCCGTATAAAGAACCTAAAACATTAATTTCTAATAGATTACTTGCATCTTTTTCTGAGATTTTTTCTACTGGATCCACGATAGCGATTCCGGCATTATTAATATAAACATCAAGTTGACCGAACTCTAAAACAGTCGATTGAATAATTTTTTCTACATCCTCTTTTTTGCCGACGTCACATTGAATTCCAATTGCTTGGCCACCTTTATTATTAATTTCTGTGACAACTTCATTAACTTTATCTAAGTGACGACCAGCTAATGCTACTAGAAATCCGTCATTACTTAGTTGTAAAGCGATTCCTTTTCCAATACCTTGACCAGCACCTGTAATTAAAGCAACTTTTTTAACCATAATCAGAACCTCCAAGCATGTAATAAAATAACTTCGAGATTATTATAAAATTATTTTAATAGTTAAAACAATATTTGTTAACAAAACTTATGCAATAATAAACATTTTTATAAATTTACATTTAATATTCCATTTTAATATGATTAATACCGGCTTCTATAAATGGTTCACTGGTAACTTTGAACCCACTTTTTTCGTAGTAACCAACTGCGTATGCTTGAGCATCGATTTCGATTCTGGTATTAGGGAAATATTGATTTATTACATTTAAAATTTTTTCTAGTAGTTCTTTTCCTTTTCCTGTTCCACGAACTTTTTTAGTCGTTAAAACTCTACCAAAAGTAATGTGATCATGATCTTTAAAAATTCTAGCGTAAGCAGTGATATTCCTGCCATCTGTTTCGAAAATATGAAGTGCTTTTTTATCGTTCTCATCTGGATCAGCATAGACGATATGTTGTTCCTCGACGAATACCTCTGATCTGACACGATAAATTTCAAAAAGTTCTTCTAAAGTTAATTCTGAAAATTGTTTAGTTTTCCACATGATTGATACCACCTTTTTCTAGTAGCTGATTCAATGTATTAATTGATTGATAAAAGGACTCTTGTTCTTCATTGCTGAGATTATCTATGATTAATTGAATTTGTTTATCGGAATTAATATTTAGTTGTTCAACAACTTGCTTTCCAGTATTTGTTAAATATATTAATTTTGTTCTTTTATCTTTTTTTGTATCTTTCTTTTCAATGTATTTTAAATTATTTAACTTGTTGATGACACGACTGACGTAGCTTTTATCAAGGTCTAAGTTGATTGCAATTTTCATTGGTGTAGGATTTTTCATGTACCCAACATCCATTAGAATTCGAGCTTCAGCCCAACTTATTTCGCTATTAAAGACGTTTTTCTGCAATATTCCTAATTGTTGTGTATATTTACGGTTAAAGTGTCTGATAGTTTCGATTTGTTTATTGTTGATATAATCACTTCCTTTTAAAGGATTATATCAAAGTAGTGGCTTTTGTCCACTAATTAATTTTGACTATTGCATAGAACTAATGTATTATTTTAAACATACAAACATTAATGGGGTGCCCTAAAAGGCTGAGATTATACCCAAGAACCTGATCCAGATAATGCTGGCGCTAGGGAAGATAACGCACTTGGACTGTCCCTATCTATCAAAGATAGGGACTTTTTTAATAAAGTACTGTATGGGTGCATCCATTGATGAAGTATACATATTTGAGAGGGGCTTTATTAATGGATTCAAAAGTTAGCATCAAGAAAGTAACAATTTTAGCAATTATGATTGCACTAGATTTTGTTTTATCACCAATTTTTAGAATTGAAGGAATGGCACCTATGTCATCGGTATTAAATGTTACTGCTGCAGTTTTGATGGGACCATGGTATGCGCTAGTTATGGCTATCGTCTGTGCTTGTCTTAGAATGTTACTGTTAGGGATTCCACCACTAGCATTAACTGGAGCAGTTTTCGGGGCATTTTTGGCCGGATTACTATATCTTATCTACCGTAAAAACTGGATGGCGGTCATTGGTGAAATCGTTGGAACCGGGGTATTAGGATCACTTGCTTCATATCCTGTGATGGTTTGGTACACCGGAAGTTCTAACCAACTATTCTGGTTCGTGTTCACTCCTAAATTCTTTGGTGGTGCAATTTCAGGATCCATCATTGCATACATTATCTTGTTGAGACTTTCCAAAACTCGTCAGTTTAAAGACATTCAAAAGTTATTTTTTAAGTAAACAAAAAAAGACACCCATTGGGTGTCTTTTTATATATTTTTGATTTTGAGTACGATTGGTTTCAATAGTATTGGCGTTAAAATAGTAGTGAATATGATTATAGCGATTATTGTCGAGTAGTAATTATCTGAAATTATATTGTTTTTTAAACCAATCTCAGCAATAATTAAACCAACTTCGCCACGACTAATCATTCCAACACCAATTTCAGTTGCTGATAAACGACTGAATTTAAAGAAACGTGATCCTAAATATGCTCCTAAAAACTTAGTAATTACCGCAATAATGGATAATGATAGGAATAATGATATATTGTCTATAATTCCTTTTATATTCATGTTAAGTCCAACGTTAACAAAGAAAACAGGAATGAATAACAAATTACCAAATTGATTCATTTCGTGGTTAATTGATTCTTTGTATTTAGTTTGTCCTACCAATATTCCGGAGAAGAATGCACCGGTAATGGCACTGATTTGAACGTGTTCAGCTAGAGAGGATAATAATAAACAAAGAATTAATCCGAGTATTGGTGCCAATGTAGGAATGAGTGTAATTCTGAATTTTTTGACTAAGATGAATAAAAACCAAATCAAAATAAAGAATCCAATTTGCATTAATATCAAAATGATAATGTTAGAACTGCCTTGTGACGAATCAATACCCGTAAACGTAATAACAATACTTAGCAATAAGATTGAAAGAATATCATCCGCAACTGCAGCACCTAGGATTGTCACACCAGCTTTTGTGTTCAAGGCTTTCATTGACTTTAGTACGGCAACCGAAATAGAAACGGATGTTGCTGAAAAGATGACACCGATGAAGAGACTTTCTACATTTGATAGGTGAAACAATTTACTAGTATAAAAAATACCAATAACCGGAAAGATGATTCCTAATATTGCTACCACTATACTTGGTTTCAAGTATTTTTTGAGTAGATTTAAATCACTTTCTAACCCAGCAATAAACATTAATAAAATTACGCCTAATTCAGCTAACGATGAAATTAAACTTGTAGTTTTAACGATATTTAAAATTGCTGGTCCAATTATTATTCCAGCTACTAACTGTCCAACTACTGATGGCAGATTTATTTTTGTAAAAATTGTTCCCATAATTAATGCGGACAACAAAATGATGGGAATTGATAAGAAATAATTCACTAAATCTTCCTTTCAAGACTATTTAAAATGATTATAGTGGTTGATCCTAATAGTGTAAATGTCATTAAAAATACGCTTATAAATATGAAAGAAACGTAGATATTTTTAATTAAATTATTCATTATAATGCTGTTGCAACAATGATTTTTACAATTATGATAAAAAAACTTCCAGAAATCAATCTGGAAGTTTTTTTGTGGTTATCCTTTATTGTTTTTGAAGTTTTCTTCAGCATGTGGAAGTTTGAATGTATCTTCACCCAACCATTTCTTTGAAAGTTTATCCAAATAGCCATCTTCTTTTAACTTCTTTAAGTCCTTGTTAATAGCATCTAACAATTGTTTGTTTTTGTCATTCTTACTTGCAACGATGTAGTCGTTTTTAACACCAATCGATGGTGATACGCTTAACCCCTTGGCTCCACCAGCTTTTTGAACTCCAATGAATGCTTGGTATGGATAGAAGACAGCATCGAATTGCTTTTCTTGAAGTTGTTTCAAAGCATCACCTGAACTGATGTCACCGATGGCAGATAGGTTAACTTTGTTTTTTGGATTATCTTTGTTGTATTGTTCAATAAAGTTGTATCTAGCATCATCACTTGAAATAGGAGCTAACTTAAGATTTCTTTTTGCAATATCTGTAAAGCTGTTAATTTTCTTTTCATTTGAACGGTACACTAGACGTAAATCAGCAATTGCTGTTGGATTGGAAAATAGGTATTGTTGGGCACGTTTTGATGAATACCAAAAACCAGATGATGCAATATCATATTTACCGCTTGATAAACCAACGAATAATGAGTTTTGTGAGGTTGTTGAATATTTAAATTTATATTGAGGTAAATCAGCGTCTAACTTACGTAGTAATTCACCATCATATCCACCGATCTTATTACCATCGGCATAAGTGTATGGATGATTATCAGCAACACCAGCAACGTTAATTACCTGAACGTGATTTTTTGAAGCTTTCTGTGAATTATTAGATAAGAAGTGTGCTGCACCAATAACGACGACAATAATTGCGATAATTCCTGTATAAATATAACCTTTTTTTGACATATTAATCTCTCCATTCTTCATGCAAATACATGTTTTTTAATTTTGTTCTCTAACAATGAAAGTAGATTTGCAAATACGAAACATACTACTAAGTAGATGATTAGGGCATCTAGATATGCCTCTAAATAGTTAAAACTAAATGAAGCTAAAATATTGGCCTGTCCCATAATTTCAACAATTCCAATGTTATATACCAAAGCAGTATCTTTGATTAAATCCAATAAGATGTTTGTAAAGTTTGGAATGAAATTGGGAATTAATTGTGGAATAATTATTTTTTGAAAAGCAGAAGCTTTAGTTAATCCGACTGATAATGCAGCATCATATTGTGATTTATCCACACCATGATATGCTGATCTAATTGCTTCTGATACATTGGCCGATGAGTTTAAGGCAAATGCGACAATTCCAATAATCATGCTCGGCATAGTGAAGCCTTTTGCCCCTGGATGATTCTGATTAAGCAGAAATAATAGTCTGGGTAGCCCATAATATACTATGTAAATTTGTACAATTATAGGTATTCCACGGAACAGTGATATATAAATATCAAATAATTGTGATAAAATCGGTATTCGTTTTTCTCTAATAATTGAAATAGGAACCGCAAGGATTAAACCAAAGATGATGCCAATAAATGATAGAAAAATAGTAACTGGTAAAACAGAAAGTAATTTTGGCATTGATTGAAACATAAAATTCCAATTCATTTGTTTCACCTCCTAACTGTAGTTATGTTTTTTGATATATAGACCGAATAGAAACTCAAATATTAGTGTAATTATCCAGTATATTATTCCTAGTACGATGAAAATTTTTAGCTGGAATACTCCTTGACTAGCATTAGCTAGTGTCGTGGCATCTCTATACATATCAGCAATTCCAATGACGTATACCAAAGAAGTGGCTTTTAAAAAGCTCAAGAACATCGTTTGAATATTGGGGAGTGCTAGGGTAAACATTTGAGGAATAATGATAACTTTTAGAACATCTTTTTTATTCATACCCACTGAGTATGCCGCGTCAAATTGGGCACTGTCTATGTCGTTATATGCTGATCTAAATAATTCACCCATATATCCACCGAATCCAATTGCTAGACCAAATATCGCAAAGAAATTTTTACTCCAATCATTAGCATCAATTCCTACGAATGATAATAGCCGAGGGAATTCATAATACGCTAATAGTAATACTAGTAAGGGGGGCGTTCCTCTTGATAGACCAGTATAAATTTTAGAAATTACTCTGGAAAATTTATCATTTTGTAGCGATACCCACATTACCAATAATCCGATTACACTCGAGATAATAAATGATGTAATTAGAATAAAAAGAGTGTTGGGTAGTCCAGATAATAGATTTTTTATAATTTCTGACAAGCTCATGTATTAGTCACCTTCTTTCATTACTTATCTCTAGATACAGCTGCTAGGAATGTTTTAATTCGATCATTTTTGGGATGATCAATGATTTCTTCAGGCGTCCCAGCTGCTAGTATTTCACCGTTTTCAAAGAAAATAACTTTATTAGCAATTCTTTTGGCAAATGAGATTAAATGGGTAACTACAATCATGGTTTGTCCATTTCTAGCTAATTGATCAATGTCGTCCACTACGGTTCCGACTAATTCTGGATCAAGTGCTGAAGTGGGTTCATCGAATAGAATTACAGATGGTTTAAGAGCAGTGGCTCTAGCAATTCCGATTCTTTGTTGCTGACCACCTGATAGTTGAGATGGATAAAAGTCTTTTTTATCTAGCATATTTACTTGCTTTAGTTCTTCTTCGGCAATTTTTTGTGCTGTTTTTTTATCAAGATGTTTTCCGTAAATTAATCCGGTTGTAATGTTTTCGAATGCGTTTTTATTTTTAAATAATGCGTAATTTTGGAAAACCATCGCAATATGTCGACGTAGCCATAATTCATCTTGTGTGCTGACATTTTCTAATTCTATTTTTTTGGTTTCAATTGATAATGAACCACTATCAGGATGTTCTAGTAGATTAATATTTTTTAAAAATGTTGTTTTTCCTGAACCACTTGGACCGATTATTGCAATTACATCACCCTGATCTACTTCCAAATTTACGTCTTTTAAAATTGTTTTTTTATTAAAACTTTTTTTCAGATGGTTAATTTTTAACAATGTCATTTTGAATGTCCTTTCCTTTGATTATAGGTATGTGCTGCTTGAGATGCCCATCTAATGTGATTATCAGGAGTATCTCTAGGAACTGTACAATCTGCCCCAATAATTACTCCGGCTGTTCCCGTTTCATCTAATAATTTATCGATTTCGTTTTGGATGTCTTCTTTACTGCCTTTTACTAGTACATCTTCATCAGTGTTACCTAATCCACCTAAAACGACTTTATTTTTAAATAGTTTTTTTCCTTCACTAAGTGAGTATCCATCGAATTTAGTTGCCCAGTTAAATACCGGTAAATCATAGTCAACAAACCATTTTAGATGGTTTTGTGCACCAGCGAATCCACAGATATGTAAAATACCAATGTCAAAGTTTTGATTAATGTAATCAATTAATTCACCGTCCAAACGTTTTTGAACTTCATCGAAGAATGATTTATCAATTCTTGGGTCTTGAATTTCCTGAGTACTGAAGAAAATTCCATCAACTCCAGCATCGTGTCCTAACTTGATTTGTTTCTTAATGTCTTTGTTGATAACCTCCAGCGCATGAATTACAACTTGGGGATCTTTTTCGTATAAATCAGCAAATTTTTTATTAGATATCTCAACGTCGATATCTGGTTGATCGGCGATTAAAATCCATTTAAATATTGTAATGGCGGAGAATACATTACTAAATTTAAATTTGTTTGAATCAATTGATTTAATTTGTTCTTCTAAAATTTTCTTTTGATTAGTTAACCAGATATTATCGTTATTAATTTCAGTTATTTTATTCAGTGAACTTATTTCATTAGGATTTTCAACATTGTTTAAATTGTATGTAAAAAATCCGTCATTCATTAACTTTACAAAATCTGAATCTACACTTTCGACAAATTTTGATTCATTGGAAATATCTGCATTGACAAAATATTGATCATTATCTGCTTGGACATGTTCGTTTGGCGTGAAGTGATGCCAAACAGAAAGCGGAACTATACTTTCTTCTTCATTGTTAAATGCTCTGATTAAATCATCACGAATGTTACTCATACTAACCACCCCTATAAATTTTTTAATAATAAAAAAGGGACCACCTATCAGCATTACACTGAAGGTAGTCCCTTACATTTAATTCGAATATTTTAAAGCCCAAGTTAAGGTTTTATCAATTCAACAAATTAAGTGTATGAAAAAAGAGTTACCACTCAGTGCTAACTTGTTCATACACATACACATCATTGCTGAATTGTTAAACATAAAAATGGTACCCCTTTTCTTTTTTATTATTGACCAAAGTATATCACTTATTTTTTGTAATACAACCATTGTTCTCATTTTTTTCTAATTTTAATATAAAAGTTACATTTACTATAAACGTAGGTAATACGAATGAAATGACTAAATCACTTAGCTTTTGATCATTTATAAATGAGTTAAATATTAGAAAATATGATGAATTAACATTGTTGATATAAAATGAACAACTATCTATTTTTAAAAATATAAATATAATTTATTATGTTGTGATATGATTTTAATGTTTGGTGAAATGTTAAAAGACAATTTGTCAAACTTTAATCTGAGGAGATGTTATTTAAATGGCAATGAAATTTTGTCCAAATTGCGGAGATAAGCTAGTCTCAGTTACCAAATTTTGCCCAAATTGTGGTAACAGTTTAACTGAAAGCAGTGGTTTTTCATCTGTTGATAATGAAAAAGTACATAGTATTAATGTTAATGCACCTGTACCTGCTAAAATTGGGTATGGAAATGATATTAAATCTGATCGTGTTATTGCATATAAGCGAGCCATGGGAATAGAACCCACTGCCGATAATGTTGTTGTTGCTCAAACTGCAAATATGGGGAGAATGATGATTTCTACAGCATTTGCAGCATTAACACAAAAATGGTTTGTTTTATCTTTTGAAAAAGATGGTATTTTATTCATTGGAATTAATAATCTTTCAAGATTTACCGGAAAAAATATTTTTGTTCCAAAAGAGTCTATATCTGATATAGGTTATCGAGGTGGGTTCCTTAGAAAGGTCTTCAGTTTTAAAACTGATGGTCGGAATAATAAGTATTATCTAAGTACAGTCATGTTAGTTTCTGACTTTCAAGGACGAAACATGAAAAAATTGGATGATTTTATTGAACTATATAAGTAAAAACAAAAAAGCAGGATCCTCGCTATCAAAGCGAAGTCCTGCTTTTTTTATATTGTAAGTATTATTTTTTGTCTTTGCTCAATTTATTAATTAATTTATATGCAGCTAACCAAAGTAGCATAAATAAAGTTAAAATAGCGATTCTTTCAATTTAACTTAAGTTATCAAGTCTAATACTGGATAAACCATGCGGTATTTTGTTACTGATTAGTGAATGGGGTGAATATTGCAGAAAAATTTTTGAAAACAAAAAAATCTGATGTAATAGGTTATTAAACCATCACATCAGATTTATCAGTTATGGGCAGTCAGGGGATCGAACCCTGGACCCACGGATTAAGAGTCCGTTGCTCTGCCAGCTGAGCTAACTGCCCAAAATATTATCTGTCGGCTATCAACCAACAAAAACTATAATACCACGTTGGAGTAAGGATTGCAACACTTTTTTTTAATTAATTAACAAGATGTTAATCAATTCCTTGCCTCAAATCAACGATATTTATAATAGCATGATAATTATTATTTTGACAACCCCTATTTTTGGAAAAAGTCATATTTTAAATCTTCATTGCAAGAACATTACGTTTAGAAAACAAAAGTCCAAGCGTGTTATAATGTAGTAAGTTAACGGTTTAAAAATAGATAAAAGTATAAATATCCTTGAAGTGATAGCTTTTCGTTAACGTTAAAATAAACAAAAACAAATCAATTCCTGTTAAGGAGATAGAATATTATGGCAAAAATTTTAGTAGTAGATGATGAAAAACCGATCACAGATATTGAAAAATTTAATTTAGAAAAAGAAGGATACGACGTTGTAGTCGCATATGACGGGGAAGAAGCACTTCAAAAAGTTGAAGAAGAATCCCCAGATTTGATTATCCTAGATTTAATGTTGCCTAAGGTTGATGGACTAGAAGTGGCTAGAGAAGTCAGAAAGACTCGCGATATGCCAATTATCATGGTAACAGCTAAAGATTCTGAACTGGATAAGGTCTTAGGACTTGAATTGGGTGCTGATGACTATGTTACTAAGCCATTCTCAAACCGAGAATTAGTTGCTCGTGTTAAGGCTAATTTGCGTCGTCAATCAAGCAACGACAATGGACAAGTTTCTGATAATGAAAACAAGGACATCAGGATTGGTGACTTAGTAATTCATCCAGAAGCTTACACCGTTACAAAACGTGGTGAAAATATCGAATTAACTCACCGTGAATTCGAATTGCTACATTACTTAGCTCAACATATTGGTCAAGTAATGACTAGAGAACATTTGCTACAAACGGTTTGGGGTTACGACTACTTTGGTGATGTTCGTACAGTTGACGTTACTGTTCGTCGTCTAAGAGAAAAGGTTGAAGACAACCCAAGTCACCCAATCTGGCTAATCACAAGACGTGGGGTAGGGTACTACCTACGCAACTCAGAACAAGAATAATCGACAGAACTAAGGAGTAGTTTGCGGTGAATAGTAAGATTAAGTATTTTCAATCAATTCATTTTAAAATTGCGCTTGTGCTTGCGCTAATCTTATTGGTGACCCTAGAAATTGTTGGGGCCGTTTTTGTTAACCAATTGGAAAACAAGAATATGGCTTCATTTAAAAAACAAGTTCAGGTTCCTACTTACGTGAACACAACCTTAACGAATGAGCTTTCTAGCTCTAATATTGCCAATGCCAACGTAAAAATTAAGTCATTATTATCTAACATTGATAGTAACAACTACACCGAAATTAAGGTTGTAGACGCTAAGAACACTATTCGTGGTACTAATGAAGTTGGTGATCAAAGCTCAGTCGGCCAAAAAAACTTTAGAACAGATATTAAAAACGCGATTATTAACCGTCGTTCATCTAGTTCAATTACTAGTAACCCGGGCGATAGTTCGCGTTATTATACTATTATCACACCGCTAATCAAGAGTAGTAATAACGAATTAGTCGGTGTTGTTTATGTGCACGCTAATTTAAATACCGTTTATAACGAAATTAACCAAATCACGGTTATTTACGTTGTTGCCGCTGTTGTGGCTATTTTATCTGGTTTATTAATTTCTATTGTTATTTCAAAGGCGATTACCAAACCAATCGATGAAATGAAGAAACAAACTCTCCAAATTGCTCGTGGGGATTACTCTGGTCAAGTTCACGTTTATGGACGTGATGAATTAGGACAACTTGCCAATGCTGTTAACAACCTTTCAGTTAAGGTTGAGGAATCCCAAGAATCAACTGAATCAGAACGTCAAAGACTGGATTCCGTTCTAACCAACATGACTGATGGGGTTATTGCGACCGACCGTCGTGGATATGTCATCATCATGAATGATGAAGCGGCAAGTTTCCTAGAAACGACTGAACAAGATGCGTTAGGTAATTCAATTCTAGACATTTTGGATATTAGAAAAGAATATAGTCTACGTGACTTAATCGAAAACCCTGATGAAACAATCATTGATCGTTCTGATAAAGATCATGATTTAATCTTACACGCACACTTCTCATTAATTCAAAGAGACTCTGGTTTTGTATCTGGACTAGTCTGTGTGCTACATGATGTCACCGAACAACAAAAGATTGATAATGACCGTAAGGAATTCGTTTCAAACGTTTCTCACGAATTAAGAACACCGCTAACCAGTGTTCACTCATACATTGAAGCTTTACAAGATGGTGCCTGGAAGGACCCAGAGATTGCACCAAACTTTTTAAAGGTTACGCAAGAAGAAACAGACCGTATGATTAGAATGATTAATGACCTATTAACCTTATCTAGAATGGACTCAGGAACACAGAAGATTGATAAGGAATTAGTTAACATCACCGAATTATTCAACTATATTTTGAATCGTTTCGACATGATTATTAAGTCAGATGACAACAATAGCGAAAAGCCAAATAAACATTACCGCATTGAACGTCATTTTACTAAACAAGACCTATGGGTAGAAGTCGACACCGACAGATTTACTCAAGTAATCGATAATTTAATGAACAACGCCATCAAATATTCTCCTGATGGGGGAGTAATTACTTGTTCACTATACAAGACCAAGCACAACGTTATCTTAAGCGTTAGAGACCAAGGACTGGGGATTCCTAGAAGTTCCATTCCACATATTTTTGATCGTTTCTACCGTGTTGATAAAGCTCGTTCCAGAGCGCAAGGTGGAACTGGTCTTGGATTAGCAATTTCCAAAGAAGTGGTTGAAGCACTTGGCGGTAAGATTTGGGTAGAAAGTACCGAAAATAGAGGTTCTACTTTCTATATCTCACTACCATATGAACCAATCGAGGAGGACTTATGGGATGAAGATTAAATATTTTATACTACCAGCATTATTAACGATTGCAGTTGTAGTCAGTTTTGCCCTTTCTGCCTCCATTTTGATTAATCCAGCTCACTACGATCGTTCAAGTCAAAAGGTTTCTACTCAAAGTAGTCAGATTGATGCTAAACCAATGTCGACAATTTACTCACCAACTCAGGTGATTAGAACCAAAGATTCTGGTAAGCAATACGTTCTAACCAACCAATCAGTTAACTTAACCACTGAAATTGGCCAACAAATGAATAACTACAAAGATCCTAAATTTACGGAATTAAATAGTAATGAAAAAAACTACCTTAAGTATCTAAATACGGATGATTCTGTGATGCTAAACTATCCGGATGATTTGAACCTAAAAATTGTTAGCCAATATATTAGTAAGAATTTCAAATCATTACCTAACGTTTCAATTAATCGAATCGTAATTCCGTTTGATGATAGTAATGATATTTATTTATTCTCTGATCACAACTACAAGGTCTACAAGGTTCACGTTTCAGACACTAATGTGAGCGGAATTAAAAAGGTTATTGAGGATAACGTAAGATCAATTCCCGTTAAGATGAAGATGATTAATCATACTCCATTTATTGATTTTTATAAGTCATTTACAATGCCTCAATATGGATACTTAATTAATCGAACTTCACAAAATTACTACGTGACGAGACTGCTATCTGATTCACAAGATATCAGTGTAAAACGTCATCGCAACTCAACTGTATACAATGACGAAAATTCCCGTCAATTGTCGTTTTCAAATGATGGTGAGGTCAACTACTATGATAGTCATCCAGGCAATATTTCTACCAATATGACTCAGTTCTTGACTGATTCTTACCAAAATATTTCTCAGCTATTAGTTAGTGATACATTGGCCAACATTCGTTTCTTCAATTACGATTCTAAGAATTCTAAAGTTGTCTATAGAAACTACGTTGAAGGTTTCCCAATCTTTGACCAAACTAATTACGGAGCAATCGAAATGAGATTAGTTGACAATACTTCCTTGAAGTACAACTTCTCATTGAATACCCTTCAAATTCCGGTACCAACCGGACGTAAGGATACTAAACTAATTACTACCGACGAACTATTGAACAGTTTACGTAATCATGGATACAGTTCCAATAAGATTACAGACATTGAATTAGCTTACCAATGGAGTAATACAAAATCATCAAACATTCTAATTACCTTACAACCAACTTGGTTCGTTAAATATAACGGTAAGTACATGAACTACACCCAAATGTTATCAAAGGGACCACAATAAGATAGGAGGAAAGCTACATGGACTTTAAAAAGATACAAATCATTTTCTTGATTATCTTTGTAATGATTGATGTCTTCTTATTCTCACTTTTTAGAGAAAATTCACATCTTCAAACTGAAAACAGTAATCAAGGTAGTGATACCGAAATCATTAAGCAAATGCAAAATGATCAAATCACTGTAGCACCTAAACTATCTACAAGTGGTCAAACCGGATACTATCTATCCGCAGTTAATGATGACACTTTAAATAATGATGTAAATAAGTTATCAAATCAAAAAGTAAGTTATGAAAATCACTTTTTAAGAAGTACGTTCAAACGACCAATCGGTCTATATTCTGGTGATTATAGTGACATTTTAGATAAGTTGATGAAGAAGTCCAGCTTCATTTCACATGGCACGGAATATGAATACAATTCTGACTTATCTACCAAGAACAGTGTTGTGTATTCACAAAAAACATCTGACGGATTATTATATGGTACAAAACATGGTCAGGTTACCTTCAACATTAGTAATGATCATCTATTAGAAGGATATACACAGAGTTATATGAATGATGTTAGTATTTTGCGTGAAAAAACTGATATCATTTCACCAGCAAAGGCTTTAGTCTGGTTATACCAATACAACGAAATTCCAGATAATTCAAAAATTAAATGGGTTCGTTTGTACTACACCCAACTACTATCAATTAAGAACAATATTGTTTTAATTCCGACCTGGGTAATTGGATATACCACTTCAGATTCCTCTTCAGTAGTAGTTAAGAGAATCAATGCCTTTAATGGTGCTATCTTGGATAGCAGTAGTGCTACTCAATCGACTACTAATTAGAATTTTAGAAAGAGGATTAAAATGAACAACGAGACAGACGATATGAAAGTTAGTGTTTTATCTAGTGGAAGTGGGGGAAATGTAACCTACATTGAAACTAATCAACATAAAATACTATTAGACGCTGGTTTGAGCGGTGTCAGAATTGAAAAATTGATGAAATCAATCAATCGTTCAATGAAGGATGTCGACATGTTGTTGGTTTCCCATGAACATACTGACCATAGTAAGGCGGTCGGTGTTTTGGCTAGACGTTACCCACAAATTAACGTCTACGCGAACCAACCAACATGGGATGCAATGCATGAAACCATTGGAGAGATTCCAAACGAACAAAAGAATATCTTCCCACCAAATATGGTAATGAACTTTGGTGATATCGATATCGAAAGTTTTGCGGTTTCTCATGATGCTGCGCAAGCGCAATTCTACGATTTTCATCATCACAATAAAAGTTTCGTTGTTCTAACAGATACTGGATATATCTCAGATCACATCTTCGGTGTTATCAATAATGCCAATGCATATGTTTTAGAATGTAACCATGACGTTGAAATGCTTAGAAGTGGGGAATACCCATGGTCATTGAAGCAGCGTATTATGAGTGACGAGGGCCATTTATCTAACGAAGATGGTGCTAACTCATTGATGGAATGTATCGGATATGATACTAAACGCATATTTATTGGGCATAGAAGCCATCACAATAACGTGAAGGAGTTAGCTCATCTAACGGTAGCATCAATGTTAGAAGAAAACGATTTTGGGGTAGGCACCGATTTTGATTTATTAGATACCGACGTTGAAAAGGCATCTAAATTATTTACACTTTAGTTTGATTTAAGATTATTTAATATAATAAGATTAATAAAATTGATAGGGGGAAAACCTTATGAAAAAAAGTGACCGATTTGTTTTAAAAACAGGATTAATTGCTTTAGTGGCTGGACTATTGGGTGGTGGAATCGCCTATGGTGGTGCGAGCTTGTTACAAAGCACTGGCGTCGATGTTGCCGTACCAACTGGTTCTAACGCCGGTGGAACAGCTTCAACATCTAATTTAAAAGTTAACGTGCAATCACAATCAGAAAAGGCATATCAAGCTGTGAAAAATTCAGTTGTTTCTGTAATTAACTTAAAATCAACTAGTTCAAGCTCATTTGATTCGATGCTAGGAAAGAGTTCTAGCAAACTAGAGGCGAACAGTGAAGGTTCTGGTGTGATTTACAAGAAGAGCGGTAACGCTGCTTATATCGTAACTAATAACCACGTTGTTTCCGGAGCCTCAGCAATTCAAGTGCTGTTAAGCAATGGAAAACAATTAGAGGCTAAGGTGGTTGGTACCGATAGTGTGACCGACTTAGCTGTGTTAAAGATTAACGGAAGCATGATTAAATCAGTTGCTTCATTTGGTAATTCCGACAACATTAAGGTGGGTGAAACTTCTCTAGCAATTGGTTCACCATTAGGTTCTGCATATGCATCATCATTAACGCAAGGAATCATTTCAGCTAAGAAACGTGAAGTTCCTTTGACTGGGTCAAATGGCCAAGCTACTGGAAACACCGCCACAGTAATTCAAACTGATACAGCTATCAACCCAGGGAACTCGGGTGGTCCATTGATTAATTTAGCTGGACAAGTTATTGGTATTAACTCAATGAAGTTAGCTTCTGATAGTGAAGGTACTAGTGTTGAAGGAATTGGTTTTGCTATTCCAAGTAACGAAGTGGTTAATATTATTAACCAACTGGTGAAGAACGGAAAGATTGAACGTCCGGCTCTTGGAATTCAATATGTGGATTTAACAAACATTGCCGTTAGCCAACAAAAATCAATTCTAAAATTACCATCATCCGTTGAAAATGGGGTTGTGGTTTACACAGTTACCAAGAATAGTCCTGCTGAAAATGCTGGATTGAAGAAATATGACGTGATTGTTGAACTTGCTGGTAAGAAGATTTCTAGCCAAGACGAAGTTAAGAATATTCTATACAGTCAAAAGCTTGGATCAACAGTAAGCGTTAAGTACTATCGAGACGGAAAACTAAAGACCGGAAGCATTAAGTTGACGGAAAGTACTTCTCAATTGAAAATCAATCAATAACATGCAATAAATTGAAAAAAATTTAAAGTTATGAAAACGCTGACATGCTGGACATTGTCAGCGTTTTAGCGTTTTTAAGGGGTTGTATTTAATTTAAATAAGATGTATAAATTTATATATCGGATTTTAAATTGATATATATAAAGGAGTTTTTCATTATCACTATTTTTGGTTTTAGTGTATGGACATTGCTATTATTCATCCCAGTTGGTATCGTTGCCGGTATCTTAAGTACAGTAACTGGACTAGCTTCACTTGCCTCATACCCAGCGTTATTATATTGGGGTGCTTTAAACCCTATTTCAGCAAATATTACTAATACTTCCGCTTTACTATTTAACGTAGTAAGTTCTGGTATTTCATCCAAGCGCGAATTAGATGGACACTGGAAGGAACTATTTAAAGTTATGACTATCATCTTCTTTGGTGGTATCGTTGGTGTTATTCTATTAACATTCTTACCATCAAAGGACTTTGAATATGCAGTACCTGTATTTATTGCTGCTGCTGGTATTGGTATCTTATTACCAAGTAAGGACACTACTAAGGCACCTACTGCTAAAGTAGTAGAAGAACCAACTATTGGCTCAAAGAAAATGCTTGTAGACTTCGGTATGATTGTTCTATTCTTTGCTATTGGTATCTACGGTAGTTACTTCGGTGCTGCTGCTGGTGTTATCCTATTAGCTGTTCTATCAAGAACAAGTAAAGATCCATTCCCTGTTTACAACGCAATCAGAAACGTGGCCATGGGTTCAGCTAACGTTATCGGTACTATTCTATACTCATTCAAGTATGGTCAACACGGTAGCACCCACATTTACTGGGCACTAGCTATTCCTCTAGGTATTGGTTTCTTAATTGGTGGTTACGTTGGACCTAAGATGGTTCGTGTATTACCAGTTAAGTTAATCAAGATCGTTACTGGTATTTTAGCGCTATACCTAGCTTACACTCAATTCGTGTCAGCTTACGGTATTCACTTATTCTACTTCTTCTAAAGATGAAATTTTTGCACCTATTGTTATTTATAACGGTAGGTGCTTTTTTTATCCTTTTCTTTTATTCGAAAAATGTTAATATGAAATTATGATTTTATTTTAGAAGAAAAAGAGATGAGAAGTCATTACTATTTTAGGTGTAAGTATTTGGATTATTTTATTGTTTATTCCTGTGGGTATCTTGGCAGGAATCTTGGGAACGGTCACTGGGTTATCATCACTAGTATCCTATCCTGCATTGCTATACTTTGCTGGCCTACCAGCCGTTTCTGCAAATGTGGTTAACAAGGCATCACTAATGTTTAATGCCGTCGGATCATGTATCTCTTCCACCCGTGAGCTTAGAGGTCACTGGAAGGAACTATTTAAGATTATGGTTATCATCTTCTTTGGTGGAATTACAGGAGCTATTTTGCTAACTGCGTTACCATCATCTAGTTTTACTCATATTGTGCCATTTTTTATTGCCTTTGGTGGTTTAATGATTTTGCTTCCTGACAAGAAAGAAATTAATGAAAATACTGAGGGTGCGATGAACTTTAATCCTGCAGCCAAAAAAGATACTCCATGGACTTGGTTAAAGAATATCGCCATCATTGTCCTTACATATTTAATTGGTGCATACAGTGGATATTTTGGCGCTGCATCAGGAATTTTATTATTAGTCCTACTAACTAGAACTACATATAACGAATACACTGTAAGCAACGCAATTAGAAATGTTGCGATGGGAGCTGCAAATATTGTTGCTACTGTCTACTATTCACTTTTTTCCCATGTTGTTTGGATCTTGGTTTTACCGCTGGGAATTGGCTTTTTCATTGGTGGATATATTGGACCTAAGATTGTGCGTGTGCTACCAGTTAAATTCATTAAGATTGCGACTGGAATTTTGGCTTTGATTTTAGCTTATACTCAATTTGTTTCAGCTTATCATATCCACTTCCTATAAAAAGAGCGAAAAAAGTTCGCTCTTTTTTTGTGCCTAAAATGTGAGTAATTTTAGAAAAGTTAAAATTGATAATTAAAGACTATTTATATTTATAAGTAAAAAAAGAAAATTACTTTATGCACGATTCAATCTTCTTGCTATTAGTTAATACTAAGTTTATCCATTACGTTTTTTGTGATTATGCCGTACAAGACTGAAAATTAAAATTAAGAGTTAAATGATAAAAGGTGATGTTGCAATGTTTCAGTCCTGTAATTATTAATTAAAACTTAACTGAATTATAACTACAAATTATGTAAAAGTGGTGCTACAATACAAAATTGTTCCTCAAGTGATGCACACAGATGATCATTTTTGTGGAGTTTACATCTTTATAATCTCTATATTTAATATATTGATTTAATTACCATTCTTATTTTTTCTAGAACGCGCGATGAAAAAATTCGGTGGACGAATGGTAGTTGAATGATGAATCAGTATGTTGTTTATATCGAAAATGCATATTGTTATGGGTTGTATGTAAAATACATGAACCTAAAACAATTTAAGCAATCTAAATAATGCACTTTTCGTTGATTACTTCTTAATTGGAATAAATAGTCTAACTTGAGAGACTATTTCTCATCAATAACTTTGCGATGGATATCTAGCAACAATGATTTGGTAGGATTATTGTGATGCTTTTATCTATTAGCATTGCTCCTTTTATTGGTTGAGGTGGATCCATTAGGACACATAGTGTTTAGCTATTATTTATTATTTTTGATTCATATGATTATGTACTGTTTTGTGTGATGGTAGACACACATGATAGTAAATTCCCCCAATCATTTATTAAGTTATGTTTCATAACGTACACGTAAGCTTTAATAATGACAGTTTCGTATGAATTTCATTTTTAAAAGTTGTTGAACCTTCTCTAGTATTTAGATGCTGCATTTAAAGATGTATTTAAGTGGCAATTCTTTTATTAAGATGTAATGGTCAAAAAGCAATTGGTAGTTATTTCGAGAATTTAAGCAATCGGTGATGCATCTCCGTCACGCAGATTTATCCCAAAATCGTAATACTTTTCATTCCTTATAATAAAAGCATTCTCGATTATGATTATTATTCAGATCATTATTATATTGCACTAAAAAAAGCTTATCCTTAACGGGATAAGCTTTTTTATTTATTCTTTACCAGTGTGAAAAGAATCCATTAGCACCAAAGAAACGGCAAGTACTTGGGACGAACCAGTTGTAAATACCAGTAACCCATTTGTCGATACAATTGAATAATCCATAACTTCTGTTTGAATAAACAGGATGGCACCAATTCCAACTCCAAATCCATCCACATCCCCATTTGTGAGGTCTGCAGTTGTTATTTGGTTGTTGGTTGTTGTTGTTATTGTCGTTATTTGGTTGTTGGTTATTGTCATTGTTGTTGTTATTATCGTTTGGTTTTGCATTGTCATATTTAACGTCTGCATTACCACCAAATGAAACAGCAGCAGTTACTGAAGAATTAGCATTGTTTTCAGTTCCTTGACCTGAAACAGCAACAGTGTTTTTGTAAACATCACCATCAGGATTTCCATTAGCATCAGTATCATAAGTTAGGTTGATACCGTTGTTGAATGCACCAGCAAAGCTAAATTCTAGGTTGTTGTTTACTTGATTTACAGTGATAGCAGGAACTGCCTTATTATCAGGGATGAAGTTGTTGTTTTCGTCCCAGTAACCAGAAGTTGCCTTGACGCTACCCGCAACGTATTTTTGGTTATTTCCTAGTGAATCAGTCAATTTAACATCTTTAAGATCCTTATGTTCAGGATTCATAGCAACATTCCAAGTTACTTGTTTATGATCATCTTTTTTAAACCAACCAGTTTTATTAACAAACCAATTTTTGCTTGTATGATCGATGTTTTTACCAGATACGTTCAAGTTGATGTCACCTTGGCGGTTAATCTTCTTATCCATCAAGCTACTGTTGAAAGTAAGAGTTGCGGTAGAGCTGTTGACGTTAACAGTTCCTACAGCAACGTTGTCGGTATTGTAAGCTGGGAAACTGTTAGCTCCATCAACTCTAACGTTTTGAGGGATGCTTAATTGAATACTGTCGTTTTCCTTAACACCAACGTTATCTCCCATGTTCCAATGGTATTTCAACTTATATTGTGTATAATAATCCAAATTATTTTGACTAGTTACATCTTTACCTTGGCTGTCTGAAACTTGATATGAGGAATTGATTTGATTTGTAATGTCATCGGCATGAGCTGATACATTAAAAAAGAACAATCCCAAACAAGCAAAGACAAGTAGGCTAATTACTTTCTTTACCATAATCCTCATCACTCCGTTCAATGTTCTGTCTTGTCCCATTTGAGTTCACCAACCATGATTTTATAAAGACTCACAATTGGAATGAAGAAGGTGATAACGTTAACCACAAAATAATATAAAGTATTGATGAAGGCTCTCCATATCGATAGATGCATTTTAGGATTTTCACGATTTTTAAAATACCAATTAATGTACCTTTGATACGAAATAGTAGCCAGAAAAGTTATTACTATCCAGATAAATAAAAGAGACATCAGCGTATAATCTACGGAATGGTAAGTAAAGAGTGTATATATTTGTCGATAAAGCACATAAATATTAATGATATTAACAAATATATATAAAAACGGTATTACCATATCGATTGTTAAATCGATTTTTAATCCAATTTGAATATACTTGCTTCTATAAAGATCTCCTAAGTATTTAAAGCATTGCAGACCGCCTGTACACCAACGAATTCTTTGCCTTATATACTTATACATACTACTCACTGCTTGTTGTCTGACGATAACATGATCATTAAAGATACTAGTGTACCCTTTAATCCACCCTCTAAGGGTAAACTCCATATCTTCTAAGAGGGCATTACCCCAGCCCACATTCTTGGCCATGTCAAGACTCACAAATTGACCATTCCCCGAGGCAATTCCATCGCCTAAATTGTCACGGGTGATTTGTGCTTTACGGTTCATTCCGCAAAACTCAACATCTTGAGCAATTTCTAGAGCATTGTTAATGTTAATCATTTTCACGGCTGATTGAACCATTCCGAGACCAGGATTTTCTTGAAAGTCAAAAATAGCGGTTTCGATGTCGACGGAACTAATTCGACCATCTGCATCAATGATTAAGATAATATTCTCAGCAGCCTCACTTTTATGTTGTTCAACGAAGTTTGTTGCGAAATTTAATACTGAACCTTTACCTGTATGGGCAATGTCAGACGTGGTTTGAATCACAATTTCTTTTTTTGATTGAACAATTGCAAAAGTGTCGTCATTGGATTGATCATCGACTACTAAAATATGACCGGTGATGTTTGGATTGAGCTTATCAATCTCGTTTCTTAGTGAAACAACGGTATCACCAATTACAGATTCTTCGTTCAATGCTGGAATTACAATCCACAAACAGTATCTAGATACAATATTAATTTTTCTTTTCTCGCGTTTATAATGTTTTGAATGATTAACCAATAGAAATAGTACTTGTAATATATACAAAATATAAAAAATCACGGATATTACAAATAGAATTTTCACTTTATCTACCTCCATTTTAGGGACAAGATAACTTCATTATATTCAGAAGTTTATAAATGTCTTGTCTAGCCTAAATGCATAGGTAGTTCACGATGACACCGTGTCTCCACTAGGATTGAGCACTTTTATATTTTTTGACTATATGTCATGTTCATGTGATTGGTATTTCTTTTACATAAACTTATGTAAAAAAGAAAAAAATTTACTTATTTTTTTGACTTTGAGTATAATTATTCAGCTTCTACATTGATGATTTTTTGTTGGTCGAAGTCGTATAGGCCCTGATCAGTTAATTTTAATGTTGGAATGACAGGAAGTGTTAGGAAAGATAAAGTGATAAAAGGATCGAAGTCAACGCCATCACTGATTTCTTTAAATGCAGATTCGATTTCTTCTAGTTCGTGACTAGCTGATTGCCAGGACTTATCAGACATTAGTCCAGCGACTGGTAGTGGCATGGTTGCTAAAGTCTTTTCTTCATCAACGACGGCGATACCTCCTTTTGATGCAGTTACTTCTTGAATGGCTCTATAAATAGCCTCCTTTGTGGTTCCAACAGCTACTATGTTATGTGAATCGTGAGCTACTGTTGTGGCGATTGCACCGTTTTTAATGTTAAAACCATGAACTAATGCTAATCCGTATGTACCTAATTGATGATGACGTTCGGCATCAACCATTAATAGGACGTCGTTTTTTAAATCAGTTTTGAAATAGCCATCTTCGACAGGAACGTCTTGAATTGAATGGGTAGTTTCAATGTGATTAGCAATAACTCCCATTACGTGGCATTTGTTTGAGTTTAAAGGTAGTTTTAAATCATCAACCGATAGATTTTGGTGGACACAGTTTTCGTCGAAATCCATAGGAGTGGTATTAAAACTGTCTTCGGTCATGACTTCCCCGTTTTTGATGACAGTCTTAACGTCAACCTGGTCTAGGTGGTCAACGATGACTAAATCAGCTTGATAGTTTTCTTTGATGGCCCCTAACTTATCTAGTTTGTGAGCAATTGCAGCGTTGTAGCTGGCCATTTTGTATGCTGTTTCAGGTTTTAGGCCGTATTGAATTGCTAACTTGATATTGAAGTTGATGCTACCTTCTTTAATGATGGTAGTGATGAATTTGTCATCAGTACAGAAGGAAAAACGGTCAGCATTTTCTTCATTTACTGCTTGGATTGTGTTTTGCAAATCTCTTTCGACGGTTCCTTCTCTTAAGAAGACATTCATTCCTGCAGTAAGTCGGTCTTTCATTTGATCTAGACTAACTGATTCATGATCGGTGGTAATACCATTTTCGCGGTATTCTTTTAGTTGGTCTAAGGATAATCCGGCACCATGACCATCAATTTGATATCCGTGGTCTAAGGCATCCTTTAGTTTTGCAATCATGTCCTTATCTTTATTATGTACAGCTGGATAGTCCATTACTTCGGCTAAACCGATAACGGATTCTTCATTATATAGGGGATGCAAGTCTTTGGCTGTTAAAGTAGCACCATTATGTTCGAAGCTGGTTGCGGGAACTGATGAAGGTAACATTACTAGGACTTCTAGTGGTGTTTGTTTAGCATCTTCAATCATGTATTTTATTCCATCTGCACCGGAAACATTCGCAATTTCATGTGGATCTACGACAATAGATGTAACTCCCATAGGAACTAAAACTTTACCTAATTCTGATGGAGTAACCAGTGAGCTTTCGATGTGAACATGAGAATCGATAAAACCAGGAACCACAAATTGGTTATTAGCATCTATGATTTCTTTAGCCTTAAGGTCTGGATGATTTCCTAAAGCAATAATCTTGCCATTATTAATGAAAATATCATTAATTTCGAAGCTGTTTGTGAATACATTTAAAACTTTTCCATTTTGAACAAGTAAATCAATTGTTTGCATTTTTCCACCCCAACATTTATTTAATTTTGATTAAAATTATCAAGTATTATGAAACATTAATGAATGAAAGTCAAATCTATTTTAATGTTCGGAAAAACACTGAAACATTAAGCCGTTGGTAGATATATTTTCTATAGATGATAGAGTAATTTTTCAGTAGTACCTAAAAAAATGTTTAAAAAGGGGTAAATGTAGTGTACAATTATATTGTTCTTAAAAATAGAAAGGGTGAAGAACTTTGAGTGAAAACGTTTCACATGAAAAAAAGGGCTTCGTTGAATATGCCAACGGTCCTTCACTAGAAGAAATTAACGGTGGAATTAAAGTTCCGAAGGACTGGGGATTCTGGAAGACTTTATTTGCCTACTCAGGACCTGGTGCATTAGTAGCGGTTGGTTACATGGATCCAGGTAACTGGGCTACTTCAATTACAGGGGGTCAAAACTTTGGTTACCTATTGATGTCTGTTATCTTAATTTCAAGTTTGATTGCGATGTTACTTCAATACATGGCAGCTAAACTTGGAATCGTGAGTCAGATGGATTTAGCACAAGCCATTCGTTCAAGAACCTCAAAGACATTGGGTGTTGTTTTATGGATTATGACTGAATTAGCAATCATGGCTACTGATATCGCCGAAGTTATCGGTGGAGCTATTGCTCTTTATCTTTTATTCCACATTCCTTTAATCTTAGCGGTATTCCTTACCGTATTTGATGTTTTATTATTGCTATTATTGACTAAAGTGGGATTCAGAAAGATTGAAGCAATTGTTGTTTGTTTAATTCTTGTTATCTTAGTAGTATTCATCTATGAAGTTGTACTATCTAATCCAGATTGGTTTGGTGCAATTAAAGGATTAGTACCAACTCAACGTACTTTTGCTAGTGACCATCCTGTTGCAGGTATGACTCCACTATCAGGTGCTTTAGGTATTATTGGGGCAACTGTTATGCCACATAACTTATACCTACATTCAGCCATTGCTCAAACTAGATCTATTGACCATAACGATGAAGAAGATGTTGCAAGAACTGTTCGTTTTGCTACTTGGGATTCAAATATCCAATTAACATTCGCATTCTTCGTTAACGCTTTACTATTAATCATGGGTGTGGCCGTATTTAAGACTGGTGCTGTTCAAGATACATCATTCTTCGGTCTATTTGATGCTTTAAACAATACTAAGATGCTATCAAACCCAATTCTAATTGGTGTTGCTAAGTCAGGTATTTTATCAACATTATTTGCTGTTGCATTACTTGCTTCAGGTCAAAACTCAACCATTACTGGTACTTTATCAGGACAAGTTATCATGGAAGGTTTCGTTAACTTAAAGGTTCCTCTATGGGCTCGTCGTTTAATTACTCGTTTAATCTCTGTTGTTCCAGTGCTTATCTGTGTGCTATTAACCGCAGGTGAATCAACACTAAAACAACATGCTGCAATCAATGATTTGATTGAAAACTCACAAATTTTCTTAGCATTCGCATTACCATTCTCAATGCTTCCATTGTTAATGATGACCAATAGTGCTCAAGAAATGGGTAGTCGTTTCAAGAATACTCTATGGGTTAAGATTTTAGGTTGGATTTCAGTTATTGTTCTTATTTACTTAAACGCAATTAACATGCAACCTGCTGTCGCTGGTTTCTTCAGTGACAATCCAACTGCTGCTCAAAATGCAGAAGCTGGTGTAATTGCTAACATCATTAACGTTGTTATCATTCTTCTACTAATCTGGACATTAGTTGAACTATACTTAGGTAACAGACGTTTAAGAAACAGAGAAGACTAAAATAAAAAATTCAAGAATAGAAGGCGAAAATTATGCAAAACATGGACGTCGAAATTAATTTCAAGAATATTTTAGTTGCTGTCGATGATTCAGATGATGCTTTATTAGCTTTCAAGTACGCTATTTCACGTGCTAAATCAGAAGGTGCAAAGCTAACCATCGTTTCAGTACTAGAAGACGAAGAAATCAATGTTTTCCAATCATTATCAGGACAATTTGTTCATGGTAAGTATGAAGATTTAGAAAAACATTTAGAAAAATACAAACAAACTGCTGAATCGGCCGGTGTAGCTGATGTTGATGTTATCGCATCAACCGGTGAAGCTGGGGAAACCATCATTAAAGATGTTCTTCCTAAGGTTAATCCAGATTTATTGATTGTAGGATCAGAATCAAGAAAAGGATTAGCTCGTCATTTTGGTAGTCAAGCTGCCTATATGGCAAAATATTCACCAGTATCAGTTATGGTGATTAGATAAAAACTATTGATTAATTACTCACTCCGAAAAAGGACTCAAGATAATATCTTGGGTCCTTTTTTTTGCATAAAATAAAAATCCATAGGTTATCCTATGGATTTTTTTATTTATGCAACATCTAAAACAGTGTTATCTTGTTTATATTGTTCTTTTACGAATTCATAGAACTTAGCTAGAGTAATGTAATAGTATGGGTAGACGTATAGTCCAACGATTCCATAAGTGATGGCAACTAGAATGTTCCATCCAATAAAGGATAATTGAAGGACAAACATGTCAGACTTGTATCCATACATCATTTTATTACTTAAAGTGATTGCTTCATATGCACTTACCGGTTTGTTGTCTAAAAAGGCATCACGGTAAATCCAAAGAGCTTGTGAATAAGCTAAAGTTTTAATAATTAAGAATACAGAAGTAGCAATAATTCCGATTGATCCAATCAATGCACCAACCACTGGGACCAAAAATAGTAGACTGAAAACGATTGATGGAACGATTAACCATAAACCAAGAATAATAATTCTTAGAATAAATACCCAGACAGTTCCCCAGAATAAACGTTGGTTATCAATGAAAGTTAAGGATTTTCTAAGTGGGTTTTGGAAGTCTGTTTTACCTCTTAATACGTTAAAAACGGTGTAGAATGCACCCATTAAAAAGATTCCAGCTAAAATGCTAAATACAATGATAGATGTGGAAGTAGTAAGGATATCAGTATTACTTAATTTTATTGATCCATCAGTACTTAAAATATCATTTAATCTACTTTGATTATTTACAATTGAAGAAGCAATTTCTATTAATAAAAATGGTAGAAATAAGATGAAGAAAAAACGTTGGTTTTCACGGAGCAGTGATTTTGCCTCTTGCTTTTGTTCTTGACGATTGTACATAATAATCCTCCTGTTTGTATAGTGCTTTAATTATAACAAAAAAACCCAATCGAATATATCTGACCGGGTTTTAATTTTTCGTTAATAATGATTTAAATGTTCTTCCAAGTATCGTGACCAATTGAAGGGAATAGGTGAACATTTCTTTCAATTTCAAGTGGGGTCATCTTCATGTTAATGGCAGGAACAATCATGTCAACTGCGTTATCAGCTTGATCTGAGATTTCAGTAAAACCAACTAAGCGATGTTCTTTGTCAAAAATGTAGGCATTCTTAACAACAGGTTCCTTAGTGATTTGTCTAAACCATGTGTTAGTTGCATCATGTTCTTCAACAGTGTATTCATCACTAGCGTTTGCTTCATCAACACTAACACCCATTTGACTGATACGAGGTGAAGTGAATACCACTGATGGAATTGCTGGAAAATCGATTGGTTGATCTGTTTCACCGGCAAATAAATGCTTTAGATATTGTGATTCGAATGTTGCCGTTGGAGTTAGATTTGGTTGACCTGTAGCAGCAACGTCACCTGAAGCGTAGATGTTTTCAACTGATGTTTGTAGGTATTCGTTAACTAGGACACCTTTCTTATCATCGTATTTAACACCCACTTCGTCTAGTCCCATGTTGTGGACCATTGGAACACGACCAGAAGCGTCTAGAATGTAGTCAACAGTTAGTTGTTGGTTGTCAGCGTAAGTAACAGTGTATTCGTCACCATCTTGGCTGAATGAACGCAAACCAGCGTTTTCAACAAATTTGATGCCTGATGCTTTCATTTCGTCCATTAGGATTTTTACGTATGGTTGGTAGAAAGGACGTAATGCCTTGTCGCTGTGCATGAACATAGTAACATCAGCACCTGCTTCGTTAGCCATAGTAGCAAATTCCATGGCAATGTAACCAGTACCAACAATTGCCATACGCTTTGGCATGTCTTCTAGTTCCATGAAGTCTCTTGAATCATGTGATAATTCAGTTCCTTCAATTTCAACTTTATGAGGTGTTAAACCTGTTGCGATAACGATTTTATCAGAAGTTACGTGTTCACCATTAATTTCTAGTGTGTGAGCGTCAGTAAATTTAGCGAAGCCATGGATAACATCCATACCTAAGCTTTTCATAGTTGCTTCACGATCTACCTTGATTGGTAGGATACCTTCTCGTTTGTGCTTGATGTTTTCTTTCCAGTTTAGCTTAGTGTCACCTTCAACGATGTCTTTCATACGTCTTTGGGTCTTAGCTAGAGTAACTGGTCCATCAAGTGAGATCTTGGCGTTACAACCCCAGTTAGGGCAAGTACCACCCACGGCGATTGCTTCTACGAACGCAATCTTGAAACCTTGTTTGCACAAAGTTTTAGCACCGTCGAATGCAGCGTGTCCTGATCCGATGTAAACAACATCGTAATCAAAGTTAGGATTTTTCATGTTATAGCCTCCGTATTTATTACGTTAATTATTTTTATCTATATTAATTAATGTACAATATTGTAGTGTTTCAAACAAATATATTGACTCGTTTTAAATTATTTTTCAACAATAAAAAAACCACCCATTTGGGTGGTTTTTGCTTAATATTTTATAGATGTTGCCAAGCGTCACTACCAATAGTAGGGAACAAGTGGACAATCTTATTAATTTGGGCTTTGTCTAATTTTAGAGCAACGGCAGGTAGGATTGAATCAATTACGCTATCTGCTTCATCAGAGACTTCTGTAGCACCAACTAAATGGTGTTCTTTATCAAAGATGTATGCACGTTTAGCGATTTTTTCATTGGTAATTGAACGATACCAATCAGCAGTCATATCGTGTTCTTCGACAGTGTAGTCATCACTGTTCTTAGCTTCTTCAACTGAAACACCTACTTGAGCAATACGAGGTGAAGTAAATACAACTGAAGGAATAGCAGGGAATTCAATTGCATCCTTGGTTGCACCTGAGAATAAGCTTGTTAGATATTGTGATTCAAAGATAGCTGTTGGAGTTAATTTTGGTTGACCAGTTGCAGCAACGTCACCGGAAGCGTAAATGCTATCAACTGATGTTTGTAGATGATCGTTTACTTCAATACCGCTCTTCTTATCGTACTTAACACCAACTTCGTCTAAACCAATGTTTTCGACATTTGGAATACGACCAGTTGCATCTAAGATGTAGTCAGTGAAGACTTGACGGTCATTTGATAGTTCAATGGTAGTCTTGCATTTTTCTTCATGGAATTCTTTAACTTCTGCATTTTCAACAAAGGTAACACCTTTTTCCTTTAAGTCGTTAACTACAGAATCAACGTATTCTCCATTGAAACCACGAAGTGCACGATCACCATGCATGATAACAGTAACTTCTGAACCAGCGGCATTAGCAATAGATGCAAATTCCATTGCAATGTATCCGGCACCGATAATAGCGATGTGAACAGGAAGTTCGTCAATGTTTAAGAAGTCCTTAGAGTCATGTGCCATTTCCTTACCAGGAACATCTAATCTGTGTGGACGTAAACCAGTAGCGATGACAATCTTATCAGCAGTGTAAGACTTACCATCAACATCAACAGTATGAGGGTCAGATAACTTACCATAGCCATTAATAACATCAATACCAAAAGCTTCTAGACCACCCTTGATGGCACCAGAAATACCATCGATTACTTTATGTTTGTTTAACATATTTTGGGTCCAGTCAATGCTTAATTCACCCTTAATGATGTTTTGTAGACGTTTTTGAGTTTCTAAAACTTGTGCTGGTAAATCTAAAGCGATTTTAGCGTTACAACCCCAGTTGGGACATGTACCACCAATTTTATCGCCTTCAACGACAGCAACTTTGTAACCTTTTGCAGCTAATGGCATGGCACCGTCAAAAGTACCATGTCCAGCACCGATGTATAATACATCATAGTCAAAATTTTCAGCCATAATTATCAAGTCCTTTTTTCAATTATTATGAATTACTAATTTATAAGATAAACTCATGTATTGTGTAATTCAATTAATTTGCCTCAAATTATATAGTGTAAGACATAACAAAATTTATGTATTTTATAAAAAAATAATAATAAAAGTACTGTAAAAATAATAAAAGTAGTATATAATTGCTTTGTGAATAAATAAACAAAAGATGAAAAGAGGATGTTACTATGACTCAAAAAGTTGCATTTGTTACAGGTGCCGGTCAAGGTATCGGTAAAGCAATCGCTGAAAGATTAGCTCAAGACGGTTTTGCAGTTGCAGTTGTTAACCGTACTGCTGAAAAAGGTGAAGCGGTAGCAAAAGAAATTAACGCAAATGGTGGTAAGGCAATTGCTGTTCAAGCAGACGTTGCTGACAGAGACCAAGTATTTGCTGCAGTTGAAGAAACTGTAAAACAATTGGGTGACCTAAACGTTGTTGTTAACAACGCCGGTGTAGGTCCTACTACTCCAGTTGAAACTATTACTCCAGAACAATTCAACAATGTATACAACATTAACGTTGCATCAGTTATCTGGGGAACTCAAGCAGCCAAGGCTAAGTTCAACGAACTAGGTCATGGTGGTAAGATCATCAACGCTACTTCTCAAGCTGGTGTTGTTGGTAACCCTAACTTAACTCTATACGGTAGCACTAAGTTCGCTATTCGTGGTATCACTCAAACCACTGCTCGTGATTTAGCTGGTGAAGGTATCACTGTAAATGCATTTGCTCCTGGTATTGTTAAGACTCCAATGATGATGGACATTGCCCATGAAGTTGGTCAAAACGCTGGTAAGGATGACGAATGGGGTATGCAACAATTCTCTAAGGATATCGCATTAGGTCGTTTAGCTGAATCAGAAGACATTGCTGCAGGTGTTTCATTCCTAGCAGGTAAAGATTCAGACTACATGACTGGTCAAACATTAATTCTAGATGGTGGTATGCAATTCCACTAAAATCATATCTTGGATATGAAAAAAGCCGTAGCTTATGCTATGGCTTTTATTATGTATAAAAGTTCTAAAAAAAGAGCCGCTTCAATTAAGAAGCGGCTCTTTTTTTGTGAGATATACAAAAACAAACTTTTATTCTTTAACAAAAAAGTACCCCAAAGATAAAATCTTCAAAGTACTTTAGTTAGTGAGCTGTGATGCTTTGAACACCATCTTCTCAGCAAAGGACTGAGTGCTTTTACCTTAAGCTAACAGCTCAAAATATTAAGTTTGTCTGTGAGATGTAACCTCAAGCGACATATAATATTAAACCATATCTATTTATTTTATGCAACATTTTTTTGAGAAAAAATTGAAAATTAGCTATAATTTTATCAAAAGATGAAAAACTAGGAGGGATTGGATGCTAGTGATCGGAATGATTATCATGGTAATTGTATTATTTATTATTTCTACATTATCCACTGTGTTAGTAATTTCTTTAAAAAACAAGCGTAAAAAAGACGACAAAGACTAATATGACGGTCTTTTGCTAGTTGATATAAAAAATATTTATAATGAACTTATCCTTTGACTATATCTTTAAATGTGTTTTATAGTACTTATCGTGTTTTAAATTAAGCAATAATTATTTTTAATATCAAATAGGAGGATTCATAATGGGAGTATTTATTAACTCAATCCAAAGTGTCCTTGTTGTTGTTCTAATTATGTTATTAGGATATGTATTAAGAAAAACCGGTTGGTTTGCAGATACATTCAGCAAGAACATTTCTAAATTAATCAAAAACATCGCCCTACCAGCTTCAATTTTCGTAGCGGTGTTAAGTCGTCTAACTAGAGGTAAGCTTGTAAGTTTCGGTAGCTACCTAATCTGGGGTGTTATCTCAGTTGTTATCGGTTACCTAATTGCATTTGCACTAGTTAAAATCATGAAGGTTAGACCAGGTCGTCGTGGTGTATTTATTAACGCTATTGTTAATGCCAACACTATCTTCATTGGTTTACCATTGAACATCGCCTTATTCGGTGATAAGTCAATGACTTACTTCTTGGTATACTACATCATTAACACTGTTTCTACTTGGGCATTTGGTGTCTTCTTAATCAGTAATGATGATCCTACTAAGTCAGGTCAACCAAAAGAACACCACAAGATTAACTGGAAACAAGTTATTCCAATGCCACTTGTTGGTTTCTTGGTTGCATTAGTATTCTTACTACTAAACATTCCAGTACTAAAGGTACCTTTCTTATCACAAACACTATCATACGTTGGTAGTTTAGTTACTCCACTATCACTAATCTACATTGGTATTGTATTAGCTGATGCTGGTCTAAAGAGTATCTCATTCGACCGTGATACTGTTGTTGCATTATTAGGTCGTTTCGTATTGGCTCCAGTTGTTATGATTGCTATCCTAACTGCTGCTGCTCATGGTGGTGTATCACTACCAACAATGTTTAGCCAAACTATGATTGTTCAATCAGCTACTCCAATGCTAGCTGTATTACCAATCCTAGCTGCTGAATCACACGGGGATGTTAAGTACGCTACAAACATTGTAACTACTTCAACTGTATTGTTCATCGTTGTTATTCCTATCTTGATGACAATCGTTCAATACATCTAATAAATATAAGAAACGTTGGAATTATTCCAACGTTTTTTTATTACATATAACAAAATTGACAAGTGCGGGCAGTTAGCCTAAACTTTAGATAAATTAAATGCGGAAGCAAAGAAGGAAATTCATATGTTTGAAAAGATTTGTTACACATTAATGATAATCGCCGTTATTATTATAGCCATAGTATATTTTGTATGTTATTAAAAATAAGAGGAGCTGACGTTTGTCAGCTCCTTTTTTATTAATAGGAAAAAATCTTATAGTGCCGATCCGTTAAAAAGGTTCGGCTTTTTTTGTGCGCAAAATATAAGCATAAGAATAATTAATGGACCAATTAATCAGAAACTTAAATGTATAAAAAATGAATTATATCTTTATAAAGACTTAACTAAAAAGTGGTAGCTAATTAAAAACTTAAGGAATATAATTTAGTTATCGATTAGTAAAGCGCTTACATTATTGCCGCTATAGTAATCATAGCCACTAAATGATTATATTTGATAAAGGAGAGTGAGCTATTATGACATCCAAACTAAAATTACCAAAACTATCTAGGTTCCAATTATTTAATATTACCTTCGGTTATTTTGGTTTAAACATGGCGTTCTTTTTACAAACTTCTCAAATGAGTAGAATTTTCCAAACTATTGGTGCAGACCCTAATAAGTTGGGATGGTTTTTCATCCTACCACCATTAGCAGGAATGATTGTTCAACCAATTGTTGGAAAGAGATCAGACAAGACGTGGAATCGTTTTGGTAGAAGATTGCCATATTTGATTATTGGTTCAATTATTTCCGCAATTGTTTTAATTGTTTTACCAAACGTTGGATCCCTAGGTTTAGGTTATGGATCATTAGCCGCTTTGCTATTTGGTGCGGTTACTATCATGCTTCTAGACGTTTCTTCAAACATGTGTCAACAACCATTCAGAATGATTATTGGTGACATGGTTAATTCAGACCAAGAAGACAAAGCATGGTCATTCCAAAACATTTACTCGAATGCAGGTGGGATGCTAGCAGCAATCTTACCATTCGTGATTACTGCAATTGGTTTTTCAAACGTTGCTCCTAAAGGTGAAGTTCCAACAACTGTTAAGATTGCCTTTTACATCGGAGCAGTCGTAATCGCTGCAACGACTATCTACACTGTTGTAAACGTTAAAGAATACGACCCGGTAGAATACGCAAAATACCATGACATCGAAGAAGAAGACAGTAAAGAAAAAGCACCAAGTCTATGGGAATTAGTAAAGACTGCTCCCAAGATTTTCTGGGAATTATTAGCAGTTATGATGTTCTCATTCATCTCAGTTCAATTTGTATGGACTTACAGCACTGGTGCTTTAGCAGAAAACATTTGGCATACAACTAACCCTGCTAGTGCAGGATTTCAAGCAGCTGGTAACTGGAATGGGGTATTAACATTCGTTCAATCACTAGCTGGAGTTCTATGGGGAACATTCGTATTGGCTCGTCTAAAACCAAGTCAAAGAAGAAAAATACTATCATTTTCATTGGTATTAGGTGGGTTAGGATTAATTATGATGTACTTTGTAACTTCAAAGATGTTATCCATTATTCCATTTACACTATTTGGAATTATGTACATCACAATTGGAACGGAAGCATTTGCAATGATTACAGGTGCTGTTAAAGGTAAAAATGAAGGTGCTTACTTAGGACTATTCAACTGGCAAATTTGTATTCCACAAATTGTAGCTTCGATTTCTAGTTTTGCTATCTTCCCAATGCTACACGGATCAATGAGTGCAATGTTATTCCTAGCAGGAATTTGCGCACTAATTGCTGCCGGAACAGTCTTCTTTGTAAAACCAGTTAAAGAATAATTAAAGGAGTTGAATTAAATATGACTAAGGATATTAGATTAAAACTAAAAGACGTGAGTTCAAGTAATCCCGGAAATTTAGAATCTGTTTTTTCATTCGGTAATGGTCACTTTGGGGTTCGGGCAACTAATCCAATTAAATCAAATGCAATTGAAGGAACATTAGTTAACGGTTTCTTCGAATACAGTCCAATCACTTATGGAGAAGCAGCTGCCTATTACCCAAAGAGAAATGAAACCATTGTTTCGCTACCTAACCTAAGAAAGATTCGCGTCTTTGATGACAGTCATGATGAATTCACTCATTCGACATTAGTAGATATGCAATTAGATTTATCTGACGGTAAGTTGGTTGAAGAATATGAATTAAGCAATGATGCACACCAAACAATTAAAATGATGGTCACTTCAGCCATTGATCAAAAAGAAGTGCATTTTTATGGAATTGAATATTCATTTGAAGCCGGTTCGTACAAGGGAGATATCTACGTTGATAAAAACTTTGTACTAGAAGAAGTTAATAATGTTACTCAAGATGATATTGATGATCCTAGAAAGACTAGAGAACTAAAATCAATCAAACGAGAAGTTGTATCGAGAGATGATTTATCTCAGACTATAGCAATTAGTACTTCTGAATCAGATCAACGCATTGAAATTACTGTCTATGGTTTCGATAACAATAGTCCATTGGAAACTAAATTATATTTAATTGATGAACCTAAGGTATCCTATGGATTTGTTGTTGGTGAAAAAAACGAATCATTTGAATTTGGTAAAGAGGATTTTAAGACTATTAAACAAAACAGTGCTAGTTTTTGGCACGATACTTGGGAAAACAGTGAAGTCACAATTTCTGGAAATGACGAATTGAATTTAGCTCTTCATTACAACATTTTCCAACTAAACCAAGCTACTGGTCGTGATGGTAAGACAAACATCGCAGCCAAAGGGTTAACAGGACCTGGTTATGAAGGTCATACATTCTGGGATACAGAAATGTACATGATTCCTTACTTCATTTACACTAACCCAGAAATCGCCAAGAAATTATTGATATACCGTTACAACACGCTAGATTTCGCTCGAATTCGTGCTCGTGAATTAGGTGTTAACCAAGGAGCACTCTTTGCATGGCGTTCGATTAATGGTGAAGAAACTTCTGCATACTATCCAGCAAGTACAGCGGCTTACCATTTAGATGGTGATATCGCATATGCGATTGGTAACTATTATCAAGCAACTCATGACACAGAGTTCTTAAAAAAATACGGTTTCGAAATGCTATTAGAAACTGCTCGTTTCTTCAGAGAATTTGGGACATGGGCACAAAGAGATGGCGAATCCGTCTTTGAATTTCATACAGTGACTGGTCCAGATGAATATACTGCAATGGTGGACAACAATTACTTCACTAACAGAATGGCACAAAACAACTTTATATTGGCATACAAACTGGGATTAATCTTAATGGAAGAAGATCCAGAGGGATTCAACAGTTTAGGTGCTTCAGTTGAGGAACTAGAATTATTTAAGGATATTGCCGAAAGAATCTACTTCCCATACAACTTTGAATATCAAATTAATGCACAAGATGAGACTTTCTTTAGCAAGGCGATTTGGCCTTTTGATGAGACACCAAAGGATAAATATCCATTACTATTGCACTACCACCCATTGAACATTTACAGATACCAAGTAAACAAGCAGGCTGATACAGTTTTAGCAGACTTGTTGTTCCCTGAAACGATTGATGATGATCAACTAAAGAGGGAATTTGATTACTACGAAAAAATTACTACTCATGATTCATCGCTATCACGTTCTATCTTCAGTGCATTAGCCGCTAGAATGGGTAACATGGAAAAAGCTTATAGCTATTTCTCAGACACTGTTCGCATGGATTTAACCGACTTACAAGGCAACACCGAAGATGGTTTGCACTTGGCTAACTTAGGTGGAAGCTGGTTAAGTGTTGTTCAAGGATTTGCGGGGATGCAAGTGACTTCAGCAGGCGAATTAAAGCTTATCCCTCATCTACCAGCTGAATGGGATGGATTTGAATTCAGAATTGTTTTTAACGGCAGACTACTAGACATTCACATTGTTAAAGGTAAAACATCGATTAAACTACTAGATGGACAACCAATGAACATCATTGTCAACGATAAGTCATACAAGTTAGAAAAAGCATTGTTAGAAATTTTATCAAAGGGGGAATAGCCATGGGATTAGAAAAAATTAAAGGATTTATCTTTGACCTAGATGGTGTCATTTCCAATACGTCTGTGTTGCATAGTAAGGCATGGAAACAAATTGCTGAAAAAGTTGGCACTCCCTGGGATGATAAATTAGCTGAAGATTTAAAAGGGGTCGATAGAATGGATTCATTGAACCTGATTTTAGATCGTGGAAATCTTCAGGGGAAATATAGTGAAGAAGATAAGTTGGCATTAGCACAAGAGAAAAATGATAACTACCTAAATCTAGTTGATCAAATGTCGCCAAATGATATTCTCCCGGGAGTCAAAGACTTTTTAGACAGCTTGAAAGATAATGGATATTTAATTTCTTTGGCTTCCGCTTCTAAAAATGCGCCAACCGTATTGGAAAAGTTGCAATTAAGTGATTACTTTGAAAAGGTAGTTAACCCTGCCGAATTAAGTAAAGGTAAACCAGATCCAGAGATTTATGTTAAAGGTGCTGAAATTTTAGGCCTTACCCCCGAAGAATGTATTGGTATTGAAGATGCTGAAGTGGGTATTGCTGCCATTAACGGCGCAGGTGAAATTTCAGTCGGTATAGGAGATGCTGAGATATTAAAAGACGCTAATATTGTCTTTTCAAATACTAAGTATTTAACACTAGACCATATTGAAAAAGCGTTATAAAAAAAGGACTGACATAAGTCAGTCCTTTTTTGTTCGTATTTAAATTTTTTTATTTTTTAATGCAGATTACAATGTTATTATAGTTTTATAATAACCTTTTATAGCAGTTGATTTTACTTAGCAAATTAGTTTTGTCTACCAGCAAAGTGAGGTCAATGCGGAAGGTGAAAAATTAACTACATAGTTTAAAAGGGGAATTTATAATGACTAAGTATAATAAATTACTATCTAAATGCGCAGTTTTACTAGCTACTCTAGGGGCAGGTGCTACTTTAGCATCAGCTCATGTTGCAGCTCACGCTGCTAGCTCTAACGATGGCTGGGAAGACGGTGTAGTTTACACTGGCAGCGTAGATGCACCAGGTATTTCAGCCGAAGACAAAGCTAGAGTTCAAAAAATGATTAATACACCAGAATCCGAAGCTAACAAACGTGCAGACGCTAAGGATGACGCACGTTTAGCCAAGCTAAACAAGTTATATCTAAAGCAACAAGCTGAATATGATGCTAAGATGGATGCTGTTGCCAAGAAGAACCATGTAAAAGATTATGACACACCATCTGAAACAGCTGAAACAACTGGAGCTCAAACTACTCCATCTAAGAAGACTACTACTAAGAAAGTAGCTAAGAAGTCTTCAGCTAAAAAGGCTTCAACCAAGAAGACTACAAAGAAACATGCTAAAAAGGCAGCTGCTAAGAAAGTTACTAAGAAGCATGTTAAGAAGTCTTCAGCAAAGAAGGATACTAAGAAGGTAGCTAAGAGACATGTTAAGAAGGCTACAGTCAAGAAAGCAACAAAAAAAGTTGCTAAAAAGCATGCTAAGAGACTTTTTAGCATCCGCGTAAAAGCCCACAAGATTTATGCTTACAAGTCAGCTAACATCCACCACAAACAAGGTCGTAAAGCTGAAAAGAAGGGTACCAAACTATATGTTTACGGTATCGTTAAGAAAGGCCACAAGACTTTCTACAAGGTTTACGGTGGTCGTGTAATTACTTCAAACAAACATTTTGTAGTAAGAACTGCTAGATAATTTAGATATTCAACAAAGAGCTAACCAAATCGTGATACTATAAGAACAAAAATCTAGCGTCTAACTCATTCAGAGCTATTAGTGAGACCATTTTTTATCAAATCCCCGCGGAACTAGCGTTCCGCCCGAAAAGACATGATTGATTGATTATGAAATCTCGCTAATAATTTCTGTAAACAAAACTACATAAATTATTTAAAGGAGATTTTATTATTATGAAAAACAAAACCAAATTATTTTCTAAATTCGCAGTATTACTAGCTACATTAGGTGCAGGCGCTACTCTAGCATCAGCACATGTCTCAGCACACGCTGACGACGGTTGGGCTGAAGCTGAACCAAGTACTGGGAAATCATATGCTCCCGGTCTAACTGACGCTGAAAAGAGAGAAGCCGACAAAATCGGTTCTCAACCTGAATCTGAAGCTAACAAGCGTGCTGATGCTAAGGTTCAAGCCGCATTAGATAAGCTAGACGCTAAATATGACAAGCAACAAGCGGCTTATGAAGTTAAAATGGAAAAACTAGCTAAGCAAAACCATGTAAAAGATTATGGTAACGGTACTAACGAACCTACAACCACTACGTCAACTACAACTTCAACTAAGAAGTCTGAAACTAAAGCAACTGCTAAGAAGTCTTCAGAAAAGAAAGCTTCAGCTAAGAAGACTACAAAGAAACATGCTAAGAAGGCAACTAAGAAAGTTACAAAGAAGCATGTTAAGAAGTCTTCAGCAAAGAAAGCTACTAAGAAGGTAGCTAAGAAACATGTTAAGAAGGCTACAGTCAAGAAAGCAGCTAAGAAACATGCTAGAAAGCATGCTAAGAGACTTTTCCGCATCCGCGTAAAAGCTCACAAGATTTACGCTTACAAGAACATTAAGCTACAAAAACAAGGTCGTAAATCTGAAAAGAAGGGTACTAAACTATATGTTTACGGTATCATCAAGAAAGGCCACAAGACTTTCTACAAGGTTTACGGTGGTAGAGTAATTACTGCAAGTAAGAGTGCAGTTACTAAAATTAACAATTACGTTTCTAGAGTAATTGTATAATTGAAAAATATAAAAAAGAGCAATCCATTTCGGATTGCTCTTTTTTTTAAGATTAGCCTAATTTTTGAAATTCATTAATTTCGTCATCCGTTAGTTGGTACAAAGTATTAAAGACGGTTGATAAAAATGAATATGGTAGGTTGTCGGTAATACCGCCGGCAATTTCTCCTGCAATACTTAGAATGCTTGATGCTAATACAGCTGAGTTTAAAGTGTTGTCGACAGCTAGACATGCTCCCAAGATTCCATCTAACATGTCACCACAGCCAACGTTGACGGCAAAGTAGTGGTGACCATTTTTTACCTCAATTGTTTTTGTGCCGTCTGAAATTACATCGATTACTCCAGATAGTAGTGTAAGGCAGTTGAACTTTTTAGCAACTGCTGCCGCAATTTCATGAAGATCACCATCACCACTTCCGGCATCGATACCTTGAGCATTCCATTCAATGTTCGCTAAAAATGCTAATTCACCAGCATTACCACGGACAGCATCGAATTTTACCTCTTTTGCCACTTTGGCAAAGTTATCCTGACGTAATTTGGAAGCACCGATGGCGACTGGATCAATAACTACAGGGATTCCTTTTTGGTTTGCATACTTTCCTGCCGCAATCGATTTGGCGATGTCTGCATCGTTAGATGATCCCATGTTAATAACTAAAGCATTGGAAATGTTAACTAGGTCTTCAGCCTCTTTGATGTCATCAAACATAATGGGTGAGGCGCCAATGAAATTAATGGCATCGGCGACGTGTTGAGGTGTTACCATGTTAGAAATATTTAGGATGATTGGTGAATTTTCTCTAATTTGTTGGATAGTAGTCATTATGCGTTCCCCTTTAGATGGTTAATTGTTTGTTTAAAGTCATTGCTGTCGATGATGTCAGAAATTACAGATACACCATCGACATTATTGGTTAAGACTGCTTTGGCGTTATCTTCCTTGATACCACCGATAGCAACTGCAGGATGAATTGATTCTTGGTACAAACGATTTAATTCGTCGATTCCAATAGCTGGTTTGACTTTTAGCTTGGATTGGGTGGCAAAGATGGGTCCAATTCCGATATAGTCGATTGATTCAACATTGTTGGCAGCTCTCACTTCTTCTAATGAATGAGTGGATAGACCAATAATCTTATTTGGACATTCAGCAATGACTCTTTCAATCTTAGTGTCGTCTTGACCAACGTGAATACCGTCGGCGTTAATTTTCTTCATTAAATCGATATCATCGTCAATAATGTAAGGAACATTGTACTGGGCGGTAATTTCCTTTAACTTAATGGCTACCTTTAGTTTTTCATTATCAGAAAGAGTGGAATGATCTTTTTCACGGTATTGAAACATCGTAATTCCGTTTTGACATGCTTTTTCAACGATTTGAATTAATCTATCGACATCACCGCCAACGTTTTGACTTCCGGCAATAAAGTATACGGATAATTGTTGCTTATCGAATTTCATCTTCAGCCCCCCAATGATTTAATGGTCCGTGCCCATGGCCCACAATAATTTCTGATTGTAGGATGGTATCAATATAGTGTTTTCCTTCAATGATAGCTTCTTTAATAGATAATCCCTTTGCTAGATTAGATACAATTGCTGATGATAACGTATCACCAGTTCCGTGTTTTCTAACAGTGTCATATTTAGGGCTTTCAATGGTAAAACTGACGCCGTTTTCCAATAGGACGTAATCGGATAACGTATCGCCTTCTTGGTGGCCACCTTTGATAATGACATTTTTGGCTCCTAATTGTTGGATATAAGTAGCTGCTGCAATTACATCGTCGTTTTTCTCAATCTTCTTACCATAGATAACTTCAGCTTCTGGTAGGTTGGGGGTGACAATATCTGCGATTGGGATTAACTTATTGATAATTGCATCGATACCAGAGTCATCTAACAATCTTGCCCCGCCCTTAGCGACCATTACGGGATCGACTACGATAGGGTGAATATTATGTTTATTAATATTTTCGACCACTGTTTCCACACGTTGTAGGTCAAATAATGCGCCGGTTTTTGCTGCTTTGATGTCAAAGTCGTTAAAGACGGAGTCAAATTGGGCGTTAATCATGTCGACGGGGGTAGGTAGCACGGATTGAACACCTAATGTGTTTTGCGCAGTTAAACCTACGACAACACAAGTGGAGAAGACATGGTGTTCTTGCATGGTTTTGATATCTGCTTGCATACCAGCGCCACCACCAGAATCTGATCCAGCAATTGTTAATGTTTGAGGGACTTTTTTACTATTCATTGTTGCCACCTCCATGAACCACTTCAGCAAATCGCCAATCTTGTTGGTAGAAGGCTTGTTCCCAGAATTCCCATTCCAATTCGGTACTCTTTAAGAAGAAACCCTTGGCCTCTTGGATTTGTTCATCAGACATATCTTTAGCTAATTCATCTAACATGTTGAATAACTTTCTAGTTAAACCACCTTCTGCATCTTCATCATCTGCGATGTAAAAGTCAATCCAACTTTTGAATGGATTGTCATCAGTGTTCTTACCAGTAGCAGTAAGTTGTTTGGCAATTTCGTTATATGTCCAAGGGCATGGAAGCAGTGCACAGATGATATTTGCGAGACTGCCAGTTCTAACAGCACGGTACATGTGTGATTGGTATAAATATGCCTTAGGACTTGGAGTGGCATGTTGCAAACTTTCGTATGTAACGTTAGCAATATTGCAGAAAACGTGGTGAGGATGGATTTCACTGTTTAGAATAAAATCAATATTTTCAGCGAAAAATTTCATATCATCTCGTTTTTTTAGGATAGGGATGATACTAGCGTAAATTTTGATGAACTCAGATAAGTATTGAAAGTCTTGTTGAACATAAAACTTTAGGGCGGCATCATCGACGTGACCGTCACCGATACCTTTAACAAATGGGTGATCAAAGATAGCTTCTAAAATGGGATTAGCTTCTTTGACTAGTTGATGTGAAAACATGAAATAATACCTCCATTGTGCTGCCACAAAAAAATACCCTCCCACACGAAGGTGGAAGGGTACACTTGGATAGACTAGGTCTAATTCTTTACTTGGAGTGCGCCTGACTTCCTTCGCTAGTGTTAACTAGATCAGGTTCAATGGGTGTAATCTCAGCCGAAAAACGGCACCCCAGTGGACAGCATTTTTATATTTAATTCATTTATTAGTATATCTGTTTTGAAACATTTGTAAACCTGATAATTTTCGTAAATAAAAAAGAGACATTGTCGTCGCGTCTCTTAATTCTATTGATAAATTTCAAAGTGAATTTGACCCATTTTATCGATTGAAACTCCAAACTCCTGTTTAGCTGAATTATCGAAACCAATACCTAAGAAGTTATCAGCATGTCCCCAATTGGAATCAGCATCATCAAACATCATGGCACAAATTGCACCATAGATGCTTTCCTTAACGTTAGCAAGTGTGATTGGTCCATTGATGTATGAGTTAGCTAGGAGGGAAGCTGCAATGTTTTCACCATAGCTGTTGTATTTAAACTTGGTAAAGACCTTATTCAAGACTTTAACGTCATGATTACCTTTGGTCGCAAAATTCCAGTGATCCTTGTTATACCCTTTTGCAACATCATTGGAAGCTAAAAGTGCACGGTTAGTCACCTTTAAGTCCTTGGTATATGGGTGGTGATTGGATAATTTGTGTCTGAAGTCATTAACTAATTTGGCAGCATACTTAGATAGCTGTCTTTGCATTTTGATGTTAATTTTTTTAATATTTACAGTCTTATTAACGTCTGCTGAATTAGGATGAAAAACATTGGTTTTCATGCTTTGCTTAATGAAGTTATGGTTGGTTTGATGTTTAAAAACGATTCTTTTTTTGTGACTGTCAAAATAAAATAGATAGTTAGATGGCAAACTTAATGAATCTGAAGCTTTATTGGTAGGATGACTATCTGCAGGAAAGTTAAATCCATCAACAGATTGATAATGTTTTATTTTACGATGCTTTCGGTGAATAGAATAATTTCTTTTACGGGTTACTTTTTTTGCTTTAGTTGCTTTATTATTTTGAACCGTCTTCTTTTTTAGCCTATATTTTTTTAATTGTTTGCGACCTTTTAGTTTGTATCTTTGAGTCGATGATTTAGTACTTTGAGCACTAACGGATATGTGGTTGACACTGCTGCTTCCTAAAAATAGTACTGCTATAGCAACAATGATGGATAGGCAAAGTGCTTTTGACTTCGACATAACGATTACCCCTTATAAAAGTTTGATATTTATATAAGTTTAACTATACCAAATATCTCTCTAATGATGGAATTAATTTTAACTTTGTGGTTTAATAAAATTAAAGACAAGGGGAGATATTTAATGACTAAATTTAAACGTGCATTCGCAATGATTTTGACTGCTGTTATCATTGCATTAGGATTAACAGCTTGCGGTCAATCTACCTCAAAATCGACTGCTAACAACAATAATAGTACAAATGATGTGTCAGCAATTGCTTCGGTTAGACCATCAAAAAATGCATGGAAACACTCATCTGAAAAGAAGCCTTACCCAAATATGAAACTATCAAAGAAGAATTGGCTAGATGTTTCAATAAAGAAACAACGTGTCTATGTTAAAAACAAGGCAGGTAAGGTCCTATACACCATGCTATGCTCAACTGGAAATGACGATGGTACTCCACGTGGTACATTCCACATTCAAAAAGAACGTGGTAGTCACTTCTACAATGCATCTTCAAAAGAAGGGGCCAACTACTGGACTTCATTCAAGGATCACGGAATCTACCTATTTCATTCTGTGCCAGTAAATGCTGCTGGAAAGTACTTGAAAAAAGATGCACACGAATTAGGTAAGGTTGCCAACTCACATGGATGTGTTCGTTTATCGATCCCAGATGCTAAATGGATTAACAGCTCAGTACCAACCGGAACTAAAGTTGTTATTCATTAATAAAATAACAAACAAAAAAGACGTTCATAATGAACGTCTTTTTTTAATGCAATGTGCTTACATCGATTAGGATTAACACCATGATGATGGTAATTCCTAAGATAGTTGCTACATATTTATTTTTAAATGATTGATGCTTGCGGTATAAGAAAAATAGCAATGTTAATAATGCAAGTACACCAATTGCATACATAATGATTAATTTGATTTGGACTGATAAATCGTCTGCTAGCATGTAAGCACCTTCTATTATTTAGTTAATAGTTGGTATGCAAATCTAGCGGTCCATGGGTGACCATTTTCGCGCATATGGATAATACCACGTTTTTCAAAACCGTTAGAAGTGATAACGTGTTGCATACCTTTGTTTTCAGGATGAGTATCAATTCTGATATCCTTAAAACCTAGTACACGTGAAACGGTGATTAAGCTACTAACCAACTTTTCAGATAGATGTTGACCACGGAATTCATTTGAGATAGCAACTCTATGGATAGCGGCATAGTGAGCTTCAGAACCGTTAATCCAATCACCTTCTTCAATTTTTAGGTAGTTAGGATCAATTCCTTGGTGGATAGTTGCAGTACCTGCAATTTGACCGTCTGTAATTAATACGTAGTTGATACCATCTTTAACGTCTTTTTCTAGGTCTTCATCGGCTGGATAACCGTGTTGCCATTGGTCAATACCTTGTTCATGTAAGTATTTGATTGCTGAATGAATGATGTCCAGGATTGCTGGTAAGTCTTCTTGAGTTGATTTCTTTAAGTATGTTGCGGGCATTTTTACACTTCCTTTATGAAAATTATAAGTAAAAAGTATATAGAAAAACGTTGCAATTTGCAACGTTTGTAAATCAAGCCTATTCATAGCATACTACAATGATACTTTTAGTAAACTAATTAGAATTATCTATAGTAGTGTAATCTTCATGGCCATTCCCATGCCACCACCGATACAGATGGTAGCTAGACCACTTTTTTGATTGGTTCGTTGTAGGTTGTAAATCAATGAACCAACAATTCTAGCGCCGGAATCACCTAGGGGATGTCCCATTGAGATGGCACCACCCGAGATGTTTAATTTGTCCATATCGATGTCGTAGTCATGAGCAACGGCAAGAACTTGTGCAGCGAATGCTTCGTTTAGTTCAACTAGGTCGATATCGTCCATAGTAATGTTTAGTTTATCAAATAATGATTTAGTAGCGTCATAGGGAGCGTATCCCATGTAGTCAGGATCGCATCCTGCTTCGGCATACCCATCGATAACTGCCAGTGGTTTAACGTTTAAACGTTTAGCAGCAGATTCACTCATTAATACTAATGCAGAGGCACCGTCGTTTAGACTAGCGGCATTGCCGGCTGTTACAGTTCCGTTTTCTTTAAATGCAGGACGTAGTTTATTTAAAACTTCGATAGAAGTATCACGACGAATGTTTTCATCTTCCTTCATAATATAAGAAGATTTTTTGTTTTTGATTTCGATTGGGACTAGTTCTTTATCGAAGTAGCCATTATCAAATGCATTAGCAGCCTTCATATGAGATTGGTAGGCAAACTCGTCTTGTTCTTTTCTTGAAACGTTGAACTTTTCAGCAACGTTTTCTGCGGTAACTCCCATTGGTTGTTTGTTGAAGGCATCCATTAAGGCATCGTTGTTTAATGAATCAATTAAAGTAACGTTACCAAACTTGTGACCGGATCTAACGTCCATGTTTAAAAAGGGTGCGTTAGACATACTTTCAACACCACCGGCGATAACAACATCAGCGTCACCCATGACGATGGCAGCTTGTGCATTGCGGACAGCCTTTAGTCCAGAACCACATACTTGGTTAACTGTGTTTGCGGTACTACAGTAAGGGATGTTTGAATTTATTTCGATTTGTCTTGAGATGTTTTGACCAGCACCTGCTTGGATGACATTTCCAAATACAACTTGATCTACATCAGATGGTTTAATGTTCGCCTGTTCAATAACAGCCTTGGTAACGATGGTTCCTAGATCCACAGAAGTGAAGTTCTTTAGGGCACCATTTATCTTACCAATTGGTGTTCTCTTGGCAGCAGCAATCACGACTTTTTCCATATAATAGTAAAACTCCTTTAATATTATCTATAAGAAATAGTATAACGATTATTCTATTTATTTCTATTATAAAGAATAAAACTGAAAAGTTTAAAAAAATTTAAAAAAGTTATTGACCACAGTGTTTATAATTGTTAAGATTATATCCGTTGTCATTTTTCAGATAACAATAAAATTTAATTGAAACGAATAATAAAAAGTTATTGACCTGATGGCCTTAATTTGATATTATTGTTTCTGCTGTTGAAAAAGTTGATCGTTAATTTCGATTGAAAATAAGCAAAAAAAGTTATTGACTTTTACTTGCTAAGATGGCATAATAGTTTTTGTTGTCATCGCGATTGAGCGACTTTTGATAACAAAGTTGATAAAATTAATTATAAAAAGTTGTTGACATTTAGTTAACGCTTTGATATAATTAAAGAGCTGATTGTTTCAATTAGCAATCAACAAATTTGGTAGATCTTTGAAAACTGAACAAGATTGATAATCGATGATGTGTAAGGAACTTACAACTTGGTTGTAAGAATTAAA
>NZ_VBSE01000041.1 GCF_005930975.1 Apilactobacillus kunkeei | reverse complement strand
ATGTCACCGGTTGAATACCGAATCAATTCCTCCCAGAAAATAGCATAACCATCTTCCAATTTTAGGGGTTCAGGTCAGTCTCTTTTTTATTTAACATCTACGTCTGAAGATAACACGTAAGTATTATCATTGATTTTGTAGAAGTTGGTTTGTTCGTCTTGTACTAACTTGGTAGAAGATAGTTTAGTTCCTTTTTTGAAAGTTTCCTTCTTTAAGGAATCCAGACGAGGAAAACTGTATTGACTGGTTTGATCTTTTTTAACAATTAGTTCATATTTACCATTATGTTTTTTCTTTGTCACAGCGACGGTTTGATTAACCGCTTTTAATGTTGAATCAACGTTACTATTTTTGGTAGCTATACTAATAGCGGCGATGACTGCCACAAATAAAAGAATAATGACAATTATAATTTTGGAAAATGTACTCTTCATTTTTTCGTTCCTTCTCATGATTATTCTGCTACTTTATAGTATACGACTTTTGTTACTAGGGCAATAAAAAAGCAAATCACTATCCATTGATATTAAAAAATAATGAGAATTAATCATTGACTTCTCATTTATAACCATGTATGATTCAAGTAATCAATCTGTACGAAAGAAGGTTATCCATTTGAAAAACGTATTTTTAATTTCATGTTGTTGTCAAACTGTCGTTAGCACAAATGTGGTAACCTTTTTAATCGTGTAACTTGAGATAGTTTGACAGAAATTAATAAAAATTGAGTTATACGAATAAGAGACCACTGTTTGAGGCTAACCATTGTTAACCGCAGGCAGTGGTCTTTTTCTTTTGATTGAACACATACAAACACATAGGAGTGAAAAATATGAAAAAGTTATTAGTAGCATCAGCAATGACAGCTTTAACAGGGGTAACGTTGGCAGCATGTGGTAATAATACAAGCAATAACGACGCAAAGACACAAACTTTGAATTTAGCGGCCACATCACAATTAAGTACACTAGATATATCGACATCTACTGGATATGGATCAACAGGAAATGCGTTCAGTAGTTTTTACAAACTTGGCAATGATGGTAAACCAATGTTAGATTTAGCTGATAGTGCTAAGACCAGTAAAGACGGTAAGACATGGACGTTTAAACTAAGGGATGCCAAATGGAGCAATGGTAAGGACATCACTGCAAATGATTTTGTATATTCATGGCGTCGTACTGTAAAACCAGCAACTAAAGCTGAATATGCATACCTATTCAATGACGTTGAAAATGGTGAAGCTATCACTAATGGTAAAATGAATCCAGATAAGTTAGGGATTAAAGCTGTTAACAAACATACAGTCCAAATTAAGCTAACTAAACCAATTGCGTACTTTAAGACTTTAATGGCATATCCATTATTTGGACCACAAGACCAGTCCACTGTTAAGAAGTATGGTGACAAGTATGGAACTAATGCTAAATACATGGTTTACTCTGGACCATTTTCAATTGAAGGGTGGAACGGAACTAATGATACTTGGTCATATGTAAAGAATAATAACTATTGGGATGCAAAAAAAATCAAGTTAAATAAGATTAATTACACTGTAGTAGCTAATCCTACTACTAGTTTGAACCTTTATAATCAAGGTAAGATTGATGTCACTGCATTATCTTCAGAACAATTAAAGAACTACAAGAATAATTCAGAGTTACATGATTATTCATACTCAATGACCACATTCTTGCGTTATAACTTCAATGATCCTGACGAACAAAATAGGAAAGTTATTAATAATAAAAACATTCGTAAAGCAATTTCTCTAGCAATCGATAGAGACCAGTTAAATGAAAGTATTTTAGGTTTTAATACTAAGAAGATTACAGGATTTGTTCCTTATGATTTGGCTAGTGATCCAAAGACAGGCAAAGATTTTGCTGATCAACAAGGTAATAAAGATTCATTAGCTTATAACAAAAAGTTAGCTAAGCAATACTATGAAAAAGGATTAAAAGAATTAGGCATCAAGAATGTGTCATTATCACTAATGGCATCAACTGATGATGCGAACACTCCGGTAGCTACTCAATACTTGAAATCTCAATTAGAATCAGTTCTTCCGGGCTTTACTATAAACTTGAGAACAATTCCTGGTAAGTTAGCCAACGATAATCTTACAAAGGGGAACTTTGAAATCTCACTATCATCATGGGGTGGAGATTTTAAAGATCCAATTACATTCTTACAAATTCCTGAACAAAATACACCTTATAACTTTGGTAAATATAATAATACTAAGTTCAATGCACTATTGAAAAAGGCTGGCACTACAGACGCAAATGACGCAAGTAAACGTTGGCAAGACCTAATTGAAGCAAGCAAAGAACTAAATGATGATCAAGGAATTTCGCCATTGTATCAAGTTAGAACATACTATTTACAAAAGAGTTATGTTAAAGATGTTATTCATAACACTGCAGGTCCACAATGGAACTATACGAAAACTTTTATTAAAAAATAATTAAAAAGCGTTGACTTTTCTAATTCAGCTCTTATAATAAGGTCAATTAGATAAATAAATAGCGATTATAAGAACAACTAATCAAAGTCGTTTCAAGAGAGTGCTGGTGGGATGTGACAGCATAACGAATTTGATTGAAAGTTATCATTCTTTAGTTAGCCCACTGAAACAAAAGTAAGTGGCGCCGGTAGCAACCGTTAAGTTGACAGCGTATCGATTTTTATCCGTACGTAGAGGATAGTCTTTTTAGACTATTAAATTAAAGGTGGTAACACGCGGAAGCGTCCTTAGATCCATATTAAGTATGGGTTTGAGGACGCTTTTTTATTTATCAATTTGAATTAAGAAGGGAAGTGGTGACAATGCAATTACCGATTAGTGAGTTAGATGATGGACAGATTAATATTTTATTTTGGATTGCAGCGTCACCAAATAAGGTACGCTGCTAGAAAAGGAGCGTATTATTATGACAACTACTGAATTAGAATTAACCGCAACTGAAGAAAGATTGGCCAATGCATTATTTGAAGCATATAAGAGCAAGCAACCATTAAAAATGGATGAGTGGGAAGATATGGTGTCTGATGAAGAGTCATCATATCGAGTTCAAAGAAGATTAATGGAATTAAAAGATGAAGATCTTGGTGGATACAAGGTCAGTTTGACTAGTAAACAAACACAAGATATGTTTAATTCAGACGAGCCCTTATATGGTGCGCAAGTAAAATCACACTTCGTGCAATCGCCGGTATCATTATCATTAAACAGCGAATTAATGGATCCACTTGCTGAAGTAGAACTCGTTTTTAAAGCTAAAGAACCGTTATTGCCAACCGATAGCCTAGAAGATTTAGCAAATAAGACCACAGTGTCATCAGGGGTCGAGGTGCCAGACTCAAGATTTTCTGATTGGTTCCCATCACTGTCTAAGTACATGGTCATGTCAGATGCTGCTGTTGGCGGATACGTAGTCTATGGAGAGGAATTTGATACCAATAGTTTCTCTCTTAAAGATTTAGAAAATGTGACAACTACACTAAGACATGATGGTAAAGAAGTTGCGACTGGATTATCTTCCGAAGTGTTAAGTAATCCTTTAAACGCACTCCAATGGTTGGTCAAAGAACTAGATGAGCAAGACCTTAGATTAGACGCAGGTCAAAGGGTATCTTCGGGAACCTTCCTGCTTCCACCACACCTAATTAAAGGACTATGGACAGCAACATTTAATCAAGGGTTTAGTGAAGTAAAATTGAATGTTAAATAAAAGTTATGAAAAAGAACACTCTCTAAGGGTGTTCTTTTTTGTAATACCTACATTCTTTATAATAATCGAGAACATTGACAATAATATAATTTATAACTGGATTAGAAGGTTTAACAATATCAATATTCGATTTATAACAAAATTATTCAGTGCTGGTATAATGATATTTTATCCACGTTTTTAAGCGACTTATCATAAAATAACATTAAAATAAAGTTAAACGCTATTAAACTTACTTTTAGATTTTGTTATAATATCATTAAAATAAATTTAATGGTGAAATTCGGAGGAAATCATGAATAAAGAAACAAAGGTGCACTTTAAGAGTTATAAGTCGGGAAAACATTGGGTAGTAGCTGGGATTGCTACTACAGCCATTTTAGGTATATTTGCTCTTTCTGATACTACAAACAGTATAAAAGTAAATGCTGATGTTAATGCAAGTGCGGTAAGTGTTATACAAAATGGTAACACGTCAACTGTTTCCAAAGATGAAAACAAAAATGAATCCAATAATGACCAAAACAAAAATAATGATACTAACACAGTAACTACTAATAGTTCATCAAATAATAAAGATGTAAAGAATGTATCAACAAAGAAAGTTGCTAAGAAGACAACAAAGAAAGTCGCTAAAAAAGCAACTAAGAAATCCACTAAAAAAGTTGTTAAAGGAAAATCAGGATATAAGTACACAAAATCAGGTGTTAGATATTTAACCAAGAAAGGTACATATGCAAAAGGTTTAGCAACCATTAAAGGCGTAAAAAAATTCTTTAATGAAAAAGGGTACCTAGTTAAAAATAAGATTGTTTCATTTAAGGGTAAGAAATTATATATTAATAAGAACGGAAGCTTAGTAACAAACAAGTCATTTATATACAATAAGTCTACATATTTGGCTAAAAAGGATGGTGCACTGGCCACTGGACTTCAATCATTAAATAATCAAAAAGTTTACTTCTCAAAAAGTGGTAAGTTAATCAAAGGACTAATTGAAAATATTAATGGTAAGCAAATGTTTTTTGATCCTTCAACAGGATATTTAATTACTGATAAATACATCACTGTTAATAAGGTAAATTATCATGCTGACCTAAACGGTTACTTGTCAAAAGATGATTCACACACTGATGAGTCATTAATGACAAACAGTGCCTTCAGTCAAAATTTCCATTACAACGTTCCTCGAGGATATTCAAATGATATTCAATCCATCATTCCACATACTGGAAATGATGGGAAGGTAGACTATTATGATGTATATTACCTATACAATCCGTATCCGAGCCGAAAGAGATTTTCAAATGAATGGTACCATGCGACAACTAAAGACTTTAAGACTTTTACACCTTATGATCAAAGTAATCCAGCATCCTTAAATAATGTTGCCATTCCATATAGTGGATACACTGGATCAGATAACCAAGTTGTTTCTGGAAACAAGACTTTCTGGAAATATGTAGCGACCGGTTCCATTGTTTCAAATAATGGAAGAATTAAGCAAGATAAATGGGGTAATAAGATTAACGCTAACGCAAAATTAGCTTACTTTACTGATATCGCAGACAAACAATACATTGACTTGGTATACAGTAACAACGATGAACAATTCAAACCAGTTACTGATAAACCTGTATTAAGTGCAGATATGTTCAAGATTGATAGTGGAGATTTCCGTGACATCCAAGTACTACCACAAAATGATGGCTCTCTAATTGCATACGTTGCTGGTGGTTGGTCCAAAAAGATTTTTGTCTTCAGAAGTACTAACGGTATCAAGTGGACTTATAACTCTAATGAAGATATTGATTTAGGCACTATTAAATCAGTTCCTTTTGAAGTTGAAACACCAATAATTAGAACAATTAATGGTCAAACATTTATGTTTTTCAGTTGGCATAGTGACAATATCCGTGCTAGTGCATATGTAAAGGGAAGCATAGATAAAAACGGTGTATTCAAATTGGCCCCAGATGCTCAATTTGTTAATACTGATGGTGCAGATTACAAGAGTGATGTATATGCCGGTAACAGTACTAACCTAGATGATAATAACTTAATTAATATTAATTGGAGTGGTAACTGGCTTTACTTACCACTTGCTGCAGCAATAACAGATTATGATGGAATTACAAAGCACAATGGAACAATTACTTTGCCACGAATAATTCAAAACGTGAATGGGACACTTAAATACGTACCAATTGAACCTGACAATAAATTGGTAAGCAGTTACAGAATTAATTCTTCAGCTCAATCAGTGCTTGTAAACACTAATAATAAGTTAGATTTTACTTTTGATAGTGGTCAAGCGGATAAAACTATTACATTCAAGCGTAATCAATCAACAATTACTATTACCTTGAACAATAATGGTATTGAAGTTAAACGTCAAAACTCACTATATGACTTACTTTCAAAGGATGCTGTTACTTCATTAAGCACTACTAATATTACGAAACTGGAAGTATATGTAGATAACACTACTATCGAGCTATACCTTCCAGAAGCTAATAAGTCATACAATATTGTTAACTTTAGTTCAATTCAAAATGAACCATACTTCATGTCATCGACTGCAGCAGCAACCGTAGATAACTACCAATTCGGTCAATCTGATGGCTCAACTACTAATGATGGTTTAAGTACCAACATCACTAAGTTACAAGGTTACTTACAAGATGACACAGTACTAATTAATGCTTTGAAGACACAACCAGATGCTGATCAAACCAAGGTATCTGATGCGTTGAACAAGATTAGTCAAGCTCAAGCTAGCTTGACTAATGCTCAACAAAATATTCAAACATCTGTTGGACTAGGTACTGATGTACGTGCAATTTTATATAATTCTATCGCAAATGATGCTTATAAGACTGCTAAAGATTTGGAAAATAGTGTAAGTTCTATTGCGATGAACCTATCCAATTCCGTAAAAAATAATGGTATTGAAAATCAAAATGGTAATTATGTAATTAATGGACATAACACTTGGTTTGTAAATGGTAAGCGTATAGCAGGGCAAATGATTACCGATAGTCAAGGTAATACTCATTACTACGATGCTCAAACTGGTTACGAAGCTGTTAACACTTTCTACGTAGATAATGGCGCATATTACTACTTCGATAACAACGGAAATATGGTTAAGAATCAATTTGTTGAAGTTAACCCAGGTACTGGATACCAATACTATTTCGGAAACGATGGCAAGGCTCTATTAGGTAAGGCAGTTGTAGATGGTGCTCAATATGACTTCAGTGATAATGGTATCGAAATTAAGAACTCAATTGTTAAAAATTCTGATGGCACGGTATCATACTATGGAATAGATGGAAAGATGGCGACTTCAGATGTAACTGTTGGCAGCCAAACATTCAAGATTGCTTCAGACGGTACTATTAGAGGTGATAATACATTCGTGCAATCTCCATCAAACAGTGGTTTGTTCTATTACCTAAAGAAGAACAAAGTAACTACTGGAATTATTAATAATGCAGGTAATGTATACAAGTTTGATAGTAATGGTGAAGCAACCGGAAATACATTCATCAAGGATTACAAGGGAAAGAAAATCTACTATATTTCTTTTGATAATCATCCAGCTCAACAAGGAATTGGTATTAACAACCAAAGATTTAATTTCAACCAATACGGCCAATTGATTGCACCTAATCAAATGGTTAAGCTACCAGATGGTTCTAAATTCTTATTAGACAAGAATAGTAATATTCTTGGTGGTGTTCGTGAATATGATGGATATTTCTACGCTTTTACTAAGGATGGGAAACTACGTAAGTCAGGGACTGCTGTTTACAAGGGTAAGAAGTATAAGATTACAAAGGGTGGAACTCTTAAAGGTCTTAAGGGTCGTAAGATTCCAAAAAAATCTGATTTAGCAATTCTTACTTCAAAGGTCACTGTTGCTAAGAAATCTTTAGCAAAGGAAAAAGCACAATTATCTAAGTTAAAGAATAAACATACTGCTCACTACAAAAAGCTTCTTAAGAAGTACAACAGTGATAAGAAGTCATATGACAGACTTAAAAACAGAAAGAATGGGTTAGCTGGATACTTCAAGAACGTTGGATTAGTAAACAAGGCAAAATCTAAATTAGCTAGTATTAAGGACCAAGAAGCAAAGATTAAAAAGGATATAAAGAAGCATAATAGCAAGAAGAATCGTTCAGCTCTGAAGAAGTTAAAGGCAAAGGCTACAAAAATTAATAAGACTATGTCTAAATACTATAAAGAAATGAACTCTTTTAAGAATAGTTACAAATAACATGTAAAAAAGAATGCCATTTTGGCATTCTTTTTTTGTGTGTTATGATGTTTTCATCAATTAAAGCGAGGATGGAATAGTATGAAACTAGCAAAAATGTGGTCCATTACTTTTTGGGTTTTATTAATCGATTTTATTGCATTAAATATTGTAGGAGTTACGGCAATTAACTTTAATATTTATAACAATAATCACCAAATATTAGGTCAGATGGATCCAGGAATCATGAGAGCTGTATTTGCGATTGCACTGTTGGTATTTGCAAAACGACATTGGAAAATTAATGTTATGCATGAACATGGCGGATACTCTCATATTTTTAAAGAGGGATGGCTGTTAATAGCTTTAACAATTCTAAATATGACCCTAGCAAGTGACTCTCTAGTATGGAAAAACCTTCTTCATAATATGGATGCTCAAAATATCATCTTAGCTTTTGGTATTGGACTTATTGAAGCACTTTTTGTGGGAATGTTTGAAGAAATATCCATTAGAGGAGTTATGATGGGAGCAATGCTAAAAGGCTTTAAGAATTATCCTGTAATGAAGAGTATTTTCTTCTCTAGTATGGTCTTTGGTTCTTTACACATGTTAAATTATTTAGTTTCACCATTTTGGGATACTACTAACCAAGTTATATATGCGGCTGGACTAGGATTTGTATTAGCTACTGTTTACTACATTAGTAAAAATATTTGGGTTTCAATTAGTTTACATGCGTTGATGGATTACTCGGCTTTTGTTTTTTCTATGCATTCTAATTATGTTAATACTTCTGCAACAAATAAAGTTGATATTTTATCGTTACTAATATTTATAGTGGGGATTCTTTCATCTTATGTATCTTTGATTGTGTATAATCGTAAACAAGGTAAAAAAGCTTGGATATATTAATTACAAAAGCAACGAATTAATTTCATTGCTTTTTTTATACATTTGTGAAATCAGTGATATGATACACAAAGTACAAAGGCGCTATAATAACTGTTAATATTTAAAATGTTAAAATTATCTTAAGGACAAATAAAATTATTGTGTTTTTATTCACAATACATATAATTAGAGTTGTAGAGAAAATATAAATGAAAAAAATACAGAATAGAGAAGGTATTACAATATGAAAGTTATTGTTATTGGTTGTACACATGCAGGTACATTCGCTGTTAAACAAATTTTAAAAGAACACCCAGACGCAGAAGTTACTGTATACGAAAGAAATGACAACATTTCATTCCTATCATGTGGTATCGCTTTATACCTAGATGGCAAGGTTAAGGATCCTCAAGGTTTATTCTACTCAAACCCTAAGGAACTATCCGATTTAGGTGCAAACGTTAAAATGCTACACAGTGTAAAGTCTGTAGATACTGATGCTAAGACAATTGAAGTTGAAAACTTAGATTCACATGACGTATTTACTGATAAGTACGACAAGCTAGTTATGACAACAGGTTCACGTCCTGTTCTTCCTCCAATCGAAGGTCGCGATAACAAGAACGTATTTTTCTGTAAGAACTGGCACGATGCTCAAATCCTATTTGAAAAGGCTAAAGACCACAAACGTATTGCTGTTGTTGGTGCTGGATATATCGGGGCTGAATTAGCCGAAGCATTTTCAAACCATGGTCACGAAACTACTTTGATTAACAGTGATAGCCACGTTTTATCAAAGTACTTTGACAAGAAGTTCACTGACAAGATTGAAGAACTATATGCTGACCACAACGTTAAACTAGAACTAGGGGTACGTGTTCAAAAGTTCTCTGGCGATGATGAACTAACACTATCAACTGGTGATCACGATATCAAAGCTGATATGGCTATCCTATGTGTTGGTTTCCAACCAAACACTGAACTATTAACTGGTAAGGTTGATATGATGGACAATGGTGCTATTATCACAAATGAATATATGCAATCATCAAACCCAGACATCTTTGCTGCCGGTGATAGTGCTGCGGTACACTTCAACCCAAGTGAAACTAACGAATACATTCCATTAGCAACTAACGCAGTTCGTCAAGGTATTTTAGTTGGTAAGAATATTGAAAAACCAACAACTAAGTACATGGGTACTCAATCATCATCTGGTTTACAACTATATGACTACGCATTAGTTTCTTCTGGTATGACAGTTGGTATGGCTGAAAGAAAAGGGATGAAAGCTAGCTCAGTAGTTGTTGAAGATAACTATCGTCCAGAATTCATGCCAACAACTGAAAAAGTGTTAATGGAACTAGTATATGACCCAAGCACACGCCGTATCTTAGGTGGCTCATTGATGAGTCGTTACGACATTTCTCAATCAGCTAACACATTATCCGTTCTTATCCAAAACAAGAACACAATTGATGATTTAGCAATGGTTGATATGCTATTCCAACCAAACTTCGACCGTCCTTTCCATTACCTAAACATCTTAGGACAAGCCGCTCAAGCTCAAGAAGAGAAGTAAAATACCTAATTAATTTTAAAAAATTCCCTAAAAAATTGGTTTTAGGGAATTTTTTTATAGCTATTTTATTTTTATTGGATTATCATTACAAGATGAGGTGAGAAAATGAAAATAATTATAAATAGACTAACCGCTAAGAACATTTTAATGTTAGTGATTAGTTTTGTTTGTATGTTCTTTTTAACAACAGCTTCGCCATTCTACGAATTTAACAGATCAGTAGATGCGAATACAATGTATACTGTTGGAAAAGGATTACTACACGGATTACTTCCCTACAAGGACTTATTTGATAATAGGGGACCATTGATTTACTTAATCCATTCCGCAAATGCGATCTTTTCATACAACTCTTTTACATTTATCTATGTAATTGAATCATTGTTGTTGTTCCTAGATATCGCGTATATTAACAGAATTCTATCAATGAAATTAAGTGCAAGGACAGCAATGTTCTGCAGTTTCTTATTTATCCCATTGGCATTTACCAGTCGAATCTTCTATTATGGTGATTTACCTGAAGAATACGCTATGACATTTGTATTAATCTTGCTTTACTCATGTATTCAATATAACTGGTTTGACATGCCACGTCGTTACTACATAGTTAATGGATGCTTTGTTGCAATTCTATTTTGGATTAAATATTCATTAGTTATTCCATGGGTAATATTCTTTATTTATGTTGGTTTAGCTTGTTTGTTCACTAAACGCTTTAAGAAGTTATTTGTGATTATCTTAGATGCATTAATCGGATTCTTATCGGTAACTTTACCAATCATTATTCTTTATTGGGCCACAGGAGCCTTAAAATTCCTATTTAACGACTATTTCTACCTTAACTTGACTCATTACCATGTACAAAACGCATCGTTCGCATACACACTATTTAAGATGGAATATCCAACATTTGGTTTTTCACACCATTTAGTAATTATTCGAACAGTTTACTACTTGATGATTGCAATATTTATTTGTTCGGTTGTTAGATACATGCGTGAGGCAAAGATGCATGATAGCAATAAGATACTACTTGTGCTAATTGTTTTCATTGATATCATTGCAACATATGAAGTTGGTGGCGCTAGTTTTTCATACTATCTATTTGCGTGTGAACCATTCATCATCTTCTATTTATTCGAGTTAGGATTACTGGTTGATAAATATTTATATAATAAAAAATATTTAATCTGGGGATTGTCTGTAATTGCTTTATTAGGAATTTTCGTTACAAATAGAAATTACCGTACAAGCTTACATTACTCAAAACCTAGCCAATCATATCAATATGAATATTCAAAGATTATTAACAAGTCTAAAGATAAGTCATTATTGAACTACCGTTTCTTAGATGTTGGTTTATATACCTACACTGGAACACATGCTGATAATCGTTTCTTTATCAGAAACAATATCAATTACAAGCCAATGTATGATGCTCAACGTGATTACTTACATTCATTAAAATATAAATTCGTTGTTGCTAAATACCGTAAGGGTTGGCGACTATGGAAAGTCGATACTAGATTCCTAAAGAAACACTACACCAGACTTCGTCATATGAGATTTAACTATCAAGATCATAGTGAAGGTTGGATTGATTTATACGTAAGAAAATAGCATAAAAAAAGAGGACTCAAACGAGTCCTCTTTTTATTTGGTTTTAATTACTCAAAGTCATCTGATTTAACTTCGGCTTGTTGATTTCTTGATTTATGGTTCATACCATAAACAAAGTAAATAATCATACCGATAATGAACCATACCAATGCATAAATCTTAGCATCGTTATCTAGACCCCAGAAGACTGCTAGTGATGCTAGGAACCCTAAAGCAGGCATGATAGGGAAGAATGGTTCTTTAAAGCCAGGCATATTAATGTCTTTTCCTTCACGTTTTCTAAGTGGGTAAATCCCGATAGAAACGAACATGAAAGCAATCAAAGTACCAGCTGAAATTAATTGAGATAGGAATGTAAATGTTAGGAAGGCACCGATAACAACTGAAATGACAGTCATAGTAATGATTGCATTTAGAGGAAGGTGATTTTTCTTACTAATTTTACCTAGGAATTTAGGTAGCATACCATCTCTACCAAATGAGTATAGTAGACGTGATCCTGCCATCATCATACCGATTAAAGCAGTAAACATACCTACAACGGCAATAATTTGAACAACTGAAGCAACAATTGGATGACCAGCTTGACGAAGGGCCCAACCAACAGGTTCAGCATTGTTAGCATAGTTTGTGTATTTGAACATACCAACTAGTACTAGTGATACGGCAACGAATAGTGTAACGGCAATTACTAGAGAACCAATGATACCTCTAGGCATTGTCTTTTGTGGATTCTTAGCTTCTGCAGAGTTTGCAGCAATTGAATCAAATCCAATGTATGATAGGAAAATTACTGAAACACCAGCGTAGATTCCGCTAAAGCCACCGAAGCTTGTACCATCTGCATTAACATGGTGAGCAGGAATAAATGGAACGTAGTTGGCGAAGTGAATTGCAGTAGCTCCAACAACGATAAATACTAATACAGCAGCTACTTTTAAAATTACTAATACATTTTCAACACGAGAAGTTTGTTTATCACCACGTGTAATCAAAAACATAACGATTAAGATTACAAAGACGGTACAAATATCAACTAATCCACCTTTTGCACTAACTGGATTGGCTAAGTATGTAGGGAAATTAATTCCAAGTGGTGCGATTAGGCCTCGGAAGTTAGCCGATAGCCCAGCTGCAACAAAGGAAACTGCAATGAAGTATTCAGCTAGGAGTGCCCATCCAGCAACCCAACCCCAGAATTCTCCAAAAACAACATTAATCCAGGAATATGCTGAACCAGCGAACGGCATGGCTGAAGCCATTTCAGCGTAAGATAAAGCAACTAATCCAGCAACGATTGCAGCAAGCAAGAAAGAAATGGTTACTGCCGGACCTGCATTGTTAGCGGCCACGATACCAGGAAGAGTAAAAATAGCAGTAGAAACGATTGTTCCAACTCCTAAAGCAAGGAAATCCTTTGTAGTCAATGATCTGACCAAGTTAGAATCCTTTTGCTCATAGACACTAGGGTCTTCTTTTCGATTCATTCGTTTGAATAGATTCGCCATAAAAATTACCTCTTTTCGTATGTATAAACAAGATGGCATCTCGTTTATTAAAAAATGATTAGAAATTGATTATATTTTAATCGTTTTTGTTAATTTGTCAACAAATGTTTGCAAATAATAAACAAACGTAACTAATATTCTAACATGAAAATAGCCACCCTTGAATAGAAAAAGGGTGGCTAAATTAGTTTTAATATGAATTATTTTGTTTTCTTATTAAATCTAACAAAGTATAGGATTGTCATTAAAGCTAAGAAGACGATCCCTACAATCAATGGAATTCTTGTATCATCATTGAAGAACATAAATACTAAAGTAATGAATAGTACTAGTAGTGTTAGATAGTTTGAGAAAGGAGCAAAAGGCATCTTGAACGGATGATTAGCTAATTTCTCTGGATGTTGCTTTCTAAACTTAAGTTCAGACATGATGATAACAAACCAAGGAACCATACCAGGTAGAACGGATGAACTGTATACATATACGAATACCTGACTTGCACCCTTATAGAATAGTGGTAGTACTACGTTTAGAATAACTCCTAATAATATTCCGGTTGCAATAGAAATTACTGAAATGTATGGGACTCCGTGCTTGTTAATTTTGTTATATCTTTCAGGTAATTGACCTTGTTGAGCCAATAAGTATGACATACGACTTGAACTATAGATAGCTGAATTAGAACCTGATAGAGCGGCTGTTAAAACAACAAAGTTGATAATTGAAGCAGCAGCAGTGATTCCAACTTGAGAGAAGGTTTCTACGAAAGGAGAACCGATGTTAGCAATTTTATCCCAAGGGTAAATTGAAAGCATAACGAAGATTGATCCGATGTAGAAAATTAGGATACGACCAATGGTATCTTGGATAGCCTTTACTAATGTTTGCTTAGGATTTTCAGCTTCACCCGCAGTCACACCAATTAATTCAATTCCTTGGTATGAAGCAAAAACAATTGATAGAGCAAAGAAGAATCCTTTAACACCACCGGTAAAGAAGCCATGTGACCAAAGGTTTGAAATACCAGTAGGTCCTATTCCGTTGAATCCTAAAACGATAATTACTAGGCCAACAACGATCATTGCAATGATTGTAACGACCTTAATTAATGCGAACCAGTATTCTAATTCACCAAAGGCACTAACCGAAATCAAGTTAGCAATACATAAGAATATTACGGCAATGATGCCTGGTACCCAAGATGGGATTGATGGCCACCAGAATTGCATATATGTACCAATAGCAATCATTTCTGAGATACCAACGACAACCCATTGAAAAATGTTTGACCATGCTGTTAAGTAACCAAAAACAGGGTGCATGTATTCAGATGCAAAATGTGAGAAAGAACCACTGATAGGGTTATCATATAACATTTCACCCAAAGCTCTCATAATTAAATATAAGAACACACCAGCTATTGCATATGCTAGTAATACAGAGGGACCAGTCCATTCAATTGTGGACTTGGCACCCATAAATAGACCAACCCCGATTGTTCCCCCAAGGGCGATCATTTGCATTTGTCTAGAGCTCAATTTACGCTCTAACTTCTTTTCTTGCTTTTCTTCTGCCAATATATTTCACCATCCTATAAGAAATTATGTAATAAAAAACCTAGTACTACATTATCTATTGTACTAGGGATTTTATAAAATTGCATAACCAATCCAATATAATTAAATAATTTTTAAATAATTAGTCAAAATTGCTATAACATTGGTTTGATTTTACAATAGTTAGATCTTTCTGATAGGTAATAAACAATTCCCCAGTAAGATTTTCACTTACATAATTCTAATATTTATTATTTAAGAAATGTTATTACATATTAAAATTAATGTCAAGGAATTTAACAATTGATGAATTTTATTCAACAAACTTATTACTATCTATTCATTGTTTTGATTGAATTTTACGAAGTATAGAATCGCCATAATTAATAGGAAGAAGATTCCGATAATCAAAGGAATTCTAGTAGAAGGATTAATGAACATGAATACCAAGGTAATTGCTAGGAAAATTAGTGTAATGTAATTACTGATAGGTGATAATGGCATCTTGAATGGATGGTTCACTAATTCTTCCGGATGTTGCTTTCTGAATCTAATTTGAGATACCAAAATCACTACCCATGGAACCATACCAGGTAGCACTGATGAACTGTAGACATACACGAAGATTTGGTTTGCTGATGGGAAGAATATTGGTAGTAATACGTTTAATAATAGCCCAATTAAAATTCCAGCTGAAATACTGATTACTGAAACGTAAGGAACACCGTGACGGTTTAACTTTCTGAACACTTTTGGAAGTTGACCTTCTTCAGATAGTAGGAATTCCATACGACTAGCACTGTAAATTCCTGAGTTAGATCCAGATAGTGCGGCAGTTACCACCACAAAGTTGATGATTGAAGCAGCAGCAGTGATACCTACTTGTGAGAATGTTTCTACGAAGGGAGAACCAATTTGACTAATCTTATCCCAAGGATAAATGCTTAGGATTACAAAAATTGCACCAATGTAGAAGATTAGGATACGACCAATGGTATCTTGAATAGCTTTAACTAATGTTTGCTTAGGGTTTTCAGCTTCACCTGCAGTCACACCAATTAATTCGATTCCTTGGTATGAGGCAATTACAATTGCCAAAGCAAAGAAGAATCCTTTAAAACCATTTGCAAAGAAGCCATGGCTCCAAATGTTTGAGATACCAGTTGGGTGAATACCATTAAATCCAAATATGATGATGACCAAGCCAATGATAATCATGGCGATGATGGTAACAACTTTGACTAAGGCAAACCAGTATTCAAGTTCACCGAAGGCACTTACTGATACTAAATTGGCGATACATAAAAATACGATGGCAATGATTCCAGGAAGCCAAGATGGTAAATGTGGCCACCAGAACTGCATATATGTACCAATAGCAATGACTTCTGAAATACCAACAACAATGTATTGGAAGACATTACTCCATGCGGTTAAATAACCGAATACAGGGTGTAGGTATTCTGAGGCAAACTGTGAGAATGATCCAGTAACTGGATGTACGTATAACATTTCACCTAAGGCACGCATAATTAGGTATAAGAATAATCCTGCAATCGCATAGTCTAGTAACACTGAAGGACCGGTCCAACCAATTGTGGACTTGGCCCCCATGAATAGACCAACTCCAATGGTTCCACCTAGTGCAATCATTTTCATGTGACGAGCACTAAGCTTTCTTTCTAACTTATCATTATTTTTTGACAATATTTCCACCTTCTTGAATTTATTTGAGGTGGGGAAACAAAAAAACGTCTCCGACACTTATGTGTCAGGGACGTCTATATTAACGTGGTTCCACCCATCTTTAGCATTACAGATACCTATAATGCCCTCATATTAGTCATTAAAAATAATATCGATTTACATAGAATAGAAAAGTGGTAACCGTTTAACTGCAATAAATTACTTACAGAAAAATGTAATTCTCTCTGGAAAGCATCATTAAGCGGACATGTCTTTTCTTTAACAATTAATATTGTATACTTGCGAAAGACAAGTGTCAATTAAATGATTACAAAAAATTACTTATTACTTTCGTTTGTTCTTTCCAAACGGTGTTGAAGATCAATGATTGTATCCATCGCATCAGCAAATTCTTCATCGCTGTAGTTAAGTCTGTTCAAACATCCTTGAACTGATTCCACAATTGGGTCTTTTTTGTCTTTTCCTAACTGTGTTAAGTGAATTAGGACACGACGTTCATCTGCTTTATCTCGATTTCTTGTAATCCAACCAGCTTTTTCCAAACGTTTCAACAATGGGGTCAAAGTACCGTTTGAAAGACCTAATTTTTGACTTAGGTAGTTAACGGTTACTCCGTCATTTTCCCATAATGAAAGTAGGGTAATGTATTGAACGTAAGTTAAGTTGAATTTTTCTAGTGGTTCTTGATAGAACTTGTTAAATAGTTGGTGTGCTCGTGAAATTTGAAAACAAATTTGATCGTTTAGAGTCACTTCTTTTGGCATAATGCAAAACTCCTTTCATTGTTCGGTGGATTTTGTCTAGCAAGTGATTATATTGTATACAATATTAAAGAATATCACTAAATTTAAATTGGTCAATAAAATAGACACTGTGATTTTATACACGGTGCCTATCTGAGTGCTATATATAAGTAATATTATGCAGTTTGTAATTTTTGTTTTTTATTTTTCTTAGCTTGTCGTTTTGCAATCAATTCTTCATCAGTAGGGAACTTTCTGATGAAGACAAAGATGATAAATCCAATTACGAAGAAGATTCCGGCATAAACAATTGAGCCGGCAATGATTTGGTTCAATGTTAGACGGGTCATCATATGCTTCATACCATCTTGGATTTGTTTTTCAACAAAGAAGAAGTTGAATGGGTTCCAAATAAGTTGACGGTTATTGTAAATGAAGATCATGAAAATACCAGCAATTATTTCGGTGATGTAATTTAAGGCAACACCAAATGCAATGGCACCATACCACGTTTTACAAAAACCAATAACCATGATTACAAATGATTCAAAGATGAATACGTAAGCAATGTTACCTAACGTTGCCCATTGTAATTCTAGTGCTAGCTTACCAGCAAATACACTTTCAGGAAATACTAGGTACTTCATGAAAATGATTGTTAGAACTGAAAGAGCAAGTAAGATGAAGTATGCGACCATGCATGTAATAATCTTTGAGATGAAAATAGTAGTTTTACTATGTTTTGCCATGTTTTCACGAACTTGTTTATTACTGTCTACACCAGCAAATCTAGTTGCAGTAATAATAGTGGCAAGTAATTCAATCACTGGTGTAATTCCACCAAACGAATTCATTAGTTTGTATCCATCCAGTGTTCTTGTATCTTTACCAATAACAGCCATTAAAATTGTAACAACAACTAAGAAAACTGCCATTGCAAGAAAAATAAGACGATTTTTCTTGTTCATTTCTTTTTTTAATAAATCAACCAATACGTTGGCCTCCAAATCTTTATTCGAAATTAATCAATAACAAGAGTTTATCACTTTTATGGTATTCATTCCAATAAAAAAAGCGACTAAACAATAATTAAGTCGCTTTTTTCTACTATATTATTATTAAACATTACGACGGTTATAAACAACGTAAGTAATTAATAGGAAGATAATTCCCCAAATAATTGATCCAACTTCTAATTGAGTTACTGACAATCTTGATAATTGAGAATATTCAGGAACTGAGTATTGTTTTAGGATGTTTAAAAAGTTAAGTGGGTTGTACTTAATCCATTCCATCTTGTCTACTAGAATGTTTAAGAATACGTTAATAACATTTGATACGAAGTAAAATACAATACCAAAAGCAATTGCAACAGCATTACTCTTAAAGATGTTACTGATTAATAGAACGATAGAAAGCATTAGGAATAGGTAGAAAGCCATTCCAATAAGGTATCCAAAAATATCATGCCATAAGAATGCACGATTTTCATTGAATAATACATTTGCAATTGCAGTAGCGATAAAAGTGATTATCACAAGATAAACAAACATAAGTACTGTAGTGATTAGTTTTGAAATTAGAATCTTACCACGAGAGAATTGACGAGCAAATAGATACTTAACAGTGTTGTTTGAGAAATCTTTAGTTAATAGTGAACTAGCAAAAACGATCATTGCGATTAAGACCATTGATAGTCCATTACCAAAAACTCGTCCACTGGCATTTATGGTGCTAAGGGCAGTGCCACCATTGTGATAGAAATATCCACTTAGTAGAGTGATAGCTAGGACAACGATACTCCATCCAATGTAAAACTTACCGTGTAATTGTTTGTATAGTTCTTGTCTAATTAAAGTTAACATTATTTAGCCTCCTTGCTATTATCTTCGGACAGAATCTTCAATAATGATTCTTCTAAGTCTTCTTGATGTCTTGTAACATCAAGGATTTGGACTTCTGATTGACTAAGTAATTCAATAACTTGACTTAATGCAGTACCTTCATCATTATCTGAAATTTCGATTTTCTTGTCGTAAATAACAGGTGATAGACCTTCTGAACTAAGAATGTTCATTGCTTTATCCATATCTGATACTTCGATTCTAATGTTCTTAAGACCATCAGATAGGAATGACTTAGCGTCTGACTTCTTGATTACTTTACCGTGGTTGATTACCACATAGTAATCAGCGATACGTGATAGTTCATCAAGTAAGTGACTGGAGATAAGAATACTAATGCCACGTTTTGATAATTTTACAAGTAAGTCACGTAAATCATGAGTTGATTGGGGATCTAGACCGTTCATAGGTTCATCTAGGATAAGTAGTTTAGGATGGTTAAGCAATGAAATTGCAATTCCTAGACGTTGTTTCATACCCAATGAATATTTCTTGGCCTTACGGTCAGCAAATTCAGTGATTTGAGTTTCGTCCATAATTTCTTGCATTTCTTCTGCGGTGGTAGAACCGTCATTGAATAGCTTTAGATTTTGACGACCAGTTAGGTTCAAGTATGGAGCAGGTGATTCAATCATTGAACCAACGTTTTCTAGACTGCTACGCTTGTTTTTGGTTAATTCTTTTCCATCAATTTTAATGCTACCTGAGTTGTAGTCGGTAAGACCAACGATACTCTTCATAATAGTAGACTTACCAGCACCATTTGGTCCAATTAGACCAAGAATAGTACCAGGTTCGATATCAAATGAAACGTCGAATAAAGCTTGTTTTCTTCCGAAGAACTTGTTTAAACTTTGAACTTCAAGAGTTTTCATAGTGCATCTCCTTATAATATAGTTAATTACTTATGTAACTAACTATATACGTTTTTCTTTTAAAAGTCAATTCTTTTTCATAAAACTTAAGAAAGTCTTAAGAGCTTTTAAATTAGACTTGAAGCTAGTTTTGTTTCACAACTGAAATAAAATGTAATATTCCTGTAACATAACTCTAACAAGATAGTAAAACTGGTTCGTTATGTTATTTAAGTAATTTTAAGGAGGGAAAACATTATATGCATTCGAATAATAAGATGATTACCTTTGCTGTATTGGTATCATTATTGATTGCGACATTGTTTTTAATACCACAAACCGCAAAAGCTGATTCAGTTGTTACACCAGCTACACCAGCTCAAACAAAGACTGTTCAAGAAAACGCTAATAAGAAAGCTACTAAGCATGTTAAAAAGGTACACAAACATAAGAAGGTATCTAAAAAAGCTAAAAAGGCTAAAAAAGTAGCAAAAGCTCACAAGAAAACAGCAAAAAAGCACACTGTAAAACGTGCTAAAAAGCATTCTGTTAAAAAGATTGTTAGTTCAACTCGTATCAAGAAACACTCAACTTATAAAGTTAGAAAACATTTATCAAGAGCAAACGCTGCTGCTAAAGCATGGATTGCTAATCATGAATCAGGTGGATCATACACTGCTTCCAACGGTTCATGTTACGGTAAATATCAATTATTAATCAGTTACTACGGTGGTAACTTATCTCATAAGAACCAAGAACGTACTGCTAACAAATATGTTAAGAGTCGTTATGGATCATGGGTAAAAGCTAAATCATTCTGGTTATCACATAACTGGTACTAAAAAGAACCCTAAAGAGGGTTCTTTTTTTAGTCTTTAACATCTAGTATTGAAAACTAGATTACATAGTTATATAATTAAATAAACATTAATTGAGGTAATTTACTTATGAACAACGACTTAAAACAAAAGACTACTGACTCAGTTAAACAAAAATTTAACTGGATTAAGGATAAAACATACTACCTACTAAACGAAATTTTTAGTGCAATCACCCATGGAATTGGGGAATTACTTGCAATCATTGGTGCTGTAGCATTGATAATTCACGGTGTACATGTTGGTGGAGAGATGAGAATTACTAGTTTTGTCATCTACTCAATCACATTAGTAACTTTCTATATTGCTTCCACTATGTTTCATAGCCTATATTTCACCCGTGTTGAAAAGTTATTCCAAATCTTTGATCATTCCGCAATTTATTTACTAATTGCTGGGAGTTACACTCCATACTGTTTAATTGCCATCGGGGGATGGCTAGGATGGGTCATTTTAACTGTAATTTGGATTATGACGGTATTAGGAATCATCTACAAGTCATTATGGATGGGGAAATTAAAGACACTTTCTACTATTATTTATGTAGTAATGGGGTGGATGTGTTTACTAGGAATTGTGAAATTGTATGATTACCTAGGAATTCATGGATTCCTATTATTACTATTTGGTGGAATTGCATTCACGGTTGGTGCGTTAATCTACAGTTTCCCAAGAATTCCATTCGGACACGTAATCTGGCATGTCTTTGTAATGATTGGTACTATTTTAATGTACTTCTCAATTTATTTTTATGTATAAAAAATAACGCTAGGTTAAATATTCTAACTTAGCGTTTTTATTTTGCACTAAATAGGTTTAAAAGAACTACGCCGATGACTATAAAAACGATGCCAATCATGCTCATGATGTTAATTTGTTCCTTGTAAACTAATGAAGCAATTGCTGTGGTAGCAAGAATTCCTAAAGCGCTCCAATTAGCATATGCAATGTTTAGTGGAATCTTAACCATAGCAATTGATAAAAAGTAAAAACATAATGCAAATGAAATTAGCGATCCAATTGTTGGAAGTATCTTAGTAAAACCCATCGACATTTTTAATAGGTTTGTACCGATGAGTTCACCAATAATAGCGAGCGCTAAAAATAAGTAATAGAACATATTAATTTACCTCATCGAAAAATAATATTATGCTGATACCTAAATAATATCACTTAAGTTTTTATTTGTTCATTAAAAAAATTGAGCAAAAGGGTTTACTAACTAAAAGTAAGTGATATAATGATAATTAATCAATCAGATATAACAAAAGGAGAGATACAATATGAAAACAGAACTACTTGATTTACAAAAGAACCGTCGTACTATTTACGCATTAGGTCGTAATGTTGAACAAAGCCAAGATGAATTAGCAAACTTCATCAAAGCTTCAATTAAGGAAGCACCATCAGCTTTTAACAGTCAATCAACTCGTGCCGTTATTTTATTTAACGACAACCAAGACAAGGTATGGGACATTACTTTGGACAACTTAAAGCCACACTTAAAGGATGAAGATGCCCTAAAGGCAACTACTGACAAGATTAATGGTTTTAAGAATGGTTACGCTACAATTCTATTCTTCACTGATATGGATGTTGTTCATGGCTTAGAAAAGAATTTCCCAGCATACGCTGACAACTTTTACGACTGGTCAGAACAAGCTCAAGGTAACGCTCAATACGCTGTATGGACCGGCTTAGCAGAAAATGGTCTAGGTGCTAACCTACAACATTACAACCCACTAATCGACGAAGATGTAGCTAAGGAATTCGATATTCCAGCTAACTGGAGACTACGTGGTGAAATGGTATTCGGTTCAATTGAAGCACCAGCACAATCAAAGGATTACATGGACGACGAAGATCGTTTCAAGGTATTCAAGTAATAACAATCCCAATAAATAAAATAAAAAAGATAGGTCATAAGACCTATCTTTTTTTATTTTTCTTTTGTCCCTTTTGTACCACGCTGATTAGTAGGTTTCTTATTATCTTTGTTTGATTTAGCACCTAAATGACGCTTCTTTGAAAGTTCTTTAAGTTGTTGTAATGATTTAGCATTCTTAATTCTTTCAGGCGTTAAATTGTGATTGTGTGAGAAGTTTTCTACACGTTCACCAAGTTCGTAGTACCATGGACGCTTCTTATGGGTAGGATATGGAATGATTACCAAATGATCATCAACATATTGCCCCAAGTAAATTTGAGCGATTTCCTTATGTGAATCTTTAGCTAATTGTTCAATCCAGTCCATGTCACGTCCCATCTTTTCTAGGACTTCGGGATTGACAGTTCCATCTGTAATGACAGGATAACTTAGTGATTCATCACCAAAGGTAGTTATCGTAAGTTGTCCATTTTGTTCTAGGACAGCAGATTTAACATCCTGGAAGTTGCTAATTCCCTTAGTTCTTAGTTTAAATGACAAATCGGCTGCTGACATACCATTCTTTAAGGCAGTATCAACATTAACGATTCCATTAGTAATGATGTTTTGTGGATCCCCATTGAATATTCGATGGAATATTGCAAATTGACGACTGAGGATACGACTAGTAAAGATAACCAAAGACCAAATTAACAAGACGATGAAGAATTGTAGGGTGGTGATTTGTTGGTTATAAATCATACCACCAATGATACCCCCAAGAACGTAGTTTTGAATTTGATCCACTGCGTTAGAAGGAGCCAAGTTTCCTTTACCGGAAATATTAATTTGAATTACTAATACGACGAATCCAATTAAGAACTTGAACAATATTTCTAAGTATTCCTTGTTTAAGTCACCGATTTGGAATGATGGTTTGTCATGATAAGTAATATTGGTAGGAATTAATTGAATTGGTTGAAGCTGATAGCTGTTAAAACTAGAGTTAAAAGTTGCTTGATAAAATTTATCTCCAACTTTTACAGTCATACCATTAGTCAATTGTGGGGAGCTAACATAAATCTTTGATGTAGAAATATGTTTGCTTCTACTAATGGCTTTTACCATTTCAGTAGTTTGAGAGTTTTGCGACGAAGAGTTGCGTTGTTGCAAAATATTACTGAAGCCAATACTGATTGATAGTATGGCAACAACAATCATGGTAATAAATAAATCACGATATTTTAGGTTTGTCCTGTCGCGCATATATTTAAAACCATTAAAAATAATCATTAATCCAACAATTACCGCTAATGCTAATAATAGATATGTAACGATAGTATTTGGATGGATTAAGTAGTCATATGAATATAAATCCATGAAATCACCTTATTCTTAAAAGTTGTTAAGTATAGTTCTCATTATAGAACGATTTATATTATAAAACCATTGGATGTAACACTTAGGTAACATTTTTTCATGTTTTTGAAATAGTTTTGTTCCTGTTATGTAGCATTTTGTAGCTATACTTTAGTCATAAGTTAAGAAATTATAAAATTTTAAAAGCGGGGAATAAAGTGCTATGAACAAAACAAAAACGAAAAAGACAATCATGTTAATAATGTTGACTGTTTTGGCGATGGCTACATTATTTGCAACTGATGTTACCAACGCAAGCGCTAATAAGGTTAATCATAAAAAGACTCATAAGGTTATAAAAAAGAAAAAAGCGAAGAAGCATCATACAGTAAAAAAACACAAGAAGAAAGCTAAAAAGTCTTCTTACAAGAAACCAGCTGCTAAAAAGAAAGCACATAAAACTGTAAAGAAGGTTACGCGAAAGAAAGCACGTAAAGCTGCACCTAAAAAAACTTCACACAAGAAATCACGTAAATCACGTTTTTCAAGCATATATAGATCAGCTTCAAGCAAGTTAGGTCACCCATATGTATACGGAGCGGTGGGGCCATATAGCTTTGATTGTTCTGGTTTTACACAATATGCTTATCGTCATGGTGCACACAAAAATTTAGCAAGAACTGCTCAAATGCAATACAACACTAATAAGCATGTAAGTAGAAAGCATGTTAAAAAGGGTGACTTAGTATTCTTTGGTAGTAGTCGTCGTAACATTTACCACGTAGGTATTTACATTGGTAATGATAGAATGATAGATGCACAAAATCGTGGAGTTGTAACAGAAAAAATCCATGTTCCTTGGTGGCATGAAGTTGGCTATGCTCGAGTAGCTTAATACTAAAAAGACACGACATAATGTCGTGTCTTTTTTTGACCTAAAACCACAACTAAGTTATGGTAAGATATTAATAATACTAGAAATAGGAAGGATACAAATGGAAAAACTATACTGGAATCAAGTCGAATATCAAAAGCAAAAAATCTATTTTACCTGTACCAGAGAGGGAATTCATTTTGTTAATAACCCTAATACTGGAATTTCCAATATTTATAACTTTTACTCTAAATTAGATGCTGAATTCATATTTAATAGAAAAGTAACTGAAGAATATAAGATACAACTGCGTGAATATATCGATGGTACCCGCAAGTACTTCGAGATACCAATCGATTTATCAACGAGCAGATTAAACGAACAAATCTATCAAAAAATTAATGATATTGATTACGGTGATACCATGGATATCAAAGAATTTTGTGATATCTTTGACTTTAAAGAATCAGACATAAGAAAAGCAGTGATTACTAATCCGCTAATTTTGATAATTCCCAGCCATCGTATTTTAAACGTCGACTATTCAGATAGCTATCGTAAGTTAGCTGACTTCAATAACTTTTTACTAGATTTAGAGAGAGAATAAAATATCAACATTTAGGAGAGAATATAAATGAAGAAATTACCTGAGAGTGTCAAAGTAGTATGGTTATATTCAGCTATTATCACCATTGTTGTCGAAGTCATTATCTTTACTGCAGCAACAATTGGTGTGAAATATTTGGATTGGAAATACGTCGAATACATTTTGCCCGTTTTAGGAACAATTTTAGTGATATCGGCATTAGTAGACATGATATCAATCCCTTATCGATACGCATTTCATCAATACGCAATTTATGACGATCGTGTGGAAATACAAAATGGATTTATCTTTAGAGAACAAGCAACTATTCCGATTGCTCGTGTACAAAACGTTGATATTGAACAAGGCCCCATTTTAAGACACAAGAATCTATATAAGATCAGCATTTATACTTCTGCTGACAGTCATGATATTGATGCTGTAACTAAAGAAGAATCAGAAAACATTAAGACCCAAGTGATGAGATTAGCGATGGAGGCTAGAAATGCAAGATAAACATCTAAGCCCATTAAATTTTGTAAATCATATTACCGATATCATTGCGGCGATATTCTTAGGTCCTTTTGTCGGAGAACCATTACATCTTAATAGTTCTATCCTTGGAATTGTATTTGTAATTATTACGATAGTATGGAATATATCTTCTTATCTTTGCTTTACCTATTCAATAGAAGATAGTCAAATTGTGATTAAAAAAGGTGTCTTTTTTAAAAAAGTTATCCACGTTCCATTTGCTAGAATTCAATCAATTGAACACAGTCAGTTTGTGTTGTTTAGGATTTTTGATGTTGAAAAACTACAAATTAACAATGCCAGCAAGAGCGGATCTAAGGATCAAGTTACTTTGGACGCGGTTAAAACCTATGTTGGTGCAATCTTAGAAGAAAAGCACAAGCAATATGAAAACCAAGATATTGATGCTAGCGATGAATCAAAACAACTAATAGTTGAAAAGACTGATGATAAAACTGAATCAGAAACAAATAAAGCTCATGAATATGCTCAATACAAAATTTCTACCAGAGATATTGCACTTTATACCTTTACTAGCTTTAGAGTCTTTATTACTATGTTTGTGATTGTACATATCACGCATGGTGCAATTTTAGAAGTCGCTATTAGTCTTTACCAAAAAGGGGCTGGATCCAACATTTTTACTTTGGTTGCCTTTTCAATAATGGCGATTATATTAGCGTTATTATTATCGTTTATCTATACGATGATTCAACTTTATGATTTTACCCTGGTAAAAGAGGGCAAATATTTGGAATATGAAAAAGGACTTATAACCAGAAGCAAGGTTAGACTATCAACTGACAGGATTCAAAGTGTTTTGGTAGAACAAAATATTATGGGTAAACTATTGAAAATTATGACAATTAAAATCGTTATGGCTTCGGATGACAATGATGACGACTCATCTCAAGCTGTGGTATTACCAATTTTAGACGCACGTAAGTATGATGATGTAATGAGTGCATTTTTTGAATGGTTACCATTAAAAACGATTGAAAAATTCAATTCTCGCAAACGATCAATATGGCTCTTCTTTAGAAATATTTGTTGGATATTGTTAATCATACCAATCGTAATTTACTTCATCGGATGGTCGACGCTATCTTACGTGTTAGTCGGATGCGATATTTTTCTCTTTGTTTACATTTTTGGTAATGCTTACTTTAGGTACCGCGTTAGTTCAATCGGTCTGACCGGAGATACTAAGGATGATTATTTGATTGTATCTAATGGATTTTTGTTTAAACAGAAAACATATTATGTAGGGTGGCACGAAATTCAAAGCATGCATTTTAACTCCAGTATATTTATGAAAAGAAATAATCTTGCTAATATCACTGTCAGTATTAGAAAAGGTAATTCATCAAAAAACATCGAAGTTTCTTACATTAACTATGAAGATGGTCAACGTATTTATGATTGGTACCGCCAATAAAAAAATATCGCATATTTAAATTAAATCGTGTACAAACTATTGACACAAGATTTTATATGAGTATTATAGATAATTGTAATATAAATGAAGGGGGTTCATTTTTATGAAACTAACTATTACAGATGCAGCAAAAGAAAAGATTCAAAACAAGATTCAAGGCGATGCAAAGTTCTTCTTGAGTCTAGATGATGGTGTTGGAAACTACTCTGACGCAGGTTCATGTGCGATTGATACATCTTTTGACTTGATTGCAGTTGACCCTGATTTAGAAGACAAAGACTTTAACGCAAGTATGGATTCAGATTTAGGACCAATCTACTACAAAGACTATAGTGGATCATTCCTAGAACAAAATTTAAAGTTCGACGTTATGTACAATGCTTTAATCCTATCTGGTGACTCAGGTATGATTGATGGTAACGTTCCAGTTATTGATAAAAGAAAATAAAAACAATTATAGACAAAACGCTTAATAAATAACAATTATGGTAAAAGACGGCTATCTTATGATGGTCGTCTTTTTTTGAGCAAATTATTTTATGAGTTGTTTTATTACTGATAAAATTGCTATCAATAAGTAAGCAAGGAAAGGATGATATTATGAGTAATGTTTTAGTAATTGGGGCCCATGGTCACGTAGGTTTTAAGATGGTAGAAAAACTAGGTAAAACTGGAGATAACGTTTTTGCCGGTGTTAGAAGTGATAATCAATTTTCTGAATACAATGACATGCAAAATGTCACTCCGGTTGTCTTTAATTTGAACGGCACAATCGATGAAATGGCAAAGGTTTATACTGATAATTCCATTGATAAGATTGTCTTCTCAGCTGGTTCAGGTGGTGCTACCGGAGATGATCAAACATTGATTATCGATTTAGATGGTGCTGTAAAGTCAATGCTAGCTGCTAAACAAGTAGGTGTTAACCGTTACGTCATGGTGAGTGCTATGGGTGCTGACGATAGAAGCTTCTGGGCTAATTCTGGTTTGCATGGATACTACATCGCTAAACACTATGCAGACGTTGAGCTAATAAACAGTGGCTTACAATACACTATTGTTAGACCATCAGCTCTAACTAACGATGAAGAAACAGGTAAGGTCGATGTAATCGAACAACGAGCATCAGGTATGAATATTCCTAGAAAAGATGTTGCTAACTTCGTTGTTGCTGTATTACATGACGACAAGACCATTAACCACATTTATGAAATTACAAGCGGAAGTAGCGATATTAACGACGTGCTTTAATAATTAGCTTGTCTAAGTAGTTTTCATATGATATGGTTATCTGAGTTATTAATAGAATCAATAATTAAAAACGCCCTTGATTCAATTGAGAAACAAGGGCTCTTTTTATCTTAATTGATTGGATGGAGGTATGAAATGATAACTGTAACTAATATGGGATTACATTTTTCGGGTAAAAAACTATACGAAGATGTAAACCTAAAATTCACACCTGGTAACTGTTATGGTGTTATCGGGGCCAATGGTGCTGGTAAATCAACTTTTCTAAAAATGCTAGAAGGAAAGATTGAACCCACTAGTGGTAGTATCTCAATCGGTAAGAATGAACGAATTTCTAGTTTAAACCAAGATCACTATGGTTTTGAAGATTGTGAAGTCCTAGATACTGTAATTCAAGGACACGAAAAGCTATACAAAATCATGAAGGAAAAAGATGCCTTGTATGCTAAGGAAGACTTTTCTGACGAAGATGGTGTTAAGGCTGCTGAATTAGAAGGTGAATTCGCCGAAATGGACGGATGGAACGCCGAAGCTGATGCATCACAATTGCTACAAAGCGTGGGAATTGATGAATCCTTACATTATGAAAAGATGAGTGAACTTTCCGAAGGACAAAAGGTGAAGGTCTTATTAGCTCAAGCTTTATTCGGGAACCCTGATATTTTACTTCTTGATGAACCTACTAATGGTTTGGATAACCATACCATCGAATGGTTACAAGACTTCTTGGCTGATTACGAAAACATCGCTATCGTTGTATCACATGATAGATACTTTTTAAATCAAGTATGTACTATGATGTGTGATGTTGATTTCAAGAAGATTTCACTATATGTTGGTAATTACGACTTCTGGTTGAAATCAAGTCAACTAGCTGCTAAGATGCGCCAAGATGCTAACGCTAAGAAAGAAGATCAAATCAAAGAATTGAAAGAATTTATTGCTCGATTCTCTGCTAATGCTTCTAAGTCAAAGCAAGCTACTTCAAGAAAGAAACAATTAGATAAGATTACACTAGATGATATCCAGCCATCATCACGTAAATACCCATTTATCAAGTTTGAAAAAGAACGTGATTTAGGAAATGATTTGGTTTCTGTAAAGGGTGTTTCAAAGACAATTGATGGTAAGAAAATTTTGGACAATATAACCTTTACACTACGTCCTGGTGAAAAGACAGCAATCATCAGTAGAAATGACGTTGCTACTACTGTTTTAATGCAAATACTTGCTGGCAAGATTGAACCAGATGAAGGGGAAGTAGTATGGGGTCAGACTACTCGTACTAGCTACATGCCAAAGAACATCAACTCTGATTTCGAAGATGATTCATTAACCATCATTGATTGGTTAAGGCAATTTGCTTCTAAAGAAGAAAGTGATGATCCATTCTTACGTAGTTTCCTAGGTAGAATGTTATTCTCTGGTGACAATATCCAAAAACAAATCAAGGTATTGTCAGGGGGAGAGAAGGTTCGTTGTATGTTATCCAAGATGATGCTACAAAAGGGTAACGTATTGATGCTAGATGATCCTACTAATCACTTAGATATGGAATCAATTACTGCACTAAACGATGCTTTAATCCCATTTGATGGTTCTATTGTCTTCACTTCTCATGATAGAGAATTCGTACAAACTATTGCTGACCACATTATTGAAGTATCTGATAAAGGGATGGTTCAAAGAGCTGATACCCACTACGATGATTTTGTAAATCATCCAGATGTGCAAAAGCAAGTCGAAGAATTGTACTAAATATAGAAAAATATGCCAAAAAAGACATGATTATCATATTAATCACGTCTTTTTTAATAAAGTTGTCAAAAATATTACCAAAATGTTAAAACTTATTTACAGAACAGTTTATTCTAAGTATTTAAAATCAGTTTGTATTATATTATTAATATAAATAATATTTTATGGATGGAGTGGAGACATAATGAAGAAAATATTATCTGCACTTGGTGTGGTAATGTTTTTAGGTGTAGTTATCGTCGCATTGGGCGTAGCTCATTCTGATACATCAAACGCAGAAAGTCAGAACTATACTATTAGTTCAGCGCGAAACCAAAATGCAAGAATCGTTAACAAAAACAACGTAGATACTTACGTTTCTCCTTACAAAGAAGGAGTAAAGGTGATGAAGAAAATCAATCTTCAAAACCAACTTGTTCAATTAACTCAAGTAGCTAAATTAAAAAAATCAGTTTACTACAAGATTAGTTATCAAGGGATCAACCAAGGTTGGGTTAGCTCAAGGGATTTGAGCAAGACTAGCGTCTACGAAATTCCTTTCGTATATACAAGTCAACACTTCCCATTTGATGCCCCAAACGGTTGTGAAGGGACTGCCTTAAAGATGGCGCTTTCAACTAGAAGTATTGGTTTAAACAAGGGGATTAAATACTTCTTAGATAGAATGCCAAGATCTACCAATCAAAACTACGGATTCGTAGGTAATCCATTCGCTAAGAATAACACCAGCCAAAACTGGACAATCTTCCCAAGAGCTTTAGCTAAGTACGGTCGTACTTACAGAAAGACAATTTACAATTTCAGTGGTGCATCAAAGAATCAAATCATCAATGAAATCAAACACGGTAACTCAGTGATTGCTTATACTGGATATCGTATGAAGAAACCTACTGGACACACTTTAGTTGTTGTTGGATACAAGAACGGATTCTTCAAGATGGCAGATCCATCATCATGGAGATACCAATTCAAGAAAGGTAAGAGTAACCCAGTATTCTGGGTTTCAACCTCACAATTCATGAGTCTATACAACTACGAAGGTAAGATGGCCGTTGTAGTTCGTTAATAAAAAAGAAACGCTCGTTATGAGCGTTTCTTTTTTTATACATATTTTTTTGTTAGTTTTATGAATTCATCGACATCTTTTTCGATTAGTTTTACACCAGCTTCCCAGAAGTCTGGTTTGGTTAAATCTACGCCTAGGTGTTTTTTTGCTAGCTCTTCAGTAGTCATATTAGCAGTATCTCTTAGTAACGAGATGTATTGATCTTCAAAATTATCAGTAGTTTGTGCCTTAGCATAAATTCCTAGACTGAATAGGTATCCAAAGGTATATGGGAAGTTGTAGAAAGGAATATCATCGATGTAGAAATGCATCTTACTTGCCCAGAAATGAGGGGAGTAGGTAGATAGCGATTCTCCATAAGCATCTTTTTGTGCTTGTAACATCAAATCATTAATTTCATTAGCGGTTAGAATCCCTTTTTGTCTTTTTTCGTAGAAACGAGTTTCAAATAAGAAACGAGCACGAATGTTTAAAAACATTGCGACAGGGTTATCCATTTTAGCATTTAATAAGCTAATCTTTTCTTCGTCTGTTTTTGCTTCCTTAACGTTGGCATCTGAAACAATTAGTTCGCCAAAAGTTGATGCAGTTTCGGCAACGTTCATTGCATAGTCCTGGCGGAAGTATGGTAAATCGTTCATTACGCTACTGTGGAAAGCATGACCTAGTTCGTGAGCAATGGTTGATGCATCGTTTGGTGAACCGGTGAAAGTTAAGAAGATTCGGGCTTCACCTGTTTCTGGTAGATCTTGCATGTATCCGCCAGGTTCCTTACCTGGACGATTTTCTGCTTCAATCCATCTGTTTTCGAATGCCTTTTGGGCTAGTTTAGCCATCTTAGGAGAAAAACTGTTGAATTGTTTGATAATGAATTCTGCAGCCTCATCGTAAGTGAATGTCTTAGGCTTTTCGTTGCCAATGTTAATTGGTGCTGCAACATCTTCCCAGCCAATCTTATCTTTTCCAATTAATTTGGCTTTACGATTTAAAAATTTAATCAAGACATCTTTGTTATCGTCAACGACTTTCCACATGGTATCTAGTGTTTCTTTTGACATGCGATTAAGTTCTAATGGGTATTTTAAGAAATCGTCGGTACCATGGAATTTATAATCCAAAAGGCGACTACCAGATAGGTGATTTAGTGTATCTGCAAATAGATTTTGCTTTTCTTCAAATGCAACTTCCCATTTTGGCATCAGGTCTTTACGATACTTTGTATCGGCATTACCCAAGATTTCGTTATCTGCTTGACCGGCTGATAGTGTTTTAGGATTACCTTCATTGTCTCTAAATTCAATGTTAACGCCTGAAATTAATGTGTTGTAATGGTTTGACCATGAACTTAAACCTTCTAAGTTCATTTCTGAAATGATGGCTTCTTGTGTATCATCCAATAACTCTTTTCCAAAACGTCTGTTTTCCTTCAAAGAAAAGGCAATTGCGTCTAAACCAGGTTGTTTAATTAGTTCATTAAAACGATCATCTGATAAATCAGTTAACTTCTTTTGAAGTAGTTGTTCGACTTGGGCAGCCTTAACATCTAGTGATTGAACTTTATCAATCATTGGTGGAACTTCTGCGTTATTAACGTCGTCGGAATATTTACCATTTATGTACATCGATACTTGAATAATTCCGGCCTGAATCTTTTGTAAGAAGTCGGTTAGTTCAGAAAATCTAGAGAATTGTTCGTCATCGTCATCGAATTCATAATCGTTAATGACTTGGCGAAATGTTTCGATTGATTCGCTGATGACGATTAATTTATCAGTTAATTCTTTACCATGTAATCCTCCGGCAAAGATTGAATCTAAATCCCAGTTAAGCGAGTATTTCATATTTTGCCCTCCAAAAAACTTAATTGAAACAATTATATCAGTTTATACACAAAAGCCACCTAGAAATGATTATCTAGGTGACCTTTTTTATAACTTTTTGTAGTCGTCTAAGAGACGTTGACGTAATTTTTGGTTATGCACAAAGATGTATAAACCTTTAACCCCGCGTTTTAGTAAAACGTTGGCTGAGTTTAATACTAGTTGTTCTTTAATCTTTTCAAACTCGACGGGATCATCCATGTCCTTACGTTTCTTAAGTGATTCAACGTCGGTGAATTTACTCATTTCAACGTGGACATCATCACCATCTAGATAGATTGGAGGTCCTAAGATGACGCCAACGTAGTTTAAATCGAATCCCTGACATGTAAACATTGAACCAACTTCGTTAACAGTTTCCGGGATTTCTGCCCATGGGGTTTGCGTGTAGTTATATTGGTCCCATGGCATCTTGAAGTCAGGTTCGGTTACATAGTGTTTGCCGCCATCTAGTGTTGATGGATATCCTGATGTTGAAACGATTCTAGAAAGACCAACTTCCTCGTTTCTAGCAAAGATAGCCTTACGCATTTCTTCTGCATTATCAAAAATGCGAAAATCATAATTATCCTTTGCATTAGCGGGAAGTGGAGTTAATTTACCATCAGTAAAGGTATTAATCCATTGTACCAATGAGTCACTGGCGGTCATTCTGAATTGATGAGTTAGGTGGTATTCACCATTGGTATATGGGTCGATGATGTGGTGGAGTCTGTCCAGATTCCAAAATGATTTTGTCCTAAGAACTTGACGATGGTCAAACACTAGGATGGTAATTTGAGAACGTTTGATGATTTCAGATAATTGATTATCATAATAAAAATTATTGTAGTGATCTCCACGGGATAATAATAAATGGGCTTCATCGATAATTGTAATGTCTACATTTTGATGGTTCTTGTCATTTTGGTTAATAAATGAAGTAGGGCGATTGAAGTTCTTCTTTAATACGTTATCCTGACTTCCAGCCATCTTCTTGTAAACTTTCAAAATTTCAGGATGATTAACTAAGAAGTAGTTATTTGTTTTATATAATGGATTGCTTTTTTCATGCGCCATTTGTTGAATGTCGTAGAATAACTTACTTAAAATAACAGACTTACCAGTACCTGCATCACCATAAATGGTAAATACAGCATGGGTATCATCCTTTAAGTGATTGATTGCAAATTGTTTAATCTGTTCTACTAGGCGAGATTGTTCGTCAGTAAGTTGCTTGGTTGGTGCAAGCTTATTATCAGCAGCATTACTGTTGTCCATTGCAAGATGCTCCTTTATAAGTTTTGTTTGATTTGTTCGAATACTCGATCAGTTACCATCCAATCATTATGAGTATATAGGTGAATACCATTGACATTGTGTTTATACAAATCATTGATTTGATTAACGGCAAATTTAATTCCATCATTTAATAGATCTTCCGTGGTATCAAAAAAATTAGGCATTTTTACCTCATTGTGTTCTAAGTAATGTTTTTTATATGTGTCAGTGATTGGCATAATTCCAACGCGAATTGGAATGTTGATATTGTATTCACGTGTTTTTTCTAAAAATTTGTAAACCCTATCATTATCAAAACACATTAACGATACTAGACTGTCTACACCAGTATTTACTTTTTTCTTTAAGTACTTAACATCTTCTGAAAGTGATTCAGCGAGAGAATGTGTATCAGGATAACAACCAGCGATAATATTTATTCTAGAATCCTCATCTAGTTGATTCACGTATTTAATCAAATCACTAGCGTATTTAAAATCATCTTTTATATGCATATTATGATGGATGTTTCCACGAACTAACAATAAATTATGGATATTTAAATTAACTAATTGATTAAATGCTTTTTTTATCTGTTCTTTTGTATGTGTTAATCCGGTTAGGTGAATGACAACGGGAATATTTAAATCCGTCTGAATGTATCTGGCACATTGGACCATTTCTTCGTAAGAGTAGCGACTTAGATTACTAATCGAAACAAAATCTGGTTTCCATTTGTTCAAATAATGCTTCATTTGTAGCAGGTCGTTCGGATTGGCCTCAATTTCAACAGAGAATGTTTGCTTTCTCATGGAAATTTCCTTTCAACTTGAATTTATATTAATATTCTATCACTAAACATAAAAAAAGCATTATTAACATTGTGTTAATAATGCTTTTGAATTATACAAGTTGTTCAATTAATTTATCGACAGCATCCACATATGACTTTAATTTGTTGTTAACAGATTCAGCAGAATCATCAACAGCACCTAAGTAGAACTTAATTTTTGGTTCTGTTCCTGAAGGACGAATAGCAAACCATGTACCGTCATCTAACCAGTATTTTAATACGTTTGCTTTAGGTAGTTCGATTGTTTCATTAGAACCATCAGCATTGATCTTGACAGATGTTTTAAAGTCTTCAAGTGATTCAACTTTTTGATTGTTGAATTCGTTTAATGGGTTTGAACGTAGTTCGTTCATGATATTGGCCATTTTTTCTTTACCCTCAATACCACTGAATGTTTTTGAAATGGTCTTTTCCTCATGATAACCATATTTCTTGTAGATTGATTGAAGACCATCATATAGCGTTTGACCTTTTTGCTTGTAGTAAGCGGCAACTTCAGCAAGTAAAACAGTTGATTGAATAGCATCCTTATCACGAACGAAAGGCTTGATTAGGTAACCAAAGCTTTCCTCGAAACCGAATAGGAAAGTGTGATCGTTATTTTCTTCAAAGTCTTTAATCTTTTCAGCGATGTATTTGAATCCAGTAAGAACGTTCTGCATTTCAACACCATAGTTATTAGCAATCTTTGTTGCTAGTTCAGTAGATACAATTGATTTAACAACTGCTCCATCAGTAGGTAGTTCGTTGGCGTTCTTTTTAGCAGTTAAGATGTAATCCAATAATACTGATGCAATTTGGTTACCAGTCATTAGTTCATATGAACCATCTGGTTGTCTCACTGCAGCGCCTAAACGGTCAGCATCAGGGTCAGTCGCGATTAAAACGTCTGCATTTTCTTCGTTACCTAACTTAATAGCATAGTTAAATGCTTCTGGGAATTCTGGATTAGGGAAGTCCACTGTTGGAAACTCTGGATCAGCAATTGCTTGTTCTTTAACTAATGAGTAGTTTTTAAAACCAACGTTATCTAAAGCACGACGACAAATAATTTTACCTGTACCGTGAAGAGGTGTATAAACAAACTTTAGTTCCTTACCAACTTCTTTAATAAGATCATGGTTAACGTTAACTGTTTTGACATTGGCTAAGTATGCATCATCAACATCTTCACCAACAACTGACAGAAGTTTTTTATCTCTTAGGTCTTTTATGTTAGCAACATCGATTGAAAATACATCTTCAGCTTTTCTGACGTATTCAGTAATCATGTCAGAAGCCTTTGGTGGCATTTGACCACCATCTTGTCCATAAATTTTGTATCCATTATATTGCATAGGATTGTGACTTGCAGTAATCATAACACCGGCAAAAGTATGTAAGTGTCTAATTGCAAAAGACAATTCGGGAGTTGGACGAATATCATCAAATACGTAAGTTCTGATGTTATGTTGTCCTAGTACTCGAGCTGTTTCGTATGCAAATTCTTTTGAGTGGTATCTTGAATCAAAACTAATGGCAACACCACGTTGTTTTTCTTCCTCATTTAAAGTATCCATGTAAGATGCAAGACCTTCGGTAGCTTGTCTAACGGTGTAGATATTCATGCGGTTGATACCAGCACCAATTAACCCACGCATACCGGCAGTACCAAATGACATGTTAGTACCAAAAGCATCATTAATTTTTTCATCATGGCTAGCAATAGTTGCTAGGTCATGTTTTACAGATTCGTTTAGATTAGGTTGATTAACCCATTTTTGATATAAGTCTTGTGCTTTCATAATAAAGTCTCCATTAAACTTGTTTAAATTACATTCTAAGTATAGTTAAATCAGCATAGCACGTCAATTTAATTGCAGTTATGTCAAGTGTATATTGTTGAATTTAAATAAATCTTTATGTTAAGTTACATCTAATATGTACGTAAAAGGAGTAGATAATAATGGATAAGAACGAAGAAATTATCAAAACTGCCCATCGTCGTTATGCTACAAAAAAATTCGATGCTGATAAGAAAATTTCTGACAAGGATTGGGATACAATCATGGAAGTTGGCAGACTTTCACCTAGTGCATTTGGTTTTTCACCATGGCAATTTCTTTTAATTGAAAATGAAGATGTTAAAAAAGATATTTATGAAGATGCTTGGGGTGCCCAAAACAGTTTAAATGGTGCTAGCCATTTCTTAATTATCTTAGCTAAGAAAGGTATCACTGCAACTAGTAAATATGTTCAACACATTACTGAAGATGTTAGTGGTCACCATTTTGCACCTGACTCACCATTTTCAAAGAAGTTCGATGAATTCCAAAAGACACAATTTGATTTAACTGACGACAGAAAGCAATTTGACTGGGCGTGCAAACAAACTTACATTGCACTAGCAAACATGATGACTGCAGCAGCAGAGTTAGATATCGATAGTTGTGCAATTGAAGGATTCAATCGTTCAAAGATTGAAGATATCTTAACTAATAAGGGAATATTGGATCCTAAAGAATGGGGAGTTTCTGTAATGGCTGGTTTCGGATACCGTGACCAAGACATTACTCCAAAGAAGCGTCAACCAATGGATGAAGTATATCGAGTAATTAAATAACAAAAAGCCACCTATCAAAGGTGGCTTTTTAATTTTATAAGAAAACCTAATATTTAATTAGTTACATAATATATAATGCGTAACTTTTAAAAAAGTGAATAAAAAGTACATGCAAACCGTTGATATATCAACGGTTGTTGTTTAACAATAGGTCGATATGAGTTATTATCAGTTGAAAAAAAGGGAAAATTAATTAAAAATAAATGAGTGGTATTTTATAGATACTATCGAGAAAGTAAACTAAATTCAGTTTAGAGGAGATATCATGAGCAGTTTTTCAATTTTAGCTACTGCTAAAGCTGTTCCTGAAAAGATAGTTACCAATGACGATTTAGCTAAAATCATGGATACTTCTGATGAGTGGATCAGTAAAAGAACCGGGATTAAGCAACGCCGAATCGCCACTAAGGAAACTAACACTTCTTTGAGTGCTGAGGTTGCTTCACAATTACTTAAGAACGGAAACGTTGATGCGAATGATATTGATTTTATCATTGTAGCTACGATGTCTGGAGACTACCATATGCCATCAACTGCTTCTGCAGTTCAAGGTATTGTTGGTGCGAAGAATGCTGTTGCATTTGATATCAGTGCTGCGTGCTCTGGATTTGTTTTCGCTACTCATATTATGCATTCATTATTTGAACTAAAGCCTAACGCTTTAGGGATGGTAATTGGTTCTGAAAAAATGAGTAACTTGATTAACTGGGAAGACAGAACAACCGCCGTATTATTTGGTGATGGTGCTGGTGGAATGCTAGTTTCAAACCAAGGTGATGGAGAAGTATTATCCAGTAACTTGAAGAATTATGGAGATAGAAGAGAAGCTCTTCTTGCTGGTCATATATTGGGAAATGAAACATTTGGACCACGAGATGATGACGACACAGATCGTTATTTGCATATGGATGGTAGAGAAGTATTTAACTTTGCAACTAAGAATGTTCCATTATCAATTAAAGAAGCAGCAGAAAAAGCTGGAATTGAGTTAAGTGACATAAATCACTTTGTGTTACATCAAGCTAACGCTCGAATTATTAAATCAGTAGCCCGTAAATTAGGCGTTAGTAAGGACAAATTCCCTATCAATATTAATCTTTATGGGAACACCTCTGCAGCTAGTGAACCTATTTTGTTGTCAGAAATGATGGAAAATGGTTTAATAGCTAAGGGAGATATTATCGCCCTTTCTGGTTTCGGTGGTGGCCTAACCACAGGAACTATTATTTTAAGGTATTAATTTATTATTTTAATTTTATATATGGAGTGAATTATATTATGGCAGACAAGAACGCAATTTTTGACAAGGTAAAAGAAATCGTTGTAGATCAATCAGACGTTAAGGCTGAAGACATCAAGATGGACACTAACTTCAAAGAAGAACTAGACCTAGACAGTTTAGACTTATTTGAAATCATCGATGCTCTAGAAGATGAATACGACATCGAAATTGACAGTGACAACGACATCGCAACTGTACAACAATTAGTTGACTACGTTGCTGGTAAAGTTGAAGAATAATAATTAGTTTTAATTAACTAGGAGTGTTTAAGTTTGAATATTTGTTATCTATTTAGTGGCCAAGGTAGTCAATTTAAGGAAATGGGACAGGATTTGTACAAGTCAAACCCTGTGTACAAACGTACAATTGACGAGGCTTCAGAAACATTGAATTTAAACTTAGCTGATCCGGAAATTTTTGATAATCCTAATAATACTCAAATCGCTATTTTGACGATGAGTGTAGCTATTCATCGTATTTTAGAAGACAAAATAGAGAAACCTGTTGCAATGATGGGATTGAGTTTAGGCGAGTATAGTGCTTTAGTTGCTGCTAAAGCACTATCTTTTAAATCAGGGCTAAAGCTAGTACACGATCGCTCACATTACATGGATGAAGCAGGTAAGCAAAATCCAGGTTCTATGGCTGCTGTATTGGGTCTTAGCCCTGATTTTGTGAAGAGCGTTTGTGATGAAATTGATGACGTATACCCAGCTAACTACAATAATAAGTCACAAGTTGTTATTGGTGGTACTAAAGAAGGGGTTCAAAACGCTATGGAAGTATTGAAAGAAAAAGGCGCAAAACGTGTGGTTCCACTACAAGTTGCCGTAGCTTCACATACTCCATTGATGCAACCTGCATCAGATCAATTAGCTAAACGTCTTGAAAGTGTTGAATTTGATGAACCACAAGTAGATGTAATCAGTAATACTACTGTAAAACCATTTGCTAAAGATTCCATCAAGGAAACATTAGTTAATCAACTAATCAACCCAACACACTTCATGCAAGATGTGGCTTCTTTAGAAGACAAAAACATCGACGCTTTTATCGAAATTGGTCCAGGAAATACGCTAAGTAAGCTTGCTAAAAAGACATTAAAGGCTGATACATATAATGTAGAAAGTGTTGAAACTCTAGATGCCTTATTAGATAAGTTAGGAGAATAATTATGGAAAATAACGAAAAACAAGTAATTCTAATCACTGGTGCTACAAAGGGATTAGGTTTAGCTGACGCAGTTCGTTTAGCTAAGGATGAAAACAATATCGTAATCGCTAACTCACACCGTCAATTGAATGAAGAAGAATTGAAGGCTTTCCAAGCTAACTTCGACTCAGACATTGATGTATTGGTTGGAGACGTTGCTTCAGAAGATGATGCTAAAGCAATGATTGACAGTGTTATTGAAAAATACGGCAAACTAGACGTATTGGTTAACAATGCCGGTATCACCCAAGATACTCTATTAACTAGAATGAAGGGTGATTCATTCAAACAAGTATTAGACACTAACTTGTTTGGTGTATTTAACATGACTAAGTTTGCTATGAAGAAGATGCAAAAAGCTCGTAAAGGTTGCATTATCAATCTTTCAAGTATTGCAGGTCTACATGGTAACTTAGGTCAAGCTAACTATTCATCTACTAAGGCCGGTATCGTAGGTTTAACTAAGACTACAGCCCAAGAAGGTGCTCTACGTGGAATCCGTTGTAATGCGGTTGCTCCAGGTATGATTAAGACTGCTATGACAGCTAAACTAGGCGATAGTTACATCGCTGATTGGGAAGAAAAAATCCCAGCAAAACGTTTTGGTACTCCAGACGAAGTTGCTCAAGTTGTTGAATTCTTAATCAATAACGAATACATGAATGGACAAGTAATCACCGTTGACGGTGGATTAACTATGTAATCAAAGTTAAGTAAGAACATTCTTAATTAACAGGAGATATAAAAACATGGAACAAAAAGACATTGAAAAATTGATGGACAAGTTCGATAAGTCCAGCATGAAAGAATTTAAGATTACTGCCGATGATGGTACTGACTTATACTTTAGTAAGTTAGAACATGCTGCAGTTCAAAACGTTGCTCAACCAGCACCAGCTGCTGGAGCAACTTCAAATGAACAACCGGCTGCTCAACCAGCAGCATCAGGTGCAAAGATTAAGGCTCCACTTGTTGGAATCGTATACTTTGCCCCAAGTCCTGAAAAGCCAGTCTACAAAAAAGTGGGCGATCACGTTAAGAAGGGCGACACTGTTTGTGTAATCGAAGCCATGAAGGTTATCAACGAAGTTAAGAGTCCTGTTTCTGGAACTATTACTAAGAAGGTTGCTGAAAATGGTGACATGGTTGAATATGATCAACCAATTTTTGAAATTGAGGAGGATTAATTTTGGACTATAACGTACAAGATTTCATTCCTCAAAGATTCCCATTCCAAATGTTAGACAAGATTATTGAAGTAAGACCTGGTGAAGGTGCAAAGGCTGAAAAGCTTTTAACTGTTAATGAATGGTTCTTCTCAAAACAACATCTTGAATTTGGAATGCCAAGACCAATCGCGATGGAAATGCTAGCTCAAACTGGAGTATGTGCATTACTATCAATGCCTGAATACAAAGGACATAATGTTTTCTTTGGTGGTATCAAAGAAGCTACTTACAAAGACAGCTTTAGACCAGGCGACAAGTTGGAATTAGCTGTTGAAATGACAAAGCTAAAGAGAAACATTGGTGAAGGTCATGGAACAGTTACTAGAGATGGCGAAGTTATTTGTGAAGGTACTTTAATCTTTGCAATTGAATAAGTTCATAAAGGATGAGTGAAATGTTTAAAAAGGTATTAATTGCTAACCGTGGTGAAATCGCGGTGCAAATCATAAGAGCACTTCATGAGATGGACATTAAAGCTGTTGCCGTTTATTCAACTGCCGACAAGGATAGCATGTTCGTTAAATTAGCCGATGAATCAGTATGTATTGGTGGTCCACAACCAAACGAATCATACTTGAACATGGCTGCAGTGATTGACGCTGCAATTTTAACAGGATCAGAAGCTATTCACCCCGGTTACGGATTTTTATCTGAAAACGCTGAATTTGCTGAACTTTGCGAAAAATGTTCAATTAAGTTCATTGGACCAAGTTCAAAAGTAATTGATTTAATGGGAAATAAATCTCATGCCAAGGCAGCGATGAAGAGCAGTGGAGTACCAACCATTCCAGGTTCAGATGGCTCCATTGATAGTCTAGATGATGCTTTAAAATTAGCGGATGAAATTGGTTATCCAGTTATGCTTAAAGCTGCTGCCGGTGGTGGTGGTAAAGGTATTCGTGAATGTGACGATAAAGAAGCATTAAAGGAAATCTTTAACACTACTAAGCGTGAAGCAAGAATTTCATACAATGATGATTCATTGTACATGGAAAAAGATTTAAGCGATGCTAAGCATATTGAAATGCAAGTTATCGCTGATCAAAAGGGAAATGTTGTTTACTTCCCTGAACGTGACTGTTCTTTACAAAGGGGTCACCAAAAGATTATTGAAGAAACTCCATGTATGGAAGTTTCTCAATCTCAACGTGATTATCTAGGTAAACTAGTTGCCAAAGCAACTAAGGAAATTGGTTATGAAAATACCGGGACTTTCGAATTCCTATTGGACGAAAAGACCAACAATTTCTATTTCATGGAAATGAACACTAGATTACAAGTTGAACACACAGTTTCTGAAGAAGTTGCTGGAGTTCAATTGATTAAGGCTCAAATCCAAGTTGCTGCTGGTGAAGCTTTACCATTCACACAAGATGATATAAAGGTAGATAGTTACGCAATCGAATGCCGCATTAACGCCGAAGATCCTGCACATGGATTCTTACCAGCACCAGGTACTCTTCACAAGGTTAATTTCCCATTTGGAACTAAGGGTGTTCGTATTGACTCAGGTGTTGAACAAGGCGACACCATTTCACCTTTCTATGATTCAATGATTGCTAAAATCATTGTACATATGCCTGACAAGCCTCAGGCTGTCGTGAAAATGAGAAGAGTAATTAATGAATTTAAGGTTGATGGAGTAAAAACTAACCGTCAATTCCTAAATGATTTGTTACAAGACAAACATTTCAATGATTCAGATTTCAACAATCTATACATTGAAAAATCATTCTTGAAAGAGTGGTTGAAAAACGTTGAAGAATAATAAATCAGAAGAAACCAAAGATTTACAAACTTTAATGGACAAAGTTCCAGATCATTTGTTTATCAAATGTCCAGTTTGTGAAGAAAGCTTTTACAACAAGAAGTTAGGGGAATACAAGTTATGTCCTAACTGTGGTTATGGTTTTAGACTGGGTGCACAAGAAAGAATCAATATGACTGTGGATGAATTCACACCAATAGATTCTGAAATCAGTGCACCAAAGCGTTTCCTAGACGACGAAAAGTATGCTGGAAAGCTTGAAAAGTCAAAGAAAGCTACTGACCTAAATGAAAGTGTTCAAACCGGTTTTGCCAAGATTGGTGATACTGAATTTGCCCTAGGTGTAATGGATTCTCGTTTCATCATGGGAAGTTTAGGTACTGCCACTGGTGAAAAGCTTGCTAGATTATTCGAACAAGCGACCGAAAAGAATCTACCAGTAGTTGTCTTCTCATGTTCTGGTGGTGCCAGAATGCAAGAAGGAATCCACTCATTAATGCAAATGGCCAAGGTATCACAAGCGGTATCTGATCATGCCGAAAAAGGATTACTTTACATTTCTGTATTAACTGATCCAACTACTGGTGGAGTTACTGCTAGTTATGCGATGGAAGGAGATATCAACATCTCTGAACCACACACATTAATTGGTTTTGCTGGCCGTCGAGTTATCGAAAAGACAATTCAACAACGACCACCAAAGGATTTCCAACGTGCAGAAACTCTACTTAACAATGGTTTCTTAGATGCCATTGTTAAAAGAGATGAAATGAAGTCAGTATTAGCCAAATTATTGGCTTGGAATTAGGGGGATATTAGTATTATGGGAAAAGCATATGATCGTGTTTTAGCGGCTAGAAGTGCTGATAAGATTAGTATCCAAGACCTAGTTGCTGGAATTACTGATGATTTTATGGAATTACACGGGGACCGTGCTTACAGTGATGATCCTGCAGTATATGCTGGTATTGGAACAATTGCCGGTCAACCAGTTACAATTACAAGTATCCAAAAAGGTGACGACACAGATGAAAATATCGAAAGACATTTTGGATCAGCCGAACCTTCTGGATACAGAAAAGCTTTACGTTTGATGAAACAAGCGGAAAAGTTTAACCGTCCAATCATTAACTTGATTAATACACCTGGTGCATATCCTGGTATGGACGCTGAATACAAGGGTCAAGGTTACATGATTGCTCAATCAATCATGCAAGGACTTAAGTTGAAAGTTCCATACATCAGTGTCATCATTGGTGAAGGAGGAAGCGGTGGTGCCTTAGCGCTTGCTGTCGGTGACACCGTTTGGGCCTTGGAAGATAGTATTTACTCAGTACTATCACCTGAAGGCTATGCCACAATCTTGTGGAAAGATTCAAGTAAGGCAGCAGAAGCTGCTGAGCAAATGCAACTTACACCAAAGGAACTATTAGACAATGAAATCATTGATAAGATTATTCCCGAAGTCAAAGATGCAAAATCAATGCAAAACTTCAAAGAAGCTTTAATTGAAAAAATTAATGAACTTAACAAATTACCTAAAGAAGAATTATTGGCCCAACGTCACGAACGTTACCGTAAATTCAACTAATGTAATTTAATTGATTTGTATATTTTAGGAGGCCAAATCATAATGTCAAACTTATTAGATGGAAAAACAATTGTTGTTATGGGTGTTGCTAACAAGCGTAGTATTGCCTGGGGTTGTGCTAAGTCACTAATGGATAACGGTGCTAAAGTTATCATTACTTACCAAAACGAAAGATTAAAGCGTCAATTAGACAAGCTTGTTCCAGAAGGAACTGAAATGATTGAATGTGACGTTGCTGAAGATGCAAACGTTGAAAAGACTTTCCAAGACATTCAAGCTAAATTCGGTAACATTGATGGTGTTATTCATGCTATTGCGTACGCTGACAAGGAAACTCTTGAAGGTGGCGTTATTGATGTTAAGAAAGATGGTTACAACTTAGCCCAAGACGTTTCAGCATACTCACTAATCTCAGTATCACGTTACGCAAGTCGTGTTATGAACCCACAAGGTAGTATTGCTACTCTAACTTACATGGGTTCAACTCGTGCAATCCCTTCATACAACATGATGGGTGTTGCTAAGGCTGCCCTAGAAGCTAATGTTAGATACCTAGCTTCAGACTTAGGTCCTAAGAAGATCCGTGTTAATGCTATTTCAGCTGGTGCCATCAAGACTCTAGCCGTTACTGGTATCAAGAACCACGGTGACCTATTGAAGGAATCAGAAGCAAGAACTGTTGATGGCGAAGCTGTTGACATCCACCAAGTTGGTGACGTTGCTACATTCTTAATGAGTAACCTATCATCAGGTGTTACTGGTGACTTAATTTACGCTGATAAGGGTGTTCATTTACTTGCTTAATAATACAGAAATTTTTATCGATTCTATTCAAAATCCAAAGTACCAAGAAATCTTCAAAAAGGCTGATGTTGATTTTACAAAGTATAACAAACGTCAAGCAATTGTTGGTAACTTGATGCTGGCAGATTACATGGGAATTAGTATTGATGAATTACTTCATGGTGACCTATTCTATTACGGTAATCATGGAAAACCATTTCTAAAATCAAATCAATTTCAATATAATATTTCAAACTCATATGATTTAGTAATCTTAGCGGTTTCTGATCAAGAGGTTGGAGTAGATATTGAGAAATTGCGTCCATTTACTTACAAACGAATTACTCGTGCGTTTACTGATAACGAATTGGATTACTTAAGTAATCTAGATGAATCAGTAGAGGGTGATGAAACTCTTAAGTTATGGACAATCAAGGAAGCAGCATTAAAATTAGTCGGTACTGGATTATCCGGTAAGGTTAAAAGTGTCGATATTGATGTTGATACTAAAAAATCTGCTAAACGATTAGATCGTAAAATTAAATTAACCGATATTGAGGTAGCTGATGGTTACGTTGGAACCCTTGCTACATATGATGACTAATATCTGCTGTTAAATGATTTTTCCGGGGTAATGGGATGTTCAAACATTAAACGAATCAAATCATGATAATTAGATAATCTCTAATAAAAAACAGCAAAATAGATATACATTTAACCATGTGTCACATAAGGTAATATACGTAAAACACTGCTATGACAACGTTTTGTCCGTTTTAAGCAATAAAAAGATTCATGTACGTTGTAACTTAGTACGGTAATTGTTAAACTTATTTGTGTTAATTAGTTCATCTAGATATTAAAACTAGATGAACTAATTAATAATCCTATTGGGTTAGGATCATAAATTAGATTAATAAAAACGTTTAATTGTTAAAATTTTGAATTATATATGAGGAGTGCTTATTGTGAGTGTTTTAAATACAACAGAAATTATGGATTTAATTCCAAACAGATACCCAATTCTATACATCGATAAGGTTGATGAATTAATTCCCGGTGAAAAGGTAGTCGCTACTAAGAACGTTACTATTAACGAAAACTATTTCCAAGGTCACTTCCCTGGAAACCCAGTTATGCCTGGTGTTTTAATTATCGAAACTATGGCTCAAACTGCTTCAATTCTTATTTTGAAGAGTGAACAATACAAGGATAAGACTGCTTACCTTGGTGAAATTAAGGGTGCTAAGTTTAGAAAGATGGTTAAACCTGGTGACGTTGTACGTTTCGAAGTTACTATGGGTAAACAAAAGAAGAACATGGGACAAGTTGACTGTACTGCTTACGTTGGCGACAAGAAAGCTTGTTCAGCTCAACTAACATTTATCGTTCCAGACGTAAAACGTAAATAAGGAGGATAACTCTATGGAAAAGCGTGTTGTAATTACAGGTATTGGTGCCGTTAGTCCTTTGGGTAACGACGCTAACACATTCTTAGACAATATTTTTGCTTCAAAGACAGGTATTGCTCCAATTTCAAAGTTTGATGCTTCAGAAACTGGTGTTACTTTAGCTGCTGAAGTTAAAGATTTTGATCCACTAAAACGTATCGATAAGAAGATCTCAAAACGTATGGATGACTTCTCACGTTACGCTTTATACTCAGCTTATGAAGCCATGGAACAAGCTGGCCTAAAAGAAGGCGAATTTGATCCAGATGAATTAGGTGTTATCTATGGTTCTGGTATTGGTGGTTTAACAACTATCCAAGAACAAGCAATCAAGATGTCAAAGAAGGGTCCGGGTCGTGTATCTCCATTCTTCGTTCCTAACTCAATCATTAACATGGCTGCTGGTAACATTTCAATTAACCTAAATGCTAGAAACACTTCTCAAGCAATCGTTACTGCTTGTTCATCAGGTACTAACGCTATTGGTGATGCTTTTGACTACATTCGTTTTGGTAAAGCTAAGATGATGATTACTGGTGGTTCAGAAGCTTCAGTTAACGAACTAGGTATTGCAGGTTTCGCTGCACTATCTGCTCTTTCAACTTCAGAAACTGTTGAAGGTGGTTCAATTCCATTCGATAAGGATAGAAATGGATTCGTTATGGGTGAAGGTGCCGGTACTTTAGTTCTTGAAGAACTAGAACATGCTAAGGCTCGTGGTGCTAACATCTTGGCCGAAGTTGTTGGTTATGGTACTAACTCAGATGCTTACCACTTAACTGCTCCAAGACCTGACGGTTCAGGTGCTGTTGATGCTATGAAGTTAGCTCTTAAGGATGCTAACGTTGATCCTAAGGACGTTGACTACGTTAACGCTCACGGAACAAGTACTCATGCTAATGATTCAGCTGAATCACAAGCTATTAAGAAAGTATTTGCTGATAATGACCACATCAAGGTAAGTAGTACAAAGGGTATGACTGGTCATGCTCTTGGTGCTGCAGGTTCACTAGAAGCTGTTATCATGGTTGGTGCATTACAACGTCAACAAATGCCTGTTAACTACGGTGTTAAGAACATCGATCCAGAAGTTGAAGTAGAACTAGTAAACGAAGACAACAAGAAGTCACCAGTTAACTACGAAATTTCAAACTCATTTGGTTTTGGTGGTCACAACGCGGTTCTTGTATTCAAGAAGTACGAAAACGACTAATAAAACAATTAGAAGACGCAGTATGATACCGCGTCTTTTTTTGTGGAATTTATTGAATTTTTAAGGTTTCTGATTGATAATGATATTATAAGCAATTTAAATAAAGGGAGTATTCTTATATGGCAATTTTAGTACCAGGTGGGGCCGGATACATCGGTTCACATACCGTAGATAGGTTAATTGAAAAAGGATATGATGTTGTCGTTGCAGATAACTTAGCAACTGGACATTTAGATAGTGTTAACAAAAACGCCAAATTCTATGAAGGAGACATCAGAGATGCTGACTTCCTAGACAAAATTTTCAATAATGAAAATATTGATGGAATTATTCATTTTGCCGCTAATTCTATCGTACCAGAATCAATGGAAAAACCATTAAAGTACTTTGATAACAACACAGGTGGAATGATTACGCTACTAGAAGCAATGCAAAGACATAACGTTAACAATATTATCTTCTCTTCTACGGCTGCTACTTATGGAGAACCTGAAAGTATTCCAGTTAAGGAAACAGATTCTCAAGTACCTACCAATCCTTATGGTGAAAGTAAGTTAATGATGGAAAAAATGATGAAGTGGGCTGATGTTGCTTATGGCATCAAGTATACTGCACTTCGTTACTTCAACGTGGGTGGCGCTAAGATGGACGGATCAATTGGTGAAGACCACGGTCCTGAAACCCATTTAATTCCAATCATTTTACAAGTAGCCCAAGGCACTCGTGACAAACTACAAATCTTTGGTACTGATTACCCAACTAAAGATGGTACTAACGTACGTGACTATGTCCACGTAGTTGACTTAGCAGATGCACATATCCTAGCGTTAGATAGATTGATGAAGGGTGGAGAATCAGAAGCATTTAACTTAGGTTCATCAACTGGTTTCTCAAATAGAGAAATGTTAGAAACTGCTCGTAAGGTGACTGGTAAGGAAATTCCTGCTGAAGATGCACCGAGAAGAGCGGGGGACCCAAGTACTCTAGTTGCCGACTCAACAAAAGCACGCAAAATATTAGGCTGGAAACCTCAACATGATAACGTTGAAGATATCATTGCCAGTGCATGGACTTGGACTCAAAAACACCCTCATGGTTATGAAGATTAATATTTAATTATATTTGATTATAATCATTTCGTTTTTCTTGAAAATCATTTCTATTGGTTTTAACATGTACTTGAACTTATGAAATAGGAGGCTGAATTTTCTATGAACAGATTAGAAGGACTTGAAGAAACAACCACTTTAAACAACGGCGTTGAAATGCCACGTCTTGGATTAGGTGTTTGGAAGACAGATAACACAAGTGCTAAAGAATCAGTTAAAGAATCAATCATCAAGGGTTACCATCTAATTGATACTGCAAAGCAATATGGTAATGAAACTGGTGTTGGTGAAGGAATTAAAGAAGGTTTAGCTGCAACCGGACAAAACCGTAAAGATTTATTTATTACAACTAAATTATTTAATGGTGATCAAGGTTATGAAAGTACAATTAATGCCTTAAATGGTACATTAAAACGTCTTGATTTAACATACATTGACCTATATTTAATGCACTGGCCAGTTGATGGTAAGTACATTGATACATGGAAGGCAATGGAAGAACTTTATCGTCAAGGTAAGATTAGAGCTATTGGAATTTCAAACTTTGATAATGAAAGATTACAAAATCTATTGGATCACAGTGATATTGTTCCTGCTGTTAACCAAATGGAATTTAACCCAGTGAACCAAGAAAAAGAAATTCTTGAATTCAATAACCACGCTGGAATTCAACTAGAAGCATGGTCACCACTCGGTGGTGGAGAAGCCTTATCTAACGAAGAAATTAAGAAGATTGCTGATAAATACAATAAGTCAGTTGCTCAAGTAATTCTTCGTTGGGATTGGCAAAAAGGTGTAGTAACTATTCCTAAGTCTTCACATGAAGAAAGAATTATTCAAAACTCGGATATCTTTGACTTTAAGTTGTCAGAAGATGACATGAAGACGATTGAAGGTATCGACAAGCAAAAGCGTAGTTTATGGTACCCAGATTTTACTTGGCATACTACCGGCGAAATGCAAGATACTGTTGATAAGTGGGACGATTCTCCTGCTAACTACAAAGATTAGTTATACTAGCTATTCAGAAAAAAGCGTTGTCATTAATGACAACGCTTTTTATTTTGTCCTATAATGGTATTAAATAATTAGAGAAATGGAGAATTGGATTGAAAAATAAGACACAAGCACAAAAAAGATTGATTGGTGGAATACTAGCTGTGACTGGGGCAATTCTTTGGGGGATTCAAGGGCCTGTGTCACAATTTTTATTTCAAGATAATAACCTTTCACCTGAATGGTTAATGGGAATTAAAATGGGAATATCAGGTATTGTAATTTTGTTATTTACCAATTTTGTTAAAAAAGAACCAGTGATGGATCTTTGGAAGAAGCCAAAGAATCTAGGCGTTTTTGCTGCTTATGCCGTGTTTGGGCTAGCTGCTGTTCAATATTTATACTTAGTAACGGTGAATTTAAGTAATGCCGGAACTGCAACGGTTCTACAAAGCTTGGGGACAGTATTGATTGTTATATTTACTGCCATTTTTTATCATCAATTGCCTAACAAGTATGAGGCGACGGCAGTATTAGTGGCCCTAATAGGAACATGGTTGTTAGTTACAAAAGGGCATTTAACCCAGTTAGCTATTTCAACTCCTGCATTAACTGCGGGACTATTGTTAGCTTTAGCTGGTGCAATTCAAACCATGCTGCCTGTAAACCTATTAAAGCGTTTTTCAACACTAGTAGTAGTTGGATGGGCAATGCTAGTCGGTGGTATTATCTTTACTTTTGTTCATCCTTTCTGGGTAGATGTTCCTAAACTGACTCTTGGAACTGTATTAGGAGTCGGGTTCATCGTATTCTTTGGAACCATGATGTCATTTATTTGCTTCATTAATAGTTTGAAATTTATTTCGCCTACAGTGGCAGGAATGCTAGATACGTTTGAACCACTATCAGCGACCATAGGTGCAGTAATTTTCCTTAATACGTCTTTTAATGGTGCAGAAGTTATAGGTGGGATTTTAGTATTAAGTACAGTATTTATATTGGCTTTAGGAAATAAAAACGAATAAAATAAAAAAGATAATGAACAACGTGTTGACTTTCTCACCACGTTGTTTTTATAATGTAATTGAATTATTAGATAAGTGATTTTTGAGGGGAGACATAGGTATGGTTAAACAAGATAGTAGAACTATCAAAACCAAGTCCCAAATTACTGATGCCTTAATTGAATTGATTCATACTAAGGGATTCAATAATTTGAGTGTTACTGATTTAACTAGAGCAGCCGGAATTGGTCGCGGTACGTTTTACATTCATTATTTAGATAAATTTGATTTGTTATCAAAGACAGAAACACGTTTATTAGCTGAAATTCAAGATATCTTAAATGCAATTGTTCCTGAAGAATTAAAAGCGTTTTCTGAAAATAGTGAAAATACTCCATCAGAATTGGTAATCAAGACGCTTGACTACTTTTACCAGAATTCAAAATTATTGTCTGCGTTGCTATGCCCAGATGGTGATCCATATTTAATCGGAAAAATTAAGAAGATGTTTAAGGAAGTAACGATTGAATCATTTCATGCGGCACCTTCTGAAATCGAGTTCCATCCAGGTATTCCTAAAGATTATGTAATGGAAATCATTTTGGATAGATTGATGAGTATCGTTGTTTATTGGATGAGTAAAGAACATCCAGAGTCTCCGAATGAAATCGCTGAAATTATCAAGACGACGCAAAGAACAGCGCCACAAGATTTAATTAATATTAAAAAATAAGGGGGAGAATTCAGATGCCAAAGTTTATTAAGAAGTATACCGGAAGCTTGATTGCATGGTTAGCCATTGTAATCCTAAGTGTGGTTTTTTTACCAAACATGTCTAACTTAGTTGCGCAAAAAGGTCAAACTAAGATTCCAGCTACTTCACAAAGCCAAGTAGCACAAACGATTCAAAAACATTGGGGTCATGGTATTAGCAATACCATGGATACCGTCGTTGTTTTTAATAATGGTAATAGTAAAATCACTTCAAGTGACCAAAAGAAAATTGATGCTACAATTCAAAAATTAAAGGACAACAAGTCCAAGTACGGTATCAAGGGTGTAACTGCACCATTTGATAACGATGCAACTAAGAAACAATTAATTTCAAAAGATAAAACAACTGAAATTGTTCAATTAAATGTAACAAAGAAACGTTCAATCCAAGATGTTAACAATCAACTTAAGGATGCGGTTCAGACCTCTGGAGTAAAGACTTATGTCACAGGTGGGGATATCCTAAATGATGATTTTAGAGTTTCTACACAAGAAGGAATTCAAAAGACTGAAGTTATTGCTGCTGTATTTATTCTAATCGTATTGATTATTGTATTTAGATCACCAATTGTTCCATTGGTATCACTATTAACAGTGGGTGTTTCATTCATTGTTTCATTAAGCATTGTAATGAACCTTGTTCAATACTTTGGTTTCCCACTTTCAAACTTCACTCGTGTATTCATGGTGGTTGTATTATTCGGTATTGGTACTGATTACAACATCCTGTTATATAACCAATTTAAGGAAGAACTAAGTAGGGGTAAAGACCGAATTCAAGCAACTATCGATGCTAGAAAGGTTGCTGGAAAAACAATCCTATACTCAGGTACATCAGTATTGATTGGGTTTGCTGTATTAGCATTGGCAAAATTCTCAATTTACCAATCAGCCGTAGGAGTTGCCGTTGGTGTTGCCGTATTGCTAATTGTATTGGTAACATTGAATCCATTCTTTATGTCAGTTCTAGGTAAGAACATCTTTTGGCCATCAAAGAACTTTGATGGTGAAGGTGAAAATAAGCTATGGAGATTCTTATCTAGCAAATCGACTAAGTGGGCAATCCCAGCTATCATATTGGTATTGGTTGCAACGGTTCCATTCATGGCTACTTACAAGAACAACCTAAACTATGATAATAGTGTAGAATTGCAAAATAATGTTCCTGCTAAACAAGGACTATTGACGGTTCAAAAGCATTTCTCAAAGGGAACTGCGGAACCTTCAACTATTTACATTAAATCGGACCACAAGCTAAATAACGAAAAAGACTTGAATGAAATTGATCGACTAACCCAACAATTGGGTAAACAATCTGGCATAAAGACAGTTGCTTCTGTAACACAACCAAGCGGTATGCCAATTAATCAACTTTATGTCAATGACCAACTAGAAACATTAAATTCCAAGATGAAGACTGCTAAGAAGGGGATTAGTACCATCAAGCAAGGTACTAAGAACTCATCATTCAACGCTACTCCACTGGAAGATATCGGTTCTTCAGCAATGACAATTGGACAATATCTAAAGAATATTCAAGCAATGAGTAGTCAAACAGGTAGTACCAATGGTCAAGAAGTACTAACTCAATTACAACAAAAGATGGCCTCAGTAGGTCAACCACTTAGCCAAGCACAGCTTCAAATTGTAGGTGCTTTACTACAACAAAGTGCAACTAAACAACAAACATTAATGAGTGGTTTACAATCACAACTAGAAGGGATTGCATCTAATACTCAAGGTATTGGTGACAATGCTAAGGCATTAGCTGAACAATTAAAAGAGACTCAAGCCAAGCTAAAGAAAGCGGGCGTTGGTTTAGATAAAATTGAAAAAGGAATGGGTAGTGCTAACACTTACCTAAGTTCTCTATCAAATTCACAAGCTGCTGATTCATTTAACATTCCAGAAAGCGTCTTGAAGAGTGATACATTCAAACGTTCAGTTAATACTTATCTATCAGAAGATAAGAAGACTGCAAAAATTACTGTTGTCTTAGATAAAGACCCTAATTCTGAAAGTGCAATGAACCAAGTTGATAACCTACAAACTAAGGTATACAACAATATCTCAGGTACCTCATTAGATCACAGTGTGGTTGCAATTGGTGGTCAGACTGCAACTACTTCAGATACTCACCACATCGCTAGTTCCGACTTTTTGAGAACTGCAGTAATTATGGTTATCGGAATTATGATTGCACTAATGGTTATTACAAGATCAATTCTTCAACCATTCTACATCTTAGGTACATTAATTATTGCTTACATTTCATCACTAAGTATCACTAAGTTAATTAGTTCTGCCGTATTAGGTGAAAAATTCTTAACTTGGAACACACCATTCTTCACATTTGTAATGTTAATTGCATTAGGTGTTGATTACAGTATCTTCTTAATGATGAAATATCGAGAATTTGGCAGCGTTGACGCAACACCTGAAAAACAAATTCAACATGCTTGTGCTGTTATCGGTACTGTAGTTATCTCAGCAGCAATTATTTTAGGTGGTACTTTTGCGGCATTGATGCCATCAGGAGTATTAACTCTAATTCAAGTTGCTGTTGGTGTGATTGTTGGATTAATCATCCTTGTATTTATCATTCCAATGTTAATCTCAGCATTGATCAAATTGACTTATGGCCAATCTGAAGATAAGTAATAGATGGAAATAATAATAATGAGAGACGATGGATTTACCATTGTCTCTTTTTTTAGTATAAATTATTTCATTTAGAAACATAAAAGGGTTATAATGTAAGCGCAATCATAATTAATAAAAACAAACACAAGAAGGTATAAAAATTATGAAAAACGTTTCATACGATAACTCAAAAAACGTCATTAACAAGCCGCTAGATTTATTTTTACGTGCAGTTATGTCCTTGATAGGAGTTACATTAATTGCTCTTGGAGCTGCTTTTATGCGCTCAGGACATGTCGGAATTGATCCATTTACTGCTATGAATGCAGGGATGGCCAATAAATTGGGGACTTCATTGGGGTCATTCCAATTATTTGCTAACTTAGCATTATTCGTTATTGTTTTAATTTTTGATCGAAAACAAATCGGATTAGGAACCATTTTTAACATGGTATTAGTAGGATATGAAATTGAATATTTCAGTACTTTTTACTCAATGATTTTTCCTGGTAAAATTAGTATTCCTATGATGGTCTTCGATGCTATTGTTGGTATTTTAGTTTTTACATTAGGTACTTCAATCTATATGGCAACTAAATTAGGTGTATCTCCTTATGATGCACTGGCACCAATCATTTCTGAGAAAACACATATTGAGTACAGAAAAGTGAGAAGTGCTCAAGATATTATCTTTATGCTTGTTGCCATTATTGTTTCAGGACCATTTGGAATCATGACCATCTTTACAGCATTCTTTGCTGGATCATTGATTAGTTTCTGGAACAACACCATTAGTCGTGAACTAATGACTCATATTGATCACTTTAGTCAAAGACCCAGTCTACATGATGCAGCTGGTGGATTAGTTAGTTTGGGAAAACGTGGTTACGATATCGTAAGCAGTGCTTACCAAGATACTTATATTATGCAAAAACAGATGTCAGGTTACACTAACACTGAGATTGAAGAATTAATTAAGAAGACTAACGATAATATGAGAAAAAATCAACAAGTCCAATTGATTCTTAATAAACGTTTGGAATCATTAAACGCCGAATTAAAGGAAAGAAAAGCTAATAATAAATAAAAAAACTTGCATTCTTCATACATTTTCGGTAAGATTATTACAAATAAATGAACGAATGAAAATTGGAGGTTCAATCATGGCTACTTGTTGTATTCTGACAATAAAACAAGATAATAATAATTTCTTCTTTAATCTGAACTAGCTGTTTAGTATAGTACGTAGAAGAGATTATTTCGCTATGAAAACTTCGGAAGCACTAGAAAAATGGCTGGTAAGCAGTTATTCTTTCTAGTGCTTTTTTACCGCACTAGTTAGGAAACTAGTGCGGTTTTTATTTATTCATGTAAAAAAGGGGGATTTTTATGAATATTCTGTCTAAGGTGAATCGTAAAACATCATTGGCTAAGTTCATCGATAGGGATCAAAATTTACAAAGAACTATCGACACTAAAGATTTAATCATGATGGGAATCGGTGCCGTTATTGGTGCTGGAATCTTCGTAATACCAGGAACAGTTGCAGCAACAACTGCGGGACCTGGAATTATCCTCTCATTCGTAATTGCGACAATCGTATGTTCACTTTGTGCAATGTGTTATGCTGAATTTTCATCAGCATTACCGGTTGCAGGGAGTGCATACACATTCGGTAATGTTATCTTCGGAGAAATTACTGGATGGATTATCGGATGGGGTTTGATTCTTGAATACATGCTATCAGTAGCAACTGTTGCATCAAGCTGGTCAGCTTATTTGCAATCATTACTGGCTAATTTCGGAATTCACATGCCAAAGGCACTATCAGCTAACTATGATCCGAATCACGGCACATACGTTAATCTGATAGCGATTCTAATAGTGTTATTGATTTCATGGATCTTAACCAGGGGTGTTAAATCATCCACACGTTTAAATGACATAATGGTGATAGTCAAAATTGCAATCATTATTGTCTTTGTAGTTGCCGGGGCATTCTTTGTTAAGCCAACTAATTGGAATCCATTTATGCCATTTGGTGTTAGTGGGGTTTTCAAGGGGGCTTCCTTAGTGTTCTTTGCATACTTAGGTTTTGATGTTATTGCTGCCTCAGCAGGTGAAGTAAAGAACCCTAAAAAGACAATGCCAATCGGTATTATTGGCACATTAATCATTTGTACAATCTTGTACATATTAGTCTCAATTATTCTTACAGGAATTGTACCTTATTCAAAATTAAACGTTTCGGATCCAGTAACATTTGCACTACAAATGATTCACTTGGACAAGCTTGGAATTTTAATTTCATTGGGTGCGTTAGCAGGAATGTTTACTATGATGGTAAATATGGTATTTAGCAGTTCGCGTCTAATTTATTCCATTGGTCGTGATGGACTTTTACCTAAAAAATTGAGTAAAATAGACACAAAGAAAAATGTTCCAGTCCACAGTGTTATCTTCGTAACGATTGTGATAGCAGTGATGGGTGGTATCTTTTCGCTAGATAAGCTAGCTAGTTTAGTTAATATTGGGACTTTGATTGCCTTTACTTTCATGTCAATTGGAATAATATATCTAAGAAAACGTAAAGATATAAAAAATGATGGATTTAAAGTTCCATTATATCCAGTCTTACCAATTGTATCAGCGGTAGCATGTATTTATTTATTAATTCAATTGCCACTTGATACATGGATTTTAGCAATTATCTGGTTTGCTGGCGGATTATGTATTTATTTCGGTTATGGGATTAAACATAGCCAATCAAACAAATCGTAATAACTATTTTGTTATTATGAATAAACGGGGAGTTTTAAAAATGGAAAAACAACATACAACGACTGAAAACGTCATGAAAGGTATTTTCTGGTCTGCAATGGCTTCAACCCTATGGGGTTTCTCAGGAGTTATCATGCAATTCGTTGCTAAAAACGAAGCAGTTCCTACACAATGGTTCATTTCAGTTCGTACATTATTTGCAGGTATTTTATTGTTAACTATCGGTTCAATTCACGTTGGTAAACATGTTTTTGATGTTTGGAAATCAAAAGAATCAATCATTAGATTATTCATCTACGCAATTTTTGGTTTAGCAGTTAACATGTCAACATTCTATGTAAGTATTCAAGAAGGTAATGCTGCTACTGCCACAATTCTACAATACTTAGCACCAATCTTTATTGTGCTATATGGATTAATCTTTATGAAGAAGAAACCTCTAAAGGCTGATGTAATTTCATTCTTGTTAGCTTTAGTGGGTGTGTTCTTGATTATCACTAACGGTCACATTGGTGAACTATCAGTTCCATTGACTGCTGTTATTTTTGGTTTACTTTCAGCTGTTTCAGCTGCCGTATACTACTCAGTTCCCAAGCCACTAACAAAAGAAAACTCACCATTTGTTGTTCTAGGTTGGGGTACTTTGATTGCTGGTATTGGTTTTAACGCTTATCACCCATTCTGGTCAGATGCTCCTAAGATTACACCAGGTATTGTTTTAGGTATCGGTGGAGTTATCTTAGTAGGTACTATCTTTGCTTTCTCTGCTGTTCTATACAGTTTAAAGTTTGCTCCATCAGAAGTGTCAAGTATCGTTGATGCCGTTGAACCAGTTGTTACAATCATCCTAAGTATGATTGTATTCCACTTAATTCCAACACCAATTGAAGCACTTGGTGCAATCATTATTATCGTGTCAATTTACTTCTTACAAAGATCTCATCAAAAGAGAGATAAGAAGGATCCAGATATTAGATAGAATGTCTAAAAAAGACTATTTTTACGCATTATTTCGTAGAAATAGTCTTTTTCTATTTTCAAGTTTTCTTACTTGTGATATCTTTTTATTATAGGTTTCAAGTAAGAAGAGTTTACATCTGTTGGAATTATAGCTTTATATGGGGTGAAAATATGGAAAACGAAACAGGCCTTTTAGAGACTAATGTCATGAAAGGTATCTTCTGGGCTTTTTTAGCTTCAGCACTTTGGGGTGTTTCTGGTACGATTTTGCAATTTGTATCTCAAACAGAACATTTGGAAGCTAACTGGTTCCTATCAACTAGAACCATGATTTCTGGAATTGTGTTGTTAGTTATTTCTGCAATTGTTTATAAAGGACACATTTTCAACGTTTTTAAGTCATGGAAATCATTTATTTGCATTGTTGCTTACGGTATATTTGGTCTAGGTGCTAACCTATACACTTTCTACATGAGTGTAAAAACCGGTAACGCAAATGCTTCAACTATTTTGCAATATCTAGCACCACTATTTATTCTATTGGGATCAATTGTATTCCAACACAGAAAGCCATTACCAATTGATATTATGGTTTTCGTAATCGCTTTGGCGGGAGTGGTATTATCTCTAACTAAGGGTGACTTCTCATCTCTTTCAATTACTCCTGAATCATTAATTTGGGGAATTTTATCTGGTGTAACTGCTGCACTTTACGTTGTGTTACCACGTCCCATCGTTGGTCAAAGCTCACCAATGGTAATTCTAGGTTGGGGAACGCTAATTGCGGGAATTATCTTTAACCTAAAACAACCAATCTGGGTACACATGCCACATTTAACTACTGGTATCGTTTTTGGAGTTGGTGGAATTATTCTATTTGGAACGATTCTTCCATTCATGCTATTGCTACATGCTTTGAATTTCGCACCATCAGAAGTTGTTAGTTTAGTCGATGCAACTCAACCAGTAGTTACATTTATCCTAAGCATTATTTTCTTCCAAATTTCAATTAGTTTTATTGAAATTGTGGGTGCAGTATTAGTTATTTTAGCAATCTTCATTTTACAAAAGTCACATCGTAAATTAACGATTGATAAACATAGCGAAGTTTAAAAAATATTGATATTACACTAAGAAGCGGACTGATTTTAAGGTTCGCTTCTTTTTTATATGTTAATATTGAACTTGTAAATTATTTTTTAAGGAAGAATATCGATGAAAAAAGCGATTAAGTTTTGGCCATACATGACAATCTTTCTGGTTGCCGTGTTAATTATGTTGCCGCAAATCGTAACCGGATCATATATTTTAGGGGTTGACTCTATTTTTCATATGAATCGATTCTATGATGCGGCAATGCAACTAAAAACTGGTCATTTAAGTTACTTCATATCCATTTATGGATACCAACAGTCAGGGAGGATTATTAATGCATTATATGGCCCATTAGCGGCTTATTTTAATGGATTAATTTTGTTAATTACTGGCAATTGGGTTAGATACCAGATTGTCACTTCGTTGTTAACGTTATGCGTCGCTGGGATGACAATGTATAACCTTGCAATTAGGACTAATATTAAGAAAATATACGCAGTCTTTGTCGGTATTGCTTACATGTCATCTTATTTGATTATGGGATGGGTTGTAGGGATGCAATTTACCGGATGGGGAGCTGCCTTATTACCTTGGCTATTAGCGGCTGGTTTTGACATGATTGATTACAAATCTATCAACGTATTAAAACTAGCAATTCCAATGTCAATTTTGTTGCAAACACACATGTTGAGCAGTCTAACTGGTGCATTGGCTCTAGTCCCAATGTTTATCTATGGTGTGATTCATAGTAAAGAAAAGCTGAAAATGTGGCGAAATGCTATTTTGTCAGTTTTATTAACATTATGTTTGACCGCCAATGTCTGGTATGGAATGATGCAAATTTCATTCACCAACCATGCATTAGGGGTGGCTCCACAACTGGATATGTACGAGGATTCGGTTGCGTTGTTTGGCAAGAATGTTTTTGTATTGCCACCAATTTATTCAATTGGTTTTATTATCGTGGCAATTTACTTTTTGATTAACTTTAAAAAGATTAGTTCATCTAGAAAGATTATCTTTACTACCGGATTATTTTTCATGTGGATTTCATCAGTGTTATTTCCATGGGGACCACTAGATAAGAAGTTTCCAAGTATTTCCTACCTAATTCAAATGCCACGACGTTTTGTTGTGATTCCGTTTATTTTGTTATTAATTTGTGTCGGAATCATGATTAATGATACTTCTAAAAGGCAATGGATTAATGCTTTTAAGAACTACGTATTGTTGATATTAACTTTCTTTATTATTTATGATGCAGGTGGATCAGTGAGAAAGGGTGTGCACCATTTCTTCTCACCTGAAGTAGTCCAAAATGATTATAATCTTCATTATCAAACGACAGACACCAACGCTATCAGAGATAGTTTGTCATCTCATGATACAGGTGCTGTTCTAAAGATGTTAACGAAAGCAACGCCTGATTACCTACCGGTGCAATATAAGATGACGGCATATAATTATTTTGATTATCATCCATATGGTAACTATGGTGATCAAATCATCAATTATAAGGGTGAAGTGACCAAGAAGATTAAACGCAATGGTCATTTATTGCTAACTTGGGATAATGAATCTGATGATAACAAATCGATGCAATTACCAATCTTTAAGTATGATGATACTAAGCTGATTTTAAACGGTAAACACATTAGTAGTGTTAAGCAAACCGAAATTGGTAGTGTCATCGTCAATTCAAAGCCGGGGCATAACAAACTAGAAGTGTACTATCATGCGACGCCAATATTGCTAGCTTTACTATGGCTTACCGTATTTAGCTGGATGGGATTGATTGGCGGAATTATGATTTACCTAATTCTAAAGTGGAAAAAGCATAAAAAAAGAAACGCTTCATAATGAAACGCTTCTTTTTTATTTTTTAAAATGCTTTTGAATTTGGGTATTAATGTTTTCGTTATGCTTAAGGGATGGAAAAACATACTTATCTGCGGTCTGAATCAAGATACCGTTAAATGCGATTGAGAACAGTGTTCCGATACTTACTGAGTAGATGCGATGTAAGAAAATCGCACAGATTAAAATGATTATAATAGGTGGAGTAAAATCTAACAATTGTGATTTAATTGCGCTACCATTTAAATAATCAAAACGAAGAATGTTGGTTGTATCATCATTTGGATGCATGAAGATATTTGCACGTTGATATAGTGAGATGGCTGTACAGAAGCAGCAGACGCCGATTAATGCCATTGGCACCCTGATGTATGGTGATAGATTATTCCAACCAAGCGATTCAAAGTAGTTGGTAAAGATTTGAATGAATGAACTGAAGAAAATGATAAAAATTAATTCTTCAACAAAACGTAAAATATCAATGTGTTTAATCAATATTTGGTTAGTTAAAGCATTGATGATCCCAAAGATGAAAATCATAATCCCAACGTCGACACCAAACAATTGATGAATGTTTACACACGCGGCGGTCCAGATACCTGAACCACAGCCTGATACAATTGTAAGTGCGTTTCCAAAAGCATTTAATAACAATCCAAAGACTAAAGCTATAATCCTTGTTTTTAATGTATTAACAGATCGAATAACGATCATCTCCCAAAGTAAATTCAACTGTTCAATGATATCACATATATTGCATCAGTTATGGTAAAGTATAAGAAAGGTGATTGATATGAAGGGTAAATATGAAGTAAATCGATATATTGGCGTTGTAGTTGATGAAGACCAATCGGGCCAATATATAATTAAAAAAGATGACAAATGTGATTTCAAGCTGCACGATTGGCGGACAGGGAAGCATACTAAGGGTAAATTCAAAGGTGTTGGTCAACTATTCCTGACAGAAAATAATATGTTAGTGGCTGTTGTCGACTATGAACCGGTCAAGTTCAAGGATCGTCATGAATTTACACCCTTGCAAAGATTTACAAGTGAATTCCTGAGTGATGAACAATTAAATGAAGCTAAAAAAAGACTTGATTAGTATCAAGTCTTTTTTTGTGGCGTTGTCATAACCAGTTGAGCTTATTAATAAGTAAGTTGAGCTTTGTTAAGCGTCGAAATTAATAGCAAATGCTTACTTTTTTAAAAGTTTTTCAGCGTTTGCTGCTACTTCATCATTAGACATGTCTAGGTAAGGATGCATCTTAGCTTCAGTAGCCATGGTGTCCTTGCCATCTTCTTCCATGTAGTGATTCCATAAAGCGTCACGAACAGGGGTTGTATCTTCTGACCAATCGAATTCCTTGTTCATTGGTGTGTCTAATACTCTTTCTCTATCGTTTACTTTTTGTTCAGCAGTCATTGCCATAATAAATTTCCTCCTTATTTTTAAAGCTCAATTACATTGTAATTCTTATATTTTTATTTGTTAAAAATTATGACTCGAATTTTTATTCAAAGTAAAGAAAATTGACTTAACTTGCATTTAAACCCAATTTCGTATATATTCATAAATATACTGAAGTGAGGCAAAAGTTTATGAGAGATAAATTTGCAACAAAGAATAAAATTGTTAATGGAATGTTCGAACTACTTAAGACCACGCCATTTGATGAAATTAATGTGAAAGATATCTGTGCACAAGCTGATGTTTCACGAATGACGTATTATCGAAATTTTCATAATAAAAAAGATATCATTATTTACAGATTTGATAGCTCATTTACCACGTTTATACAGCGTTTAGCGTCAAGTCAGTCACATAATTTAACCGATATCGCCACCATCTTTTTCGAACTTGTTAAAGAAGATCAAGATATGATGGAAATGATTATGAAAAATGATTTATCCATGATCTTATTAGAACGACTAAAATACTATATTTCCGATTTAATTGATGAAAATGTTTTGGAAACTAGGGAAGAGTCTTCCAAGATGTTAGTTTCATTGATTGCTGGAGGACTAACAGAAATTATTATTACTTGGACTGAGGATGGAATGAAGGAACCTATCCAATCATTGGTAATCTTCGTATCTAAGTACATGCATTTCAAGATTAATTAGCTTCTTATCAATAAAGATAGGAAGTTTTTTATTTTAGATAATAAAAAAGCACCCGAGAAAATCTCGGGTGCTTTTGATCTCTTTTTAAACTAAAAGTTAACTAAGAGGTTATCCTTATGCAGGAGTAACGTTAGCAGCTTGTGGTCCACGGTCGCCGTCTTCAACGTCCAATGTAACCTTTTCGCCTTCTTCTAGAGTCTTGAAACCTTCTTTGTTGATAGCTGAGAAGTGAACGAATACGTCACCATCTTCAGTAGTGATAAAACCGTAACCTTTATCAGCGTTGAACCATTTAACAGTACCTTGTTTCATAATATGAAACCTCCTTGCACATATCGTGCGTTATAAAATCTTAATGTATCAAAAGCCTGAATCAAGGGGTCATTTCATAAAACTATAAAACAAGTAACCTTAACAATCGAAACTATGTAACACATTGGTAATAATATACCCGAAATATGGGGTGATGTCAACTAATATCAGAATAATAATTTTATTTATTTTTAATAATAATTATTGTATATAAATAGTTGATATAAAAGCTTTTTTTGGCTTTTTGATACTTATAATTCTTAAAAAATAGCGAAAAAATTTTAAAAAAATAATTTCAAAATATGCGAACAATTGTAACGTACAATGATTTAATATACGTGAATTCGTTATAGTGTAAATTTTAACCAAAATCATTTAAAATAGTGATATTAAAGAAACGAGGGAACGAATATGAAAACTTTGGTGCTAGTATCACATCCTGAATATGATAATTCAATGACCGAAGCATTCTTAAAACAATGTCAGTATGACATTGAAAATGTTGATTGGGTCGTTTTAGATAAAATCCAAACTAATTTTATTTTTGACAAAGAACGTGAACAAAATAGATTGACACAATATGATCGAATCCTATTTCAATTCCCAATGTATTGGTACAGTGCTCCAGCATTGATGAAAAAGTATGAAGATGATGTCTTTACCAAGAATTTTATTGCTTATGAACAAGAGGGAGCATTAAAGGGAAAAGAAATGGGCATAATCACTACTTTAGGTGATCCAATTAAGGACTACCAAGTTGGTGGCAGGGAAGGTTTTAGTATCTCAGAACTATTAAAACCTTTTCAAGCAATTGCTCAACGTGGTCAAATGAAGTTTTTGAAACCTTTTGTGATTTCACAATTCGCATATATGACTGATGTGCAAAAACAAAAACTCCTAATTGATTATCGTAGTTATTTAACTAATGATAACTTTGATAGTTTTAGTAGTTTGCAAAAATGGTACATTGACCAATTAATTGGTTTAAAGAAATCGCTAACTAATGATAAACAGGATAGAATGGATATTTTAATTGATTATCTTCAATCTAATTATGATCAACTAGATGAATTGAAATGGGAAATTAATTTGATTAAGAAGGAGGATGATGAATAATGGCTAGTCAAAACGAATGGTTGAACCAGCAAATCGATGATTTGAAAAAGGATGAAACTAGTTTTAAATTATTATCCTTTCTAGATGGTATTAAAAGAATTAATAAAGAACAGCAAAAAAGACTCCAACAAGCCCAAGACGAATTGGACGGTAGAATGTGGAGCCCGGATAAGTGGTAATAAAAAAGACCCGCCTATGCGAGTCTTTTTTTATTATTTTGCCCAGTGGTTAATTGGACCAAATTTGTGAGCAACTGAAATTTCATTCTTAATTGCTTTGTCGACATAGTCGTCAGCAATTCTGATAGCATCGGCGATGGAAGTGCCTTTAGCAATTTCAGATGTAATGGCTGCTGATAGAGAATCACCAGTACCATTCTTATGTTCTGTATGATAGTAAGGTCCTTCAATCCAGAAGTCCTCTCCGGATTCTAATAGGACGTAATCCTTAACGACGTCTGTTTCACCAGCGACGTGTTTACCTTTAATAATAACGTTTTTAGCGCCTAAGTCACGAAGCTTTTTGGCGGCAACCTTGGTGTCTTCATCTGAGTTAATTTCCATATCAGCTAACTTTTGAGCTTCGTAGAAATTAGGTGTTAAGACTGTAGCTAAAGGAATTAATTCTTCCTTCAAAGTGTCGTATGCGGCTTGTTCAAGTAACATAGCACCGTGTTTAGTCATGATAACAGGATCTACGACTAATGGTCCAAAATCGTATTTTTTGTAGTTTTCAACTACGGTACGAATAAGTTCGGCATCGGCTAACATTCCTGTTTTTGATGCTAAAATCTTAAAATCATCAGCTAAGTCTTTGAATTCTTGGTTGATGAATGAAACTGGCATAGAGACACTGTCATGAATACCAAATGAGTTACCTGCAACGCACGCTGTAATTACGGAAGCTCCGTAAGTATGGTGCATAAAGAAAGTATGTAAATCGGCTTGCATTCCTGCACTTCCATCACTATCTGAACCTGCAATGGTTAAAACTTGGGGAAAATCATTTGTCATAAAATTGCCACCTCTTATTATTAAATTGAGGTTATTTTAACACAAACTTGTAAATTGTAAACAATATCGATATAATAATGAGTGAATAATTCTAATTTGCGTTAGGTACCGTCTTTATATTATAATGGTACTAATTAATTTATAGTTAACAGGAAGGGGTGTCTCTAGTGAGAATTTGTCATCCAAATGGTGTTCAAGGACGTCGTCCAATCAACAACAACAAGCGTAACAAGAAACAAAAAGAAGTTGCTGACTTACAAAAATTCTTGAAGTCAAAGCCTGCTAAATAATCTTTTGGACTCAGATTTTCTGAGTCTTTTTTTGTACAAAAAAGGAGAAAAAAGATGGCTAGTAAATTTTATGCAGTAAGAAAAGGAAAAAAGCCCGGTATCTATAACACTTGGGACGAATGTAAGAATCAAGTGAACGGTTTTCCCGGAGCTGAATATAAAAGCTTTAAGACCCAATCAGAAGCAAAGGCCTACATGGGATTAAAAAAGACAGTTAAGAAGGCTGCACCCAAGATGAGTAGAAATGGTTCAATTAAACTTTATAGTGACGGTGGTTCCCGTAACCATGGAAACAAGCTTGGTCAACACGTTAAGGATGACGACAAGGCTGCTTGGGCATATCTAATTATCCGCAATGGAAAGAAATACTATGATTCTGATGGTGAATTCGGTGCTACAAACAATAAAATGGAAGTATTAGGGCTAGTTAACGCATTGAGATACATCATTAAGCAGGGATGGCAAAACGAGTCTATTGACGCTATATTGGACTCCAAATACGTTTTAGATTCAATCACTAAGGGATGGATAAACTCATGGCGTCGTCGTGGTTGGAAGAAAAGCGATGGATCTGTAATTAAAAACAAAAATGAATTCATACAATTATCATCATTACTAGGCCAATTTAAGCACTTAAACTTTAAATGGACTAAGGGACATGCTGATAACGAAGGAAACAATTTTGTTGATAAACTTTTGAACGATACAATGGATGGTATGAAATTAAATCAACCAAAGAATACAATTGTTCACTCTACATTTGAAGACGTAAAAAACAAAACAGAAGAACCGCAGGAAGTAGTTAAATTATTTGCACATGGTAAGCATATTAATGCCTCTGGGTTGAATCAATATGTTGCTTCCAATGGACCATCGGTTTGGGCTTACTGTGTCGATTTTGATAATGAGCTAACATCAGATAGTGGTGGCATACTTGGCGTTAGTAATTCCAAGATGCAATTATTGTCAGTCATTAATGGCTTAAAGAAGCTAGTTGAAATGGATTTAAATCAACAACAAGTAGAAGTGATTACACCTTCCTTATACATTTCACAAACTATCAATGATGGTAAGTTAGCATATGCCAAAAATCATGAATGGCAGAGCTTTAATGGTGAAATCATCACTAACGTTGAAGAAATTAAGCAGTTGGCTGCTGTTTTGGATGAATTTAAAACCATCAAATTTGTTAATACTAGTCTCGATAATGAAGACAGGATAATTACTATAGTTCAAAAGTTGTTAGAAGATGAGGTTAGAAAGATTGATCCAAATTTAGCTAAGCAGATTGATTCTCCGCAAATGATTGAACAATCAAAGCCTAAAAGAAAAGAATCTGAAAAAACAACGGAATATATTGATAAGGATAAATCAGTATCAGATATTGAAAAGAGTCTTCGCGACTTAGGGTTCTTTGATAAATAATTTCATATGATACAATAATGATTGAATAAGTTATGAAAGCTGGCAAAATATGAAAACAGAACGTGAAAAAATGACGGCAGGAGAACCTTATCAACAATACGACGAAGAGTTACAACAAAGACGTAGTGTTGTTAGAAAAGAGTTAAACGCCATTAATTCACTATCAAATAATAAAGAACAAAACCAACGACTAGCCAAATTACTTGGCAATAGTGGTAAGAATCTATGGATTGAAACTGGTGTTCAATTCGACTATGGATATAACATTCATGTTGGAGATGACTTTTACGCTAACTACCACTTAACATTGTTGGACACATGTCCAATCACAATTGGAAATCATTGTTACTTTGGACCGGATGTTGGATTGTACACACCGGTACATCCACTTGATCCAGACCAAAGAAAGGCCGATGTGGAAATGGGAAAACCAATTACAATCGGCGATAATTGCTGGTTCGGAGGACATGTGACTGTATTACCAGGTGTTACATTGGGAGAAAATGTTGTTGTTGGTGCTGGATCAGTTGTTACTAAATCGTTTGGTGACAATGTGGTCATTGTTGGTAATCCAGCTCGTGTTATTAAAACAGTCAAATAAGAATTAAAAAGTGCTTTTCAAACGCCCATGTGGACACATTTTACATAAATTGTTATTTGTGTATAATATAATTGAAATGCAAAAATAATTCGAATTTAATTTGTATAACCTTAGAAAAGCTGTGCAGATGGTCATTCGTTATATACGAATCACTTATTTGTGCAGCTTTTTGTGTTTAATCTCAGAGGAGGATTATTATTTTTAAAAGTAAAAATATCGACAAGCTCGTCTTTATTCCTACTGTCGTATTATTTTTAGGGGTTTCAGTATTTTTGATAATTGGTGGTTCTTCACTTCAAGGACTTCTGAACAACATATTGAACTGGGTAACCAGCAATATGGGTTGGGGTTACATGTGGATTTATATCATCAATTTCTTGTTTTTTGTATATTTGATGTTATCAAAGTATGGCAATATTCGTTTAGGTGAACCTACGGATAAGCCGGCGTACAAAAACTTTCAATGGGGTTCAATGGTCTTTGCGACCGCCATCGATGCAAGTATTTTAATGCTTAGCATGGTGGATCCATTGAGATATGTTCAACATCCAGAAGGATCTGTTAAACCATATTCAGTGACGGCTTACAATTTAGCTCACATGTATGGTCAATATGATTGGGGTCCAATGGCTTGGTTGATGTTTGCGGCGCCCACGATTGCTATTGGTTATATGATGTATAACAAGAAACGCAAAATTCAGTCTCTAAGTGATGCGATTACCATCTTAGATGGTGAAAAACTCTGGCAAAACATTGCCAGAAAAATCGTCAACCTATTAGTAGTATTTGGAATCATGGGAGGGGTAGGAGCCTCCGTAGGTTTGGAAATCCCAATCATTTCTAAAGTACTAAGTTCCTTAACCGGAATTCCTGACAACCTAAATATGAAACTAGGATTATTCTTGGTATTATTTATTATCTTTGCACTCACCGTCTTTAAGGGACTAAACGGTGGAATTGATAAATTAAGTAATGCCCACATCTGGACCGCCATTATTTTTCTAGCAATTGTCTTACTAGTCGGTCCAACTGTATACATTCTAAATTCAGAAACAAATAGTGTCGGATTATTGATTCAAAAATTCATTCCAATGAGTATGAATACCGTGCCAAATGGTCGTCCAGGAATTGCTCAACAAGAAACCATTTTCTATTGGGGCTGGTGGCTTTCATACATGCCATTTATGGGACTATTCATTGCTAAGATTTCCAGGGGACGCACAATCAGACAAATCGTCATGGGGATGCTTACCTATGGTGCATTGGGTTGTATGAGTTTTTATGCTGTCTTTGGTGGTTACTCACTATGGCTACAAAAGACAGGTGCATTGAATTTAACACATATTTTAAATACGCAAGGTCAAGCCGCTGTGATTTCAGCTGTTCTTGGAACTTTACCAATGAAGTATGTCATGTTTGCATTTTACTTTATTTCCTGTTTCATCTTCTTAGCAACGACAATTTCGTCGTCGGCGTTCGTGCTTTCTTCATTTACTAGTCTGCCACTTGGCCCTGGTAAAGAACCTAGCCGTGTCAATAGAATGACCTGGGTAGTTGTATTTATTCTATTTTCATTCAGTTTGGTTGTCGTTGGAGGATTCGAGACAGTTCAAACGTTCTGTACTCTAGCAGGTTTCCCATTGATGTTCGTTTGCATCTTGATCATTATGTCAGTCTTTAAGATGATTAAAAATGACCCTACGGTAATTAGAAACCCAAGATGGACACCACGTCGTGGGAAGAAACCAGTTACTGTTGAACGAAAAAGTGCTATTAAAGGTAAATTAATCTTATGGCCAAAAAATACAATTAATAAACATTAGAGTAATTAAAAGCCACTATATGGATATAAAAATCCATGTAGTGGCTTTTTTTGTGATAGTATTTATATGTTATAAAAAATTAGGAGTTGAAGAGAAAATGGATAAAAAAGTAATCATTCCTAAAGAATTCGCTCATTATTTAGGTGAACCACTTAGGGATTATGGTTTTGAAGTAGTGGAATTAGAAGATCAATATGCAGAAACACTACTTCAACATAAAGATGCAGATGGCATGGTGCTTAATGCAACTCCATTGAGCAATGATACTATCGACCAAATGCCCAATCTAAAGGTGATTGCGCGTTTTGGTGTGGGATACGATAATGTTGATTTAAACCACTGTAAAGAACGCGGAATTTATGTTACCAATACACCAGGTGGAAATGAAGTAGCAGTTGCTGAATGTGCCGTTACTGATATCTTAATTTTATCTAAGAATCTATACACAGTTTCTCAAAAAATGCATGAAGGTGATGATTCATACGCATTCCATCATCCATCACATGATATTAAGGGTAAGACAATTGGAATTGTTGGTTATGGAAATATTGGTCAACAAGCTGCCAAGATGCTTTCAGGTTTCGGAGTTAATACACTAATCTGGAACAGAAGTCCTAAGACTTCAGAATATGGTGAATTTGTTGAATGGGATGAATTATTCAAACGTTCCGATTTTGTTTCACTACATCTACCAGCAGTGAAGGGAACTATAGGTTCTGTTAATAAGGAAACATTCAAGATGATGAAGAATTCAGCATTTATCGTTAACTTCGCCAGAGGTGCAGTGATTAACGAACAAGATATGATTGAAGCTTTGAAGTCTGGTGAAATTGCCGGGGCTGGTCTAGATGTGTTTGAACAAGAACCACTTCCAATGGATAGTGAACTAAGAAAATTACCAAACGTCTTCATGACACCACATAACTCAGGATTCTCAGTAGAATCATTTACTAAGATTTCTAACATGGCAAGTAGTGAAGTAAATCTTGTGTTGAAGGGTAAAGAACCTGAACACTGTGTAAATGGTTTGGTATAAATCAAATAAAAAAAGACTCGTAAGATAATTCTTACGAGTCTTTTTTATTTCTTATAGTTTGTACTTTTCATCGATTTCGTCACCTTGAGAGGTTAAAATCTTTGGACCATCTTTGGTGATGGCAATTGTGTGTTCGTATTGAGCTGAGTTAGTACCATCTGATGATACGTAGTAAGTCCAGTCGTCCTTAGCGTCGTATCTGTCAGTGATTTCCCAAGTCCCTAGGTTAACCATTGGTTCAATGGTAATAGTCATACCTTCTTTTAGACGAAGGCCTTTACCAGGTTCGCCGTAAGCAGGAACGTTTGGTTGTTCATGCATGGTAGGCTGAATTCCGTGTCCGATTAATTCACGAACGTCTCCCATGTGGTTTTGGTTTTCGATGAAGTCTTGGCAAGCAAAACCAATATCACCTAAGCGGTTGCCGACAACGGCTTGGTCGATACCACGGTATAAAGCTTCCTTACATACGTCCATTAGCTTTTGATTTTCTTCTGAAATGTTTCCAACTGCATAAGTCCAGCAAGAATCGCTTTCAAAACCATCTTTGTTAACAGTCATATCGACCTTAACAATGTCACCATCTTTGAGTTTTAGACCTTTACGAGGGATTCCATGAGCCACTTCGTCATTAACAGATACACAAGTAGCAAATTTGTATCCTTCAAATCCTTTTTCTGATGCTTTGGCACCATGTTCTTTAATGTATTTGTCTGCAAATTCTTCGATTTCCCAAGTATCTAAACCTGGTTTGATCATGTCACGTAAGCCAAGGTGAACGCCAGCTAAGACTTCTCCAGATTTGGCCATCATTTCGATTTCGCGTGGTGATTTAAGTGTAATCAAAATAAATTCTCCTTTATTCGTTCATATTTAGTTTATAGTTATAATCTACTACAAATTACTAGATTTGGCTAATTAATACACGCAATTAAGGATGTAAATTTTATGATTTTCTAGTATGATAGAGGTTAGAAGAAAAGAGAGGAGAATCATCTTGAGTAAAACAGCTAAGACCAATATTATTTTGATTATCGTGACTTTAATTGTTGCGTTTTTCGCAGTCTTCTTTGCGATTAGAAGTGACAACCTATTAATGTCTCGATCATCTGGAGGTGGTCAAAACACACCAACATTGTATGTCCACGGGTTGGGTGGATCTAGAAGATCTACTAACCACTTGGCAACGATTGCATCACGTGATGGAGGTAATCGTTCATTAGTAATTTTAGTGGATAAGGACGGTAATATTGATTATAAAGGAAAACTTCAATTAGATACCAGAAAGCCAATTATTCAAGTTATTTTCCAAAAGAAGTTTACACCAGTGGACAAACAAGTAAGCTGGCTACATGAAATTCTATTGAGACTAAGAGATCACTATGGATTTAAGTACTACAACGCTGTTGGGCACTCTACTGGAGCCGTTACTATCTTAGATACAGCTGCTAAGTACGATAAAGATGAAGATATGCCAAAACTACAGAAGTTTATTTCAATTGCCGGACCATATGATGGTGTTATCAAACTAAGCAGTATGGGGACAGATAACTATGTTGATTCACAAGGTAAACCAATGATTTACTCAGAATCAAATAAGTGGTTCCCATCATATCAAACACTATTAAACGACTGTAAGGACTTTCCTAAGGATGTTTCCGTATTGAATATTTATGGAAATGATAATTCAAAACAAGATTCAGATGGAGTTGTTTCAGTTGCTTCAGCTAAATCATTGAAGTATTTGATTGGAAAACGTGTTAAGAACTACGAAGAAATTCCGGTCAATGGGGTAAATGGTCAACATAGTCGTTTGCATCATAACATTTTTGTTGATCACATCATTGCTAGGTTCTTGTTCGATGAAAATTAAGTAAAGCAAAATAGTTTACTTATTAAACCTAAATCGATAAAATAGAAAAAGTATTAATTTATAATCATTCTAAATTAGGAGATGAAGGTTTTGAAGAATTACGATTTAAGTGGAAAACCCTACAATCGTTTTTTGTTCGTCATTGTATTACTATTAGGTAGTTTTACAATGTCAATGAGCCAATCATCAATTTCAACCGCTTATCCTACGTTAATGAGCTCATTTGGAATTGATGCCTCAACTGTTCAATGGTTAACTACTGGATTCATGCTAATCATGTGTGTCATGATGCCAGTTAGTCCATGGTTACTTAACAATGTTAAGTTTAAGCAATTATTCTTATTGATTTTAGCAATTTTTGATATTGGAACTTTAATTGTTGTAGTTGCACCTAACTTTCCAGTAATGATGTTAGGTCGTGCAATGGAAGCAATTGCTGTTGGTATTTTGTTTCCATCATATCAATCAGTATTGTTATACATTACGCCTGAAGAAAAAAGGGGGACTACCATGGGATTTGCTGGTCTAATCATGGGGTCAGCACTTGCTTGTGGTCCAATTCTTTCAGCAATTGTCCTACACTTCTCAGCTTGGCGTGGATTATTCATTGTCTTTGCTGTCATCATTTCAGCTCTATTTGTAATTTCACTATTCGCCATTAAGAACGTGATGCCACAAAAGGAAAGTCACCTAGATTTCCCATCAGTCATCCTATCAGTAGGTTTGATTGGTATCCTATATGTGGTTAATATGATTGGTAAAACCAACATTGATTTGACTGAAGCTATTATTATTTTAGTCGTAAGTATCTTAATGGTTGCTATGTTTGCAATTCGTCAATTCAAGATGGATCAACCACTACTACAATTAAGAGTTTTGAAAGACTTTAACTACGACTTATCAGTCGGTTTAACTGGTGCTTCATACATTGCGTTGATTGTTGTTACAATCATTTTTCCACTTTACTACCAAGATGTATTAGGAGTAAGTAAGACAGTTTCTGGTCTAGCACTGGCTCCTGGTGCTATCGTTTTGAGTTTATTAAATCCATTAACTGGTAAATTAGCAGATAAGATTGGTTTTAAGTCAACTATGCTAACAGGAATGTTCATGATTCTAGCTGGATGGTTAGTATTGAGCATCACCGGTGCTACACTTGGTTTAGTTCCAATGATGATAATTGCAGCTATTATTGAAGGTGGAAATGCCTTTGTGATGATGCCTGCAGTCACAATGGGTGCTAACTCTTTACCAAATGATTTAATCTCAGATGGTACAGCGGTTATTTCAACATTTAGACAAATTCTGGGATCAACTGGTGTATTAGTTGCTACCTTGATTTTATCTAACGTGATGAATAACAATATTGCTAAAGGAATGAGCCATGCAATTGCCCAAATGGGTGGTTTCCATGTTGTATTTATTACTTTCTTTGTAATCGAACTATTCGGTTTAGCAATGGCATTAATGCTTAAGAACACTAAGAAATAAAACAAAAATAAAAAGGCCTGACGTTTGTCAGGTCTTTTTTATTACCAAATATTTACTCGTTTATCTTCATCCAAGTACATTCCATCACCGGGTTGAACGTCGAAGGTCTTGTAGAAGTCTTCTAGATTCTTAACTTGGATTTGTGCTCTAAGTTCGCTTGGAGCGTGCACGTCGATTGATAGTAGTAATTGTTTGTATTGTTCAGTTGATTTGGTACGCCAGATAGTGGCCCAGTTGATGAAAAAGTCACGTAAACTTACGTCTGGTTCACCTTTAGCAGCTTCTAGTGCACAACTTAAACCACCAGCATCAGCAATGTTTTCTGAAACAGTCAACTTACCATTGACCTTTTGACCGGCAAATTCCAAACCATCAAATTCCTTGATCATATTTTCGGCTAATGAATCGAAATGTTCATGATCTTCTTTAGTCCACCAGTTATTTAGGTTACCATATTGGTCAAATTGACAACCGTTATTATCAAAAGCGTGAGAAATCTCATGTGCAATTACGGCACCGATACCACCAAAGTTTTGACTTGATGATTGATCTAGACTATAGAAAGGTGCCTGCAAGATGGCAGCTGGAAAGACAATGACATTTTCTAATGGTGAGTAGTAAGCATTAACTGTATTAGCGCTCATGTCCCAAATGCTTTTATCAACAGGTTGATTCCATTTACTGAACTTATCCTTAGTAATAATTTTATCGATATTTTCAACGTTAGTGTATAAGTCGCCGCCTTCTTCTTTACCTTTTACTTTGAATTGGTGGTAAAGTGGGTTAATTGCATCAGGATAACCAACATGGATAGCTAATGCTTTTAGTTTAGTAATGGCCATTTTCTTTGTATCTTCACTTAACCAATCATTTTCTGATAAGCGTTTTTCATAAACATTAATCATCTTAACGACCATGTCGTGGACGTCTTGTTTGGCTTTCTCACCAAAATATTTATGGCCATAGTAGTCTCCAACCACTTGATCAAATAGACCAGATGCTAGATAAAAAGCAGCTTTTTTGGGTTTAGTAGCTTCTTTTTTTCCAGATAGAGTTCGGGAGAATGTACCACCGATTTGACGGAATTCTTCTGATAATAGACCAGCAGAACCCTTAACAACCTTAACAATCATCCAATTCTTCATCTTGGTGAAGGTATCGTCATTGACGATTTCATTGAATGCCTTGAAGTAGTCTGGTTCAGTCACGATAACTTGATCAGGGACTTGGCCAATTAGACCAGTTACGTAGTTATCCATATCGAACTTGTCAATTTGACTTGCTAAGTCAATGTAGTTCATTGGGTTGTACATCTTGGTGAAGTCAGCATTTTCTTCGGCTGATTTAACGTGTGGTGCGATGGTTCTATCGAACTCTTCGGCAGCATCAACAATGTTTTTGGATTGTTGTTCATCATAGCCAACCATCGTTAATAGTTTTTTCATCATGTCACGGAAAACTGGCATTAGTTTGGCACCAGCCGGGTTTTGTTTGTCATAGTAAGTCTTATCCGGTAGGAAGGTTGAAGCACCACTTGCATATAATGCGTTGTACTTGGCGTTCTTCATGTCTGCTTCAATGCCGAAACCAAAAGGTAGGGGTAAACCGGATAGAGTCCAATCAGCTAGTTGCTGGTTTAAATCTTCGAATGATTTAACGTCTTCAATTCTTTGAAGGGTGGCTTTAAGTGGTTTGGCACCATCTTGTTCACGCTTATCAAAGTCCATTGCTAAATCGTATAACTTCTTGAATTCTTGCATATCGTCATTTGATGGTTGCATTGATCCATCAAGTAGGGCGTCAAAGTCATTCATTAAAGTTTTATCGATATTATCGACTAGGTCCATGAAACCACCGGTTGAAGAGTGGTCCGATGGAATGGTTGCATTCTTAACCCATTCACCGTTAACGGCTTGATAGAAGTCGTCTTTGATTAGTGATTCGTTAATCTTGTCATTACTCATTTTGACACCTCATTTACGTTTATTTTTTTGCTATATCCCTAGTATATAAAAAAGCTATTCTAAAGTTAATAGAATAGCTTTTCTTTATTATTATTATTTGTTGATTAAATCTTCGATTGAATTGATGTTCTTCATGTACTTAGGAACAGCTAAACCAACTTTAGCACCATTCAAGTTTGGACCAACATCGTCGATTTTATCCTTGTATTGTTTCAAGTATAAACCGGCAGTGTTAGGTAACCAAGCTGATAGTGAAGCATCGGCAGCGTTAGTTGCGATTGATGCCCACATTGGTTGCATTTCAAGTGCTTGGATAGTTGCCTTGTAACCCATCTTGTTTAGAACTTCAGCCATCACATTAGTTGATGCGATTTCTGAATCCCAAGCAACGTAAGTTAACTTAACTGCTTTACCATTACCTTTAGCAGCACCCTTAGTCCATTCTTGGTATAACTTAGGGTTCTTCTTGATAAAGTTGTCAGCAGCGACCTTAGGGTCAACACCAGCATTAGTTTGTAGCATTACGTCTGACATTTGAGATGGAGTCCAGTGGAATTGCTTTAGAATCTTGTAAGCACCAGGATTATCCTTGGCGAGACCCTTTCTAGCAATTGTGTGGATTTGTTCTGAAGAACCATAAACATTCTTAGGATCCTTTAGGAACTTAAGAGGGAACTTCTTGAACATCCAATGTGGTTGCCATCCGGTAACTACGATTGGTTGTTTGTACTTAATTGCTTTAGCTAATGTAGAAGTCATTGCAGCAGTTGAACTAGTTTGTAGTTGCCACTTGTTTTGTGCTAAAGGATATTCCTTTAACGCATTTTGTGTAGAAGCCATAATACCAGCCCCGGCATCAATACCAGTGATGGTGTAATTGATTTGAGGACCTAACTTCTTATGAGGATTGTATGGAGAAGTTAAACTACTACAAGCAGTTAGAACTGTTGCCATAAGAAACATGGTTAATGTTGCTAAAACATATCTAGTTTTCTTTCTCATTTAAATCCTCCTAATTAGTGTTTTTTGTTCTTATTAAAGGCTTGTGTAACACGGTCTAGGATAATTGCTAGAATTACGATTGCAAAACCAGCAGTGAAACCTGAACCAGCGTTATTTCTACCAACGGCGAAGTAAACTTCTGAACCAAGACCAACGGCACCAATCATTGAAGCGATAACTACCATTGATAAAGCAAGCATCATACCTTGATTAACACCAGACATTAATGTGTTCTTAGCAATTGGTAATTCAACCTTGATTAGCTTTTGCCAACCAGTTGAACCGAATGAATCAGCAGCTTCAATTAGATCAGTAGGAACTTGTTCAATTCCTAAGTTAGTCATTCTAACTACTGGAGGTAGTGAGAAAATAACAGAAGCAATAACTCCGGGTACCATTCCAATACCGAATAAAGCAACGGCAGGAATTAGGTAAACGAAAGCAGGCATTGTTTGCATAAAGTCTAGAATTGGTTTAACGATTACCTTAACGGTGTGGCTCTTTGCCATCCAGATTCCCAGAGGAATACCGATAACAACGATAATTAAACTAGAAGTAAGAACTAGTGTTAATGTTTGAGTCATATCTCTCCAGTAACCTTGGTTGTAAATTAATACAAGACCGATAAGTTCAAAAATCATTAGTCCCCAGTGCTTGCTGTCATGCAATGCCCAGTAAGTAATACCTAAGACTAATACGATGAATAACCAAACAGGTAGTAAATCAAATACCCATTGGAATGAGTTAACGATGGCACCAATAAAATCAGTGATACCGTTGAAGAAACCAACAAATTGAGTTAACCAGTTAACAAACTTGTTAATCCAATCTGCGAATGGAATTGGTTGCATAGTTAAAGAAAATAAATTAGCCATTATTTTGCACCTCGTTTCCAGAAATTGCGCCTAATACGGAACTTCTAATGATAATTCCTAGTAGTCGATCATTGTCATCCAATACCGCAAAAGGTACTGAAGTCTTGGAAATGTCGTTTAATAGTGACTTAATAGGTGTATCAGGTGTGGTTGTTGGAACATCTGTTTTAAGAATTGATTGAAGGTCACGTTTGTCATCTTCGATTTGCTTGATAACATCCTTAGCATCAATTAGTCCCTTGAAGTGATGTTCTGAATCAACAACGTAAACACTTGAGTTGTGGTTGTCCTTCATTAATCTTAGAGCGGTTCTTGGACCGTCTTTTTCGATGTTAATAACATCTGGTCTAATCATAACGCGGCTAGCAGTAAGAATCTTGGTTCTGTCCACGCCTTCAATGAATTTTTCAACATAATCATTCTTAGGGTGTTGTAAGATATCTTCTGGTGAACCGATTTGAACAATTTCACCATCACGCATAATCATAATACGATCACCAATACGTAGGGATTCGTTTAAGTCATGTGAGATGAAGATGATAGTCTTCTTTAAGTGTGATTGTAAATCTAGCAATTCGTCTTGCATTTCTTTTCTATTAAGTGGATCTAATGCTGAGAATGCTTCATCCATCAATAGAATTTCTGGATCATTAGCTAAACCACGAGCTAATCCAACACGTTGTTGTTGTCCACCAGATAATTCGTTAGGGTATCTATCATCGTATCCGTGTAAGCCAACTAGTTCTAGACATTCATGTGCTTTTTGATGTCTAGTTTCTTTATCGACTCCTTGGATTTCCAAACCGTAAGCGGTGTTTTCGATAATGGTTCTGTTAGGGAATAGAGCAAAGTTTTGGAATACCATACTCATTTTCTTACGTCTAAAATCACGTAATTCTTTCTTATCGAATTTAGTAATGCTTTCTCCGTCTAATAGAATTTCACCATCAGTTGGTTCATATAAACGGTTTAACATTCTAATTAAAGTAGACTTACCACTTCCGGAAAGTCCCATGATAACAAAGATTTCATTTTCGTTAACATCGAAGTTGGCATCGTGAACACCAACAACGCTGTTAGTTTTAGCTAAAATTTCATCTTTGGATTTTCCTTCGTTGATCATTTCTTTAGCACGACCAACATGACGACCGAAAATCTTGGTTAGATGTTTAACTTCAACTTTTTTGGTCATGATCTTCCTCCTTGAAATTGTAGTTTATTTAAAGCATAGATACTATTATTACAAAGAAAAATGTTATGTGTCAAATAAGTTACATGCGCAAAATGCCGATTTGCCGGTTTTAAACGGCATAAGCTTGCATGATGGAGCCATTTAAGATTTATTTAATTAAAGTGTGTTAAAATGACTAAAAATGGAAATTTTAGGTTCAAAATTTGATAATTAAGAAGGAATTATTTTGGGTAATTTATTGAAAAAATTCCCCATCAAAATGGTGGGGATTTTTGCATTAATTGGAGTGGCTTTAATGTTTTTTGTTAGTCATGATGACTTTTTATATACTCAACCAATTATGCAGATTCAAAAAGTAGAAGAACTTAGTAAGAATAAGGAGATTGATACTTTTCAAAATGTTGATCACAGTTATGTACAAAAACTTAGTGGAGTAATCACCAATGGAAAGCATAAGGGTGAACACATTACTTTAAACAATACATATACAGACTCTAAGGCGATGGATAAGAAGTATAAAGTCGGCCAAAAAGCCTTTGTGGTCTTACACGGACAAGGTGAAAGCACGATTAGAGATGCCAAGCGAGATACACCCGTGGTCTTTTTAATCTATTTAGCAATTGCCTTGATGTTTATCTTCCTTAAAATGGCGGGAATCACGGCCATCGGAAGTATTATTATTAATACCATCTTGTTCATGGTGGCACTATACTTTGACGGATTTAATAACGGATCTAACGTTTTATGGATTTTTTCGATTCTGGCAGTACTTTTTTCCGCGATTACGCTTTGGTTAGTAATTGGTTGGAATCGTCAAATGTTTGTGACACTTGCTTCGACTGTGGCATGTACTTTTCTTTCGATTATTATCAGCTTAATCGTTTTTAAATTTACACATGAAAAGGGAATTTTCTATGAATCGATGCAATATGTTACTCAGCCTCCACGACCATTGTTTTTAGCTGAGACCATCATCGGATCATTAGGTGCAGTTATGGATGAATCAACCGATATCATTTCTTCATTATTCGCGTTGAAAATGGAACGACCTGACGTTTCAAGAAAACAACTTTTCTTGTCAGGTCGAAACATTGGTAAATCAATCATGGGACCATTAATTAACGTTTTATTCTTCATTTTTATGGGAGAAACTTTGTCGATGACACTTCTATTCTTAAAAAACGGAAACAGTTGGGGATACTCATTTTCAATGAACATGTCATTGGGGATGGTGCAAAGTCTAATCAGTGGTATTGGAATTGTGTTAGCAGTTCCCGTTGCCAGTGGATTAACCAGTTTTTTTGCAGAAAAGAGGCGTAAATAATGAGTGCAATTATTGTTTTAGGTCTTGTGCTACTAGTGCTAATGGTATTAGTAGGGGGAAAACAAGGATTTCAATCATTCCTAAGTTTATTGCTTAACTTTGGCTTCTTATTCTTTGCAATTGTCTTGATGGCATTTCACTTTCCACCAATTGTTGTTACATTGATTGCTGGAGTAATTCTTCTTGCCTTGACAATCTTCTTGAGCGGAACCAATGATGAGACCAGTCGGTTAGCTTTTATCGCTTCTGTATTGGTACTTTTAGCACTTGTTTTATTGATTGTGCCAGTAGAACACTGGGCACAGGTTCAAGGATTTGGCTTAGAAGATAGCGATGACCTAGAAGGTTTATCTTTACCTATCGGAATTAGTTTCATTGATATCGCCATTTCGACAGCCATTCTAAGCACGCTGGGTGCGATTGCCGAAGCAACCATGGCGATTGCGTCTGGGTTAGATGAAATCAAGGAACAACATCCGGACATTAAACCAAACCGTTTGTTCTTTGATGGTGTCTATGTTGGGAAACAAATTATCGGAACAACATTGAATACTTTGTTCTTTGGATTATTCGGTGGATCATTATCATTATTTGTCTGGTTCCACGGATTGTCATATTCATTGGGTGATATTTTAAATGATAAGGTATTTGATGCTGAGTTCATCATTATCTTATTCTCACTAATTGGTGTCATCATCACAATTCCAATTACGTCATTTGTCATCACAGAGCAATTTAAAAATCAAAAACGAACTAAGTCCTAACATTGTTAGGGCTTTTTTATTGCATTTATGACGATAAAACTTAATACTAGACTTAAATTGAAAAGAGGCGTTGTTAATGAATAAAAAAATAGAATCAAATGACTTATTTGAATTGAAATCCATTACACAATTAACTGCTATTAATGGAAATATTTTTGCGGTTTTAAATCGTGTCGATAAGCAAGAAAATACCTATTTTGCTGACATTGTCAGCATTAACAACAAGAACGAAGTAAAGAAATGGACCAATGGTGGAAAAAATACTAATCCGATACAAGTGGGCGATTACCTAGTCTATCTACATAATAAGGACTTAATGAGGATGCCACTATTTGGGGGTAGTGCAGAACAACTCACCAAGGATGCTAATATATCTAAATTGGTTAGTGGAAAAGATGGTCAAACCATTTTCTATCAATCATCGGATAGTAAGATTCCTGCAAAATTTGAAACTGCCAAATTCCCAGAAACTAGAAGAATTCATCGTTTTGAAAATCGTCATGACGGTATCGGTTGGGTGGATGATCAAGCTACCAACATCATCTATCGATATAATATTAAAATGAATCAAAAAAACGCTGTTTATAGCTCCAAGTATGATTTAAGCTTGCAAGATGCGAATGCTAAGCAAAATCGATTGTTGGTAATTAAACCAACTAAGCCAACACTGGAAACTGAATCAGATGAAACTAGGGCAGTCTATGATGTGGATTTAACTAAGGATTCTGAAAAACAGGTTACAGAAAGTATCGAAAAGGGTGAATTTAGTTACGCTAGTTATTCACCAGACGGGCAAAAGATTGCGGTCGTTGGAAACGATGCCAAGTATCCAAATGCGACCGTCAATAATCTATATATTTTTGATAAGGAAAAAGATAAGTTAAACATCGTTACAGGTGACTTCGATGGAGAAGTATTTGGTTCAATTACTGCTGACTTCGTTCAAAATGAGGGCAGCCATCTAGTTTGGATGTCGGACACTAACTTTGTCTTTAGTGGTGTGACTCACGGCCATAGTGTTGTCTTTGAATACAACGGTCACGACATCACAAAACTATTTGAAGGCCACTGTCATGTTGTTGATTTAACAGCCATTGATGGTGAGGTCTACTTCAGTCTTTCAACACCCACTACACCAAGTCAATTAGTCCAATTAGTTGACCAACAGCTAGATGTGAAGTTTGACCCTAATGCTAATTTCTCAGCACAACATGACTATGCTGACGTGACACCTTTTAAAACACCATCCAAGGATGGTAAGACTACCATAGAGGGATGGGTATTGAAGTACACTGGTAGTTCTAACCATCTTCCAGTGATTCTGTACGTCCATGGTGGGCCACAAGCTAACTACGGTGAAAGTTTCTTCCATGAATTCCAAGTGCTTGCTAGTCGCGGTTATGCCGTCGTCTACGTTAACCCACGTGGTTCTACCAGTTATGGTCAGCAATTTGAAACTGGCGTCATTGGAAGATATGGTCAGGAAGATTTTGCTGATGTTCAATCAGGACTGGATGCTGCGTTAAGTCAATTTGCTGATTTAGATGAGCAAAACACATTTATCGCAGGTGGATCATATGGCGGTTTCATGTCTAGCTGGGCAATTGGTCATACTGTCCGTTTCAACGCTGCAATCGTACAACGTCCTGTATCTGATTGGCATTCATTATATGGGACGTCTGACATTGGCGTTCGTTTCATTAGAAAAGAACTTGGCAAGGATTTATACGATGAGGGCGGATTGGAATACTACTGGGACTGCTCGCCATTGAAGTACGCCCACAACGTGAAGACGCCCACTAGAATTCAACACGGGGAATTCGATATGCGCTGTCCAGTTAACCAAAGTGAAGCATTATTCACGGCAATTAAGCAAACCGGAACGCCAGTGGACTACATTCGTTATCCACAATCCTTTCATGGATTTTCTAGAAACGGATTACCAAACCTAAGAATCAAACGACTATCCGACATCTATGAATGGTTTGACAAATATTTAAGATAGTATTAAGAAAGGCTGATATAGAAACATTCAGCTTTTTTTATTGAATAAAAAATGACATAATAAAGTCATTACATAAAGAAAGCAGGACTGATAATGGATACTGTTATTTATTTAATTTTATTTTTTGTTGTGATCGCACTATTACTATTCGGTGCCTACGAAACGCTACCAAAAATTCACATGTTGAATAAGAGCATCAACAAAAAGACACTTGATTCATTTGCCGGAGATAAGAGACAAATCGAAGCATTTAAGTCAGGTGAAAAGAAGTTAAACGTAGTTACCGGTCAATATGTAATCTTAGCAATTGTTGCTACTGCGTTTGTTCTAAGCATTATTTTTCCAGAAATGGCTAATAACTATCTAATTATTGTGTTATTTATACTAGAAGCCATTTACATCTACCTAGGATTAAAACTACCTAGTTTAGAAAAGAAACATGGTGAATTTACCGGAGATGTTTTAAAGAAGCGTTTACAAGCAATTCGCCTTACATTTTTTGCTTTCATCGGTTTCTTTGTAGCAGTTGATGTATTGATTTTAATCATTGAATTACTATTTTCTCAGAATGTTAGATTACTATAAAACGCTAAAAGAGCCTTGATTGGGCTCTTTTTTTATTTATTAAGAAAATATTAAATTAAAAAATAATGATAAAAACATGTTGCAATATTAAAAAATGAGTGTAATATATAAAACAACTTAACCGATACGAATAAAACAAGATGATCAGGAGAGTAGTTATCCAATGATTGCGCAGAGAGTTCACGTTTGCTGAAAGTGAATGAATCAGAAGATAATGAATATGGCCTGTAATTTGGCATCGCTGATAATTAAGCGATGATGGGGTGGCAACCATTATTAATTGCACGCGTTTATATAGACGTTATTGAGGGTGGGAGTGTAAGCTTTCACTAAATTAGAATGGTACCACGGGACTCCGTTTCTAGATTTAATCTAGAAGCGGAGTTTTTTTGTTGGCTAAGTTAAATATTCCGTTACATACATTTATTTTTTTAGGAGGTTATTCTTATGAAGAAGAATTACAAGAAATTATTATTAGCTTTTACATTTTTATTGGTATTACCACTAACCCTTTTAGCAAGTTGTGGTAAGGATTCAGGACACACAGTTAAGATTGGTATCATGGGTGGAGATACACGTGTTTGGAAAGCTGTTCAACAACGTGTTAAAAAAGAAGGTGTTGATCTACAACTAGTTCAATTCACAGATTACTCACAACCAAACAATGCTTTAACTAATAAAGAAGTAGACATTAACGCATTCCAAAACTATGCATTCCAAGACAACTGGAACACTGCTCACCATACTAAGATTGTTTCTATTGGTAAGACAATCTTCACTCCATTAACTCTTTACTCCAAGAAGGTTTCAAGCCTAAAGGATCTTAAAGATGGTGCGTCAGTTGCGATTGCTAACGACGTTACTAATGAAGCTCGTGGATTAAAGCTACTTGCTAGTGCCGGTCTAATCAAGCTAAAAAACACCTCATTACCAACTCCAAGTGACATTACTGAAAACAAGAAACACTTAAAGATTGTTCCTCTAGATGCTGCGCAAACTCCAAGAGCTCTATCTGATGAAGACGCTGCAGTTGTTAACGGTAACTTTGCTTTAGATTCAAACTTAAGCTCAAAAGATGCATTATTCAAGGAACCAACTAACAAATCAGCAATCCCATATATCAACATCATTTCAGCAAACAAGAGTGAAGCAAACAACAAGTACTACAAGAAGGTTGTAAAGGCTTACCAAACTCAAGCTACTAAGGATCTTTTAAAGAAACTTTACAAGGGCGAAGACATTCCAGCATGGGACATCAATTTCAATAAATAAGATTTAGAAATAAAACAGAGGTAGAGGTGAAACTATGGCACAAATTAGTCTAGAGCACATCGATGTCACCTTTAAGCAAAAACACCAAGTTTCAAAAGCAGTACAAGATGTAACGCTACAAATTGAAAAAGGTGATGCATACGGTATCGTTGGTTATTCAGGTGCTGGTAAGAGTACTTTAGTACGAGTAATTAACCACCTGCAAAAACCAAGTGCCGGTAGGGTGATTATTAATAATAAAGATATTGATAAATTTAGCTATGCTCAAATTCGTCAATTAAGAAAAAATATTGGATTTATTTTCCAACACTTTAACTTAATGAATGCGAGAACAATCGAAGATAATATTTTATACCCAATGGTTGGAACTCAGACTTCAAATGAAGAAAGAAAGAAACGTGTTCAACGTTTAATCAATCTAGTTGGTTTAAACGGGAAGGAAAAGTTCTATCCATCTCAATTATCTGGTGGTCAAAAACAAAGAGTTGCCATCGCCAGAGCTTTGGCAAATAATCCACAAATCTTAATTAGTGATGAAGCGACAAGTGCGTTGGACCCAAAGACCACGCAAGCCATTTTGCAATTACTAAAGAAGATTAACAAAGAACTAGGTGTTACGATCGTCTTAATTACCCATGAAATGGACGTAGTTAAGTCACTATGCAACAAGGTAGCTGTTATGGACACTGGTAAAGTGGTAGAAAAAGGAAGTATCTTAGAGGTTTTCAGTAACCCTAAGACACAATTAACCAAAGACTTTATCGATACCACCAACAACGTGAAAGAAGCAGTAGACACACTAAGTGCTCAAGAACATTTTGTTGAATTATCACGTAATCAACAACTATTCAGATTGCATTACATTGGTGCCTCTGCAGAAACACCAATCATAGTTGATTTGTACCAAAAATTCGGTGCAATCTCTAACATCGTTTATGGAAATATCGAATTCATTTCAAATGTTCCATTAGGTAACTTGATTATCGAAATTGATGCTGAAGAATCAATCATCAAAGAAATCCAAGAGTATCTTGCTTCAAAGGATGTTAAATTAACCAACATCAATTTGGATCAAGAAAAAATCAGAAATAGTAAGGGGGAATAGCAGATGAGTTCATTTTTAGCACATTACTTACCAAATGTGATGACAATGATTCCTGACTTTGAACAAGCCACAATCGAAACATTGTATATGACATTTGTGACAGCAATTATTGGTGGAATAATCGGTTTGTTTATCGGTGTTTTACTAGTCTTAACTGGACCTGAAGGAATTAGTGAAAACATTCCTTTCTACACAGTTCTAGATAAGATTGTGAACTTCTTCCGTGCCATTCCCTTCATTATTCTATTAGCTGTAATTGCGCCATTTACCAGAATTATTGTTGGAACTGCCATTGGGACTACTGCTTGTATTGTTCCACTGGTAATCGCTGTAATTCCTTTCTACGCTAGACAAGTGCAAAACGCACTACTAGACGTTGATAGCGGAATCGTCGAATCAGCTCAAGCTATGGGTTCATCAACATGGGGAATCGTCTTTAGAGTATATCTAAAGGAAGGCTTACCTAAGATTATACGTTCATCCGTGGTAACATTGATTAGTCTAATCAGTTTAACTGCAATGGCTGGAACCGTTGCCGGTGGTGGACTTGGTAACTTAGCTGTCATGGTTGGTTATCAAAGATATGAAAACGACGTTACCTTTGTGTCATTAATTCTAATTTTGATTTTGGTATTTGTTATTCAAATTATCGGTGATATCTTAGCAAGATTAACTGATCACGAAAATACAAAATAAGAGGGTAGATAATAATGGAAAAAGAAGAACAATTACATGTGTTAAAGGATCTAGTTGCCTTTAATACTGTAGATGCCAACGAAAGAGATATCGCAGATTATTTAAGCCAGCTATTTAAGAAGCATGGCATAGAAAGTGAAATTGTGGATCAATTTGATAATAGAAGTAATCTTGTTGCTCATATTGGTAGTTCTTCGAAAAAAGTTTTGGCCTTTGCCGGTCATGAGGATACCGTTCACGAAAATAATTTGGCAGATTGGACCCATGATCCATTTATTCCATTCGTTGAAGATGGCAAGATTTATGGTCGTGGTGTGACTGACATGAAGTCTGGTTTAGCAGCCCAAGTGATTGCTTTAATTGAGCTAAAAGAAGAACACGTTGACCTATCAGGACAACTAAGATTCTTAGCAACTATCTCTGAAGAATTAACTCAAAGTGGTGCCAACTTTCTTTCAAAGCGAGGGGATGTTGATGACGTCGATGCAATCGTGATTGGTGAACCAACCGGTCAAATACAAAATAATCAGAACCATCATTCCATTGTTTATGCTCACAAGGGAGCGCTTATTTACACCGTAAGGAGTATTGGAAAGGCAGCGCACAGTTCTACTCCAGAATTGGGAATCGATGCTATTGATAACCTAATCAATTATCGCCAGGCAGAGAAACAATACTTTGCTAAACAAACAGGTGAAGACGATATTTTAGGTAAGACAATCTATACTCCTGACATTTTTGCAGGTGGTAAGCAGGTTAACTCAATTCCTGATTTTGCTTATCAAAAGGTTATGGTTAGAACCATTCCACAATTAAATAACAATCAAATCATTGCTGATTTGCAAGAATTGATTGACTCATTTAACCAAAAAGATGGATATAATCTAGAACTAGAGATAAACTTTAGTGGGTATCCGGTCAAAAGCGATGCTGATTCATCACTTGTGAAAGCAACTCAGGATGCCAGTGACGCAATTCTGGGAACCAGGTTGGATTTGAAGGCCTTATCAATGGGGACGGATGCGTCTCAGTTTAAGGCCAGAAATGAAGATGCAGATGTTATCATTCTAGGTCCTGGTAATGACACTGCACACCAAACGGATGAATACGTTGATTTGGAATCATTTTATTCATTCATACGTCTATATAAACAAATTGCAATTAACTATTTAAAATAAATAAAAAGCCTAAGCATAAATGCTTAGGCTTTTTTGTTTTAGAATTCATTCATTAATTTACCCATGGTGTAGTGAATAATCATGGTTAGAATTCCAATGATAATGTTTCTGATAACGGCTACTTTGACCTTGCCATCACCCAATTTGGCACTCAGAAAACCGGTTAAACCAACCGAGGCGATAACAGCTAGAATTGTGGCTGGCCAACGGTAGATGCCACTAGTTAGACTCATTGCAAGAAGTGGGAATAATCCACCTAGTGCAGCTGAGAATAAGGATGATAAGGCTGCGGACCACGGATTCATGTAATGGTTTAATTCGATGTTGTATTTAATGCTGACCATTGTTTCCAATGGCTTTTTTGCTATTAATTCATCAGCGATTTGTTTGGCAGTATCTTCGGTAATCCCACGACTCATGTAGAATTCTTGGACGATTTTCTTTTCACCCTCTAGGTCGTTTTTTAATAGGTAACGTTCTTTTTCTACCGATGAACTTTCGGCGTCACGTTGAGAACTAACTGATGCGTATTCACCGGATGCCATTGAGAAAGCACAAGCTAATAAATCAGATAGTCCGGCGATGAAAATTGTGAAGATATTAGGTGTAGCCACGGCGACTGAGAATAATACTCCCACGACTGTAAGAATTCCATCGTTAGAACCTAATACACCGGCTCTTAGAGTGTTTAGTTTTTCGTCCATAGTGGCAGTTTGCTTTTTCTTTTCCATTGTTATTCCTCCCTAAGCCAAGCTTCCGACTAGTAGTCCAATTAAATATGTTACTAGCATGGTTAACATTCCGGATGCAACGTTTCTTAAAGTTGATTTCAAACGGTTTGCATTGCTCAACATGGCGGCAGCATATCCCGTAAGTGATAGGGCAATTAGGACCGCAATAAATGTCGCAACAACTTTGATGTTAGCAGGGAAGAGGGAGATAGCGACTAACGGTAAAATTGATCCAGTGGGAAATGAAATCATTGATGAAATTGCAGCCGCGTATGGACTGGTAAATTGATTAACGTTAAAACCGTATTTTTCACGAACAGTCGTTACCAATGCATCTTTGTTCATCATTTCGGTAGTTGCTTTTGTAGCAAGTTCTTCAGAGATACCGCTATTCATGTACTTTCCTTTGACAATATTGAATTCATTATCATAGTTATCTTTTAGTGCTACTTTTTGCTTTTCTACGGCATTTTTTTGGGAGTCACTTTCAGAGTTAACCGATACATATTCACCCATAGCCATTGAAACAGTTCCGGCAATCATACCGGCAATTCCAGAAATGAAAATTGAAAATGTATTGCTAGTGGCTCCAGCAACACCGATAACGATGCCGGCAACCGATAAAATTCCATCGTTAGAACCCATTACACCGGCACGAATAATATTAATACGTTGAGCTAAAGTTTGTTTTTTCATATCGAAGGCCCTTTCTAGTTTATAATAGTTATTAACTAGTAATGATTATAATTCACTTCTTTTATAAAGTAAACCCTTCATTTTTAAGGTACTACCGAACATTTAATTTTTCAATGACTAAGAAAATTTTTATTCAAAATCCTGATATATCAATATCTTATACGATCTATAAAATTAGAAAATGATTAAAAATCATATTGTAATTTTAATGAAGATATATTATAGTATTTAACAATATGATGCTCATTGAAAATTGGACTGATTGATTAAAATAATCGATTGGTCCTTTTTTGCATATTTAGGAGGAATTGTAATGCCCAACTTATCATCATCACTTGTTGGTAAACATAACCAACGATTGAATGCATTAGCTCCATCAGGAATTAGAAGTTTTGATAAAAAAATTTCTTCTATTGATGGTTTGATTAAATTGACAATTGGAGAACCAGATTTGGATACTCCTGAACACGTTAAACAAGCAGGAATCGATAGCATTAAGAATAATGATTCCCACTATGCTGATCAAACAGGTAAAAAAGAATTACGAGATGCTATCTCTAATCATTTATCAAATAAATACGATTTGAAATACGATGCTGACAGTGAAGTGATTGTGACAGTTGGTGCCACAGAAGCCCTATACTCAACATTCCAAACAATTATTAACAAGGGAGATAAGGTAATTGTTCCAACACCTACATTTGCTTTATACTTCCCAATCATCGAAATCTTAGGTGGAGAAGTGATTAAAGTCGATGTATCTGAAGACGACTTCATCTTAAAACCAGAAAAATTAAAGGCTGTACTGGATGAATATGGTGACTCAGTCAAAGCCTTATTATTAAACTATCCAAGTAATCCGACCGGAGTTGAATATTCAAAAGAAGACTTAGCCGGACTTGCAGAAATAATTAAACAACATGCAATGTATGTTTTATCAGATGAAATTTATAGCGATTTAACATATGGAGTGAAACATTACTCAATCGCTAACATGTTGCCTGAACAAACAATTTATTTAAGCGGTTTATCGAAATCACATGCAATGACAGGTTATCGAGTTGGATACATCTGTGGACCCGCCGAATTCATTAAAAAGGTTGGAATGGTTCATGCCTTCGTAGTTACATCAGTTACAAATTCTGCCCAAATGGCAGCGGCTGAAGCTTTGAATAATGGTGAAAACGATCCGGTTGAAATGGCCAAGATTTACCAAGAAAGACGAGATATCTTATACAAGGGTTTGACTGAATTAGGTTTCTCGATGCCAGAACCAAAAGGGGCATTCTATATGTTCGCAAAGATTCCAGCACAATACGGTAAAGACGACGAAAACTTTGCACTAGAATTAGCCAAGAAGGCTAAGGTTGGTGTTATTCCTGGGAGTGCATTTGGACCAGGCGGTGAAGGTTACATTAGATTGTCATATGCTTCATCTAAAGAAGTTATTTTAGAAGCGCTAAAACGATTACAAATTTTTATGAAATAAAGGGGTAATTAACATGGACAGAAGAATTCCAAATATTATGGGGACTCAACATCCGGACAACGCTAATGTTCCGTTTTTTAAGAACGATAACGACAAGTTTGTGTCCGCATTCAATGAAATTAACGAAGCGTATCAAAACTATTCCACATTAGACGCAGATGAATATATGTGGGATTGGGAAGGAAAACATGCTGATTCTTCCGTTATTGATCGTTTGTATTCTGAACATTACGATTACTTCAGTAAACATCCACTTGGCAACGACAAGTTTTTGACCTTCCGCTTACCAAATATCTGGGAAGAAACTGGTTACAGCTTAATGCAAGCTATGACTACTATCTTATTAGCTGAAGATTTTGCTCAAGATTTAGGTTTCAAAGACCGTCCATTATTCGAGGCGATTTTGCCAATGGCCAGAACTGCTGAACAATTGGTTAACATGGAAGAAAAATTCTCAAGCCTAGCTCACTTCAAATCAAAGGAATTTGAAAATGGTCACGAAAACAACGACAGATTAAGAATGATTCCATTATTTGAAAGCTTTGAAGCACAATTCAATGCTCCGGAGATTTTGAAGAAGTATGTCGAAATCTATAAAGACAAATTTGGCGAAGACTTAACATACCTACGTGTCTTTTTGGCTGGATCAGATTCAGCTCTATCAAATGGTTTCTTAAACAGTATCATTGGTAACAAGTTAGCCCTAACTAAGTTAGGCGAATTTGAAAACGAAACAGGTATCGATGTTTACCCAATTGCCGGTACTGGTAGTGCTATCTTTAGAGGAGGATTATCTCCATTAATGGTTGATAGATATTTAGAAGAATTCCCTGGTTTAAAGACCGCTACTATTCAATCAGCGTTTAGATATGATTTTGATTTAGAAACTGTTGTTAAACCAGCCGTAGCAAAATTACGTGATGGACTACAACATAATGCCTTTAGAATCATTAATGATGATGACCAAAAGACATTACTATCAGTTGCTGATAAGGCTGCTAAACAATACCATGAAACGCTAGATCCGCTAATCAATGACTTGCAATCTGTTTTTGATTCATTCCCTAAGCGTCGTGATAGACACCAACATGTGGGTATCATTGGATACTCTAGAGATGTTGATGGATACAAGATGCCAAGAGCCATCACATTCACAGGCTCACTATATTCAGTTGGGGTTCCACCTGAAGTATTGGGAACTGGTCGTGTGTTAAACCAATTAACTGATGACGAAATCAGAGCGTTGAAGCAATATTATCCAAACATGAAGCATGACTTTGCACATGTCTTGAAGTATTACAGTGCTGATGCCCTTGATTCATTAATTGAAAAGAATGCTGCATGGAAGGGCGTTAAAGAAGATATCCAAGCAATCGAAGACGCATTCGACATCAAGGCTGGACCAACCAATGAAGAAGAAAAAGAACACGCTAAGTTAGCAAACGATTTAGTTCGTATTGATGACCAAGAAGTTCGTGAAATCTTAATTGAAAAGATGGGACGTTTAAGACATTTCTTAGGTTAATTCCCAATAAAAAAGCTAGTGAGAACTTACTCACTAGCTTTTTTATTATGCGTATTTATTTTGATTATGTTTTAATAGCCAGATTAACATGATTGTGACGATTAGCATGATAATTGCTGCTACCCAGTAAGTGAAGTGCATTCCGTATACGAATAAGGAATCGTTACCAAATGGGTAGGTAGTAATACTTTTGCCATTCTTAAAGCTCATCGCACCATATAGAATAGATGTCGAGATTGATAAACCAAGAGTAAAACCAATGTTTCTACTTAGTGCTAATATTGAACCAGCAATTCCTTGCTGATCTTTGGATGCATTTTCCATCACCATTGGATTGTTTTGGAATAGACCATTGGCAGTCGAAAATACTACAAATCCAAGTAACATAATCATTAATGACCAGCTGGGTTGCATGATTGCAAAGATAACTTCAGCTGCTACGAAAACAAGTGAAGCACGTAGTGACATGATAACGGCACCGTATTTGTCACATAAGACACCACCTAAATAAGCTGTAAAGACGTTTACTATCGGTAGGACACTCATTAATAGACCGGTGTGTGATGGTGAAAACTTCAATGTGTCTTGAATGTAGAAAGGTAATAAAACGTTGTTGAAGTAAATAATGATATACATGAACATTAAAGCAATAATACTGATTGAAAAACCAGGATTCTTAAACAAGCTCAATGCCAAGATTGGGTCGTCGACGCGATGTTCAACCATTATAAATGCAATCAGTAGAACTAGACTAGCAATGAAAGCAAAAATAACGCTGATATTAGCGAAACCAACTTGTTGGCCAGTAAATACACCAATAAAGAATAAACCAATTAAGGCGGCCAAAATTATGAAACCTGGCCAATCAATATGAATATTTTGTATTCTATTATGTGATTGCTTTTGATAAACGAATTCCCCAAAGACATAGGCAAAGATTCCAATTGGGACGTTAAATAGAAAAATCCAGTTCCAATTAGCGATGGATAAAATGATTCCAGCAACAGCTGGTCCGGCAATGTAGCCCAGTTGACCGATGGTAGTGTTTATTCCTAACGCACGACCACGAAGGTTAAATGGGACGGATTCCGTGATGATTCCTAGGTTAGTTGCCATGGTCATAGAAGCACCTAGCCCTTGAAGACAGCGGGCAATTAATAATACGATTAAGTTTTGTGATATTCCACAGATTAGCGAACTAATCGTAAAGATTAATGTCCCAAGTTGAAATATTTTCGCCTTGCTGATTTGATCTCCCAGTTTACCGAATAAAATCAGGGACATACAGATTAGAATTAAGTAAGCCGAAGATATCCATTCTGCTTGGTTCATTGGGATATGTAAGTCTTTAGATATCTGCGGTAAAGCGGTATTTACGATACTCATATCAACGGTTCCTAGAAATGAAACTAATGCCACCGACATGATAATGAAAAACTGTTTGCGATTCATTTGGACACTTCCTTTAATTGATAATATTAATTGTATCAGATGAGCGACAAAAGAAAAATTATGGAGTATAGTATCTTAAATGATAAAAAGAAGGTGTCGCCATGGACATAGTCACAAACGATGAATATATCGGGGATAGCCGATTAGCTGAATGGTATTTTAAATCTAGGGATGGATACGAGTTAGATAGCTTTTCATTAGGTTATTTTTTAAAGGACTTAGGTAATTTTGTTGTTGTGAAGACCATCGATTTAAACGGCGCGCTGGATACAGTGACCGCATTTTTGAAAAGTGATATTTTAGAAGTAAGGTATGAAACTGCTTATACTGACATGCTGAATTCCTATATTGAACAGAATATGGAAAGTAATTTATACGATCCCTATCATTTAATGAATCAGTGGGATACATTTAATGCGAACACTATTCAGCATGTATTATTGAAATGTTTTGAAGCGGAAAAAGTGATTAGTGTTTGCATTTTAGAAGGTGAATACGTTGAGCATGGCAAGATTGTCTTGTTAACTGACAACGTCATGACACTCAATGAATCTGAATATCTTGCTGATTTAACCGAACACGAGAATTGTAATACGACAATTAGGATTAATAAAACAACCGAAATTAACTTCTTAAGTAAGAATAATCATTTATATGAACAATACTTGTTAAAGAAGTCAAAAACAAATAACAAGAAATCGAGATGATTCGATGATTTATGGAATTCAATTAGATAGTGATAGTCGTTGTATTCATTACCATCAAGCAAATGATATAGCGGCTATGGAATGTGGTCAGTGCCATCAATATTTTGCTTGTTATCAGTGTCATAATTTAGTGGTTGATCATGATTTTGTACCAATTAGTATTGATGACACTAAACCAGTCATGTGCGGCCGTTGTAAGCACAGACTAAGCTTTGAACAATATCTAAAAAAAGTCTGTCCATATTGTTTCGCTCAATTTAATCCAAAATGCGAGCTACATGAACATTTATATTTTAAAAAATAAAAAAGACTAGCGTTAGCTAGTCTTTTTTTATTGCTTAATAGTGTCGATGAAAGCAAGGTAATCAGCTTCTTCACCGGATTCTACTAAATTGTTTTGAATTTGTTTTGAAAATAAATCGACTTCGTCGGCTTCAATAAATCCAACGAATGTGGCATTGCCCATTAATTGAATCCAACGATTATCGGGATTGGTGTGAACCTTAGTTTGAACCTTACCACCAGGGTTAAAGACATCAATTGGTTCATTAACATCCACTAATTCAGGGTAGTTCATGGCAAATGCCATTGAAGTGGCAGACATTCCAGTTCCACAGGCGTTAGTAAAACCAACACCACGTTCGAAAGTTCGAACGAAAATCATATTCTTGCCTAAAATTTTGGCAAAATTTACGTTAACTCCATCAGGATAATATTCGTTTGGTTGATTAAGCTGGTTTCCTAAATTAAATAAGGGTTCTTCTAAATCGTCATCATCTTCAACGAAACTAATTAGGTGTGGATTAGGAACTGCCATTGAAGTGAACTTTAGGTGGTCACTAAATGGTGGAATTTTTTCGTCAATAATTTGGTTAAAATCCAAATTGGTATAGGGTAAATCTTCGGGTGAAAATTTAACTGGAGCAATTTGCACTCCAACCCATGAAACACCTTTTGCAATGTTATCAAAAATATGAACGTTTAAATCTGCCTGCATAGTTTGCACCTTGAAATCAGTTTGATTGAACTTTTCTGCCAAATAACGGCCAACACAACGAAGACCATTACCACACATTGAAGCCACACTGCCGTCTGAGTTAAAGACCTTCATTTGACCGATACATTGAGCATGATCTGAATGATCTACAACTAATAATCCGTCTGAATAGGGTAAAACATCACTTTGAGATAATTTTTGAGCTAGATAACTTAGTTGAACGTCGTCCAATGAATCTTTTAGTTCATCGACATCTAGTAAGAAGAAATGGTTTTCTGATCCATGAACATAATGTAACTTTGTCATAATATTAATCCTCCTTGAAGAATTGGTTGTAGATGCTTACAACAGCCTCATCCGTGTATTCTTGGTCGATTCCAATCATAATTGCAATCTTTGAAGCGCCTTGGTTAATCATGTTAATTGGAATTTTCTTTTCGGCTAATGGTTTGATGATTTGGCTGATTGAACCAACTGACACGGCCATGTTTTCACCAACGACCATGATTAATGCGTAGTTATGAATCCATTCTAGTTTGTCAGGATGAATTGTTTCTGAAATTTCCTTGCATAAGGCATGAATAGTGTCATCTGAAGCTTGTTGACGATCAAAGATGATGGTTAAATCATCGATACCTGATGGCATATGTTCATAAGAAATTCCAAATTTTTTGAAAATTGAAAGAATGGTCAAAGTAGCACCAATTTGTTTATTCAATAGGTATGAGTGAAGGTATAAAGCTGAGAAACGATCATCGGCTGAAATACCAGTGATTACGTGCGAGTGTTTTACTTCATCTTCTGGAACAATTAGTGTTCCTGCGTCCTCTGGTCGGTTAGTGTTTTTAACGTTGATTGTCACATGGCCTTTGATTGCAGGGATGATTGCTTCATCGTTAAAGACTGAGAATCCGGCGTAGGCAAGTTCACGCATTTCACGATAACTCATTTTTGTGATTGGATATGGGTTATCGACTAAGTGTGGGTTAATCGCAAAAATTGAACTAACATCGGTGAAGTTTTCGTATACATCAATATGTAAACCGGTAGCAACAATTGAACCAGTGATGTCGGAACCACCACGAGCAAATGTGGCGATGTTTCCCTCCTTGTTGTATCCAAAGAAACCAGGGAAAACTAATTTTTCATCATCAGAATATTTAAAATTTTCCAAATTGGTATAGGTCTCATCAAGCAGGTTGGCTGCGTTCGGATTAAAGTCGTCTAAAACGATTCCAGCTTCTTTAGGATCTACGAAACGAGCCTTAATTCCGCGACTGTTTAATACGGCTGCCATTAGCTTGGCATTCATTCTTTCACCATTAGCTTTGAATGCAGCCATTAAATAGTCGTCGTTCTTGAAATTGCTCTTTGCTAGATTGATAAATGTGTCTTTAATTTCGGCAAATTCATTTTCACTAACTTTATAGGCATTTGCGATTTCAGCATAACGACTAATAATCTCATCAAGTGTATCTTGATAATTACTTTGGTTGATGACTTGAGTTGCGTATTGAATTAATAAATCTGTGATTTTGACATCATCACTAAATCGTTTTCCAGGAGCGGAAACCACCACGACTTTACGTTGAGGATCTTCAGAAATAATGTTTACAACCTTGGCATATTGTTCACTATTAGCTAATGAACTTCCGCCAAATTTTACTAACTTGGACATATAAATCAACTCGCAATCTTAAATTATTGATTTGTATTTTAACATTAAAAAATAATTAGACAAGTTATCATTTTACAAAAATAAGTGAAATTTTAGTCACTCATATAGTAATAAAAAACTTTAGAAAAATTTATTTAAAAAATACCTTGACGTAATTCAAGTATTAGAATATAGTTAACGTAATCGAAGAGGTCGCAAACAAGATTAGTAGATAAAGTCAGTCACTGCAATGACTATGAGCTTTATTGAAAGGTGAGTTTGCCGAAGATAATGATTTTTTGCAGAGATCATTTTCTGGGACGTGCATTAATAATTCACGGACTGTCACAAGAAAATATGTCTTGTGGAGCGCTTTCGACAATTGAATCCTAAAATTAGAAATTGATTAATAAAAATTTTAAAGGTTCTTTTGGATAGTGTGCCCACACATCCAAAAGAACCTTTTTTGTTTTCAATCTGTCGAGATTCAAACGACCTAAAAATCATTCGATTAGAAAGGCTGTTTATTATGACAAATCAAATTACAGATAACGAAATAAATGCAGATGGTCATTTACAAATAGATGGTTGTGATGCAATTGAACTTGCTCATCAATATGGTACACCGTTGATGGTTTATAACGTCTCATCTATCCGTGATCAATTCCATCAGTTCAATAAGATTTTTGAACAGAATAATATTGACTACGAAATTTCTTATGCCAGCAAGGCCTTCGCCAATACAGCAATGTACCAATTGGTTAACCAGGAGGGTGGACATATCGATGTTGTTTCAGGAGGCGAAATTGCAGTTGCTTTGCATGCGGGTTTTCCAGCAGCAAAGATGAGCTTCCACGGTAACAACAAGTCTTTAGAAGAATTAAGATTAGCTATTCAAAATCACGTTGGTGTAATTATGGTTGATAACTTCCATGAAATCGAACTAATAAACCAAGTGGTTGAAGAGTTGGATACAACCGTCAATGTCATTATGAGAATTACACCTGGAATTACAGCTCATACACATGAATTCATTCAAACCGGTCAAGTTGATAGCAAGTTTGGTTTTGATTTGGAATCTGGTCAGGTTGAAACGGGGTTTGAACTTTTACATAAGAACCCGCGAGTTCACATATTAGGTTTTCATGCACACATTGGATCACAAATTTCATCACCTGACGGCTTTAATGCTTTAGCAGTTAAGATGATGAAACTAGCCAACAAGTTCAACACAGAATATGACTTTACAACTGAAGTCTTGGACTTAGGTGGTGGATTTGGAATTCAATATGTTTCAACCGATGGGTACTTAGCTCCTGAAAAGTTTGTGGAAAGTATCATCAACACCATTAAAGGACAAGCAAACCAATACAACCTACCAATTCCAGCTATCTGGATTGAACCGGGACGAAGTATTGTTGGGTCAGCCGGATTAACTCTTTACACCGTGGGATCACAAAAAAGAGTCAATGGGATTAAGCCATATGTTGCAGTCGATGGGGGTATGGGCGATAACATCAGACCGATGTTATATGACGCGAAGTACGAAGTCGTTTCAGCAAATAATCCAAGGGCAGAAAATGTTGAAGAAGTTCGCTTAGTTGGTAAGTACTGCGAATCAGGAGACGTCTTAATCAAGAACGCATCAGTTCCAAGTCTACAGGCTGGTGATATTGTGGCTGTTCTAGACACCGGTGCATATGGGTACTCAATGGCTTCTAACTATAACTTAAATTTAAAGCCAGCCATTGTCTTTGTAGAAAATGGTAAGGCGCAGCTAGTCACAAAGCGTCAATCATTTGAAAATTTATACGAACTAGATAACAACTTAGAATTAGGAGATTAATTATTATGGCAGAATTAAACGCACAAGAAATCATTAGCTACATTCAAAACGCAGAAAAGAAGACGCCGGTTAAGGCATATATTAATGGAAGAATTGAACAAATTGATTTTCCACAATCAGTAAAGAAATTTGGAAATGATCAAAGCGCTACAATCTTTGGTGACTTCAAAGACATCGCACCAATATTGAAGTCAGATTTAGTGACTGAATACGAATTAGAAAACGATGCTAGAAATTCAGCCGTCCCATTATTAGACATCAAAAACATCAACGCTAGGATTGAACCAGGTGCCATTATTAGGGACCAAGTAAAGATTGGTGACCGTGCTGTTATCATGATGGGCGCAGTTATTAATATCGGTTGTGAAATCGGCGAAGACACAATGATTGATATGGGCGTTGTGATGGGTGGACGTGCCATCGTTGGTAACCACAGTCACATCGGTGCTGGAGCAGTTCTAGCGGGAGTAATCGAACCTGCTTCAGCTACCCCAGTTCGCATTGACGACAACGTATTAATTGGTGCTAACGCCGTTGTAATCGAAGGAGTTCACGTTGGTGAGGGTGCAGTTGTTGCTGCTGGATCAATTGTTTTACACGACGTAGAACCAAATACATTAGTTGCCGGAAATCCAGCAAGGAAAATTAAAGATATTGACGATAAAACCAAGGGAAAAACTCAATTAGAAGATGCACTAAGAAAGTTGTGATGATATGACCTTAGATTTAATTTCAGTGAGACGTCATTTGCATCAGATTCCAGAATTAGCGATGCATGAAAGTCAAACTCATAAATACCTATTAAAATTAATCAACGAATTTTCTACAAATAATATGGAAGTTTTTATTCCGGAACAGCTACCAACAGCAATTTTGGTGAAGGTTCACGGAAGTAACTCAAAAAAGACGATTGGATATCGTTGCGATATGGATGCTTTACCGGTTAGTGAAAAGACAGGATTAGATTTTTCATCAAGACACGATAATGTCATGCATGCATGTGGCCATGATATTCACATGACTGTTGCAGTCGGACTATTGGAACATTTTGCCTCACATCAACCAATTGATGATTTAATTTTCTTTTTTCAACCTGCAGAAGAAAGTGAAAGTGGTGCAAAAGTAGCTGTTGATAGTAACCTCTTTTCCGGCAATTGGCATGTTGATGAATTTTATGGATTGCATGATACTCCAGAATTGCCAGCCGGTACGATTGGTTGTTGTTATCCAACCTTGTTTGCTGGAACTAGTGAGGTTGATATCACTCTAATTGGTAAAAGCGGACATGCTGCATACCCACACCAGGCAAACGACATGGTGGTTGCTTCTGCAATGTTAATTACTCAATTACAAACGATTGTTTCAAGAAACGTTGATCCAATTCAAGGAGCAGTGTTAACTTTTGGCCAAATCAATGGTGGGACTATTAGAAACGTTATCGCCGGTAGGGTTGATATTAAAGGGACCATTCGAGGATTGAATCAAGAAATGATTCAAACAGTTAAGACTAGAATTATTGAAATATGTAAAGGAATTGAGGTCGGGTTTAAATGCCAAGTAAAAGTTGATATTAATCAGGGTGGGTACTACCCAGTTAACAATAATCAAAAATTGACCGACCGTTTTATGAACTTTATGCAAGCAAATCCAGATGTGGATTTCACCGTTACAATGCCAGCAATGACCGGAGAAGATTTTGGATATATTCTTCATCATTTTGACGGAACAATGTTTTGGCTAGGCGTTGGTAACACAACGGCACTTCATACCGATACCTTTAATCCAGACGAAGACTGTATCGAGAAAGGAATTAAAGCAATTAGTTCATTTTTAGAATTCGAAATGAGAGAAGACGATTAAGATGACACAAAATATTGATATTATGACAGCTATCATCACACCGTTTGATGACAATGGAAACATTGATTATGCAGCATTGGAAAGAGTAACTCAACACTGCCTACAAAATGGCAGTCGAGGATTTGTGATTGGTGGTACTACAGGTGAAACACCAACATTAAGTACTGCAGAAAAAATTGAGCTCTATACCCGTTTTGGTGAAATGGTTGGAAATAGTGCATATGTGATTGCCGGAACTGGGAGTAACAACACTGAAGCAACAATGGAGTTCAATCGACAAGTACAAAATATTGCCGGAATTGATGCCTTGTTAGTAGTTGTTCCTTACTATAACAAGCCGGATCAGCGCTCAATGATTGCCCATTTTACAAAGATTGCTAATGACGCAGAATTACCTATTTACATCTATAACATTCCCGGCAGAACTGGTGTAACTATGTCCAATTCAACGGTTGTGGAATTGTCTCATCACCAAAATATTATTGGTGTAAAGCAATGTACATCGATGGAAGACTTGGAATACTTAGTTGATCATACAGATGATGATTTTCATGTATACAGTGGAGAAGATGCTCAAGCATTATTTGCCAAGGCAATCGGCGCTGACGGAATTATCTCAGTAGCCTCTCACATCTATGGAGTGCAAATGAGAGAAATGTATGAAGCTTTAGACAATGGTGATTATCGTCATGCTGGTGAACTACAAAGATGGTTAACCCCTAGAATGAATGCATTATTCATGTATCCATCACCATCCCCAGTTAAGGCTGTATTAAACGCACAAGGTTTTGCTGTAGGGGGATGTCGTCTACCAATCTTGCCATTGGATGATGATGAAAGAAGAAATTTAGCACGTCACCTGGAATTACCAGAGGATGCGTTACTACATGATTTAGGTTTGGAGATGAGAAACTAATGAATATTTTTCTAGCAGGAGCTACTGGTTCAATGGGCCAAAAGGTGGTCCACTTATTATCAGATAAAGATGGTTATGACATCACAGGGATTCTTACAAATAAAGAAAACATTAACCCAACTGAATACGGATTGTCATCTGATGTCCAAGCTTTTACAAGTTTAGATTCAATTGAAGGCGACTATGATGTCTGGATTGATTTTACACAACCAAACATTGTATTTGAGAATGTGAAATATGCGATTGAACACCATATTTCACCAATTGTTGGTACTAGTGGACTATCCGAAGATGAAAAAAAGGAACTAATTAGGCTAGCAGACAGTGAAAAAGTTAATGGATTATTTGCTGCTAACTTTGGTTTATCAGCAGTTCTACTAATGCAATTTGCTAAACAGGCTGCTAAGTACTTCTCTGACGTTGAAGTAATTGAAATGCACCATGAGGACAAAACTGATTCACCATCAGGAACTGCCATTCATACAGTTGATATGATGAGTGAAAACAAACGAGGTGCAAATATTAATCAAGAAGACGAACCTGCAAGAGGAATGTACTATAAGGGAGTTCCTGTTCATGCTGTTCGCTTACCAGGTTACGTGGCCCACGAACAAGTATTATTTGGTGGACCTGGTGAAGCATTGACCATTCGACAAGATTCATTCGATCGTGAATCTTTCATGCAAGGAGTATGGGTAGCATTAGAAAAGCTGCCTGAACTTCACGGCTTGGTTGATGGTTTAGAAAATATTTTGTAGGAAGTGATTGCATGCCAAGAACCAATCCGAATCTTTTAAGGAATTATAATCATCGATTAAATGGCATCGAACCATCTGGAATACGTCACTTCGATGATACGATTTCGCAAAATGACGATTTAATCAAATTAACTTTAGGAGAACCTGATTTAAATACGCCTGAACATATCAAGCAGGCAGCAATTAAAGGTATTAACGAAAATGATTCACATTACTCTGCGCAAGCAGGTAAAATCGAATTAAGACAAGCAATTACCGATTACTTATCTAATCGTTGGAATTTAGAATATGATGCTGATGAAGTGGTTGTTACCAACGGAGCAACTCAGTCAATTTATTCAGCATTGCAAGCGATTGTTAATCCTGGTGATGAGGTTATCATTCCGACACCAATTTTTTCATTATACGAGCCAATTGTTGAATTTTTGGGCGGTAATGTCATTAACGTCGACACAAGTAAAACTGAGTTTAAGCTAACTCCAGAGTTATTGACAGATACTTTAAAACAACATCCAGGTGTAGTTGCCTTAGTAATTAATGATCCTAATAATCCAACCGGTGTATCCTACACTGAAAAGGAAATTAAACAGTTAGGACAAGTTATTGTAAAATTCCCAATTTGGGTACTGTCAGATGAAATCTATAGTGAAATTACGTTTGATCACAATCACTATTCATTAGCAAGAGAGATTTCTGATCAAGTACTTTATATTAATGGATTATCAAAATCACATGCGATGACTGGATGGCGTTTTGGATACATATGTGGTCCAAGTGAAATAATTCGTCGAATTAAAATGATTAACGCTTATATGGTGACTTGTGTAGCAGATAATGTTCAAGATGCCGCAATAGAAGCAATAAGAAACGGACAGGAAGATGCTTTTGAAGCTAAGAAAATATACCAAAAGCGTCGAGACTTAGTTACTACTAAGTTAAACGAAATGGGTGTTGAATATGTGATGCCAACATCAACATTCTATTGTTTTATCAAAATTGATGATAGTTATGGAAAAGATGACTATCAATTTGGTTTAGATCTAGCCGATAATGTAGGACTAGGTGTTATCCCGGGACGCATGTTTGGTGATAGTGGACAAGGATACATTAGAATTTCTTTTGCTGCTAGTGATGAAAAATTGGAAAATGGGTTGAATCGATTGAATAAATTTATTCAATTATTAGAAAAATGAATTGACAAATCTGAAAAATAAAGTATATTAATAATAAAGTGTATGCATATAAAAGACAGATGTCTATTCAAAATAGATAAAAAGTGAGGTTTGTAAAAATGAGAGAATATAACGTAGCAATTTTAGGTGCAACAGGTGCTGTAGGTAGAAGAATGGTAAGACAATTAGAAGATTCAACGGTTCCGGTCAAGAATTTAAAGTTATTAGCATCCAGTCGTTCCGCTGGTACTAAGATTGAATTTAATGGCGGAGAAATTGAAGTTGAAGAAACTACTCCTGATTCATTTGAAGGAGTGGATATTGTTCTAGCTTCTGCTGGTGGTGCTACTTCAAAGAAGTTCTTGCCAGAGGCTGTAAAGCGTGGTGCTGTATGTATTGATAATACCAGTGCTTATCGTATGGACCCAGAAGTACCATTAGTTGTTCCTGAGGTTAATGTTGATCAATTATCCAATCATCGTGGTATTATTGCCAACCCTAATTGCTCAACTATTCAAATGGTGGTTGCCTTACAACCTGTCTTTGAAAAGTTTGGTTTAAGCCAAATTATTGTATCCACTTATCAAGCTGCTTCTGGAGCAGGACAATCAGCACTAAATGAATTTTATGGACAAGCTCAAGACTATTTAGATGGTAAGCAAATGAACGCAGATATTTTACCTACTAAGGGAGATAAGGTTCACTATCCTTTAGCGTTTAACCTATTACCCCAAATTGACGTCTTTGAAGAAGATGGTTCAACCCATGAAGAATGGAAGATGGTTCATGAGACTAAGAAGATTATGTTAAACGACATGGATGCAGATGATATCAAGGTAAATGCTACCTGTGTTCGAGTTCCGGTTGCTATTTCTCATGGTGAATCTGTATATTTCGAAGTAGAAGATAAGTCAGCTACTAAAGAAGATATTCAAAGAGTTATCGATCAATTCGATGGGGCAGTTCTACAAGATGACCCAGATCATCAAGTATATCCACAACCAATTACCGCTGAAGGCAAGCGTTCAACTTTCGTTGGTCGCATTCGTGCAGATCAAGAAAATCCTGGATGCTTTAACATGTGGGTGGTAGCGGATAACTTGTTAAAGGGTGCTGCTTGGAACACTGTTCAAAATGCTGAAGAATTAGTAAAGCGTGATTTAGTGCACGTCCCTGAAAACTACTACCGTGGATAAAGGGAAAATAAAAAGAGCTACATTCAATTGAATGTAGCTCTTTTTATTGTTATTAATCATTTTTATTAGCTAGTTTTTCTCGGCAATTCTTACAAAGACCGAATACCTCGATATGAATTTTACTAGTTTGAAAACCTGTTTGATTCATTGCCTCTTTTGCTAATTCTTGTTTTAATTTTTTATAATTGGGAAATTCGATATCTTCGATTTCACCACAATTATCACAAATAGCATGGAAGTGAGGAGAACCAAAAAAGTCATATCTAATTCCACCATCTTCAGCAGGTAGTGCAATAATAATATCTAACTTTTCAAATAATTGTAATGTGTTGTAAATAGTTGCGATACTTAGGTTAGAAAATTCTTGCTTCAAAGCTTCGTAGATAGTATCTACAGAAGGGTGATTATCATGGTTAATTAAATACTTTAAGATAATCTGTCTTTGAGGTGTAATTCTTACATTGTTATTGCGTAAAGTTTCTAAGGCCTTTTCGTACATTTCGTTAGACAAACACTCTACCTCCTTTGATTCTTACTTTATAATTGTTCTATCCTAATAATAAGATTAAAAAGTTAATAAAGCAAATAAAATCAACTATAAAGCGTTAATGACGTCTTTAATTTCATTATTTAAAGGCGAAATGTTGAATTGAAATGATTTATCAGGCCAATATTGATTCTTGAATTGAACGATTCGTCTAATTAATTCTAATTCGGCCTCAGTAGAAGTATTTAAAACGTTAACATATATGATTGGTGAATTGCTTTGTAAGTTTGAGATGCCAGCTACACCGACAAATTGTTTATTTTCCTTATTCATGACACCCCATAGTAAGCCCTTTTGACTCATGATGTCATTCATGATGGCATTAATAAAGTTGGAAGTACTCATGATATCGGCTTTGTCATCTTGTTTTTTTTGAAAATCGATTACTGATTGAAGTTTAAATTCTGTTAACCAATCCATGTACAAATGTTCTGTGATGATTGGCCTTAACCCTTCAAAACTACGCATAATAATTCTCCTTAAATTTACTAGACCTTATTATAGTAGAGAAAAAATAATTTTGAAAGAAATCAGTTTTTATTTACTTAAAAAACTTGTCGTAGATGTGTTGTTCTTGTTGTTCTGTCATGCAACAACAACCACCGACAAATTTAAGATCTAAATTGAACCACTCCGCAATTAATTCGTCAAATTCTTCAAAAGATAAATCATCATGGTTCCATTCTTTAATTTCGGGATTGTACGTAGCTCCTGAATTTGGGAAAGCGATAAAAGGTTTGTGAGCAGGGTGGCTTTGTTTTAATACATTTAGAGCAGGAGTGACTAATTGGGGCTTAGTACAATTTAAACCGTAAGCAATTACGTGTTCTTGTGATTCCAAAAATGATGCAACTTGAATTAGGGAGCTGCCATCTGCTAAGTGTGATTCATCTCTCAATGATGCCGAGACAATCACTGGTATATTAAATTGCTTGGTGTATTCAGTAATGGCTTTTAATTCGTTGATGTTGGGGAATGTTTCTAGTATTAAAACATCAATTCCGGCCTCAATCATTGCTTTGATACGGCCCTGATGAAAGTTAACGTATTCCTCATCGGTTAATGAATAATCACCGGTGTATTCGGAACCATTGGCTAGAAAAGCACCGAAGGGGCCGACACCACCTAACAACCATTTAGGATTAGGGTTTGATGATTCATTGCGACCACGGTTAGCTAATTCAACCGCTTTTTTAATTAGACTAATTGCTTCATCCTCGCTGTATCCAGATTTGATCAGCCCAGGTACACTAGCTTGGTAAGTGTTGGTGGTAGTCATTGATGATCCAGCGTCGAAGTATTTTTTGTGTACATCGACGATTAGGTCTTGGTGTGATTCTAAAGCTGCCGCAGTCCATAAGTTTGAGTTTAGTTTTAAGCCACGTTCTTCTAAACCTGTCGACATTGAGCTATCAATTAAAATATGTTTTTGCTGATTAATCCAATTAGTTATCTTATTCATGATGATCCTTCTTTCTATATACTAGTGCGTGCCAGATGTAGCAGATGATGGCAAAAGGCACACCAATGATGATAGCGATACGTTGGTTAGGGTCAAACGCAATTCCGACCAATGAAAGTAAACAGATAACAATTACTAAAATTGGTAACAGTGGGAATAATGGCGCCTTGTATTTTAATTCATTAGTGGAGTGTCCATTTTTGATAAATTGACGTCTAAAGTTAAAGTGAGCCCAACCAATTACTAACCAAACGAACACTACGGCAAAAGCTGAAATAGCGGTTAATGCAAGATAAACAGTGTTTGGGGCATAGATGCTTGAAAATAAGGCTAATAATCCACCGGCGATGGTTAGAATTAGTCCATAAACGGGAATTCCGTTCTTGGATAACTTTGCCAATCCCTTTGGTAGGGTATTCTTATCTGCAAGTGACCAAAGCATCCTAGAAGCCGCGTAGACACCCGAGTTAGCACCAGAGAAAATAGTTATAAATAGAATTAAATTCATTATGTCTGATGCGTATTGAATGTTGATATTGGATAAGATGGTAACGAATGGGCTTTGAGATAGTGATGAATCACTTTGTGGCAAGATTGATCCCAATGCCACGATGGTCCCGATGAATAAGATTACCAAGATTATCAGAGTGTGTTTGATAGATTGCGGTACGGTCTTCTCTGGATTTCGGCTTTCTCCAGCACCGACGGCTATCATTTCTGCACCTGAAAAAGCAAAGTTGGCAGATAACACAATTGAGATGACTGGAATTAAACCATTTGGAAAGATACCGTTGGCGGTTAATTGACCAAAAAATGGTCTGAAATGAGTGTGATGAATTGGAATGATTTTAAATATGATTAGAACCCCTAGACCAAGAAAAACTGCAAGGGCTAGTACCTTAATCAATGACATCCAGAATTCACTGGAAGAAAATAGATTCATGTTGATAATATTTAACAACAAAATAATCACGGTGAAGATAAGGCTGAATCCCCAAACAGGAATACTTGGGAAATATTGTTGACCAATGGTCGAAAGAGCGATAAATTCCGAACCAAGTGCAATTGTCCACGTCAACCAATACATCCAGGCAGTGATAAAACCGACACCGGGATTTATGTATTTACTTGCGTATGTATGAAATGCTCCCGTGTTAGGATCATGAACTGATAATTCACCCAGACACGCCATGACCATACATACTAAAACGGAACCAATCACATAGGCTAGAATTGTCCCAATTGGACCAGCCGTTTGGATTGAGTATCCGGTACTCATGAATATACCAGTCCCAATCACACCACCAAGTGACATGGTGATAAGGTTCCTGGCTTTTAAATTTTTTGAAAACTGATGAGAACTCATAAATAAACCTCCTTAGAAATAAAAAAAGCATCCGTCCCTATAAAAAGGGCGAATGCTTCGCGGTACCACCTTAGTTTATAGCTAAAATGATACATTAATATCATTAACTATCTTATCCGGAACCTGTTGATTCCTTCGTGTTGTAACATACACAAATGTCGGGAGCTAAATCATTCACACCCGAAGGTTCAAAGACCATTTTCGATAACTTTGAAACGTTCATTTCCACCAACCATGAACTCTCTTTGCAATCATCCGTTATGTACTTATCTCATCAAAACCTAATATATTATAATTTATTTTTAATTATATATACATTATAAAATTTTTCAAGGATAAATTTTTTGAATTAACTATTTAGCATTAGTGTCAAAATATGCAATAATAGAAGGGAGATATTAAATTTTAAGCGAAAGTGAGATTTAATTATGACTGAAAAATTCTTAATCGGTACTTACACTAGAGATACAAGTGAAGGTATTTATGAAATCGAATTAGATGAAAACAAAAAGCAATTACAAAATTTACAATTGGTTGCCAAAGCTGGTAACCCAACATATGTAGCTGTTTCAAAAGCCAACCGTTTATATGCCATCGATAAGGGTGACAATGGTAAAGGTGGTGCATTAGCACTAGATAATTCAACTCGTCCCGCTAATGAAATCAATGTTTGTTTAAACGAAGATACCAACCCAGCATACATTACTGTTGATGAAGGTCGTCAATTTGTTTACACTGCTAACTACCACACCGGTGAAGTAATGGTATATAAAATTGAAGAAGACGGTTCACTATCATACTTAAACAAGGTTGTTCACGAAGGTAATGTTGGTCCACGTCCAGAACAACAAAGTGGTGCACATCCTCACTATGCTGACTTAACTCCAGATGGTCGTCTAGTCGTTGTTGACTTAGGCCAAGACATGGTTTACGTATACGATATCGCAGACAATGGTGAATTAACCGAAGTTTCTACATTAAAGATGGAAGCTGGATTTGGTCCACGTCATGTTGTCTTCGATGAACAAAAACACGTTGCATTCATCGTCGGTGAATTAAGCAGTAAGTTAGCCGTCGTTAATTACGATAAGACTGATGGTAGCTTCCACCTAGATCACATCGTTGCTACTATTCCAGATGACTGGACAGAACACAACGGTGCCGCTGCTATTCGTTTATCCAGTGATGGTAAGTTTGTCTATGTTTCAAACCGAGGTAACAACAGTATTGCTGTTTTTGAAGTAAATGACAACGGTAAGGTTGAACTAATTCAATTAGCAAGCACTGAAGGTGACTTCCCACGTGACTTTAACTTCAGTAGCGATGAAAAGTTCATGGTTGTTGTTAATCAAAACACTAACGATGCTACTTTATACGAACGTGATACTAACAGCGGTAAACTAACTGTTGTGCAAAAAGATGTTCATGTTCCTGAAGGTGTCTGTGTCGCACGAGAAAAATAATTAATAAAAAAAGACTTGCGAATTTTCCGTAAGTCTTTTTTTAGTGTTGTTGCCAAAAATGTTTCAGTTTTTGTTTAGTTTGATTGATGTTAAAAGATGTCGATAATTGACCATCATGCCAGTTTCTTGGGAATGATTTTTGGTAACGATTTTGTTTAAATCGTTGATCCATTAAAACGACGTTTCCGACATCATGGTTAGTTCGAATCAGTCGACCAGCAGCCTGAAAGACATTGTTTAATCCCGGTAGTTGATATGCAAAGTCAAATCCATGACCATTTTCAGCATCAAAGAAGTACTTGATGAGGTCGTTTTCTGGATTTAATCCTGGCAAACCAACTGAGACAATACCGACACCAATTAGATGACTGCCCTTAAGATCAATTCCTTCACAGAAGATTCCACCCAGCAGAGCAAAACCAACCAATGTACTATCATCATTTTGTTTAAAGGTATCAATGAATGATTGTCTTTCCTCGGGACTCATTTCACTTTCCTGGACTAGGACGTCGACGGTTTGATTTTGCTTTTCAAATGCTTCGACGACATCGTTTAGATACTTACCAGATGGCAAGAAGATTAGATAATGACCAATCTTACTACTAATCATCGCATTGATGGTATCAATAATTGGTCTAATACTATTCTTTCGCTGGGCATAAGTAGTTTGAATATAATTGGTAATAATTACCTGTTGGTTTTTCGGATCAAACGGAGAATCAATTTCATAGACTAGGCTGTCTTCCTCATCCCCTAAGACTCTTTGATAGTAGTCCATTGGTGATAGGGTAGCTGAGAATAAGATAGCACTACCACCAAGGTTGAGTGATTCACCGATAAATGGACTAGGGTCCATACAGAATAGCTTTATAATGACATTTTGCTCTCGGTCATAAAATATTCTGGTCTTAAACGTTTCATCGTATAGTTCGTAGATACGTTGAAAACTAAGTAGGTTGAAGTAGTAATCGACGATGGCGTCATTTAATTCCTCGTCTTTCTCTTCTTTACCCAGCCAATCGGAGATGACATCACAAAGCTTATTAAGCTGTTTAACAAAAGCGCTTGGTGGATTATCCAAGTGGACGTACTCCTCGTCACTTTCGGTTAATGGTTTGATGTTTAATGTGTATGAACGACGAAAAGATTTTAATGCTTTATGCAATCTTTCGTTGTCATCTTGATCCTTAGTGGCTTTAATTAAATCAGGTAGAACCTTGTTGGAAATAGCCGTTGAATACATGTCGCGAGAACGGCTGACCAGGTTATGTGCTTCATCTATTAAGAAGATATTATTGGGATCTTCGACTGTGAAGAAACGTTGGAGGTGCACTTGTGGATCGAATAGGTAGTTGTAGTCGCAAATGATGACATCGCAGAATTGACTCAGGTCTAGTGAGAACTCAAAAGGGTCAATCTTGTATTGTTCGGCGTATTGTTGGATGATGTCGAAGTCGATTTGGTCCACATGTTCTAACACATCCTTGATTGCCGGTTTTAACCGATCATAGTATCCGATCATGTATGGATTATCTTCCGGCTTCAAATCCTTTTCAGTCTCAAAGGTAATCTTTTCTTTAGCGGTTAGGGTGATTGTCTTAGCCTTTAGTCCCTTATTCATCATCAAGTCCATTGCTTCTTTAGCGACAATGCGAGTGCTTTGTTTAGCGGTCAAGTAGAAGATGCGATTGGATAATTGCTGTCCCATTGATTTAACAGCGGGAAAAAGAGTTGAAATTGTCTTACCAGTTCCGGTTGGGGCTTGTGCAAACAGGTGCTTATGGTTAGCAATTGTTTTATAGACCACTGCGGAGAAGTTACGTTGTCCATGACGGAACTCCTTAAATGGGAAACTCATTTGATTGGCGGTCTTGTTTCGTTCTTTAATGATATCGGTTCTTAACTTCAACCACTCTTCGTACTCTGTGATTAGGTCATCAAAAAACTTTTTGGCTTCATTACGATTGATGGTGATTTTTTTATCGCTAATAGTTTCATCAGGTGTTTGAACGTAGGTTAGGGTCAATTTCACTGAGTCTAACTTATCGAATTTTTGCATCAAAAGATAGGCGTAGACTTTCACTTGTCCCCAGTAAAGTGCCATGATGCTTTCAGGTAAGTCTTGGAATTCAACATCAGAAGTCTTAATTTCAATAATTTCAGCATTTTCACCGTCTATTAAGACACCATCCGCACGACCTTCAATATGAAAATCGATATTGTTAATTTTTAATTTTGTATCCAAATAGTACTCGCTCTCAAAATGTGTATATTTACTTTTTTGAAGTTTTCGGTGAATTTGAGCACCTTTCCTAGCAGTATTGGAGCTGTTTAATCGGGCATTTAGATCACCACTGCGGAGTGTGAATTCAACTAGATCTCTGATTCCAATTCGATTCAAGATGGTTCCTCCTTTTGGTTAGAATTGATATGTAATTTGTAATCAAATTGTAACTTATGAAAAAAATTTTGATGTGCTAGGCTAAATAATAGAGATAAAAGAAAGGGGTATATTTATGCCTAGAGGATTTAAAGAAGAATTGATGTTTACAGGTATGATGGCCGGTCTTATGGTTATCATTATGGAAGCATATAATATCGCGATGGCTAGCGGAATCCACGCTGGTTTTATCGTCGAAGTGTTAGTGGGATACCCACTGGCATTAGTAGTTGCCGCCATCTTAGATTTAGTGTTAGTTGGTCCAGTCGTTAAAGCTATCTTTTTCAATTATATATTTAAACCAGAATGGGAACAAACACCAATTAAGATTGCACTATGTATTTCTACTATGATGGTACTTGGTATGGTAACTTTCATGTCGCTATTCGGTATCATTGTTACTTTTGGTTTTGAAAACATCACATGGTCAATGTACGGACGCGCATGGATTTTAAACCTATGCCTCGCATTACCACTACAATTAGTGATTGTTGGGCCAATTTGTCGCATGCTATTAGGTAAGATTCAATCCGCAATCGATGAAAATTAATCATGAAAAGCTACCGGACATAGGTGGCTTTTTTTATTTTTACGAAAAAACTCTAATTTAGATAAATAATTACTGAAAAATATTATAAATACCGTTATCATATAGTTAGAATAAGAATTCGAGGAGATATAACATGATTAAAATTGTGACGGATTCAACAGCTTTAATTCCACAAGAAACTGTTAATAAATACGACATTAAAGTAATTCCATTAAATGTTAATATTGGTACGCAAGCTTATCAAGACGGTATTGATATGGATGGAGAAAAATTAATTCAATACATTAAAGAAAATCCAAAGGGTGACTTTCCTACTACCAGTCAACCTTCAATCGGTCAATTCGTTGAAGTATACAATGAATTAACCAAGGATGGTGACATCGTCTTATCATTACACATGACTGACTTGTTGAGCGGTACTGTCCATGCAGCTAGTCAAGCAAGTGAAATTGCTGATGGTGATGTTAAAGTGATTAACACTCACTACATTGATCAAAGTTTAGGTTTTCTAGTAATTGAAGCTGCTAAGATGGCTCAATCAGGTGATTACACGCGTGAACAAATCATTGAACACGTTAATCATGATATTGAAAATTCTGAACTGTATATCGGTGTAAGTACACTGGAAAATCTTGTAAAGGGTGGCCGTATCAGTAAGGCTACTGGTATCATCTCTAAAATGATGAATCTTCACGTTGTCTTCCAGTTATTACCAGATGACCTAAAATTACAACTAAAGGGTCGCGGTAAGAAGACTATTTCTAAGTGGTTAGATCAATTCTTTGAAACTAATGCCAATACTCATTATAAATTCATAGGTATCAGTTACACTGGTAATGACGAATTTGCGATGGCATTAAAAAAACGTCTGGAAGAACAATTCCCAAACGTTAACGTATTAGTCCAATATACTTCATCAATTGTTTCAGTTCATACCGGTGAAAATGCATTTGCTATCATGACTTGTAAACAAGATGACTAAAGATAACAGAAAAAATAATTCCTAAAATGGCACCAATGATAGGTCCTAAGAAAGGGACCACCGCATATCTCCATTGTGATAGACGTTTATCGTATGTTCTGGAAAAGAAGAAACGAGGAACTAAATCACGGGTTGGATTGAATGCGGCCCCAGTGATTGGAGCAACGATACTTATAATAATCATCATTAGTAATGATGAGAATAAGGTCTTGATCCACCATTGGGCATTGATGTCATTTTGCATTTCTGTATTAACGATAATCAAAAAAGTACCAATGATTTCCCACTTGAAGTTACGCTTCCAATTGTTGACGTCACGAGGGACAGTTGCATAGAAGTTCAAGTTCAACGGAAGGCTAGCTAGCCATTTAGACCAAACTGCCTTAACGGTTAATGATGCTAGCCAAGCACCTAAAATTTGGGTAAGTACTTCACCAATCATTAGTAACCAGTGTATTTGATGATTAACGGCTAGGGTTAGTGAAACAACCGGATTGTATTCTGCGGTGCCGAAAAAGAAAGTCGTTAAAAGGGATGGGATAAGGATACTAATTCCCCAGTAAAAGCCGGTAATAAAGCGGTTTTGTCCTTTTGGAAATAAGAAGTAGTTAATGATAACACTAGTTACTAATCCTAAAGATAACATTATGTAGGTTCCAATAAATTCACCTAATAATAGTTTCATTTCCATCCCTCCTTTATTTGTCTACAATTGTTAGATTATCACTTATTGAATTAAAATTAAAATCATATCAGATAAAAAGTGAAATCATTTTTTGGTTTCACTTTTTTGTGTGTTTAGTTGATTAATGATACTTATAACATCTTGTTTGTTCACAAGACGGTGTTCTGTGGTGTTATAAAACATGGGCTGATATTGTTCGATGATTTTTCGATCGGATTCGTTTCCTGATAGGTATGCGACGTCACAAGCATCCTCAATATTTTCGATTTTAGGAAAACCAGCCGCACTCATGACACTACCCAAGACAGTGTCAGCAGCCTCATAGTTTAAATCATCTAAATATTTATCGTAATTCATCAATCCACCACCTATTCTTTAATAGAAGATTATTATACAAATAGGTGGGTTAACTTGCTAGTAAATAGCTTTTACTAGTCGAAAATATAATATTAATGTAATATATTATATTAGTGAAAAAGGTATAGTTTCCTCGGTGGGAACAATCGATAGTCATATCGATAGGTGGGCTCGCGTTAGATAGGCGCGAAGGAAATATTATACGAAGGAGACTTGTTATGCAAAGTCGAAATAAATGGTTTGCACTGGTCGCAGTCTGTCTAGGATTTTTCATGGGTCTTTTGGATGTGACCGTTGTAAACGTTGCTTTACCAACCATTCAGACTAGCTTTAACAGTAGTTTTAGCCAGTTGCAATGGGTCATTAATGCTTATACATTAATGTTTGCGGCCGTGTTATTCTTAATCTCTAAGTTAGGGGATTTAATAGGGAGAAAACGAATTTTTATCATTAGTTTGGTACTATTCTCTGCTTTCTCACTAGCATGTAGTGTCGCGCCAAGTATTACTTGGTTAATCATCTTCCGTGGAATTCAAGGAATTGGTGGTGCCGGAATGCTTAGCCTTTCCATGAGTATCATTGCAGACATCTTTGAAGGACCATCAAGGGGATTAGCTCTTGGCATTTGGGGAAGTGTAGCTGGATTATCAACAGCACTTGGCCCATTGTTCGGGGGAATTCTACTTAGTTTCTTTAGTTGGGAATCTATCTTTTGGATGAATATTCCGATCGGAGTCATTGCGCTATTCATGAGTGCAAGATACATTCCAACTTCCAAGACATTTAATAGTGGCAAAATCGATTTTATCGGGATGATATTATCATTTGCATTTATGTTCTGTATTATTTTAGGTTTAATCCAAAAAGAGACTCACTATGGATATTCTTGGTTTAATATGCACGTATTTGCCTTAATGGCATCTGGGGTGATTCTAATTGCCATTTTTGCTGTTTGGGAACATCACTTCGAAAGTCCTATGTTAGATCTTAGTTTGCTTAAAAACAGACAAGTTGTCGGAAGTGCTATCTCCAACTTAACATTAGGAATTGCCATCTATGCGGCATTTAGCTACATCATTGTATTATCACAAAACTACATGGGATATTCTGCATTACAAAGTGGAGCGCAACTAATGTTGATTAGTGCCTTCTCACTTGTGATTGGACCAATTTCTAGCAAGATTGCTACTAAGATTAATCCTGGATTAATTATTAGTTTCGTTTTAATACTAGCTGGTGTGGGAATGTTCGTCCTACCAGTTTTCTTAGGAAATCAAAACCACTGGTATGGTTTAATTCCTACATTTATAACTTTAGGTTTGGCAAACGCCTTTGTTAATCCACTGTCATCTAACATCGCTGTTAGTTCGGTTGAACCAAAGGAAATCGGAATGACATCTGGATTACTAAATGTGGGTAAACAATTCGGTACCAGTTTAGGGCTTGTTGTATTAGGATTGGCATTAACTGACACTTACAACAATCACTTAGTTACCTCAAAAATGGGTGATTCATTGATGCACATGTTCCAAAATGCTGGACCATTTGCGGGTAGTGAAATCGCACAAAAGATGTATAACCCATCATTGTTATCCATCGTTCACAATGCCTTTTATCGAGGAATTGATAGTGTTGCGATTACTGATGGTTTCATCTTTATAGTTGCCGGAATTCTTTGTTATATCTTGTTATGTATGAGAAGAAAAAACAGTAAATAAAAAAGTCGCTTGTAAAAGCGGCTTTTTTTAGTGGCGGCTTGATTGATGACCACCGTTATTTGAAAGTTTAATGTTGTTTCGTTTGAATTTTTGTTGAGCTGAATCAGGCTGGAAATCAAAGTGGTGCATACGACCATTATAAGGTTTTCCGGCCATCTTGATTTGTACCCAGTCAGCCATGATACGTTGCATGTTTTGGGCTGCTTTAACACGACTTTCAATTCCTTCGGTTTTAGCAGCGGGTTCAATATTGTCTCTCAATTGATTAATCAACTTTTGGTGGTAAACCAATAGTGATTGAGTCAAGGGAGAGTCCTTGTATGAGTTGAATAAACGTTCGATAAAACGCATTGCATCTTTTGAGTTTTTGGGTTCGTAAAATCTTTCGTTATTATCCATAATTTCCTCCAAAAAAATAACCATCATGCATATTATACATGATGGTTATCATTTTACATTGATTAATCTTCCAATTCAATTTGACCAGTTAAGCTAAATAAGAAACTTAATAGGACAGCTAGGAAACCACCAACAACGATACCATTGTCTAAGATGATTTGAGCAGCTTGTGGAAGTGATCTGAAGATTTGTGGGTAAACTGTTACACCAATACCAGTACCAACTGATAGGGCAACGATTAAAAGGTTAGCATTTTTGTTGAAGTCAACGTTTTGTAAAATACGGATACCTTGAACACCAACCATACCAAACATTACAACCATGGCACCACCAAGCACTGAACTTGGAATTACAGTTGCTATTGCACCGGCTTTAGGAAGTAGTCCTAAAATTAATAGGAATAATCCAGCATAGTAGATTGGACGTTTTGTCTTAATACCTGATAGTTGAACCACACCAACGTTTTCTGAGAAAGTTGAGTATGGGAAGGTGTTGAAGATACCACCAAGCATAGCGGCGATACCTTCTGCACGGTAACCATTAGCTAGGTCTTTTTCGCTTAATTTACGACCAGTTAAATCACCAAGTGCCAAGAAGACACCGGTTGATTCCACCATAGTGGTTAGTGATACTAAAATCATTGTTAGAATAGCAGACCAACTGAAGTGTGGTGTACCGAAGTAGAATGGTTGTGGGAAGTGGAACCAACTAGCTTGTGCAACAGAAGCAAATGAAATCATGCCAAGTGCATAGGCAATCACAGTTCCAACTACCATTCCGACCAATACCGAGATTGATCTAAAGAAACCTTTTCCAAAGATGTTAATTAAAATAATAACGGCCATGGTAATTAGACCAACGATTAAATCGTGTGGATCGGCGAAGTTCTTAGCTGAAGCATTTCCACCACCTAAGTTTTGAACGGCAACTGGTACTAATGAGAAACCAATGATGGTAATTAGTGAACCAGTAACAACTGGTGGGAAGAACTTACGAAGTTTTGCGAAAAGTCCTGAGATTAGAAATACGAATAAACCTGAACAAATAATAGCTCCATAAATATATGCGACACCTAAAGTACCACCAATAGTTTCAAGTGGTGTGATAACTTGTACCGCACATCCCAATACAACAGGAAGACCAATCCCAGTAAGTGGGGTCTTCTTAAGTTGTAATAGTGTGGCAATCCCACACATAAAAATATCTGCAGAAACCAGGTAAGTCATTTGAGCTGCATTGAAGTGTAAGAAAGCACCAATTAGCAATGGGACGATAACGTCACCTGAATACATTGCTAACAAGTGTTGGAAACCTAATATTGCGGCTTTAACTTGAGATACCTGTTGCAAATTGCTTTCATGATTATCCAAACAAAATTCCTCCTAATATTTAATTATTACCCTGAAAAATAAAAAAAGCCTCGTTGCTTGAAAAAGCAAAGAGACCTTCATCTTTTTGCTTATAGTCCGAACTTTACGGTTTCGGGTAGAAACTTACCAACCTTATTATGGTAAATATATAGGCAATAACTGATTTAATTTTGTAATTCAATATTAGACGAATTTCTAAAAAAAAGCAATCCTTATAATGAATATAATTGTTCACTTTCACAAATATAATGTACAATGGAAAGTACTATTTGATAGAAACGAGGGGGGATAATCTTGAAGCATATTTTAGCAATTCACACTGGTGGAACTATTTCAATGTCTCAAGACGAAAGCGGGGAAGTTGTCCAAAATGAACAAAATCCAATCGCTAATCAACAAGATAATTTATTAAATCAAGGAATCGATATTACCAATGAGGAGATTTTTAACTTACCATCTCCACATATGACCCCTGATAGAATGCTTGAAATTGCTAATCGTATCAAAGAAGCCAAGAAACAAGGATATGATGGAGTTGTGGTTACTCATGGTACCGATACGCTGGAAGAAACGGCATACTTCTTAGACTTAACTTTAGCTAATGATTTTCCAGTTGTCGTAACTGGAGCAATGCGTTCATCAAACGAAATTGGATCAGACGGTCTTTACAATCTATTGAATGCTGCAGCGACAGCAGCCAGTCCACAAGCAAAAAATAAGGGTGTATTAGTCGCAATGAATGATGAAATTCATACCGCAAGATACGTTACTAAGACCCATACTACAAACGTGGCTACTTTTAGAACACCAACATTTGGTCCAATCGGAATAATTTCTAAACACGAACCAACATTTTATCAAGAACTAATTCAAAGTGAAGTTGTGAATGTTGATTCTCTAGTTGATCATGTTTACTTAATCAAGGCTTTTGCTGGAATGGACGGTACTTTATTCGATGCACTGGACAATGACCAAACTAATGGGCTAGTCATCGAAGGACTTGGAGCTGGTAATTTACCTCCAGAAACATTAGATTCAGTTAAACGTCTAGTAGACAGAAACATTCCGGTCATTCTGGTTTCTAGATGTCTAAGTGGGGTTGCCCAAGATATTTATGCCTATGAAGGTGGAGGAATCCAACTAGAAGAAATGGGATTGAAGTTTTGTCATGGCTTAAACGGTCAAAAAGCACGAATTAAATTAATTATTGCGTTAAGTGCGCACAAGTCTGGCGAAGAGTTAGCTAGATTTATGAGTAACGCAATATCATAGAGTGAGGGATGTTTATGAACTCTATCATTGCAGATTTAAATGCAGCAATGAGTAAGAAACAACTGGTAAATATTTACCTAAACACTGGTGATATATTCTATACCGGATATATTGAATCTTATAACAACGATGAGGTAATAATTGCCACATATGAATCAAGTGGTTTAGCCGACGGATACGTCGCAATGAAAACTGCTATTATTGAAAGTGTGGAACGTCAAAGTGAAGATTTAGACAGCATCAATGAAAAGATGCTAATTGCAAAGGATGAAGGATTAATGGAATCCAAACCAAGCGAACTACACTTTGATTCCAATAATAACTTGTTTCCACAAATTCTAATTCAAGCATACTTAAACCAAGAGGTCATCCTAATTCACGACAATGAAGCAGAACGTTTTTACACGGGGATGGTTAAGAAAATTAGCAATGATTCATTCAAATTCTTGCGTATAAATAAGTTTGATTTCATGCAAAATGAATTGGTAACCATGGGTTTTAATCAAAGCATGATTATTGAATTTCAGGGTCGTGAACTTAGCGTCATGAGTAAGGTGATGGATAAAGTTAAAGAAAATAACATTGCTAAGACAGCTGAATCAATCAACAACATTATTGATTTGTTGAACGACTCATTTCATCATCACAAGCTAGTAGAAGTCCGCTGTAGATACAATGATCATTTCTTCTACGTTGGTGAGGTTATCATGTTAAACGACAGTGGAGCCATCCTAAAAGTTGTTGACATGTCAGGACAATTTGGTGGATATGTCTTTATTCGAATGAATGGCATTGAACGTGTAACTATTGGTAATGATTATCTTGAATTGGTTCAACTAATGAAGGACCAAAGCATCGCTGACAATAATGCTTCACAACCGGTATTAAACGATTCACGAGAATTCGACAGTACTGAGGATAATTTAAATGCTATCTTGACTCAATCGATGAATAAGCACCAATTGATTAGATTACAATTGAAGTCCGGCAGTAACTTCTTGGGGTATCCAGAAAAGATTGGACCTGAATCAATGAAGTTCAGTCTATTGGACGAAACTGTTAACTTTTTCATCTATGGTCAAAAGATTCCTTTAAATGACATCGTTGAAGTTGGTTTTGAATACATCTATGCTTATTTAGATGAACAACGCCTAAGAAGAAAAGGTGATATGTAATAAAAAAGGAACCCGATTTTTCGGGTTCCTTTTTGCTTAGCCTAATTTTTGTTTGATTATATTTACTTCATCCTGATTTGGAGATCTACGCATGCTCTTAATTTCATGCAACTCTTCTACACTAAAATGTAGGTTATAAGCCAATAATGTATCTGGAATATCATTATTTTTTTGATAAGTAACAATTTCTTCAGCAATCTTATTCAATTTACGATTCATAAGAACCCTCCTAACAAAATCCATCCGACAATTACATTATAACTTATTTTAGTATAAGTAGAAAAATAAAGTCTAAAAAATTAGGATAATTTGGATAACAATAAGCACGACTATCAAAATTAGGTAGTCAGTAATTTTAATTGTTATTTTTTTGAAATGGGTTCTGCTACTTCCTTCAACAAATAAATGCGAATTCATTCCTTGGGCTAGTAGGGTGGACCAGTTCATCGCAGCTAAGATTGACTTGAAGTAAAGGGTAGGTGAAATATACGATAAGTGTACGTTTCTCATTTTAGCAGCTAACTTGATATCAATTATTTCTTGTTTGATAGTTTCAATCAGGTTAAAGGCTCCCATGACTCCGTAGGCAAATTTGCTGGGGACGCGAAAGTTTTGTTCCAGACTGCCAGCCAAATCCTCGATGGATGTTTTACAAGTGTAGGTGCCACCGAGAGTGACAAACGCATATAGACGTGTCACCAATAAGATACCATATTGATAATTACCATTAATCTTTTGAGCGAAATAAATTCCGATCGCTGGAATTAATGTAACGAATAATAAGTATATAATTCGCTTGAAAGAAGCGAAAAAGATTAGATAAATTAGACTAACGATAAAAATAACTAGATTTAGTCTAACTGATGTTGTGAATGAGATTTCCAGTGCAATCACTAACATCATCAGTAGTTTTAATACGGGATTCATTAAAAGGCCTCCTGATAAGATAGTTTGTGATTATCAAAGGATAAATGGTAATCAATTAAGTTTTCTAGACCATGTGTTTGGTGAGATATAAGTAATTGAGATTGACCATTTTGTTTTGCTTGATTCAATAAATCAACAACCACAGCAACATATTCAATGTTGATACCATTAAAAGGTTCGTCTAAAAGAAGAAGTGAGTGTCCCATCATGACCATGCTTAGGATTTGTAGTCGTTTTTTTTGGCCATCACTTAAAGAGTAAATGACACGATCGGACAACTCGTCTAGACCAAGACGGTGAGTGAATTCTGTGATTTGTTTGTCGTCAAACCAGTTGTTGAATGCGTTCTTCTTGGATAGTTCTAATTCGTCTTCAACGGTGATTTTAATGAATTGCTTGGTTGATTCTTGGAAAATCATTCCAACGCTTTGTAAGTATTTGTTTAAACGGATTTTACGAATTGATTTGTGGTTAAAATTAATTTCACCATCAAAATCGTGTTGCTTGATAAATGTTTTGAACAAACTTGATTTACCACATCCGTTTGGACCGGTAATTAAGGTTGTTTTTGCTTTAATTAAGTCTAAATCTAAATGATTTATTAAATGCATGTCATAGTTGGCAATTGATAAATCTAAACAGTTAATTATGGGTTCTCCAACAACTTCGCTTGTTAGTGGACGATTTGTGGAGTCTTTAAATTGATTAAATAATTTAAACACTGCCGCATCATCTAATGGTTTAAACGTTGTGTCGTCTTCATCAAAGCCAATTAACTGATCGATTTGATTTTCGTATCCCATAAGATCGTGATCGATACCGATGACAATCTTGCCTGATTCTTTTAGCTGGCTCAATAGACTAATTAGTTCCAGACGAGATTTGATATCGACATTAGCGAATGGTTCGTCCAATAGAATTACAGGAGCGTTAATTGCTACGATAATACTTAGCGCAACTTTTTGCTTTTCTCCACCGGAAAGAGTCTTGAAATCACGTTTTCTTAAATCATTAGTATGAGTAAAAGAAAGAGCATCTTCAATAATTTGATCCATTTTATCAGGTTGAATCTGAAGATTTTCTAGTGTGAAGATGAATTCGTCTTCCACGGTAGTCATACAGAATTGTTGCATTGGATCTTGAAACATCATGGAAATAGTCTGACGTAATTGCCATTCTGAAAATTCTGAGATGTTTTGATTATTAAAATTGATAACGCCGTTAATTGTACCGTCGTTGTATTGTGGATAAAATCCTGCGATTGTTTTCAAAAGCGTTGATTTACCAGATCCAGAAGGACTGTATATCAACGACATTTGATTAGATTCGAAGTCCAGGCTAACCCTTTTAAAAGTCGGATTCGAAGTACCAGTGTATTGGTATGTCAAATTGTTAATCGATAAGTTATTCAAAAAATGACACTCCTATTATTTGATAACGTGACTCTTTTCCAACATGTTGGCGATAAGTTTAGATAACACACCACCAAAGATGAAAATAGAAATGAATCTGACAATAAACATAATGATAAGTAGGTGAATAGCATAAGCGTTGTAACCATTCTTGAACCAGTCATAGATAAATGTAATAACAGTAGTTGAGATGGTAGTTGCAATAACACCTAACCAATCAAAGTGTTTGTATTTAGTGGCAACAAAACCTAATTCAGTTGCAATACCTTGTTCGATACCAGTAACTACTGTTTCAACTCCCCATTGTCCACCTAAGAACATTTCAACGATGGCACCAATCACTTCAGCTAAGAATGGAGCACCGGGACGTTTGAAGATAAAACCAGCAAGTGGGGCTGCCATTATCCAAAGACCAAGTAGTAGATCGTTAGCAAGAGGTGCTAGACCATAAGGAGTAAGTGCAAGACTTACTGCGTTGTATAAGAATCCTGTGGCAAAAAAGATAATTCCACAGATAATTGAGATTAATGTAAGTAAAATGATGTTTCTAAGTGACCATGTGTTTTTCATAGTTTCCTCCAGAAAAAAAGGACCCCAAACAATATGTGTTCGGAGTCCAATTTATTTTTATAATTAGTAAAGCATTAAAAATAAAAGGGTTGTTTTCCTTCGCAGGGATTATCCTGAATCAGGTACTATGGGTATGAATCTCAGCCGAATGCCGGCACCCCAAACATTAATTATCAATTTAAATCAACTATACTATTTATTAAAATTAAATGCAATACTTATATTTTTATTAATAATTTTAAAGCACTAGATGCCTTGTCGTAACAGCGATTTCGTGGTAACTTTAGATAGTGAAATTATGATAAATGGAAGTAAATATGAATGAAGAAATCAGTGAAAAGACTAACAATAATATTTGTAGCGGCGATTGGATTAGGGGCATACGAACAATTCAGTAATCCATTCTCTTTTATTCGCCAAGAATACGCAAAAATAGCAAATTCAAAAAAAGGTTATCAACCTGACTATCAACAAGATTCACAAACATATACGACAAGTTTAGTGAAAGTGTCACAAGATAAAGTAAAGAACGCGAGTGCAGCTGTGGCATTGGATGCTAGCAACAATAAGATTATCTATTCTCAAAATGGGGATAAAAAGATTAAGGTAGCGTCATTAGCAAAACTAATGACCTTATATTTAACGATTCAAAAAGCCGAAAAGACTAACGGATGGAATCAAGTCGTCGACACTAGTAACAAGGGATTAAAGAAACTAGGGGATGACGTTGAATTAGGTGGTTTTAAGTTTAAAAATGGCCACAAATACACTGTTAGAGATCTCTATAAAGCTGCTTTAGTGCAATCATCAAACAATGCGGCAATTGCTTTGGGTCAATGGGTGGCAGGTTCTAACGTTAAGTTTATCAAGATGATGAATGAACAAGCTCAGGCTTGGCACCTAGACGCCACATTTGTTTCCTCATCTGGTCTAGAAAATAATGATTTAGATAAATTTGGATATAATCAAGTAGGTGGCAAGAACGACGCCAACATGATATCAGCAAAGAGTATTGCAATCATTGCTGATCATGTACTGTCAATTTATCCCAAAGTAATTGATGATGCCAAACAAGTGTATGAAACTGTAGATGGACAGACATTATTTAATGAAAATAGTCTACTACCTGGTAGACCTTTCTACGATGAAAGTTTGCACGTTGATGGATTAAAAACGGGATATACTGTTGCCGCTGGATTATGTTTAGTTGCGACAGCTCAACAACCAGGAAAAGATCGAGTGATTACAGTTGTTGTTAATGATTATGCTGAATTTTCTGACACTGCGAAGTTAATAAAACTGGTGAATAATCACGATTCATCATTGAAATAATAATAGTTAGCATAAGAATTTTGTATTTTTATTAAAATAGTGTAAAATGGTAAGGTATCTTTGATTACTAGTATAAAGGAGAAGATTTATGGAATCGGCCTGGAATATAGTTGGCCTACTTCTTTGGATAATTTTGTTTATTTATGCAATTTTTATTATTCATAACATCGGGGTAAGAAGAAGTAGGCTAATCATAAATGGGCACTACGACTTTTCATTAACTCACCATTTAAAGACGATTGCACAAATCGTCGTGTTATTTGCTGGGATTGGATTTATGTCTTTTGAGACATTCTATCCAAACATTAATGGATCAAATGTTGTCACTTCTCGTGATTTCAAACCATTAATTTTGGATACCAATGGGAACAGCTCTTACTATGTGAAGGTCAAAAGTGGGAATAATTCATCTTTGAATCAGTCTTACTCATATTTGGTTAATGGACAGCGTTTATCAGTATCAAGCTCAGCGTCAAGTGTGCTAGTTGGTACTAATAGCGAAATTAATGTTCAAAAGTCAGCGGTTAGATGGAATGATAATGAAGCTAAGATGCTAGACAGAAAATACCAAAGAGCGTGGGTTGCTGACGTAACCGTTACGTATAAAGACAGTTTTTGGAATGGAATCGGATTACATGCAAGACGTCAGTTCAAGAGTTATACGTTAATTCGTATTCCGGATAATTCATTTATTTATAACGACAAATAAAAAGCCACTGGATTAAATCCAGGGCTTTTTTATTTAGTCTTGTTTTTGTAGTTTCGAGTGGTGAACTCCGTACACAAAGTAAAAGATAAATCCAATTACAATCCAGATACCAACTGAAATCTTAGTAATGTCTGGGAGCATAATAATGAAGAAAATACTGAACACACCTGCAACTATTGGTAGGAATGGATACCATGGCATCTTAAATCCAGTGTTTTTAATATCTTTTCTACGACGAAGTTTGATTATACCAAATGAAATAAATGCAAATGCAATCAATGTTCCAGCATTAATTAGTGATGCAAGTTGAGTCAATGGAACAAGTCCGGCAAAGACAGCTTGAACAATTGTTGCAATGATAATTGCATTTTTTGGTACAGAATGCTTGGAATGAACTCGACCGATGAACTTTGGTAGTAGACCGTCTCGACCAAGTGCGTATACAAGACGTGAACCACCGATAAACATAGTTACCATAGCGGTAAATATTCCAAACAAAGCACCGATAGTAATTAATTTATTGAATGCTGATAGATGAATGATTTGAAGTGCATAAGCAGCAGGATCATCCACGTTTAGTTCTTTGTAATTAACAATTCCAGTAAGTACCATTGAAAAGGCAACATATAAAACTACTGCAAATACAACTGTTCCAATGATTCCTTTAATAACGTTTTTACCAGGATCAATTGTTTCGGCAGAGTTAGATGCTAGTGCGTCAAATCCAATAAAGGCAAAGAATACAGTTGCAGCTGCTGTGAAGATACCACCCATACCAAATGGAGTTGAGTGAAATTGTGCAGGGTAGAAAGGAACATAGTTACTTGTCTTAATGTAGAAAGCACCAATAATAATGAAAATAATGATGATTGCGACTTTCACAATTACAGCAAAGTTTTCAACTCGTTTAGACATTTCAGAACCCATTAGAAGAATACCTGCAATGATTACAACAATCAATACAGCTGAAATATTAATTACACCACCTTCCATGGGACTAGCTTGCAGTGCAGTAGGTAAATGAATTCCGATAGCATCTAAAATATTGTTATTGAAGTAAGCAGCAAAACCTGTTGCTTCTGCAGATACTGCTAGGAAGTATTCAAGAATTAAGGCCCAACCTAAAATCCAGCCAACAATCTCACCATAGACAACGGAACCAAATGAATAAGCTGATCCAGCAATTGGCATCGCAGACGAGAATTCAGCATAAGCCATACCAACTAACCCGGAAACGATGGCTGCCATTAAAAAGGCAATTGCGACGGCAGGTCCAGCATGACTAGCAGCTTCATGACCGGGAAGGATAAAAATCCCGGTACCAATGACGGCACCAATACCTAGACCGATTAAGTCCTTAGTGGTTAAGGACTTGGATAATCGTGAATCGGCCTCTAAATAATTGCTAACCGATTCTTTTTTAAATATTTGCATAGATATCAACACCTTTTCTTGTTTATTTGTATTAATAACTATATAATGAGAAACAACATAAGTAAAATTAATAAATTAAATGTTTACATAAGAAAAGATGATATAAGATGAATCGATTTATTGTACTAGAAGCAGTATTACAGAATAAGAGTTTCACTAAAGCAGCAGAACAGTTGGGATATACCCAATCATCTGTTAGTCAAATGATGTCTAATTTGGAAAAAGAATTTAATATGCACATCCTAAAACGGTCTAGATCAGGAGTGGAATTAACTCCTGATGGGGAAAAACTTTATCCACATATTAGACAGGCACTTCGTCAATATCAGGGATTAATTGATACCGCTAACGCTATTAATGGTCTTCAATCAGGAACGGTCAGAATTGGGGCGATTACCAGTGTTAGTTGTTACTGGTTGCCAGATTTATTCAAAGAATTTAAGGAACTTTATCCACAGATTAATTTCGTTTTAAACCAAGGTGACTACGGTACTATAATTGATTGGTTGAAAACAGACCAAATTGACTTTGCCATCATGACTGCTGAATATGGAGAGGGCTTTAATAAGACGATTATCCACAATACCAACATGAATGCATTTATTCCAGTTAACCATCCATATGCCGATGCAGAGGCTGTGCCAATTGAATCATTAGCAGATGATCCTTTTATTTTAGTTGAAGGTGGCGGATATAGTGAACCACTTGAGGCATTTAAACGTTCAGGAGTAACACCAAATGTTAGATACAAGATACAAGATGATTACACGATTATGGCGATGGTTGAAGCTGGTTTAGGCGTTAGCATTTTATCTGAATTAGTATATCGTCGTACTGATTTTAATGTCATAAGTAAGCCGGTTAAGCCAAATATTAATAGACCGGTTGCGATTGTGTACAAAAGCAGAGAAGAATTACCAATTGCTAGTCAACACTTTGCCAAGTTTATTATCGATAGAAAAGAAAAACTAAAATAAAAAAGCCATTCAATAGAATGGCTTTTTTTATTTACATATAAATAGTTGGGTTTTCAACAGGGATGTCTAATAGTCCTTTTGCAATATCGTCTGCAGCAGTTAAAATCGAATCATTTACCCCAGGACGAGGAATAGCAGAGGTGACAAAGTATAAACCTTCGGTATTTAATCCCCATGTGTATAAGTTTGGTTGGTCAACTACTTGATCAGTCTTAATATCAATATCCACAGATGAGTTTTCCACAGTTTCACCATCTGATAGGGTGATTGGAAGTGGTTTGATTAATCCATTAGACATCATACTAGTAATTACTGGATTAGCGGAAACCTTTGTAACAGGAGCATTGGTACGTGCTTCAATTAAAGCATCACCGTGAATAATTTCTTCACCGTAGAACGCGGAACGAGTTATGAACTTATGATTGGCCCCAATTACTTGCATTTGAGGACCGATAATCTTCACGATACCGGCATCCATCAATGCAAGTATTTCTTGGCTGCGAACCGCTGGAGCACCTTGTGATAGGAACTTCATGTCAGAAGAAAAACGACCTAGGTACTTATTCACTAAATCGTCGTTTGTGAATAAGTGATTAGATAAAACATAACGAATGTTGTCACGAAGATCACGAAGCATTTCTAGTGAACCTATGACAGGACCAGTTTTAGATCCTAGTAATGCGTCATCAATCATTTCTTTTAACCAGATTTTGATGTGTTCTTGATAGTTATCCAATGTGGATATCTTTACACCTGCCACCGGGTTCAAAATCTTATCCCAATCAAGAACTTCTTCGGTTGGTAGGTGGTAACTACCGATTAAAGCGTTATGATTATCAGTTTGTTTAAACTTCATTTGGAAGTCTTCAACATCAATTTCTGGGTGCTTTAGGTTAAATAAGAAGCTATAGTAACGATACTCAATATCCAATCTTAATAACATGTGGAAATCTTCAAATGAGATGTGACCATTTTTTAGGTGTTTATCCACATTTTCATTAGTTAAAAAGACAGCAGGATAGTTTTCATTGAATGCTTTCTGACTAATTGCCTTAGGATAGTAAGGAACACCACGTCTAGAACCTGCATAGATGGCAGGCTCATCACCTGAAGCATGGTAAGTTAGGGTATTGTCGCCATTGTCAGTGAAGTATCCACCGCGGCCTTCGGTTAGACGGGATACGAAGTCATTAAAACTTAGCCCCATTCCACGAATAATCACATTTTGATCACTGGTAATTGTTGATAAATCTGCTTCATCAGCTTCACCAGGTAGGATGTATGTTAATCCATAATCCTTAGCGTACTTTTGAAGTGATTCTTGGTCTTTGGTTAACTTGTTTTCTTGTTGACCTAGACTAAATAATAGTTTATCAACAGGGTAATCCACATCACCCACAGATACAACGAAAGAATCATCCTTAACCTTTTCGACGTTATCCACATTTTGGTTGAAGTGGACAGCCAAATTGATGTTGTCATTGTTCTTGATTTGATTAACTAATTGTTGGAAGAACCACTGGCAGTAAGCCCCGCAAATTGCACGAGGAACGTAACTTCTGTCGTTAATTTTATCAACAGCTGTTAGTAACTCGTCTTTGTTATCAACATCTAGGCTGTTGATAAAATCATTTGAGATATTTGATTGACACCATTCTGAAATACTTAAAGCATCTTTTTGTCCATCATTGAATAATGATAGCTCATTAGCAGGGGTATTCATAATTAGACTAATTGGTTGTTTAACTTTCCAGACACGTCCACCTGCAACGGCACGGTCGAAGAGATGAATTGTTAAATTGTCATTATTAGATGATTCAAAGTTTTGAATCAAATTGTTTAGCATTAACAGGCCACGAGGGCCAGCACCGATAATTCCGATTTTCATTTTCGAACACTCCTTTATAATAAGATAATAACATGATTGAAAAAGTGATTTCATTTTTTTACGCTTTATTTTCTAAAAATGATTATGGATTATGATAAAATATCATTTAAGGATGGTGTTAATAATGAGTGAGTTAATTCCAGAAAACATGGACGAAGTAAAATTAAAGATGGCTCGTATGTTAATCGATGGACACAAAGTAACCGAAGAAGAGGTAATCTTCCAAGCAGTTGCTGATTTATTTCAAGATTACCTAGAAGAAGCGGAAGAAGGTCATTACGACACTTCTAAGTTAGCTGATGATGGAGTGACATTTACAGTTACTGGTATTTCCGGTCGTCAAATTGCTGAATTTAAATCAAATGGTGAAAGCTTTGTTGAAGACTTCAAGAAAGACGCATTAGACTTGTGTTTTAGACTAGAAGATGAAGCTCAACGAATTGCTCGACTATAATATAAAAATAAAAAGGCGTTGCCAAATTGGCAGCGCCTTTTTTTAGTTTTCAACAGGTAAATCGACTTTTACTTGTTCGATAATGTGACCATCGATGTTATGAATTAGTTCGTTGTACCAGAAACCATCCTTGAAGTTTAGCTTTTGGTCTAACGCATAAACTGTCAATGTGTAATCATGAACACCACTTGGTGGTTTAGGTCCCATGTATTTGTGACTGATAGGTTGATCACCTAGGTTATAGATGTGACCAGCCGAACTATTATTACCTTGAATCCAGTGTAATGGATTTTTTTGACTCGCGTTTTCAGGAACAATTACGTCCTTACCATCTAGACCAGCGACTAACCAATGAATCCACTCAAAACCACATACGGGAATTGAATCTAAATCAGTTAGTGCAAAGGCAATTTCTTTTGTATCAGCAGGAACATCTTCAATAGAGAAAGGAAATGAAACAATTGGAAAATCGTTTTGCTTAAATTCCTCAGCTGCATGACGGGTGTACTTGTCTGGTAGACGGTTGTTATCTAGTTTAACGTTTACTTTCAAGAATAATCCTCCTATCTAACAAATTTTAAGATGTAATAACCTTGCGAATCGGCTGAAACGGTGTATGTTTGGTAACCTTCTTGGATCCACTGACTTTGTGTTGCCTTCGCGTAGTTTTGCGCATCAGCAACAGAACTAAAGATGTGAGTACCATCAAACATTGTTTTTTTCTTTGATTGGTTTGATGAATTACTCTTATTTTGGTTATTCTTACTTTGTTCGGATGTATTTGATTCATCTGAACTTGAACTACTTTGATTACTTGATTGAGTCATCTTAGTGGTTTGATTGTCATGGTTGCTAGTGAAGTAGGTAACGGCTTTTACCCCGCCTAAGATTAATGCAGCCACAACGACGATAAAGATAATAATTGGCCAAATGTGATTTGAATTTGACTGATTATTTTCGGAGTTCATAAATGTATCATCGAAAGTATATTTACGAATACGGTTGTCATTGTCACCATTATTCATAATAATAATCCTCCATTCGGAAAAAAGATTTGCATATACATTATAACAAATATTGAACATGATAGGAATTAAGCTAAATGTTTGAAGACATGGATAAATAGCTATAGAGTTTCCATAAGGAGGGATGAAACATGACAATTGGATTTATCGGAACCGGTGTGATGGGGTCTTCAATGATTAACAATTTATTGAAAGCAGGATATGTGGTAAATGTATTCAACCGGACAAAGGCACATGCACAAAGCGTAATCGACAATGGTGCTAAATGGTTGGATACGCCAGAACAGATTGCCCAATCTTCAGATGTTGTGATCACAATTGCTGGTTTCCCTGATGATGTAAAAGAAATTTACTTTGGTGATAAGGGATTATTCAAGGGTGCTAATTCAGATACTATCTTGATTGATTCAACCACTTCAACACCAAAATTAGATGAAGAAATTTTTGCTGAAGGTCAAAAGAAGGGAATCGAAACATTGGATGCACCTGTTTCCGGTGGTGATGTTGGTGCTAAAAATGGTAGCTTAACCATCATGGTTGGTGGTAATCAAACCACTTTTGATAAGGTCAAACCAATTTTAGATACGATGGGAAGCCAAGTAAAACTTTTTGGTGGTCCTGGTAAGGGCCAACATACTAAGATGGCAAATCAAATCATGATTGCTGGAACAATGACAGGAATGGTCGAAATGTATGAATATGGTAAATCCGCTGGATTGAATCTAGCTTCAATGATGGATACAGTATCAAGTGGTAGTGCTGATAACTGGAGCTTAGATAACTATGGCCCACGTATACTGAAGGGTGACTTTGCGCCAGGTTTTTCTGCTAAGCATTTTTTGAAGGATTTACGAATTGCACTTCAAGGTGCTGAAGAAATGCACATCGATTTACCAGCTACAAAATTAGCCAAGCAACTATATGAAAAGATGGTTAATGATTATCAATTAGGCAACGACGGAACTCAAGGTCTTGTCAAAATTTATGAAAAATAAGACAAATAAAAAGAAGGCATCTATTGATGCCTTCTTTTTATTGGATATCGTTGAAGAATGTAAGTAGTTCTTCTTTGGTTAGTTTTTTCTTGTCCTCGCCTGAGATGTCGTATGAAATCTTTCCTTGGTGTAGTACCAATAGACGATTTCCGTACTTCAAAGCATCTTCTAGGTGGTGGGTAATCATAAGACAAGTTAGGTTTTGTTCCTTAATGGTTTCTTCGGTTATATCCATTAGGTTTTGAGATGTCTTAGGGTCTAGAGCAGCTGTGTGTTCATCTAACAGTAAAATCCCAGGCTTTTTGATGGTTGCCATTAGAAAGCTCAACGCTTGACGTTGACCCCCAGATAGACTGCCTGTTGCTGTATTTAAGCGATGATCTAGGTTGTTGTTCATTTTCGCAGTGATATCTTTGAAACGTTTCATTTCTCCCTTTAACTTACGAGGAACTAGGTGATGGTGATCACCACGTTTTTCAGCAAGCAATAAGTTTTCCGCAACTGTCATACGAGGAGCAGTTCCTAGTTTAGGGTCTTGGAAGACACGGCTTAAAAATGATGTACGTTTAACAACTGACATGTTAGTGATGTCTTTTTCCTTGTAAATAACTTGACCAGAAGTGGGGCGAAGATTACCACCAATGGTATTAAATAAAGTGGACTTACCAGCACCGTTTGATCCTAAGATGGTGATGAAGTCTCCTTCGTGAATATCTAGGTCAATGTGATCTAAAATGTTTAATTCTTCTGGAGTATCTTCGTTAACGGTCTTTACGACGTTTTTTAATTGAAAGATTGTCTTAGTCATTTTTTAGCCCCCTCTTCAAGACATGTTTTAGATGGAATCGACTTTCGAATGCAGGAAGACCCATGAAAATTGCAAGTAGTATTGATGAGATTAAGTTTAAGTCGTTGGCGTTGAAACCAAGTTGTAGAACTAACAGTAATACTAGACGGTATAAGATACTACCGACAATGACAGCAACTAGACGTTGGTTCATCGTTAAATCACCGAAAATAACTTCACCAATGATGATTGAAGCTAGGGCAACAACAATGATACCAATACCCATATTAACGTCAGAGTAACCGTTGTTTTGAGCAACTAAAGCACCACCTAGAGCGATTAGTCCGTTAGATACACTCACACCCATGATTTTCATATTATCCGTATTAATACCTAGTGATTCAGCCATGTTTTCGTTATCACCGGTTGCGATGAATGCTTGACCTAAATCAGTTTGTAAGAAGTAAATAAGAATTAACGTTACTACGGTGATGACAATGAAACCAACAAAGACACTATCGAAGTAAGGTGGTAGGGATTGTAAGAATTTGCCGCTTAGTAAAGTAGGTAGACCTAATAATGATTGGTTAGGTTTTCCCATGATGCGTAGATCGATAGAGTATGAAGCTGTCATCACTAAGATTCCGGCAAGTAATACAGGAATCTTTGCCTTAGTGTATAGTAGACCGGTAACAAGACCAGCAACACATCCAACCAAGAAGGCTAGAATGGTGGCTAAAATTGGATTTATTCCATGAGCAATTGCTGTAACGGCAGTGGCAGCACCCATTGGAAAAGTTCCTTCAACGGTCATATCAGGAAAGTCTAGAATTCTAAATGTTAGGTAAAGACCGATTCCGATTACGGACCATAATAGTCCCTGTCCGATTGCTGAAATAATTAAACTCATTTGTAAATCACTCCGTTTCTTTTGGCTTCCTTAAGTAGGTAGTCAGGAATCTTGATACCAAGTTTCTTTGCTTGGCCTAAGTTTATTGCTAAGTCACCATGGCTTAGTTTTTCGATTGGCATATCAGCTGGGTTAGCACCCTTTAGGACACGAGCAGCCATCTTACCAGTTTGTACACCTAGTTTGTATTGGTTTAAACCAATAGTAGCTAAAGCACCTTGCTTAACAACAGTTGAAGCAGTAGGAAAGACTGGAACGTTTTTAGTGTTAGCAACGTTTACTAGCGTTTGAATGGCTGAAGCAACTGTGTTGTCATTTGGTACATAGACAGCGTCAACATTTTGCACCATTTGAGTAGCAACTTGGTTTAGGTCGTTAGTGTTTGAGATTGAGTAGCCTTTAACGTTAACGTGTTCTTTCTTGCATAGTTCGACGAATTGGTGATATTGAGATGTGGCTGAATCATCACTTGATGTGTAAATTACCCCTAGAGTATGTAAATTAGGCATAATTTCTTTAATTAGCTTTAATTCTTCTTTCATTGGAGGGAAATCTGAAACACCGGTAACTTGTCGACCAGGGTGTTCGTTTGAATCAACAAGTCCAGCTGACTTAGGATCAGTAATCGCACCTAGAATAAGTGGAGCGTTTTTCACGGTGTTAGCTAAAACTTGTGCTGATGGGGTGGTGATACCAATTGACATATCGACGTTCTCGGTTGCGAACTTAGAACTCATTGTCTTTAAATTACCTTGATCACCTTCGGCATTTTGAAAGTCGATATTAATATTCTTACCAGGTGTATAACCAGATTGCTTTAATCCATCAATAATTCCTTTGTGAATGGCGTCTAAGGCAGGATGCTCAGTAAGTTGTAAAATCCCAACAGTAGGGGTGTGATCACGACTTATCTTGTGAGGTTGCTTTTCTTGATAAAAACCAAATCCTAGTAATATAACTAAGACAAAAATGACTGTGTAAAGTCTTTTCATAATTAGATCTCCTTTTTGGTTAAAGATGGTAAATAAATGCAATAAAAAAACGGATAACCCAAACACACAGGTTACCCGTCTAATGGCCTGTGGTGTCTGAATCTTATCCGCACAGGCTTATTTATTCGTGAGAAAGAAGCCGGTACAGATGCGCTTAAGATTGCATCATAAGTCGCATCTATACTAGTAATGCGACCTATAGGCACCAGCTTTGCCAACGAGAACTTTGATTTGTAGATAAATTATTCTTCATTGGTTCTTTCTCCTTTCAATTTAAGTTAAGTTCATTTTAAGTTTAAGAATTATAATTGTCAAGAAATAAAATACCGGACAAATAAAAAAGAACACCAAATGGTGTTCTTATGCTTTATTTGTCTTCTTTATTTTCGTCAGTTGGTTCATCTTCATATGCGTCTAGATTGATTTGGTCATTGACCACTTTAGCATTATGAAGATCAGTACTTACCATTGAACTGGAGATTCCCCATCTGTAGAAAGCTAGGGAAACAATAATAATCACAACGAAGTCCAATGGATATGGAATCCAGTTTTGACCACCGAATGGTGCTGAACCTACGTATGACATTACTGAGATAAAGATTAGGTAACCAATCATCCAGAAACTTCCGGCGAATTGGTTCTTTGTCTTCTTCCAGTCGGTTTTCCATTCGAAGTAGAAGTAGAATGGAAGACCTAATAGAATAACTACGATAACCTTGACGGTTGTTGGCCACATTGCCCAGTATGCAGCTAAACTAGCTAATACGAAAGCTAATGGTGCCATGAATTGTAGCATTCTCATACGAATTGGACGTTTGAAATTAGGTGCCATTTTTCTCAATGATGTTACTGTAACTGGACCAGTTAAGTAAGCAATCAATGTTGAAGTAGAAATAACACTTGCTAGAGTGCCCCAACTTCTAAATAGAGCAACTAGTAGAACAGAAATGATCATGTTAACAATCATCGCAATTCTTGGAACACCCCAACGTTCATTGATTTTACCTAAGAACTTAGGCATGTGTTCATTTTGAACCATAGCGGCTAATGTACGACTTGTTTGAGCAACAAATGAAACACCAGTACCGAATGGTGAAATGAAGGCGTCAAAGTATAGCAATACGGCAAGCCAATGTAGACCTAACATAATTGCTAAGTCGGCGAATGGTGATTCAAAGTTGATACCATGCCAACCTACCTTGGCAAGTACTGATGGTTCTACGGCACTAATAAATGTAAATTGTAGGGCAACATAGATAACAATACTAATAGCCAATGAAATGGTAATACCTAAAGCGATATTACGTTTAGGGTTCTTAATTTCTTTTCCCATGTTAATAACAACTTGGAATGCATTGTATGAGAAAATAATTCCTGAAGCTGTTGTAGCTGAGAAAATCGCAGCGCTACCATAAGGCATGAAGCCTTGTGATGCGAAGTTTCCACCATGGAATCCAGATAGGAGTAACATGATGATAGTAAGTAGCGGAATTCCTAGTTTAAAGATTGAAATAAAACTAGTGAATTTAGCTAGTAAATTAACAGACCAATAATTTAATAGCGTGAAGACTAATATGAAAAGAAAAACGACAAATAAACCTAGATTAGAAATTTCTCCATTAACGATAAAACCGTGAGTCCAATGAGCCCATTTCCATGGCCATGAACCCATATATTGGGTAGCGGCAACGGCTTCAATTGGAATCAAGGTTACTAATGATACCCAGTTAGACCAGGCAGCAATAAAACCTAATAGAGACCCGTGAGTGTATTGAGCATACTTACTCATACCACCACTTTCGGGGAACATTGAACCTAGTTCGATGTAGTTAAAGGCGATAGCACCAATAACAATAGCACCGATTATCCATGAGATGATAGCGGCTGGACCAGCAACACGGGAAGCTTCCCATGAACCGAATAACCAACCTGAACCAATAATGGAACTAAGTCCCAACATTACAATTTGAAATAAACCTACTTTTCTTGATTTCTTATTTTTTTTCATAAAACTCCTTTCATGGTCTTTGAGTATACTAACAAAAATCCATGTCTATGTAAAATGTTTAAAGACCTATCATGACACAGTTTTTGCTGCTTATTGGGCATAATAATAACGTTTGTTAGCACTTAAAATTAATTAAAAAAAGTGTGATATTGATTATAATTCTTAATTAATATTCACAAATCTCAATTACATTTTTTTCTGGATCATTTATGAAAAGCGAATTCATTGGTCCATTGGAACCATGAACTTTCTTTGGGCCATCGATGATGGTAACACCATAGTTGGCTAAATGTGCACTTAAGTCCGTTAATGAGTCCTTCACAATGATGCAGAACTTAGATGAACCTGGCGTAGGATTTTCCGGGACATTATCGTCACTGTCATTTTGAAGGAAGATTAGTTTTTGCTTGCCAAGCTGAAATTCAAGTCTGTCATCAGTGAATTCAATTATTGGTAAATCTAAAACTTCATGATAAAAACGCATGCATAGTTTTAGATCATTGGCAAAGATTGTAATATGGTCAATATCTTTGACCTTCATTATGATCATTCCTTTTTAAATTTTTTACAGAGTCAATTATACCATTATAAAGGAAAATATAACGATTTAATGTTGCTTGAACCGCCGAAAAATTGACGTTTAGCCCTAAAATATGTTAATTTTGTAATTATATATAAGTACGGAATAGAAAAAGGAGAAAAAGACTGTGGCTTTATTAGATGTTAAAGATATCAGTATGGGTTTTGCCGACAAAAAGCTATACGATGAAGCAAGTTTTACCCTTAATAAGGGTGAACATATGGGGATTGTTGGACAAAACGGGGTAGGAAAATCTACTTTGATTAAGATTATTACTGGAGTGGAATTGCCAATCTCAGGTTCAGTGAAGTGGCAAAACAATGTTAGCGTTGGATACTTGGATCAATACGCTGATATTCCAGAAGGAATGACATTGATTGATTTTCTACACACTGCTTATCAAGACCTATATGATAAGTCAAAGCACATGCAAGAATTGTATGAACAATATGCTGAAAACTTTGATGACAAGTTATTGGAACAAGCTGGAAGAATTCAAGAAGAACTAGAAGCAAAACGATTCTACGATATTGAAACTGAAATTGAACGAGTAATCACCGGTTTAGGATTAGATGATGTTAAACGTGATCAACAAATCACTAACATGTCAGGTGGACAACGTTCAAAGATTATCCTAGCTAAACTAATTTTAGAAAATCCAGACGTTATACTACTGGATGAACCTACTAACTACCTAGATGTTGCTCATATTGCGTGGTTGGAAGATTACATCAATAGTTTTGATGGTGCGGTAATGGTTATTTCCCATGATTACGATTTTTTGGAAAACGTTACTAACTGTATTGTAAATATTGCTTTTGGTAAGATTACTAAGTATCGTGGTGACTTTAAGTCAGCCATGCGCCAAAAAGCTGAACGTGAAATGGTTCAACAAAGAGAATATGATAAGCAACAAGTTGAAATTGAAAAGGCAAAAGCATTCATTAGAAAGAACAAGGCTGGTTCAAAATCAACAATGGCTAAATCAAGAGAAAAGATGCTATCACATATGGAATTGGTTGATCCACCTTCGACTAACATCCACGCATCGTTTAACTTTCCATACGAAGATACTGGTTCACAAAATGCACTGGTTGTTGACGAACTATCGGTTGGTTATGACAAGCCATTACTAAAACCAGTTAGTTTCTCAGTCAACACTGATGAAAAGGTTGGTTTCCAAGGATTTAACGGGGTTGGTAAGTCAACTCTAATCAAGTCCATTTTAGGAATCTTAAAACCAAAGGGTGGCAAAGCAACATTTTCACCCTCAGCTAAAGTTAGCTACTTTAGCCAAGATTTGGTATGGAGCAATAACAACGAAACTCCAATGCAAATTATTCAAAACAAGTTCCCTAAGTTGGAACAAAAAGAAATCAGAACAAAACTTGCTAAGTGTGGTTTGGATTCAGCAAATGCTTCTAAGCCAATTGGTGAATTGTCTGGTGGAGAACAAACCAAGGTTAAGCTAGCAATGTTGGAATTCACCCCATCTAACTTCTTAATCATGGACGAACCTACGAACCACTTGGATGATGAAACCAAGGAATCACTAAAACACGCAATTAATAACTTCCCAGGAAATGCAATTATCGTATCTCATGAAACTAGTTTCTACAATGGACTAGTGGATAAGGTATTGGATGTTGAAAAGCTAAGTCTAAGGGATGCAGATGAAATTGCTAAAGCACAAGGACAAGTAAATAACTAATTTACAATAAGGAGGCGGACAACATCTATAATAGTCGAAAAGTATGGCTAATCATTGCAGATATTATGATGTTGATTTGGTCGCTTATATGTATCGAATGGTTAATCGTCAAAATTATTTTCATCGCCTTAGTATTATTTTTCGGCGGGCGTAACTTATACATTGACGATGGACAACTGATTGATACAAAATACAGTGTTATCACATCTGCCTTTTTTTCTTTATTTATTTTAATTAGTTTGTTCTAAATAAAAAACCTACCGATTTATGGTAGGTTTTTTTTACATAAAGTTGCTTGGTTCGTCAGCATAGTCATTCATGAAGTTCTTAGCGTCACTATATGAAGCGAACTGACTGATGATAGTGATGTCTTCTTTGTGTTGGCGATCGTTTCGATAGTTGACCTGTTTGACCAAGAAGTATTCTTTAATATCATCTAAAGCTTGCGATTCATTGTTTCTTACATATATTTGTAGGTAAACATGTTGGTTTGAGAATTCTAATTCACGTTTCGATAACTTAATGTATCCTTTGGAATTCAATTGGTTTTGACGAGGATGCTTTTCTGCAAGAGCGTTATCACTGTTACAGAAGTAAATTAAAAACCAGTAAATATTTAAGAAGAACATGAATAGGGCAAAACAGTTTCTAAACAGTGTTTGCCAGAAGTCTGACCCAGCAGCATATGATCTGGCTTCAACGATAAATTTAAAGTCAATCAGACTTTCTAGATTAGTAGCAAGCAAACAAACGGTAAAGACGATAATCCAAACATATTTATATAGCTTGATTAGTTGACGCCAGAAGTTGTGATGCAGGTTATCAAGATAGCGATGGTGCATCGAAGCTTCTGATACTAAGAATAATCCGCACAATAGAATGAAACAGATTAATGGAATTTTGTAACTCGTAATTAAGTAGAAAATACTTAATAGGAAGTTATTCATTGAATTGGTTAGAAAAGACGGTACTCGGTATCCAAAGATTTCAAGGACAACAAGGATAATTGCGCCTTCTCTGAATAGGTTAATGAATCGTTCAACGCTGTTACTGTTGGTTCGATTCAACACGATATTATATACATTTTGCATTTTGATGAACTCCTTTAATTCAGTAAAGATAGTTATACCACGAAAACATTAAAAATAATATAAAAAAAGCCCCTGTGGGGGCTTTTTTTATAACTACAATAGCGTTCTTACTTATTAAACGTATCGTTTTCCACTTCACGAATGAAAGTAGCTAGGTGGTCGTAGTAAACGGGAGCATTATCAATCATGTGATGATGACCGGCGTTAGGAGTTGATACAAACTGAGCGTTTGGAATCATCTTAGCCATACGTTTACCAGTTTCAACAGGCATCGATTCATGTTCACCGAATGTAACCAATGTTGGCACGTGGTTTTCTGATAGGTGATCAGTGTTGTGCCATTCACCCAATTTACCTGTGATAACAAATTCGTTGTCACCTTGGAACTTATTGTAAATATCTGTGTTGGATACACCAATTAAATGTTCTAACTTAGATGGTTGTTTACGGTCGATGTAACCTTTGTTTAGTTGATCGACATCATTTTGGTAACGTTCATTGTCGTAGTCATTTTCGGCTTCACACTTTTTCATGAATGTTAATTCGTCAGGTGAAAATTCTTTTTCACGAATTTCATCTAGATGCTTAGTGTAATCGTCAATGTCATCGACCATTGATGAAATGATAGCCCCCTTGAGGTGGTTACCATATTTTTGTGCGTATAGTTGAACTAACACACCACCCCAAGATTGACCGATTAAATAGAAGTCATCTAGTCCTAACTTTTGTCTAACTTCTTCAACTTCATCAACATAGTAGTCATAAGTTAAAATCTTGTCAGCAATCTTAGGATCGGAAAAATCAGGGGTATCGGAATACCATGAACCTAATTGATCGTAGTAGGTAACGGCAACATCTAGACCTTGCTTTTTCAACTGGTCAGCAGAGTCTTCCCAGTATTCATGGGTCCCACCAGGGCCACCATGTAAGGCAAGTAAGTTAATCTTACCTTCACCAGAAGTATGGGTCCATAAATGATAGCCATTATCTAAAGTGATAATTTTTGTTTGTTGTTTCATGACAATCCCTCGTTTCAATCTAAATTATTATTTATATTAGTCCTTGTTGAAGGGTAGTTCAACCGCTGAATCTGATAAATCAATTGTATATTTTACATCTTGATTACCCCGAATAGATTTGTCAAAGTCTGTTGCATATATAACAACAGCTAGTTGATGACCAGCCTTAACTTTGTAAACGTTAGGTTGTAAGTCAAAGTTAATTTCGTAGAATTCATCAGCTTTTAGTTCACTTACTTGATAAGCATTGTTTCTATTTTGCATGTTGATATGACCTTCAGAAATTTTCTTGAATGGAGTCTTTTTACGACTCATTTTAAATTCGCGAAGGCTGTCTTCACGCCATAGGTATCCTAATTGAATTTTAGCGTGGTCAACTGTTTCCGGTTGAGCGTTTAATCTGAAGTCTTCGCCTAGATCAATTAGTTGAGCGCTTAACATACCAAAGTCTTGTGAGGATGAAGCTGTCAAGTGAATATGAGCCTTACCATTGATAGTGACATCTTTTAGAAGTTTATCGAATGTAAAAATAACACGATTATCGTTGATAGGAGCATCGCTTCCACCAATCACTAAATCGTTTTCCCACTTGTTAGTATCACTGCAATATGTTTCAAAATCTTTTTCATTTAATGAATCCGAGAAAGTAACCTGATTGTCAGCTACTTCTGAATTATCTGATGGCTTAGCTAATTCGAAACGTTTTAAGTTTTCATCTTCATCGAATTCATCGATTGAATACCAGTTTTGGTCGGTAGCATTGTCTTGAACTAAGATGTTAGGAATTAAGTTGTCAGCATTATTTTCAACTCCCATTAACTTATTGGTAAACCATAGGTTGACCATGGCAGTAAAATCAAGGGATTGGAAAGCATTGATGTAGATATGTTGACCTTGGTGTAAAATTATCTTCTTTGAGATGTTTAATGGGTCAATGGCATGCCAAATGTTGGCAACGTTAATTGGTTTGACGTTTTCATCGTTCAAACCATGAATTAAAAACATGTCTGCCTTGATTTTCTTAGCGTTGTTTAGGTAGTTACGGTCGTCCCAGAAGGAGTTATAATTACCAGATTCACGATCTTGTTCGTTGGTAATATTTGTTAATTGGACTTCCCATTTCTTTTCGTTCTTGATTTCTTCTGCAGCTGCTTTTTTACGACTGTAAGTTTCTGCGGCTAAAACATCGGCATCTTCACCTTGGAAACCACCAGGAGCCATTACTAGTCCGTTTTCACGGTAGTAGTCGTACCAGTTAGAAATTGCAGCTTCAACTAAACAGGTCTTTAATCCAGCGACACCGGTTGTAGCAGCAGCAATTTGTAAAGTACCCAGGTATGATCGACCAGACATTGCGACATTTCCATTAGACCAGTAGGCTTCGATTTGGTTGTTGTCAGTACGATTGGTAAAGGCAACACGGTTTCCGGCAAGCCATTCAATGATGGCAGTTGCTGAAATAGTTTCATACTTGTCACCAGTGGTTCTAAAACCATCTGATTCATAAGTACCAATTCCAGCAGAGTACACAACAGCGTATCCACGAGCCAAGAAGTAATCGTTTAGAGTGTATGATTGTTCACGGCTAAATGTTTGTTCCGCCTTTCTGGTCTTACCTTCAACGTTACGTGCAGCAGGTAGTTCTGGGTCTTTTTCCTTCTTGCTGATGTCTGATAGGGACACAGTGTTAGGTTGTTTATGCTTAAGACCTAGGTTAACGTTATGGGTTAACTTTTCACCGTCGGCATCGTTGGTGCCTTGGTTGTAAGGACTAGCGGTAAAGATAACGGGAACAGAGTTTTTATTACTTTCCTTTGGACGAATAATTTCGGTTTTTAGCAAATCTAATTTGCCGTCATTATCGGTGTCCATTGGTGCTTCAACGTAAACAACTTCACGAATTAGGTTGTTAGTGTCGTATACCGGCATGCTCTTACCATTGAAGATAAGTGGTTTGTCGAATTGATTGTAGTTTTGTGCAAAGTAACCTTCACCGGCTAAGTAGTCGATTAAGGTAACGCCGTATTTAGTGTGAGTGTTTAATAAGAGGTACCATGCACAAATAACGTCATATAGGTTCATTGGATCATGAACATCGGCGATTGGTAGGTTTAGTGTTTGCATCTTGGTAATGGAATTATCAATTAGGAAGTCTTCGCCAACTGTGAATTGTAGAAGTTGCAACGCAATGTTGTAAAACGCAATCTTTGATAGTGGAGCGTTTTTGTCCAGGTAGGTTAGTGCGTCATCTTCGAAACTAGCCATGATTTGTGATATTTTTTGTCCTCGAATGGCTAAACTTTGTGAATCTAAAAAGTAAGTCATCAAGAAGTGCTTTAGTAAGGCTGATGGGTTGTCAATTTTATCGGTTTCTTCGTCTAAGAAATTAATAGCTCGTAATTCATTCTTAGCAACTTTTAAATTGTAATCAGAAATTGCATATTGATGATTTTTCATAATTATTCTCCTAACTTATGTATAGGTTTGGTTTCATTATATCAGATTAAGCAAAACATCTATTCAGTTTTACTGATAAATACTTAATGATAATCTAGCAAAATGATATAATGATAGCAAATAAATGTGGAGGGATGATTATGGTAACAGAGATTGACGGAGGTGCCATCGTGTACCGTGTAGTTGATAATAAGCCAGTCTACCTATTAGAAAAAAGTGCTACTAGTGACTTCTGGGGATTCCCTAAGGGCCACGTTGAAGGCGATGAAACGTTAGAACAAGCAGCAATTAGAGAAATTAAGGAAGAAACCGGCATTAACGCCACTATTGATACCGAATTTAGTATTGATGCAAACTATGACATGAAAAATGGTCATCATAAAGTGGTTACTTTCTATACTTCTCAAGTCGATAGTGATAAAGTAACGCTACAAGCTGAAGAAATCAGCGACTATGTTTGGGCTCCTTTTGAGGAAGCAATGGAGATTGTTACCTTCGATAACCTAAAAGACATTTTGAAACAGACTAACGAATACATCGTAGAAAAGCTGGGATAGCCAATGGATGCAAAGAAATTAATAGTGATTACCGGTCCGGCAGGAAGTGGTAAGACTTCTCTTCGCGACTACGTGATTGACAAATACCACGCAGCTAAAGTAATTACACATACCACAAGAGCACCACGATATGGTGAACAAAATGGTATTGATTATTATTTTGAAAATAACGAATCATTTAATCAATTGCATTTATTGGAACACGTTGAATATTCAAATGCCAAGTACGGATCCTCAATGGAGGGCATTAACGAAGCATGGTCCAAAAATGATTTAGCAATTATTGTCTTAGATACATTGGGTGCATCTACATATAAGGAAAAACTAGGGGATCAAGCAATCGTTTGGTTTGTCCAAGTCAATGACCCGGTTATCTTACGTGAACGAATGATTAAACGCGGTGATGACATTGAACGTGTTAATCAAAGAATTAGCAGCAATGAATACAAACGCGATATCGAAATCCCAGATGATTTGAAAGATGTCGCAACAGTAATTGAAAATAATGATTGGCAAAAAGCGCAAAACCAAGTTGATGAATTAATTAAAACAATCTAAAAAAAGACCTAACGTAAAGTTAGGTCTTTTTTTATTTATATTAATCGAATGATTGCTAATGAGATAATCCCAACAATCACGACTACTAATAAACTCTTGGTGATGATGGCAGCAATAACTGATGGAATTGATGCGATTAGGTTTTCCCAATTAATTGAAGGTAAGTGTCCCAGGTGTTGGACGAATAGTTGTGAGAACCACAACGTTGCCATGATCACGATGGGGACGAAACTTAGAAACTCTTCAACAGTTTTTGATAGTTTAAATTTCTTTAACAGGATGAATGGCAATACACGTGAAAGCCATGTTACTAAGGTACATCCAATGATGGTTAATAGCGTGAAATTAAAAGAAGACATGTTTGATAATCACTCCAATCAGACAAGTAATTAGTGTTACTAGTAGGATTAATAGGTTGCTTGGAATAAAGATTAATCCAATAAATACCATGATGAAGGTGATTAAAATCATCAGTAGCTTTAGTTTCAATGGCATACCGTTTTTGGCAATCACTTGTAGATATAATAATCCGATAAACATTGCAACAAGGGCAAAGTCTAATCCAATCGCGTAGGGATTATGGATGAAACTACCGGCAACTGCGCCGACAAATGAGGCACCAGCCCAGGTTAGATAAGAGACGATGTTAGCGGTATTGAACCAGGTAAACGTTAACTGATTATCTGTGTAGTTAACTTTGTTCATACCCAACGCAAAACTCTCATCGGTTAAAAAAGAACCAATTAAAATATTTTTTAACATCGAATCATTTTTGAAATATGGTGCGGTGGTGATACTCATTAGAATCATTCTGGAGTTTACCAGAAAAATTGCTAGCACAATCGAAAAGATTGGATTATGCAAAGCCATCATTGATACCAAAATGAATTGTGCTGATCCAGCATAAACAGTCAATGATAAGATGGCGACAAGCCAGGGGCTAAAACCAAGCGATTTTCCGATAATTCCAAAGGCTAGTCCAATTCCAATGTATCCAAACATTGTGGGAATACTTTCTTTAATTGCTGACCTTGCAGTTAGTTGATTGTCGATATCTCATCACATCCTTAGAAAAAAATTAGTTATTAATAAGATATTGTTTAAATCGTTGGCTGTCAACTGCGGTTAGTTCAGCTTTAACCTTGGTTCCTTCGGCAACATATTCGGTTGAAAGCACGTTGGCCTTAGTATTTAGGTAGTTGACGATGTCACCTTTATCAAACGGAATTAAGAATTCTTCTGTGACGTAATTTTTATAGCTATTTTCCCTAATGATATGAACTAATTCATCAATGGAGTCTTCTTCAAGTGCTGCCATGATTAGGTTGTCACCGGCACGTTGGGGACGAGGTTCGTCTAAGATATCGGCCTTATTGAAGACGGTAATCATTGGGATGTTTTCGACCCCGATTTCCTTCAATGTTTGTTCGGTGGTCTTCATCATTAGTTCCTTATTTTCATCGGCTTCGTCGACTACTTGGACCAATAGATCTGCATTAGCAGCTTCGGCCAGAGTAGAACGGAAGGCCTTCACCAATTGGTGAGGTAACTTACTTACGAAACCAACGGTATCAGATAACAACATTGTCTTATTGTCATCAAATACTAGCTTTCTAACACTGGTATCCAAGGTAGCGAATAACATGTTTTTAACCATGACTTGTTTTTCTTGGTTTTCACCGTAGCGGTTAACCAGTTGGTTCATGATGGTTGACTTACCGGCATTGGTGTATCCAACTAAGGCCACAGTAGGGATGTTTTTACCATCGCGTTGCTTTCTTTGGGTTAAGTCTGATTTTTGGATATCCTTTAGTTCTTGTTTGATGTGAGAAATATCCTTTTCAATGACACGACGGTTTAATTCGAGTTGAGATTCACCGGAACCACGGTTGGTAAATCCACCACCACCGCTACCGGTTTGTTGATCTAGTCGTTGACTAGCGCTGGTGTGCAAACGGGGTAGTTGGTATTGCAACTTGGCTAATTGAACTTGAAGTTTGGCTTCGTGAGTTCTGGCACGGTTGGCAAAGATTTCTAAAATTAGACCTGTACGATCGATGATTTTTGTTTCAGTTTGTTTTTCTAAGTTTCTGATTTGGCTAGGTGATAGTTCATCGTTAACAATGACCATGTCAGCGTCTTTATCCAAGACGGTCATCTTTAGTTCTTCAACTTTACCTTTACCGAAGTATGTGGCTTTATCGGGATGATCTAGCTTTTGAACCAGACGAGCCACAACTTCTAGGTTATTAGCTTCAGATAGGGCAGCTAATTCAGTCATTGAGTACTCGAATTGCTCATTGTCTAGGTTTAAACCGATGATAACAGCAGTTTGTTGTTCTGTATCCAAATGAATACCTCCTTGTTATTTTTATCCATTATACCATTTACGTATCATTAATAAGAATGGTTATAAAAAAGAGAAAACCTAATAAAAATTAGAGAGTTTTAATAGAATTATGAGCATATCTTGTATAATAATTAGATTATTTAATGTATCTAAATAGCCTGATAAATTAATATTTTATTTACTTTTTAAGATACAAACATTCAACTAAATTAGAAATAAATTAGAAAAAGTATTGCACTTTATAATAGAATGGTGGTATTATTTTCACAATCCTTTTAAACAAAAACTCTTTAATAAGGAAATCGGGGGTAATGGAAATGAAAATGAGATCCGTAGTAAAGCTAGGGGTTGTTGGTGCAGCATCAGCATTCCTACTAGCAGCTTGTGGTAATTCTTCAAAAGAATCCACAAGTAAGTATATTAATTGGCAAGAATCAGCTGGATTAAATACATTAGATGCTTCAAAATTAACAGATAGTGAAAGCATGGTAATGGTTGGTAATAGTAACGAAGGTTTATTATTAAATGGACCTAATAATACTATTAAGCCAGGTGTTGCTGAAAGTTACAAGGTATCAAAAGACGGTAAAACATATACATTCAACTTACGTCATTCAAAGTGGAGTAATGGTAAGCCTGTAACCGCCAATGATTTTGTGTATGGTTGGCAACGTACTGTAAATCCTAAGACTGCTTCACAATATTCATACTTATTAGATCATGTTAAGAATGCGACAGAAATTTCAGCAGGAAAGGCACCAGTCTCATCATTAGGTGTTAAAGCTGAAGGTGATTACAAACTTGTAGTTACACTTAACAGACCTCAATCATACTTCAAGTACATCGTTGCGATGGCTGCTTGCTACCCTCAAGATAAAGCGACCGTAGAAAAATATGGTTCTGCTTATGCTACAAACAGTAAAGCAATGTTGTACAATGGACCATTCAAGGTTGAAGGTTGGAATGGTACAAACGATACTTGGACTTTGGTTAAGAACAAAGAATACTACAATGCAAGCAAGGTTAAGGTTGCTGGTATTAAATTCAGTGTTCAAAAAGATGCTAACACTGCATTAAACCAATATGAAACTGGTCAACTTGACGAAACTACATTAGTTGGTCAACAACAAGTTGGTAAGTACAAATCAAGTTCTGAATTACATAACGTAAAACAGGCAAGTACATTCTATCTAGAAATGAATGAAAAGGCGGATTCATACTTTAAGAACGCTAACATTAGAAAAGCTCTATCACTTGTAATAGATAGAGATCAATTCACTAAAGATACTTTGGGTGATGGTTCCACTTCTGCTCAAGGACTTGTTTCTCCTGGTATGTCACAATACAAGGGTGTTGATTTTACAAAAGCAGCTGGGACCAAAACTGGTGTTTCTTATAATGTGTCCGAAGCTAAAAAACTATGGGCTAAGGGTTTAAAGGAAGTTGGTAAGAAGTCAATTAACTTTACATTATTAGCTGATGACACACCACAAGGTAAGAGCACAACAGAATACCTACAAACTGCATTTGCTAACCTTCATGGTCTAAAAGTTTCTTCTCTAAATGTTCCTTATAAAACTAGATTAAGTCGTTCGCAAAATGGTCAATTCGATATGGTAGTTAGTGGTTGGTACGCTGACTTCCCTGACCCAATTTCATTTATGTCATTATTCACTTCTGATGGTTCATACAACAACGGGAAATGGAGTAATGCTAAATACGATGAATTGGTTAAAAATGCCGAAGGTTCAGATTCAAACAATGTTGCAAAACGTTGGGATGACCTTGTAAACGCTGAAAAAATCCTAATGAATGATCAAGGTGTAATTCCTCTATACCACAAGGTTCAACCAAATGTAATCAAACCCCGTGTAAGTGGAGTACAATTCTTCCCTACAGGATTATCAACTGACTTTAGAGATGCTACAATTTCAAAAAAGTAAAAAGTTAAATTAAATTAAGTTTTTTCATTGAGAAGAGTTTTAGATAACTACTATAATGAATATAGTCGAATCTAAAACTCTTCCGTACATAAAGGGGCATTTTCCCGAAAGATTGTGAGGATAAAAAAATATGGTTAAGTTTTTAGCAAAACGAGTTTTTTACTTGTTATTAACGTTATTCATAGTTGTGACTGTGACGTTCTTCTTAATGAAGTTAATGCCAGGAACACCATTGACTAACGAAGCCAAACTTTCCCCAGCCGAACGTTACATGGTGTTAAAACAATACGGCTTGGATAAACCGGTTTGGCAACAATATATTAGTTACCTAGTGAACGCTGTTCATGGTAACTTTGGAACATCATTCCAATTCAGTGATCAACCAGTTTCATACCTAATCTCAAGTCGTATGGGACCATCACTTCTATTGGGTGCTCAAGCAATGGTTGTCGGTGTTATCGCTGGTATCATTGTTGGTGCTATCGGGGCAATCAAGAAGAGTACTTGGGTTGATACTTCAACTACTATCATCTCAATTCTAGGAATTTCAATTCCTTCATTTGTCTTCTCAGTATTACTACAATATGTAATTGCTTTGAAGTGGGGATTACTACCAATCGCCGGTTGGAGTGGATTTGCATACACAATTCTTCCAACATTAGCATTGGCTGCAATGCCATTAGCCGAATCAGCACGTTTTGTACGTACTGAAATGGTTGACGTTTTAAGTTCAGATTATATTGAATTAGCAAGAGCAAAGGGGTTAAGCAAGTTCGGTATTATTTACCACCATGCTTTAAGAAATAGTTTAATCCCATTGGTAACAATCATCGGTCCATTGGCCGTAAACATCATGACTGGATCACTAGTTGTTGAAAACATTTTCGCAATTCCAGGTATTGGTGAACAATTCGTTAACTCAGTGTTAACAAACGATTACCCAACCATTATGGGACTTACAGTTATGTATTGTTTCCTATTATGTGTCGTATTATTAATTACCGACATCGTGTACGGAATAATCGATCCAAGAATCAGAGTAGCAGGGGGAAGAGAATAAAATGGCAGATAAAGCAAAACAACTACCAAAAGACGCCTTTGAACCATTATCAGATGGTGCACATTTAGATAATGAAAAAATCGCGGCTCCTTCTCTTACTTTTGTGAAGGATTCATGGCGTCGTCTAAAGAAAAACAAAGCGGCAATGATTTCACTATACATTTTGATTTTCTTATTTGTCGTATCATTTGGATCAGCATTGATTCCTGCATTCAGCAGCATTTCAACTCATCCAAACTTAAACAACTTACCACCACGTATTCCTGGAATTGATATTCCTGGATTTAACGGAACATTGGTGCAAGGTGGTGCACGTGTTAACGCCTATACAGGTGCTGCTGCTAACCATTACTTCTGGTTAGGTAGTGACTACTTAGGTCGTGACTTGTTTGCAAGAACATTGTTTGGTACTAGAATTTCACTATTAATTGCGGTTGTTGCTACTTTCTTCGATTTAACTATCGGAGTTGCTTACGGAATTATTTCGGGTTGGATTGGTGGAAAAGTTGATACTTTCATGCAACGTGTCATCGAAATTCTTCTATCAATTCCTAACCTAGTTGTGATGATTCTTTTACTATTGGTATTAAAACCAGGTATTCCTGCAATCATCATTGCAATTGCATTTACTAGTTGGATCAACATGGCTCGTTTAGTGCGTGCACAAACGCTTGAACTAAAGAGTCAAGAATTCGTGTTAGCTGCACGTTCACTAGGTGAAAGTTCATTTAAGATTGCTTTCAAGCACTTATTACCAAACTTAACTTCAGTGATTATTATTAATACTATGTTCACTATTCCAAGTGCTATCTTCTTTGAAGCATTCCTATCATTTATTGGGATTGGGGTTCCAGCTCCAGCAGCTTCATTAGGTACTTTGATTAGTAATGGTCAAAAGTCATTCCAATTCTTACCATATCAAATGTGGGTTCCAGCAATTGTTCTTTCATTATTAATGATTGCATTCAACATTTTAGGTGATGGTTTAAGAGATGCATTTGACCCTAAATCAAGAGAGTAGGTGACAAGAATGGAAAACAAAGAAAACATCCTAGAAGTTAGAAATTTATCAATTAATTTCAAAACTTACGCGGGTACTGTTCAAGCCATTCGTGACATTAGTTTTGATTTAAAGAAGGGTGAAACCCTAGCGATTGTTGGGGAATCAGGTTCTGGTAAATCAGTAACTACTCGAAGCATTATGGGTTTGAACGCTACCAACGCTGATGTTGTCGACGGAAGCATCGAATTCGATGGCCAAGACATTTTAAAATTAGACGAAAAAGAATTAAGTAAACTACGTGGTAGCAAAATTGCCGAAATCTTCCAAGATCCAATGACTTCATTGGACCCAACTATGAAGATTGGTCGTCAAGTTGCTGAACCATTAATGATTCACCAAGGTTTATCTAAAGAAAAAGCAATGGCTAAAGCCTTGGAAATGTTAAAACTTGTTGGTATTACTAATGCCGAAGAACGAATCAATGATTATCCATACCAATTCTCAGGTGGGATGAGACAAAGAATTGTGATTGCAATTGCTTTAGTAAACTATCCAGAAATATTAATTGCTGATGAACCAACTACTGCGTTGGATGTTACCATTCAAGCTAAGATTCTGGAATTAATGAAGGAATTGCAAACAAAGATTAATACTTCAATCATCTTCATTACCCATGATTTAGGGGTAGTGGCTGGTATGGCTGATCGAGTTGCAGTTATGTATGCCGGTAAAATCGTTGAATACGGAACAGTTGATGAAATTTTCTACAATCCAAAACACCCATATACTTGGGGACTATTAGGTTCAATGCCTACTTTGGATACTAACGAAGATGTACTACCATCAATCCCGGGTACACCTCCAGACCTATTGGAACCACCAGTAGGGGATGCATTTGCTGCTAGAAATAAGTACGCATTAAAGATTGACACAATTGAACAACCACCATTCTTTAAGGTTTCTGACACTCACTACGCAGCAACATGGTTATTAGATGATAGAGCTCCTAAGGTGACTCCACCAGCTGATATCGTAAAGCGTCAAGAACACTTTAAAAAGACTAGACAAGGATAGGTGGTGACAATATGTTAGATAAAGATGCACCCAAAATTTTAGAAGTAAAAAACTTAAAACAATACTTTAACGTTGGTCGTAAAGACGAAGTTAGAGCTGTTGATGATATCACCTTCAACGTTCATGAAGGAGAAACCTTCGGACTAGTTGGTGAATCTGGCTCCGGAAAGACAACCACAGGTCGTGCAATTAGTCATTTGTATGAACCAACAGGTGGCGAAATCATCTTTGAAGGCAAAGATGTTTCAAAATTAAAGACTAAAAAAGATGAAAAGGAATTCAGAAGTGATATCCAAACAATTTTCCAAGATCCTTACGCATCATTAAATCCCCGTATGAAGGTTAAAGACATTATTGCCGAAGGTATCGACATTAACCACTTAGCCAAAGACAATGACGATCGTGATGCCCAAGTTGAAGAATTATTGGAAACTGTTGGCTTGAACAAGGAACATGCCAACAGATATCCTCATGAATTCTCTGGTGGACAACGTCAAAGAATTGGAATTGCTCGTGCTTTAGCTGTTAAACCAAAATTCATCATTGCTGATGAACCTATCTCCGCATTGGACGTGTCAATCCAAGCCCAAGTAGTAAACCTACTTAAGGACTTACAAAAGAAACGTAAGCTAACATACTTATTCATTGCCCATGATTTATCAATGGTTAAATACATTAGTGACCGTATTGGTGTTATGCACTATGGTCGTATGTTAGAAATCGCTGATGCAGATGAACTATATGCTCATCCATTACACGATTACACTAGAAGTTTACTTTCAGCTGTTCCGGTACCGGACCCTGAATTTGAAAGACAACGTGAGATCGTAGATTACGATGCAAGCGTTGAAAGTGACGGAAAGCAACGTAAGTTAGTTGAAATTGCTCCTAACCATTATGTTCGTGCTGCCGATGACGAAATTCAAATGTATAAGGATCGCTTAAACAGCTAAAAAAATAACCGTTACTTTAATTAGTAACGGTTATTTTTACGTTGATTAGACGTTTTCACTTAAGTTGTTGTAGTATTCAACACTAATTTCACTTGCATCAGCATTTGAAACTAGTTTTGAAACGCTTCCGTTTTCAATAGGTTCAGAAACGTCGATGGAATCATCCTTAAATTGATCAACAGCCCATCTGATAATGGTGCCGTGAGCAGCAATCATGATGTTGTCACCATCGTTAGCGTTTTGAATGACTTTCTTTAATCCGGGGATGAAACGATTCAATAGGTCTTGATTATTTTCAGCATCACCATATGGGTCGTGAGCAGCAATTAAATCGGCTGTTCCTCCCATTCCAAGTTTGCTAATCATCTTACCATAATTGTCTAAGCCATCTGGTCCACCAATTTGGTGCCAAGCAGCTTCGCTATCGTTTCCTTCAAAGTAACCGAAGTTTTCTTCACGGAAAGCTTTATCTGCAATAGGTTCTTCAATATCTGAGGGATTTTGTTGCAATACATATTTTCCAGTATCAAATGCACGAGGCATATCACTAGAATATGCGTGATTGAATGTAATAGAACTTAATCTTTTTCCAGCGTCAATGGCATCGGCAATCCCTTTTTCAGTAAGAGGGGCATTTGCGATACCTTGAATACGGTTGTATTTATTTAAATAAGTTTGTCCATGACGAACAAGATAAATGTTAATCATCAGAAAAAACCTCCTGACATATTTGTATGCTTATATTTTATCATATATGCCGGGGCTATAGAAAAGATTAGGTTAATGATAGATTGGCTTTTCTTTCTATCATATATGTGCTAGAATTAATAACCAAATTTTAAGATAGGAGCGTAGCTCAAATGTCTGAATCAATTAAAGAACAAGAACAAAAACATTTAAATGATGTTTTGGCCAAAGTTGAAGTAGCTAAGGCTGAAGCAGTTAAAAAAATTAATCGTGCTGAAAAAGATGAGCATGATATCAATAAGAATTTCTATAATGATGTCCGTTTGAAGACCAGTACTTATTCTGGAATGATGGAAACTTCCGTATCAATTCGCCAACAACAACAAATGCTGGAAGAACGTGAAAATAGTTGGAAACATGCAACTAAGGAATACGACAAGCTTGCCAAGATGCAAGAACGTCCTTACTTTGCTCGTCTAGACTTCGAAGAAGAAGGCGAACACAAGGCAGAAACTATTTATATCGGTTTAGGTTCTTTTGCCGATAGCCCAGATCACTACTTGATTTATGACTGGCGTGCTCCAATTTCGAGTATCTACTACGATAGCAAAATTGGTAAATTGACCTACCACACACCAATGGGTGAACAAACCGTAAACGTGACTTTAAAACGTCAATTCCAAATCAAGGATGGCAAGATTGAAACTATCTTTGATACCGACCAAGTGGTTGGAGATCAAATGCTATTGGATAACCTAAATGGTAAGTCCAATACTAAGATGAAGAGTATCGTTACTACCATCCAAAGAGAACAAAACAAAATTATCAGAGATACCAAGTCCGACTTGTTATTCGTGCAAGGGGCCGCTGGTTCTGGTAAGACAGCTGCAGTATTGCAACGTGTCGCTTTCCTATTGTACCAATACAGAGGAAAACTAAGTTCAGCGCAAGTCGTATTGTTCTCACCTAACCAATTGTTCAACGATTACATCAACCAAGTGTTGCCTGAATTGGGTGAACAAAACATGGTGCAAATGACTTACTACCAATACAGTAGTTTGCGTGTTCCTAAGTTTAAGGTTGAAACTCTTTCAGAACGTTTTGAAGAAGATAATTCAGAAGACAAGAAACTAAGAAACATTAATAACCTAAAGAACAGTCTAGAATTCTTCAAGGCAGAAACTGCCTACACTAACCACTTGAACAGTGAAGACATGAAGTTCAAGAACTTGAAGTTCCAAGGAGATATCTTTATCTCAAAGGAACAAATCGCAGAAATTTACTACAGTTTTAATGAAAACTACAACCTAAGAAATCGTCTAGACGCTACCAAGGAACGCTTGATTAAGATTTTGAACCGTCGTGTCAAAGTCGAAATGAAGAAACCATGGGTAGAACAAGCTGTGCAAGACTTGAGTAGAGAACAAATTCAAGCCGTACAAAACGCCCATCCAGACGAATTCGAAAACGCTGATAAAGAATTCGACTTCCTAGCAAGACACATCGTTATCGGTGCCTTCAAGCGTATTAGAAAACAAATCGTTCACGGTCGTTTTCTAGGGGTTAATAACCAACTAGTACACTTCTTAAGAAACGTGCCAAATCTAATCGACTTATCCAAGTACGACCTAACCAAAGAAGACTGGACTAAGTCAGTTGATGCTTCAATCAACCAAATGAAGAACGGCCACATCTCAATGTCTGATGTTTCAGTATACCTATACCTATTCGACCGTATCTCAGGTAAACGTCCAAAGACCGACATCAAGTACCTATTCATTGATGAAGTCCAAGACTACACCGCATTCCAAATGGCATTTATGAAGTTCACTTTCCCACGTGCCCGTTTCACACTACTAGGGGACTTGAACCAAGCTATCTTCACTCATGAAAATAGTCATACATTGCTATCAGAACTATCAACCATGTTTGATCCTGAAAAGACTAACGTCGTGCAACTTACTAAGTCATACCGTTCAACTGAGCAAATCACTGACTTCACTAAGCACATTCTAGAAGGCGGTAGCCAAATTGAATCATTCGCGCGTGTCGGTGACAAACCAGTCATGCAAGTTGTTGCAAATAGGGATGCTGCCTTGGATAAATTAGTTGATAGAATTAACAATGATAAGGAAAAACATGATACAACAGCCATTATCGTCAAAACATTGGCCGATGCAAAGTTATTATCCGAACAATTAGATGATAAAAACGTAAAAAATACGCTTATACAGACTGAAAACCAACGTTTGACTACTGGAACCCTAGTAATACCTGCTTACCTTGCTAAAGGGCTAGAATTTGACTCTGTGGTTATGTTTGACGCAGATGACAAACATTTTGGTGAAGAAGCAGATCGTCAATTGGTTTATACAATCTGTACTCGTGCAATGCATGAACTAACGATTATTGCTGAAGGAAAACCAACTCACTTGTTTGATGTAGTTCCTAGCAATTTATATGATTTACAATAATTGCAATTAGTAACAAATAAAAGCGCCTATCCAAAGGGATTAGGCGCTTTTTTATCGTTTCTAATGTGTTCAGTGGTATTATGGACGTACTACTTTTATTGAACGGAGGCGTAAAATTGTCAGATCCAATCAATTACTACGCATTTAAGAAAGACGAGTGGAAGGACCTATACAAATTACGTTCTTTACCCGTTACTACCGACGGGTTAAAACAAATTAAAGCATTTAATGATGAGATTTCACTACAAGACGTGCGCGACGTCTACATTCCCATTGTTCATTTGTTGGACTTATCCACCCAAAACTTTAACCAGTGGCAAAAAACAAAGACTGCATTTTTGGATAAACAAGATCGAAAAGTGCCATTTATTATTGGAATTTCCGGAAGTGTGGCGGTTGGAAAATCAACTACCGCCAGACTATTGGAAGTATTGCTATCTAGATACTTCGAAGACAAGAAAATCCAGCTAATTACTACCGATGGTTTTTTATATAATTCTGCTGAATTAAAGCGTCGTGGCATCATGGATAGAAAAGGATTCCCAGAAAGTTATGACATGAAGTCATTGATTAACTTCTTAAATGAAGTAAAGTCAGGTAAACACAATGTTAAAGCACCAGTATACTCACATGATGTATATGACATTATTCCTGATGAGTTTGATATCATCGACCAACCGGATGTCTTGATTATCGAAGGAATCAACACTTTACAACTACCAAGTAATCAACAAATTTACGTTTCTGATTTTACTGATTTTTCAATTTACATCGATGCTGATGATGAATTGATTGAACAATGGTATATCGAACGTTTTGAAAAACTAATGGATACAGCATTTCAAAATCCATCTAACTACTACTATGAAATGGCGCATACAGATCGTAAGAAGGCTATTGATACCGCCAAGGATGTTTGGCAACAAATTAATTTACCTAATTTGCTAGAAAATATTAAACCTACTAAGACCAGAGCAGACTTAATTATTCACAAAACAGATGATCATCGTATCGATAAAATTTTGCTTAGAAAGTATTAGATTTAATTTGACGCCATTCATTTTTCTATGTATGATAAATACAATTTAATGATTGGAGAGTGAATGGTTTGGCTGAAATGGATTTATCATCGTTTGATAAAATCTTGGTGCTTGACTTTGGAAGTCAATACAATCAATTAATCACCCGTCGTATCCGTGATTTTGGTGTGTATTCCGAATTAAAGCCCCATGATATGACCATCGACGAAATCAAGGCTTTTAACCCTAAAGGGATTATCTTCTCTGGAGGTCCTAACAGTGTTTATGCTGAAGATGCATTGACTGTTGATCCTAAAATTTTCGAAATGAATATTCCAATTCTAGGTATTTGTTATGGTATGCAACTAATGGCATATAACCTAGGTGGAGGACAAGTTGATGGAGAAGACCATGGACAATATGGTCACGCTGACATCGACATTACCTCTGATAATGCGGAACTATTCAAAGATTTGCCTAAGGAAGAACCAGTTTGGATGAGTCATGGAGACCTTGTACGTAAGGTTCCGGATGGCTTTGAAAATGTGGCAACTGCTGAAGGTTGCCCAATTACTGCAATGCAAGATACCGCTAGAAAGTTCTATGGAATTCAATTCCATGCGGAAGTTAGAAATACCAAATACGGTACTGACATCCTAAAGAACTTCGTGTTTAACGTTTGTGGCGCAGAAGCTAACTGGTCAATGAATGACTTTATTGACTTACAAATCAAGCAAATCAGAGAAGAAGTTGGCGACAAGAAGGTTATCTTAGGTCTATCCGGTGGGGTAGATTCAAGTGTAACCGGTGTGTTATTGAACAAGGCGATTGGTGATCAACTAACTTGTATCTTTGTTGACCACGGTCTACTTCGTAAGAACGAAGTGAAGGAAGTAATGGATAGTCTAGAAGGTAAGTTTGGTTTAAACATCATCCAAGTTGATGCAAGCAAACGTTTCTTAGACAAGTTATCCGGTGTTACTGATCCCGAACAAAAGAGAAAGATTATTGGTAATGAATTTATCGAAGTCTTTAATGAAGAAGCTTTGAAGCTTAAGGATGTTGATTTCTTAGCTCAAGGTACTCTATACACTGACGTTATTGAAAGTGGTACTAACACCGCTGAAACTATCAAGTCTCACCATAACGTTGGTGGTCTACCAGAAGACCTACAATTCAAACTAATCGAACCAGTTCGTTCATTATTCAAGGACGAAACTAGACGCTTGGGTGAAGAAATGGGGATGCCAGACTACTTAGTATGGCGTCAACCATTCCCAGGTCCTGGTTTAGGTATTCGTGTTATCGGTGAAGTTACTGAAGACAAGCTAGAAATTGTTAGAGATAGTGACTACATTTTACGTCGCGAAATTGCCGCTGCTGGATTAGATAAGGATATTTGGCAATACTTTACCATTTTACCTGGCTTTAGAAGTGTTGGTGTAATGGGTGATGGTCGTACTTATGACTACACCATCGCAATCCGTGCAGTTAATTCCATTGATGGAATGACTGCTGATTTTGCTAAGATTCCTTGGGATGTCTTGTCAGAAATTTCAACTAAGATTACAAATGAAGTAGAAGGGGTAAACCGTGTAGTATACGATATTACTAGTAAGCCACCTTCGACAATTGAATGGGAATAATCTAAATTAATAGTATGGAAAAAAGATAATCAATTATTGATTATCTTTTTTATTTATATAGTATGATCGTCCAAAAAATATAATTGTTTGTTTTTATTTTTTAATGATATATATTATATATAGTTAATTTAATATTTACATATATTTTATATTTGGAGAAGAATTCTTATGAACAAAGCATTAATGACTACAATGGCAGCAGGTGCCGTATTCGGTGCCGGTGTTGTCGCAACACAAGGAACTCAAGCACATGCCGACGCAAAGAGCGATGTACAAGCTGCTCAAAACAGAGTTGACTCAGCTAAGGCTAAGGTTGATGAATTAAGCAAAGGTAAAGGTGTAACTGAAGTACAAGGTGGTATTCCTGATGACTTAAAGAAACAAATTACTGATGCACAAAACAATGTTGTTAACTCACAAAATTCATTAGCATCATCACAAAAGAATTTACAATATTACTTAGACCAAAAAGACACATTGCAAAAACAATTGGATGCTGCAAATGCCAAAGTGAATGCAACAAGTGACACTGACCCATCATATCAACAAGTATTGACAGACTTTTATAAAGTACAATATGAAGTACAAGATAACGATGCTCAAATTAAAAATGCCCAAGGTTGGACTAAGTCATATGGAAAATACATCCAATATTACAACGACCAACTAAAAGCCCTTCAAGACAAAGCAAACAGCTATGGCGGTAAGACAGTTACTGTAAAGAAAGTAGACCAATCAGCATTAAATGCTGCTAAGAAGGAATACAAAGCTGCTGTTAAGGCATTAGACAAAGCAAAGGCAAAGGCTGTAACCTACGATGTTCCAGCGGTCGGTAAGCACAACGAATTCACTAAGACTGCTAAAACTAAGAAAGCTGCTAAGCATGAAGCTAAGAAACATGTAGCAAAGAAAGCAACTAAGAAAGCTAAAAAGCATGTGATTAAGAAGATTGTTAAGAAGTCAAAGCACCTATTTAGTGTACGTATTAAATCTAAGAAGGTATATGCATACAAGACAATTGCCCTTCACAAAGATGGCCGTAAGGTAGAAAAGAAAGGCACTAAATTATATGTATACAAAATTGTAAAGAAAGGTAACAAGCAATTCTACAAGATTGCTGGTAACCGAGTAATTACAGCTAATAATCACTACGTGGTTAGAGTAAAATAGATACTTTAATACGAAAGTTGAATGGGAATAATCATTCTCTAAAAAATCTCAACGTGATTGTTGAGATTTTTTTATTTACAAATGATCTTTTCAATTATAAAAAAGTTAGATATTGATGGCCTTTAATCGATATTATTACACTATTTAAATACTATTTTTACCTCAAAAGATAAGCTTATTAGAATTGAATTAAGTGTTTAATTCTATTTTGGTAGGATATAAATCGTTCAATAATACCTAATTAAAGTGATGTTGCATATTGGAATGATTGTATAGTGATTATATTCACAATCAAAAGCTAAAATGATAAAAAACTCATTAAAAATTTATTGTTTTTTGCTTTATTATCGGATAATAAGGTGGTACATTATATGTGAAAACAATATCAATGTTGTATTATATGAAGGAGATTTTATCAATGAAAGCTGCAGTAGTAAGAGACAACTCAGATGGATATGTAGATGTTAAAGATGTTGAACTTCGCCCAATTGAAAATGGTGAAGCTTTAGTTCAAGTTGAATACTGTGGTTTATGCCACACCGACTTACATGTTGCCAATGGAGACTTTGGTGACCAAGCTGGCCGTATTATTGGTCATGAAGGTGTAGGTAAAGTTATTCAAGTTGCCGATGATGTAGATAATCTAAAAATCGGTGATCGTGTATCAATCGCCTGGTTCTTCAAAGGATGCGGTCACTGTGAATACTGCTTAAGTGGTAGAGAAACATTATGTCGTGAAGTTAAGAATGCTGGTTTCACTGTTGATGGTGCTATGGCTGAACAAGTAATTGTTGACGCTAAGTATGCTGTTAAGGTTCCAGAAGGATTGGACCCAATCGAAGCTACTTCACTAACTTGTGCCGGCGTTACTATGTATAAGGCATTAAAAGTTGGTCACACTAAGCCAGGTCAATGGGTTGAAATGGTTGGTGCCGGTGGTTTAGGTAACCTAGGTGTTCAATTCGCCAACAACGTCTTTGGTGCAAACGTTATCGCCGTTGCTCGTGGTAACAACCTAGAAAAGGCCGAAGAACTAGGTGCTAAGAAGGGTATCGACTACCGTTCAGAAAACCTATCAGAAAAGGTCAAGGAAGAAACTAATGGTGGAGCCCACGTTTCAGTTATCACTGCTGTTAACCCAATCGCCTTTGATCAAGCTATCAATGCTTTACGTCCAGACGGTCATCTAGTTGCCGTTGCGCTACCAAAGGGTAACATGGACCTAAACATTGCCCAAACTGTATTGAACGGAATCCACGTTGAAGGTTCACTAGTTGGTACTAGAGAAGACCTACGTGAAACTTTCCAATTCGGTGCTGAAGGTAAGGTTAAACCAATTGTTCATACTAGAAAACTATCAGAAATCAATGATGTTATCGACGAAATGAAGAATGGTAAGATTGTTGGTAGAATGGTTATCGATTTTACTAAATAAATTTAACTAATTAAAGCATTGTCTTTTGGACAATGCTTTTTTTGTACTAAAATAATGACATTAGGAGGTTTGGTTATGGCTAAATATATTTTTCATCCAAATGACATCAAAGGACTAAAGAAACATTATGATGTAGCAATCGTTGGTTCTGGTGCCACAGGATTAATTAGTGCAATTCAAGCTGCAGAACTGGGTCTAAAACCAGTCGTATTAGAAAAGATGGATAAGTTAGGTGGTAACTCGACCAGAGCTTCTTCTGGAATGAATGCTGCTGAAACTTCCGTTCAATTACAACACCACGTGGTAGACAGTTTTCAAGACTTCTACAATGATACATATATTGGTGGTGGCAAACAAAATAATGTTGATTTATTGAAATACTTTACTGAACATGCTGCGTTAACTGTTGATTGGTTAGCTCAACACGACATCAAACTAGATGACTTAACAATTACTGGTGCGATGAATACTAAGCGTACTCATCGACCAAGTTCACAAGCTCCAATTGGTGCTTATTTAGTAACTAGTTTCCTACAAATTATCGAAAAGATGGGCATCGAAGTATACAACAATGTTGATGTTACTAAAATTGATAAATCTGGTGCTAATATCTCAGGTGTTGAAGTTAAGGATGCCGATGGCAACGTCCATTCAATCAAGTCCGGTGCGGTCATTCTAGCTACCGGTGGTTTTGGTGCGAACAAGCAACTAATAGGTCAATACCGTGATGACTTAACTCATTACCGTACCACTAACCAAGAAGGAGCAACCGGCGATGGTTTAAAACTAGCCAGTGATGTTGGGGCAGCTTTGGTAGATATGGATAAGATTCAAGTTCATCCAACTGTTCAACAAGATAATGATCATGCCTTTTTAATTGGTGAAGCTATTCGTGGTGAAGGTGCCATTTTGGTAAATACAAAGGGAGAACGCTTCGTTAATGAATTGGACACTAGACAGAAGGTAACTGATGCAATTAACCAACAAGACACTAAGCATGCTTATTTAATTTTAGATGAAGAAGTGGTCAATCATGCTCAAGCAGTGAAGTTTTATGATTCTATGGGTATGGTCATTCATGGAGATACTATTATCGACTTAGCAAGAAAAATTGGTGCTGATGAAAAGACATTGTCAGATACAATTGCAAAATGGAACCAGGCTGTTGAAGATGGTAAGGATGATTTTGGCCGTACCACCGGAATGAGTCGCCAATTAATTCATCCAGATTATATGGCCATTCATATTGCACCAGCCGTTCACTACACAATGGGTGGCATTAAAATTAACCACTTTACTCAAGTTCTAGACAACAACAATGACGTAATTAATGGTTTATTTGCTGCTGGAGAAACGTCTGGAGGCTTGCATGGTAATAACCGAATTGGTGGTAATTCAATAGCGGAAACAGTGGTATTTGGTCGTCAATCCGGACAACAGGTTTATAAGTATTTAACAAAATAATAAAAATTAAGGAGGATTATATATGCATAGTGATATGGCCGAGTGGGTCGCTGCGATTGCTGAAGCGTCTTCAGTATTCGTTGCACTTTTTCTACCGTATTATAATCAACACGTGGAAAATAAACGCAAACTAAGAAATGTAAAAATGTTAATTCATAGAATGGGGAAACGCTCTATGAATGGAGATGAAGATGCAATGGAACATCTTCAAACTATTTTAACAACAGCATATCTAAAAAATATGAATTCTAAGACTGAAGATGTAATCAATGATGGTCAACAAATACTAGATATCATGAATATGTCTGAGGGAAAACCAAATGCAGAACAAAAGAAGCAAATTAGAGAATTGCTAAAAGAAATTGATGAAATATAAAAAAGAAGCCACTTTAGTGGCTTCTTTTATTTGTTGTAATACTGAACATTTCTTTCATTTAATGGTTGGCAATCACGATTGTTTTTGCCGAATTGAGCAATGAACCAGTCGACTTGTTTTGGGCTTACCGTCAGTTTTGAATTATCAATGACTAACCATTCAATACCCTCGGTTAAAGGAGGAGTGGTTAGTGATCCTTGATAGTGGAAGCCGGTTGAAAGGCTTGAAATCCAGTTGGTTAATTTTAATGACACACTGTGGCGATTACCTTCTTCAAAGTTATTAATGATTTCTTGTAACTCTGCGTTAGCATTTCCCAAGGTAGGAAATATTGCCACTACTACCGTTTGACCAATTTCATTTTCATGAACGAGATGAATTTCAATTGGATTTATCTTACCGTCGACGATATGTTCAGCAGGAGCATGAAAATGCACTTGCTTGAATTTGAAGTCGCGATTAAAGATGGTAGCATGGCCCATTCCAGTCAAACGAATGGTAGTATTATCATCAATTTCTGTATTTAATTGGTAGAACTCATTGGCATGAATTGGCAGATAATCAGCAAGATGTTGACTGTCATGAGTTGATAACATAATTGGCGATTGACATTTACCAAATTCATTCTTCCAATTATTTTGTTCACTATAATCTAACATATGATATGTATCTTCTTTCCATTAATAATATGAGTTTGCTTTTCTAGTATGTTAATATAACATACATGATAATTAATACAACTCGGAGGAAATTATTGTGCAATTCACATGGCAAAATCAAGATGAACAAAATGCTGGTATCAAGAAGTTTTTAGGTGCCCATGGCGTCTCGCATCGGATGTATAATGATGTTAAATCAACTGGTACAATTTTAGTCAATGGTAACGCAGTTGATTTGAGTTATAAGCTTGCTGTGGGCGATGAAGTGACTGTAATCTTTCCACCGGAAACAAGTGATGATGAGGTTGCATTTAGTGATGAACCCATTGATGTTATTTATGAAGATGATAATTGGCTGGTGGTAAACAAACCAGCGGGGTTAACCAGTGTTCCGGGTCCATCTAACCGTGTAGATACGCTAGTCAACCGCATTAAGGGATATTTGAAAAAAAGGGGTAGTATTGATTTAAGGCCGCACTTAATTACCCGTTTGGATCGTTTTACATCTGGAATCGTCTTGGTAGCCAAAAACCGTTTAGCCAATAGTCTAGCTAATCAACAGATCGCGCAACACAAGATTGATAAGATGTACTACGCTGTTGTCGACGGTATCGGTCTAAATGATCATGGGATGATTGATAAACCAATCGGCCGTGTCGGTGATAACTTCAGAAGGGAAGTTATTGAAACCGGCCAAAATGCCAGGACTGAATACTGGAAGATTGGCGAGTTTGATGATTCCACACTGGTGCGATTGAAACTCCACACTGGACGAACCCATCAAATCAGAGTTCATATGACGTCACTAGGTCATCCGCTATTGGGGGATGAATTATATCAAGGGCCACTTGATAGGGGAATTGACCGTCAAGCACTTCACGCTTATTATTTACGTTTTAACGATGAATTAACAAATCAAGTTCGAACTTTTGAAATTGAACTACCAGAAGATATGAAGTCTTTGGTGAAGGAGGATCAAAATGACTGAAAAAGCCAAATTAGTACATTGTATTGTAGATGATGCACAACTATATTCTGATGAAGGTTTTTACTTGGGTGATTTAACTCAAACAATGTCCAATGCCATTAAGGCCGATTATCCAGGCGCAAAGGTCACCAGTTTTATTTGTGCTCACCATCTATTAAAATATCGAATGTCTCGCGTTGATTCATTAATCAATTCCGACTTGAAACAAAGTCAAAAGATTAATCGTAAGTTGACCAGGGCATTACAAAGCGATAACTATGAAATTAGAGACGTCAACGAAGCACTGCAACAAAGCCTAACCTTTGGACAAAAGGTATCAGACGCAGTTGCAAGATTTGGTGGTAGTTGGACCTTTATCTTCATTTTTATTGTTATATTAATTATCTGGATGGTTATCAATGGTTTGGCACTGTTTGGTGTCCACTTTGATCCATATCCATATATTTTATTAAACCTATTTTTGAGTTGTTTCTCAGCAATTCAAGCCCCCATCATCATGATGAGTCAAAATCGTGCCGCTGAACGTGACCGTTTAGACTCAGAAAATGATTTTCATGTGAACTTAAAATCTGAACATGAATTAAGAATTCTCCACGCTAAGTTAGACCACTTAACTCAAAACCAATTACCTCATGATTTGGAAGTTGAAAAGCTTCAATTACAAATCTTGGGTGAAGTCAGAAGTGAGTTGGCCAAACTACGTGAAGAAAATACTAAGCTAAAAGAAAAACTAAAACAACAGGAGAATCAATAATGGAAGATAACATTCAATTGGGTTCAGATGTTTTTAACAAGATGATGTTTGTCCTAGAAACACCAGTTACACAAGATAACCACAAGTACTACAAGTTCATGAACCAAGAAATGCAAGAAATTGCTGATAATATTTGGGCAATGCCTGCATATATGAAGGAAGACGATGACTTCTCAATGTTTTTTATCATCACTGAAATTGAAAGTGGTGAAACGGTTGTTGCTTTCTCTGAAGGTAGCTTACAAGATGGTAACTTTTCATTAGGAGAACCAATGGTCTCCGGAAAAGGACTTAATATTTTAAATGAACATGATGAAAAAAGAGCTGCTTCAGTTCTCCATTTTCTAAATCAAATTTCTAAAGCAGCTGAAGGAAATTGGCGCATGATTGAAGACTAAAATCGCTGATTTTAACATGTTCTAAAAGCGCTTCATGATGGGCTTTATGAGAGTTTTCATAAAAGTCCATTTTTTTGTAAAAAAGTCTTTGCTTTTTGGAAAAATGGTGGTAATATTTTCTAGTCGCTAAAATGATAAATATTTAAATCAAACACAAAAAGGGGGGCTTAGATCATGTTAATGAGAAGAGCACAAATCGAAGATTTTAACGCAATTGAACAAATTATTTTCGAAGGAAAGGAATTGCTTGCCAAACAGGGTGTGAACCAATGGCAAACAGGTTACCCAAATGCAGAATCATTAATGAATGACATCTTAAACGGATGGACTGTTGTACTTGAAGAAGATGGTGAAATCTTAGGTACAGCTGCCGTGATTGACGGACTAGACACTAGTTACGAAAATCTTGATGGTCAATGGTTGACTGACGGCCCTTACCTATCAATTCACCGCGTTGCAGTTTCCAACAGACACCATGGCAGAGGATTGGCTCAAAAATTATTTGAAGGTATCTTCAATGCAGTGGAGAAAATGGACAATGTACAAAGTGTTCGTATTGACACAAACCCACTTAACTTGGGCATGCAACATGTCATCAAGAAGGCTGGATTTGTAGAAACCGGCAGAGTAGTTCCAATCTCTGCAACAGACCCATCGAACGTCGTAATGAACTACGCATACGAAAGAGTAATTAAACAACCAATGTTAATTGCCTAAGCTGATTTTTTTAAATCAGCTTTTTTTGTTTTCTGACAAAAGGTATAATGAAACTGAACAGAGGAGGTGGTATTATGCACGAACATGAACATAACGATGTTAACGCTATGTCTCAACGTCGTTTCTTTACGGTGACAATTTTGAACTCATTAATTACTTTAATTGAGTTTTTAGGAGGCATTTTTTCAGGAAGTTTGTCACTATTATCAGATGCTTTTCATAATTTCGCGGATTCAGCATCGGTAGTCGGTAGTTATTATGCGCACCGAATTAGTCAAAGACCCCAAAATCAATTGAATACCTTTGGTTACAAACGCGCTCAAATTATTTCAGCGTTTTTAAATTCACTATTTCTAGTGATTATCTCTGTTGTTTTAATTGTTGAAGGGGTACAAAAACTATTTAAACCAGAACAGATTAACGGAAACTTAATGCTAATTGTTGCTGTGGTTTCGACAGTTGCTAATTTGGTATCAACACTTTTGCTAAGTCGTGGGTCAAAGCATAATCTAAACATTCGAGCTACATATCTACATTTATTGAGTGATACCTTAGCTTCACTTGGTGTTATCCTAGGTGGTATTTTAATTAAGTTGTTTGATTGGGTGTTAGTTGATCCAATCATTACCATCATTGTGGCACTTTACATTTCAGCTGAAGCATACCCAATCATCAAAAAAACTGTTAAGATTTTGATGCAAGGATCACCAATGGTTGATTGCTACGCGATTCAAAAGGACATGATGAATATCGAAGGAATTACTGGAATTCATCATGTTCATATCTGGTCGGTTGATGAAAACAGTATCGTATTCTCAGCACACATTAATATGCAAGATATGCTAATTTCTGAAGCTGAAAAGATTTATGATCCGGTGGCTAAACTATTACATGATAAGTACAATATTGAACACGTGACGTTGCAAGCTGAAGTTGAACGTGGGAAGAAAGAGGACTTATATCTCGATTCCAGAAACGATATTGATTAATAGTCAAAATAAAAAAGACGCTTTTCAAAACGAAAAGAGTCTTTTTTGTTTTGAAAAACGGCTTTTTAAATTATATCCCGTGCGGAGCAGCTACAAATTGTCTGTCATACCACTCATTCCAAGTGATTTCACTATTACCATTGGCGAAATATTTCATATCTAATTCGCCCAATAACTTGGCATAACTATGACTACAATAAATGATGGTGTCCTTAGCAGCATGTTCTACATTTTCAAACTTGTTGCGGCAGACCTCCTGATTGATTTGCCATAACATTGATTGGTCAGGAACCTGACTTAAAATCTCCATGTTTTGGCTTCTATAACAGCGAACGTAAAATTCACTGAATGACTTGATACTAGTAACTTTGGCTTGTTCGTTAAGCTCATCGAAATGGAATAACTTTTCTCCCATAAAAACGCCTCACTTTCGTATCGTAGATATTAATATTTAATATCTCGGTTTAATTATATAATTTTCCCCAAAAAATAGAAATAAAAATGGTAAAATAGTATATAAAGTTGTAAGATACTCTTTAGTAGATTTGAATTTAGGAGACATGGATATAAAAATGACCCCAAAAAAAGAGGACTATTTAAAAATTATTTTTGAGCTAGGTGGAACCAAAGAAAAGGTATCCAATAAAAGGATTGCCATTAGTTTGGACATTGCACCAGGATCAGTTACTGAAATGGTTAATAAGCTATTAGATGAAGGATTAGTTGAACACGAACCATATGCGGGAGTGTCATTAACTGACGATGGAATCAAGTTAGCTGAAGTCCTAGTTAGAAAACACCGTATTTGGGAAAGTTTTTTAGTAAACGAACTAGGATATCCACTTCCAGATGTTGATAAAGAAGCTGAAGTTTTGGAACATTCTACCAGTGGTAGATTGCTAGAAGCAATGTACAAAAAATTGGGGAACCCATCTCATTGTCCACATGGAGGAGTTATTCCTAACATGTCAGGACATTATAAAGAAGATAGCCATCGCCTATTAAATGATGCCGATGATGGGGAAACAGTCGTTGTTGACCGTTTCATCGACAATCACGACCTACTAACCTATTTAGGCGACATTCAATTAGATATTGGAGATAAACTTAAGGTAATTAAGCATTCTCCATTTGAAGGACCTGTAACAGTCCAAAATTTAACTGATAATCAAGAAAGTGACATTAGCTACAAGGCTTCTCACTACGTATTTATAAGAAATGCTGATTAATAAAAAAGACTGAATTGAAAAATTCAGTCTTTTTTATTATCATCATAATCAATGTTATAATTAGAAAAACATTAGATGACACGGAGGTGAGATGGTTGAACGAAAGACAAAGAAGTAAGTTAGTCGTTGAGACCTGTCTACTTGCTGGAAAGATTATGATTGAAAATGGCTCAGAAATGGTCAGAGTCACTGATACCATTGATCGTATTTCAAGAAATGCCGGGGCAACAGAAGCCAGGGCATATGTTACTTTGACGGGGATTATCATGTCAGCAACCCCTGACATGGGTTCTCAGGTCACAGCAATTGATAAAAGAACGTTTGACTTGGAGAAAGTATCAACGGTTAATGATTACTCCCGTCAGTTTGCCGATAAGAAAATCTCGCTTGGGGAATTCTATCGTCGTCTAAAACGGATGGATAAGGATGTCAAACCATTCCCATTCTGGCTTCAAATGATTGGTGCTTTCATGGTTAGTTCCACTTTGGAAGTTGTATTTAGAAGTAACTATACTGATTTTTGGGCAGCCGGATTTGTTGGTATGATGGGTTGGTGCATTTATTGTTTGACAGATCACTACACAGACATTCGTTTCTTAAATGAATTCATAGCGGCGATTTGCATTGGCTTCATGTCGATTTTAATCATTAGAGCGGGGCTTGCTAAGAGTGCCGATGATTTAATTATCGGTGGATTGATGCCACTTGTTCCTGGAGTACCGATTACCAATGCTGTAAGAGATACATTGTCCGGGAACTTAGTATCTGGTCCATCTAGGGGAATCGAAGCGATTATGAGCGCCTGTGCACTTGGTTTTGGTGTAGCAATGGCAATAAAAATTTTGGGGTGATTTATATTGGTAACCGTAATTGTATATAGTGTGTGCGTTTATTTCGCCACCATTGGATTTGGTTTATTAATTAATCTACCTAGAAAAGCATTGAACATGTCCGGATTGGTTAGTTTAATTGGCTGGTTAGTTTTTCATATCGTTAATATTCATATGGGTGGATATTTAGCTGCCGATATTTTAGGAACTTTTACAGTTGGAATATTGAGTATCTTTGCATCTAGATATAAAAAAATGCCGGTAATTATCTTTAATATTCCAGCATTGGTACCGTTAGTTCCTGGAGGACAGGCTTACCAAGTTATGAAGTGTTTAGCGATTGGAAACTATGCTTTAGCTAAGTCAAACTTGATTCAAGTCATCTTCATTGCTGGTGGAATCGCGTCAGGTTTTCTATTTGCAGAATTTCTAAACCAACTATACTTAAGATTTAAAACATATTTGAGAACAAAAAAAGCAACGAGATAAACTCGTTGCTTTTTATTTTGCATTTTATCCGAAGAAGAAACTAATGATTAAAACGACTAGAACGAATGTAGTAATCCAAACGTATAGCATATCCTTTTCTTTGTAAAAGGAATAAATTGATACGATTACTCGTAACACAGGGGTAAGGATTAGGCAGAAGATTCCAAACATCATAATCGCGTATGGTTTCAATGTAGCAATTCCACTAAAGATTGCCTTAAAAGTAGTTGGAAAGGCGTCGTGAGCATATCCAGATTTACCAGTGATTAAAAGTAATAAAAGACCAATAATCATGATGGTAGCTGAGATGACAACACCGACACGTAAAATTTTTCCGATAACTAATTCGATACGATTCATTTCTTCTTTAGTTGCTGGTTGTTGTGTATTCATGATCTAACCTCCTAGAATCCTTTGTATAACATGCTACAGGCAATGTAAAACATGATAGGGACAAAGATAATACGAATCCATCTAGCAGGAAGAACTTGCATGATGCGAGAACCGATTGTAGCACCAACTAGAATTCCCAATGCTAATGGCACGGCAACTTGTGGCAAGATTGAACCGTTGAAGAAGTAGACAGTTGCTGAAGCAGCAGCGGTAACTCCCATCATTAGGTTACTAGTTGCACTGGATGGCTTTAAAGGCATCTTCATGAAGGTATCCATTGCGATAACCTTAAAAGCACCTGAACCAATTCCTAGTAAACCAGAGGCAAGACCGGCACCAAACATTACAGATAGTCCACCTGGGATATTTTCCACTTTGTAGTCGATTTGCTTCTTTTCAGCTTTGTCATAGTAACTTGAGTTAAGACGTAGTTTTTCAGCTAATTTATCATCTTTGGTGCTTAGATTGGACTTGTTTTTGTTCAATAATTTCTTGACCATGTTAAATGCGGAGAATAGTAGTAATAGTCCAAATAGTATGTAAAGGTATTTAGGCTCTAGAATTCCTGTAAGTAAGGCCCCAGATAGTGCACCAATGGTAGTGGCAATTTCTAAAAACATTGCAACACGTAAGTTTAAGACTTCATCTTTTAGATAAGCGATAGTTGATCCAGAACTAGTTGCGATAACCACAACGATACTGGCTCCTATAGCGTATTTAATATCTAAATGGAAGAAAAGTGTTAGGACGGGGGTGACGATAATTCCACCACCCAATCCTAGGACAGCGCCACCGATACCAGCTAAGACACCGATGACAATCATTAGAATGACTGTTTCAATCATTTGTTGCTCCTCCTAAAATTATAAATTACTTAATATTATAACAATTATTAGTTTCATTGCACTACTTCCAAGTTTTAAAATTAGAAAATACCCTTAAGAATAGCATTAGCTGTGGTATAATGGCATTAAAAAGTGATTAGGAGGATCGATGCATTATGATCATCGATAAGGATTACACCCGCGGCATTAGATTTTTCGTTGGGTTAGTTTTATCATTATTTGTTACTGCATCGGTAATGATTGACTCTGGATATTTAAGATTTCTTGACTCAATTTTTATCGGTCAAATCCAAAAAAATACTGGCGGATTCAAAGACACAATCATGCACTTAGCCACCACTTTAGCTAGTCCAAAGATGGATATCATTTGGATTTTCATTTTGGCATTCTTCATGTGGGGATTCAAATTTAAGCTTCAAGCTTTATGGGGAATCTTTACATTAGCTGGTGCTGACGTAATTGGATTCATCGTCAAGAATATTGTTAGACGTGATCGACCAGTATTTCACAGCGCTTCTGATACTGGATTTAGTTTCCCAAGTGGTCACGTATTAGGTATCTTCATTGTCGTTGCGGTTGTATGGATTGTCATTCTTCCACATATCCAAAGTAGCTTAATCAGAAGATTACTATATGTATTAACATTTCTTTTTGTGCTATTGGTAATGGTATCTAGAATCTATCTAAATGCTCACTTCCCAACAGACACTGTTGGTGCTGTAATCATTGGTTACACATGGTTACAAGTATCAGAAATGTTATATGTAAGATATGCGCCAAGATTAAAACAACACTGGCGCCCGGTTTTACACTCATACCTATAATAAAAAAGAACTGATGAATTTCATCAGTTCTTTTATTTTTGCCAGATTTCATCTAACCAGGTAATGGCTAAATCAAACCATTTAGCAACGCGGACGTTGCTTGAATCTTCGTTCCAGGATGTGATGTTATTGGCGAGTCCCATTCCGTGAGGACCGTGGTGAAAAATGTGTAGTTCGTTATCCACGTTATATTCGTTTAGTTTGATGGAATACTTAAGTGCATTCTCCACAGGAACGAATGGATCGTCAGCAGTATGCCATATAAATGTTGGCATGTTTTTATTGGAAACGTGTTCGTCGGCAGCAATTTGTTGGTCGTTTGATATCCAGTTTAGGATACTTTCCTTATCCTTGGGAAAACCATAGGTTAAGTTAGTCACAGGATAGCTTAAGATAACTGCGTTTGGTTTTAAAATATCTGCGTTATCAACGCCAGCTAGTTCTTGCATCCAATCGGTGTGATAAAAGTCGTTATATAGACTGCAGATATGGCCACCAATGGAGAATCCGGCAATTGTAATCCGGTTTTCATCAATATTAAATTCGTTGGCATGTTCACGAATGTACTTGATACTGTTGGCCAATTCTTCTAGTGGATTTGGCATTAGTGGCATTGCTTCTTGTTCAAATGTGTATCTTAGGTAAAAACTTTGATAACCGTTGGAACTGAAATTCAATGCGAAACTTTCTGCTTGGTGGAGTGAAATATGGGTATAAGATCCACCGGGGACTACGATTACGGCGGGGTATTTGTATTGATTAGTTTGCACATCTGCAGATTTAAGATATCCTTGAAGAAAAGCGTTTGAGTTTTGACGAATCGATTCTCTGATGATTCTCATATAAGCACCTCTCAAATATGTTTTACATACATTTTAACGCAAGGAGATAATGATTGTGGATAAAAAGAACAATTTACCTGAAAAAGAAGTGGAAGTAACCGAGTTACGTACAGATGACTTTGAAGACTATTATGAAATGATGCGCGATGAACAACTAGCTAAGAAGACTGGTTTTGAGCCAGTTAACGATGAAAAGAAGGCTCATATGTTGTTTGAATCCGAAAATGATACTAATAAAACCTATGCAATTAGACTTATCAACAGTGGAAAACTAATTGGGATTATTAATTTATTTCCCGAAATTGGGGATAACTTTGAACCTGATTATGAAAATATCGAATTAGGCTATTTTATTAACACAAGTTATCAACAGCGTGGATATATGACCTATGCATTAGGATATGTGGTCGATAATCTAAAAGCACCTATAAAAATAGTTGAGGCAACGGTTGAAGCACACAATGTACCTTCACAAAAAGTTTTACACAGTTTAGGTTTTGCACAGGTGGATGAATACGACGAGAATTTAGTTTTCGAAAGGAAAGTAAAATAGTATTGTAATCTTCAAGACATTAATATATAATATTGTAGAAATCTAAGAAGAGGCGCAGCTGACAAAAGTAGCTATCATGAGTCGATAGGGCGACTATGATTGATAGTGAAAGGGGATGTCTGCCGAAACGACCGTTTCCTTTATTAAACGAGTCTGTTGGGTTCTAGCTTAATAGGCTAGAGACTGTCGTGGTTAATTCCACGGAGTGCTTTGTGATCAATAATTAAAAGAAATTATTATGGTCTCTTCTTGTGTTTACAGGAAGAGACTTTTTTAGTTATTATCGGCACCTCTTAGAAATATTTATAGAGGGTGAATAAATCATGAGTGACAACTCAAATAATCATGTAAAGAGAGGCCTAAAGACCAGACACGTTTCTATGATTGCCCTAGGTGGTTCAATCGGTACCGGTCTATTCGTCGCCTCTGGTTCAGTTATTAGTCAAGCTGGACCTGGTGGAGCATTAGTTGCTTACTTATTAATGGGACTAATGGTTTACTTTTTAATGACCAGTCTAGGTGAAATGGCAACCAACACACCTATTTCGGGTTCTTTTGCGGCATACGCAGGCAAGTATGTCGATCCAGCTCTTGGTTTTGCCATGGGTTGGAACTACTGGTTCAACTGGGCCATTACCGTTGCCGTTGATATCTCAACAGCAGCTTTAGTAATGAAGTTCTGGTTACCACACATGCCGGGTTGGATTTTTAGTGCAATTACTTTGGCTTTAATACTATGTGTAAACGCATTATCAGTTAAGTCATTTGGTGAAACAGAATTCTGGATGTCATTGATTAAGGTTATTACAATCTTTATCTTCCTAGCTGTAGGTGTTTTAACCATTTTTGGTATCATGGGTGGCCACTACATTGGTTTATCTAATTTCACATACAAGCAAGCACCATTCGTTGGTGGTATTCCGATGATTTTAGCGGTATTCGTAGTTGCTGGTTTCTCATTCCAAGGAACTGAATTGGTCGGAATTACTGCTGGTGAATCAGATAACCCAAGAGAAGCTGTTCCACGTGCTATCAAGGATGTTTTCTGGAGAATCATTTTATTTTACATTTTAGCAATCTTCATAATTGGTGCAATTATTCCATATACTAGTCCTGATTTATTAGGTTCAAGTGCTACCGATGTTGCAATTAGTCCATTTACAATCGTATTCAAGCGTGCTGGTTTAGCAGCAGCTGCATCTGTTATGAATGCGGTTATCTTAACCTCAGTTATCTCATCTGCTAACTCAGGGATGTACGCATCAACTAGAATGCTTTATTCAATGGCTCATCAAGGATTTGCTCCTAAGGCTATGGGTAAGACTAACCGTCGTGGTATTCCTGTGGGTGCTTTAGCTGTTACCACTGTTGTTGCCTTACTTACTTTCATTACAAGTATCGAAGGCCCAAAAATTTACCTATGGTTAGTTGCTGCGTCTGGTCTTACTGGATTTATCGCTTGGGTTGGAATTGCTTTATCTCATTACCGTTTCAGAAGAGCTTTTATCAAGCAAGGTCACTCAGTTGATGAATTAAAGTATCACGCTACGTGGTTCCCAATTGGACCAATCATTACTTTAATTTTATGTATCCTAGTTATTTGTGGTCAAAACGTAACTTCATTTGCTAACTGGGATTGGGAACAAATTGGAATTACTTATATCTCAGTACCGCTTGTATTGATTTTATACATTGGTTACAAGATTAAGAACAAGACACATCTAATCCCTCTAGATGAAGTCGATGTCTCTCCTTCTGATTTGAATGACGAAGAAAAATAATTTAGAAAAGATGCTGTTTTAGCGGCATCTTTTTTGTTTACAATTAATTTATTCATATTCAAAACGAACGGAATGTATTAGAATAGTATACTAGAAAACGATATTAAGGAGATTATTATGATAGTACTTGCTGGAACGATTGGAGCCGGAAAAACCTCTTTAACTAAAATTCTATCTGCTCATCTTGATTCAACTGGATATTACGAATCAGTGGACGATAACGAAATTCTTCCATTGTTTTACAAGGATCCCAAGAAGTATGCATTCTTGTTGCAAATTTACTTCTTAAATACCCGTTTAAACAATATTGAAAAGGCTCATAACGAAAAATTAAGTGTTATGGACCGCTCTATCTACGAAGATTCATTACTATTTAGATTAAATGCTGATATGAAACGTGCTACTTCAACTGAAGCTGATATCTATGATTCATTGCTGGAAAATATGATGGAAGAAATTCCTGGTTCTTTGAACCAAAAGAACCCTGATTTATTAATCCACATCAATATTTCATTTGATACTATGTTAAAACGAATCAAGAAACGTGGAAGAAGTTATGAACAAGTGGATAAAGATCCGGAACTTTATAACTATTACCAAGATTTAAATAGTCGATATAATGATTGGTATGATAACTATAATTTATCTCCAAAGATGCAAATTGACGGTGATAAGTTCGATTTTATCGAAAATGATGAAGATTTATCAGCTGTTTTAAAACAAATTGATGAAAAAATTGCTGAATTGAGCTTAAAATAGTTGCTAATCACATTTTTTTATAATATTATTGAGTCAACAAATAAACGCAAGGTATGTTTTAAGTAGACAACAAAGAGATGCAATGGTTGGTGTGAATTGCAAGTCGAAATTCCGGCATACGAAAAGCGGGTAGGTAATGCTACACGGTAGGTGACCGTTATCTCCAAACGAGTGTTTAGCATGTGCTAAGAACTTGGGTGGTACCGCGAAAAGAAGACCTTCGTCCCAATGGATGGAGGTCTTCTTTTTATTTGTAAAATTGGAGGTATTTACTATGTTAGATATGAAAATGATTCGTCAAAACGCTGACTGGGTAAAGGAAAAGTTAGCCACTAGAAATATCAAATCTGAAACAATCGATGAACTTTTAGGTTACGATGAAAAGCGTCGTGAACTAATCGTAAAAAGTGAAGGATTAAAAGCAAAAAAGAACGATGTATCAAAGAAAATTGCCGAAGCAAAGCGTAATAAGGAAGACGCTTCTGATGCAATTGCTGAAATGCAACAAGTAGGTAAGGAAGTTAAGGAATTAGATGAACAACTTGAAAAAGTTGAACAAGATCAAAAAGACTTGGCTGCCCACTTGCCAAACATTCCAGCTGATGATGTTCCAGTTAGTTTAACCGAAGAAGGTGCTGTTGAACTAAGAAAATACGGGGAACCTCGTAAATTTGATTTTGAACCAAAACATCACTGGGACCTAGGTGAAAAACTAGGAATTTTAGATTTCGAAGCAAGTGCTAAGGTTGCCGGTAGTCGTTTTGTCTACTACATGGGTGCAGGTGCACAATTAGAACGTGCCATCTACAACTTTTACTTAGATCAAAACGCTAAGGCTGGTTACAAAGAAGTATTGCCACCATACATGGTGAACTCAGCATCAATGTTTGGTACTGGTCAATTCCCTAAGTTTAAGGAAACAAAGGCCGGTTTCGAAATTGCTGATAGTGATTTAACAATGATTCCTACTGCCGAAGTTCCATTGGTAAACTACTATAGAGATGAAGTAATGGACGCAGACAAATTACCTGTTAAGTTCACTGCATTATCACCAGCATTTAGATCAGAAGCCGGTAGTGCCGGAAGAGATACCAGAGGTCTAATTCGTTTACATCAATTCAATAAGGTAGAAATGGTTCAATTCACTAAGCCTGAACAATCATGGGATGCCCTAGAGAGCATTACTGCTCACGCTGAAGACTTATTGAAAATGTTAGGTATTCCTTACCACGTAATTACACTAACTACTAGCGACATGAGTTTTACGGCAGCTATGACTCATGACATCGAAGTATGGATGCCAGCACAAGGTCGTTACCGTGAAATCTCAAGTTGTTCAAACACAACTGATTTCCAAGCACGTCGTGCACACATTCAATACAGGGATGAAAATGGTAAACTACAATATGTTCATACCTTAAATGGATCTGGTTTAGCTGTTGGTAGAACCGTAGCTGCTATTTTAGAGAACTTCCAAAATAAAGATGGATCAATCAATATTCCAGAAGTATTACAACCATACATGGGTGGTAGAACCAAAATTACAAAAGAAGATTAATTAAATAGTTTTCAATAAAGCGATAATCATTGATTATCGCTTTTTTATTTTTTTCAAAAAAAGGGTAGACAGACACCATAAATTTAGATATAATATTTTTTGTTGAGTTAAAGGAAACGGCTCAGAAGTAAGTCATATCAACAATTAATTAAAATTTATCGTTGACAGTGATTGAAAGAAATGATATTATTAAATAGTTGTCTTGCTAAGAGATAACTTGAAGACCTCATGGAGGATTAGCTCAGTTGGGAGAGCATCTGCCTTACAAGCAGGAGGTCACAGGTTCGAGCCCTGTATCCTCCATATGAGCCGTTAGCTCAGCCGGTAGAGCATCTGACTTTTAATCAGAGGGTCGGCAGTTCGAACCTGCCACGGCTCATTGGCTCTATGCCATATACATTTTAATATAACCATGCGGGCGTGGCGGAACTGGCAGACGCGCTAGATTTAGGTTCTAGTTTCCTTATGGAAGTGGGGGTTCGAATCCCTTCGCCCGCATTTGCAATTTGCATAATTGCTGCCGACTTAGCTCAGTTGGCTAGAGCGCTTCACTAGTAATGAAGAGGTCGGGTGTTCGAATCATCTAGTCGGCATTATGCGGAAGTAGTTCAGTGGTAGAACATCACCTTGCCATGGTGGGGGTCGCGGGTTCGAATCCC
>NZ_VBSE01000040.1 GCF_005930975.1 Apilactobacillus kunkeei | reverse complement strand
GTTATTTTATCAAATTAAAATAATCATTTTATCGAAAGTGCTTTTATTTATCTGTTCAATATTATAACTTCAGTTCCTTCAACGCCTTTTTTTTATCGTTTTTTTGATTCATTTGAGCATTGCAAGGCTTTTTTTAAAATTTTTTAGCGCTTTTTTTGCCAGATTAGAAACAATTTTAGAATAATTTAAGCTGTATGTAACGTTCAAAAAGCTTTAGCCATGGGGAATATGGCGTTTTTGATGTCATATTGTTACAGCGTAACGACAATGTTACGAAAAAGCCAAATCTTTTAACGTGCATGATATGAGCATGTAATGGATACGATGTAGTATATATCACAGTTAATCAAATCGATTAACACTTTCGACGATACAGAAATACAGAATTATAGATTTTTATAGGAGTGAATTATTATCGTTAAATTAAATAGTATGAAGTCAATGTTATTTGCTACTGCCGCAGTAGCTGGATTATTTGTAGCTGGTGGCTCAAATGCCAACGCAGATCAAACTACTAATGCATCTGCACAACAACCACAACAACAAGCTAAAGCATCAGTTAAGAAGACTGTGACTGTTCAAAGTGGTGATACTCTATGGGGATTATCACAAAAATACAACGTTTCATTAAGTTCACTTAGAGCAGTTAACAACCGTGTTAACACAGATTTAATCTACGTAGGTGAAAAGATAACTTTACCTTCAAGTGCAACTGTATCTACTGATCAAAAGACTGTTGCCTCAGCAACAACTACTCAAAGTACTACTACTCAAAAATCAGCAGCACAACCACAACAACAAGCACAAACTCAAACTCAAAGCACAACTAATTACAGCCAATCACAAAGCTCAAGCTACACTGGTTCAAGCAGTTCTGCTAAAGAATGGATTGCTAACCGTGAATCAGGTGGTTCATACACTGCCTCAAACGGTCAATACTATGGTAAGTACCAACTAGGTGCTGCTATGCTACATGGTGACTACTCAGCTGCTAACCAAGAAAAAGTCGCTGATCAATATGTTACTGCCCGTTACGGTTCATGGGATAACGCTAAGTCATTCTGGTTACAACACGGTTGGTACTAAGATCTTAGCCGATTTATTCAATCGATATTTATATCTACAAAAAGACGCCTTTATGGGCGTCTTTTTTTGTCGGTTATTTCTTCACCAATTTTTACTAATTCATACCACGAAATGATTGTTAAAATAATTAGTGGTAGTTCAATGCAATAAATAAAAGCTAAGATAATATTAGCATTGGTAAAGCTAGTATTATCATCCATGATTTTAATTCCACCATATATAATGGAAATAACCGTAAAGGAATTTTTGAGCATTTCTAAAATAACTTTAGGTAAAAAGTATTTAGCTCGAAAACTATTTAGATTAGGATTGATTGTTTGGGTGTGGCGATAATAAAATATGGTTATGATGATTGAAAAACATAATAAAAGAATAATGACGAATGATAAAGATGATGTAATGTAATAATCGATAATGGATATTTTGGGATGAAAGAAGCTTAAAAAATTAAATGTTCCCAGACATGCAAGCTGAGCAAAAATAATCATATCTATAGAAATGATTAACATCTGTTCACCATTTCTCACTCTTACTATGATAAGAAATAATAACGGTACGCATATTGAAGAATAAAAAAGGTTAAACAGTTGTGATATATGGCCAAATAATGCACCTACTATTATTAAGGACGCCACTAAAGATATTTTTAATATAAATATTGTGGTAAATTTTGTTCTTAGAGATGGTTTCATCTAATCACTTCCAAATTGTAAAGTTATTTATTTACTGTCATTATACAAACAAAATGTCATGATGATTGAGATATTGGTAATCTTAAGAATGTTTTTAAAATTTGACTTGTTATATTTCATAATTGTGATATATTAGAAACAACATAAAAAGAGATTCGCCTTTAAGTATTGACCAGAGAGTCAGACAAGGCCTATGCGTAGAAACTATACGCCATCAGTGTAAACAACAGACATTGAGGGACTTTTCTGACACGGTCAGGGAAGTCCTTTTTTATTATCTTGGTTTCAATTAAGCAACTCCAGAGAGGGTGCATTGGAATATTACGCAATCAGTCCATTCCAAGCACCCACTCCATCGAGTTGGGTGCTTTTTTAGGAGGATGGATACATGCAAACACATTTTTTAGACCTTAATCAGCTAGACGATGACGAAATCATGGAACTACTCAAGTTATCTATTGATTGCCGAGACGGCAAGATTGTGCAACTAAAACGTCCGGTATACTTCGCTAACATGTTTTATGAAAACAGTACGCGTACCCACACATCGTTTGAAATAGCTGAACGTAAGTTAGGAATCACGCCAATTAATATCGATCCAAAGAATAGTTCGGTGCAAAAAGGTGAAACGCTCCCAGATACAATCAAAACGCTACAAGCAATTGGAACCGATGGGATAATCATCAGACATAAGACGACAGGATGGTATGAACCACTAATCGATGATAAAAGAATTCAGACATCATTGGTAAACGCCGGGGATGGTAGTGGTCAACACCCATCACAGAGCTTGTTAGATTTACTTACCATCTACGATGAATTCAAGAAGTTTAAGGGCTTAAAGATTGCCATCGTCGGAGACTTACTTCACTCAAGAGTCGCAAGGTCAAACGCTGAAATTCTAAAACGACTTGGAGCAAAGTTATACTTCGCTGGACCAGATGAATGGTACCCAAGCGATTTTGACCAATTTGGTGAGTTCACAAACATCGACACTATTGTCGGTAAAGTTGATGTCATGATGATGCTCAGGGTGCAACTAGAAAGATTAAATGAAGATGCCCGTGAAAGTTTCACTGCCGTGGAATACGCCAACATCTTTGGCCTAACTGTAGAACGCGGCAACAAGATGAAGAAAAAGGCCATTATCATGCATCCGGCACCGGTTAATCGAAACATTGAAATTGCCGATTCTCTTGTGGAAGCACCCCAATCTAGAATTTTTCGACAGATGCAAAACGGGGTGTTTGCCAGAATGGCTATCCTAACATCAATCCTAAAGAGTAAAGACTTAATTGTGGAGGACGATTATGAAGACATTAATTAAAAACGTATATGTAGACAATCAATTACAATCCATCCTTATCGAAGATAAAAACATCAAGGCCATCGGCAATAACCTAGGCGACAAGTTCAATCACGTGATTGACGGAAAGAAAACAATAGCACTACCCGGACTGGTAGACGTTCACGTCCACTTTAGAGATCCTGGACTAACATACAAGGAAACCACAGAGACGGGAAGTAAGGCCGCTGCACACGGTGGATTTACAAGCGTCTGTGTGATGCCAAACGTCAAACCAGTTGTGGATACACCACACGAGTTACAAGAACAATTAAGTCTAAATCGACGTGAGAGTGTCGTACATGCCTACCAATATGCAGCAATCTCAAAACAGTTAATCGCATACAAGCCAACTGACTTTACACAAATGGCCAAGATGGGTGCCATTGCATTTACCAACGACGGGCATGGGGTTCAAAACGCTGAAACAATGTATCTTGCAATGAAGGAAGCACAAAAATTAAATAAACCCCTAGTTGCCCACGTTGAAGACGACTCGTTAATTAACGGTGGGGTGATGAATGCGGGTGACAAGGCCGACGAACTTGGCTTGCCAGGGATGTCACCACTATCAGAATCATCACAACTAGCTAGAGACCTAGTTTTAGCCAAGGATACTGGAGTGCACTACCATGTCGCTCATATCTCCACTAAGGAATCAGTGGAACTTGTTAGAATGGCTAAACAACGTGGAATCAACGTGACTGCCGAAGTTTCACCACATCATTTATTACTGGATGATTCAATGATTGACAGTGATAATCCAATGATGAAGATGAACCCACCACTAAGAAGTCCAGAAGATAGACATGCACTAATTGCCGGACTATTGGACGGCACAATCGACATGGTAGCAACTGACCATGCTCCACACAGCGAAAAGGAAAAATCGGGATCGATGAGAGACGCGGCTTTTGGAATTGTCGGAATTGAAACAGCATTCAGCTTAATGTACACCAGCTTTGTTAATTCAGGATTGGTTGACTTAAAGACATTGGTTAAATGGATGAGCAAGAATCCTGCTGAAATCTTTCACTTGCCAGCAGGAAGGTTAGAAGAGGGTCAACCAGCTGACTTAATTTTGATGGATTTAGATGATGAATATGAAATCGATGCTAATGACTTCTTATCAAAAGGTAAGAACTCGCCATTCATTGGTAAAAAGGTATATGGCAAGACAAGACTAACATTAGTTGACGGCGACATTGCATATCAAGATGGGAGCGTGGAATAAATGCAATCACGTTATTTAGTATTAAAGAATGGATCAACTTACGAAGGAATTGGCTTTGGTTCCAAGAAGGTAGTTCATGGTGAATTGGTTTTCTCAACGGGGATGACTGGTTACCAGGAAAGTATGACCGATGCAAGTTATGATGGGCAGATGTTAGTGTTTACCTACCCACTAATCGGAAATTATGGGGTCAACAGAGATGATATGGAAAGTTTACATCCATCCGTTGCAGCTATTGTAGTAAATGAAATTGCTAGATTGGTTGGTAACTGGCGTAGCAACATGACACTGACTCAATATGCTGAACTAGAGGACCTTCCAGGAATTTCACAAATCGATACCAGAGCATTAACCCAAGAATTACGAGACGAGGGTTCAATGGAAGCTGTTATTGTAGATGATTTAAAACCAGAGACCATTCAATCAGCATTCGACCTGCCGCTAGAAAGTACATCTGCAAAAAGTGCTTCCACTAACAGCGTATACCAAGCACCTAACACTGGTTTGCGTGTTGCACTAATTGATTTCGGACTAAAAGACTCTATCTTACGTTCGCTAGCCCAACGTAATCTAAACGTAACGGTCTTCCCATCAACCAGCACTGCAGAAGAAATTTTAGCAAGTCATCCAGATGGAATCTTGTTATCAAACGGACCTGGGGATCCAAAGGAATTAAAATACGTTTTACCAGTAATTCGTGAACTAGAAGAACAATTACCAATACTTGGAATTTGTCTGGGTCACCAACTATTTGCCTTAGCCAACGGTGCTAACACCTACAAGATGAAGTTTGGCCATCGTGGGTTCAACCACGCGATTGCAGAAGCTGGGAAGCAACAAACTTACTTTACTTCACAAAACCACGGATACGCAGTGGATGCAGAATCAATTCCATCAACTGAATTAGAAATTACTCAAACAGAAATCAACGATGGGACGGTTGAAGGAGTGCGTTTGAAGAATAGGCCAGCATTCTCGGTTCAATATCATCCAGATGCATCACCTGGACCACACGACGCGGAATACGTCTTTGACGATTTTGTAAAAGCAATGCAAGATAATCAGAAAGCGGGGATTTAAGATGGCAAAACGAACTGACATTAATAAGATTTTAGTAATTGGATCCGGACCAATCATTATTGGGCAAGCTGCTGAATTTGACTACTCAGGATCACAAGCTTGTCTGGCTTTGAAGGAAGAGGGATACGAAGTTATCCTAATTAATTCCAATCCAGCGACAATCATGACCGACACTACGATTGCAGATAAGATTTTCGTTGAACCAATCACCTTGGAATTCATCAGTAAAATCATCCGCCAAGAATTACCTGACGCAATCCTACCAACTTTGGGTGGGCAAACTGGCTTGAACATGGCTAAAGAACTAGCTGACAGCAACATTCTTGATGAATATAATGTCGAACTATTAGGTACTAAGTTAGATGCTATCGAAGAAGCTGAAGATAGACTTCGTTTTAAAAATCTAATGGAAGAAATTGGTGAACCGGTTCCTGAATCCAAGACGGTCGAAAACATGGAAGACGCAATTGCTTTTGCTGAAGAAATCGGCTTTCCATTAGCCATTCGTCCTGCATACACGCTAGGTGGAACTGGTGGCGGATTCGCGCATAACATGGCAGAATTCGAAGAAATTATGGAAAATGGATTACGCCTATCACCAATCAGCCAAGTGCTAGTGGAACGTTCAATCGCCGGATACAAGGAAATCGAAATGGAAGTAATGAGAGACCAAATCGATAATGCAATGATTGTCTGCTCAATGGAGAACGTCGATCCAGTCGGGGTTCATACTGGAGATTCAATCGTTGCCGCACCAGTTCAAACATTATCTGACCGTGAATATGAAATGTTACGTGACGCAGCATTGAAGATTATCAGAGCTCTCCATATTGAAGGGGGATGTAACGTTCAAATGGCACTTAGTCCAACTTCAATGAAGTACTACATCATCGAGGTTAACCCTCGTGTATCACGTTCATCAGCTCTGGCTTCAAAAGCAACTGGGTATCCAATTGCTAAGATTGCAGCCAAGATTGCCGTTGGTATTAATTTAAACGAAATCAAGAATCCGGTAACTCAAATCACATTAGCTCAGTTTGAACCCGCCTTGGATTATGTTGTAACTAAGATTCCACGTTGGCCATTCGATAAATTCCCACAAGCTGATAACCACCTCGGTACTCAAATGAAGGCTACTGGTGAAGTCATGGCAATCGGTCGAAATTTCGAAGAGTCTTTATTAAAGTCAGTTCGTTCTTTGGAAATCGATCAACGCTACTTTGACCCAGGCCAATATGAAAATGTCGATACTGTCGACATGCTTCAAGCAATTGGAGAACCAACCGACGATCGACTATTTATGATTGCGGAATTAATCAGGAGAGGGGCTACCATTGAACAAATCAATGCCAGAACCCAGATTAACCTCTTCTTCTTAGATAAAATTCAACACATTGTGGAAATTGAAACAGAGTTAGCAACTGACCAATCACTTCCGATGTTGAAGATAGCCAAACGTTACGGCTTTTCAGACGAGTGGATTGCTAAAATTTGGAATACAGACGAAAATTCAATTCGTCAAATTCGTAAAGACAATCAAATTACACCAGTTTACAAGATGGTAGATACATCCGCTGGTGAAATCAAAGCCGCAACTCCATATTTCTACAGCACGTGGGGCCAACACAGTGAATCAGAAGTATCTAATCAGAAGTCAGTCCTAGTTCTAGGTTCGGGTCCAATTAGAATCGGTCAAGGAGTCGAATTCGATTACGCTACGGTTCACGGTGTGCAAACCCTACAACAGTTGGGCTATGAAGCCATTATTATGAATTCCAATCCAGAAACGGTTTCAACCGACTTCTCAATGTCAGACAAGCTATACTTTGAACCGCTAACTATTGAAGATGTGTTAAATGTTATCGATATTGAAAAACCAAAAGGAGTTATCGTCCAATTCGGTGGTCAAACTGCCATTAACCTGGCGGAACCACTTCATGAAGCAGGGGTTAAGGTATTAGGAACAACTGTAGAAGACATTAATCGCGCCGAAGATCGTCATGATTTCGACCAAGTTATCAAGCAATTAAAACTACCGCAACCACAAGGTGATACCGCTACAAACATCGATGAAGCCATAAAAATTGCCAATGCAATTGGTTACCCAGTCATGATTAGACCGTCATACGTATTAGGTGGAAAGGCGATGGAAATCGTCCACGACGATGATGAACTACATCGCTACATGACCAAAGCGGTTCATGCATCAAACGACCATCCCGTTCTAATTGACCAATACTTATTAGGATCAGAAGCCGAAGTTGATGTCGTATCAGATGGTGAAACTGTTGTTATTCCTGGAATTCTTGAACATATCGAGAGAGCCGGGATTCATTCGGGTGACTCAATGGGGGTATACCCACCACAAATCATGTCTAAAACTGTCCAAGACCAAATTGAAACGGCGGCGGTGGAATTGGCCAAGGCATTAAACACAAAAGGACTAATGAACGTTCAATTCGTTATTAAGGATGACGTGGCCTATGTCATCGAAGTTAATCCAAGAGCTTCAAGAACGGTTCCATTCATGTCAAAGGTTGCTCACGTCCCAATGGCTGACCTAGCCACCCGTGTCATGGCAGGGGAAAAACTATCAGGCCTTGGATACAAGTCAGGGGTGGTTACACCAGCTAAACGTATTAGTGTGAAATCACCTGTGTTTAGTTTCTCCAAACTACCACTAGTCGATAACACTTTAGGACCTGAAATGAAGTCCACAGGTGAAGCGATGGGTTCAGATACAAGTTACGCTAAAGCATTGTACAAATCATTCATTGCATCTGGAATTACGATTCCAACATCAGGGAATGTCTTATTCACTGTCTGTGATGAAGATAAGCAAGAAGCACTAGATTTAGCCAATCGTTTCAGAAGATTAGGGTTCCAAATTAAAGCAACTGAAAATACGCATCGCTTTTTCCAAGAAAATGGGTTAGACAATGACTTAATCCACAAGTTCTCAGAAGACGATGATAATAACCCGGTCAGCGAATTAAATAAGCAACATCTAAAACTAGTCGTTAACACTATCGACTCAACGGAAGCGACTTTCGACGATGAAGCGCAAATCAGGGCTGCAGCGATTGAAAATGCGGTCCCCTTGTTCACAGCATTAGACACTGTCGCATCATTGTTAACAGTACTAGAAGATCAAACACTAACCGTCAACGCACTTTAGGAGGAATTCAAATGTCAGTAGACTTATCAGCACAAATCGCCAACATGTCAGTAAAGAACCTATTTTTAAACGCGTCAGGAATTCATTGCCAAACAGAGCAGGAACTAGATGAATTGATGAACGAATCAGTATCAGGCGCCATGGTAACCAAGAGTATGACTCCCAAGAGTCGTTTTGGAAATCCGCTTCCCCGTTACTACCGTATGGAAAATGGCTCTATTAACTCAATGGGGCTACCTAATCAAGGGTTCGATTACTATATGAATTACTTGAAGAATCATGACCAAAGAAAACCAATCATTGTATCAGTGGCTGGGATGTCAAAACAAGAAGATTTAGAAATGTTACACCAACTTCAGGATGACGATGACTATCAAGGTTTGACCGAGTTAAACCTATCTTGTCCGAACGTGATTGGCAAACCACAAATGGCCTATGATTTTGAAGCTGCTGATGACTTACTACATGATGTATTTAGTTTCTATAAGAAACCATTAGGGATTAAGTTACCACCATACTTTGACCTAGTTCATTTTGACATGATTGCTGAAGTATTGAACAAGTATCCACTAAGTCACGTTAATACGATTAACTCTGTCGGAAATGGTCTGTGGGTTGATACCAATTCTGAAACGGTTGTATTAAAACCAAAGGGTGGCTTTGGAGGTGTTGGAGGATCGATGGTACTACCGACAGCTTTAGCCAATGTCCGTGGGTTGCGACAACGTCTAAACGACGACATTAAGATTATCGGTACCGGTGGAGTTACCAATGGACGAGATGCATTCGCCCACATCTTGTGTGGTGCAGAAATGGTTTCAATTGGTACTCAACTATATGAAGAAGGACTACGAACTTTTGAACGAGTAACAAGAGAATTAACTGACATTATGGAGGCTAAAGGATATACATCACTAGATGATTTCCGAGGCCAATTAAAGATAATTGAAGACTAAGTAAAAAAGACTGGGAAACCGGTCTTTTTTACTTAAGAATTGGTAATGGTTGCGCTTTATATAACGAAATTTGGATTTTTTGTGGTACGATAAAAATATAAAATAACTAGTGAGGAATCATTATGAAAAAGAAGTTATATACAGCTACATGGGTGTTATTGCTTGTGGTTGGAATTTTCTTAGTCAGCCTACCATTTCTAGAAAATTCAGTTATTCAACATTTGACTAATAGTGAAATGAATGGAAAAATCGTTCAACAAGATAAGAGCAAAAATGCTAACTTTGATTTTTCAAAGATTGAGAGCGTGAGCGCTTCTTCTATCTCAAAGGCTATCTTTAGTCATAAGCACACAATGATTGGAAAGATTTCCATACCATCGGTTTCAATTAATTTACCTGTATACTATGGTTTGAATAATCAAGAACTATTGTCAGGTGTAGGAACTATGAAACCTAATCAACAATTGGGGAAGGGTAACTATGCCATTGCCGGACATCATATGAACAATGAAAAGATTTTGTTTGGTCCATTACACAAGGTGGTTGAAGGTGAAGCAATTTACATCACCAATGGTAAAAAAGTCTACAAGTATGAAGTCAGTTCAGTCAGTGTGATCAGTCAATATGATACACAGTTCATTACCAAGAAATATAAGAAGCCGACGTTAACATTGATTACTTGTGCGAGTGGAACACCTAACGAACCTAACCGTACAATGGTAAGGGCTAAATTAAGTTCTGTTACCACATTAAACGATAAAACAGCTAAATACTTTAAATAAAAAAAGACCAACTCTTAAGAGTTGGCCTTTTTTTAATATTATGATTCATCAATGCTGTCTAGTAGTACGTAGTTAACTTTACGTAGTGACATTAAGTCTTTTCCACCAGCATATGAGATTGAGGATTGTAAATCTTCCTTCATTTCAAGTAGAGTGTCTTCAATGTTTCCCTTGAATGGGATTAATAATTGACGACCTTCAACATTGTGGTGTTCACCTTTTTGTTTGGCAGAAGCTGAACCCCAGTATTGCTTGAATTTCTTACCATTCTTTTCAACAATTTCACCAGGTGATTCAACATGGCCAGCAAATACTGAACCAATCATCATCATGGTAGCGCCGAAACGAATTGATTTTGCAAGATCACCATTAGTGCGGATACCACCATCAGCAATCATTGGTTTGGTTGCAGCTTTTGAGCACCATTTAAGTGCGGAAAGTTGCCAACCACCAGTACCGAAACCGGTCTTGTACTTAGTGATACATGCCTTACCGGGTCCAATTCCAATCTTAGTGGCATCGGCACCGGCATTTTCGATTTCACGAACCGCGTCAGGGGTACCTAAGTTACCAACTATTAGGAAGGTTTCTGGAATTTCTTTTTTGATGTATTTAATCATCTTGATAACGAAGTCTGAGTGACCATGAGCCACATCAATAGTGGTGTATTCAGGAACGGCGTCAGCAGCTTTTAATTCGTCGATAAAGTCGTATTCAGCATCCTTGATACCAACACTAATTGAAGCAAATAAACCTTTCTTGTGCATGCTTTGAACAAATTCTAGACGTTGTTCCGGTTGGAATCTGTGCATTACATAATAGTAATCATGTTGAGCCATCCAAGTAGCTAAGTTTTCGTCCATGACTGTTTCCATGTTAGCGGGAACAACGGGTAATTGGAATTTATGTGGGCCGAATTGAACTGAAGTATTAGCTTCACTACGGCTCTTAATGATACATTTTTCAGGTAATAGTTGAACATTGTGGTAATCAAAAGTTCTCATTACAATGACCTCACTTTATTTATGATCTTCCCATACGTTTTTCAAAATGTTTGTAGATTCACGGTCTGGACCGACAGCGAAGGTGCATAGTTCAACGCCAGTTAGTTCAGCAACGCGGTTTAGATAATTTTGTGCATTGGCGGGTAGTTCTTCGACAGTTTTGCACTTTGTGATATCTTCTGACCAACCAGGTAGGTCTTCAAAGACAGGTTCGCACTTGTCTAAGAAGTCTAGGTTAGCAGGGTAGTATTTGATTAATTCACCATTGTATTTGTATCCAGTACAGATTCGAACGGTTTCAAAACCAGATAATACATCTAAACAGTTAAGTGATAGATGGGTGATACCAGAAGTACGAACGGCGTGTTGTAATACAACGGCATCTAGCCAACCAATACGGCGAGGACGCTTAGTAACAACACCATATTCATGAGCAACTTCACGAATACGATCAGCACGTTCATCAAATAATTCAGTTGGGAAAGGACCATCACCAACACGTGAGGTGTATGCCTTACATACACCAACAACAGAGTTGATACGGTTAGGACCAATTCCTGTACCAGTAGCCGCATTTCCGGCGGTAGGGTTAGATGAAGTAACGTATGGATAAGTTCCATGGTCGATATCTAACATTGCGCCTTGTGCACCTTCAAATAGTACTTTTTTGTCGTTATCTAAAGCTTCATTAATTAGTAGAGAAGTGTCAGTAACGAATGGTGCAATCTTTTTAGCGTATGCGTTGTACTTGGTGAATATTTCATCGAAGTCAAAACCAGGTTGGTCGTAAAGTTTTTCTAAGATGTTATTTTTAATGTTTAATGCTTGGTGTAACTTGTCAGCAAAGGTATGTTCGTCAATTAAGTCGGCGATACGAATACCAATACGTTCTAGTTTATCCATGTAAGCCGGTCCGATTCCCTTATGGGTGGTACCTAATTTATGTTCTTTTTGTTCTTCTTGTAATTTATCAAACAAGATGTGGTATGGCATGATTACTTGGGCTCTGTTTGAGATACGTAGTCCAGAATAATCAAAACCATTTTCTTCTAAGTAGTCCATTTCAGAAATTAAGGTTTCTGGATTAACTACAACTCCGTTTCCGATGATGCTTAGTTTATCGGAATAAAAGATTCCAGATGGAATTAAACGGCAGTGAAATTCCTTGTTGTCAATAACGATGGTATGGCCGGCGTTGTCTCCGCCAGAATATCTTACGATCATATCAGCATCTTGACTTAGAAAGTCGGTAATTTTACCCTTTCCTTCGTCGCCCCATTGGCTACCTATAATAACGATTGATGACATCAAGTTCACCTCATATATTTCATTAAGTATTGAGGAGCGTGTTTCAACACTCCACGAAAGATTTTACCATGATGGAAAAATTAATCAAGAACTATTTGTACAAATGAGAAAATAATGTTCGGAAAAAAGACAAAAAACGAACAATAAGTATAATTAATTTTAATATAATAGTGAAAAAACGAATTTTGTATGTTAATATTAAAGCAAGATATTCGAAAGGATGGATTGTGATGATTGATCGTTATACCAGACCAGAAATGGGAAATGTATGGTCTAAATATAATCAATACGCCTCATGGCTAGCTGTGGAGGTAGCAGTTGACGAAGCTTGGGCTAAGTTAGGAGAAATTCCAGCAGAGGATTTAGCTAAGATTCAAAAGAATGCTACATTCGATGAAAGAGAAATTGAAGAAATTGAAAAGACTACCCATCATGATGTCGTAGCATTTACTCGTGATGTTTCAAGATACTTGGGCGATGAAAGTAAATGGATTCACTTCGGTATGACCAGTACAGATATCGTTGATACTGCACAAGGTTATCGTTTGAAACAGGCCAATGCGATTATTCGAAAGGATATCGAAGAAATTATTGAAACTATCGGTAACAAAGCACTTAAATACAAGGATACTGTTATCATGGGTAGAACCCACGGTGTTCAAGCTGAACCAACTACATTTGGTTTGAAGTTACTTCGTTGGTATGAAGAAATGAAACGTAACTTGGAACGTTTTAACATTGCATCTAAGGATGTTGAAGCAGGTAAGATTTCCGGTGCCGTTGGTACTTTTGCGAATGTTGATCCATACGTTGAACAATATGTGTGTGATAAATTAGGTATTCGTGCTCAATCAGTTGCCAGTCAAGTCCTACCTCGTGATTTACATGCAAATTACATTGCATGTTTGGGTGTAATTGCAACTAGTCTAGAAGAATTTGCAACCGAAGTTCGTGGTTTACAACGCTCAGAAATTCATGAAGTTGAAGAACATTTTGCTAAAGGCCAAAAAGGTTCTTCAGCAATGCCACATAAGAGAAATCCGATTGGATCAGAAAATATCTGTGGGTTAGCACGTGTTATGAGAGGCCACGTTGTGACAGCGATGGAAAACGTCGCATTATGGCATGAACGAGACATCTCTCACTCATCAGCAGAACGTGTTATTTTGCCAGATTCTACTATCTTAATTGATTATATGTTGCATCGTTTTAACAACATTGTTCGTGACTTAGATGTATTCGAAGACAGAATGTTAAGTAATCTAAATATCACAAATGGTCTAATCTACTCACAACGTGTGATGTTGAAATTAGTTGAAGCGGGAATGACTAGAGAAGCTGCTTATGACACAGTTCAACCACTTACTGCAATTGCTTGGGATGAAAGCAAGCAGTTCAAGCCATTGGTGGAAGCAAGCGAAACAATTAACGAAAAACTTTCCAAAGAAGACATTGATGATGCCTTTGATTATCACTATCACATCCGCCACGTCGATGAAATTTTCAAACGTTGTGGTTTAATGTAAAACAAAAAGAGTTGGCAATCCGTCAGCTCTTTTTTTGTGTAATTTTTTAAAATCAGTTAGAATGAATGGTAGGTGATATATAATGAATAAAAAATTTCAAATGACAAAAGAAGGATGGATATTTGCTATCCTATTCTTCTTATTTACAGTTTATTACAGTTTTAGTAAAGCCCACTTTGCTCACTGGGGCAGTGTGAAAGTGACATTCTTTTTAGTTAATTGGTCAACATTATTAAGTTCATTAATTTATGCAGTGATCTTGGTATTGTTCTACCTAGTTTGCACATTGTTACCATCACGTCGCATTGTGGCTTTACCAACAATTATTACGTTATTACTGGCTGGGCAGGAATTAGCACTTGCTTACTACACACTTCCAGTCGGTGATATTTTAGGCGGACTAGTATTATTAATTGGTGCTTTGACGATTCTATATATGGCTTATATTAATGCCAAGATTAGTTTCAACATTATTGATTCAATTATTGATGCAGATGAAGGACATTACTTCAGACGCTGGTTTAACCGTGTGAAAGTTAGTCTAGCGTACGATTGGAAGCCACTAGTGATTTCAATTGTTGTCTACATGATTATTAATGCATCAATGTTTATGACTCTAACTATTAAGTAAAGGAATAGCCTGTAAGGTTATTCCTTTTTTATTATAATTTTCCATAACCTTAAATTAATGATATTATAAAAATATTATAGGGAGGTTTTGTGATGAAAAAAATTATATGTATGATGGGGGTACTTGTTTTAATCTCAACTGCTTTAGTGGGTTGTGGAAAGAGTAAATCAAATACTTCATCAGATAAACCATATGGAGCGGGGGCAACTTCAAAAAAGGTCAGTTCGACAGCTACTAACTCAACTAGTTGTAGTTCAAGTGATAATCATTCTAGTCAAGTTAATGTAAATAACTTGGATGATAAAACAATTGGATTATTAGCTTATGAATGGACTAGAGATGAGCAGTCTAAATCTTTGGGTAAAAAGACTAATTTTGATCAATATTCTCATTACAACACTGTTATAAAGAGTAAATTTTTAGGTAATGATGATGGAAATACTGACGACTATTACCTTAGTAGGATTTGTTACGATGGGACGAAATCCAATGGATACAGTTCATTAACTTTAAATGGTGATGGTTTAGCTGATCTTCAATTTGATGTTGACGGATCAAACGTTAAGCTTCAATATCTCGATTCATCTCATTTGGGTAATAGACCTGTATCTCAAGCTCCGAAGGTAAATAAAACAGTTAGTGTGTTGTCTTTGGTTAAGACATACTACAATACTGTGGTACAAAAAAAACATGTAGATAATTTTGCTAAATCTATTTTGAGTGAATCAGAATGGACTAAAGAATACAATGAAAATAATGACTAAATAAAAAGACCCAGCGAAATGCTGAGTCTTTTTTATTAGTCAAAATGAGTACGTAAGAAATCTTTAACACGTTTTTTGTATGCAACTGGATTAACCCAGAAGCTTTCTTCATGACCAGCACCTGGCACGATCCAAAGTTGTTTTGGACCATTAGATGCAGCGTAGTTTTCATAAGACATGTAAGTTGGTACGTAAATGTCGCTATCTCCGTGAATGAATAGGGTAGGTAAATCATTTTTCTTCAATGCTTCGGTGCATGAGGCATTATGCAAACGATATCCAACCTTATACCAGTTAATTGCACTGACCAGAGGTTCAATTGGGTATGGAGGTAAGTGGAACATATCTTTTAGTAGGTAGTTAAATTCATCACCAACATTGGTGTATCCACAATCAGCGATAATTGCTTTAACTTGTTTTGGTAAATCTTCGCCACTTAACATTGTGACAATTCCAGCTCCCATACTGATACCAAACAAAAGAATTTTGGCATCTTCACCGACTTTTTCAAGTACTAGCCTAATCCAACGAAGATAGTCGATACGATCCTTCCAGCCATAGCTGACGTATTTACCGTCACTATCGCCGTGGGCACGATCATCTGGAGCTAAGACGTTAAAACCTAATTCGTGGTACATCTTAATGAAGTTAGCCATTGTTTCACGATTGCATCCAACACCATGAGCCATAATGATTGTTTTCTTTGTTTCTTCTTCAGCGGGGACATATGAAGCAATCATTTTTTCTCCAGTATCGACTTCTTTTAATACCCATTCTTCTTTTGGAATAGCGTGGAACCAATCGACATAACGGTAGTATGCGTATGCAAAACGTAATTGGCTAGTTTGTGGGACAGGTTCGTCGTCCTTTCTGTTCATACCTAATTTAAATAGGTAGTTACTGAACATAAAAGCTCCTGCCCCAACTGCAGTAGACATTATACCTAAAGCAGCAGCAGCTTTTTTAAATCCCATAAAAATCACTCCAATGTTATTTAATCAGTAAGGTAAATTTCTTTTAATTTAGCGATATCATCATCGGTTAACCCGATGAATTCATGCAAGAAGTTATTAATGTTACCATATTTAGCTTTGATGGTATCCATAGCAGCATCAAAGTATGATTCATCAACAGTATATAAGTCGTGTAGGTTTTGACGAAGTTCCTCGGTCATACCGTACTTACTGTATTGATCAATTTTCACTTGAATGAATGGTTTCATTGCTTCTTTTGATAATAAGTAATCTTTTTTTATAGTTTCTTCATCAACGCCCAGAGCAAACAAGAAGAAAGCAGCTGATAGACCAGTACGGTCCTTTCCTTGCGCACAATGGAATAGTACAGCTCCGTCGTCAGTGTTAGCCAATAAAGTTTTAAAAAGATTCTTAAAAGCTTTTTGTGCGGATGGACTAGTTACCATTGACTGGTATGAATTAATCATATTTTGTTTGCCGCGCGTAGCATCATTCATGTATTGTTCAGCATATTGACGCTCAGTCTTATCATGACCACTGTTGAAGACGGGGTTTGCGATAAACTTTGTCTTTTTAGGTAATTTATCTGAAGCCTTTTGTCTTTCAGTGTCTGATCTTAAGTCGACATCGAAATTAATACCATAATCTTCCAAAAAAGCTAAGTCAGAATCAGATAATTCGGATAGTTCTCCAGAACGCAGGACTTTATTCCATTTTACAAAACGGCCATCTTCGGTTTGGTATCCACCAAGTTCACGGAAGTTATAGCCGTTTTTAATGTCTAATAATCGTTGTTGTGACAAAATTTATACCTCCCATATTAACGCAAATATTATTTATTATATTGTAAAAGAAAATCATTGATAATGAAAGCTAGAAGAAAAATTATTTAATCTTTGCAAGTAAAGCTAAATAAGTATTTTTATGTTTATTTTTATTATAGAAATCTTAAGTTATATGTTATGATATTTGAGATTGAAATTAAAAGAATATTTAACAATTTATATAACTATATTTAAATATTAAAAAATCCTTAAACACATGATTTCACCGTTATTTCGGAGATTTTATTAGACACGGTGTATGTTTTAATCTAATAAAGTTAAAAACTTCTTCAAAATGTTTTAAAAAGTTTTAAGAAAATGATAATATAAAGATTATGTAAAATTACCTTAAGTGCGCGGTTTTTATGAATTAGCACTTTACAAAACATACAATAAATAGTTATTAACATCGACACCTAATAATGTAACTTAATTTTTTGAAAGGGCCATTAATATGCAATATAACAAGCAGCAATTTAATAAAGTAAAAGATAAAAAAATGATGAAGAAGGTTAAGAAACAATGGGTTGTAGTATCCGTTGCGACATTAGCCTTTTTGGGAACCACTGCATACACAATGGGCGGGACGACAGCTCATGCCGCTGATGGATCTAATGGTACCAATCCTGCCCCAAGCAATAGTAACAGTGGAAACACTCAAAATAGTGGAAACGGTGGTACTACAACCAATCAACAAAGTGGTGGTGGCGGAAACGCTGCAAATAACAATAACGCTGCCTCAAATAACGGGACCATTGCGTCTTCAGGAACCAGTGCGTCTGCTCCAGTTGTTACTGTAGGAACTACGAATGGTCAAGCTCCTAGTTTTAACAACAATGACGAATCAGCTAGTTATTCACAACAAATTCAACAAGGTTATTCAGATGCTTTCAACGGGAAAGGTAACAACTCAAATAACTTAACCGGACAAGCTGTAAACTACTACAACGCTGCCTACAATGGTGCTCAAGCGGCTATGAATGCCTACAACCAATTAACAAATGGTTATGGTGCAGGTACTCAAGATTACACATACTATGGTAATACTCCAGTTAGACGTAATGATAACGGAACCACTGCTAACGCCAGTTTAGCAGTTCCTTCTGGTACTCCAAGTGCAGCTGCAGTAGCATCACTACAAAGTAGTGATCCTGTTTCTGGAGCCACTATGTCTGCTCAGGCAATCATTGATGGAACTCCTCAATCATACGCTAGTAGTGACTCACCTTATCGTGGTGGTGCTAACAACCCGATTGAAGCAACTAACTCTGTTAATAAGTATGAAACAACATTGTTAAACAAATTAAATAATGCAGATAACGTCAGTGTTCAATTACCAAGTACAACTATTACTGTTCCAGATCAAAACAACCAAGTGATTACCAACGCTGAACAAATGTATGCTAATTACGCCGGTTTGAACAAAGCATTTCAAACAGGGGCTAATATGGCGTTAGCTCAACAAGGAATTAATGATGCTGAATCTGGTAAGTGGACTGGTATTTCAAAAGGTTCCACAAACAATACTGATTTTTATCTTCAATCTAATACTCAACCAACAAATAATCCTTATGATCAAGCTTATCGTGGTGCTAAGCTGGCTATTTCACAAACTTTCACCAATGATAATTATAATGGGAACAGTTCAATTCAAGCTAAAACAGCAACGAGTGATACAGATTACAACACTCTAGGTTATAACGACGTTGTAACGAAATCACAGAGTGGTACAGCATTTGTTTTAAATGGACAACAATTCTATTCAGTTTTAACTGGGCAACAAAACTCCATTTCAAATTCAGGTGGGTCAATTTCAGCTAACGTTAATAATATTAGGTTAGTCGGTGATGTGGGATTAACTGGAAATACTTTAAGTGGATTCACTAATTCAACAATCACCACTAACTTATCGTCGTTAATAGTTGATGGTCAGAATCACTTAATGGACTTTAACGGAATGAACTACGCCATAAGTGGAAATGCTTTTAAAGATTTATATTTAAAGAATTTCCAAACTCTATATGGATCTAATTATTATGGTCCTTTTCAATTAAATGGAAGTGGAAGTATCCATTATTCTAACTTGAACTACGTGGGGCCTCAATTACTTAGTGCTTATTCAAATGACGTATTCTTTTCTGGAAATGTTAACATCTTAAACCCATATGATATTAATACAACTAATGGTAATGTTGCTTACAATTACAATAACAATAATAATTATACTCCTTATCAAAGAAGTGGGGATGCGATTCAGGGTGGAGGTAACCAAGAGAACCTTGAAGTCAATAACTTTGTTCTAGAAGACGGTGCTCGATACTTTGGAGCTGTTTCTCCAGACAATGGTGGTACCAACATCATTGCTAAAGGAAACTTTACTCTTGGTCAAAACTCTAAGATGACATTGTTAACTCGTGATGCTTATGGAAAAGCTGAAGGCGCATACGATGGAGCTAACTATGGTATTTATTTATCCTCCGGCGGTGCTAACACGCCTTCACTGAACGTTCTTAAAAATGCGGTTTTGAACTTGATTGGTGGACAATCTACCCGTTCTAATTATATCGGTTCAGGTATTGCTACCGATTCTGCTGTTACTTCCACTATTAATGTTGATGGTGGGACAATTAATTATGAAGGTGCTAACGGTGTTCCGGGACAATATGGACAAGCATTTGACTTCAAAGGAACCACTACGATTAATGTAATTAATGGTGGACTAATCAAGGTGCTTTTAGCTCAAGCCCCTAGTTCATCAGTCGGAGCCAATTATAACGTTGGTGGAACCCCATCTAAACAAGTTACCTATGGTGGATTAATCAATAACTATAATTCTGGAAATCCTCAAACTGCAAACTTTAATGTTGCTAATGGTGGTAATTTAATCGTAGGTTTATACGATAATGGTGGGGGATATGTAATTCCTTACTATGGTAATTTGAACATGAACAGTGTTGGTCCAGATAATGCGGTCTTTTTGACAAATAATTCTACTAATGCATTTCAAACTAATAGTGGTACCAATGGACAAACTTATTCTGGGGCCATTACTGCCTATAACGTTGCTGTAACAACAGATAACTCTACTACTCCAACTAATTTCTACAAATTCCAATTACCTTCTGGAAGCACTACTTATACCGGTGTTACTTCTGATGGAAGAAGTGTATCTGGACAAATCTCTGATACTCATAAATTAGTCATTTCCAACCTACCATCAGTTCAATTTGTTGGAAATCTTCAAAGCTACGTTAATAGTAATGGAGATACTGTTGTGACTGCGAATGCCAAAGTTTCAAATTATTCTGGTAACTACCAAAATATTTACTACGGGGTCGGTTATTCTAACACAAATCCGAATGGTAACTTTAATTCATTAACTAGTTACAATAATTCAACTCTTAAAAATACGACACCTAACGTTGTAGATCCTAATTCTTACTATGGTTTTGTATCGGTTCCAAGTAACTACGACGGTTCAATTATTCCAATTTCCTTTACAATTCCTAAGTCAGTGGCATCTAATCCAACTTATGTCGGAATGAGACTTAAGTATGGTTTAGCCAGTGTCACAAGTGTATTGGGTGGTAGTAACTCTGTCACAAATATTGAAGGTTATTCATTACAAAATGGTCAAATTGCACAGGATACAAATGGTACTTTCTTAGTTGGTACCAATGACTTATCAAAACAAAAACTTGGTGCAAGTGATGCATTAATCGACTTGGTAAACAATAACTTAAATGCTAAAAATCAAGAAGATTTTAATACTCAAACTAACACTGATTACTCTGTAAGTTACACAGCTGCTAAGTCTGGATATCAAGCATTTAATATTAACAATCCACTTTCTGTCGACCAACTTAGACAGACAAGTGCCTACTCTAATTCACCAAACCCAACTGCATATGCACAAGGTTACGAACGTGCTTTGTATGATGCAGGTGTAAGGGATGCCAGGAATGGTATTACAACTAATTCATTATCACAACTACCTGATTATCAAGCAGGGATGAATCAATATGTATCCGCTTATACTGCCGCATTATCGACAAATAACCTTGGACTAGATGCCAATACGATTATAAGCAAATCTAATCTTCCGACATCTTATTTGGGTGCGCCAGCCACTGGTACGACAGCCGGGATTGCGGATGCAACTGGTGCTTCTGACTTCGTTCAAGATGAAAGAAACGGGACAATCCAAGCAGCTAATTCAAAATACGCTGCGATTACAGATCCTAACCGACAATCAGCATACCTAGATGCTGAAGCTGGTTATTTTGCTGCAGTAAATAACCAAAAATTGGATGCAACAGCTAGTCGTGCTAAACAAGCTGGATACCAATACGCCAAATCATTAATCGCTGGAGCAATGTCTCAAAGCCAGCCTACACAAAGTAACACTGACCCAAGTCTTAACTTCTCCGCAGTTCAAGATGGTTACAATGCTGCTCAGGCTGCGATTAACAAGGCGGCTACTAATTTATATGCTTCTGGTAATCAAGAAAGTCAAATGACCAGTCACGGAGCATTGAGTGATGATTCGTTTGCAGGTGATAGAACTGTATACAAGAGTATTAAATACGGATATTACCAAGGATCTAGATCAATAAATAGTCCATTCCAATCTGACGTAAACCTAATTGGCCAAACTGAAACTAAGCTAGACCAAATCGAAGAAGTTGGTTACGTTGCATATGTACAACCTTTGTCTTATGCAGCAGGGGCTAATAGTTATAACACTAAGGGTTCAAGCACACCAACTGCACCCTATAATAATTCAACGATTGGGCAACAATCATATACTAATGGTTATAATGATGCACAAACTGCGTTCAACCAAGGTCAATCTGATGGACTAACCAATGTAAAAAGTGTTGATAGCAGTCAGCTTAGCACCTTTCAGGATAACCCTACATCAGTGCCAAGCACCTATACCAACCAAAACGTCCAAAATTCATACTCAACAGGATATAAAGGGGCGGTTGATGGTTATAAAGATGGTATCGCTATAAACTCTGGCGGGACACCAAACGCTAATAACAACCAAGGTAATGCTCAAGCGACTTATACTAACTCATATGCTGAGGGTAATGCACAAGGAAAACAACAAGCTGGTGCCAATGATTACGTATCCAATAACGTTAATCAAAACCTACAAAAAACAGATAACAACTATGCAACGGGTGTACAAACAGCTGAACAAGGGCATGCTGATGGGTATGCTGCTGCTACAAATAATCCAAACGCAACCACTAATAGCACTAGTAAGACATACGTTACTGGGTTTAAAGTTGGGGTTAGTGACCAAATATCTGATGCCAAAAAATCTGGTGATATAGATGCCTTTCTTCAAGGTGCGCGCGATTACATTCAAAATAAAAAAGTGGCATCTGTAAATAATAAAGATGTTTACTACATTAACTATTACAATCAAGGGTATTCAACAGCCCAACGTGGTTTATTGGATGCTCGAGATGGTAATGAACAAACCTTACCGGTATACCCAACACCATCTAATAAGGATGATCAGTCTTATGTAAACTCTCAAGATATCATTAACCAATTTACTGCACGGCTACAAAATGCATACAATATGGGTTATACAGCATTTAAAAATGATGCTACAACCGGATTTAATGATGCTAATAATGCGTTAGTTAGTACTAAACCGTCCTTAACAGGTAATGATAGTAACAAGTCGGTAGCATATAACGTCGCTGCCGACATCTTCAACTCTGAGTTGGCATCATTGTCATTGCAAAATAACGCATACAGCCATAGCCAAGATAATACTGGTACTTTGTACAAAGACTTGCAAAATTGGTTCAGTACTAAAGCACAAGCCGATTACCAAAGTGGTGAAAGTGTTGCGAAAATGACAACCGTTCCTCCAACTACAGCTAACAATACTCCTCAGATTTCATTTGGATTCATCAAAGCTGGTTTTAATGACCTAACTAACGGATACAATGGATCTACTGGAAACAACGTTAATACCAACTCCGTTGGTTATATAGATGGTCAAACTCAAAAACAAAACTTAAAAACAGGGATTAATACTGCTATTCAATCAGTTAAAAACAACGCACCAAGCGATTCAGATCAATTGGATGCCTACAATGGTACCAAGGCTGGATACATGGATGTTGCTACTGGTTCAACTACTGGTTCTAAGACAATTACTTCCCAATTTGACAAGGTCTTCGTTGATGCATATAACAAGGCTTATTCAGATGGCGCTAATTTAGCTAGTGAAGCATTGCAACAATTAAGTCAAAATCAAACAGCATCTGGTTTAACATTAAATGCGGATGGTGCTAAGAACGATGCTTATACAGCAGCTTACAATCAAGTAATGGATGGATACCACGATAAGATTAAATTGCCATCTTCTGGTAACACTGCAACAACAAATGCTAACTATATTGCTGGTCAGGGTGTTGGAACTACTTTCTTAAGAGATTATGCTCAAGCTGAAAGTAAAAAGAATCCGCAATATCCTGCAGATTCAACATCAGAAACTTATCATGGTGTTTTCGATGCATTAAGCAATGCAGCTGCTAATGGTCAAATTACAACGATTCAAAATAGTCCAAACGGAACACTTTATGTTGACGGATACAACCTTGCCGTAGCTGATATCAATGCAGCTTCTGACCATGCTAAACAAGATTTCGCGAATGGTAACGCTGCGAGTGCAAATCGTGAAAGTACTCCAGCAATGCAGGCTGCATATATTCAAGCGTACAACCAAGCAACAGAAGGATTCAAACAAGCAATTAATACAACTAATACTTCCGCGCCAGCTAATACCAATGCATCCAGTGGATTCAAATTAGGTGCAAAGTATAAGCAAGGTTACCTAGATGCAATTACTGACTTTAATAGTGGTATTACATCAACTATTAATAGAAGTGAAGATGGATATGCGGATGCAATGCAAGCACTAGTCGATGCTAAGTCCGGTAAATATAACAATACTGATTACAGTTCCGTATATACCATGGCATACTCACAAGCATTGGGGACTAACAATGGACTTATTAATGTTAAGGCAAAACCAAATATCAGTAATGTTCCATCTGCAGGTAGCATTCCATCTAATGTTAACCAGACTGCTTATCAAAATGGATACCAAGGTTCTGTTGATGGATATCAAGATGGTGTTGCAAGTACTCAAGGAACATCAACCAACAAGAACACCTACAGTTCTACACAAGGGAACAACGTTATTTATCAAAACGCTTATAGTCTAGCTAATGCATCAGGTCGCCAACAAGCGGGGGCCAACGATTATACAGCCGGTTCCTTCAGTCAAAGCGAAGCGGCAAGTGATTCTAACTATGCTGCAGGTGGTAAAAGTGCTGCAAACGGATATACCGAGGGGGTGGCAAATAAACCTAAGAGTAGTCAAGATTTAACCTACCTAACTGGTTATACTCAAGGTCAACAATCTGGTAGTGGTGTTTCTCAAGCCCAACAATTGAATAGTACCGATAACGGCCTAACTGGTGATCAGTTAAATGCTTACTATGGTGTTAAGGATGCTTACGCCACTGTTAAGTCTACTAATACATCTACATTATCATTACCTTCCAATGGTAAGGAGGTTAACAAGACTTCTAATGCCTATGTAGCAGCATTTAATGCCGCTACCCAAAATGCACAAAAATCTGAATTAGATGGATTGGCATACTTCCAAAAAGGTAATATAACAGCACCACAACCAAATAATAATCCTGAAACCATTGACGATGATGCAAGACAAGATGGTTTTAATCAAGGATCAATTGGTTACGGTAAGGCACAGATCAATGAATTTGATTCCACTAACCAAAATATTGCCTACATTAATGGTGGCAAGATGTATTCAGATATTCAAGCAGGTATTAAGGATGCTCAGGCTGATCCAACTAAGATTGGTCAATATAGTAGTGGTTCAGCAGCAAGGGACGCTGCTTATGACGGTACTGCTGGAGCATACAATGATGTTTGGAATAATACGCCTAATTCAGCTAGTCAACCAAAGAGTCGTGATCAAAATCAAGCCAAAGCTTATGTTGATGCTTATAACCAATCAAACAACACTGCCATTACAGATGGAAATAACGGTGCTTCAGCATACGTTAGAGGTCAAAACCAAGCAATAGGTAATGATGCTGATTCACGAGCATTTAACTATGGATATGGGCAAGCACAAAAGGGTTTCAGTGATGGTTTAGCTCAATCAATTGCTCAAAACCCATCTAATACTGCATACATGACTGGTTACAATGCATATCAATCTGAAAATGCAGGTAATATTGATGCTGTTAATGGAAACACAGTTAACCAAAGTAGTGTTAAGGACTCGACCTCATATCAAGATGCACTAAATGCTTATAGAGATGCATATACTCAATTAATCCAAAATCCTGATGCGACAACAATGCCAAATAGGACTGGAAAATCTCAAGCATATCAAAACGCATACAGTGTTGCTATGGGTGAATTGAAAAATGATTATCAAATCGGATACCAAGCTTTGGCATCAAGCGTCACACAAAATACTTCTGTGCCTGCTGGATCAAACTCATATTCAACAAGTATGAGAACAAAAGGTTTGAACAATGCCACAGTTGGTTATGGATATGGTGTACTATCACAAAATGTGCCATCCACTTATAAAAATTCCGGTTCATTATATGGTCAACAACAAGGTCAACTTGTTGTTCAAGCAGCTAATGATATTGCTAACACAGGAACAAGCAACAGTAGTCTAACATCAAATCAAATCTATAATATTGCTGCGTTAGCTGCTGGAGATGCTAAAAATGCATTTGATACTAATCCAGATACTTCCGACGAAGCTGGAGGAATATCTGTAAATCCAAATAACAATAATGATGTTTATCGAACTGCCTACAAATTAGCAGTTGATGCTATGAAGGCTAAATATAATGCAGGTGCTCAACAATACCTAAACAGTCAAGCTGAATCTGCTAATCCAACTACTGAATACGACATGGGGTACAAGGATGCACAAAATGGATTCAAATCCGGCTTTACAGGTGCAAACCTTCAAAATAACCATAGTCAAACATTAGTTGGCCAAACAGCTGGTAAAAACGCGTTAGCTGGTTATAACGACGCCAAAACTGGAATTGCTTCATCTACTTACAGTAATGTAGATAGCAATAAAATGGATGGTAATCTTGGTGCTACCCAAGCTTATGATGACATTTCAGCTGGTAAAGGTAACATTCTTGCTTCATACACTAACGCAAGCAACGCCTTCCAAGCTGCATATAACAAGGCAGCTAATGAAGCAAAACCATACTATGATAATGGTGCAAATGGATATGTAAATGGTTATAGTAATACCAATGCTACTGATCCTCTATCAAAGGTTCAAAGCGCTGGTTATTTGAACGCGCAAAATGGTCATGATGCAGTCGTTAAAAACAAGACTAGCGAAAATGACTTAACTCAAGCACAAAAGAATGATCCATCATTTATGATTGGATTTAACAACGCCACTCAGGGTCAAACTGGTTTAGCATCTGCGGGAAGTAATACACCAGTATCTCAAGAAACATACAATTCTTGGAGTCAGTCTCAAAAAGACGGTTATGATGCTACTAATGCTGCTTACGCAACTGGTAAGGATGACAACCAAAAGGCAAATCTTGATGGTAAGAGTCAAGCCTACAAGGACGCATACAATGCAGCTTATGAAGATGCACAAAATAAGGCATCTCAAGGGGCAGCTAATGTGTTAAGTGGTCAATCTGTCGATGCAAGTACTTGGAATACTTGGAATGACAAGCAAAAAGATGCATATACGACTGGTCAAGCTAATGCCAACAGTGCATATTCAACAGCTGAAACCAACACTAAAGCATCAAATCCATACCCATCAGGAACAGATAAAGCAGAGACATTTAACGGTGCTCAATCAGCTGTTAATGACATTATTAGCGGCCAAGCTGGTCAAAGTAAGAATAATGACAGTAACCCTGTCTACAAAGCTGCTTATGAAAAGGCTCAACAACAAGCCCAAGCTAAAGTTAACGATGGAGTTACTGCCTTTACTAAGAACCAAGCAAAAGTAACAAATGACAATACTGCAGACGGCGTTGCTCAAAACTACGGTTACACTCAAGCAGACGCTGGTTACAATGGTAAAGCTGGAGCTGATATCAATACCAACGATCCAGCTTACCAAGCAGGTCGTCAACTACGTAATGATGAAGACACCGGTGTTTCAGAAGCTAAACAAGCAACTGGTAAGGATGACACTTCATTTAAACCAGCTAATGATTCACAAAGAGCCGCTTACGATGCTGCTATGGCAGGTATCCTAGACGGTGCTAAGAACAATACTAGTGGCCAAACAGTTCCTCAAGCCGATTCTGCTCAAGCTAAGGTATACACTGATGCATATACCACAGCTCATGCACTAGGAATACAATATGCTTCGGACGGTGCTAACACATTTAACGATGGTCAAGCCACCACAAACGATAATAGTTTGCTTGGTCAAGCTAAAAGCCAAGGTTACACTGATGCTAAGAAGGGTCATGACGCTGCTGTTAATAAGCAAACGCCAACTGCTGATGAACAAAACAATCCATCATTTATGGCTGGATACAATGCTGCTCAATCTGCTCGTACAGGTCTAGCTGACATTGAAAGTGGTGCTACTACGTCTTCTACTCACGAAGACGATAAAGCGTATGCTCAAGCTCAACAAGCATACAGGGAAGCTGCTCAATCAATTGCCGATAACCCAGACAATCCAGCAGCAACCACTAACACTTCACCTGCATATAAAGACATCTACAAGCAAGCTCAAAATGATTTGAAGAGCAACTATGTTGCAGGTCAACAACAATTCTTGAATGCCGAATCAAGCGCTGACACAAGCAGTTCTGATTCTCAACAAGGTAAGGATAGAATTAGCCAAGGTTACGCTGATGCACAATCTGGTTTCAATGCTGCAATTAACGGTCAAACCATTACTAATCCAAACGTTGCTCAAAAAGCAGGGATGGGCGCTGCTATGACATTGACTGACGCTGTTAAAGCTACAGTTAATGGTTTATATCAAAACAGTGACGATAAAGTCGCTCAAGCTGCTAATAGTGCAACCGATGCAGCTCGTAGTGACCTATTAAGTAATCCTGATTCTACTGGATCCACTAACACAGATATCGTAAATAATCCTGTTAAGGCTGCTGCTTACAAGCAAGCTCAAGCTCAATACAAGGAAAATTACGATAATGGTTCAACTGCATTCTTAAGTAATCAATCAAAACCTGCTCAAAATGATGCGCTAGGTCAACTAGGTTACAACAATGCTAAAGAAGGATTTGAAGCTGGTTTCAATGGCACTACAATGCCTAACCAAAACAGTGCTACTAAGACTGGCCAAACAGCTGGGCAAAATGCACTATCTGGCTACCATCAAGCAATGCAATCAAATGATTCAACATATTCAGTTCCAGCAAATGCATCACAAACAACTAAGGATGCAGCTAGTGGTGTTCAAAAAGCATTTAACGATGCTAAGAACGGCACGCAAATGACGAAATCTGAATTGGCAACTAAGCCAGTCGCTTTCCAAGATGCATACAACAAAGCAATTGATGACGCTAAAGCTGCTGTTTCTGCTGGTGCAAATGCATTTGCTAACGGTAGTGGTCGTCCAGTCGCTAGTGATGCTAAGACTAAGGCTCAAGCCGATGCTTACGATGATGCACAATCAGGTTATGATTTAGCTAAATCAGGTAAACAACTTAGTGAGGCACAAACTAATGATGCTTCATTTAAGGCTGGATATAATGCATATCACGATGCTCAAAATGGTCATGTTTTATTCGTTTCAGGTGGTAAGTTGACAGGAAACGAATCTGAAGCTGAAAAATTAGCTTATCGAGCTGCGAGTGACGCTTACCAATCAGGTGCTAACAATGAAGCTAAGAGAAATGATTTAAGTCAACAATCAGGTATTTACCAAGATGAATACAAGAAGGCTTATGATGACGCTAATAGTAAGGCATTGTCTGGTGCTCAAGAAGCATTTGGTAATGCTTCCTCTACTTTTAGCCAATCAGGATGGAATCAAGCTCAAAAGGATGCATATAAAGCAGGTCAAACTAATGCTAAGGCTGGTTACGACCAAACTAAGAGCGATGTTGATGCACAAAACACAAATGCTCAAGGTAGCAATGCTGCTGAAGCATTTGATGGTGCCAAGGCTGGTTTCTCAGACGGTAAGTCTGGTTCAACCACTGACCTAACTAATAAGACTGAGACATTTATCAACGCATACAACGCTGCTAAACAAGAAGCTAAACAAGCTGCTGAATTAGGTGCTGCAGAATTTAACGCTAATAAAACAGATACTGCTGTTGCCAATGCTAAGGATGCGATAAACGTTGCTCATTCAAATGGTTACACCCAAGCTGAAGCTGGTTATAATGCTCAAAACAATGGTTATGTCGATAAATCCAACAAGGATGCTTCATACCTATCTGGTGTTAAGACTGCTCAAGACGTTGCTAAGGGTTCTTCTGACGCATTAACTGATCCAAGTAAGAAGGGTTCATATAACTCTGGTTCAGCTGCCCAAGATGCTGCTTACAAGGCGACCGTTAATGGTTACCTAGACGGTAGCAATGGTAATAACGCAAATGCTCAATCCACTGATAGCACTCAAAGTAAGGCATACAATGACGCTTACCTAGTAGCTCAACAAAAGGGACGAGATGCCGCTTCAGCTGGTGCTTGTTCATACCTTGACGGTAATAACAAACCAACTGGAACTTCTGCAGAAAACCTTGCTCAACAAAGGGGTTATGAAGATGCATCAAAGGGATATAGTGATGCTAATAACAGTTCTGCTACTATTCCAGAAGGTGCTACTCAAGCATACAAAGATGGATTTAATGCTAACAAGTCTGGTCAAGCAGGTATTAGTGATATCGAAAACGGTACAACTACTACTCCAGCAGATACCACTGCATACACTAAGGCTCAACAAGCATACGATGCTGCTTCTAAAGCAATTAGTGCTAATCCAGATAAACCAGCAGGTGCTAGCGATAACTCACCGGTATACAAAACTGCTTATGCTAAGGCAATTAGCGATTTGAATCAAAACTATGCTACTGGTAAAGACCAATTCATTTCTGGTAATAAGCAAGCTGATACAAGCGTTGCCGTTTCAAGTCAAGCTAAGAGCCAAATTGAACAAGGTTACAACGACATTCAACGTGGTTTCGATGACAAGATTAACAAAGCAACAGCTAAAAACGCTAACTCAACTACCCAAGCTGGTGCTGAAATGGCGCAAAAGGTGATTAATTCTGTTAACGGCGTAGCAACTGGTAACGTTTTAAATAGTGATGATACAATTGTTCAAACTGCCAACGCTGCAGCTCAACAAGCAAAACAAGACTTGCAAAGCAACCCAGATCATTCAACTACTTCAGATGATCCAAACATTCAAAACAACCCAATCAAGGCTGCTGCATACCAAGTTGCAGTTAACCAAATGCATCAACAATACACTGACGGGTCAAATGCTTACTTGAATAATCAAGCTCAACCAACCACAACCCTAGGGGATAAAGGTTATACCGATGCCCAATCTGGTTTTAGTGCTGGTTTCAATAGCACTACAATGCCTAACCAAAGCAGTGCAACTGTAGCTGGTCAAAAAGCTGGTGAAGAGGCACTTGATGGATACCAATCAGCATTGGATGGTAAACAAGATAATTCAGGAACTGCAATGCAACAACAAGCTAATGCTGCTGCAAATCAAGCGTTTGAAGATGCTAAGCAAAACAAGACATCTGATATTTCAAACCAACCTAAGGTTTCTTATCAATTAGCATATGAAAAGGCGATGGCAGCTGCTCAAGTAGCTACTACAAGTGGTGCCAAGGCGTTTACTGATGGTGATACCGAACCTACTGGTGATAAGGCGTTAGATAAGGTATCTCAAGTTGCATACGAAGCAGCCAAGTCTGGATACGAAGCTGCAAGGGATGGTTCAACAATTACATCTGATGAACAAAAGAATCCTTCTTTCCAAGCCGGTGTTACTGCATACCACGAATCAATTCAAGGACATGACCATTATGTTTCAGGTCAAAAATTACCAGATAATGCAAGTGCTGCTGAAAAGGCTGGTTATGAAGCTGCTAAGAGTGCTTACACTATTGGACAAAATGATGGTGATAAACCAACTGATCTAAGCAGTAAGTCTGAAACTTATAACGATGTCTTCAACAATGCTTACAACGACGCCAAAGCTAAGGCTCAAGCTGGTGCTAATGAAGCCTTTGACAACACTACACCAGTTAGTCAAGATGACTGGACTCAAGCTCAAAAGGATGCATACGCAGCTGGTCGTCAAAACGCTCAAACTGCATATGACGACACTAAGAGTGATGACACCAAGAGCAATCCAAATGTACCTGGTACCGATGCAGCTAATGCATTTGATGGTGCTAAGGCCGGATTTAAAGCGGGTGCAACTGGTATTACGCCAGCTGACGTTAATGATCATCCAAGTGGTTACATGACTGCATACCAAAAGGCTCAATCCGAAGCTCAAGCCCAAGCTCATCAAGCTCAAATTGACTTTGCTAAGGGTCAAAATGATCAATCAACTGATTCCAATGGTGCATTAAACCAAGCTTACAAGTCAGCTTATGCTCAATTTAAGGATGGTTATAACAACAAAAAGAATGGTAACGTTGATTCAAACAACAAGGATATCAACTACATTCAAGGAATTGAAAACGCTAAACAATTAGCAAACGGTATCCAGGATGCGACAGATAATCCTAAAAATAATGGTACTGAATACAAGAGTACACCTGCTCAAGAAGCTGCATACAAGGCTACATTGAACGGTTACACTGATGGTGCTAATGGTAACTCAGCTAACCAAACACCAACCGACCCAAGTCAAACTGTGATTTACAATGATGCCTATGCAACTGCCAAGGCTCAAGCAAAAATTGATGCCGGAACTGGTGCTACTGCGTTTAACAACGGTTCTGATAAACCAACTGGTACTGATTCACACGTAGTCGCTCAACAAAAGGGTTATACAGATGCCAAAGATGGTTACGATTATGCTAAGGACAATCCAACAGCAGACCTACCAGCTAACCCAACTAACGCATACAAAGCGGGTTACAATGCGTTCCACTCAAGTCAAACTGGTCTAAGTGATGCTGAAAACAACACATCAACTAACCACGCTGATTCGACTGCATATCAAAACGCTCAATCTGCTTATGCTGATGCAAGTAATGCTATTGCATCCAACCCAGATAGTCCTGCATCTGCGCAAGAAAAAGCTCCAGCATATGTTGACGCATACAAACAAGCTATTAATGATTTGAAGGCTAACTACCAAACTGGGCTACAACAATTCAATAGTGGTGCTAACAGTACTGATACCATCGTGGTTACTTCACAACAAGCTAAGGATCGTTTGACACAAGGTTATGAACAAACTAAGGCTGGTTTCGATTCAGTCACAGATGGTCCAGCAATCGATCATCCAACTGCAGCACAACAAGCAGGAATTGACTCAGCTCATACTGTTCAAAACGCGGTTAGTGGAATCGTTAATAACAATACCGATGCCAACAACCAAGATCCTGTATACCTAAGTGCTACAGCTGCAGCTCAACAAGCTAAGGACGACTTGGTTAACAACCCTGGTCACAGCACTAGCTCAGACAATGCTGATATTCAAAATAATCCAATCAAACGTGCTGCGTACAAGCAAGCCATTGAAGCAATGCAAGTACAATACACACAAGGGGCCAACGCATTTGTAAATAACCAAGGAAAACCAAGTGACAAACTAGGTCAAGATGGTTATGAGGATGCTCAAGAAGGTTTCAATGAAGGATTTGCTGGTACTAAGGTTGCTGAGAGTGAAAATAGTGGGACTCAAACCGGTAACAAGTATGGTCTATCTGCATTAAGTGGATACACAGACGCATACAACGGTAAGGTCAATAATGACACTGACGATGCACCAAGAAACGAAGCTAATAAGGCTGCGCTTCAAGCATTCGATGATGCTAAGACTGGTAATACTACTGATTTATCTGATAAGTCATTGGCTTACCAAACTGCATACAAGAAGGCTCAAGCAGACGCTAGCCAAGCACTTCTTGATGGTGCTAAGGACTTTGCCAACGGCCAAAGCAGTCCAGCTGTAACCAACGCACCAAGCGGTGTTGCTGCAAAGGCTTATGCCGACGCACTATCAGGTTATCAAGCTGCTGCAAATGGTGGTAATTACACAGAATCTCAAGAAGCTAACCCTCAATTCATGGTTGGGGTAACTGCTTACAACGACATGGTTTCAGGTCGTCAATTATTCACTAGTGGCGGTCAATTGACTGGTAACGAATCTGCTTCAGAAAAAGCAGGTTATCAAGCTGCTCAAGCTGCGTTTGCTACTGGTAAGAATGATGAACCAAAGGATCCAAGTCTTTCAGGTCAATCAGTTCAATACCAAGATGCTTACAACAATGCTTATGACAGTGCTAAGCAAATTGCTACTAGCGGTGCTAACGATGCATACGCAACTAGCCCATCCACAGATACTTCAAAACTATCTTCAACTGAATTAGTTGCATACAATGCTGGTAAGCAAAATGCAGAAAACGCATACAACGCAATCAAAGGTGACACTACAATTGCTAACAATAACATTGCTAACAGTGATGCCTACAACTCATTTGAAGGTGCTAAGGATGGTTTCATTGCTGGCAAGACTGGTAACGATATTTCACTAGATGGTAAATCTACTGCATACATCAACGCATACAAGAGTGCTAAGTCTCAAGCTGCCCAAGCTGCTGCTGAAGGTTTAGCACAATTCAATGCGAACCAAACAGATACCGCTACTAATTCAAATGACGCAATCAATGTTGCTCATAAGAATGCATACAACCAAGCTCAAGCTGGTTACAATGCTCAAAACAGTAGTAACGTCGATAAATCCAACAATGATGCTTCATACCTATCCGGTGCTAAGACTGCTAAGGATGTTCAAACTGGTTACAGTGACGCCAAGACCAACCCATCAAGGGCTGTCTACAATGGAACTCCTGCTCAAGTTGCTGCATACTACGCAACTGTAAATGGTTTCCACGATAGTAGTTACGGTACTAACAACTCGACATCAACAGATGCCACTCAAGCTAAGGCATACGCTGATGCTTACAAAAAGGCAACTGCTGATGGTGCAACTGCCGCATTACAAGGGGCAAACACATACAATGCCGGTGGTGCTAAGAGTGATGACAGTAATGCATCAGGATTAGCCGCACAAAAGGGTTATGAAGATGCTAAACAAGGTCATGATGATGCAATTGCTAACCAACAAGCACCAGAAAATGCTAGTGCAGCATATCAAGCTGGAGCTCAAGCAGTAGCAGATGGTAAACGTGGAGCAACCGAATTTAACGGTCAAAAGGATGCTAACGCAAACTACTCATCATCAAATACTAATGTTCAAACTGGTCATGATGGTGCCAAGGATGGATACACTGATGCCATCAATGGTGCTAACAAGAAGTCATTCGATACTAATTCCGATAAGACTCAAGCATATCAAGACCAATATAGTTTGGAATACGACAAGGCGTTGACTAAGGCTTCTCTTGGAGCTCAAAACAACTTCACCAAGACTAATACTGATATGAATGGATGGACTCAATCAGATATCAACGCATACCAATATGGTCAAGCTAGTGCATCACAAGGTTACGATGAAGCACGTCAAAAACCAGATAACACCAGTCATACTGGTACTACCAATATCGACGAAAGTTTCAAGGGTGCTGCTGCAGCATTTAACGACGTGAAGAACGGTGAAGAAGGTCAAAACGCCACTGCCGAAACTAACCCGGTATATCAAGATGCTTACCAAGTTGCGTTAAATGCAGCTAAACAAGTCGCTAATAACGGGGCAACTAGTTTTGGTAACGGTCAAACATTATCTGATCAATTAGCAAAACTAGGTGACAACCAAGCTGATAAGAATGCATTTACTAAGGGATACAACGATGCACAATCTGCATACGCTCAAGCTCAACAAACACCTAGTCAAACTAGTCCATATGCAAATGGAACTAACAGTAACTTGGTATTTGAAGCTGCCCAAAACGCATTTAGCGATGTGAAGAACGGTGAAGCAGGAGCTCAAGCTAACAAGATTTTTGATCCTGCATATCAAGCTGCATACCAAAAAGCATTAAACGAAGTTCAACCGGTGGCTACTAATGGTGCCAGCGGATTCAGTAAGGGTGTTGATTTACAACAACAACTTGCTGCATTTGGTGACAACCAAGCACAAAAGGATGCTTATTCCAAGGGATACAATGATGCACAAACCGCATACGGACAAGCATTACAAAATGCAAATGACGTAGCTGACCACAGTACATCATCCAATGGTGATGAAACATACCGTGGAGCAGCCGCTGCCTTATTAGATGTTAAGAATGGTACTGTTGGCAAGAATGCAACTGCAGAACAATCAGGTCCATATAGGGATGCTTATGCTAAGGCATTAACACAAGCTCAAGCTCAATCCAATGCCGGGGCAACTGCATTTGGTAATAATGACAACCTTAAGACCGCACTTGGTCAATTTGGTAACAAACAAGCATTAAGTGATACCTTTGCTAAGGGATATGACGATGCCAGTTTTGGATACAATGATGCCCAAAAAGATTCTAATATGGGTTCTACTCATAGTTCGAATGGTGATAAAGACGAGGTCTATCGAGGTGCTGCTGATGCATTTAATGCAGTATTACGTTGGGAAAATCCAAATCCTGATTTATCACAAACTAATGCTGCATACCTTGCTGCTTTTAGCCGTGCTAAGAGCCAGGCATTACAAATTGCCAAAGATGCTGCAATTGGTTTCAGTAAAGGAACCACTCAACAAGAATTAATCAGTGCTCAAGGCGATAACAAGGCATTGCAAAATGCAGCAATTAGAGGATATATTGATGCTCAAGCTGCATACGCACAAGCTGAATTACAACCTGACACTACTACTCACCTAAGTGATACCAACGCTGATAAGACATTCCATGGTGCTTCCTTGGCATTCAACGATGTTAAGTCAGGTCAAGATGGTAATAGTCGACCAGCTGACAGTGATCCAGTTGCTCAAATTGCTTACGACAAGGCATTGAGTGCTGCTCAAGGTCTTGCTAAGAACGGTAGTACCGCATTCATCAAGGCATCATCACTAGAAAATGCATTGATGGCTGCCGGTAATAACCAAGCAGATAAGGATGCAATTACTAAGGGATACAACGATGCCCAAACTGCTTATGAAGCAGCTCAACAAAACCCAACTGCAACTAACCCATACGCTGCTAACACTAACAGCAACCTAGTATTTGCTGCCGTAGCAAATGCAATTGCTGATGTGAAGGCTAACAACATCGGTGCACAATCTAAGAACTCAACTGATCCTGTCTATGTTGATGCTTACCAACGTGCATTGAATGAAGCTCAACCTCAAGCAACTAATGGTGCGACTGGATTTGGCCAAGGTGTTAACCTTGCTGATGAACTTGCTAAACTTGGTAACAACCAAGTTCAAAAGGATGCATACAACAGAGGTTACACTGATGCGCAAAACGCTTACGCTCAAGCTCTTCAAAATGCTAATGATGGTGCAAACCATGCATCAACAAGCAACGGAGATGAAGTATACCGTGGAGCCGCTGCTGCCTTGTTAGATGTTAAGAATGGTACTGCTGGTCAAAATGCGAACGCAGAACAATCAGCACCATTTAGAGCAGCTTACACTAAGGCATTACAAGCAGCCCAAGCTCAAGCAAATGCTGGTGCTACTGCATTTGGTAACAAGGCCGACTTGAATTCATCATTAGGTCAATTCGGTAACAACCAAGCATTGAAGGATGCCTTCACTACTGGTTACACTGACGCCAATAATGGATTTAACGAAGCTCAAGTGGATGCATCTAAGGCATCTGATCATGCTAGTCAAAGTAATCAAGATGCAACTTATCGTGGAGCTGCTGATGCATTTAATGCCGTTGCCCAAGATAAGAATGCACAACCAGACGCAAGCAAAACTAACCCAGCTTACGTTGCGGCATTTAACCGTGCTAAAGAATTGAGTAATCAACTTGCTCAAAGTGGTGCGGTTGGCTTTAACCAAGGCAAAGCAGAAGCTGACTTACTTGCTGCACAAGGTAATAACGATACCCTTAAGAAGGAAATCAGTCGTGGATACTCAGATGCTCAAACTGCGTACGGTCAAGCTAAGAGTCAACCAGATACAGATAGTCGTCAAACTGATACCAATGCGGCTCAAACTTTCCATGGTTCATCACTTGCATTTAACGATGTTAAGTTAGGCCAAGCTGGAAACAGTCGTCCATCTGATTCTGATGTTGTGGCTCAAAGTGCGTACGATAAGGCATTGAGTGAAGCAATGGAAATCCTAAGAAGTGGTATGACTGGATACCTAAACGCAACTTCGCTAAGCGTCCTATTAGACCGTGTTGGTGATGACCAAGCAAGTAGGGATGCAATTACCAAGGGTTACGATGATGCTCAAGTTGCTTACGCACAAGCTCAACAAAACCCTAGTCAAACTAGCCCATACACATCAAACAGCAACAACGACTTGGTATTTAAGGCCGTTGTTAATGCAATTACCGATGTGAAGAATGGTAATAGTGGTGCTCAAGCAAATGCTTCAAGTGATAGCATCTACGTCGATGCATATCAAAAAGCAATTCAAGCTGCACAACCTGAGACCGTCAATGGGGCAACTGGTTTTGGTAACGATGTTAACTTAGATAACCAATTGGCAACATTTGGTAACAACCAAGCTCAACGCGATGCTTACACTAAGGGTTACTCCGATGCCCAAAACGGTTACAACCTTGCATTGCAAAATGCAAATGATGGCGTTAACCACACAAGCAACTCTAACGAAGACAGTGTCTACCGTGGAGCCGCTGCTGCGCTTAACGACATCAAGAATGGAAATCCTGGTCAATATGCAAATGCTGAACAAGGTGCTCCATACAAGGCTGGATACGCCAAGGCATTGGCATATGCTAGTCAAATTACTAAGAACGCCAGCGTAACTTACTTACAAAATGGTTCATTGAATGATTCATTAGGTCAATTTGGTAATAACCAATCCGTTAAGGATATCTTTACCAAGGGTTACAATGACGCTAAGACCGGTATTGAATTAGTTCAATTAGGTACTGATCAATTAGCAAGTCATAACAACAACACTAACGTTGATAACACTTACCGTGGTTCCGTATTAGCATTGATTGATATCAATTCTAACCGTCCAAATAACCATCTAAACGATAGTACTGACCCAGTCTTCGTTGCTGCATACCAACGTGAAGCTCAAATTGCTACGCAAGCAGCTAACAATGGTGCTAAGGCATACACTGAAGGTCTTACAGAATCAGCAGCTGTTAACAAGTACTCAGCTACTCCTGAAGACGTTGCATCAATCAAGATGGGTTACGAACAATCACAAACTGGTTATGGCGATGGAAACACAGCTAATGCCCAATCTAAGTCTGACAATCCTTATTACCAAGTTGGTTTCAACTATGCAGATTCTGCATACAAGGGTTACCAATCAGCTCAAAGCAATGGTAATCAAACACCAACTGGAAACGTTGCAACAGACGATGCTTACCAAGCAACAGTGGCTGCAAGTTCCGATGTTAAGAAGGGTGTTGCCAAACAAGATGTTTCTGGCAAGTCATTGGCTTACCAAACTGCATACGGCAGAGCTTACGACCAATTCTTGGCTAAGAAGAAAGCTGATCAAGAAAGTGACTTCTCCAAGGTTGGTAAGAAGTACTACAAGAAGAACTACAAGCTATTTAGAGTTATCAATAAGTATGGTGCGAGAGTATACACTAGTCCTAAGTTCACTAAGAAGAACTGGGTAATCACTCTAAAACGGGGTGACTTATTCAAGGCAGTTAAGATTGTTAGACACAATAAGACTACTAGATTCTACGTAGGTAATGGTGACTACATCACTGCTAATAAGGATTATGTAGAAGCAACACAACTAGCTAAGAAGGATAAGACCAAGAAGACTACTAAGAAGGCTAAGACAACCAAGAAGAAGGTTGTTAAGAAGGTCAAACCAGTCGTTAACACTAAACCAACTAAGAAGAAGGTAGTGAAGAAGACTCAAAGCACCAAGAAGCCAACAGTAGCTAAGACTCATAAGACTATCAAGAAGCAAGAACCTAAGAAGACTACTAAGAAGAACGTCAAGAAGACAACTGCTCCAGTAATCAAGAAGAAGCAAACAATTAAGCATCCTGGTTACTCAGTAACACTTACTCCAAAGGGTAATAGTCGTTACTACAGAAAGAACTACACTGTCTTTAGACTTCAAAAGGGTGCCTTGATTCATACGGATAAGACTTTCAATGAACATAACTGGGTATCTACACTACGTAGAAACGATGTCATTAGAGTCCAAAATGTTGTGAAATTCCATGGCATTACTAGATTCTATCTAGGTAGCGGTCGTTATGTAACAAGTAACAAGGAATTCGTGGTGGATGAAAATACTTACGAACAACGTAAGGGTACAAAGGCTGCTAAGTCCGATCGAGTAGCTAACAAGCCACTTCCAAATAACTTGTCTAAGTATAGCGACGCTTACGTTCAAGCATACTTGAAGGAATTCTACCAAGGTTCAAATGCCCAAGTTACATTCCGTCGTAGAGATAATGAGACTAAACAAGTCACTTCATCAAAAGCTAAGAATGATAAGGGTAGTTATTATCATGAGAATTACAAGGTATATAAGGTGATTGCTAAGAATGGTGTTAGAATTCACACTAATTTGAAATTTAGCGCTAATAATTGGACTGCTAAATTGCAACAAAACAACGTCTTTAAGGTTAAAAAGGTATTTAAATATTATGGAATTACTAGACTTTACATTGGAAATTCCGAATATATCACTGCTAATAAAGATTTTGTTAAAAGAAATGATGACTAGTATCTGTTCTAGTAAACGTTAATATATCAACTAAGAGGCGCGCTCCTAAACGGGAGCGTGCCTCTTTTTTGACTACTTTTTTAATAATGTTTAAATTTTTATAAAGAATTATTTAAGTTATTTAATCATTAATTAAAATCATTTTAAAAAATGGTTAAGAGTGTTATCATGATTAAGACGTGAAGTATAAATCACTGATTTTTTATTAATTGTAGGAGATGATATATTGCAATACAATAAGAACGAAATTAATAAAGTCAATGATAAGAAGATCATGAAAAAGGTTAAGAAACAATGGGTCGTAGTATCTATTGCTTCATTTGCCCTTTTAGGTGCATCTGCTTATGCAATGACAACTAGTTCTGCTGTGGCTCACGCCGACACAGTTCAAACTAGTCAATCAGGTTCAGCTGATAAATCAGCAAATCAATCTGATACAAGTTCCAATGGTCAATCTGACTCTAACCAGTCAACTGACCAAGGTACATCTACTTCAACTTCATCACAAGCTGCAGTAAATGTACCAGCAATTCAAACCCAAAATGCTGGTACAATCAGTACATACAACAATTCTGATGAATCAGCACAATATGCTAGCGAAACTCAACAAGGTGCTAGCGATGCTTTCAACAACAAAGCAAACCAATCAGCTAACATCAGTGGAGTAGGTGCAAGTTACTACCAAGCTGCCTACGATGGTGCTAAGCAAGCAATGAATTCCTACAACGCCCTAACTAATGGTAAGGGTACAGGAACTCAAGACTACAACTACTATGGAAACACTGTTATAAGACAAGATGGTTTCACTAGTGATAACAAGAATGCCCAAACCGGTGCAAACGGTAACGGTAACAAGACTGCTACACAAGGTGACAACGGTAATGCTAATGGTTCAACCAACGGTACTACTACAACATCAAGTTCAAACAGCCAAAGCTCAAGTAGTCAAACTGATGGTACTCCATTGAACTACGGTTCAACAGATGATACCAACCAAGGTGGGGCAAACGACCCAGCCTCTGCTTCAACTTCAGTTTCAAATTATGAAACTCAAATGAACAACAAACTAAACACTGCTACTAACACTTCTGTTAAGAATCTAACAGATGGTAAAGCAATTAACCTTCCAACTGCTAACACTGACGCTATCGTTCAAGAAAAGAACAAGTATAACGGTGTTGCAGGTTTAACTGCTGCTTACGCACAAGGTGTTACTTATGCCTTAACTCAACAAGGTTTAACTGATGCCGAAACTGGTAAATGGCAAGGTGTAACTGCTACTTCAAACGGTCAAACTGTCGACTTCTACCTAGACGGTAAGAAGACAGCTGATGCTTCTGATGCCTATGATTCAGCTTATCGTGGTGCTAGAAATGCTATGAATGCATTCTTCACTAAGAATAGCTACAACGGTAACACATCAGTTGCTCAAAGTAGCACTTCAAACGCTGCCTACGATGCTGGTTTTAATGACGTTGTAAACCAAGCTGCTCAAGGTATTGTATACGTTCAAAACGGTCAACAATGGTCATCAATTATTAGTGGTTCAACTACACCTGGTGGTGGTAACGTAGCTACTGGTATTAACACTATTAAGTTATCTAATGACATTGATTTGACTGGCGCAACTAATGGTGAATCTGATCCATCTATTAACGTTAGCTATCCATCACTTACTATTGATGGTCAAAACCATATGATGGACTACCACGGTATTAACTACACTATTAACCGCCCAGGTAATGGTAGTTTAGACTTATACGTTCAAAACTTCCAAACTATCTATGGTGCTAACTACTTTGGTCCATACCGTGCTGAATCAGGAGCTTCTATTCATTTCAGTAACTTAAACTACGTTGGCCCCCAACTATTAAGTTCAACTTCAAATGATGCATACTTCTCAGGTAACGTTAACGTGGTTGTTCCAACAACTTCAGACGCCACATACACTTCACCATTCCAAAGCAAGGTCACAATTGAAGGTAATGGTAACCAAGAAAACCTAGAAGTTAATAACTTTATCTTACAACCTAACTCTCACTACTTCGGTAGCACATCACCAGTTAACGGTGGTACTAACGTTGTCGTTTCAGGTAACATGACTTTAGGTGAAAACTCAAAGATGACTTTGATTCCTCGTGGTGGTAACGCTAATGCAGCAACTATCGCTGATGGTTCTGTGTGGGGTGTTTTCTTGAAGTCAAGTGGAGCTTCACTAAACATCAACAAGAACGCTACATTGAACATTATTCCTCAACTTTACAGCAAGCAAAGTAACATCTTTGGTGGAGCTGTTTATGCAGGTAATCAAGTAAATGTTAATATTAATGGTGGTACTCTAAACTACGAAGGTTACAAGGGAATTTCAGGTTACTACAACGAACCAGTTGATTTACAAGGATCAAGCCAAACTCAAATCAACGTTACTAATGGTGGTATCCTACAAGTATTGATGGATAGTATTCCTGATGTAACAACTTATAATTCATACAATAGTCAACACCAAGCCGTTTATGGTGGTTTAATTAATAACCTAAGTCAAGGAAGCATCAACATTGCTTCTCGTGGTAACTTGAATGTTGGAGTTACAAACTCTGATTCAACTTACAACGTTCCTTACTATGGACCTATCACCATTAACTCCGTTGGTGCTAACCACGTAATTTTCCAAAAATCAGGTGCAGTTAAGCAATTCCAAACTAATACTGGAGCTTCAACCACTGGTACTGGTGGAAACATTTCTGCTAACACTGTTGGTGTTATCCAAGGTGGACACCTACAATACCTATACAGCTTTAATGTTCCTTCCGGATCAAACACATACACTGGTATTGATCTAAACGGAAACAAGGTAAGTGGTACCATCCAAGGTAACAAGCTTGAAATTATGGATATTCCAGCTGTTCAATTTGTTGGTCCTATCAGCAAGCAAAAGAACGATGATGGAACTACCACAGTTAAAGCTTATGCTAGAATTTCAAACTTCAACCAAATTGAAGACTTGAAACAACAAAACCACCTAAGCGATGTTCCTTTATATGTTGGTATTGCATCTGGTGCAACTCCACAATCTGGAACTGTAACTTATAACTCATTAACACAAGCCACAGGTGATAATGTGTCTGATAGTGTATCAAAAGTAGATACTGCTAAATACACTAAAGCAATCACTATTCCTGATAACTACAACGGTGGAATTATTCCAATCAGCTATGACATTCCAGCTGGTCAAGATACTACTAACGTAGGTGTTAAGTTACGTTACGTTATCAATAGTGTTGATTCATTATTAGGACCAAACGTTTCTTCTAATGGTGATTACGCTACAAGCATCGAAAGTTTTAACCCAGATGCTAACGGTAACCTAACTCAAGGTGCAAGTGTTACTGTTGGTAATGGTAGTACTTCTACTATTCAACAAGCTCAAAATGATGCCTTGACTGATATGGTTAACGGTAACAATAACATGAGAGCAAGCCGTGATTTCACAACCCAAACAAGTCCTGATTACTCAGCTGCTTACAACAATGTCCAAGCTGGTTACCAAGCTTTCCAAGCTAACCCTAACCAAGACATTACTAAGTCTGACGCATACAAGAACTCAGACAACCCAACAGCTCTACAACAAGGTTTTGATCAAGCTGCTTATATGGCTGGTGTTACTGATGCTCAACAAAACAAGAGCAACTCAACTAACCCTCAATACCTTGCTGGTCAACAAGCATACCAAGATGCATATAACAAGGCTATTAAGGATATCGCTGCTGGAAAGAACCCTGCAGAGGTAATTAGTCATGCTAAGGCAAATGCTCAAAGCAACCCATTCACTAACAATGCTGTTGTAATGGCTCAAATCGATAACTGGCAAGGTGTTGCTAACTTCATCAAGGATGAACAAGCTGGTACTATCAGTACTACAAGTGACGCATACAAGAAGTTATCTGCTGGTCAACAAGCCGCATACAACGATGCTAAGACGGGTTATGAAAACGCATTGAAGGTTGGTCCAAACCAAGCTAACCCTGATAACAATGCTAACAAGTCAGAATCATCAGTATTCGACTATGCACAATCAATCATCAATGGTGGTTACAGTGAAGCTAGACCAACTCAAACTGCAGATCACATGACTAACCTAGATACTGCTCAATCAGCTTACGATTTAACTCAACAAGCTATCAGTGCTGCCAGAACTCATGGTAAAGATAGTGACGAAGCTAAGCAAACTGATCCTTCTAAGTTAGATGGTGAAAAGAGCACAGATGTTACTGCATACCAATACATCAAGTATGGTGCTTACACTGCATTGAAGGGACTATCTTCAGATGGTCTAAACCAAATGGAATTAGTTGGTTACAAGGCTATTAATGAAGCTGGTCCTAGAGCTTACAACAAGGGTGTTAGCCAATTGACTTCTGGTCAAAAGACTGCTGATGCCAGTGCTGAAGGTTCACAAGACCTTAAGGATGAATTAAACAATGGTTTCAAGGATGCACAAACTGGTTACAACGCTGCCATGAACGGTGAAACTGCTGCTCCTAAGAATGCCGATGGTTCAGATAACAAAGGTATGGACTCAGGTTACAACTATGGTAAGTCATTAATCGATGGTGCTTCAGCAGCTACTAGACCAACTGTTGCTACTGGTAACGATGATCTATCTACTGAACAAAAAGCTTATGACGATGCTCAAAAGGCTAAAGCACAAGCTAAGGCAGACCTTGCAAATGGTGTTCAAAACCCAACTGCTGACCCTAAGGGCAACAATGCAAACAACGCAGATGTTTATACAGCTGCTTACAATGCTGCATTGAAGGCTAACTCAAAGGACAACGCTGGTAAGAACGCTCATGATGCAGGTGTTGCTGACAACGATGGTGTTGGTAAAGCTGTTTACAACCAAATGCAAGACTCAGCACAAGGTGCTAAGGACTTTGTTGATGGTAAGGCTAACCAACAACCAAACAACCCAGCCTACACAGATGCTTACAACGATGCTGAGAAAGGTTTAAATGCCTACTTAGCAGACCCAACTAATACTAGCGATACAACTGATAACCCAGCATACAACAAGGGTGTTGACGCGGCTAAGGGTATTGAAGCAAGTGTTAAGAATGCTGAAAACAACACAAATGACGACAGTGACGCCGGTAAGGGTGCTGCTGATGCTATCAAGGCTGTTAAGGATGCAATTGCTAATGGTCAAGATGAATCAAAATTACCAGATAACGATGATTCAGATAAGCCAGCTGCTTACAAGCAAGCATACAATGCTGCATTAAAATCAGCTAAGGATGCTGCTGAACTAGGTAAGCAATCAGTTGTAAACCCAGATAGCAAGAACACTGTTGCTCCAAGTCAACCAGCTCTAGCTGATGTATACAAGGCTGCTGCCGACAATACTCAAAAGGGTTACGACGAAGGATTAACTAACGGTAACGTTGCTGATCCAAACAGTGACACTGAAAAGGCTGGTTACACTAAGGGACAAGCTGACAGACCTGCTTACTTAGCTGGTATCAAGGCTTACAACGATGCATCTGACAAGAACAATGTTCCTGCTGCTCCTTCAAACTTCGATGATGGTCAAAAGGCTGTTTACAACGAAGCTGTTAAGGCGCTACAAGATGCTGGTAAGGGAACAACCGATGCTACAGATGTTTCACCTGTATACAAGGCTGTTAACTCACAAGAACTTGGTCACCAAGCTGGATTAGCTGCTGCTAAGGCTGCTGATGCAAATGGTGAAGATCCAACAGCTAACCTTGATCAAAAAGCTCAAGAAGCTGCTGACAAGTCAACTGCTCCTGACAAGCAAGCATTTATCAATGCTTACAAGAATGTGATGAGTGGTTACACTGCAGCTAAGAACAACGATAACAATGCTCAAGCAAATGGCAATGATCCAATTGATCAAAAGGCATTTGATGATGGTAAGGCTGAATACCAAGCATACGCTGACGCTGCTAAGAAGAACTTAGAAGCTGGTGCTGAAGCATTGTTAAACGACAATAAATCAAACTCAGCTGATCATGCTAACGATGTTAAGAAGGCAAACCCTTCAACTAAGGATGATAAACAATTCAACCAAGGTGTTGACGATGCTAAACAAGCATTACTAGATGCTCAATCAAATGACCCATCTAAGGATGCTAAGTACGCTGGTACTAATGCTGATACTCTTGCTGGTGATGTATACCGTGGTACAAAGGATGCATACAACGCCGTTAAGAATGGTACTACTCCATTAAATGACGACCAACTAGCTAAGGAAGACCCAGTATATGCTGCCGCATACAAGAGTGCTCTACCAGTTGCCCAAGACGCTGCTGCTAAGGGTGCTAACGATGGACGCGACAACGCTGCTGACAACTCAGATAGCCAAGCCAATCCATTAGCTAAGGCCGTATACCAAAGTGCTAGAAATGATGAAGAAACTGCCTTCAAGAACAAGTTAGATGGTGTTGCTGACACTACTAACACTCCTGCTGCACAAGAAGGAACTCAAAAGGGTAGCCAATTCGCACAAGCACTTAAAGACGTTGCAAATGGTAAGCCAGATGCATCAAACAATGACGCAAGCTACAAGTACGGTGTAACTACTGCTGAAACTGCTATTGCAAACGCAACTAACGATGGTAAAGCTGGTAAGAAGCTTCCTGCTGACCTAAACAGCATTGAAGTTCCTGCTGGTGTTGATCCTGTTGCTTACAGAGAAGTTTACGCTGGTGTCCTAAGTGGATTTACAGACGGTGCTGCTCAAAAGCCAAGCAACTCTAACTCAACTAAGCCATACTACAATGATGCTTACGCTATCGGTTACAAGACTGGTAAGGATTCAGCTCAAAAACCTACAAGCGCTCCACAAGACTTCTTGAACAACAAGAAGGCTACTCCTAAGAACGCTGAAGAAGCTAAGGCTTACGCAGAACAATACAAGGAAGCTCAAGATGGTTTCGAAGCTGGTATGAGTGGTAAGAAGGCTAACTCATCAAGTCAATACTACCTAGCAAGTTACCAAGCTGCTAAGGATGGTTTAGCTGGTATCAAGTTAGCTAAGAAGGGTGACAGCAAAGCTTCCCGTGAACTACTTAAGAGTAAGCCAGCTGAATTTGCTCAAGGTTACAAGGGTTACCTAAAGGGTATCTCTGCAGCTAAGAGAACACTTAAGAATAATAAGAAACTTTCAAAGAAGGACTTATTAGGTAAGGATAAAGTTTATGTTTATGCATTCAAGGAAGCATACAAACATGAAGCTGCTATCCAAAGTGCTCAAGGTCGCAAAGCTGGAATTAGAAGTGCTAACAAGCATCACTCAATTCCAAGTAACTTGTACAATGCTCATTCTGCTAGTTATGCTAAAGCATATGTAAAGGCATTTAAGCATGAAATGAAGATTCACATGCCAAGATACATTTACAACACTGGTACTATCTACACTCACAAGGGTGTATTCTTCAGCAAGCGTTCAAGAATTAAGAAGTTCAAGTACTCAAGAAGATACAACTCAACTGTATTTAGAGTTGTTGGAGTATCTTACTACAAGAACCGTGTTCCTAGATATCATCTAAGCAACGGTGCTTATGTAACTACTACTTCTCTAGTTAAGAATGCTTACTACAGAAAACAATTTAAGAAGTTCCGCGTAATCAAACCTACTGGAACATTGATCCACAGAGGCAAGACATTTACTAAGAAGAATTCTGTAAGAAGACTTCACAGAAATGAAATTGTTAATGTTAAGAAAGTGGTTAAATTCTACGGAATTACCCGTCTATACATTGGTAAGGGTGAATACGTAACTTCAAACAAGACATTCGTTAAGGCTATTATTAAGTAGCATTAACAAAAAAAGATGTTGGAATTTTCCAGCATCTTTTTTTATACATATTTAATAAATTAATTAATTTCATATTTTATTAAGAAAAGTTAAAAAAGACGAAAGCATAAGGTTTTTTTATAAACATAAGGGTAAAATAGTGTTAGATTATAGTAAGTAAATGGACAACTTGTATATGTATAGATATAAGGGAGTGATAATTATGCAATATAACAAAAATGAATTTATGAAATCTAATGATAAAAAAATAATGAAAAAGGTTAAAAAACAATGGGTAGTTGTATCTATTGCCACATTGGCCTTTTTAGGAGCATCTGCCTATGGCATGATGAATACCAATGTCTCTGCATCGGCTGATACTGTTGCTGCAAGTGCCGATAATCAATTTAATAATAGTGATGAAACTGCAAAATACAGTAGTCAGATCCAACAAGGATACACTGATGCTTACCAAAATAAAGGTAACCAATCAAGTACTATGTCAGGTCAAGCCGCTAACTATTACAATGCTGGTTATGCTGGTGCTCAATCAGCAATGAATGCATATGTACAAAAAACACAAGGCGTGGGTGCTGGTAACCAAGATTATAATTACTATGGTAACACCGTTACTAAACAAGATGGATTCCAAAACGACAATGCTGACGCTAACTCGGGTACACAAGGTTCCGCAAACAAGCGAAAAACAGCAGGTGATAACGGTAATGCTGCTAAGACGCAAACAACAACTACTACCACCGAAGCAACTAATCCAACTGACGGAACACCTTTAAATTACAGCAACCCTAACAACATTAACCAAGGTGGAGCTGATAATCCTAAGGATGCATCCAACTCAGTTGCCACTTACGAGTCAACAATGTTAAATAAGGTTAATACTGCTAATAACATTTCCGTAAAGGTTACTTCACCTACTCAAGCTATTAATATTCCAACTGCTAACACCGACGTAATTGTTAATGACAGAAACAAGTATGCTAATGCAATCGGTTTACGTAAAGCGTTCGACCAAGGTGTAAACTATGCTTTGCAACAACAAGGTATGGCTGACGCTGAAAGTGGTAAATGGCAAGGTGTTACACAAGGCTCAGGAGGTCAAACTAAAGATTACTATCTATCAAGTAACACAAATGATAGTACTAACGTTTACGACCAAGCTTACCGTGGTGCTAGAGATGCGATGAACGCATACTTCAATAGCAGTAACGCTTATCAAGGTAATGGTTCTGTTCAAACTATTACTACTGGCACTGCTGACTATCAAGCAGGTTACAATGACGTTGTTAACCAAGCAAGCCAAGGTATTGTTTACGTTCAAAACGGACAACAATACTCATCAGCAATGACTGGATCTACTACCAACGGAAATGTTGGTGGAAATATTGCCAACAACATTAATACCATTCGTTTAGCTAATGATATTGATTTAACTAATGCTACGAACGGTGAAAACGATGGAACTGTTAATACCAATTCCGCAACTATTACTGTTGACGGTCAAAACCACATGATGGACTTCCATGGTAACAACTACACCATTAACCGTGTTGGTTCTGGTTCACTAGATGTTTACCTACAAAACTTCCAAACTATGTATGGTGCAAACTACTTTGGTGCTTTCCGTGCTGAAAACGGAGCGGTATTCCACTTCAGTAACATTAACTATGTTGGTCCACAATTGCTAAGTTCATACAACAATGATACTTACTTCAGTGGAAACGTTAATGTATTAGTACCAACCGCTTCAATTTACTACACTTCTCCATTCCAAAGTAATGTATTAATCGAAGGTTCAGGTAATCAAGAAAACCTTGAAGTTAATAACTTCATTCTAGAACCTAACTCAAACTACTTTGGTAATACTTCACCTGCCTTAGGTGGTACTAACGTTGTTGTTACTGGTAACTTCACATTAGGTGAAAACTCTAAGATGACTTTAATTCCTCGTGGTGGTAACGGGGGAGCTGCTACTATCGCTGACGGTTCAACTTGGGGTGTTTGGTTGAAGAATGCTGGAGCATCTCTAAACATTAACAAGAATGCTACATTAAACATTATTCCTCAACTTTACAACAACCAAAAGAACCTATTCGGTGGTGCGATTTACTCTGGCGCTAACGTTTCAATCAACATCAACGGTGGTACTTTGAACTACGAAGGATACAATGGTATTTCTGGTTACTACAACCAACCTGTTGACATTCAAGGTTCTAAACAAACACAAATTAATGTTATCAATGGTGGGGTTATGCAAATCCTTATGGATTCTGTCCCTGACGTTTCTGTTTGGAACTCATACGCCGGTCACCAATCAACTTACGGTGGTTTAATTAACAACGTCGGTCAAGGTAGTTTTAACATTGGTTCACGAGGTAACTTAAAGGTTGGAGTTACTAACTCTGATAGTACTTACAACGTGCCTTACTTCGGACCTATCAACATTAACTCGGTTGGTTCAAACCACGCTATCTTCCTAAAATCAGGTGCTGTTAAGCCATTCCAAACTAACTCTGGTACTTCAGGACAAACATTAAGTGGTAATATTAATGCTTACACTGTTGCCGTAACTCAAGCTGACGGTAGTAAACAATACCTTTACAACTTTAATTTACCATCTGGTTCTAACCAATACAGCGGTATTGATTTCAATGGTGATAACAAACAAGGAACTATTAGTGGCAATACTTTAGATATCGCTGACGTTCCTGCTGTTCAATTCGTTGGTCCACTAACTAAGCAAACTAACAGTGATGGTACTGTAACTGTTACTGGATACGCTAAGTTATCTAACTACAAAGAACTAAATAACCAACCTATCTATGTAGGTGTAGCAAGTTCAAATTCAAACCCAGCTAATTACAACAGTTTAACTGCGGTTCCAAATACTACTCAAAAAGATGACTATTCAAAAGCTGACCCTAACCTATATGTAACCACTGTTGATACTACTGGTTACACTGGTGGTATTATCCCAATTAGTTATACCTTTGCTAAAGGCGCTAACACTAACTACATTGGAATGCGACTACATTACGGAATCAACTCTGTAAATAGTATTCTTACCCCTACTGGTTACAACTCAACTGTTGAAGGTTACAAAGATGCTGGTAATGGTAAGGTTGTTGAAGACACGACCAATGGTGATATGCAAATTGCTAATGGTACTACTGCTAACATTCAAGCTGGTATCAATGACGCTTTATCTGACAGTATCAACAATAGCTCTGACAGCAAAAACAGCGAACCATTTGCTACTAAAACTAACGCTGATTACTTAGCTAGTTACAGCTCGATTCAAGCTGGATATGCCGCATTTGATCCAAGTAATCCCAACCAAGATTACACTCAATTAGCATCATACGCTAATTCAGCAAGCCCTTCTGCATTTGCACAAGGATACCGTGAAGCAGCTTACCAATCTGGATTAAATGATGCTCGTTTTAATAAGACTACTGTTCAAGGCAACGCTAACTACGCTGAGGCTCAAAACCAATACAACCAAGCTTATCAAGCTGCTTTAAACGCTGGCCCTGGTGTTTCTGTAAATACTATTATTTCTCAAAATAATTTACCAACCGTTACTTCAAACGGAACTGCTGCTAGTGCTGTTACTACCGCTATCTCTGACGCCCAAGGTGCTTTAGCATTTATCAGTGATGAACAAGCTGCTACTATTAACGGTACTAATTATCAAGCAATTAAGAATGATAAGGCTAAGTTAAATGCTTACAATGACGCGGAAACCGGTTATAACAATGCCCTATCTGTTGACCATAATGCTGATAATCCTGATACAAATGCCGATAAAGCTGAAACTGCAGGCTTTGAATATGGACAATCATTAATTAATGGTGGTTTATCAAGTTCAACTCCTACGGCAACTGCTCCACACATGACTAACTTACAAGCTGCTATTTCTGGATACAATGCTGCTCAAGCTGCGATCAGTAAAGCTAATAATACTAATATTGCTATTATTCAACGTGGGATAAAGTCAGGTACACATACATCAATGAATACTGACGGTTATCAAGGTGACCTTACTGCATACCAATCTGTTAAATATGGTGCTTACATGGGTCTTGCCAACCAAAGTGATAGCTCATTGAACTCACTTGAAAAAGTTGGTTACAATGCTGTGGTTATCCCAGTTGCTACTCAACTAGGTCAACAGGCATTTATGAGTAAATCTGGTAATACTCCTACTGGGGTTGCTGCTTTATCAGATGCTGGTAAGCAAGCATTCATCAATGCTTACAATCAAGCTCAAACTGATTACAACGCTGGTCAATCACAAGGATTAACTGACGCTCAAGCCAACAACAAGACATCAAACGTCCCTTCAAATATTCCAAGTTCAGTCATCAATTCTGATGCCTACAAACTAGGATACAAAGGTTCCGTTGATGGATATGCTGACGGTAGTTTAACCAGTGCTGGTACGCAAAATGCTAAAGACAGTAAAGCTCAACCAGCTTACAACGATGCTTATAACGCAGCTTACGCCTTAGGTCGTCAAACTGCTGGTGGTAATGACTACGTTCAATACAAACAACCAAAAGCATCTGACGCTGATTATAAGACTGGTTATAGTCAAGCCCAACAAGGACATGACGATGGATACAATGATGCAAAATCTACACCAAATCCACAACCAACTAAGTCATCAACCATTCCTTATGTAACAGGTTACAAGTCAGGAGTTGCTGATGAACAAGCTGACGCAACTAACGCTGCTAACGACCAAGGTTATGTCGATGGTGGAAATGACTTCTTAAACAACGTCACTCGTCCAACAACTGTCGCTCAAATCAATAATAAGTCAGTTCAATACACTACTAATTATTTCAAAGCATTTGACGCCAGCCAACAAGGATTTATTGACGCTCAAGCAAATAAAACTGCTAACCCAAGTCAATACAGTGACGCTAAACAACAAGCTGCTTACCAAGCTGGATTCCAAGCATTTAGTACTGTTCAAGCTAAATTAGCTAGCGATAGTCAATCAGAAGCTAATGCTGACAACGCTAATAACAAACTTGAATCAGTTACTAACGATACCTTCAAAGCATTTATGGCTAGTTTGAGAAAAACTTCCTATACTAATGTTGAAAACAACAATGGTAACTTATACAAATTAATTGCTAATAACTATCAATTCGCTCAAGCTTCCTATGATAAAGGTAAAAAGCAAGCCGCAGATGACACAAAAGCTAAGGGAACTGATGTATATAGTCAATTAGCTATCGATCAATACAATGACGGTCACTCTGATGGATACCAAGCAGCTAAGACTTCAGATAGCCCAACACCAACTAAATCAAGTGCAGATTCATACGTACAAGGATTTAACAAAGGGGTTAGTGACGAACAAAGGGATGCATCTAATGCTGCTGATGCTCAAGCATATTCAGACGGACAAAATGACTTCTTGAACAACGTCACTCGTCCACAACAAACTAGTCAATTGAACGGTAAGTCAGTTAACGGAACAATTAATTACTTCAATTCATACGACGCTGCAGAAGCTGGATTTATTGATGGAATTGCTAATAGTGCAAACAACACTAATAAGTATACGAATGCAACTTTACAAGCTGCATATAGTGCGGGATATAATGCCGCCGTTAATAAGGTAAGAGCTCAACTAAACAATGATGAACAAAACATCAACAGTGCCGATACTCCAGCATCAAGCGATACTACTGCTGACAAGTCTGTTACAGCTGCCAATGAAGTCTTCAAGGCTAACTACGATAGTTTAAAGGGAATTAATCACACTCCTGACAGTAACATTAATACTCAAGGTAACCTATACAAGGATATTAATAATGTATACAGCAAAGAAGCTGGTCAAAAGTATAATGAAGGTATTGATGCCGTTCAAAAAGACAAGAATGCAAAGAGTGCAAACACAATTGAACAACTAGCTATCGATCAATACAATACTGGACATGCTGACGGTTATGAAGCTGCTAAGAACTCATCAAACCCTCAAGCAAACAGTACTGCTGCATCATACGTTCAAGGATTTAGCAAAGGGGTAAGCGATGAACAAACTGACGCTGCTAATGCTGCTAACTCACAAGCTTTCGTTGATGGTCAAAATGACTTTTTAAACAACGTCACTCGTCCTCAAACTGTTAGTCAACTGAGCGGTAAGTCAACAACAGCTACAACTAACTACTTCAATGCATATGATGCTGCTGAAGATGGATTTAAGGATGCGCTTAGCCAAACTGCTAAGAACACCTCTAAGTACACAGATACTGACTTACAAAATGCTTACAACAATGGATATGATACTGCTGTAAACAAGGTGCAAGCACAATTAACTAAGGATGAACAAGATGTTAATAACGCTAACACCCCAGCATCAAGCGATACTACTGCTGATAAGTCAGTAACTGCAGCTAACGAAGTATTTAAGGCTAACTACGATAATCTAAAAGATGTTGCTCACACTGCTGATTCAAAGGTTAACACTAATGGTAACTTGTACAACGATATCAATACCATATACAGTCAATCAGCTGGTAACAAGTACAACGCTGGATTAGCTGCTGTTCAACAAAACAAGAACGCAACAAGCTCCAACACAATTGAACAACTAGCAATTGACCAATACAATGACGGTCACACTGATGGTTACGAAGCTGCTAAGACTTCTGATAATCCAACACCAACTAAATCAAGTGCTACTTCATACACCCAAGGATTCCATCAAGGGGTTTCTGATGAAAAGGCTGCTCAACAAGGTTTCAAAGCCGATGTCTTAAGGGCAGAACAACAAACCGACCCTGATCATCCATCAAATGATGGTCAATCTGACGCATTTAAGGGTGCTGCTGATGCATTGAAGAATGTTTATGATAATGGTGGTAACCAACCACACATTACAAATAGTGCTGGTTACTCAGATGACTACGTAAATGCTTACAACCTAGAAATCGACAAGGCGAATGCAGCAAATGAACAAGCTAAAAATGATATGACTAACGGTGTTGCTAAGAACAGTGACAACATCAATGAAGATAGTAAGAACAATGCTACAAAGGCTATTTACAACCATGCATACGATCAAGTTGCTACTGGTTTCGGCGCTGGATTGAACAGTACTAATGGTACTAACTATCCATCCAATGCTGACCAACAATACGGTTACAACACTGCAACTGGTTATGAAACTGGTAAGAGTTTAGCTGCTGGTTACCAAGCTGCTATGAACGACTTCCTAGCTGGTAAGACTGATTCAAGTGCTAACGCAGCTCCTGGATACGCAGACACAATGAAGGCATTAGTAGCTGCCAAAAACGGTACTGCTAACCCATCAACTTCTGCTCTAAGCAAGTATGCTTACAGTCAAGAATTAGCAACTAAGAATGCTATCAACGATTCAATTAACGGAAATACCAAGGGTAATGTTCCTGATGGAGTCGACCCAGATGTTTACAACGAAGCATACAAGGCTGCTAAAGACGGTTTTGCTGACGGAAGTACATCAGGTGCTGTTCAATCAACTAATAAGGACAATACTGATACTTCATTGTCCTACACTGCTAGTTACACTCAAGCACTAAATGCTGCTAGAGCTCAACAAGGTGCTAAGGACTATGTTAACGGTACAATCAATAGCAATAGCCAAAACACAGATCCTTCATATGCTGCCGGGATCACAGCAGCTACAAGTGGATTTAACGATGGTAAATCAGGTCAAGATAACACTGCTACTTCAAGTAACCCAGCAGCTTACGCAATTGGTTTAGCGGCTGGTCAATCCGCAAAACGTGGTATTGATGAAGCACAAAGTACTAATGATCCTTCCAAGTTAATCGGTGACGCCAGAAATGCTTATTATGGTGTTAAGGATGCTTATGCTGATGTTGAAAACAATGAAAAACCATCTACAGGAGTATCAGGAGTTCAAACTGGTAGTCAAGCATATACTTCTGCTTACAACGATGCATTAACTACTGCTCAAGCCAAAGCTAACGATGGTGCTAGTGCATTCGCAGGTCAAACCGCACCTGCAAGCAAGTTGAATTCTGATGGAACATACAACCCATCAAATGATGATAACGATAAGGCTTATGCTTCTGGTTACAACCAAGCATTAGCAGGTTACAATGCGGCCAAGAGTGGAAATATTGATTCAACCAACACTAACTCAAGTTATCAAGCAGGTGTTGGTTTAGCTAAGGACTTACAAACTGGAATTAACATTGCTAAGACCAATAGTGGACAAGCAAGTGATCCAGCACAACAAGCTGCAATCGATGCTGTTAAGCAAGCATACACAGATGCTAAGAATGGTGTTGATAATCCAACCAACGTTCCAAGTAATGATGCTGCCTACGCTAAGATTTACCAAGACGCATACAACCAAGTAAAACAAGATGCTAAAAACGACATCAACAATGGTGTTCAAAACTATCTAAGTGGTGGTAACAAGTCTGGTAACTCCGATATCGATTCACAACAAAGCGATGCCGCATTTGATAAGGCTGCCCAAGGTTACATCGATGGTTCAGCTGCTGGCGCAACTAACCAACATCCAAATGACGTTGCATACACTAAGGGATTCGATGCTGCTAAGTCAGTTCAACAAGCAATTGCTGACAAGCAAAACAACACTAATAACTCAAGTGACAGCAGTAAGAACCCAGATAATACAGCTTACAACAACGCTGCCCAAGGTTACACTGACGGTCTAGCTGCGGTTACTTCAAGTACTACTCCAGCACAAACTGGTGTTGAGTACACTACTGCTTATAACCAAGCATTGAAGGACGGTCAAACTGCATACAACACTGGTGTTAACAACGCACTATCATCATTATCAGGATCTGAAAATGATGGTAACCCAATCGGTTCATACGGTACTAACTCACCATTAGGTGGAGTTGCTAAACAAGGATTCGATGATGTTAAAGCTGGTTTCGATAATGAAATTCAAAATGCTTTAGGTAACAACCCAACACCAATCAGTAATCCAAATGCCGCTAACACCGAAGGTACTAAGTTGGCACAAAGCGTTGAAAATGCAATTACAACTGCTTTGGCCTCAGCTGACAACATTAACGCTCCTAAGATTAGTGGAATCAACAATGATGGTTTGACTAATGACATCAATGGTGCAATTGCTGAAGCTTACAAGAACTATCGTGATGCAAGTGCAACCGATAAAAATGGTAATTTCACAACACCAACTAGTTTCACTCCAGCTCAACAATTGGCATACAACGATGCAATTGCAAAACTTCAATCTGAAGAAAAAGCTAACTTGAAGGCTGCTCAACAAGATGTAATGAGAAACAACGTTGACAACCACAAGGATTCTAATGTTGATATCTACAACAAGGCTAAGGCTATGGTTGATGGTATTAGCGATGCCAACGATGATAACCCAACTAATGATTCTAAGTATGCTTCAGATAACAAGGATGCTTACGATCAAGGTAAGGACCTAGGTGTTAAGAACCGTGCAACTGGTGCTCAAGCTTATCTAAATGGTTCAAGTGAACCAGCTGGTAGCGATGCATTGAGTGGTGCACAAAAGACAGGTTACGACTTAGCTAGACTTGGTTTCCAAGAGGCTACGGATACCAATGGTACTGCTCCTTCTAAACCAAATGATCCAAACTACATGGCTGGATATGATGCAGCTAAAGCTGTTAAGGCGGTTGAAAGAAACAATGCTAACAACGACAAGAATGCAACTTATGCTGATAAGGCAAGTGCTACTCAAGCGCAAAGTGGTTACACTGACGCCATTACAGCATTCAAGAATGCTTCTGACCCAGCTAATGTAAACGATGCATTTGCAAACCAATCTCCTGCATATACTCAAGCATACAAAGACACTGTTGATAAGTTGAAGCAAGACTATCAAAATGGCCGTGACCAATTCAAGAACGGTCAATTGACTGCTGATACAACAGGAATTGCTAATGCCGACGAACAAAAAGCGGTTCAACAAGGTTTAGCAGATGAAAATGCTGGATTCACTGCCGGATTAACAGGTGATACTACATTCAAACCTGCTAACGGTGCTCAAAGCGATGGACAATCACTAGGCCAAAAGGTTAAGAGTGAAATCCAAGCTGCAAATGATTCAGGTCATACTGTTGATACTGGTAGCAAGATTCTAGATGACGCCATCAACAAGGCTCGTCAAGCCGTTGAAAACGATTCAACTGTATCTGACACTAACTACCCAGAAGGTCTAAGTGATCTTGCAAAACAAGTTTACATGGCTAGTGTTGATTCATTTAAGGCATCTTATCAAAACGGTGTGAACTCAGTTGTTACTTCTGGTGCAACTAAGCCAGCTCCAGCAGCAAATGATAATTCATTCACTCAAAAGGGTGCTTCAGATGCCACTGCAGCAATTGATGCCGGATTTGCCGGAACTGACAAACCTAATGCACTTGATGCTGCATATCAACTAGGTCAAGATGCTAGGAACGGTTACTTAAAGGCAATCGGCCAAAACACAACTCCTACAACTAGTGATGCTGCCAATACCGGTAACCAAGCTGCTAGTCAAGCAATTACTGATCAAACAAGCACACCTGCAGGTAATACTTCATTAGACGATAAGTCAGAAGTATACAAGCTTGCATACAAAGCTGTTAAGACTAACAGTGTTGTTGAAAGTTCTAAGAACGATGGTGCTTTGAGATTCAGCAAGGGTCAAATTGAACCTACCGCTACTGATCAAGTATCACAAATCGCTAAGGATGCTTACGACGCAGCAGCTAAGGGTTATGCTGATGCAAGGGATGGTAAGATTGACAGTAACCGTCAAGACGATGCATACAAGACTGGTATCAAGGCTTATCAAGATGCTCAAGCTGGTATCAAACTTGCTAACCAACAAACTTCGGCTGGCCAAGGTGTTCCTGCTACTGATCCTAATAACGATAACAAGCCACTTTCTGATTCAGAAAAACTTGCATATCAAGCTGTGATGGATGCATACAATGGTGTGAACGAAACTAACCCTGGTAACCCAATCTATGACGAAGCTTACAAACAAGCATTGAATGATAAGACTAGTGCTGAACAAAAGGGTGCTACAGCCGAATTAACTGGCAACGAACAACCTGTAACTGCACTACAACAATCCATCTATGATAACGGTAAGAACGAAGCTAAGACTGGTTATGAAAATGCTCAACAAGATATGACTTCATCAGTAACTGACTACAACACTGGTGTTAACCAAAAAGATGCTGAAAACGGTGCTGCATTAGCATTCCAAGATGCATTGAATGGAAAGCCACAAAGTGCACCAACTCAAGCAAGTGAAGTGTTCAAGGATGCTTACAACAAGGCTTATGCAGAATCACAAGGCTACATTAAAGATGGTGAAGCTGCTGCTAATAAGAAGCAAAATCCTAACCTATCTGGTTCAAGTGCTAAGAACAGATTAACTCAAGCTGCTTATGACCAATTTACAAATGGTTACAATACTCAAATGGCCAATGTTGATAGTAACGCAGGTTACCCAACTAATAACCAAACACCAATGTTTAGCGACGGTGTTAACAAGGCTAAGGAAGTTCAAGCCGCAATCGCAAACTACGAAAACAGTGGTTTTGTAAACGGTACTGATAAGACTGATGCCCTACAAACACTAGCTGATCAAGCATATCAAGATGGTATCAATGGAAACACTGACTATAAGTCAACTAACATTGAACCAAGCGATGCTCAAGCACTTGAAAAGACTGATGTATACAGCAAGATTCAAGACTACGCAACAAACGTAGTCAACGGTGCTAAGGCATTGTTTAACAATGACAACCAAGATTCTACTAAGGGTGATTCACTAAAGATTAACCCAGCAAAGGCTGCAAATGATAAGGCCTTTAACAAGGGATTAGATCAAGCTAGCGCCGCATTGAAGGATGCTATGCAAAACGATTCATCAATGGATGCTAAGTACGACCCACAAACTCTTGCTGGTAGAGTCTACTTCGCTACTAAGATGGCATACAACCAAGTAGCACCAAATGGTAGCTCTGAATATAACGGTAAGGTTGATGTTGCAAATGATGCTACTGCTAAGGCCACATACGACGCAGCATTAGCAAACGCTAAGAGGATTGCTAGTCAATCTAGTCAAGATGCATCTAACAATGTCGACAATTCAGCTAACTACTCTGGATTAGCTAAGATTGTATACGATGGTACTCACAGTCTTGCTAAGGGTGCGTTCTCTGATGCTCTAAAGGGTATCAATGCAGATAAGTACACTGGTAATGACGAAGGGTCTATCACTTACCAAGCTGTTCAAAACGCTATTAACGACTACCTAACTAACGATGGTCAAGCTAAGAGGGATCCAAATAAGGCTAACATTAGTGCCGATAAAGCAGATGTTTACACAGCTGCATACAACCAAGCATTAGCAATGGTTAACAAGGCTGCTGGTCATGGATTATCAATGTATCAAGCTGGTAATTCAGACGAACAAATTTCTTCATCTCAATCACCAAATGATAGTTTGAACAAGGTTGCTGTTGAATCTGCTAGAAGAGCTAAGGCTGGTCATGACGATTCAATCAACAATGAAGGTCATGTAAGCGATGATAACAAGTCAATTGCTGAAGATTCATCATACTTGGCAGGATTGAAGGGAGCAAAGGATGCTGATAAGGGTGTTGAAATGGCATTAGCCGACTCAACAAAAGCACCTGATGCAGACGCTTCTCAAGCTGAAAAGGATGGATTCAACGGTACTGTTGATGGTTATCATAAGGCATCTACTGACGGAAGCATCACTCCTGAAGATATTGATTCATATGTTTCTAATAATTTAGGTGACAAGTCCGTCGCATATCGCGATGCCTTTAAGAATGCTTATCTAGATGGATTAAAGGTTGCCAAAAAAGGTGCCGATGCTGCGAATGCAAATCAACTGGATTCAACCAAGGGACAAAATGGTGCAGCTCAAAAGGCTCAATCACAAGGTTATCAAGATGCTAATAATGCATTCTTAGATAAACTACATGGCATTGATGACAAAGACGCAACTTCGAACACTCCAGCTTCAGTTTCTGGACGTCAAAGAGCTACACAATACTTGTTAGCACTACAAGACGTTGCCGATGGTCATCCAAACACAAGTAGCCAGGATGCTGATTATCAAAATGGATTAGCTATAGCTCAAGCAGCTCTACAACAAGCTGTATCAGATGGAAAAGCTAACAAGCAATTACCAGATAACTTGACACAAATCCCAGTTCCTGATGGACTTGATCCGGTTGCTTACCGTGATGCTTATGCTGGAATTCTAAGTGGGTTCTACAACGGTTACAACAGTAAGTCAACTGATTCTGGTTCAACTGATGCTTACTACAACATCGCATTTGGTATCGGATATGCTAAGGGTAAAGCAAGTATCCCAACTGATACTTCAGCTCCTAGCGACTTCTTGAACAACAGAAAGATGCCAACAATCACAGATCCAGCTGTTGCTAAGGCATACAAGCAACAATATGACGAAGCTAAGTCTGGTTTCTATGATGGGCTATATAATAGAGGCTCTAAGTCAAACAATGCTTACTACAAGGCAAGTTACAAGCTTGCTCAAGATGGACTAGCTGGTATGAGACTTGCTGCTAAAGGTGATACCAAACAACATCGTAAGATGCTTAAGAATGAAAGTGCTTCTTTTGTAGAAGGATACAACGCTTATCTAAAAGGTGTCGCTGCAGCTAAGAGAACTCTTAAGAAGAATAAGAAGCTTTCTGCTAAGGATCTTCTAAACAAGGATAAGCTATACAGCTACACCTTCAAGAAAGGTTTGAAGCATGAAATTAAGATTCAAAGAACACATGGTAAGAAGTTCGGAACCAGAAGAGCACTAGAACGCTTTGCAATTCCTAAGAACATCTACACTCATCATTCTGAAAGCTATGCTCGCACTTATGTCGCAACATACAAGAAGGAAATGAAGAGACACATGCCAAGATACATCTACAATGTAGGTACTATCTTTACGCATAACCATGTTAAATTCACTCGTCATACTCGAATCAGAAAATATGCTTACTCAGCAAGATACAATTCAACTGTATTCAAAGTTGTCGGCGTGAAGTACTACAAGAACCGTATCCCAAGATACCGTTTAAGTAATGGTGCTGTAGTAACCGCAAGTCAAGCAGTACAAAACGCATACTACAAGAAGCACTTTAAGAAGTATCGTGTAATCAAGCCTACTGGAGTATTGATCCATACAGGTAAGACTTTCACTAAACGTAATTCAGTAAGAAGATTGTACAGAGGAGAAGTATTCCACGTACGTAAAGTTGTTAAGTTCTATGGAATTACTCGTCTATACATCGGAAAAAATGAATACATTACTTCTAATAAGACATTTGTCAAAGCAGTTATTAAATAATTGCGAATAAAAAGAGTCACTGGTTAATTCCAGTGGCTCTTTTTTATATACTCATATTAAAAAGGAGAATAAAGTTTAAGTTTTTTTTAAAAATAAGCTTATTAGACCTTTTTTATGAACAATAGAGTAGAATAGTGTTAAATTAAGATTAGAGTAATTAGACACTTTGTATAGTTATATAAAATCGTGACAAGAGGGGCGATATGTATGCAATATAACAAAAATCAATTCATAAAATCTAACGATAAAAAAATCATGAAGAAGATAAAGAAACAATGGGTTGTTGTATCCATTGCGACTTTATCTGTTTTGGGTGCTTCAGCATATGGTATGAGCGGGGTCTCTGCCAAGGCTGATGATAATAATAATGGTACTACTCAGGTGGTACAATCATCCAACAATAATTCAGGGGGCCAGTCTACCCAAAATCAGACTTCTTCAAATGATTCACAAAGTGATGACACCCAACTAAGTAATCGCGACGGGGATAGTACGTCTTCAAGTACTACTGATAATACAGACTTATCTGCCCAATTCAATCAACAAATCAGTCAAGGTGAATCTGACGCATATAACAATAAAGGTAATAATGCGGCTAACTACAGTGGCCAAGCCCAAGCTTACTACCAAGCTGGTTACGCTGGTGCTATCAGCGCCATGAATGCCTACAACACCAGAACAAAAGGTGAAGGTACTGGTACTCAAGATACAACTTACTACGGAAATACACCAAATCGCCCTGGTGGATACACTGGAAATACTTCAGATGGTGCCAAAGGGGACACCGGTGGAGTGAACGGAACTACCAGCCAAGATACAGGATCTGGTAATAATACTTCATACACTCAAGCGCCAACAGATGGTACACCTTTAGCTTACAACACCCCAAGTAATCCTAATCAAGGTGGAGCTGACGATACTAAAGCAGGTTATGCGTCAGCGCAAAATTACCAATCTACTTTATTAAATAAACTAAATACTGTTTACAACCACAGTGTTCAATTTGCCAATGGTTTTACAATCGATGTACCATCCGCAAATGATGTATTGATTACTAATGATAGGAATAAGTACGCACAAAAAGCGGGATTATTAGCCGCATTTGACCAAGGGGTAACCTACGCTTTGACCCAACAAGGTTTTGCTGACGCTGAGGCTGGTAAGTGGACTGGGGTTAAAGGTGATGGTACTACGACATCATATGACTTCTATGATAACGGTAATACCGACTTACACAATTCACAAAACCCTTACGATCTAGCCTACATTGGGGCAAAAGATGCTATTATGGCCCAATATGATAGCAAGAATAACTACCTAAAGAACAACTTACCTAAAGCACTTACAACCTCTCAATATGGTTCAGCTTACGTAACTGGTTACAACGACGTTGTTTCTAACATCAACCAAGGGGTAGCTTATGTTACCAACTCTAACCAATTTGTAGCAGTTATGACCAATGGACAAGCTAGCTACACAGGAGGTGGTAATACACCAGGGAACATTTTTACAGTTAAATTAGCTGCCGATGTTGACTTTACTGGTGCACCAAACGGTGAGAGCAACAACACTTATAATGGTAATCCTCAACCATTCACATTAGATGGTCAATTCCACATGTTAGATATGCACGGGGTTTCATACAGATTAACTTCTGCAACTCAAATTAATCTACAAAACATCCAGGCATTGTATGGATTCAACTTCTATGGTCCATTCGCACCTTCTAACAATAACCAAACGTTGCACTACAAGAACATTAATTACATCGGTTCACAACTATTAAGTTCAACTAGTAATGACACCTATTTCTCTGGAAATGTTAATGTATTGAACCCTACCAATGCTAAATACTACTCACCATGGATAGGTTCTGGTGGGCTTACTGTAGAAGGTGGGGGTAACCAAGAAAACCTTGAAGTAAATAACTTTATCCTAGAACCCAACAGTAACTACTTTGGAGCATCTGGTAAAACTAAAGGTTCAAGTCCACTTGCCATTTTTGGTGGTGGGAACGTTACCCTAGGCCAAGGCTCGAAGATGACACTAGTTCCAATCGGGAACTCAGGTGCCAGCCCAATCAATGGTGATGGATTTGGTGTTGCATTTATGCAAGGTGGATACCTAAATGTAAATAAGGATGCCATTTTAAATATTATCCCTGATGTTTCAGCAACAGATGGATATGCTGGTGGTGCGATTGGAACTACTGGAAGTAACACTACAATTACTGTTGACGGTGGAGCCATTAACTATATTGTAGATGGAATGCAACCAGGTCAATATAACCATCCATTTAACTTCCAAGGTAACACTAGTATTAAAATTTTGAACGGTGGATTAATTCAAGCAAAAATGACTAATAACCCTGGTGGCGCTGCTGCTTGGGGTGGAATTTTCAATTTTGCTAATAATGGTTCTTCAAACTATATAAACGTTGGTAATCGTGGTAACTTAATTATTACAACAGACAACACTGGGCAAAGAATGATTCCAATTAATGGTCCTTTGAACATTAACAACGTTGGTGCCAGTCACGTTGTATTGGCTAAGAATGCTAATACAAGTCAATTTAGTAACAACGCAATCAGTGCTTATACCGTATCCGTTGATAATAAGTTGTTCTACTACTTCAACTTGCCTTCTGGTTCTACTAACTACACAGGTATTGATAGTACTGGAAACAAGGTAGCTGGAACAATTAGTGATCCTAATAGAATTGAAATCGGTGATGTTCCGTCCGTATCATTCGTAGGACCTATCACTAAGACAATTAACTCAGGCAATACTGCTACTGTTACTGCTTATGCTAAGGTATCTAAGTACGATCCTTCAAATGGACCCATCTATGTTGGTGTATACTCTGGCGGTGACAATAACTTAGTGTACAAGGCTAACTTATTAGTCCCTAATCAAACTACTAACAAGACTATTAAAAATGGAAACGCGCCTGCTGATCCAAACCAATACTCTGATACCAATACCTTGCCAACCAACTATTCAGACGGTCAAGTTGTACAAGTTACTTTTACTTTGCCAAGTTCACTAGCAAGTAATAAGATAACCGGGGTTAGATTGACCTATGGTATTAGTTCTGTTGTTCAAACAACGGATGGAACAAGCTATACCAACACTACTGAAGCTTACAACCAAGGTACAAACGGCCAAGTTAAGTTAGATAGCAACGGAACAATGACAACTAGCCAAGGTAACGTAGCTCAAACTACTCAAGGGGTTACTGATGGAATAAATGATTCTATCAATGGAAATGGAAACGCTAAGGCAGCACAAAGCTTTAATGTCCAGACCAGTCCTGACTACTTGAGTGGATATGATAGTGCTGTAGCTGGTTACAAGGCTTTTAATCCATCTAATCATGATGCAGACTATACTCAATTAGATAGTTATAATAACTCTTCTAATCCAGCAGCGTTCATTAGAGGATATCAAGAAGCTTCATACTTAGCAGGTGTTCAGGACGCTAGAAATAATAAACTTCAAAAATTTGCTCAAAGTACAAATGATAGTTATAGAAAAGCATTTTTAGATTACTTTAAGGCATTGAATGATAAAGAAGGAAAAGTAACCTTTAATCCTAAAAAAGATTTGAATACTGCTGGATTCCCTGCAGTTGGTATCCAAATTGGGCTGGCCGACGTAAAGGCAATTAAAGCTTTTCAGCAAGATGAAAAAGATGGTGCGTCATTTACTATTGGTAGTTTCAATGGCTCTCAATGGAATAGTATTAAAAATGATCCTAATGTAGCATCTGCTTACCTATCAGCTGTAATTGGTTTCAATAATGCAATTAATATGCCTGATTCTACTGCTGGTAATCCAGATGCTAACTCTAATTATCCTGAAACATATGCCTTCTTAGATGGAAAGTCCTTGGTTAATGGTGCTAAATCTAAGACTTTACCATCATCACAAGCATCAGCTGACATTCCAATTCATGATGCAGGAGTTGCAGGTTACTACTCAGCACAAGCAGGTTTTGCTGCCGTTCAAGCTGCTGTTGCTTCAGTATCTGGTAAAGATGTTACCAAGATTAAGGAAGCCCAATATAGTGATCCAAGTCAATTGAGTGGAACTACTCAAAAGAATCCGGATGGGACTAATATTGATCAAATGGTATACAAGCAAGCTAAGTATGGTGCATACCAAGCTCTTCTTGGTAAACCAGAAACTGGATTAAACCAACTTCAATTAGCTGGTTATTCTAAGGCAATCGGACCAATCGTTTCTGCTAACGCAATTAGTGACTTCAAGAATGGTAAGCCACAAGCGTTTGCTCAAACCGATAATTCAATTCGTGCCACAGCATACCGTACTGCTTACAACCAAGCTCAATCTGCGTTTAACCAAGGTAAACTTGACGGACTAGCTGCTGTACTTGCTAATAGTAACGTTAGCCATACAGCAAGTGATTCTGCTGCTAACCAAAGTGCTGAAGCTAGTTCATACAAGATTGGTTACCAAGCTGCCGTTGACGGTTACAAGGATGGTTTTTCTGGAACTAACCCAACAACAACCAACAACGATGCTACTCAACCAGCAATTTACAGTACTGGTTACCAATACGGTATGGACGAAGGTCGTCGTACTGCCGGTGCTAATGACTATGTAAACAAGAGTGTTAACAGTAGTGTTCAAACTAGTGACGCTAAGTACGCTGATGGTATCGCTGCCGCAACCCGTGGTTACAACGATGCATACAGTCAAGCTCAAGTAACAACTAACCCAACTACCAACAGTACTGATCATTCATACGTAATTGGTTTTAATGCTGGTATTCAACAACACGCTGCAGATGTCCAAGCACAAAAAGATGCTCAAGGTTACATCGATGGTGCTAATGCATTCGCTAACAACCAAAAATTAACTACACCTGCTGGCCAAACAGCGGCATATCAAAGTAATTATGCTGCTGGTTTTAATGCGGCCGCAGCTGGACTAAACACTGCTTTAACTAATTTACGTAAAACTAATAAGGATTTAGGAATCGAAGACCAAGGAACTTACACTGCTGATACAGCAGGTGCTACAGCCATTGGTTTCTACGCATTTAACGCTCAAAACGTTGGTGCTAAACAAGCATTCCTAGTATTAGATGCTCAAGGAAAGAACATCACATCACAAAATAATCCAACAGTTGCGTATGGAGTTGCCGTAGATGCATTCTACGGTTCTTTGGCGAACCTTCAACAAGCCACTTATAATGCTACAAATGATACAACTACGCCACTTTATACTGCACTACGTCAATTTATCGATAATCGTGGTAGCAAAGAATATTCAGATGGTTACAATGCTTACCTAACTGGTAATGCAGCCCCAACTAATGGTTTTGGTGTCGCTGGTTACAATGATGCTAGTGATGGATTCAATCAAAAGACAGCCCAAAATGGTGCCAACGTAAATTCAGGTGGATACCAAGCTGGTTTGACTCAATACCAAAACTACCAAGCCGGTGTTGCTGCCGCTAATAACGATGTAAGTACCGAATCAGATAACATTAAGAACAATGCTGATGCTAACGATGCATTCTTAGCTACTGCTCAAGGTTATGGTGATGGTGCATACAATCCTAACTCACAACAAACAAGTACTACACTTACTAACAAGAGTAAGATTTACAAGTTAGCTTACAACCAAGCCTTAACCATTGGACAACAACTTGGAAAACAAGCTTACAGTGATTTTGTTTACGGAAGAGTTAATGGATCTACTAAGGCCCAAGATAAGGGCGGAAAGACCATTGCTTACTTTGGTGCTATTACAGACATAATTACTGGATTCCAAGATGGTGCAAGTGCAAATAACCAACAATCATCTTCGCCACAATACGAAAATGGTTATCAATTAGGTCAATCAACATTGCAAGCCGCTGTCAATGCACTATCAAACATTGCAACTACTAAGCATATAAATAATGACAAAAGTTTACCTGCGTCAACATATGCAAATAACGATGCAAGTAACGCTGTTATCGATGCATACAACGATATGCTTCGTGGTACTGGACAAAACAACTCTGATTTGAACAAGTACAGCATTGTTTACAACTCTTACTACAATTCATTCTTTAACGTACTTCAAAGTAAATACAACGAAGGTAAGAATGCCTTTGATAATCAAAATCCATACACTGGTGATTTTGCATACACTGATGATCCTGCATATAACGAGGGATATTTGAATATGGCACTAGGATTTCAAGCTGGAATCACTGGAGAAAATTCAAGTACGGATTTACAAAATTACAATAACCAAGGGTTCATTACCCAAGGTCCCGCATTCCAAGCTGGTCTAGCAGAAGGTGTCGCTCAAGCCAAAGCCTTTACGAACGCTAATAACCAATTAACACCAGCACAAACTGCGAGTGGTGATGTAACCCAAGCTGTCTTTGATGCATTTAATGATGTTAAAAACAGTGGGGTTACCAAGAGTCCCGATGCATCCAAGTCAAGTCTATACAAGAAGGTTTACTACATCACTGCTCAAGATGCCGTTACTTCTTATACCAATGGTTCAATTGGTTATGTTAACGGAACATCTAGAGTCGATCCAAATAATCCAAACAATCTAGATGGATTTACTTATGCTAACGGTTGGGATAAAGCAAAAGCTGGTTTATTGGCTGCATTTAAGTCATCAAATACTAAACCAACTGAAAATGCCCAAAGTACCGGTTATGTATATGGTAAGAACATCTATGCTGGTGCAATGGCATCAAGTCAACCAACTGATAAGACTACTACTGCATACAAGGGATACGTAGCTGCTCAAGCCGCCTTAGCTCAAGCTAAGAGTGACAATGAACACGGCGTTACAGTCGATATTAACAACCTTACAATCCCATCTGGATACGATAATGGTCAAACTGAAGCATACAAGGCTGTATACCAAGGTGCTTACTTCCAATACAAAAACACTTCAATTCCATCGCAATATGATAACGATGTGAGTGAAAATGCCTACAAGACATCTAAGAACTCAAACATGGCATTCTACGGTGCTCAAGCATTCGCTAATGGACAAGCCTTAACCGGTGATAATGCTAATAATGCGGACTATGTTGATGGTTACAACAATGCCAAGGCTGGTTACCAAGATGGATTAATCAATGGACCAAGCCAACAAATGGAAGAAGGCAAGTCAAGATCATACAACATTGGATATGAAGCGGGTGCAAGCAAGCATGATAGCTATGTCAGAGCTGTAAACGATCAACCTAGTGATAATACCCAAACTTATGCTGGGGCAAAACAAGCACTAGATGACTACAACAATGCAACCACTGATGCTGCTAAGAGCAGTCTTGCTGATAAGCAAATAAGCGATACAGTTAATTCTGAATACGCTAATGCCTACAATGCTGCATTGAGCCAAGCTAGAGCAAGCGCAACTCAAGGTGCCAACGACTTCGTTGGTGGACAAGGTCGCGCAACACTTCCATACAGCGAAATTCAAAAGATTTACAACCAAGCTTACAACGATGCCCAAGTTGGTTTCCAAGCAGGATTAGTTAATCCAAATGCTAAGGGCGCTAATGCTAGTCAAACTACTGGTATTCAAGCTGCTCAAACTTACTCAATTGGATACGGTCAAGCAATTTCCGATGCCAAGGGTGGTACTTTGAACCCAACTGCTCACCCTGAATTAGTTGGATACAAAGATACAATGCAAGCAATTATTGATGCTAACAAGGGTCAAGTAAATAACCAAAGTACATCATCTGTATACGCAATTGCTGCTTCACAACAATTAGGTATTAACGATGCACTTGCTAAGCTATCTCAATCTGCTTCATCAGCCCAAAAACTAGGACCAAATGATGCAGTTACTAACACCCAATCATTAAGTGATAACGCATACAAGACTGGATACAATGCTGTCTTAGATGGTTACCTTGATGGTAAGGCAAGCACACTTGGATCAAGTGACAATTACAACAAGTCACCAGAAAATAATAATCCAGCATACAAGACTGGATACAGCCAAGGTAACGTTGTTGGTAGAAAAGAAATTGGTGCCACTGACTTCTTAAATGGTAAGGAAGCCGGAGACACAGCTGATCCTAATTACAATACTGGATACATTGATGCTTCAAATGGTTATTCAGACGGAATTAGTGGAGCTAACTCAGCTAATACTTCTAAGGAATACAACCGTGGATACGAAGTAGGTCAACAAGCTAAGAATGATTACCTAGCCGCTGAAGGAACTGCTTCACCTGTATCAAGTTCATCTACTTCAGACACCTACAATGGTGTTGCTGACGTTATTGCATCAGTAAAGAAGACAGGTTCATTTACCCCAATTTCAGTTGATAGCAGTCATAATGCCGCTTACGTAATGGCTTACAACAAGGCCGGATCCGATGCATACGATGCTAACAATGCTGGATTAAGCGACTTTGCTAATGGATTGGTTGCCAACCCAAGCAGTCAATCAACAGTGACTAACCAAGCTGTATACCTACAAGCTTACAATGATTCTACTGCCGGTTTTAAAGAAGGATTAAGTGCTGGTGCAACTACTGAACCAACTAATCCAAACGCAAAAGCCGGATACGATATGGCTAGATCTGTTCAAAAGGGTTATCAAGATGCTATGAATGACTTCTTGGCAGGTAAGACTGACATCAACGCCAACGCAGAACCTGGCTACAAGGACACAATGGGTGCCTTAGTTGATGCCAAGAACAATACTAGAAATGCCACAAATACAACTCCATTGTATGCTGTGACTTACTCACAAGAAGTCGGTGCTAACGATGGTATTAATGCCGTTAAAGCAGATCCAAATACTTCAAATGAAACAACTGTTCCGGCCGATCGTCAAAGTAGCGTAAACAGTAGTGCATACCTATCAGGTTACAAAGGTGCTGTTGATGGTTACAAAGATGGTGCTGCAAGTACAAAGGGTGATTCTACTAACAAGAATGCTAGCCAAAGTACTGAAGGTAACAACGCGGTTTACCAAAACTCATACGATCAAGGTAACGCTTCAGGTCGTCAACAAGCCGGTGCTAATGATTACACCAAGGGTACTGTTGATAACCAAGTTAAACAAACTGATAACAACTACGCAACCGGTGTAGACACTGCTGCTAGTGGTTTCTCAGATGGTAAACAAGCTGGACAAACTTCAAGTTCTGTTCAACCAACTAACACAGATAAACCATACGTTACAGGATTCGAACAAGGGGTAGCGACAGCCAGCGGTTCCAATGCAGCGGTTCAACCAGGTGCAAAGGATGAAACTGGACTTACTGGGGATGCTAAGAACGCATTCTACGGTACTAAAGATGGTTACCTACTAGGTGCAAATGCTGGTAATCCAATCTCAGCCAAACCATCTGATGGTAAGGGTGCAGATACTCAATCCAATTCATACACTGCTGCTCTACAAGATGCATACAATGATGCGGTTGTTAAGGCTAAACTAGGTGCACAAAATGCATTTAGTGCTACCAAACCAACAGCTTATGCAAGTTGGAATCCAGAACAACAAAAGGCATACGATACTGGTGTGCAAAATGCTCTAAATGGTTACAACGAAGCTAAGGCAAACATCAACTTAACTCAACCAAGCAACAACGGTGCTAACATGGTTAATACCTTCAATGGTGCCAAGGCTGGTTTCGCTGATGGAACTATTGGTGCAACTCGTGACATTTCAAGTCAACCTTCTGAATACCAAGCTTCATACAAACAAGCTAGAAATGAATCTATGGCTGCTGCTAAGTTAGGTGTAGCCGACTTTGCTGCTAACAGCGGTAATGTTAAGGATAAAGCAACTGATGCTCTAGGAAATGCAGAAAGCCATGGATTTGTTGCAGCACAACAAGGTTACAATGACCAAGACATGGGTGGAGCAAGTAGTTCTAATACGGATCCTTCATACCAAGCTGGTGCTACATTATCTAGTGAAAAACAAAACGGAGAAATGGCAGCAACCAACTCACCTGATCAAGGTAGTTCTTACAGTGGTAGAAGTGCGGCTCAAAATGCTGCATATGCAGCAACAGTTGCCGGAAATAAAGATGGTGCTAACGGTACAACTGACCACAATCAACCAACAGATTCATCACAAGCAAGAGTATATCTAGATGCTTATAAAGATGGTTATTCAAATGGTAGACTTCAAGCAAGTTATGGAGCTAGAGCATATACTCGTAACAGACCATTATCTCCAGATAATCCAATAGATGGTGAAATTCAACAAATTGGTTATAGTGCAGCTCAAAGTGGATTTATCGATGGACTTAAGAACCAAAACAATAGTAATAATCCAGCCTACGGAGTAGGTTATGATTCAGCTAAATCAGCTATGATAGGTTTATCAGAAGCTGAAGCGGGAAATAAGAACTCTCAAAATACAGCTGCAGATGGAAATTCATATGCGGATGCTCAAACTGCCTACAACGACGCAAGTACTGCAATTGCTTCTAACCCAGATGACACCTCTGTTACTCAAACTAACAACACTCCAGCTTACCAATACGCATACAACCAAGCTAAGCAAGATCTAAATGCTCAATACAATGCTGGTAAGCAACAATTCTTGAATAACTATGTTGCAGGAACAACTCAAGCTGATACTAGTTCTGCTAAGTCAGCTCAAGGTGTCAGTGCAATCACCCAAGGTTTCAATGAAGCCGTAAATGGATTCAATGAAGGAATGCGTGGATCAAATACTTCATCTAAGTCAACTACTGCTGCACTTGCTGGTTTCGCTGAAGGTCAACAAGCTCTAAATGCTGTTAACCAAGTTACTGGTGGTCAAACAACTCCAGATTCTGATAACAACGATGCCACATACCAAAAAGCATTTACTGCTGCGGTAGCTGCTAAGACAGCATTTGATAAGAACCCAGACATTTCTAACCAAGTACCTTCAACTGATGCCAACGCTGACAACACAGTATACGCAGCTGCATACACTGCTGCGGTATTAAACATGTCTACTGACTACTCAAATGGGATTCAACAACTTCTAAGTGGTCAACCACTACCAGAAAATGCTTCAACTGAATTCACTGCTGGTTTCAATGATGCTAACAATGGTTTCGATAATGCATTGAGTGGACCAAACTATCCTGATACTAACAAGTACGGATACGTTACTTCCGGTGCTCAAAAAGGTCTAGCTGTTGGTCAAAGTGCATTGTCTGGTTACAATGCCGCAATGCAAAACAACACCACAGCAACTGCTGATTCAGTTCAAAATGACGCTAACAGTGGTGCAACTGCCGGATATAAGGATGCAATTTCAGGTTCTAAGCAAACTGATGCACAATTAGCACAAACTAGTTTGGCATACAGAAAGTCATACGCTAAGGCTTACGATGACGTTAAGAATGCTGTTCTAACAGGTTCAACTAACTTCGTAAGAGGACAAACTCCTGATAAGTCAAACAGTCAATACTCCAAGATCATGGAAGGATACAACTATGCTTCCCAAGGTTTTGAATACGCTAAGAGTCATCAAAGCAAGGACACAACCGGTTTAACAGATGATCAAAAGAACAACTCTTCATACATGAGAGGGTTCTATGCTTATGTTGACGCTGTAATTGGTTACAACGATGCACAAAATGCAACATCAGATACTGCTCCATATAACGCTGCCTACAAGGAACAACAACGTGGTTACGAAGGGGCAATTGATGGATACAGAGATGGTAAGAACGGAACTACTCAATATACTAACAATGAAGTCTTCCCATCCTCACGTGTTGCATACGACCTTGCATACCAAGATGCCAAAGCTAAGGCCACTCAAGGTGCAATTGATGCAATGTCAACCAATCCAACAACTGATACTTCTCAATTCAAAGCAAAACAATTAGATGCATATCAAACAGGTAAGAACAATGCGGTTACTGGATATAACCAGGCTAAGTCTGATTTGTCCGCATCAAACATCAACCCTTATTCTGCTTCAACTGACTCATATGACACATTTAATGGTGCCCATGATGGTTTCATAGCTGGAATTAGTGGCAACGGGACAATTCCAGCTGGTAGCAATGCAGTATATTCGGCTGCTTATAGCAAAGCTCAATTAGAGGCTAGTGCGAACGTAATGAATGGGGTTGCTGACTTTGCTAAGAATGCTGATGATACAAATAAACAAAATCAAACCGATGCCACTAATCAAGCTTTATATAATGGTTATAACAATGCTAGTGAAGGATATGCCGCTCAACTAGGTGGTAATGCCGATAGTAATAATAATAACGTTGCTTACACTGCTGGTGTTCAAATGGCAGTTGACAGAGCAAATGGTATTAGTGCTGCTATAGCTAACCCTAGTGCGACCGCTTCAGGTTCTCCAGCACAAGTAGCTGCTTTTAATGCAACTGTTGCCGGATACAGGGATGTAATCAATGGAACTAATAGTGGTCAAACTCCTAGTTCAAGTGATGCACCTCAAAGCAAGGTATATGGTGATTCATACGATCAAGCAATTTCAACTGCCACTGCTAGTGCTAATAATGGAGCACAAGCATTCGTTCAAAACACAGGGCAACCAGCAAGTGATAGTGACTACAATTCAATTGCTACACTAGCCGGTTACAACCAAGCTAAGAGTGGTCATGATGAGTTTGTCGCAAACAAGTCTGCTCAATCATCAACCGCTGCTTACATGACTGGTTACAATGCTGCCAAGTCAGCAGCTAGTGGTTTAGCCGATGCACAAAACGCAACTAATAGTGGTCAAGGAACAGCACAAGATGCTAACGCTTATGGTGATGCTCAAATTGCATACACCGATGCATTTAACTATGTCACTGCTCATCCACAAGATACTGCAGCTCAATCATTTGCTAATAAATCCACTGCATACAACGATTCATACAATGCAGCTAAGACATACCTACAAGGTCAATATGTTGCGGGTCAAAACCAATTCGTCAGCCAATACGCAAATGGAAATAGCTCAGCTAACCTAAGTGGTGTTGCTTCGATTCAAGCCCAAACATTGGTTAACCAAGGATTTAATGACATGTTAAGTGGATATAACGAATCCATTAATGGCAATAATCTAAACGGTACTGCTAGTTCATCAGATAACCCAGTCCAAAAAGCTGGTTTTGCTGAAGGGCAATTAGTATTGAAAGCAGCAAATCAAGTTGCTAACGGAAACACTACCGGTGATGCAGGGAATACAGATGCAATTTACCAAAAGGCTTTAACTGCCGCTAATGCTGCTAAGAACGCATTTGATGCTAACCCTGATATTTCAGACAGTATTGCTGCTAGTGATAGTAATTCCTCAATTACTCCATACACTAATGCATACAAGGCAACTGTGGATCAAATGAAGGATAACTACCAATCAGGTATTTCACAATATTTAAGTGGTCAATCTACTCCATCAAACGTATCTAGTGAATTAATACAAGGTTACAACGATGCCAAGAAAGGTTATTCTACAGCAATGCAAGGTTCATCAATGGCATCCAACTCTACAAGTGGTGTTCAATCTGGTTTCAACCAAGGAAAACTTGTATACAATGGATACACTAATGCAATGAACAACCAAGGTAGTGCCGGAAGTCAAAACCAACATCAAGTTGATGGTTACAATGGAGCTTCTGACGGTGTGAATGCTGCAATGACCGCAGGTGGAACAATTCAAACCGATGATCAATTAAAGGCTAATGGTAAGTCATTCGATTACATTCAAGCATACGATAAGGCCGTTAATGAAGCTAAAAACTCAAGATCAATAGGTGCTCAAGAATACTTATCAGGTCAAAGCAGACCAGCAGGGACAACTCAAATTGAAAAATCTAAGGCCCAAGGTTATGACGATGCCAAGGCAGGTCATGATGCCGCTGCTAATGGAGGTACTCCTACATCTGATCAAAAGGCTAATAAGGAATTCATGGCTGGTTACAATTCATACTCAAACAGTATGAGTGGTTATGACACTTATGAAAATGGTGGTCCATTGGATTCAAATGCTAGCCAAATTCAAAAGGACGCCTATGATGGTGCCCAAGCAGGTTACCTAGCAGGACCAAACGGTGCTGGTTTACCTGATATGACTGGTAAGTCACCAGCATACATTGACTCATTCAAGAAGGCATACCAAAAGGCCAAAGAAATCGCTAACCAAGGTGCTGACGATGCAATGACTGGCAACAAGTCAGACCAAAGCAACTGGAGTGCTCCTCAAAAGGCTGCTTATACTGCAGGTCAACAAAATGCCAAAGCTGCATACAACGCAACTAAGGCCAACATCAGTGCTAAGAACACAAATCCAAGTGGTTCTGATGCCTCTGAAGCATTCGCTGGCGCTAAGGCTGGATTTGCTGCAGGAACTACTGGTTCAAATGATGACAGTATCCTAAACGGCAAGTCAAAATTGTTCAAGGATGCCTACAATAAGGCTAAGGCCGAAGCAGTCGTTGCTGCAAAACAAGGTCAATCTGATTTCGAAGCAGGTAAAATTAATGGAGCAAGTTCTGGTCAAGATGCATTGAGTGTTGCTAGATCAAATGGTTACAACCAAATGCAAAAAGGTTTCAATGATGCGAACGCAAATCCTCAAACCATTGATCCTAATAACCAAGATGCTTCATACTTAGCTGGTAAAGCTATGTCTGACCATGTAAAACAAGGGATTGCAGATGCTAATGCCAACGGCTCAATCAAGAACTATGGTTCTGATGGTACCAAGACACCAGCCGAAATTGCTGCATACAATGCCGCTGTTAACGGATACTATGCTTCGGTTAATGGATACAAAGACGGTGCTAGTGGAGATAAAGAACACAGTAACCCAATTAATCCAACTCAAGCAGCTGCTTACAACTATGTATATCAATTAGCATGGAATAATGGTGGTCAACAAGCTATGACGGGTGCTAATAACTATGAGAATGGTAATGCACGATCAAGTGATGAAGGAATTCAATCACTTGCTCAAAACATTGGTTATGATGATGCCAAACGTGGTCATGATGACTTCTTAAATAACCGTCAACCAACTGGTAATGTTACTCAGGCTTATACTATGGGTCGTGATATGACTAAGGCTGCACAAAGCGGTTTAGCAGATGCACTAAACGGATCCAATAATTCAAGTTCTTCTAGCCAACCAGGTGCATATAATGATGCACAGCAGGCTTATAAGGATGCTGCTAACGCAGTCTCCGCTAATCCAGATAATCCATCAGGATTACCAGCAGGTAAATCTATTTCATATCAAGATGTTTACAACAAGGCTGTCTCAGCTCTACAAACTCAATACCAAAATGGTGCTAACCAATTTGGTTCTCAATACTCCAATGGTAAGAGTACAGCTGATGAAACTTCAGTAAATTCAGATCAAGCCAAACGACTATTGCAACAAGGATTTGAAGAAGCTAAGGCTGGGTATGAAGAAGCCATTCAATCGGCTACAAATTCAGATGGTAAGTTGAACCTTAACGTTCAATCATCTGCTAATGATAGTAGTGCAAAAAATATTGGATTTAATCAAGCGATAACAGCGTTGACTGCGGCACAAAATGTGGCTAATGGTGAAATTCAACAATCACAAACTGGTCCAATGTACAATACAGCTTTTGAAGCAGCTATCGCTGCCAAACAAGCATTGCATAATAATCCAGATGCACCTAATACACTTTCACCATCAGATCCTAATAATAATAATCAAGTTTACAAGGATGCTTATAGTGTGGCTATAACACTAATTAAACAACATTATGCCGAAGGATTTAATGATTATATGACTGGTAAGTCTGTACCGACAGGTGACACTCAAGCCGACATTGATGGTTACAACAATGCTAAAGCTGCTTATGCTCAAGCAGTGAATGGTCAATCTTTAAGTGGTTTGACTTACCAAGATGCTAAGAGTCAAGAAGCATTTGCTGCAGGACAAAAGGTTGTGAATGGTTACAACGATGCTTTCAACAAGCGAAGCGAAGATACCACTAATGATTCAAGCGATGCTTACCAAGCAACCAAGGATGCTTACAATGACGCAAATGCCAATACCAAACATGATTTAAGCACTTCATCATTAGACTATGTTACTGCTTACAACTACGCTATAAAGATGGCAAAAGATGCAAGAAATGATGGTGCTTCTCAATTCGTATCCCATGGAACTACTGATTTTGGCAGTCAAACATTGGCCAATGATGCTCAAAGCAAAGGTGCTGTTGCAGCTGAAAAGGGTAAGGATGACGCTAAGAACAATAATTCAACTAACGATTCAACTGATAGTGCTTATCTAATTGGTTTCAATTCACTTTCAGGTGCCACTGATGGTGCTGAAGATGCCAAAAATGATAACGGAATTAAGAGTGATGATGAACTATCTAAGGATGGCAAGGATAAAAACTACATCGATGCCTACACTGATGGTTATAACGGTACTAAAGCCGGATATATTGATGGCCAAGATGACAAGCAAAAAGCTGACTTGAGTCAACAAAGTCAATCCTACAAGGATGCTTACAACAACGCATACAATGATGCTAAGTCAATCGCTAACCAAGGTGCATTGGATCGACTTGCTGGAAAGAATAACCCAAGTGGTTACAACACTTTACAACAAGCTGCTTACAATACAGGTCAAACTAATGCTCAAAATGCTTATGCATGGGCACATGACGACGTTAATAACAAGAACAAGTTTATCAATAACTCCGATGCTTCAGACATCTTTAACGGTGCTAAAGCCGGATTCTCTGATGGAAAACTAGGAAATGTTGCTAATGTTACTTCACAAACCGCTGCTTACCAAGCTGCATACAACAACGCTAGAAGCCAAGCTGGAGCTCAAACAGTTCAAGCGATTAAGGACTTCAAAGCAGTTAAGGATACAATTTACAATGCAGAGCAAGGTAAAAATGATGCAGAATCAATTGCTTACACTAATGCATACGATCACATCAAGGCTGGTTTCAATGACCAAATCAACCAAACTGCATTAGTTGACACTACTGGTAAGGATTCGTCATACAAGGCTGGTATTCGTATGGCTAAAGATGTCCAATTAGGTAGGTTAGATGCATCTAACAATCCAAGCCGTACAGATTATGTTGGTACTGATACCCAAAAGGCTGCCTACGTAGCAACCCGTGATGGATACCATGACGGTAGTTACAACAGCAATACCGCAATGGACTCATCATTAGCTCCACAAAAGTACGCTTACGATTATGCTTACTTACAAGCTAAAGATAAAGGGGTTCAATCTGCAATTAACGGTGCCAATGTTTACATCCAAGCTGATGCTCAAGTTCCAGCTGTTAGCGCAGATGGCATTGCCCAACAAAAGGGTTATAATGATGCGCATTCTGGATATCAAGCATACTTGAAAAATCCAAGTGGTAGTCTTGATAATAGTCAAACGAAAGCATATCAACTAGGTTATGCTGCCGCTAAAGAATCGAGACAAGGTATTACAACATTTAATGGTTTAACTAGTCCAAATTCGGCAACTACAGATCCAAATACTAGTGCAACGGTTAATGAACAAGATGGTTTCAACGGTACCCGTGATGGTTATTTTGCTGGAATCTCACGTTTGCCTAAGCAAGTATTTGATACTAGTTCTAGTCAGTCTCGTGCTTATCAAGATGCATATAATGCATCATATGATGCTGCAAGAAGTAAAGCTCAGTCTGGTGCCATTGATCAATTGAGCGGTGCAAATAATGTACAAACTAGTTGGGTTCAAGCTGATCAAAACGCATATGCTTATGGACAACAAATTGCATCTAAAGCGTACACTGATGCAAATAGCAATCCTAACAACACTAACTACACAACTGTCAACGATGCCAGTGATGTATTTAGTGGTGCTAATGCCGGATTTGCGGATGGTACATTAGGAAACAACAATTATCCAAGTGATACGTCTGCTAAACCAGTATACTGGGCAGCTTATAAGACGGCACAACAGGCTGCAGTTAATGCGGCTCAAATAGGTGTGAATGAAGTAGCTGCTGGCAATCAGGTGAGTGATACAGTTAACAACACTGATCAACTTTCTATTGCACAAAATTATGGTTTTGCTCAAGCTCTAGCTGGTTACCAAGATTCCAGTAATGATACTTCTCCAAATAGTAGTAATGTGTCATATATGGCAGGTTACAATTTGGAACAAGATCAAATTAAAGGTACAAATGATGCCCGATCAGGTAATAAGAAAGATAGTTCGAAAGCACAAGCCTATTCAGCTGATGCCTATAATGCTGCTTATGATGCAACAATCAATGGGTTCAGTGATGGTAGTGAAAATAATAATAACCATAGTCAACCATCTAACTCAGCTCAAGCACTGGTATATAATTCAGCATATGTAACAGCTAACTTCTTAGGAAAATCATTTGCTAAACAAGGTGCAATTGCTGGTGCAGTTGATGCAATTACTGGTAACGGTAAAGATCGCTCAAATAATAATGCATATGATAAAGCATTCCACCAAGGATATACAGATGCCCATACAGCAAAAGCAACAGCATTCGATGACTACAGTAAGTCACAAACTAATGCAACTGATAATGAAAACCAAGCATATAACGGATATGCAGATGCAATTAATGACGTTATTAATGGGAAACCACAAAGGATTAATATAAATGCTGATCCTTATGATGTATATTCAGCTGCTTATGCAACAGCATATGTCTATGGAATGAAACTAGCTCAAGAAGCTGCTATTAACTATTTGAATAATCAACCAACAGTCACCCAAAGCACAAAAGCCGAGACAGCCATGTCTGATAAAGGTATTAATGATGCATCCAATGCTTACACAGCTGCGGTAACTGATCCTAACCAAACTGAACCTGCATCATATGTTTCAGGTGGTAACGCTGATAATACGTTCAATGGTGCGGCTCTAGCATTTAATGAAGTAGCTGTCGGAAGTACTGACTTGGGTACAAATGGCAATACCAATCAAGTATTCATTGCTGCTTATAACAAGGCATTGAATGAGGCTAAGACCTATTCAGATAAAGGTGCGACTGCGTTTGGTAAGTTAACTGGTATTAATGATTTAGTTAATACAGTTCATAATCAAATTGCATTTAGCAATGCTTTAGTAAGTGGATATATCACTGCTCAAAGCGCATATGCTGAAGCTCAAGTTAACTTAGACGAAAATCACAGCACTGATAGTACGTATGATCAAACCTACCAAGGTGCTACAGCAGCATTCAAGGATGTTATTGATGGTAATGAAAGTAACTCACATGCTAAAGATAACAAGTCAGCGGTATTTAGTGCCATTTATGATCGAGCACTTAGTCATGGAATTGCCCAATCTAAGAAGGGTGCCATTGCATTTGCTAAAGACAAGAAACAATCGGTTAACGATACTGCTAATGCAGCAATGTATAACAAGGGATACACCGATGCACAATCAGCTTATGCATCTGCGCAAACTAATCCTAACCAAGCTGCACAACACACTAATAACACGAATGTAGATAATGCATATAATGGTGCCGCTGCAGCATTTAATGATGTAGCAAAAGATACGCCAAATGCTCAACGAGATAATGATAGTGCTGTTTACAAAGCTGTTTATGATAAGGCAATAGTTGAAGCTCAACAAAATGCCCTTGCCGGAGCTAATGCTAGACTAACTGGTGTAAATCTTAATGATGGAATTAAGAACATGAGTACTGCTTCTGCTCAAAACGCTTACAAAACTGGTTTCCAGGATGCTGATAAAGGTTATGTAGCTGCTCAAAATGATATGACACAGGCTAGTGCCCATGGAACTACAAGCAATGTTGATAGTTCATATCGTGGAGCTGCAGCAGCATTTAATGATGTTGTTAATAACACCATTAATGCGGGTAAGAATGCCGACAGTAGTTCGGTATATCAAAACGCTTACAAAATGGCTTTATCTGAGGCAGTTGGTCACGCCAACGATGGTGCTCAAGCATACTCTAAAGGCCACGTTTTGACTGATGATTTGAAGAACCTACCAAACGATTCAGCAAAACGTGCATTCAAAACTGGATTTAACGATGCCAAAAGTGCTTATGCCGCAGCAACTACTAATCTCGCAGATACCACCCATACTAGTCAAAGCAACTTTGACGAAACATTCCGTGGAACTGTTGATGCATATAAAGCTGTAGTAGGTCATAAGTCATCTGATGCTGGTAAGGCTTCAGATACTAACAATGCTTACACTGCTGCATACAACAAGGCATTTGCAGAAGCTACCAAACATGCTCAAACTGGTGCAATTGACTTTGGTAAAAATGCTGATGCAACTCTTGGACGTACACAGTTTGTTAACAATCAAGCTGCTAAGACAGCCTACACGACAGGATACAACGACGCAAAGGTAAGTTATGCCAAAGCACAAGCTAACCCAAGTGACCAAGGTAACCACACTAGTCAAAGTAATGCTGATGAAGCATATAAGGGTGCTGCCGCTGCATTTAACGATGTTGCAAATAACATTCCTGGTAAAAACGCTTCAGATGGTAATCCTGTATACGCTGCTAACTACAATAAGGCGTTAGCAGAAGGTAAATCAATCTCAACTAATGGTGCTCAAACCGCTCCACTTGGTAAGGATGCTGTAAACCAAGCATTAGCTGTATACAAGAACAACCAAACTGCTCAAAACATGTTTAACAATGGTGTTAACAATGCTAATGCAGCATACAAGGATGCAAGAAATAATCCTAACAACACTATTGATCACCCAACAAACAGTGACTACGACGAAGCATACCGTGGAGCTGCTGCTGGATTTAATGATATCTCCAGTGACACAACTAATAGCCAATTCAATGATGATAAAAGTCTGGTATATCAAAACGCATATACTAAGGCTGCAAACGAATCCATTGCATTGGCAACCAAAGGGGCAATCCTTGCTAATACTGGTAAGCAAGTTACTGATGGATTAGACGGTTCAAATGACCAAGCAGTTTACAATGCCGTAAACTCCGGATATAATGATGCTTCAACTGGTTATGATACTGCGGTTCAAGATCCAAGCAAGAGCTTTAACCATACTTCAAATAGTAATATCGATAAGTCATACAGTGGAGCTGCTGCTGCATTTAACGATATTGCCGGAAACAATGGTCAATCAAGTCGTTCAATCAGTGATGATCCAGTCTTTACTTCAGCATACGACAAGGCATACCAAGTTGGTTTGCAATACCTAAACAATGGTGCCAACGATGCTGCTAATAATGTAGATGAACAAACTGGTATCAATTCATTGAATGGTTACCAAGCATTGATTGACGTATACGACCGTGGATACCAAGACTCAGGTAATGGTTACAAACTTGCTCAAGAAAACAGAAATGATCAAGCTAACCATACTTCTAACAGCAACAACGATGTTTCATACAATGGTGCTGCTGCCGGATTCAATGATGTCATCAATGGTACTGTCGGCAAACATCAAAACGATGTTCAATCAGCTACTTACCAAAATGCATATGCTCGTGCCGTTAAGGAAGCTCAAGCCCAAATTCATCAAGCAACACTTGATTTCAACAATGGTTTGAATAGAGATACTCAAGCTCAACAAATCAGTGCTGGTTCCGATAAAGATGCTTACGTAACTGGTTACAACAATGCTAGTGACGTATACAAGAGTGTCCAAGACTCAGGTGAAAACGATGGTAAGCACACATCAGACAGTGTTAACGATGAACAATACCGGGGTGCAATGAACGCATTCACAGATGTCATCAACGACACTCCTGGAGCAAATGCTTCAACTGATAGTGTGGCTGTTTCTGAAAAAGAAAACACAAGTGACGTCTACACTACCGCATATGCTAAAGCACTCAGTGAAGCTACTCAGGATGCTTTGCATGGTGCAACTAACTTTATCTCGCCAAATACTGCTGGTAATGCGCCAACAGCTACTGGTAAGTTGAAGGCTTATGAAAAGGGTGCAAGTGATGCACAAGGTGCTTATGAATTAGCTCAAGACGATAGAACTCAAGGTTTGACTCATTCAACTAATAGTAACTTTGATGTTGTTTACACCAATGCTATTGCTGGTTTTAATGATGCAATCAATAATCCATTAGCACCTGCTAAAGAAGGAAACGACCTAGCTACATTGACCTACAATAAGGCATTGGCACAAGCTAAACAGTCTGCTCTAAACGGTGTATTGGCCTTCAATAATGATAATCATGATGAAGCGTTTGCGAAGGAAACCAAGCAAAGTGATAGGGATGCATTTAATGTTGGGTTCACCCAAGCCAAAACCGGTTTCATTTCTGCAGTAACTAATTACTTAGACGCAGCTCATCACGACAGTGATTCATACGCTGATCAAGTATATAAAGCTGCTGCCAAGGCATTTAAGGATGTCCATGAAAGAACTGGTCAAGTTAAAGACAATGTCACAAATGATGTTGCGGGTTCTGCTTACAACAAGGCCTTCAACGAAGCATTCAACATCGCAAACAATGGTGCTGATGATTCAGTTAAGGGTGCATCACAATCTACTAACGTTGCTCAATACGATGGCAAGAAGGCTTTAACCGATGCTTACAATGCTGGATACGTTGATGCAACTAAGGCTTACGCAGATGCCGAAAACGACCATACCAAGTCAAACGACCATAATAGTGATAGTAACTATGATCGTGTATACCGTGGTGCAGCACTTGGGTTTGCTGATATTATTAGCCACCAACCTGGTCAAAATGCTAAGGTTGATTCCAACAAGGCGTTCGTTGATTCTTACAGCAGAGCATCACAACAGGCATTTACACAAGCTCATGATGGTGCTATTGATGCCAATGGTCCAAAGCAAGTTCGTCAATTGAACACCAATGTCGATAAGCAAGCTTACCAAGTTGGATTTAACGATGCTACAAATGGTTACGCTGAAGCACAAGGTAATCCTGATGATAAGAGTCGTGCTGATCAAACAACTAATGCAGGGTTAGCATATGCTGGTGCATCTGCAGCATTTAACGATGTTGCAGAAGGCAAGCCAGGAGAACATGCTCAAACCATCGCAGATTTTGTTTACCAAAATGCTTACAGCAAGGCATTATCTGAAGGTAAAGCTAACGCAAATCAAGGAGCAACAGCATTTGGTCAAGGTCACACATTAAGTGATGATACTAAACAATTTGCAAGTTCTGGTGCTAAAGTAAAGGATTACACCAAGGGTTACAATGATGCCCAAGCTGCATTTGCCGCAGCACAAAGTGATGCTAGTCAAATTGATCAACATAAGAGTGACAGTGATTATGATGAAGTTTATTCCGGTGCTGCAAACGCCTTTAACGACGTTTCAAACCATACAGTTGGTCAACACCGCAACGCTTCAAGTAATCATGCATACGTTGCCGCATACGACAAGGCATTAACTTTTGGTCAATCAAACACTCAAGATGGTGCTTTGACATACTTGAGTGACAGCCAAGACTACGATAAGAAGATGGATTCATTTATTACCCAAGCTGAAAAGAATTCATTTGCAACTGGTTTTAATGATGCTAAGAAGGGTTACGAATTAGCACAACAAAATTCAATGCTTCAAAGTCATATTGATCAAAATGATTTAGATGACACTTATCGTGGTGCAGCAGCAGCATTTAACGATGTTAAAAACGGTCAGTTTGGACAACGCGCTAAGAGCGAAGATAATCCAATTTACCAAAAGGCATATGACAAGGCATTGTCTGAAGCCATGAATTCATTCACCGATGGTGCTAACGAATTCTTGGACAACAAGCCAAACTCATCAAATGGTGTTGACGCAAATAGTCTAGCTCATACCAAGGGTTACCAAGATGCTAAGGCACAATACGAAAATGTCTTGGTAAATGGTGATGATAATCTTCCAGACAATGCAAATCCGGCACAAAAGATTGGTTACCAAAAGGCTAAGTCAGTCGTAGCCGGAATTATCGACGCAACTAGTGGTAATAAGCAACAATCAAATGATCCAAGCTATGTATTGGGTTACAATTCTGCTCAAGCCGCATTGCGTGATGGTCAAGCATTTGCTCAGGCCAACGGTAAGATGGACAATATAGATGATATTCCGGTACCAGATGGATTGGATCCAGATGCATACCGTCAAGTATTTGTCGGTGCTTACGAAGGTTACAAGACAGGTGCGGCTCTTCATCCTAAGAACCCAAGTCAAACTAACCCAGCATTCGTCAATGCTTACAATAACGGTTACAACAAGGCAGCAAACGATATTCCAGCCCAAGAAGATTACCTATACAACGGTAAGAAGACTAACTTCAACAGTAGAACCGACAAGAGCTCGTATGAACAAGCATACAAGCAAACTGGTGATGGTTTCACTGATGGAATTAAGAATATCGCAATACAAAATCCTGATTCTGGTTACTACGTAAATGGTTACAATTCTGCTAAGATTGCACTTGCTGCAATGAAGAAGGCTAAGACCAACGTTAAGTTGACCACTAAAGAGCTAAAGGCTTTAGGTGGACAAACTTATGTCAATGCCTTTAACGGATACCGTCAAGGTGTTAAGGCAGCACAAGCCAGTGCTCGTACTCATAAGAAGTTAACTGCTAAGCAATTAGCTGCCAAGGGTCAAGTATTTGCATACACTTACAACCAAGGATTCAAGATTGAAACAGCTCATCAAACTAAGATTGGTAAGAAATACGGAAATGCCCGCGCAATTAAGCGTAGTCCAATTCCAATGAGTATTACCAAGAACCACTCAGCTGCGTATGCAAAAGCATATATCGCTGAGTACAAACGTCAATTCAAGGCACATATGCCAAGATATATTTACAACGTTAAGACTATCTATACTCACACAAGAACTAAGTTCTCTCATGGATCAAGAGTAGTTAAGTACAAGTACTCAAGAAGATACAACGCACATGTCTTTAAGGTTATCGGTATCAAGTACTACAAGAACCGAGTACCAAGATATATTGTATCCGGTGGTCGTCTAGTTACTGCTGGTCAAATGGTCCAAGATGCATATTACCGTGGTAATACAGCTAAGACCGCTAAGAATAGTAGTAATAAGAAGACTAAGAATAAACCAATGGTATTCCGTGTAATTAAACCTACCGGTGCATTGATCCATACAAGTAAGAAATATACTAAGCACAATGTAATCAGAAGAGTTCGTCAAGGACAGTTGATTCACGTTGTTAAGGTTGTTAAATACTATGGATTAACAAGACTATACCTAGGACATAACAGATACTTTACTTCAAACAAGACCTTTGTTAAGAAGGTAAGATAGTCTGATGAAGAAAGACCTAGCAATTTTTGCTAGGTCTTTTTTGTACTTTTGTCATAAAAATTTAAGTTTTTATTAAAGATAAGTTTGAGATATTAACTATTTATTATACTGGGAGTAGAATTAATTTGTAATAGTTTTAGTGAAAAAACACGGTTTATCAATGTTTTTAGCGTGAATATGTTGTATAAGGCATTATAATATGTGTTCAATTTAACTATTTATATATTTTGGGATTGATTATTTTAGTTGTTTAATTGTCTAAAAAATTAAACGATTTAGAGGGTCAAAAAATAGGGGGGACTTTCTTTTGCAATATAATAAACACGAATTTCAAAAAACAAATGATAAAAAAATTTTAAGAAAAGTAAAAAGCCAATGGGTAGTAGTTTCATTAGCTTCTTTTGCTTTCCTAGGGGGAACATCCTTAGCTTTAATGTCACAAGGTGTTAAAGCAAGTGCAGATATTAAAGATACCCAGACTCAAAATGTTCAGTCTGATGAACAAAAAGGAAAATCTGGTGATCAATCACAGAATCAAAAACAATTGGAATCAAAGAAACAAAATGTTGAAAATGATACTAATGCCAGCGTAAAAAGTAATTCTGATGATGAATCATTATCCAATCGAATATCAAATGATGATCAATCAAATAATCAAAATACTGATATTGTTAAAAATCAAAATGCTAATGACGCTATTGATTATCAAAAGAATCTACAAGGTAATACCCAAACAAATGGTGACTCATATAAGCAATATACTAATGCCATAAACGACGGTGTAAATGATGCTTATAGTAATCGTAAGGCTGACAATAGTGACTTAACTGATAATAATAGTAAGGAACTATATAGTGCCGCTTATGAAGGGGTTAACTCAGACCAAACTAAGACTATTTCTGATAATATGGCTAATTCGTCCTTAGATGACGTAAAAAAGGCTGCTGTAAATACTTCTTCAATGTTATACATTGCATATAAGTATGGGGTAGATTTCAAAAAGACTGCCGATGCAGCATTTAATGATGCAACAACTTCAGGCTCAGATGACTATACTAAAGGTAATAATCGTCCTAGTGACGATTCTGGCTTACAGTCGATGTATGATAATGCGTACATGGGAGTTAGAAAAGCATTAAATCAACAGTTTGATGTCAATGATAAATTTAATGTATCTGGGTATGATGCTAATCCAGATGATAAAAGCGTTGCTCATAATAATACTGATACAAGTATTGCTCAATATAAGACAACATTTAATAAAATGGTAAATGATTTCAATAATGGAATTGTTTACGCTAATAATAACGTTCAATTTAATAATGCGATGCAAGCATCTAGTTCAAATAATATTAAGAAAATTGTGTTAACTAATAATATTAACGCTTCGGGCACTGTTGCTAATCTAGATAATTTAATTATTGATGGACAAAATAAGTTTACATTAAGCGGAACGTATACTTTTAATCAATCTAATAGTAATGCGACGGTCAAAATTCAAAATATCACAAGTTTATCATCTCCATACGTAGTGAATGGTGATGGTTTTGTTGAATATGATAATGTAAATTATTCCGGCAAATTTGATGAATTATTTAATTCCAATAATGGTAATGGTAATTATGTTATTGGTGGCAATGTTATGGCAAATGACGCTACAACAGATGCTGATGGGACCATCAAATATACCGAAACTTATTCCAACTTGAATCAATTAGGTGGAAAGGTTGTCTTCGGTTCAGACGCTAAGTACGCTTTTAATTCTTTGATTGCTAATTATATTGTATTTCAAGAAAATGCCAGTGTGAGCTTAAGTCCGGTTGAAATTGATAACTATATTTATACTAAGAGTTGGGGTAAATTAGTAAAAACGGAAAAAATTGATTCTACTAAAATGCCTAGTTATGCCATTATGGCGAACAATAATATTAATGTGCACAAGGGTGCTATCGTTAACATCACTTTAAGTAATAACACTAATGCTATTAGAGTAGGAAACATAAATAAGCCTGAAGACACTGGCTCAGGGGATAGTGGAAATATCGTTATTAAAGGGATTGTTAACCTAAATGTTCCCAATGGAGTTACTCCCACAGCATTGAACCCCAATTTGGTCTATAGTAATACGAATCAAAGAAGTGTTCCAAATGATACAAGTACTAAAACCACTAACGCAGTAGTGTGGTTAGGTCATGGGATGCAAATCCAAAGCGGCGGGGAATTTAATGTTAACGCTAAAGTCGCTGATACTGCTTATGCGGGATTATACAACGCATTTATCTATGGTCCTTACGCAACGATGGCAAAAAGTAATAGAAGAATTCAATCAACTAGTAAGATTGTAGTTCTACAAAATGGGACTTTGAATATTAACCTAAATACTGGAGCAAAAGCTCATCCAATTCGTGTTGCCTTTTTACCAATTGTGGCATTTAATCCTAAGAAATTTAATTTGTCATTAAATATTACACCTGGAACAGATTTAAATGGTGCGGCTGGACCTAAGCTAAGTTTATCTTCTATTGATGTATTTGGTGCCATTCTGGATGATAATAATATTTCAAGCATTAAGACCAGTAGTGGGTACCAATTGAATCCTTATATATACCATTATCGCCGTAATGGAACTGCGCTAGATGAAAATAATAGTAATTTTAATAGTAGTGAAATTTTTCAAGATATTAATGGAACGACTAACGGTTATAAGCCATCTGGTTCAGATACCAAGAATCGCTTTAGCTTTAGTTATCCATACACTTGGCAGACAATTCCTAATACAGGCGTGACGGTAAATAATGTTTATTTTGATACCGCATTTGATTATTTACAATACTACGTTCAATTGTATGAAGATATTATTGCTAAAAACCAAGATTATAGTGATCAAATTCAAAACGGGAATATTGTAACTACTGATAACAGACGATCAGGTGCCTATAACCCTGAAAAAAATAAAAATGTTTATCAACAACCATCTCAAGCTGAAATTAATGCAGCCATTAATACTCTATGGAAGCGAGACACTAATAATGCAATTAATTCAACACCAAGATTAGATGACACCACTAACGCAAATGACTTAAATATTCAAAGAAATTACTTAAGCGGTAGTACTTTTGCTGAAATTGCTGGTATGTCCAAGAATGATTTCAAAAAGAAACTTAATAATATTGATGATCCTGATTTACCAGGAATTATTATTAATATTGCGAAAGCATTAGGACAAACAATTGCTGGAATGTCTGATAATGAAACTGTTGTTAAGAGATTTAACGAATCCTTTAATGGAAATAATCCTTCGGTTGTGTCAGGTCAAAATGCCAGAAACGATACTTCCATTAACTTTTCAGGTTCACCTTCAATTGAGTTTAATAATAATATTCAAACCTACGTTGATGCTAATGGACACACTCATGCTAAATTCAGTGCTACCTTAAACAATGTTGGAGATGATGCAAAAGAACACCAAGTAGAAGTACATTACGTTACTGGAACTTTTGATGCAACATCCAATAATGGTGACGTTTACCGTAATATGTATAAAGCTAATAACAATAGTGAAACTTTAGCTGAAACGATATCATTAAATCCAAACAATTCCACAACTCTAAGTGATGGCAGTATCGTCTTTAATGGCGATATTGATTTGGGAACAAAACCAATTGATACTGTAGGAATCCGTTTAAACACATTTATGAACACTGGTTTAACAGATAAACAAGGTGCAGCATATCAACCAATTGCCAGTGTAACCAGTTCACTTCGCCCAAGTAATGATAGCTATCAAAACAATGTTGAAGGATACAACAGTGTTTGGACCCGATTGGATGATGGAAAAGAATTAAAATTACAAAATAATTATGGTTCAGATAATGACATGCACTCGATTCCAGCATTGCCAACTGCTCAAGGTTTCTTGAAAAATATTAGTGGTATTTTGAATCATTTAAGCGATCGTGATTCAAACGAAGCACAATATTATACAAATAAGACATCAAGTAATCCACTACCAACACCAGAATACCGAGAATACTTAATTAATGGACAAAATATTACTCCTTTTGATGATTCATCTTATAGTGGTTCTGATTCACTAAATGATAGTGATAATAAAGGTACGATTAGAGTTATTGCAACAAATGGTGATAAGACCAGACTAGTTGCTATCGCCAATGTACCATTGGATACAGCTATCACTAATGGCACACTGGACATGTCTAATTATCAAGCCAAAACAGCATTTACCAGTTTAACAAATGATGTTGCGAAAAATAATAAGGGATATGTTCTAGATTTATCCAAGACCCCAATGAAACAATACGATAAGTCCACATATGATATTTTTGTTCCTGATGTGCAATACATTCAAGACGGGTCATTGTTACCAATTGATACACCTTCTGGGAAGCGTATTCCTTTTAAGGGGATTGCTAAAGTTGATAAATCAAATGGTAATGTTATTTCAATCACACCACAATTGCCAGGTTTTGCCATTTCTTCAAATACTACCGGATTAAACGTGGATAACTTTGGTATGTATACAGTTCAACCATCTGTTGGAAATGCTACAGTATATATTGATGATGCTAATGGAAATCCAACCGGTTTAACAGCTTCTGTTCCAGTTAAAGGGAATAGTGACGGATCTGTGAATGCTGTGAAGACTGTCAATGTATCGACTGGCAAAAATGACGGATTACAATATACTATAGATAATAAAACCAGAATCGGAATTGTTACTGATGTTAATGGTAACCCTACTTATCATGTGAAATTAGCAACAACAAGTGATAAGAAATATGTAAATGTGCAAACTGATGCTGGTGGTTCCGTGTCTCAAGGTGGATACAGACGTCAAGATGCTGATGGTAGTTTGCATACAATTACTTATTTGCCAGGATTTAATTCAAGCAATCCAACTAGAACTGCCGGTAGTGGTAATAGTCAACAAGATATTGTTACTCCAGCAGATACACCAGAAACGGTTAAGTTACCGGTTTATCAACAAAACACCACTACACCAATAATGGTTAATAATAAACCTGTTTATGTAGAAGTTGCCGCGCAAGGTCAATCTGATGGTTCTTCTAAGATTACTTCAATCAATGGTAGAGGTGTCTTTAATAGCGATACAGGAAGATATAAGGTAAGTGTTGGAGACAACGTGAAAGCTTACACTGATGATGCAGGAAATGTTACTGTTTACGTGGAAGGAATTGTCGATAAGGACATTGTTACTAAGACACCTGCCGTGACAGCTAACGGAACATCTGTTGATGGTGGTGCGACTGTCATTAATAGTGATGGAACACTAACCATTAAACCTGGTTTACCAGGATTTGATGGTAGTAACCCTGGACAGATGAAGGGTAATAATGCCGTTGTAACACCATCAGCATCACCGGTTAAGGTGACCGTTCCTGTAATCAGTAGCAAGGATGGTAGTCGTGTCGGTGAAGTTCAGGTCTATGTTCAAGGAAAAAATGATGGGCATTCCTATGTTACTGACATTGATTCAAACACTCAGATTAAAGATAGTAAGGGCAATACTTATACTGTTAAGAAAGGTGATGTTTTAACACCACAATATGTCGCCGGTAAAGTTAGTCCTTCTATTGTAGTAGATCCAGAATCACCAGCCGATTACACTACTAGTGCGGTTACTGATAAAGGTAATTCAATTGCTGCTGGTGCAACTATTAGGACCAATGATGGAATCAAAAAATCGATATCTAATGTGCCGGGATTTGACGGTAGTGATCCAGCTAATATCGATGCAAATGGTAATGCTGTATTGACACCTTCAAAGAATCCTGTACAAACAACTATCACAGTTTATGATTCACAAACTGGTAAAGCTATTGGTTCTATGACCGTTCATGTGCAAGGAAATTCAGACGGTAATTCATACATCACATCCGTGGACACACCAAGCAATGCTACATTGATTGATGGTCATAATGGATATAGTATTACTGCTGGTACTGCGATTGTCCAAGACCCAAATGATTCAACTAAGTTTAGTGTCTCAGTTGCTTCATCTTACGTAGGAACTGAACAAGTAAACGCTGTTACAGATACGGGCAGTCAAATTAATGGTGGTGCAACCATTTCTGCTAATGCTTCAGGCGGAAAGCAAGCAATATCCAATCTACCAGGTTTCGCGCAATCAGTTAATGCACAATTTGATAATAATGGGAATGCGATTTTACAACCTACTACCGCACCTGTTCAGACTAACGTAGACATTATTGATACAAATACTGGTGAAAAAGTTGGAACTGCGACTGTTATGGTTCAAGGAAATGAAGACGGTTCTTCTCGTATCACTAGTGTTGTTAGCGGTGGATTCGTTGGAAAACAAGATACTGATGGAAAGCATATTAGTTATACCGTTACACCCGGTAGTTCGATTGACTTGAAACAAGACAGTCAAGGAAACTACACACCAATTATTAATGTAACAAAGAAAGCCTTTGAGTATGATCCAGGTGACAAAGTGCCAATTAAACGAGAAGATGGAACCATTCTTCCGTTTTCTGGAACCATTAGTTATGATAAAGATGGTCATATGGTGGTAACTCCTGATTTACCAGGATATAATTCACAACAAAATGATAAAGATGACACATTTAATGTTACAACTAATAGCACCCCACAATCTGTTAATATTCATATCTATAATGCATTAACGGGACAAGATACTGGAAAAGTCGTTAACGTTCAACTTAAGGGACATAATGATCCAAATAAGACTGATAAAAAACCAGTCTATGTGGATATCACAGGCTTAACAGACCAACAGTCAGATGGAGTAACCGCTGATAGTTCTAATAATAGTGTAAAGATTACCGATAATGATGCTAATAACTACACAATCAACAATATTTCGAATGTAAACAAGGATGTATTGGTTCATATTGCGGCAAACAGTACAGATTCAAATTATTACTATCTATCATTATTACCCGATGGAACACCAAAAGACCAACAAACGGTTAAAGTAGTGACTTCTAACGGTGCTAGTGTAGGTGTTGGTACCTATAATTCCAATACTGGTAATGGTAAACCATTTGTTACGCCAGATAATCCTGGTTTTACAACAACAAACGCTAAAAAGTATAAAGGACAAGATGCATATGTTGTTACACCAACATCATCTCAAACTTCCATTTCTGTTATTGATGGTAATGGTAAAGTTGTTGCCAATAACGTCAATGTAACAGTAAGTGGTAACGTGGATGGAACCACTAGCATTACCAAAATTGACAATAACGGCGTTGTTAAGGGTGATAATGGAAACACCTACAAAGTTAGTGTGGGTGAAGATATTCATCCAAATATAGAAAATACAATTGGTAGTGGATACAATGCTATTGGTAAATTAATTGGGTATGGCAATGTTTCTATCAATTCTGATGGTCAAAAGACCAACTCAACAATTAGTAATCTACCGGTAAGCGAAGATAGTGAAGGCAATCAAGTTGTTACTAAGAATATCACTAGCGATGATGGTTCTTACATTGTTCCTGCTGGTTCAATTGTATCGGTTAATGATAAAAATCAACCTGATGTTGATGGTTTACCATATAACCAAACTGACCAAACAGTTGAAATTAACAACGTTCATTTTGATCACAGAGGTAAAGATACTGGACTAAAAGCAAATATTAAAGGGATTATTGGCCCAGATGGAAAAATTAAAGTTGTTAATGATACTACTATAGTCGGTAATAATAATGATGCATATACTGCTAAAGCCAATACTATAGTCGAAAAAGTAATTAATAATGGTGTAACTGAATACCATGTAAAGACTGTTGAACATAAACTTGTTAAGACTGTTCCAGCCATAGCGGGTGTGAATGGACCTGTTGTTAATGATGGTGCAACTATCAAGTTTGATCCAAATACTGGAATTAAGACAGTTACATCCAATGTCGTTGGATTTGGTTTAGATAATGGTCAAAAGAGTGAAGTAGTTCCTCCAAATACCAGTACAGCACAATTTGAGTTAACACCTATTAAGGAAACTATTGATGGTGTCCACAACAACCAAAATGGTAAAGACACAGGTTCAACTACGGATCAATTAAGCGTTCAAGGAAATAATGATGGCAGTGTTTCTGTAGTTTCAAATTCCATTTCAAAAGATGGTAAATTCGTCATTCCTGCAGGTGCTAAAGTTACCAAGAATGCTGATGGAACCTATAGTGCAGAATCATTATCAAGAAATTCAGATGGAACTATTACCATCAATAATGCATCGTATGATGGCAATGATGGAACTAGTACTACCGGAGCAATTACTGCTCACTTAAATGATGACGGCTCATTGCAAGTAAATAGTGATACCGCAATTGATGATGGTACAGGTAAAGTATTTGTTGCAAAGAAGGGTAGCCAAATTACTCCTATTATTAATAGTGATGGCTCAACTTCATATCACATTTCAAGTCAAGTTCAACAACAAGATCAATTAGTACCTGCAAAAGCTGGTAAGAACGGTCAAACAATCCAAAATGCAGCGATTATCCATACAAATTCAGATGGAACTAAGACAATTAAGTCAACAATTCCTGGATTCGTTGGAAAAGATAATGTCGATATGAATACAGATACTAGTTTGCCAATTCTTAATCCTGGAATTACTAATTTATCTAATGTTCATGCTGATGATATCAATAGTAAGGATACTGGAAAAACTATTGCTATCGCTCAGGTTCAAGGACATGATGATGGCTCATTAACATTGGTAAACAACACTAATACTGATGATGGTAAGAATGTAGCAGTTGCTAAGTCTCCAGTAACAATTAATACAGATGGATCTTATCACGTTCAGACTCTTCCATTAGATGATAATGGTAACGTTGTCATAAATGACGCCACGATCACCGATGAAAATGGTAAGAAGATTAACAGCCAACAAGTTTATGCAAAGCTTAATAATGATGGCTCTCTTACATTAAACGAACCTAATGTAAATGGTATTCATACTATTACAAAAGATGGATATGCATATCAAGCTAATAACGGTGTAGTTGTAAGTAAGACCGGAAATGGATATCAAATTAAGAGTAAAGACGATACCGCAAGAATTACAAATGCTACATTAATAGATGAAAAAGGTAAAAAAGTTGATGGAACAGCATTAATTAATGTTGATAAATCAACTGGAAAAGTATTACCAAGTTCTGATTTATCCAGTGTTTCTAACTTAGGATTGAACCACGAAGGATACCATATTAGTAATCCTGATAATCAAAGCGTTAATTGGAATGATGGTCAAGGAAATGTTAATACAGCAGCTCAAGTAAACGTTGTTGAAAATTATCCTTATGATTACACATCTAATGTTAAATTTAAAAATTCATATACCGGTGAAGAATTTACAGATTCTAATCCAAATAAGAAATATCAATTGAAGGTTACCCGTGCTGATGGAATGCCGGTCAATTATGGTACCAAGGATGCATCAAAGGCAATTAACGAATTACCAGATGGATACGTATTTGATGTTTCCAAGAATATTATTATTAATAAGACTACGGGTAATGAAGATGAATATATTATCCCCGTTGTTCCAACCCAAGCTAATTTACCAACTGCAATCATTGATGGTAAGGATAATCAAGAAAAGGCGGTTACCCAACTACCAGTAAATACTAATGAAGATGGAACAATTGTCACTTCAAAAGACCATGTTGCTAAAGGTATGAATGATGATCATAACTATTACTTTGTTCCTCAAGGATCAAGCGTTCGACATGAAGCAGACGGCACATACCATGCTGATGGATACACAATTCCTGCTAATCCGGACGGGACGTTTAGCATTACTAATGGTCAATATGACAAGGATGCTAACACTTCATACCCAGGCAAAATAACGGTTAATATTGATCCATACACGGACAAGATTACAATTGCCAAAGCATCGGTAACTAAGGCACCTGATGGAACAATATATCAAGTCGATGAGGGACAAGAAGTAGTTCCTAAATTTGAAAATGGGGATGTCTCATACCACGTTACTGCCAAAGCAGTTCCTGCTACTCAAAATATTCCAGCTAAGACAGGTCAAAATGGGCAACGAATTGAGGATGCTGCTACGGTTAAAATTGATCCTGATAATGGAACAAAAACAATCATCTCCAATATTCCAGGATATGCTGGTCAATCCAATGTACCAGTTGATATGGATACTGGTAATGTCGTGTTAAAACCAGTTAATGATGTCGTAAATGGTGTTCATTTTGATTCAGATGGCAAAGATACTGGTTCAACTGGTGATATACCAGTTAAAGGTAACCAAAATGGTGATATTGTTGTAACTAAAAATACTAAATCATCGGATGGAAAATACCTAATTCCTGCTGGTACGACGGTTACAAAAGGCAATGATGGTAATTATCATGGTGAATCATTCCCTATTAATACTGATGGAACAATTAGCATTCCTAATGGTAGTTATGATTCATCTGATGGTACATCTCAAGCTGGTAACCTAACTGCTAAAGTGGATGACAATGGAAACATGGAAGTAGCAAAATCATCCATAACTAAGGATAATCAAGGTAATGTCTTTATTGCTCACAGCAACGCACCAATTACAAAGTCAGTCGATAAGGATGGTAATGTAACTTACCATGTTAATGCCGAAAAAGCTGTTCAAGATCAATCAGTAGCTGCTCAAGTTGGTAGTAATGGGTCCATCCATGAGGGAGCTGCTAAGATTCATGTAAATGATGATGGTAGTAAGACCGTTGTTTCAAATGCTCCTGGATTTAAGGGCTTTGATATTCCAGAAGGTCAACCTGTCCCAAGTCCAATTGTGCTAATTCCAAGTGAACAAAAACTTAATGGTGTTCATATGGATGACATTAATGGTAACGATACTGGAAATACCTCTGATGGTGTAACAGTAATTGGTCAACCAGATGGATCAATTAAGACAACTAAGTCAATTGTGACATCAGATGGAAACAATATTATCTTGGCTAATACAACTCTTTATAAGGATAAGGATGGTAATTGGCATGCTCAATCATTCCCTTATGATGCTGGGAACCGTCAAGTTACACTTTCTCAATTACCAATTAAAGATGATCACGGCAACGTGATTGATCATCAAGACGTTGTTGCTAATGTTGATCTTGCTAATGGAACCTTGTCAGTAGCTGATTCAGAAGGTGTACATGCAACTACTAGTACAGATGCATATCAAGCTGACACAGGAACTCCAATTATTTCCGATAATAGTCATTTATATGTCACTACTTACAATGACACTGCTGTTATCCACAATGCCACATTGATTGATGTTAATAATAATCAAAAAGTTGGAACTGGTGTAGTCAGAGTTGATAAGACCACAGGTAATATTTTAATTGCCGACTTACCTTCTAGTGGTGGTAACCAAGATGCTGGTTTCCATGTTTATGATCCAAATGGACAAATTATTTTATGGAATGATGCCACTGGCAATGTTAATGATAATGCGATTGTTAGAGTTACTGATAATGCACCATATCATTCAAATAAACATGTTAAATTCTTAAATATTTACAATAATAAGGTATTTTCCGATACTTCAAACAATCCATTGATTAAGGTCAATGATGATGATTTACTACCATTGTTTGCAGGAAGCAGTAGTGCGGGAAATGCAGTTACAGGCCTTCCAACAGGATATAAGTATGCGACTGGTAAGCAAATTATTGTTCTACAAACAGATAATAACGATGATACCGATAAAGATAAGAGAACTTATATCGTTCCAGTTATTCCATCGGTAGGAGAAATTACAAATGCTAATGTCTTGGACGAAAAAGGTGACGTCAAGGTTAACCATAGTCAAACACTACCTGTGGTAACAAATGATGATGGCTCAATTAATACTACTAAGGATATTATTGCTAAAGGCCAAGATGGTAACTACTATGTAATTGCAAATAATACTTCTGTAGTACCAGATAGTTCTGGTGATGGTAGCTATACTTCTCAAGGTAGCAAGTTAGCGGCTAATGCAGACGGTACAGTAAATATTAATAATGCACACTTAGTTGATAAGAATAATCAAAATAACTCAATTATTGGAAATGTATCAGCAAGTGTTGACACTGCAAATGGAACATTAAGCGTTAATAAGACTACTGTAGTTACGGACCCAAATGATTCTACAAAAGCATTCCAAGTAAATCCTGGTGATTTGATTACGATTACTAAGGATGATCATGGTGAACCTCAATATTTTGTTCCAGCTGTTGTAATTGAACAAGATAAGAAAGTTAGTGCACAACTGGGTTCTAATGGAACTGTTCAATCTAAAGCAGCTACAATCCATGTAAATAATGATGGTAGTAAGACCATTGTTTCAAATGTTCCTGGATTCACTGGCGATACCATTTTAAATGGTGATGAAGTGCCAACTAACCCTGTATTGAAGCCAACTAATGGTATTGTTGATAATGTGCATGTTTTAGACGATAGTCGAAAAGATACTAATTCCATTGTTAATAATCTTCCTGTTCAGGGTCAAAACGATGGAACAATTAAGATAACCAAACCCGTTATTACACCAAATGGAAGAATCATTTTACCTGGTAGCGAACTAGTTAAAGATAGTAATAACAATTGGACAGTAACTTCATATCCATATGATGCGAATACTCGTCAAGTTACATTGCCAGGAGTTGCTATTAAAGATAGTAAAAATAATGTGGTTGATGTTCGTGATGTAATTGCTAACATTGATCTAAATAATGGAACGATGACTCTTGGAAACGACGAAGGAGTTCACATTGTTAATGGTAAACAAGCATATCAAGCCAATGCAGGGACATCAATTAATAATGAATCAGGTTCATATTCATTAATCGCAAACGACGACACTGTTGTTATAAACAATGCAACATTCATAGATAATAATGATGGTGAGTCTAAAGGTAATGGAAAAGTGGTTATTGATAAAACTACTGGTCATATTCTAGATGCTCAGTTACCATCAGGTGGATATCAAAATAATGGATTCCATGTTTACCAACCTGATTCTCAAGTAGTTGATTGGATGGATGACAATGGAAACGTTAAGGATGATGCCAAGGTAATTATTGCTGATAATTCACCTTATTCTGCAAGACACAACGTTCAGTTTATTAATATCTATACTAATAAAGTTGTATCCGTGGATACTACAAAATACTTTATCTATGCTAACGATAAGGATAATACTCCAATATATGCTGGTAGCAGTGATGCGTTTAAGGCTGTATCTGCAATTCCAGATGGATATAGATATGCAAATGGTAGACAAATTGTTGTTATTCCTGACGCTACAATGCCATCGAATAATTTGTATCAGGTTCCAATCTACCCATTGAATGGTGAAATTGACAATGCTTCTATTTATGATCAAGCTGGTGTAGTTCAAGTAGATCATAGTCAAAAATTGCCAGTTACAACTGATGACAATGGTAATATCAATACTAATAATAATGTTATTGCCAAGGGCAAAGATGGAAACTACTATATTATTCCAAGTGGAACAAAGGTTAATATGAATTCTAATGATCAATCATATGAAACTATTGGTAGTAAGTTGCCTTCTACAAGTGATGGCATAGTAAATATTTCTAATGCCCATTTCGATGATAAAGACGATAAGAATAAGTCAATAATTGGTCCAGTTAGTGCTAAAGTTGATACTCAAACGGGTACTTTGACTGTTAATAAGAGTGCAGTTGTTACTGACCATGACGATCCAACCAAGGCATATCAAGTTAACGCAGGGGATCCAATTATCATCAAATCAGATGGTAATGGCGGTGTCGAATATCACATTGAAGCAACACCAATTGCACAAGGTAAATTTATTGATGCACAATTGGGTGATAATGGTAAAGTTGAATCCAATGCTGCTACGGTACACTTCAACACCGATGGTACCAAGGATATCATCTCCAATGTTCCTGGATATGTTGGTCAAAAAGGTATTCCAAACAACGCTGACACAAGCAAAGAGATTTTACACCCAGTAAATGATATTGCCCGTGACGTTTCCTTTGATTCAGATAACAAGTCTACTGGCTCAACTGGTGATGTTCCGGTCAAAGGTGATAATCAAGGTAATATAACAGTGACAGAGAATACTAAGTCCACTGACGGTAAGTATATGATTCCTAAAGGAACTAATCTTACTAAGGGTGACGATGGTAGATATCACGGCGAATCTTTACCTATTAATAGTGATGGTACTGTTAACATAAATGGTGCTAATATTAACGATACTTCTGGAGATACTAAGGGTCATAAAGACATAGTTGCTAACGTTGATGGTCAAGGTAATATCACTACTGCTCATGATGAAATTGCCAAAGGTGACGATGGAAATGATTACATCGTTCCTGCGGGCTCAAAGGTTATTAAAAATTCATCCACTGGAAAGTATCAAACTATTGGTACATTGATTCCAATCAAGGATGGGGTTGTAAAAATTGATAATGCTCATTATGATGACAGAATTGAATCTGGAAAGAGTGTAATTGCCAGTCTTGAAGCTAATGTTGATGAAAAGACAGGAAAGTTAACCGTTAAGAATGATACTGTTGTTAATGATCCAAGCAATCCATCTCGTGCTTATAGAGTTACAGCGGGTGAAACCGTCTCAGTTAAATTAGATGATAATGGTGGTGTTGAATACCATGTTGATGCAACACCAATTACTCAGGATCAAATTGTGCCTGCACAGTTAGGTCCAAAGGGTTCAGTTGAATCACATGCAGCAACCATTCACTACAATGGTGATGGTTCAAAGAATATCATTTCAAATGTTCCTGGATTTAAGGGACAAAGCAACCTAGCATTTAATACAGATACTAGCAAACCAGTGCTATCACCAACTGAGGATATTGCTCATAATGTACATTTTGATAACGATGGAAAAGATACTTTGTCAATGGGCAACCTACCTGTTAAAGGTGATGAAAATGGTAATGTGGTTGTAATCAAAACTACCAAGTCATCTGATGGTAAATATATTATTCCTGCCGGAACAATTATTGCTAAGCAAAATGATGACAATTATCACGGTGATTCATTAAGTATCGATGATAAAGGCATTGTTAATATATCAAATGCAAATGTAATTGATAGTAATGGTAACGTTCAAAGTAAAACTGATTTATCAGTCAATGTTGATAACAATGGAAATATTACAACTACAGATACAAAGATAGTTAAAGGGCAAAACGGTAATTATTACGTCATTCCTTCTGGATCACCCGTAACTAAGGATAAGGGCACCGGTTCATATCAGGTACATGGTAATGAACTAAAGGTCAATAACGATGGAACAATTACAATTGATGGTGTTTGGTTTGATGATAAAGACAATCCAAATAAATCAGTCAATGGACAACTTGTTGCAAAAATTGATCCAAATACAGGTGATTTAACTGTTGATAGTACTGTTGTTGTAGATGATTCAACTAACCATCAACGCGTATACCGAGCTGATGCAGGTGAATCTATTACAATCCATGTTGATTCCAACGGTAATATTTCTTACCACGTAGCTGCAACACCATTAGAACAAGACAGAAAAGTTTCTGCACATCCCGGAGCAAATTCAGCACCGGTTAAAGATGCAGCAACAGTTCACATTAATTCTGATGGTAGTCAAACAATCATTTCTAATGTCCCTGGTTATGCTGGCACGACAATTTCTAATTCCGCACCAGTTCCTGCAGTTCCTGTACTAGTACCTGTTAGTGGTGAGATTATTGGTGCTCACTTCTACTACGATGATAAAGACACTAATTCAATTGGTAATTTACCTGTCAAAGGTAGTGATGATGGCAAGATTATTGTCACAGCACCAGTTAAATCTAGTGATGGTAAGTACTTAGTAATATCCGGAACTAATGTGATTAAGAATGCAGATGGTGATTATCATGTTTCATCATTGCCAATTAATAGTGATGGAACAATTACACTTAACAATGTATCGTTAGATGCAAATGATAATTCTTCTGTTATTGGCAGAGTTATTGCAAAGATGGACCAAGCTGGTAACCTAATTGTGACAAAACAAGTCGTTGTTAATGATGGAAATGGTCATAATTACACTGCAAGCGCAGATACTATGATTAAGGTATTCTTTAACAATGATGGTACAGTCACTATGCACGTCCAAGCTATTAAGTCTTATGCTGGTCAATCACCTGATGAAGCAGGTAGAAATCGTGCTGCTAAGCTATTACCTGCGGAAAACATGAAGAACAAGGATGCTGAATATGTATCCAGATATATGCAAGCATATAAGCATGAACTAAATAGAAAAGCACCTTCATATGTATACAGTGTGAAAGGACTATATCTACACAGTTCTGCTCACTTCACCATTAAGAATCGTGTTAAGGGATATGCTAAGAAGCCAAGAAGATTGGCGCATGTCTTTAAAGTTAGAGGTGTTGTGTTAGACCACAATAAGTACCCACGTTTGAAGGTTGATGGTGGTTACATCTACTTTAACAAGCACATTAGGGATGCATATTACCGTACAGATCATTCGTTGTTCCGTGTAATCAGAAAGACAGGCGTATTGGTTCACAATAGTAAGAAGTTTAACTATGGTGGACGCCGTCATATCAGATTACGCCAAGGTGCATTGATTCATGTGAAGAAGGTAGTTAAATACTATGGTATTACCCGCTTATACCTAGGAAATGGTCAATATGTCACATCTAATAAGACGTATGTGAAAGTAACTAAAAAGAAGTCACCAAATTATGTATACTGGACTAATAAGCGTGGGGTATATGTAAATACTCATTTCAATCGTAAAAATGTCGTTAAATACTTCGCTAAGAGACCAAGAAATAAAGCGAATGCTTACAAAGTATTAAGGGTAATTAAGACTAAGAACGGTACTAAGTATCGTATTAGAATTGGTTATATTAATGCTAAGAAGACGATAAGTGCATATTATGTACGTCCTACTAAGCAAGTTCGTGTCATTAGAAATAGTGGTATTTTAGTTCATAAAGCAAAGAAATTTACTAAAAATAACGCTATTAAGTATTTACGTAAAAACACATTGATCAGATTGAAGAGTGTGGCTAAATTCTACGGAATTACAAGATTCTATATTGGAAATGGTGAATATATCACATCTAATAAGACTTGGGTGCGTAGAATAAAATAGATACTAAAAAATATCCGTTAGGAATTTTCCTAACGGATATTTTTTATACTTTTTTCTAATATAGAAAAATTTTTAACTTTTATATTGTTCAAATATTAAGGAAATATTTAAATGTTTAATTTTTTTTAAAATCAATGCTTTCCTTAAGCAATCATTGATTTAAAGGGATATTATATTGATTGTATAAAAAACGAATTAAAAAGATTTTTCAGGGAATTTAATGGGGAGGTGCCGTTCCATTGAAATATAATAAGAGAAAAATAAGAAAACTTAATGATAAGAAAATTTTGAAAAAAGTAAAGAAAAATTGGGTTGTTGTATCCGTATCTTCCTTTGCTCTTTTTGGTGCAGCAAGTTTAACTTTGATGACAAATCAAGTTAATGCGCATGCTGACGATACTACAAACGGACAAGCGGCGACAATTGTTAGTCAAAGTACGAATGTGGACAGTCAATCTAATAGTCCGGCAGTAACAAGTGATACTAATTCATTGAATAATTCACAAAGTAGCTTTATATCAAGTAAATCAAGTGTATCTAACAGTGCAATTAGTTCCTCTGTTCAATCTTCCTCAGATACAGTTATTAACAATAGCCAAAGTAGTAATGCTAATAATTCTTTAACAGGTGTTAGTCTTTCAGATGCTGAAGCAATCATTGATCAAATGGCTTCTTCTGCACAAAGTAGTATTGATAGTAACGCCGCAAATTATCGTGCAGCTTTGGCGCAAGGATTAAGTTATCGTGATAGCTTTAGCGCAAATTCCGTCTCTGTATTTTTTTTGGATGCCAATGGAAACGAACCGCTTGGCGGAGGTGCTAAAGATGCATATGTTGTTAATAATACTAATCCAAATAATTTTCAAATTCTTAGATCTGCAACACCAAATGCAAATGGAGTCAACCAATTAAATAATATCAATAATGTTACTAATCCAGGGTCCAATTACGTTTTAAATGCTAGCATAGCACCTGGGAAGAGTTCTATGGGCACTCCACAAGTTATCGTTGAACTTAAGGGAACTAATCCAACTTTCCTAACCCCAGTCTCTTTTGTTGATGCAAACGGAAACGCCATCACGGGAACAAATGGAAGTCCAGCCATTGGGATGGCGATTCTAAATAGTTCCAACAATGTTTTGCAAAAAGTAACAAACTATTACAATATTAACGGTAATAACTACGTAGCAAACATAGGATCACAATTGACGATGGATTCCAATTATAATTATGTTGTTACCTTAGTTCCAGCAGCTAAACCAAAACCATTGAACTTCTACAACACTAATGGCCAATTAGTGGGGACAGGAACCGTTAATATCAATAATGACGGAACTATTAGCAATACTTATACATTGGGGAACTTGCCTACTAAGTATTACTATGTACCCAATGCCACTAACCCAAGTATTTCAGCAGATGCTAATAATAATGGTCAATATGCAGTTACTGTTAACCAACAAACTGCTACACTAAATTTTGTAACACCTAATAACCAAATCTTAACAGATAGTAATAATAACCCTATTTCGGGGTCCGTTTACTTAAATTCAGATGGAACGACTACTTTAGGGGATACTACTAACTTGAATTCTAGCGGATATCATTTAGCATATAATGCAACCGCTCAACTTAACGCGACTGGCGTATATACCGTTAATGTTTTGAAAAATGCTAGAACTTCCACAGTAACATTTACTAATAAAGGTGTAGCTGTCAAAGACACAAGTGGTAATATTGCGATTGGACAAGTTAACGTCAATGGTAATAATGTCGCTCAACTAGTGGATTATGGAAATTTAAGTAATTCTAACTATCATATTAGTCCTAATGGGCAACTGATTAAAAATAGCAATGATGATAACTTCACCATGGAAGTTGTTTTAAATCGATTAAGTAACTTTGCCAATGCCACTTTTGTTGATAGTAAAGGTGCTAATCACGGTCAAGGAACAATTATCTTTGATGCAAATAATAATCCAAAACTAGTTGATAATGGTAATTTGGATATCAATAATTATTATGTAGTTAATGGACAAGTTAATAATATAAATGGCCAATACCAAGTATTAGTCAATCCATATGTAGTAAATAATCAATATCCACTAACTTTCGTTGATGCCAATGGTAATTCGCATGGTACTGGATTGGTTTCATTTGATTCCAATAACAATCCAAAGATTGCAAGTGTTGGGACTTTTGATAGTAATAATTACTATATGGCTAACGGCAGCGTGATAAATAATAATGGTCAATACCAAGTTGTGGTTAACCCATACTCTATTAGTAAAACGTTGCCAGTTTACTTTGTAGATAATAATAATGTGAGTCACGGTCAAGGATCAATTGTAATCGATGCAAATAATAATCCTAGATTAGTTAATAATGGAACATTTGATAGTAATAATTATTATATGACAACCGGTAAGATTATTAATAATAATGGTCAATATCAAATTAACGTAACGCCAACGGTTAACGTGGTTTATTATCCAATTCAATTTTTAGATTCCATATCAGGTAAAAATGTTAGCGGACAAGGACAGGTTGGTGTTTTTAACGGGGATACTAATAATGCCAAGGTTACTTCTATTTCATCTTTAGATAGTAATTATTATTTAAATAATCAGAATTATACAGGACATGTATTGCCACAGATAGTTAATGGTGTTGCTTATGTTTACGTTTTTGCAAAACCAGAATTCGCTGATTCTTTAGCCTCACAATCTAGTGCTTCCGCAGCAGCATATATTGCAAATTCAAAGGCATCATTAGCACAGTCGATTGCTAATGCTATTTCAAGTGCTTCAAGTCAAGCTAACTCAATTGCCAATAGTATTGCAGCTTCAAATTCAGCAATTGCTAGTTCAAATTATCAAAACTCATTAACCAATATACAAAATCAATCGTTGCAAGCATCTCAACAAGCTCAATTAGCATCTCAACAAGCATATACTAATGCCCAATCATTGATTGCTTCTGCCAATAGTGCATTACAAAGTTTAAACAACTCCGCAGCGATTGATAAATCAAACGCAATTAGTCAAGTGTTAACTTCTGTGCAATCGTCTGCACAAGCAGTTCAAGCATCATTAAACACCCAAAATGCTCAACAACTTTCACAATTACAAAGTCAATACAATAATAGTTTAGCAGCTGCATCTAACCAAGCTGTTATTGATAAAAGTAATGCAGTCCAATCAGCAACTGATTCAATGAATGCAGTTAACCGTCAAAAAACAAATGAGATTAATGCATACATTAATAAATTACTAAATTCTTTTGCTCAAAAATCCATCGCTGATTCACAAGCTGCCCAAATGCTTGCTGATTCATTAAGATCAAGCGCAGTCGCAAGTGTTCAACAATCAGCTGCTGATGTAATGACTCAATTAACTAGTCAAAATCAAAGCTTAACTAACAGCTTGAACACCAGCTACCAAACTGCGCTACAAACGTTGAGTGACTCTGCCAACACTGCAATCAACAGTGCCGCTACATCAGCAGCTAACTCAATTAGCGCATCAGCACAGGATGCTTTGACTAGCACAATTGCTTCACTACAAGCTGAATATGCGCAAAGTAGTTCAGCACAACAAGCGCAATACCAAGCAGCTTCAACTGTTGCTTCACAAGCTGCCCAAACTGCTCTAAACAATGCGATTACAAGTATCACCAGCTCAGCTAACGATACTTTTGCTAAGCAAAGTGCGGACAATTCTTCAGAAATTCAACGCTTACTAAACAAGAGTACTGCCGATTCAAAGGCAGCATCACAACAAGCAGCCCAAAATCTAGCCGATGCATTGTCTGCAGCTAGTGAGACCGCAAAACAAAACGCTGATAGTTTGGTAAAATCAATTACTGATTCTAACAACGCAGCAATTGCTGCACTTCAACAAAAGGGTGAATCTGACTCAAAGACAGCAGCTGACAGTGCAACTGCTGCCATCAATAGTGCCGTTCAATCAGCTATTGACGACGCTAACGCTAAATCCACAGCAACATCAATTGCCAATTCACAAGCAGTGGATCAATTGAAGGCAAAGTATAAATCAGACTCAATTCAAGCATCTAATGATGCCCAATCACAAATGAGTAGCGCAGTTAAATCAGCACAAGATTCAGCCAACTCACTTGCCCAATCGAAAGCTCAACAAAACCAAAGAGCAATCGATAGTCTACAATCAAAGGCGACTCAAGATTCAATTAATGCATCTAACAGTGCTGACGCAGCTATTTCTCAAGCTGCTGATAACGCCAAATCATTAGCTGAAAGCAAAGCAGCAGAAGATTCAAAGGCTGTTTCTTTAGCTAATTCCCAAAAGATTAACGACCTTCAAAGTCAATACAACAGCAGTATGCAATCAGCACAAAGTTCTGCTACCGACGCGATGAACAGTGCGGTTAAATCAGCGCAAGACTCAGCCAACTCACTTGCCCAATCAGTTGCCCAACAAAACCAAAGTGTAATTGATAGTTTGCAATCAAAGGCAATCCAAGATTCAATTAATGCATCTAATAGCGCTCAATCAGCAATTGCTCAAGCTGTTCAAAAAGCCCAAATCGATGCTCAATCAAAGGCTGATGCAGATTCAAAGGCCGTTTCTCTAGCTAATTCACAAGCCATTGTTGATCTACAAAGCAAGGCCCAAGACGATTTAAACAATGCATCACAACAAGCAAATAGCGCAATGAGAAGTGCTATCAAGTCAGCTCAAGACTCCGCAAGTAGTGAAGCCGCACAACTATCTTTAGCTAATGCTAAATCAATTGAAGATTTAACAAATAAATCAATTGCTGATTCAAAGTCTGCAGCTCAGAAGGCTCAAGACGAATTAAATTCAGCGGTAGCCTCAGCTATTTCATCAGTTCAAAATGATGCTGATTCAAAGATAGCTTCATTATCAGCTGAAAATAGTAAGGCAATTGATGCTATCAATGCTCAAAAGAGCTACGAATTGAATCAAGCCCAAAGCAGTGCCAATACTGCGATTAGTGACGCTGTTTCAAAAGCATCAAGTAAAGCATCTAGTCAAGCTTCAACAGAATTCTCTGCTCAAAGTAGTGCCAACTCTGTTGCCATCGATGACTTAAACAAGAAGAAAGAACAAGATCTTTCAAATGCAGCCGACAGTGCTCAATCAGCAATTTCCAGTGCTGTTAAGTCAGCTCAAGACATTGCATCACAACAAGCTTCTGAACAAATTCAATCAATTGCGGATGATAATGCAAGGACGATTAGTTCATTGAACCAAAAGGTCATTGATGATTCAAACGCTGCCGTTTCACTAATGAACTCAACCGTGAACGCTGCCGTTTTACAAGCTAAGAGCCAAGCTCAATCAATTGCAGCAGCCCAATCAACTGCAACTTCAATTGCTAACTCGAAAGCCATTGAAGATTTGATTGCAAAGTCACAATCTGAATCTTCTGCCGCGTCAGTTAATGCTGAAAACGACAAGAACAGTGCGGTGTCTTCAGCACAACAAGTTCTAAACGATTCATACCAAGCTCAAATTACTAGTTTAAACACGGACTACGATAAGATTATCAATGAATTGCGCAATGAAATTAGTAAAGCTAACCAATCACTTGCCGACTTGGAATCAAGCGCAAGTGCGCAAAACAGCTTGAATTCATCAGCAATCACTAGTCTATCTTCAGCTAGTTCAGCTGCATCTAGCCAAGCTACCTATGATAGTTCTGTGGCTGCTAGTTCCTATGGATCAGTTGTAGCTTCATACGAAGAAGTCATTAACAGTCTAGAAGCTGATAAGGACAATGCTTCTAATGAAGTAATTAAGTACCAACAACAACTAAGCAGTATGCAAAATAATTTCAATGCGACAATCTCAGCAGCCCAAAGCGCTGCTCAAGAGGCCGCATTGCAATCATCAGCAGCCATTTCACAAGCAGCTTCTAAAGCTTCATCCATTGCTGCCGAACAATCAAAGAACTCATACGAACAAAGTGTTGCTGTTGAAGCAGCCAGAAGTTCAGCAATTGCCGAAAGACAATCAATTGCCAACTCATACAGTGACTACATTAGTAATCTACAAAATGAATCACAAGCTAGTTCAGCCGCAGCGCAAGCTAAGATTGATAGTGCAACTTCACAAATGAACAGTTACTCAAACAAGATTACTAGTTTGATGGCTGATAGTTTGGCCGCCGCACTTAAAAATAGTTTAGCGATTACTGAAGCCAACCATAAGGCAGATAGCATCGCTAGTTCATATGCTAAAGAAGTAATTAATCTAAATAATAAGTACCAACAAGATTCACAAAATGCTGCCAACAGCATCAGCGCACTTCAAAGTTATGCAAGCAGCTTATCTTCAGCTAACGCTAACTTAATTAGTTCATTGAACAGTTCTTATGCAACTAAGCAAAATCAACTTGCTCAATCATATGAAGCAGCGCAAGCAGATGCAGTTAAGGAGGCTGTCGATGCCGCCAATAGTTTGGCAGCGCAACAATCAACAGCTGCTTCAATTGCTAACTCACAAGCTCTAGATGCTGCCAGAAGAAAGGCATCTGCTGATAGTCAAAATGCTTCATCATCAGCACAAGCAGCTATCCAAAAGGCTGTTGACGATGCAATTGCTCAAGCTCAATCAGTCGCTGCTGCACAATCTAGTACAACATCAACTGCTAACTCACAAGCATTATCTGCAGCAATCTCAAAGGCAAATGCTGATAGTTTACAAGCATCATCACTTGCTAAGTCCATCATGGATTCAGCAATCGCTTCAGCCCAAAAATCTGTGCAAGATTCAGCCAACTCAGTCTTTGCTCAACAATCATCTGCAAACTCTCAATCATTGTCTGATGCACAATCGAAGGCTGTAGAGGATAGTATTTCTGCTTCAAAATATGCAAATTCACTAATGAGTCAAGCCATTGCTTCAGCACAATCCGCTGCCAAATTGGTGACTGATGCGCAAATTAAGCAAATCGAAGATTCATACGCTAAGATGCTAAATGAACAGACTGATCAATACCAAGAAAAGCTAAATGAAGCAAGCAAAGCAGCTGTCTTAGAAAGAGATAGTGCGGTATCATCAGCACAATCAGTTGCTAGAAGTATCGCGGAACAACAATCAATTGCGGTTGCAGCTGCGAACTCGCAAGCATTAGTCGATGCCAAAAGTAAAGCTCAACAAGATAGCTTGATGGCTGATAGTCTATACAACATCAAGATAAGTGCCGCTAGCATTGCTGCTCAACAATCAATTACAGCAGCCTTGGATAGTCAATCAGTTGCCAACTCAATAGCATTGAGTTCTGCTCAACAAAAGGCAATCGATGATAGTTCAGCTGCATCAAGTCGTGCCGAATCCGTTAAGAATTCGGCATTGGATTCAGCAAGACAATCAGCGCAAGATTCAGCCAACTCTTTGATTTCTTCACTAAACAGTGCCAACCAAGCTGCAATTTCAGCCGCTCAACAAAAGGCTCAACAAGATAGCTTAGCTGCATTACAAAGTGCACAAAGTGCAATCGATTCTGTTCGTGAAGCACAAGGAAGTTTAGCTGCTTCACAAATTGCTTCACTACAAGCTAAGTATGAAGATGAATTGAGTTCAGCAAGACAACAATCAACAGCTGACAGTATCGCTGCGAAAAAGAAGGCAGAAAGCGATATTGCAGACGCCATTTCAGCTGCCAAGAGTTTAACTTCATCACAAGCTCAAGCAATGATTGATTCAATCAATGCTGAGAACTCACAAGCTAAAAGTGAAGCAAGAGCTAAGTCAGTTGCGGACAGTATTGCAGCATCTAACAGTGCTCAAGATGCCATTTCAGCTGCTAAATCATTGGCAGAAAGTATTGCTAACTCAAACATTGCTTCATTGAATGCTGCCAACTCACAAGCATTGGTCGATGCCCAACAAAAGGCATACAACGACAGCGTTTATGCTTCAAACAATGCTGACTCAATCCGCAGTTCAGCAGTTTCAGCCGCTAAATCAGCTGCAGAAAGCCTAGCAAGTTCACAATCAACTGCAACTTCAATTGTAAACTCACTAGCATTATCAAGTGCTAACTCAAAGGCTAAAGCTGATAGTGAAGCAGCTTCATCAATTGCTCAATCCATAATGAATTCAGCAATTAACTCAGCTTCAAGTCATGCTGCTAGCGTTGCGAAGTCCATCGCAGATTCATACGCTGACTCATATGCAAAACAAGCTAAAGCATTGAATGATCAAACTTCATCTCAATCATTAGCTGCTAGTCAAGCAATTGAAGATGTGAGAAATGCGATGAACAGTTCAGCTCAGGCTCAATTAGATCGTTTGGCTCAATCAAATGCTTCAGCTCAACGAGCTATCAAGAGCAACTACGATAGCTTAGTTGCAAATGAACGTAGTAAGGCTCAATCAGCAATCGACAGCGCTGCATCAAGTGCAGCCAGTGTTGCTAAGAGTATCGCTGACAATGACATGAATGCTCAAAAGGATTCACTAGAAAGTCAATACTATGCTTCATCAAATGCTGCTAACTCAACATTTGCTAGTGAAATGGCATCATTGAGATCACAAGTTGAAAGCGATAAGCAATTTGCAATCGCTCAAGCCAACTCTCAAGCAGACAGTATGATGGCTAAAAAGATGGCTGAATACTCAAGTGCAGTTGCTTCAGTGAACGCCCAAAGAGATGCCGAATTGAGTTCTCAAGCTAAAGCTAACGAGGAAGCAATTAGAAGTGCACAAAGTGTTGCAGCTAGTCAAGCTAACTCACAAGCTCAAGTAATTAGAGATTCACTTACAAACAAGTATGAAAATGCAATTAACATTATCAAGGCGCGACAAGAAGCAATGTCCATTGCTGCCATGAATAATGAAGAATCGAAGCTAAGTAGCCAAGCTGCTTCATTGAACGCCCAATATCAATCTCAATTGGCAGAAGTAATCAGGTCATTAAACGATAAAAATGCTGGTAAAGAGTCGTTGATTAACCAATACAAAGCACAAATTGATCAACTAAATGCTCAATTGAATGATGTGAAGGCAAACAACAGTAAGTACTACTCAACTAACGAACCAACAAATAACTACATTGTTTCTGCTCATAAGGGTGTATGGGTATATAGCGATGCAAACTTCGCTAAACATGCTCGCAAGCATTTCATGCCTTATGGTTCTGAATTCAAGGTAGAAAATGTGGTTGAATACAATGGAATTACTAGACTATATCTAGGTAATGGTGAGTACATTACATCTAACAAGAATTATGTAGCTCTTAGAAATGACTTTGATAATATTCCTAAGTATGTTTATAACTTAAATGCTGATAGACGACGTACATCAGTTCATAAAGTTACGGGTTACAGATATGCAAATGACCACTTGCAATTGAAAATCCGTGGTAAATATGTGGATAATTCTGATTATACAGATGGTTATTATGCTGTAGAAAAACAAAATAATCGTAAGTATTATCGTATAATCAGGAAAAAGGGTGTTGTTGTTTATAACAGTCGTACTTTTACTAAGAAACATGCTGTGGGTAAGATTAAGTCAGGCAGAAGGGTGAAAGTTCAAAAGGTTGTACAATACAAAGGTATTACAAGACTATACATTGGTCATGGTAAGTACATTACTGCTAATAAGACTTGGATCAATAAAGAATAATAAAAAAACCTCTATCTTTGAGATAGAGGTTTTTTATTTGGTTTAAATGGTTTCAAAGAATTGATTCCATTGTTTCATGACATTGTCAGCGCTGAACTTATCAGCTTTTTTGAGTGCATATTCACTTTGTTGTTTATGTTTATCATCGTTTCCTAAGATATCAATAACTTGGCTAGCGAACTTACCTAAATCACCAGATGGGATTAAGTACCCGTTTTTGCCGTTATCGATAATTTCATTAGGACCATAGTTAATGTCATAAGCAACCTCAGGAATACCATAGGAAAGGCCTTCAATCAATGACATACTTAACCCTTCACCTTTTGATGATTGGACTAGGATACGAGTCTTTTCTAGAATGTTTTCCCTGTCCTTTCCGGTCTTATAGTCAACCATAGATACATTATCGGCGATATTTAGTTGCTTGATAATTTCTTCCAATTCATTCTTGAATTCAGCAGACTCAAAGTATCCCATCATTGTTAAGTGGACATCTGGAATGGTTTGCTTAACGGCAGGGATGATGGAAATTAATTCAGCAACATTCTTGTCTCTAAAGACACGACCCATATAAGTGATTTCATGATTAGTGATATCTGAGGATGGTTTGTGCATTTCTAAAATTGCAGAATCTAAAACTGAGAAAAAATTCATCTTTGGATAGCGTTTTTGTAAATCATGTTTTTGTGTTTCAGTTGGGGTAATGACGCCTTCGTATGTTTTTTGATAATGATCAAATAGTGGGTTCAGATTATCATATAATTTTGCCTTTGGATTACCAGCTTGGGCCGGATCCTCTGTATGTTCGTTATGCATGATTTGATATTTATGCTTGGTAGCATTAACTTCACCCACAGCAACAGTTAATGAAGGACGATCGTTGATGATGACAGTATCTTTATCAGAGATTTCGTTTAGGAAAAATGTGAATAGTTCGTCTTCGGTATTGAAACGCAAAGTTTTTCCTTTATAGTTTAGTAGCTTAAACATTGTTGGCATTAGTTGTTCACCAATGTTCATGTGAGTTATTTCTATTACCGGATTGCCTGACCTGTTCAAGACTAGTTCATGTCCGATGTTGCCATCTGGGTGCATGTAGATAGTTTTGGACTTAAAACTACGGTAGTCAAAAACGTCTCTACTGGATATATTACCGAAATTGTCGTAGTAATCAACATTGCCAATTTCACCAACAGTAAGAGGAAAAATGGAAACCTTGGCAATGCGTTGACCTAATTTTTCGATGTATGACTTGTTGTTGTCGACGCCGTTAATTTTGTATTCATGCTTGTCGACAAGGTTGGAATACCTTAGGTATTCATGGTGTTTTTTAGGACCAATTTCACCTTGGAAGTAGTCGTACATGTTAAGGATGTCGTTATCATCGATACCGTATTTTTGAATTTCTTGATGCAACGAAGGGTTGTAATTTCTGGTAACAATCTTGGCATCAATGTTATTTTGTTTAAACAGTTTGATTCGGTTCATGGCTGAAAATTCAGTTCCCGAATTGAATGTAAAAATGTTTTCATTCACGAATAAAAATTTCTTGCTCATGATTAGGCCTCCTCAGTGTGTTCCATATCACTTAGACCCTTTTTGATGTCAAAGTGGTATGTCTTTAATTTATCTTGCCAAGTCTTCTTAGCAGAATTGATTAGTTGTTTCCAATCTGCCCAAACGCTGTCCTCTGAGAAACGATTTGATAGTTCATAAGCTTGATCTGACATCTTTTGTAGTAATTCATCGTCAGTAAATAGTTTGACCATTCTGTCTGATAGGGCCTTGGTGTCGTCATAGTCCACGACGTAGCCATTTTCATTATCGACGATTAATTCGTTTGGACCATAATTAGTATCAAATGTTATACCAACGTCACCTTGAGCTTGAGCTTCCATTAAGGCAAGGTTGAAACCTTCCATGACAGAGGCTAGGGCGTATAGTTGAGCATTTCTTTGCACACCAGTAACGTCATTGGTGTAGCTGTGTAGGGCAACAGTATCTCTTAAATCATATTCGTCTAATGATGCGTTAATGCGCTTCATTGCGATATCGTCGTTGGAGTGGTCAACATATCCGTAGACATCCATGTTGATGTCAGGAACTTCCTTTTTAGCCATTCCCATGGCGTCGATAATTTTGTTGATTTGTTTTTCAGGAGCAACTCTGGCAGTTACTACGATACTGTGTTTCTTACGATTCTTCATTGGGATGCGTTGACCTTGTAAATCTTCGTTTTTAATTACACCAACAGGGATAGTGAACATATCAACATCTGGATTAAAACGACGTTTAACGTCTTTAGTTTGTTTTTCGGTAGCAGAAACAATCGCGTCATATCTGTTAGCGTCGGTTAGTGAGTATTCGTAGTTGTTGTTCATGATTGAAGTATCGGGTTCTTGAGCGTCACCGGCATGTGAGTTATGTAGATGCAAGACGGTGTAGGTAGGAGAACTCAAGTTTTCCAATATTTCTTCGAAGTAATCAGAACGATCCATTACATAAATATTTGGATGGTCTTGATCCATGAATTCTACGTTAATTTGTTCCAAAAATTCTTTGATTAATCCCACAATGTTGTTGTGAGTACGGACTGTTCCATTTTTATCGATGGTTTTAAAACCGGATTTTTCCATTTTACCTTGGGCATTTAGTCTGAAGTAATCCTCAACAGCAGGGCGACCTTCAGGGGTATACCAAGTTTCAGTCGCTATCTTATTATCAGGAGTATACCACTGAGCCAGGGATAAGAAACCACGATAGTCGTAAAAATCAACACGGTAAAGGTTAGCAAATCCATCGAATAATTCAACAGACTTAACGATTTGATCGTTGGTAATATCTTTATCAAATAGGTTGATACGGGCAACAATTTGATTCTTGCTATAGACAATTACGCGATTTTTATCTTTGTCTTCTTCGTATCTCAGATTAGTGACACCGAAGTTAACATCTTTTGGACGGATTGTCTTTTTTTGTACACTAGTAGCTTCTTGAAAATAATCAAAAATATTAAGAATGTATTTATCATTTATTCCATTGTTGTTCAAGTGAAAATGTAGTAGTGGATTCCACTCACGAAAGACGAGGCGATAGTCTTCGCCAAATTTTTCGAAGAGTTTTGCGCGCTTTAATTGGGCATGTTCAATCCCGGAGTTTTTTGCATTAAAGCTAGAATTTAAGAAAAAATTCATAACAGATACTCCCTTTTATGTATTTATAATCATTATAACGCAGTGAGAGTTAAATTTGAGTAAAGAAAATCTTAAGAAAGATTTTTACATGATTTTTTAACAAAAGTCTAAATTAGTTTTACAATAAATAGTGAAGTATTATTGGGAGGATAACTATGACAGAAAGACAATTAATTCAACAAATTCTAAACACAGTGGATGTGGAATACAATTTCGAAAACGTTGACTCAGACAATTCAGCATACGATATTAAAGTATTTCAACAAAAAGAAGATCGACGTCCACTAAAAAATGTGAATGATGAATTAAAGAAATACTTCAATGAAGCTGGCTTTAATTACACCGAACACATTGGTAATGATTTAGACTTAAAGATTAGCAAATAATACTAATGAAGATCTGAAATGAAAAAGACTCAAGAATAATTCTTGAGTCTTTTTTTTAAAGTGTTGGTCCTTGATGATTAATTTCATCTGGGGTCATGTCAGTTAGTTCACAGTCAATGCGATGCTGTTTTAATACATTTTGAGAATCAATATCAATTGGTTTAAATCCTTTATTAACAAGACGCTTGATATACATAGTATTGTAACCTAATCCCCAAATGACAGCTCCTATAAAATAGGTGATGTTTGCTGCATTACTTGGATCAATATTAAGTATTAATTGTAAGAACATGTGAGTAGCCATGTAAATACAAGCATCAACACCTAAAATGCATGCAGTGTTGTAATAATCAGAACGCAGGATTGATGGAATCCAATGTAACAAGAATGATAGAATGGAAAAGCCAAAACGACCAAACTTGATGCGATTATCGCGCTTAATCATGAAGACGAAGTTTTGCTTAAAATCTGGTGGTTTAGGGAAGTTATTCATTTGAATACCTACTTTCTATCGATTATTTTCTAGTAAATTTAACGACCGCTTCACAACGTGGTGTTTGTGGCATCATATCGATTGGTTGAATGAAGTCCACCTTGTACTTACGAGTTAGTTGGACTAAGTCGGCAGCCATTGTTGAAGGGTTACATGATACATATACGAATTTTTCTGGTGCACTCTTTAAAATAGCGTCAATTAATTTATCGTCTAGTCCAGTGCGTGGTGGATCAACGATAATAGCATCCGGTTTAAAACCTTCTTCTAACCATTCTGGTAATAGGTCTTCGGCCTTACCAACTTCGTAGTATGCGTTTCTAATCTTGTTGATGATGGCATTGTGATTAGCATCTTCAACGGCTTCTGGAATAATATCCATTCCTCGAATTTCTTCAGCGTGTTTGGCTAAAGGTAAACCGATGGTACCAACACCAGAGTACGCATCAACGATTTTTTCGTTTCCGGTAAGTTCTAGTGCGGAGATGGCAACTTCATATAGACGAGGAAGCATGATTGAATTCAATTGTAGGAAAGCACGAGCTGATAGTTCGAAGCTTAGTCCCTTAATCTTTTCAATGATGGTATCCTTACCAGCTAAGTGCACTGTTTTGTCACCCCATATAAGAGGGGAGTCACCAGGATTGATGTTTTGCATAACAGAAGTTACTTCTGGTAATTCCATCATGATCTTCTTTAGCATGAATCCTTTTTTAACAAACTTAGGTGTGTTAGTAACAAAGACTACTTGAACATCATCGGTGTTTAATGCAGCACGGACGATGACGGTTTTTAAGATTCCAGAGTTGTTTGATTCATCAAAAACAGGAATTTCTAGTTCTTGGATGAATTCAACAATCTTTCTCATTACTTTCATGGTAGCAGGGTATTGCACTGAACATTCTGGAAGATCAACTAATTCATGAGTTCCTTCTTTGAATAATCCAGCAATTACCTTTCCGTCCTTCATTCTAACAGGGAATTGAGCCTTATTACGGTATTCGTAAGGGTTTTCCATTCCCATGGTAGAACGAATTTTGAAATTCTTGTAACCCTGTGGTTGAAATTTTTCTAGTGCTTGTTTGATTAAATCACGTTTGAAACGAAGTTGTGCGGGATATGATAGTGATTCAAGTTCGAATCCACCAACAGTGCCGGCATAACTATCTCGAGGTTCAACACGATCTGGTGAAACACGATTAATCTTGACGGCTTTTGCTTTGATGTAATTAGGATAGACCTTAGTTACTTCAGCGACGACTTTTTCATCGGTAAAAGCACCGGTAACAAACACAAGCTTATGTTCGTAAAAACCAATTCCTTCACCGTTAATGCCCATTCTTTTGATGGTAATTTTAAATTGTTGGCCAACTTCGACTTCAACGTCGTTATAGTTGGAACGATTATTGCGATTTTGGTATGCCATTAAAAACGTCCTTTTCATTTATACAATATTAATTAACATTATATCATGTTAAAAATGTTTTTAAATTATCAGCGTATTATTTAACAATTATTTTATTGCAAAACAGCGTTTAAAGGGGTTAAATAGAAACAGTGATTAAATTTGAGAGGGGCGATTTTTGACATGAAAAAGCTAAGAAATCTATTCTTACTTTTGACAATCATTGCTACGTTAATTTCGTTACCTTCAATTGACTTTGGAATTAAGGCATTCGCAGATGCCAATAGTAGTTCTAACATCATCGATGATAAGGATGCTGAAGCTATCGATGGGGATGCAAAAAAGCCAAACGAGGGGACACAAAAGACTGGTGATAAGTTCAACGATAACAAGACCATCAGTGATTCTATCAACACGGATGGAATTCCAACTACCACCAGAGACAATGCTTACGTCGATAACAACACTAAATACCATATTGTCGATAGTAAGCTACCTAAGATAACCCCAACATGGGGGAACTACACGCGTGTTCGTAATATGGATGTGCCAAATAATTACACATCCATTGATTCAATTAATACAGGTTCAACAACTTTTAAGACTAAGTGGTTTTTACCTGAAGGATTTCACGTTAGTCCAGGTGAACACGGAAACTACCAAGGTGGAATCATCGCTAACAACAGTATCTATTTTGTAGAATCTGCTGGAACCAATACTAACAAGGGTGCAATTGTAAAAATTGGATTAGACGCATTAGATAAGAAGGGAATTGATACCAGTACCCAGCAAAACATTTTAGCCCAGGTTTTTAACTTCTTTAATAAAAACTCTGCTTACGGCAGTGATCATAGCAAGAAATTGTCTAATTTTATTGTCAATACTGATGCCTACAGAAAAAACAATATCACTATTCAAACAAAGATTGCCAACATGAAAAAGGTAGTTAAGAATGCCAACTTGAAGGTGAAGACCAATCAAAAGACATTTAATAATGCAATAAAGCAGGCCAAGAAAAAGTTAGCAAAGAACATCAAGACTAACCGAAGATCTGTAAAGAAACTAAATAAGAATTTAAAAAATCAAAAAAAGAAGCACGCAAAAGCCAAGATAATTAATAAGATTAAGAAACAAATTACTAAGCTTAACAAGACATATGGAAAGTTAAATGCAAAAAAGAGGGATATGAGTAAGTTAACACCTAAGGCATTTAAGACCTTCAACCGTGTGAAGAAAGCACAAGCTAAGTTAATCAATAAAGATAATAAACAAATTAGTGCTTGGAATGCCAAGGTTAATCATAACAACCGTGAAATCAATCGTATTGGTAAACGCAATGACTTATTCAGTAAGTACTTTGATTTATCAAAATTATTAACAATCAGTCCCGTTACCAACATTGGACACGGTCAAACATTGTCATACAACCCAAGTAACAACCACGTATACTTGGCTCAAGATGATAAGTTAGGTGTTGTGGGAGATGACTTTTATAACCAAGTAACTGAAATGGATGCGGAAAACATGAAACCAGTTCACGTATACCGTTTCAAACTAAACAACAAGGGACATTACTACGCTATCCATACATTAACATTTGATAACGATGGCAATGCATATTTTGGTGTTGGTGGCGGTCCTAAGAAGATGAGTGGTACCTACACATTATTCCACGGAACAATGAATGAAAGTGGTATTCAATTCACCCCAGTAAAAGGACTAATTAAGTGGCCAGGAAGCTTTAACCAGGGCGTCACTTACAATCGTAATAATAATCGTCTCTACTTACTTTCAAACGATTTGATTATTTCAATTCCGGTGGATGAAGTCAGAAATGACAACATTCAACCACAAGATGTTCACTACACTACTTTTGGAACTAATCGTGAATTTGAAAGTCTATCGTTTGATAGTAGCGGTTATGGTTATCTAGTTGTACTTTGGAGATCTGAAGTATTAAAATCAACAGCACCAATTGATTAGAAAAAAGCAACCACATAGTGTGGCTGCTTTTTTAATATGGATTATTAATAAACATATTAAATGCTTAGAAGATGGCGATGTTAATTTATTTTTGGATTTTTTAATCAACAATAAAATAAAAAAATGTTATGATTTGATTAATTGAAATAAATGGGTTTAGACAATTAATTCACTAAGGAAAGGGGGATGTGTGAATGCATTTAGAACCATTAAGTTGGAATGACATTTTCGAGCTAGCAAGTGCAATTGGAACATTTATTACCGCATACATTGCACTATATTTGAATCGCCGCCAGCCCCCAATGATAATTAGAGTTGATCGTTCATCGGTTAATGGTCATGGAGTTTTTATCTATTTTCTGGATGAAAAGTTAAACACCAGTGGATTCATTAAATTAAACCGCATCTATATGACGTTACATGGTGAGGAATTAGCTCACAGTGTGAACTTAGATTTGTTTAGGGAAGGATTAACGCGGTGGCGACCAATTTCAAATGATTATATTGTCACGATTGCCATTAAACGAAGTAGTGATGATGAACAATTGAACCGTATCATTGCTGAAGCATTTTCGATTGCCAAACACGAACATGATGATGTTTCTCATAATGATATTTCTAAAAAGGATTTTCAGTTGGGTTTTGAGTTTGTTGTTAACGATCCTAGAGTACATTTGAATCCGGTTGAGTTTAACTTGAAAAAGTTAGAAGAGTCCAGCGTAATTGATATGAATAAAATTAAGGAATTTATGCACTAAAAAATGCATGTAGATATAAATTATCTGCATGCATTTTTTTATTTGTTTAAAATCATTTTAATGTGTGGAGTTTGGTGGAACTCGTAAACATCCCCGACTGATTTAAAACCAAATTTGGCATAAAATGCCTCTTTATCATCTTGTGAATCAATTTCAACTCTTGGATGATCAAAGTGTTCATCGATTTCCTTTAGTACGCGTTCAATTAATTGCTTACCCAATCCTTTGCCACGTGCGGCAGGAGTGGTAAGCACTCTGCCAAATGATGTGTGGTCTTTTCCATGAAAAATCCTGGCATAGGCTAATAGTTTCCCATCTTCTTCAGCCCAAATATGTAGTGCTTTTTTGTCGACATCGTCGACTTCTTGGTAAGGACGTTTTTGTTCTACCACAAAGGTTTGAACACGGGCAAAGTAGATGGACCATAGTTCGTCACGTGTGATTTCAGCAAATGTTTTTACTTTCCATTCCATGACATAACCTCCTAAATTAATTACTCTCATTCTACTATTTTTTATATTGAAAGTGTAAGATTTTGCAGTTTTAAACTAAAAAAGACGCGATGTTATTTTTGCTCGTTATTGTTATCTTTTTAATCGTTCAAGGGCCCTTGATCAATACGGAAAAAGGATTGGTTGAGATGAATAATTTAGATGTCGGATTTGATTTCTTAATGAAGCAAAACCATGTTGGCATTGTTTATGGAGTGTTAAAGCGATTAAATATTAGGGCGGATAACCCTCAATTTGATGACTTAAAGCAGGAGGGATTTATCCACCTAGCAACTAAGTATAGTCAATACAATGAGGAATTGGATGATGATAGGGTATGTGGATACTTATTTCAGGCCGTTTATTGGTACCTGTTGGATGTTTTGAGAAAACAGCAACGAATCAAGAATCATGTTATTAGTGTTGAATCAGATGTTGATGGTGTTGATTTTTCGCCACATGACGAGATTGACGGCATCGATTTGTTAAACCAATTATGGTTGAACTGCACCACCAACCAAAGAAAGTTTTTATGCTGTGCTTACAATGATTCTATGACTGTTACCGATATTGCTAGAAAGTATCATGTAAGTCGAAAGACCGTTTATCAGTGGAAGAAAGGCGTTCAAGAAGAATTTTACAAATTAGGGTAACACTTTTGAATGTAAACACGTTATTAATAGTGTAAGGGTTGGCGCTAATCACTTATGAAAATTGGAAAAAGAGGTAAATCATAATGGAAAAGCAATGGAACAAGTCAAAGATTACAGTTAATACTTTAGGAAGCGACCAAGTTTTGAGAAAACGTAATATGGCCAATGCAATTCAAGAAGTATCACCTGAACAAATGGCTAAATTAACTGCAATTGTTGGCGAATTAACCGGTTGTGATGCTCAAGGAGCCAAACTAGTACAAGAAATTAAGTACGTAGGCTAATTTTAATTGGAGGACAAATTAATGAAAAAACTAGAATTAACATTTAAGAGCGAAAACGGCAAGAACAAGAACCTTGGTTTTAATTATGTAGAAGGTGACCTAAGTGCTGATAAGGTAATGCCAGCCATGCAACGTCTATCAGAATTAAACCTATTCCGTGACAAGGATGGTAACTTATACCAAGAACCAGTGGCAGCAAAGATTGTTGACACCACTAACCAAGTTTTATTCGACAAACGAATTAAGACCGACAGTTCTGCTAAGTAAAAAAAGACGTGTTGCATATTGCAACACGTCTTTTTTATTTTAAGTATCCATCTGGATAGTTTGATTCGATAAATTCACGAATACATGACACCATTTTTTGAGCGGCTGGAGTCTTCATTTGAACAGAGTTCATTACCATGAAGATTGAACGGTAGAAATCATCATCAAATGGGTACAATGATACATCACCGTTTATTCTTTGAAATGCTAGTTTAGGTAAAATTCCCATACCCAGACCTGATTCAACCATTGCGATGATTGATTGGTCATCAATACTGAATTGAATTGAGTTAGGAGCAACGTTATACTGGTCTAGAACAGCCTTGGTATCACCATCGTAATCGGATTTTTGTAGGATAAAATGTTGATTTTCAACATCTTTTTTAGTGATTGACTTACCATTGGCTGGAACGAAGTCCCTAGGGGTGATGCAGTAAATCTTGTCTTTTACTAATAGGGCCTTTACTAATCTTTCATTGATTGGTTGACAAGTGAAGCCAAGATCGATTTTACCTTGTCGAGCCTGCAGTGTGATGTCATTAAAATCACTTTGAATCAGCTCAACTTTGACGTTTGGAAATTGACTATGAAAGTTATGTATAATTGTTGGCAACCAGTTGATACAGACACTACTAAAAGCACCTAATCTAACTGTTCCAGAAGTTAGTCCTTTAATTTTATTTGCTTCTTGTTGAAGTCGTTCTTCGTTATTTAAGATGTCTTGAATGATTGGAAGAACATCTTTACCATCTTCGGTTAACTTAACCCCTGATCTATCACGGATAAGTAGTGAGAAACCAAGTTGCTTTTCTAGTTTATCGATTGAATGAGAAATTGCAGAAGGTGTTACTTCTAGCTTTTGAGCTGCATGGTGAAAACTTTCTTCACTAACAACGGTTACAAAAGCTTGGTATGAAAAAGAAATCATGTACATCAATCCTCTCGTCTACAATAAAAAACTTATTGTTTTAGATTATATATGTTTTTGTAAAAATATGTAACAATCATTTGAAAATAATTATGCAAACTATCTAAATAAATTCAAAGATAAGGAAAGACGCCATCATTATTGATAGCGTCTTTTTTATTATGGGTACCAAAAACCAAACGCTTCTTGTGACAAACGATGGTATCTACGAGCATCCATGTTATTCACACATTTGATAATATATTCAAGCGGTCGAGGACGTGAACTAGTAATGATTGCTAGCATGTAGTGCATATCATTGGCACAATAGATTTTATCCAGTGCTTTATTGCAGGGGTAATAATGTTTGTCTCCGACATATTCGATAAGCTCATTTTGGATTTTTTGACGTAGCTTGCGACGGAGATGTAGATTGGCTTGCTCAAATTCAGTATCCAATTTAAGCCCTCTATATAACTGACGCAATTAAATCCCTCCCTTCAAATACATAAGTAATAAATGTAGAAGAGTTCGTATCTTGAATGTCGAAGGAGAAGATTTCATTCTCCTTGCATGATATCAATTAATTCATTTAATAGATTTGTTTTATTGCGATATTTGTCGGTTATGATTAGTAGGTAGTTAACAACTTCAAAATTATTTTGTTTATTGAGAAGTTCTTCAAACAGTGGATATTTTTCATCGTCGCCGAAACTCTTAGAGATAATTTGATTTAAATATGCAGCAAAATAGTTTCTTAATCTAAGTTGAGCCAAAAGGTGAGAACTTGGATTGTTTGAACTAAACGTTTCCGTCATTGGCAATACCCCCGCTAATCTTTTTACCTTACTTTAATATTTTTTGAATAAAATGTCTAAAATATGGCACTTTCTTTAAAATTATTTAATAAAACACAACTATTTGTTAATGAAATAGTTAAAAAATTAAAATGTGTTATAATCAAGATTATAAAATTATTGGAGGAATCAAAATGCAATCATTTTTAAAGAAGACAGTCTATGCTGGACTAACTCTTTTTGCATTAGGTTCATTAGCTTCGTTGAACTCAACCGCTGCTAATGCCAAGAAACACGTTACCACTAAGCGTGTTGTCAAAAAGGTAAAAAAAGGTAAGTACACTAAAAAACAAAATAAAGTAACTGCCACATACTACAAAGTTCATTTTGCAGCAAATGCTGCATATGCTAAATCTAATGGGGTAGTTAGTATCATGAACAAACCAGGTAAACTAGGTAATGCTAAGGTGGTTGCCAATAAGGCAACTATGCGCCGTTTAGCTAAATCAAAGTTACCTGAAAACGTCTTCCATGTATATGGAATGGCAAAGACTAACACAGGCCTATACTACGCTCACGTTGTTACTTTAGGTGGTAAATACCGTGGTTGGATCTATGCTGGTAAAAATGATTTTCAATACAACCTAGGTAACATTACTAAGAACACTGGAATTTCAGCAACTAGAACTTTAAAATATGGACCTAATCCAAGTGATGTAAACGTTAAAATTTTAGATAGGCTATGGACTTATCCGAAATTCAGTCGTTTTAACGCTCGTGTTATTAGCCACAAGAAGGCTTCATACATCAACGATGATTTTATTGTTGAATCAGCCGTTTACAACACTCGTGGTTGGTTATACTACTATGTTCAAGACACCAAGAAGAAAAATGTTAACGGTTGGATTTACAGCGGTAGTACTTCTGCTCGTAACGTTAAAAAACATACTAAGAAGACTTCTACTAAGAATGATCCAGCTAAAACATCAACTGATAACAAGCAAAATCCAACTACCACAACCACTTCAACACCAAAACCAAGTACCTACAATCTAGTGTTCAAGTACAATGGTAATTTTGTAAGTACAAAGATTGTTAACTTATCGGATTTATCAATAAACGGTACACCAGTTGTAAATCCAGACACAATCGCTAAGTTTATTCCAAATAATTACCAAATCACTACTGATGCTAATGCCATCAATACTGATGGACCAATCGTTAACGGAGGAACAGCTATTATCAATTTAAATGCGGTTCCGGCAACTCGTTTAACAATTGCAATTAGACAAAAAGATACTGGGGCACTTTTGACCCCTTCATCCGATTTAGTAACTACTCTAAATGAAGCTGGTCAAGACTTATTGAACCAAAAAGTAGTGTTAAATGGTCAAAGTATCAATGCTAATGCTGTTAAGTCAATCTTAACTAATCGTAATTTACTAAGTATTGATCAATCTAAACTATCAACTACTGGTGCTGGTTCACTTCAATTTGTAGGTGTTGACAACACAGCAATTGACGCAAATAACCCAACAGTTACTCTTTACTACAAATAAGAATCAAAAAATGAGCTTCCCAAAATGGGGAGCTTTTTTACTTTTCTTTAATTTTCAGTGAATATTATACTAATATGTATTATTATTAATGTATAAGATTAAAACGGAGTGATACAATTTGAAAAAGTTCTTAGTTTTCTTGTCATTGATAACTGTACTTTTAATGTGTTTTTCAGTTTCTGGACAGGCAGTAAATGCACAAACCTACGTATATATTACGAGAACTGGTAAGCGATATTACTATAATCGAAATGATCGGGGGTTAAAGAGGGCACGACAAGTTTATAGGGTTACCTTAGGTCAGGCGCAATCACGCGGCCTTACTTTGGCTAAAGACGAGAGTACCCACCGTACTGTCGTTACTAAGGTAACAGCCAGAAAGGCCAAAAAAATACATAAAAAAGCAGTCATTCATAGTGGTAAGACTAAGATTGCTAATAATCAAATTGTAATTATACATGGTAATAATCCGGCATTTAGTAAGTCCGAAATGTCACTAAAACATGGTGCTTGGGCAAGATATGGAAGTCTGGATAAGCTTAACCGTTCGACCACCGCGAATGCAATGTTAAACTATTCATTGATGCCAAAGGTGAAAAGAGAACCTTTATATGTTGATCCAACGGGTTGGCATAACAAGAAGGATGGCGGCACATGGTTGTATAATAGAAGTCATCTAATCGGCTATCAGTTTACTGGTCAAAACAATAACTTGCGTAATCTGATGACGGGTACGCGTTCCTTAAATGATCCTGCAATGAGTACGTTTGAAAATAAGGTTGCGTACTACTTACGCAGCAATCACCACCATTACGTTAGATATCAAGTCAAGCCAGTTTTTAAGAAGAGTAATCTTCTAGCATCTGGTGTGATTATGAGAGCTAAGTCAGTTGGTAGTAATGCAATATCATTTAATATTTACATTAAGAATATTCAAGAAGGATTTAAGCTTAACTACGCCAATGGAACTAGCGTAGCTAAATAATGAGGAGAATTAATGATGGAAAAAATAAAACAGTTTTTAAAATGGTTAATACCATTTATTATATTTTTAGTTCTAGCGTTGATAGTTGTATCGATTCCACTAATTAAAAAACAGACATTTTTGGGGTCAGATTCACTGTTTCACTTCAACCGTTTCTATGATGCTGCAATGCAATTAAAAACCCACAAAATTAGTTATTTTCAAACTAACTACGGCTTTTTAGGAACTGGAAGAATGCTAAGTACTTTGTATGGACCAGTTGCAGCCTATGTTGGTGGTTTGATATTATTATTAGCTGGCACCTGGTTTAAGTTCGAAATTATAACCGACCTAATTGTGCTAATTGTTTCAGCTCTTGGAATGTACAAGTTATGCCGTGTTAACAACGTTGACAAGTACCCAGCAATCTTTATGGGATTCATTTACATGTACTCATCATTGGTAATGCAATGGGTTACTGCTCAACAGTTTACCGGTGTAGGGGCAATGATTGTACCATTCGTCATGATTTATGCTACCCAAATGGTTAGAAAAAATGACGTTTCATTTATCGGATTTGCTTTTGTAATGAGTCTATTAGTACAAACTCACTTGATGAGTGCCATGATTACTGCAATTGGAATTATTCCATTCTTTGTTGTTGGAATGATCAATGCGGTTGATAAGAAGCAACGTGTCCGTATGCTATTACATACCATTTACGCTGCATTGATTACGCTGGCTTTAACCATTAACGTTTGGTATAACTTAATCTATATTTCTGCTACTAATCACTTACTACCTGTATATCCAGTTCCACAGGTTCGTACCTACGGTTACAACTTTAATGTTCAATCTTTAGTGAACATAATGAAACCGACCGAGTTTATTTTATTTATTTTTGTATTATACTTTGTTATTAGAAGGTTCAAGCAGGTTGATATCTTAACTAAGACAACAGCATTAACTGGATTTTTCTTCTTAGTTATTTCTTGGAGTCATTTTCCATGGGGCGTCCTTCAATACATTATTCCGCAGTTATCATATACACTCCAATTTCCAAAACGTTTCTTGGTAATTGCGTTTGTATGTCTATTGGTAACTTTTGGTAGAATTTTAACTTATGAAATTAAAAACAATACTCATAAGAGTAATTATGCCGTGGTAGTAACTATCTTATTGTTAATCGTTGGTAGTGCCGGATTGGATTTTTATGCCATTCACCAACGCAGCGTGAACTACGTGGCCTTAAATACTAAGCGTCATAAAAACAATAAGAACGATAATTCTATTTATTACTACATGAGAAAGCACCATAGAACAATTCAAAAGGACACTCAAAGCCACAAACTCTCTAACTTATTAGAAGATATTATTAAGGCGACTCCTGACTATGTTCCATCTTATAAACAAATTAAGGGACACGATGAATACGAAAAATTTAACCCATACAAATTGTATTACAGGGAATACATTGAAAAAAATCATGATAAGAAGGTTCATTTCAAACACATTGTAAGAAAAGATGGTTCTTTAAGTATTAAGTTCAAACTTAAGAAGGCACAGAAAATTCAAGTTCCACTGGTTAAGTATGCTCAAACCCAAGTAACAGTTAATGGAACTGTTAAGAATGTGAAGACAACTAAACTAGGTGCTGTTATTGTATCAGCAAAGAAGGGTAACAACCGAGTAAACGTTAAGTATGTAACCTCATTTGCTACTCGTTTGATGATGGTATTAACATGGATTAGTTGGATTTTGTTCGGTATTTTTGCAATAACAAAAATTAGACGTAACAAGTAGGCTATATAAGTCCTTGTTCGTTTTACAAGGAAATGAATAATTTCCAATTACTGGAGGGATAGTTTTGGAACAACTGAGAAATGCGGCTAAAAAGTTACATGAAAGCCGCTTTTTCCCGCTTCTCGTATTTGTTTTGTTGGGGCTGATGGCGCTTAGCGGTTTGATTTTAAATAATACGTTAATTTTCAGTTATGATACGATTTTTCACTTTAATCGCTTTTATGACACAGCTGAGCAAATCAGAAATGGAAGTTATAATTATTTCCAAATGAACTACGGTTTCTTACAAACTGGAAGAATTGTTAATGCTTTGTATGGACCGGTAGTTGCTTACATCGCTGGCTTTATCCTATTGTTAAGTTACAATTGGATTGTCTTTGAAATTGTTATCTCACTGATAGTGATGTTAGTAGCTGCATTTTCAATGTATTGGTTATGTAAGGTTAACGGAGTTAGTCGTGATTACTCCATTTTAATGGGTGCGCTGTACATGATTGGATCATCTGTATTTGTATGGGTGATTAACCAACAATTCACTGGTGTCGGTGCCGCTGTAATGCCAGTATTCTTCATTGGGATTACTTTGATGCTACAAAGACTAAGAATCCCGGTACTAGGTGTATCCGTTGGAATGGCAATATTGATTCAAACACATGTGGTTTCAAGTTTGATTGCTTTTGGGGCATCACTTCCAATCATTATTGTTTCTTTGGTGTTAACCAAAGAAAAGTGGAAGATGATTAAAGATGGTTTAATTGCAATTGTATTAACCCTTGCTTTGACCTTTAATGTATGGGGAGTAATGCTTTCAATTTTTAAACATAATTTCTTGATTCCCACATTCCCAGAAACTAGCATGCAATTATTCACAGTTTCACTTCACGGTGAATCAATTCAAAGTGTTGTTAAGCCAATGGAATTATTGATTTTCTTGTATGTGATTTACTACGTAATTACTAGATGGAAGAAGTTAAATTATGTTGTAAGGACATTGGGATCTGTTGCATTTGTTTTTTTGGTTTTATCAACTAACATTGTTCCGTGGACCCGTTTGCAAGTTGAATTTCCTAAACTGACTACATTGGTTCAATTTCCGAAACGTTTTTCAGTGATTCCGTTTATCTTATTTTTCTTATTGCTAGGGATGATTTTGACTAACGATAAGCATGCCTTAACGTTAAAACCACTTCATTACCCAAGCAGAGTATTCACTTATGCAATGCTATTCTTTGTTTTTGCATTAAACATGGAGGCAAACTTCCAGGCGATTAACCTGGGCGTGTCTCAGACCATTGCAATGAAGCAAAATAATGATTCTGTAATTCCGGTTAGCCATGCGTTTAGCTATAATAAGAAATACAATCGAACTTACTTAGATGACTTAGAAAATCCTAACAAGTCCTATCTTATCAACGATATCCTAAAGACTACTCCAGATTACTTGCCAACTACTGAAGCAGTTAACGAGGATAATTATGCTAGTGTGCATCCATACTTAAATAACCATCGTCAGTTGATTAAACATAATTTTAAAATCAAGGGTGGTTATACCAAAAAGGTCAATAAAGACGGATCATTGACCGTTACATGGTACAACCATCACGCAAAGACAAGACGTTTCAGAGTGACCGTTGTTAAATACTCAGCCACTAAGTTAGTCTTAAACGGTAAGAAAATTAAGCCAGCTCGCATTAGTCAGGTTGGTGCAGTGACTGTTAAGGCCAAACCAGGTAAGAATGTGCTAACAGTATCTTATCGTACTGGACTAGGAATGGATATAATTTTCCTAGTTACCACACTTAGTTGGGTTGGTGTCGTTGGATATGTCATTGTCAGAAGATTTAAAAACAAAAAGAGTAACCAATAGTGGTTACTCTTTTTTATTTGCTAAATAATCTTCATACATGTATTTAGCAGTCTTTAAATATATGTTGTGGTATATTTGGTCGTCGAATAATATCGAATTATTACAGGATAAATTGGGGTTATTAAAGCGACTCTGTTTGACGAAATTGATGCAGTTAAGACTTCTTTGGGTATAGTAGATAATGAAGTTTTGAATCATCATTAGATCTTTGAACTTGTTTTGTAGATAATATCCACTTGCGTTAACTTTTATATGGGTTTCTCTTCCATGCATGTATAAGTAAGAGAATTTATCAGTAGAATAGGGGATGCAATAGCTTAAAAGGTTAGCATTAAACCAGGAATAAGACCGAGTACGATGGTTAGAAGGCAACGGAATCAGAGAGGCCTCAGTGGTTAGAATTGGAAATTTATTTTTGATATGCAGTTCCTCACAGATGCTTCTATTAAAATGCTTATGCAACAAGCATTCCATTTGTAATTTTCGATTAATTAGAGCCGTGGTTGATGACTTTAGTAAGTAAAAGTTAAAACCATTTTCAATCACCATGGTTGCGTAACGTTTACTTCGATCAGCGATATCTACCAACATTAAAAGGTCATGCCAGTTGATTTGTTTATAATTAAAACGGTGTTTAACCAGACTAATCGGCAGCTTGTCAATGTCGACAAAAGTAGTACCATCATTATTTTTTAGCGCTTCATCTTTTAAATTTGTTTCATTCATAAAAAAATCCTCTCGTGTGTTTTGCGTTTAACAAGCTAGCACGAGAGGATTTTTTAGGCGAATTATTTTGGCTAATTTAAGAAAATCTTAATCATTTTTGATGAAATCACCTATATAAAAGGCAAGTTTACGATAAGTATAAGCATTAGGGTGAACGTGTTGATCTTGGTACATGTCTTTATAATTAAAGTCGGTGATGAACTCTGAGTGATATTCACGCCAATCAATAAATGGTATCTGAAATGCTGAATAGACTTGAGTTAGACCATCAAGTAGTTGATTGAATGTGTAGTCGGAATATCTAATTACCTCAGCTGCGTTTTTATCTTCGTCAAACCTAGATAACGGTAGCACAGCGTATATTTTTGCTTCGTGATGGTCGCTAATAAGTTGGCGCATCAATTTAGTTAGCTTTGATATAATACGAACTAAGGGAACGTCCAGGTGACCGTAGTCATTAGTTCCAATCATCAAGATTATAATATCGTATTTTTTATCTTTAATTTTTTCAATTTCTTTTTCTAGTGTTTCATAGATGGTAGCTCCGTTAATCCCATTGTTGTAAACGCGGCAATTATAGTATTTGTCTAAGTATCTTGGATAGTTGTATCGTAGGTTTACGGTTCCGTCGAATCCACGGGTGACTGAGTCACCTAGGGTAACGACTGTTTTGTTTGTAAGATCCAATTTAATCAACTCCGATTAATATGTATATATTAACTATTATAATATCAAAAAATTAGCAAAAACTTAATTTTATATACTCGAAAATTTTTTTGGTATAATGAAGTTCCTTGGCAGGGGCATATAAGCCGAAAAAGGCGCGGATATCCGCGCCTTTTTTTATTGACACAATTGCCATTTATGATATACTCATTTGTTAATAAATAAAATTAGGAGGGCACACAATGACACACAAAAGAATGATTGTTTTGGATATTGCTTCACTTGGTTTAGGTGAAGCTCCCGATGCTAATCGCTTTGATTCTATTGGTGCCGACACATTAGGCCATATCGCTGATAAGGGGCTAAATGTTTCTAATTTAATTAACCTAGGTCTTGGCAATGTTCGCTGGGACAACGAGATTAAATCAATTCCACAAGTTGACGCTCCTCGTGGCTTCTTTGGTAAGATGGTTACTACTGTTGACAGCAACAGGGGTAGTGCCTCATTTCGTGAGATGTTTGATTACACTGCCGGTGTCCGTACAGTTTCTGTAATGGACTTGTTGGCAGAAAAACAACATAGTGTTTCAATTATTTCAAGCTTTGCTTATTATTGGGAAAAACAGGACGATATTTCGATGGTCCAAGTCCCTGATGATGGCAAAGCTTTTATTGAATTATCAGCTAAGATGAGGACTCAAAAAAGCGGGTTAATTTACTGTCAGTTACCAGAATTAAGACACTTCGCTAGGATGAATGACAGTGATGGGTACGCAGAACAACTAAATGTGCTGGATAAAACAATTGGTAAGGTCTTAGAAAGACTAAGGGATAATGATTTACTATTACTCACATCTTCATATGCCATTGATCCAACCATGGACAATCGAATTACGCGTGAATACTTACCATTAATCGTATTCAATCCAAATAAAGATGAAGGTAAGTCATTGGGGATTAAGCGTTCACTTGGCGCGGTTGCTAACGCAATCGTGGCATTCTTTGATTTAGATGATGGGGAAGTTACTAAACCAAATTTTATTAATGAAGTTAAGTAATTAATCGATATTGAAAGGGGTGTTGCGCAACTAAAATAAGCTATTTGTCACTATATTTTTTTGTCGCAGAGAAAGGATTAGAAATTTTATGTATTTGTTAGTTAATATTTTAGGAATTATTGTTTTCCTAGGGATTGCATTTATTTTTTCAAAGAACAAGAAAGAAATTAAATGGCGTTCAGTAATTACTGTTTTAGTGTTAAACCTAGTAATCGCTTACTGTTTAACACAATTTTCATGGGGTCGTGCTGCTGTTGAAGCCGCTGCCAATGGTTTCTCAGCATTAGTTGAAGTAGCCTACCAAGGAATTGCGTTTGCATTACCTAGTTGGGTTCACGTTAAGTCAATGGACTTTGTAACTTCAGCACTTCTACCAATTTTATTAATTGTTCCAGTGTTTGATATCTTAACTTACATTGGAATCCTACCTTGGATTATTAAGTGGGTAGGTAAAGGTTTGGCATACATAACTGGCCAACCTAAGTTTGAATCATTCTTCGCTGTTGAAATGATGTTTTTAGGTAACACTGAAGCACTTGCTGTTTCAACTCTACAATTAAAGCAAATCTCAGCAGTAAGAAATGTTGTCATTGCCATGATGTCAATGTCATGTGTGACTGCCTCAATTCTTGGTGCTTACACTCAAATGGTTCCAGGCCAATACGTATTGACTGCCGTTCCATTGAACATCTTAAATGCTGTTATTGTAACTAGTATTTTAATGCCAACTTCAGTTAGCCCAGAAGAAGACACTATCGCTAAGCTAGGTAGTTCTTCACAAACTGCTGAAGTTGCTGTTGGTGAACATCCTGAAAATGCTGAAGAAGCTAAGAAAGAACCATTCTTCTCATTCTTGGGTGACTCAATCCTAGGTGCTGGTAAATTAATCTTAATCATTACTGCAAATGTTATTGCATTCGTTGCTTTAGCTGCATTAATCGATAAGATTTTAGGTGCAATCAATCCTAGTTTATCCCTAGAACATATCTTAGGAATCATCATGTTCCCATTTGCTTGGTTAATGGGTTCAGATGTGCATACTGCTTTTGAATTTGCACAAAACATGGGTACTAAGCTGGTAACTAACGAATTCGTTGTTATGGGTAGAGTATCATCACACATCGGTTCATATGCTCCCCACTACCGTGCACAATTAACTGTCTTCCTAACTTCATTTGCTAACCTTTCTACAGTAGGAATGATCATCGGTGCATTCAAGGGTATCGTTAACCGTGAAGTAAACAACGCTATTTCAAAGAGTGTAGGTTACATGATTCTATCAGGAATTTTGGTTTCTCTACTATCTGCAGGAATCGTTGGTCTATTTGTATGGTAAAATAGAAACATATTATATATAGATTAAGGATTTTGTTTAATGAGTAATAAGTTGAACAAAACGTTAAAAAAAGAGACAGCCTCGCTGTCTCTTTTAGACGTTTTAAGGGATAAAGAAATTTTTAAGACAGAGGTCTTGGGTGGAATTACCGGATTCTTTGCTATCTCATATATCTTGGTGGTTAATCCGATGATATTGGCGGATGCGGGGATGGATGTTCACCAGACAGTCTTTGCGACAATTATTAGTTCTGTAATCGGTTGTTTCATTATGGGATTCTATGCTAACTCCCCAGTAGTGATTACTCCCGGGATGGGTGTTAATGCGTTTTTTACCTACACGATGGTGTTAAACATGGGATTGTCATATCAAGAAGCATTGACGGTTTCATTGGTATCAACAATTGCGTTTGCATTAATCGCATTTAGTCGATTTACGGACATCTTACAGGGTGGAATTCCAGATTCATTGAAGTCAGCGATTACCGCTGGTATTGGTTTATTTTTAGTTGAGATTGGTTTACAAAAGGCCGGTTTGATTCAACAAGGTAAGAATTCGTTATTAACGATTGGATCATTTAGGAATCCATCATTGATACTAGCAATTTTTGGTTTGATTCTAACCATTGTCCTATACATTAAAGGTGTAAAGGGAAACTTCTTCATTGGAATTGTAATAACAACAATTGTAGGAGTAATCTTTCATATTCATGATAGTGGGGTTAAGACCACTCATCTGATTGATATTTTGCAATATCATAAATCATTGTTTGACTTTAGTTTTTCCAATGTCTGGACAACACCTTTTATCATGGCATCTTTTTCAATGACGATGATTTTGGTATTTGAATCGATGGGATTGAATGCTGGAATCTTACCGGACATGAAAAAGTTTAAGAAGACATTTAGAAGTGTTTCAATTACCGGAATTGTTTCCAGTATATTAGGAACTAGTCCAACTGTTTCAGCTGCTGAAAGTGTTGCTGGTTTTCAATTAGGTGCTAGGACCGGTATCATGTCGATTACTGCTGGTATTATGTTCTTACTTTCAACATTTTTTATTAGTTTTTTAGATTTGGTACCTCAAGCAGCAATTGCACCGGTTATCATTATTACGGGTGCATTAATGTTATCCAATTTGAAGACCATTGAGATGGATGACTTTGCCGAATGGTTCCCAGCATTTTTAATCGTGGTATTGATTCCGTTGACTGGGAGTATCTCAATTGGATTGGCATTCGGATTTGTTGCATATCCATTAGTGAAAATCTTCAATGGACAAATTAAATCAATCAGTACAATCAACTATATTTTAAGTGCATTATTTTTAATCAATCTGATAATGACAGCAATGCTATAAAAAGGCGATCGAACGATCGCCTTTTTATATTCATTTTTTTGATAATCTAGTGACGAACTAGCTTAATTTTGGTTATAATGGAGAAGTATATGTTTCATGATTGTAAAAAAGATTAATATCAGTTAAAGTATAGATAGATGTGAAACAATTATGTTTCACAATAGGAGGATTTGCATGAATCCAGAAGAATTTAAGAGTCAATTAGCAAAACACAATATTGAATTGACTGACCATCAAATGAAGCAATTTGCTGATTACTATGAATTGTTAGTTTCCACTAACGAACACGTTAATCTGACAACCATTGTTGATAGGGATGAAGTATATTTAAAGCATTTCTTTGATTCAATTACTCCTGCATTTTATGCAGAGGACTTGAGGACTGAAGAATTAACACTATGTGATGTTGGAGCTGGTGCTGGTTTTCCATCCATTCCGTTAAAGATTGCTTTTCCTAATTTAAAGGTCACCATTATTGATTCATTGAACAAACGAATCAACTTTTTGGATGAATTAGTTGCTAAATTAGGACTAACTAACGTTGAATTACACCATGCCCGTGCAGAAGAATTTGGTGGAAAAAAATCTAAATACCGTGAATCATTTGATATCTCCACTGCACGTGCAGTTGCTCGAATGAGTGTGCTTGCAGAATTTTGTTTGCCATTAGTTAAGGTTGGTGGACGAATGATCGCATTAAAAGCATCGAAAGCAAAAGATGAATTATCTGATGGAAAAAGCGCGATTGCTACCTTGGGTGGTAAGATGATTTCAGACGATGAGTTTAATCTGCCAGTCTCAAATGATCCGCGTAATATGGTTGTGTTAGAAAAAGTGAAAAGCACACCAAAACAATACCCAAGAAAAGCGGGGACACCAAACAAGAAACCAATTGGTTCAAGTAATAAGTAGACTAGAGGAGGGGTTTTAATGGGACACGTTATATCATTAGCTAATCAAAAGGGTGGAGTAGGTAAGACTACCACTTCCGTTAACCTAGGTGCAGACCTTGCAACAATGGGTAAAAAGGTATTACTAATCGATGCTGATGCCCAAGGAAATGCAACTTCAGGAGTAGGTATCCAAAAATCTGATATTCAAAAAGATATTTACGATATATTGGTTAATGAAGAACCAATCTCAGAAGCCATTATTCCTTCAAAACACGAAGGATTAGACATTGTACCAGCAACCATTCAACTATCAGGGGCAGACATTGAATTAACTCCTCAAATGGCGAGAGAAACACGTTTATTAAATGCCCTAAAATCAGTCTCAGATCAATACGATTATGTACTAGTTGACTGTCCACCTTCGTTAGGATTAATCACTGTAAATGCATTTACTGCTAGTGATTCAATTTTAATTCCAGTTCAAACTGAATACTATGCACTAGAAGGTTTAAGCCAACTATTAAATACTGTTCAATTAGTTAAGAAGCATTTTAACCCAGATCTAGATGTCGAAGGAGTTCTACTTACAATGTATGACTCGCGTACTAAGCTAGGTCAACAAGTTAACGATGAGGTTCGTAAGTATTTTGGTGACAAGGTTTACGACACAATCATCACTAGAAATGTACGATTATCTGAAGCCCCAAGTTACGGATTACCAATCATTGATTATGATCCAAATTCCAAGGGTTCAGAATTATACATGCAATTTGCAAAGGAAGTGTTAGCTGCTCATGGTGAATAACAAAGGACTAGGTCGAGGCATTCAAGCATTATTTGCTGATAATGATATCGACGCCAACTCAGAAGATGTATTGGAATTAGAGCTAACCAAGTTATCTCCAAATCCTTTCCAACCAAGAACGCATTTCGATACAAATGCACTTAAAGATTTAACCCGTTCGATTGAAAAATCTGGGGTATTTCAACCAATCATTGTAAGAAAGACTAGCGGTAGCAAGGATGAATATGAAATTCTTGCTGGGGAAAGACGTTATCGTGCTTCACGTATGGCAGGTAAGGAAAAGATTCCAGCAATTGTTCGTGATGCTTCTGATGAACAAATGATGGAAATTGCCGTGATGGAAAACCTTCAAAGAGAGGACTTAAATCCAATCGAAGAGGCTGAAGCTTACAACACTTTGATGACCAAGTTAGATATTACTCAAGCTGAAGTATCAAAACGTTTAGGTAAATCACGTCCATACATTGCTAACTACCTACGTTTACTAGGTTTACCAACTGAAGTAAAGGATATGCTAACCAAAAATCAACTTTCAATGGGACAAGCAAGAACATTATTATCAGTTAAGAAGAAGGATGAACTAATTAAGTTGGCTAAGAAAGCATATGAACAAACTATGACTGTTCGTCAACTTGAAAAGGAAATTGAAAACCTAAGTTCATCACCTAAGAAGAAAAAGAAGCCACGTCGTTCAACCAAGAAATCACCATTCTTACGTGCTTCTGAAAATGAACTACAAGATAAATTTCAAACTTCTGTTTCAATCTCAAATAATCGTTCTAAGAAGGGAACTGGAAAGATTGAAATTAGTTACGCATCAGATGATGATTTAAACCGCATTTTGCAAATTTTAGATATTAACTTAGACTAAAAGGAGTGCCCAATATGTATTCATTAAATGATGTTGTCATGATGAAAAAGGCCCACCCATGTGGAGAGAATAGTTGGAAGATTATTCGAATGGGTGCAGACATTAAGATTGAATGTCAAAAGTGCGGCCATGTGGTTATGCTTCCACGTCGTGAATTTGAAAAGAAAATGAAAAAAGTAATTCAAAGTACACATGAAGACTAAATCTAAAGAAAAGAGTGAATTATTAATATGTCATTAACAGCAGGAATTGTCGGTTTACCAAACGTCGGTAAATCAACATTATTTAATGCGATTACTAAGGCTGGTGCGGAAATGGCTAACTATCCATTTGCCACAATTGACCCAAACGTAGGGATGGTGGAAGTTCCAGATGACAGACTTGATCGAATTCAAGAACTAATTCCAGCTAAAAAGATTGTTCCAACTACCTTCGAATTTACAGATATTGCAGGTATTGTTAAAGGTGCTAGTAAGGGTGAAGGTCTAGGTAATAAGTTCCTAGAAAACATCAGACAAGTGGATGCGATTGTGCACGTTGTTCGTTCTTTTGATGATGACAACATTACCCACGTTACTGGTAAAGTTGATCCAATTGCTGATATCGAAACAATTAACTTAGAACTAGGTATTTCTGATTTAGATGCAGTTACTAAGCGTTTAGGTCGTGTTCAAAAAGCAGCTAAAGGTAAGGATGAAGATGCACTTGCCGAATTAGCTGTTCTAGAAAAGATTAAGCCAGTTCTAGAAGCTGGTAAACCTGTTCGTTCAATCGACTTCGATGAAGATGAACAAAAGATTGTTAAGGGATTATTCTTATTAACATCAAAGCCAGTTTTATACGTTGCTAATATTTCTGAAGATAATATGGCGGACCCAGAAGGTTCAAAGTACTTCCAACAAGTTAAAGAGTACGCAGCTAATGAAAATGCTCAAGCAATCGGTATCGCTGCTGAAACTGAAGAAGAAATTGCTGAATTAGATGATGAAGACAAAGCTACTTTCTTAGAAGCTGAAGGAGTTACTGAACCCGGTCTAAACAAGTTAATTCGTGCTTCATACAATCTATTAGGTTTAGAAACATTTTTCACTGCTGGTGGTAAGGAAACAAAGGCTTGGACTTACTTAAAGGGCACTAAAGCTCCTCAAGCTGCTGGAATTATACACTCAGACTTTGAACGTGGATTCATTAGAGCTGAAGTAATGGCTTTCGATGATCTAGATAAGCTAGGTAGCGAACAAGCCGTTAAAGAAGCTGGTAAGCTACGTGTTGAAGGTAAAGATTATGTTATGCAAGATGGCGACATTGTAAACTTCAGATTCAACGTTTAATCAGAAAGGACGACATCAATGACTGAAAAGAGAAATGCCCATGTACAACAAAATAGACATGAAGCAGAACAAAAGACTCGTCAACAATTTGATGGGATTGGTTTGACTAAACGTAATTCGGATTACATGTTTAGGTTTAACAAAGAGTTAAAAAAGACTAAGCTATCGGATGAACGTAAGGTCGAAATTGTTAACCAAATGAAAGATGAATTACTAGTTGAACAAAAACATGGGGCAACTGCGCGTAATTTATATGGAACTGTTGAAGAACGTATCAATTTCATTATGAATCCGCCAAAGAAAAAGATTTCTATGATGGATAATTTTGCACCTAATGCAATCTTTAATGCATTGTTCTTCTTTGTAATTTTTAACTTGTTATATGGAATTACATTGATGATTCAAACTAACGCAAAGGATAAACAATCAGTCGGAATCCTGTCACTTGTATTAATTTCATTAGTATTTGGTATCTTTATGCCAATCATGACTAGATTGTTGGATGGAAATGTTAAACACAAATACAGTGGACTAGTGCGCTTTGGATTGCTAATCTTATCAGTAATTGTGTGGATTGGTGCGTTCATGTTAATTGTTTCAATTCCACAAGCAGGAATTAACGTTGCAGTATCACCAATTGTTAACTTTATTTTAGCTGCAATTTCAGCATTCGCAGCATTTTGGATTCACAAAAACTATGAAATTACAGTGAATGTGATGACACCTAGAACACCAAATAGAAGATAAAATAGAATGTCGGAGAAAATTAAATTTGATTTTCTCCGACATTTTTTGTATATTAGACATTAAAAAATAAATAGATAGGGGTTTTATGATTATGGATAATTGGAACACAAAGTTTGCCAAAAAGGGATTAACATTTGATGACGTATTGCTTATTCCAGCAGAAAGTCACGTTTTACCTAATGATGTGGATACTTCAGTTCGTTTATCAGATGACGTTAAGCTAAATGTACCATTTTTAAGTGCAAGTATGGATACAGTTACAACCTCAGATATGGCAATTGCTATGGCTGAAGTTGGTGGATTAGGTGTAATTCACAAGAACATGATTATCGATGATCAAGCTGCAGAGGTAAAAAAGGTTAAAGCAGTAGAAAAGACCGACAAAACCCCTAATGCAGCAGTTGATGCTAATAACCATTTATTATGTGCAGCTGCTGTCGGTGTTACATCAGATACATTCAAGCGTGTGGAAGCTTTGTTTGCAGCTGGTGCTGACGCCATTATTATTGATACTGCTCACGGTCACTCAGCAGGAGTTATTAGAAAAGTAAAAGAAATTAAAGCTAAGTATGCTGATAAGACTATCATCGCCGGTAACGTTGCTACAGGAGAAGCAACTAACGATTTATTTGAAGCTGGTGTTGACGTAGTTAAAGTTGGTATTGGTCCCGGTTCAATTTGTACCACTAGAATTATCGCTGGTGTTGGAGTTCCTCAACTAACTGCTGTATACGATGCAGCTGAAGTTGCAAGAAAATGGGGCAAGCCAATCATCGCTGATGGTGGTATCAAGTACTCTGGTGATGCTGCTAAGGCCATTGCAGCTGGTGGTAACGCGGTAATGCTAGGTAGTATGTTATCAGGAACTGATGAAGCTCCTGGTGAAGTTTTCGAAGAAAATGGAATTAAGTATAAAGCTTACCGTGGGATGGGCAGTGTTGGAGCTATGCAACATGGTTCAGCTGACCGCTACTTCCAAGGTGAAGTAAACGAAGCTAACAAGCTAGTTCCTGAAGGTATTGAAGCTCGAGTTGAATACAAAGGCTCAGCTAAAGATGTTGTCTTTCAAATGGTTGGTGGCCTAAGAGCAGCTATGGGATACACTGGATCAAAGGACATTCAAGCAATGAACGACGATGCACAATTCGTTCAAATCACTAGTGCAGGTCTAATTGAATCACATCCTCATGATGTTCAAATCACAAAGGATGCACCAAATTACAAATAAAATATTAAAAATATTAAAGAATGTTAAAAACATTAAAGGACGCTAAAAAAATAGCGTCTTTTTTATTTACATTTATATAACAAATGCTTATATTGTGTTAATATAAAAATATATAAACGAAAAGAAAGAAGGCGTCTCGATGAAAGTTTTAGTAGTAGACGATGATCAAGAAATTGCTGAATTATTAAAGATTTACATACGAAACGAAGGATACGAAACAGTCATTGTAAATGACGGTGAAGCCGCCCTAACCGAATTAAGAAAGAATAGTGATATTGGACTTATGATTTTGGACATTATGATGCCTAAAATGTCTGGTTTCGAAGTATTGAAACGAGTAAGAAGAGATATTAGTTTACCAATCATGATTCTATCTGCTAAGACAGAGGATATTGATAAGATTGAAGGGCTTGTTGGTGGTGCTGATGACTACATAACAAAACCATTTAATCCACTTGAAGTAATGGCCCGTATGCACTCAATTTTAAGAAGATATACGGATAAGGTAGTAGTTGGAGAACCTGAAGTATTAAACGTGGCGACTTTGACTATTAACCGTGAATCACATGAAGTTAAGACTAGTGATGGTAAGTCCATTCAATTAACGGCAATTGAATTTGGAATCTTATATTTACTAGCAAGTCACCCTGGTCGCGTATATTCTGCTAATGAAATTTTTGAACGAGTATGGCGTCAAGAAAGTATTATTTCCGCTAAGACTGTTATGGTCCACGTAAGTCATTTGCGTGATAAGCTTGAAGAAGCTACAGATGGTAAAAAAATTATTGAAACTGTCTGGGGAGTAGGATACAGAATCAATGAAGAATAATAGTAAATCAATTAAGTTAACACATAAAGAACGAATTGGATTAGTAACTGATGCTATTCTAACGAGTTTATTTATATTGATAGTTAATTTCTTGGTTTTCTTTGCAACAGAAGTGTATTACACAACCCATCCGGATTGGCGTAACCAGTTAATTCGTTTCGGAAATTCACTAATTGCAGGGAATCATATCCAACTATGGAGTTGGAGCAACGGATTTGTAGTTATGATTGCTGCACTGGATATGTTTGTGTTGTATATTCGTTTGTTTATGCATTATAAACGTATTCAAGAACAACATATTATTAATGATTTGCACTATATTGCTGATGGTAATTTCGATTACACAATTCCATATAAGCTTATTGGTGATGATCAACGAATTGTTGAGAGTATAAATGTATTAGTTAATAATGTTATCCACTCAATGTCTGAAGAATTAAAGACTGAAAAATCAAAAGACGAATTAATATCAAACGTTTCACACGATATTAGAACACCATTAACTTCAATTATTGGGTATTTGGGTTTGATTGAAAACAAACAATACACAAACGAAGATGATTTGGCTAAGTATGTTCATATTGCCTATTCAAAGGCTAGACAGATGAAAACTTTAGCTGACGATTTGTTTGAATATACAAAAATTACTGATAAAGATTATAGTAAGTTAAATACCAGAAAAATTGAAATGAAGGCAATGATAGATCAAATTTCTGCCGGGTTTGATTTAGAAATGGCGGAAAAAGATATGCAAATGCATAGCAAGACCAACTTTGATAAATTAGTTATTGATGGTAGTCCATCCGATTTGGCTCGAGCTATTAATAATCTAATTAATAACGCTTTGAAGTATGGTCATGATGGCCACAACATTTATGTAGAAGGCTTTCGTGTCAACGAAAAGGAGCTAGAAATCAAAGTCTCTAATGATGGTGAAAAGATTCCAGAAGAATCAATTAAACACGTTTTTGATCGTTTCTATCGTGTCGAAAGCTCACGTAATAAGTCAACTGGAGGGACCGGACTTGGATTAGCAATCGTATATGAAGTTGTTAATATCCATGGTGGTTATTGTTCAGTGGCATCTAATGATGAATTAACAACGTTTACACTCCATCTACCAATTAAACATGGTGATAAGTTAACACCAACTAAACATGAAGAAGGGCAACAGGAGGTTATCGATAATGCAAAGTAAGCTTGCCCAAAAGCTTAGTATTGCTTTAATTGCATTAGTTATATTCATCACAATGCCTTTAACAGCAAGCGCTCAAGAAACACAATCCACTACTGCCGATTCTAACACTTCAAAAAAAGTTGCAATTATGCGTAGTAAGGAATTAGGCCAAGAAGTCGATAAGTTATTAAGTACAAACCAACCACTAACACTTACCGCAAAGTCTGCGATTGCGATTGATTATCAAACGGGACAAGTCTTATACGCTAAAAATATCAATGAATCATTACCTACAGCTTCAATGAGTAAGCTATTAACTTTATATGTTACTTTGAAGTATATTAAAGAAGGTAAAATTCATTGGGATGACAAAGTAAAAATTAATAAGGCGCTCCATAATTTAAGTGTCAATCATAATTATGCCAATGTAAAACTACGTTTAGGTCACTCATACACAATCAGACAACTTTACCAAACCGCCATCTATTCTGAAAATGCTGCGACAATGGCACTAGGATACGGTGTTGCGGGCAGTACACAAAAATTTGCACTACTAATGCGTAAGGAAGCAAAAAAGATCGGCATTACCGATGCTAAAATTTATACTGCCTGTGGTTTAACCAATGGTGAGGTTGGCTCACTTGGGTTCAAAGGTGTGTCTTCTGATGCTGAAAATAAACTATCGGCTCGTGATATGGCACTATTATCAATGAAGATTTTGAAATACTATCCGGATGTTTTAAAGACGACTTCTGCCAATACCACCAAGTTTGACGGACAGACAATGTTAAACTGGAACTGGATGATTAAGGGTAGAAGTCAGGAATTACCTGACATTAAAGTTGATGGGCTAAAGACGGGAACTTCCGATACTGCTAAGGCCTGCTTTACGGGAACAGCTGTTAAGAATGGTCACCGTATCATCACTGTTGTAATGGGAGTTCCTAATTCTGGGCAATATGATCCAGCTAGATTCATTCAAACCAGGAAGCTTATGAAATATGTATATGCTAAGTATCATTACGTTAAGCTATCTCATGGTCAAACTGTTAAGAGTGCAACTGATGGTAGAAATACCGGTAAGATTAAAGTTGAAAATGGTAGAGATGATTCGGTCGATTTAGCTGTCGCAACAACCCAGGGGGTATGGTTAACCAAGAAACAAAAATTAGATATTAAAGATATCAAGTCAACTGGTGAATATGCAGATGAATCAAGTGTTGATGCTGGATTCGATAAAGGTGATAAAATTGCCACTGCTAAAGTTTCTAATGTAAAATATATGAAAGGTGTATCCAATCGAATAGATTTAATTGCTAATCATGACGGTGATAAACCTAATATTTTCGTTAGATCGTGGAGATGGATTGCTAGTTTATTCTAAAAAAGAGTTATTAAAATGATAACTCTTTTTTTATTGCAAACATTGAACAAACAGTATATTCACTGTGTTTATGATAATAAAATGATGATGTTTTATTAAAATTATGTAAATAAGTTAGATAAAATAAACTATTTTGCGTTATAATAGGATATAAAGTTTGATTTTTATCTGACTGTTTATAAATCGTTGAAAATTAAGACCTATTGTTTTTAAACGGGGGAATATTATTTGACAAAGCAAGTACCAAATCCAAATGAACCGCGTTGGCTAACCAACTTGAAGACGGCAATGCCTTTGAATATTAGCTACGTTCCCATTGGAATTGCATGTGGTATCTTACTTCATGCAGCTGGATTTAATACTTTATTGACAGCTTTAGTATCATTAATGGTTTTCTCTGGTGGTGCGCAATTCTTGATTGCATCCATGTTGACCATTAATTCACCATTATTATCAATCGTGATTATGATGTTTTTCCTAGAGTTAAGATATGCATTATTAGGATCCAGTATTTCTAAATATTTACAAGGTAAGTCATTTTGGTTTACTGTGTTATTTGCCGTTTCATTGAATGATGAAACATACGCCGTAAATTATTTGAAACTATCAACTGATAAGAAGTTTACTGCTCAGGATGCATTGCAAATTGAACATTATGCTTTGGTTGTATGGACAATTAGTACTATTATTGGTAGTTTAGTTGGTTCCTCACTTTCAATTAACCTAACGGTTGTTCATTTTGCGCTAACCGCATTATTTATCTATATGATCGTTATGCAAATGAAGTCATTACTAAAGGTGTTAATCATTCTATTAACAATTGTATTGGCAATTGCATTCATGTTATTGATGAAATCCACTTTAGGATTAGTCGTTTCAACTCTGTTAGCTTCATTCGTTGGATTCTTCGTTGAATCTTGGATTAGAAGCCGCTATGAAAAGTACAAGAAGAATCGCTTGCTTCGCTTATTTAAGAACCCTGCGGGTACCCCTGAAGATAAGTTTGATGAAGAAGAAGAGACTGAATAACTTTAAAAACGGATTAGGAGATATTCTATGGAATGGAATTCAACTCAACATTTTTGGTTGATTATATTATGTTTTGTGGTTGCTTTTATCCCTAGATTCGTCCCACTAGCTTTCTTTAGAACAAGAAAGATTCCTAAGTGGTTTAACGAATGGATGGGTTACATACCTATTGCCTTATTTACCTCATTGGTTGTTAAGGACTTATGTATCACATCATCATATACCTTATCGGTATCAGGAAAAGCACCAGAATTAGTAGCTGCCTTAATCGTGTTTATTATTGCTTATTGGACAAGATCAATGGCGCTATCAGTTATTTTGGGATTAGCTGCGGTATTAATATTAGCAGTATTTATTTAAATTAAGAATAAATAAAAGCACTGGTCGTTTGACCGGTGCTTTTTTAGTTTTTTATACAATATGCATCTTCATATCATCTTCTTTTACTTTATGACATGCCTTTAATATCTTTAGCATTGTTATAGAAATAATAGAAGGCATTATTATACCTAATATTATATAGACGGTTAGTTTAGATAGACTTTGACTAGCGAAATTGAGTGGAACTATTAATGAGTTAGTTCCAAGTCCTGCAAGTTTGTACGTCGTAGAAAAATGGAATAACATTGTTCCAATTGGTGCGACAATAGCTGATGATACCATACCAGGAATCAAAATATATGGATTTTTTGTGATATTACCAAATTGAACTTTTGGAGTGATTAAACCTTGGGCAATATTTGCACCAGGACGGTTAACTCTAAAAGACATTACTGTGTATGAAACGTATTGGGCGGTAGTCCCGAGTAGTGCTGCTCCAGAAGATAGTGGATCTAACATGATGGCAATCGCCAATGCCGCAGACGAAGCTGGTGTCATTAAGAAGATTGACCATACTAATGCAACGGAGATGGATCCGACGAATGGGTTTACAATCATACTTTTTGCAATTATCTTTGATATCCATACTAAAGCAGGAGTTGTGATTGCTGCCAATCCTAATGCAATTATTGAACCAAACATTGTAGCGCAAAAGGGTACTAAAAACATATCTAGTGGAGTTTTTCCTGATAATTTTTTACCGATTAGTGTTGCGATAATCGCTCCTCCCAATGCACTGATAGGTTGTCCAATCATAAATACAGATGAACCAATGGGCTGGGATAGCAAATGACCAGTCACAGTAACTGCATTGACTGTTTTTTCACTGAAAAAAACATTATTGGCACCGACTGTTGCAGTAATCATCGAGCTAAACATAACCAATGTGTTTGTTTTTAACTGATGTGCAACAGCAGCTCCAATAGCTGGGGCCATTAGAACCTGAGTAATTAAGCCAATCTGATTTAGTGCAGACCAGTGTATTAAGTTGGCGATTGCAACTATCAACATTCCAATACCCAGCGTAACAAAAATCGCGTTGGAGACTCCACTCACAATTAAAAAGATATTTTCTTTGGCTGAAGATAAAGAATTTACTTTATTGATTTGTGGGTCATCTTTTTTTGCTACATCAATCATTTGAATCCACTCCTTTATTTAGATAAACGAAGTCCCATTGGCTCCAAATATACAAAAAAGCACTAGCGATAATCGCCAGTACTTTTTGATGATTAGACAATATCAATTTTCATATCGTCATTCTTGATTTTATGAGCAGCCTTTAGAACTCGAACAAGTACCAGTGAAATTATAGCTGGTACAACAATACCTAATACTATATAAATAGCTAGTTTTGACATACTTTGAGAAGCAAGGGTAATTGGAGCGATTAGTGAGTTCAGACCTAATCCAGCAATCTTGTATGATACTGAGAAATGAAATACTAATGTTCCAACTGGTCCAATAATTGCAGCAGAGACGATACCTGGAACTGCGATGTATGGGTTCTTGGTAATATTACCAAATTGAACTTTTGGAGTGATTAAACCTTGAGCGATATTTGCACCAGGTTTGTTTACTCGATATGACATCACTGTGTATGATACGAATTGTGCTGTTGTTCCTAATAATGCAGCTCCTGAAGATAATGGATCTAACATAACAGCAATGGCTAGTGCTGCCGATGAGGCAGGGGTCATTAGAAAAATTGCCCATACGACTGAGATTACTAATCCCCCAATAAATGGGTTGATAACCATCGTCTTTGCAATTACACCTGAAACCCATACAAGAGCAGGAGTAGTTACCGTTGCAAAACCTAAGGCGGCAATACAACCCACAAATGTAGCTGCAAATGGTACTAAGAACATATCCAAAGGTGTTTTTCCGGTTAAGTATTTACCAATGACGGTGGCGACAACAGCACCACCTAATGCACTAACAGGTTGGCCAATCATGAAGACAGCAGAACCTGCCGGTTGAGGTAAAACGTGACCGGTTGCTGTGACTGCATTCGTCACAGCAGATGTGAAGAATACATTGTTTGCACCAACCGTAGCGGCAATCATCGAACTAAATAATACTAAAGTATTAGTCTTTAATTGTGATGCAACTGCAGCACCGATGGCGGGGGCCATTAAGTATTGGCAAATTAATCCAATTTCAGCTAATGCAGTCCAATGGACAAAGTTAGCAATAGCACCTAATAATAAACCAACACCTAGTGTGACTAAAATCGCATTAGACACCCCATTGAACACTAAATATACACTATCCTTAAACCCAGATTTAGCTTCAACGTGCGCAAGATTAGCAGCGTTCATCTGAGGTGAATCATCTTTTGTTGCATTTATCATATTGAATCAACTCCCTTACTTAAAAGTACTTTATTTTAAAAATTAAAATTAGATTAGAAAATAATTAAAATTTTTATAATTAAACCATAAGTAAGAAATAAATGTCAAGATAATCGAAAGAAAAAAACATCGGTGAAATTTTTTCACCGATGTTTTTGATAGTTATTTTAATTATTTATACATGTAATCTCTAGTAATTGGTAGTTCTTGTCCTGAAGGACCCTTTGAGATTAAGTATTGCATAACGTCAATGTTACCAGCCTTGAATGAACCAGCACATGTCTTTAGGTATAAGTCCCACATTCTTAAGAAGCGTTCATCATCACCCATGACTTCTTTAACTTCATCAATATGATCGTTAAAGTTCTTGTCCCAGTGTTCCAATGTATATTGGTAGTGTCTTCTTAATGATTCTAAGTCATAGATTTGAAGACCATTGTTAATGATGTGATCTAGGTTTTCAGTCATACCTGGAACGTATCCACCAGGGAAGATGTACTTGTTAATCCAACCATTGTAGGCTCCACCTTGTTGTCTTGTAATTCCGTGAATCAAAGCAACACCATGGTCCTTTAGGTATTTGTTAATGCATGAGAAGTATTCGTTTAGGTTTTCTTTACCAACGTGCTCAAACATACCAACTGAAGTGATGTAGTCAAAGTGTTCATCACCTAGTTGACGGTAATCTTGTAAGCGAACTTCAGCTTGATCTTGTAAACCGAATTTTTCAATTTGAGCGTTTACGTAATCGCATTGTTCTTGACTTAACGTAACACCGACTACTTTCAGTCCGTATTCTTTAGCAGCAGTTAGCATTAATGTACCCCAACCACAACCAATGTCTAGTAGGGTACGACCTGGCTTAGGATTTAGTTTCTTGATAATGTGGTGTACTTTTTGCATTTGAGCATCGTACAAGTCATCGTCAGGATTTTCAAAGTAAGCACATGAATAGGTCATTGTCTTATCTAACCAAATCTTATAGAAGTCATTACCGATATCGTAGTGACTTTGAATGTCCTTCTTACTAGTGGACTCGTTATGATTTTGCTTAGGTAGGAAATTAATGTATTTATGGTCACGAATAAAACTAGTTGACTTTTGGTATGCAGAAACGATTAAGTCTTCGATACTTCCGTCAACATCGATTTTTCCGTCCATGTAAGCTTCTCCCAATGCGATAGAAGCATTCTTTCTAATATCCTTGATCGGAATTGGTTCTTTCATAGTGATGGTAGCCTTAGGCTCACCTTCACCATATTTTTCAGATTTGCCGTCCCAATAATTTACTTGGATTGGTTCATTAAATCCGTGTTTAAAAAATGTTTTAAAAAAAGTTTTTTCAAACATGAGAACAGTCCTTTCTTTATTAATAAAACCACGAACCCATTATACTCTTATGAGGGGACTTTATGTAAGTAAAGACTCCGACTAATTTCATTATTTTTTATAGTGTAAAATGTTATAATTAAAACATAACTAAATAGCGGGGTGAATTATGAAACTGTGGGATAAATTTTTAGCCAACGTTAAATTAAGGCGTTGGTGTGTATTAATTTTTATAATCTTTGTTTTATATCTAATGCGCTCAATGATGAGTATGTTACTACTAACCTTTATCTTCTCGTTATTAGTCACCAAATGGGTTGGCTTTGTTAGAAGATATATTAAAATTCCAGCGCCTATCTTAGTCATTTTGACTTATCTACTATTCATTGCTGGGGTAGTCAGTGCGGTTGCGATTTACTCACCGGTAATTTACGACCAAGCTGTTACAGCATCAAAGCACATTATTGATTTTTATGAAGATCCAAATAATCTTCACGGTACTAGCCAAATTAAAGACATGATTGTTCAGTTCATTCACCGTTCTAACTTCTTAAGTGAAGTGAAGGGGAGCTTCTCAATTATTCTTCAATATGTATCTAGCATAGGTCAAATGGGAGTGACATTCTTCTTATCTCTAATTTTGAGTTTCTTCTTTACACTAGAAGAAAAATCAATGGGTGAGTTTAGCAAACGTTTCTTGAATGCAGAATTTTCATGGTTCTTCCAAGACGTCTACTACTTTGCTAAGACATTTACCAAGACATTTGGTGTAGTGCTAGAAGCACAATTTTTGATTGCGTTATTTAATACCGTTTTTACTACCTTAATCATGGCATTTATGGGAATTCCACAATTGGTAATTCTATCAATTATGATCTTTTTCCTAAGCTTAGTGCCTGTTGCTGGGGTAATTATTTCATTGGTACCTTTATCAATTGTGGGTTACTCTGTAGGTGGATTTAAGTACATCATTTATCTAATTATCATGATTGCAGTTGTCCACTTCCTAGAAGCATATATTTTAAATCCAAAACTAATGTCTTCTAGAACAGAATTACCAATTTTCTATACATTTTGTGCTTTACTTATTGGTGAAGAAATTTTTGGAACATGGGGATTAATCGTCTCTGTACCAATTTTGGCTTTCTTCCTAGAAATTTTGGGAGTGAAAGGCGAAAATAAAAAATCAATAAATATAAAGAGAATTGTTAAATAGGATGTAAATTTTTTACTTTTGATGTAAAATAGTATTGTTGATTTAAGAAATAGAAAGGGGTTTTCGACCTATGTCAAAACTTGTATTAATCCGTCACGGACAAAGTCAATGGAACCTTTCAAACCAATTCACTGGTTGGGAAGATGTTGACCTAAGCGATAAGGGTGTAGAAGAAGCTAAAGAAGCTGGTAAATTAGTTAAGAAGGCAGGACTAGAATTTGATTACGCATATACTTCAGTTCTAACTCGTGCTATCAAGACATTACATTACGCCTTAGAAGAATCAGACCAACTATGGGTACCTGAAACTAAGACTTGGAGACTAAACGAACGTCACTACGGTCGTTTACAAGGTCTAAACAAGAAAGAAACTGCTGAAAAGTACGGAGACGAACAAGTTCACATTTGGCGTCGTTCATACGACACACTACCTCCACTATTGAGTGCAGATGACGAAGGTTCAGCTGTAAACGACCGTCGTTACAAGGACCTAGATCCTAACTTGATTCCTGGTGGTGAAAACCTAAAGGTTACTTTAGAACGTGTTATGCCTCTATGGGCTGACGAAATTGCTCCTAAGCTATTAGATGGCAAAAACGTTATCATCGCTGCGCACGGTAACTCACTACGTGCATTAAGCAAGTACATTGAAAGAATCTCTGATGACGACATCATGGATCTTGAAATGAAGACGGGTGAACCTGTAGTTTACGAATTTAACGATAAACTAGAAGTTCAAAACAAGACAAAATTAGACAAATAATAAACAAAAAGAAGTCCTCGTCTGAGGGCTTCTTTATTTGCGCAAAAAAGGATACTAAAAAAGCCATACGATTAAGTCGTATGGCTTTTTTTAATTAACTTTTCTTTGAGAACCATTCTCTGATACTTGGCCAACTATTTGTATTAATAATCATTCTTGGTGTGTAGATTGGATCAGTATGATTACCGTTACCATTGTTGTAAACAGTACCGGAATCTAGTGTTCCAACCCATCCTAGATGAGGTTGTCTTGCCAAGAATTGTGAGATTCTAGGAGTACCACCACCATAAGGATAGGCAAATGAATCAGCATAAATACCAGTATGTGCCTTTAGCACTTTTCTAGACTTAACAAAGTCCTTTGTAAATCGATCGTAGTTCTTAGGTAGGTTAAACACTGGAATTAAGTTTGAAGTAAGATAATGCATATTATTGGTGTGAACACCAATTGTCATCAGGTTACCAGCTTCTTTTCTAGCTTCGTGAATTTGTGACCATGTAGCTAGTTGAGTACCTTCACGATATCTACCAGTGTTACCAGTGATAATAAAAGTAGTGAAAGGATAGTTGTACTTTTTCATAATTGGAATAGCGTTATCAATAGTAGTTCTATCAATATCATCAAATGTTAGTACAGCATATTTACCTTTGATTGGTTTCTTTGAATTGGTCATCTTGACCATTTCAGCACCAGAGATAACCTTGATGTTGTGCTTGTGTAAGAATTCCATTTGTTCTTTGAATTCGTTAGCGGGCACATCGAAATCGTGAAGTTGTGAATTGGTTGATAGGGTTCTTGAAACGTTAACCCCTAGGTTGTTCTTTAAGATACGGTGGTAACAAAATACCAAGATACCGTTTTTTGCTTTTGCTTCTTGCTTAGTTAATCCATAGTATTCACTACTACCTTTATCGTAAGCAACAGATCTGTGAATAGTAAATGACATAAGTACAAATAAAATGATTGCTAGAATAATAACAATAATCTTACGTTGCTTTCTTGTCATTTTTTGCTTCTTATTTGACATCTTTGTTTAACCTCCGTAAATAAACTAATCTAAACGTTGAGTATATTGCAGTGACAATAATTAATCCAGCAATTGAAATTAATAGTTTAATGTATAAATCATAGTTTAGATTTAATAATAGGTAGAAACTAACGAAATCGTCACTGTAGAAACCAAATAGAAAAGCGAAGTTTACGACTAAAACAAAGGCAACATAAATCCATAAAGCAGTAAATAAAATAAAGTGAACTAAACGTCTTAACGGACTAATGCTCTTTCTAATTACGAATCTTTCGTAATCTTTTCTCAAATCTTTCTTCATAATTATTTTACCCCCCGGTCTGGACTACTCCAGGTACCCACATTTTCAGGATCTAGGAAGAATGAAACTAAAGCCAAGATACATGAAATTAAGTTAACCATCCAGTAGTAAACAATGTAAGCAGGAATCAATAATAAGTCGACGAAGCTTAGTAGGGCAGTTTCGTGTGAACCATAGAAACCAATAAAGAATTGTAAGATACTGACGATAATAAGTACTAATAAGACGTCACCATCTAATTGAACTTCATGAATTAATAATAGGTTGAAGAAATAAGAGATAGTACTTAATGCAGTTAAAACAGCCCAAGTACTACTGATGATTGTTTCGTACATTAAAGCTTTTTGAGTAATTGAACCATGTAGTAGAAGATCCTTGTTCTTAGCAATAACTTCCATACCACCACGAGCCCAACGACGACGTTGTTTAATTAAGTTTCTAGTGTTTTCTGGAACTAGAATCCAACAGATTGCTGTAGGTTGGTAACTAACGCTCCAACCCTTACGATACATTCTCCAAGTAATATCAATATCTTCAGTAATAACATCAGTATGCCATCCACCTACGTCTTCTAGTGCTTCACGTCTAAAACCAACAATAACACCAGAAACGGTATTGATACGTCCATATAGGTATGATTGAGCTTTTTTGATAATATCGATAACACCGATATATTCAAGAAGTTGTAAACGACCTAAAACCGTAGTTCTATTTCTAACAACTGGTTTACCAGCAACAGCACCTAGTTTTGGATTAGTCTTAAGTGTCTTAACTAGTTCAGTTACTGAGTTAGCTGCTAGTAGGGAATCTGAATCGATACCAATAACATATTGGCCTTTAGCAATTTTAAATCCTTCGTTCATTGCATTTGCCTTACCTTGGTTAACATCGATTGCAACGACTTTGATTTTGAATTGACTAGCATATTGCTTTTGTAACTTGTACATAATATCTAATGTATCGTCATCACTTTTATCATCAATTAAAACAACCTCAAAATTCTTATAGTCAATGTTTGAAATTGCAGAAATCGCTTCATTTAACGTATCACTTTCGTTATGAGCGGGAACTAGAATTGAAACTAGTTCAGATCCATCCACTTTGGCGAATCTTTCAGAACGGCGGTAGATGTTACTGTATAGCGCCCCGACAATCCAAATTGCTGACACAACAATTGGATACCCGATAATGAAATCGTTAATAATATCTAAAAACCACATTATAAATGAATTCCTCCTTTAAGGACCACTAAAAAAGATATTAGAATACAATAAGATATTTTAGCGTGTTGTTCATATGTATGACTTAAAAAACCATATATTTATCATACTTTAATTATAAATTAAAATTCCTAATATATCAAAGCTATGAACCTCAATTATTTCAATATTATTACAAATAAAAAATGAATTCCATACTTGGAATTCATTTTTATTTTTTCTTAATAATTTGAGCCTCTAAGCTGCCGTCATAGTCGACAAAGTAGATATGTTTTTTTGGATCATCTTTCAGAGGACCCATATCAATTGCGGGACGTTCATCAATCACATCAATGCAGTTAAAACGCTGTTTAGCGATTCTATGAAGGAGGCTCCCAGTTTTATCAAAAACTTCTGCTTTTTCAGCTGCCTTAGCAAGTGTGTATCCGGAGTTCAAAAAAGATTTAATTAATTCTACCTTAATGATTGATGAATATGGATAACGATGGCTTGTATTTTTATTACCCTTCTGACAGTGAATATATCCTTTTTGTTCCCAATATCTAATCTTACTTTGAGACACGTTACAGGTTCTAGACAATCCGCCAATACCAATTGATAGGTCAAGATCTTGCATTAAATTATGAATGCGGTTGGAGTAGTCTTGGATATCTTCCTTACTATATTTTTCTTCCACAATCTCACATCCTTTTTTTCTTAAATTTCTTAATTTTTTCTGAATGGTGTCACATAATCAATAATTATTATATATTTTTTAATATCTTTGTCAAATTTGTTGACAATAAAAAATGTCAGTTGTATATTAGTTATTGTCGAAATTTATAGAGAAAATAAAAATATTAATGAAAAGGGGTTTAGATTATGAATGTAGATGCAAACGGTAAATCATACAACAAGATTATGCTTGTTGTGATTTTATTGGTTGGTACTTTTTGTACCATTTTAAATCAAACAATTTTAGCAACTGCTTTTCCTACATTAATGAAAGACTTTGACATTAGCACTTCAACTGTTCAATGGTTAACTTCTGGATTTATGTTGGTAAACGGGATTGCTATCCCAGTTAGTGCATGGTTGTCAAATCGTGTTAACACTAAGTGGTTATATTTAGGAGCTATGTCAATTTTTGAAGCGGGAACTGTGTTAGCTTTCTTCGCTCCTAACTTTGGGACTTTGTTAGCAGCTCGTTTAATTCAAGCACTTGGTGTTGGTGTAACAATGCCATTGCTACAAACTATCATGCTAAGAATCTTCCCTCCTGAAAAACGTGGGGCAGCAATGGGATTATCCGGTGTTGTTATCGGTTTAGCTCCTGCAATTGGACCAACTCTATCAGGCTGGATTTTAATTAACTACTCATGGCGTGATCTATTTGGAATTATTATTCCAATCGTCGCCATTGTGATTTTATTAGGTCTATACTACATGCGTCCAATTCTACCTACTAATAAGGAAAAGATTGACGTGTTATCATTAATTCTTTCAACCATTGGTTTTGGTAGTGCACTTTACGGTTTCTCAGAAGTTGGAACTGATGGATGGGGTAGCGCAACTGTTATCTCTACATTAATTATTGGTGCAATTTTTATTGTATTGTTTGTATGGCGTCAATTAGTGATGGAAAAACCATTCTTAGACGTCAAGGTATTCAAGTCAGCTAAGTTCTCAATTGCAACTATCCTATCATCAATTACGATGATGGCTTTAGTTGGTTTTGAAATGGTATTACCTTTATACCTACAAATTGTTCGTGGTATGAATGCTTTCCATTCAGGACTAAGTCTATTACTTGGTGCTTTAATGATGGGGGTTGTATCTCCATTTGCCGGTGCAATTTTTGATAAGCATGGTGCTAAGAAACTAATTACTACAGGTTTAATTCTATTATTCTTTGGAACATTACCATTCGCATACATTACTTCAGACACAGGAATTGCTTACATTATTATCTTGTATGCTGTAAGAACATTTGGTATGGCTCTTGTAATGATGCCTTCAACTACTTATGGTATGAATGCATTACCTGACGACAAGATTAACCATGGTACTGCAGTTAACAATACTGTAAGACAAGTAGGTGCTGCCATTGCCACTGCTGTATTGGTTTCAATTCTTTCAAACGTAACTACAAGCAACATGCCTGCTAAGTCACTATTAAAACTAGATCCATTGGCTTACAAGGATTCAGCAATTAACGCTACTTTAAGTGGTTACCATGCTGCATTTTGGGTAGCTGCATTCTTTATCGTAGTTGGATTCATTGCTAGCTTCTGGCTACATGACAATAAAAAGGGGGTAAATAAATAATGATTTTATTTGTATTATGCATTTCAGCATTTCTATTCTTTATTTGTTTTAACCTATTAACTAGCAACAAGGTATTGCACGCTATTACTTCAATCGTGTTCGCAGGACTATTTATCCTTTCAACTTTCTTCATTACTATTAACTTCCATGATCACTATGGTATGCATAAAGTTAGTCACGAAACTTCATTCAAATTAGTTTCTAGTTCTGACAAAGGTATGGATATTCTACTTTATCAACCAATTGGTACTTCTGGTAAAGATAAGGTAGTTATTTACCGTACTGATGAAAAGGTAACTAAACCATCACACACTGGTACTGATAAGGTCGAAAACAAGATTATTACTATTAATAATACTAAGGCTAAGCTAGTAACTAAGACTGTTAAGTATGAATACAACTCAAGTGCTAATCGCCTATGGTTTGGTTTAGCACAAAAACCAACTAGAGTAAAAACAATCAATTACTTCTACGTTCCAAAGAGCTGGATGACTTTAACAGTTAACCAAGCAAAACAATTACCTGCAATCATCAAAGAAATTAGTGGTTCAAACACTGATGCTCAAGCCAAAATGAAGATGGCGGCTGAACAATACGTTCAAGCTCAAGTGAAGGCAGCAATGATGAAGAACCCTAAGATGACAGGTGCACAAAAAAAGGCACTAGTTAAGAAGGCAACTGCCGAATTTACTCAAAAAGCTCAAGCTGAAGCTCTTCAAAAGATGATGCCTGAAATCAAGCAAAAGCTAAGCCAAATTAAATAGTGTTGACTTTTATTTCTTTGCTGATTATTATGATAGTATCTATTAAATATAAAGCTAAGAAGTAGTTACCAGTATTTAATGCGATTTGTGTATTCAGAAACCTAGTGGAGATGCGAACTAGGCAAACGCGTTGAAGAATTACACCTACAGAGCTTTCCGTTATTGGACGAGTCATTTCGTTATAAATGATTGAAAGAGATTGCATATTTATGCGATAACTTGGGTGGTAACGCGGATTAACAAAAAATTTCGTCCCTGACAATTTATTTGTCAGGGACTTTTTTATTAGGAGGAAGAAACATGGACATTATTGATGATTTACAATGGCGTGGTGCTATTAATCAACAAACTGATGCTGAAGGCCTAAAGAAAGAAGTAAATGAAAAGAAAATTGGCCTATATGCAGGAATTGACCCAACTGGTGATAGTATGCATGTTGGACATTTAATTCCCTTCATGATTTTAAAGAGATTCCAATTGGCTGGATACAAACCTGTAATCCTAATTGGTGGTGCTACTGGTTCAATCGGTGACCCATCAGGTAAGAAAGCTGAAAGAAAGTTACAAAGTATGGAACAAGTTAAGCACAATGAAGAATGCTTAACTAACCAAATGAAGAGTTTGTTTGGTGAAGATGGTAAGTTCCAAATTGTTAACAACTACGACTGGACTTCAAAACTATCATTATTAGACTTCCTTCGTATTTACGGTAAACGTTTCAACGTTAACACTATGTTAAACAAGGAAATTGTTTCAAGTCGTCTAGAAACAGGTATCTCATACACTGAATTTACCTATCAAATTCTACAGGCAATGGACTTTGAACACCTATACAAGAATAATGGTGTTGAATTACAAATCGGTGGTGCCGATCAATGGGGGAACATTACTGGGGGTATCGAGTTAATTCATAAGACTCAAGGTGCAGATGCTAAAGCATTCGGTTTAACGATTCCATTAATGCTTAAGGCAGATGGAACTAAGTTTGGTAAAACTGAAGGTGGAGCTGTATGGCTTGATCCTGAAAAGACAACTCCTTATGAATTCTACCAATTCTGGATTAACACAGATGACAGGGATGTTATCAAGTACTTGAAGTACTTTACTTTCTTAAATAAAGAAGAAATTGAAGAACTGGAAGAACAAGTTAAGAACGAACCATGGAAGAGAGCAGCTCAACGTCGTTTAGCCGAAGAAGTAACTGAATTCGTTCATGGTAAGGATGCTGTAGTTGAAGCACAAAACATTACCGAGGCATTATTCTCAGGAAACGTTCAAGATTTAACTACTGCTGAAGTAGAAACTGGATTCAAGAACATGCCTTCTGTTGAAGTTAGTGCAGACAAGAAGAACATTGTTGAATGGTTAGCAGACGGTACTTCAATCGAACCATCAAGAAGACAGGCTAGAGAAGATGTAAGCAACGGTGCTATCCGTATTAATGGAGAAAAAATTGACGATGTTGATTTTGAAATTGATCCAAGTGCATCATTTGACGGTAAGTTCGTAGTTGTTAGAAGAGGTAAAAAGAAGTACTTCTTAGCTAGAATTAAATAACGAAATAGTCATTTAAAGGTAGGTTGATTAATTCAACCTACCTTTTTTATTTTATTTGCATAGAAGTGTTGACTTTATAAGGGTTACCTGGCATAATATTATTTGTTGTTGAGAGAGGTAATCAAATATGATTACTAACCAGCAACAATTAATTTTTCAAAACATGTTGACACGATGTCATTGATTTGATATTATAAATGAGTTGCGTTGTTGATACTACGCAATAGCCATTAAAAAAAGTCGTTGACATGCCTTTGATATAATGGTATGATTAATAAGTTGTCAATTGAGACAGCAAGTTATGAAATGGTAGATCTTTGAAAACTGAACAAGATTGATAATCGATGATGTGTAAGGAACTTACAACTTGGTTGTAAGAATTAA
>NZ_VBSE01000039.1 GCF_005930975.1 Apilactobacillus kunkeei | reverse complement strand
CGAACACAGAAGTTAAGCTTCTAAACGCCGATAGTAGTTGAGGGATCGCCCTCTGCAAGGGTAGGAAGTTGCCGCGCGTTATTCCGAATTAGCTCAGTTGGTAGAGCACCTGACTGTTAATCAGGTTGTCGTCAGTTCGAGTCTGACATTCGGAGTATATAAAAAAGGTGCTAACACTTGTTAGCACCTTTCTTGTATATTAAAATATACATAGTATTTGCCGGCTTAGCTCAGTTGGTAGAGCATCGGTATCGTAAACCGGCGGTCACAGGTTCAAGTCCTGCAGCCGGCATAAAAAAAACTAGGATTTAGTCATCCTAGTTTTTTTATTTTCATATGATTAATTTTTGGCAAATTGATAAAATTTTAATCAGAGAGTATAATTAGTTACCGTTGCGATGATTTTTTAATTGTTTGGAGGAGTATTAATTGGATAAAGTTGATAATGATAATCAATCAAAGGGCCTAATTTCATTAACATTAACTGAATCGCTAGAACGATTTAGTTACTATGGTATGCAAGCAATCCTTTTGTACTATATGTACTATTCATTGAGCAGTGGTGGCCTGGGTTTCAAGCCTTCCACTGCTGCATCATTGTTTGCAATCTATGGATCACTAAGTTATCTATCCGCTGCATGCGGAGGATATATTAGTGATAGAATTCTGGGCGGAAAAAGAACAGTTTCTCTCGGAGCCATTTTAATTATTTTAGGTCAGTTAATCTTAACGATTCCACTTCATAATACAATTTGGTTATTATTTATATCACTTGTATTTTTAACAGTGGGGACTGGATTATTAAAGCCAACAATAACGACAATGGTTGGAAACTTATATGATGAAAAGTATAACACCAGAGCATATCGTTTTACTATTTTCCTATCTGGAATTAATATTGGTGCATTTTTAGCTCCAATCATTATTGGTTATATTGGAGTTCACGTAAATTTTCATCTTGGATTTTTACTTGGAGCAATCGCAATGATGATAGGACTTACTATCTTTGAAAGACACACTAAAGACTATAATCAAAACAATAGTATTTACACTTTAAATCCAATTGAACCTTATGAAATTAAAAAGTTACTTGATCGAGTCATGTTATTCGTTGTTTCGATATCATTAGTATTCCTATTAATGTATGTTTTCGATGCATTGAATCTCGAAAATATTATTACACTATTAAGCGTGATAACTGTTGTAATTCCCTTCATTTATTTTTTTGTAATCATTAGTAGTAATCAAACTACTCAAAAAGAAAGAAAAGGAATGGTAGTATATGTAATTCTATTCATTTGTGCATCTTTCTTTTGGGGAGTAGAAGAACAAGGACCAATCGTTTTAGCAATGATGGCTAGCGGAAGTACAGACAATGATTTCTATGTATGGAAATATGCTGTATTAGCATTCTTTATTATTGCCTCATTGATAATCGGTTACTTAGTACAAAAAAAGAGTAATAGCACTTTATTAAAGATATTTACTGCTGCAATTCTATTGTTCTTTATTTTTCTAGGTATTTTCCATGATGGCGATTTCCATGTTCATATTTCAAGAACTTGGTATCAAGCAATTAATCCATTATTTATATTAATCTTTACGCCATTGTTTGCTAAATACTGGCACCATAGAGAAAGTAATGCTTTAAAGTCATTTCCACTAGGAGTTCTTTTAGCAAGTATAGGGTGTTTAATTTTATTTATACCAATCAAATTCTTGGCGGGAACTGAAGTTAATCCACTATGGATCTTAGCAACTGTTGGAATGGTTTGTTTAGGAGAAATGCTAATTTATCCAGTTGGGCTATCAGTAACTTACCGGTTAGCTCCTAAGAATTTCCTTTCGCAAATGATGGGTGTATGGTATTTGTCAGCAGCTACTGGTCAGGCCATTAACTCTCAAGTAGTTAAATATTTCTCTATAGATAATGTTAACTACTTCTTGGTACTAGGAAGCATTGGAATTGTTTTATCCATTGTGATGGTAATCTTATTACATCAAGTTCTGCGAGATTTGCACATTAGTAGAAAAAATTAAAAAAAGTGCTTAAAAAGTGTTGACTTAAACCGCGATTTTCGATATTATATTATTTGTTGATTGGTTGAGACATACCAATAACGTCGCAGTTTTAACACTTGCGATTAGGTAAAAAAGTCATTGACAAGCATCTGTGATTTTGATATCATATTTCTTGTTGATTACATTTTATATCTTTTCGGAGGGGTAGCGAAGTCTGGCTAAACGCGGCGGACTGTAAATCCGCTCCTTCGGGTTCGGTGGTTCGAATCCACTCCCCTCCATTTTTATTGGGCTATAGCCAAGTGGTAAGGCAACGGGTTTTGATCCCGTGATGCGCTGGTTCGAACCCAGCTAGCCCAACTACTTGAAATGACTAACTTTTATAGTTAGTCTTTTTTTTATGTTATAATAAACACATCATTTTTAGTTTTGGAGGTTGCTATGAAAATAGGTTTTATTGGTGTCGGATCAATGGCGAAGGCAATGATTAAGGGATATATTAATTCTGGTAAGGTTAATGCTAGTGATATATATGTGCACGCTCCACATGAGGAAAAATATCAAGAATTCGCAAAGTCTACAGGAATTAATTGTAGCAATAGTAATCAAGAAGTAGCACTAAACAGTGACTTAGTCATTTTGGCAACTGGTCCAAAACAAGTATTTGATGCTTTAAAGGATGTTCGAGAATACTTAAATGGCAAGATTCTTGCTTCAATTGCATGGCAAATTTCTATAGAACGTCTAGAAGAGTTAACTAGTTATGATTTGCCAATCATTCGTTTAATTCCAAATGTCAATGTAGAAGTTAACGAAGGAATGTTAATTTACAAGTCTAACGAAAATTTAGTTGATGATAGATTAAAAGAGACTATTAATAATTTAGAACTACTAGGTAAGATGATTGAAGTTTCTGAAGATAAATTTGATGTGTCAGGATCATTAATGGGATGTACACCAGCTTACGCTTATTTATTTGCAGACATCTTTAGTCGTAGTGCTGTTAATCATGGTTTAGACAAACAAACAGCAACTCAATTAGTAGCGCAAGCCATTTTAGGTTCAATGAAGATGATTGAAAAGTCAGAAAAGTCACCAAGTGATTTAATTGACGATGTTTGTTCTCCAGCAGGCGGAACTATCAAAGGATTATTAGCATTGAAAAAGAGTGGTTTTGAAAAGGCTGTAATTGATTGTTTCGATGCTACGCAAGAATAGTAATGAAGGGATAGTGAAATCATGGCTTTGCCAATTTATATCCAAATTCATAATGAAATAAAAAAGAATATCGAAGAGGGAAAATGGAAACTAGGTAGTAGAATCCCGTCAGAAAGACAACTATCAACTGAATTTAACGTTAGTCGAATGACTTTAAGACAAGCAATTCAAACCCTTGTTGATGAAGGTATCTTAGATCAACGCGTTGGTTCAGGTACATATGTTTCCAATGAAAAGGTTCAAGAAAAGATGTCGGGTGTTACCAGTTTTACCGATATTATGTTAGCTCAAGGTAAGTTACCTGCTAGCAAGACCATTTCATATCACACACTAGAACCTTCACTAAGTGAAATTGAAAAACTAAACATCTCTCAAAACGACAAAGTATTGAGAATGGAAAGAATTCGTTACGGTGATGGTGTGCCAATTTGTTTTGAAATCGCTACGGTTCCTGAAAAGATTATCGAAGGGTTAAGTAAAGATGACGTAACTGATTCGTTTTACGCATCATTAAAAGAAAAGAAAAAACTAGTACCGAAAGTGTCCAGGCAAAACGTTTCAGCAACACTTGCTTCTGAAAGAATTGCTGAATATCTAGATATAAAAAAAGGGGATGCCATCCTTTTATTAAGACAGGTAACATCACTACAAAATGGACAACCATTTGAATACGTTCGTACTCAATACGTGGGTGAAAGGTTTGAATTTTATTTAGATAGTAAAAAAAGTACATTCGACTAATGTCGATGTACTTTTTATTTTGATTCATTCTTCTTTTGTTTTTTTACTAAACGAATGAACTTTGGTAATGCCAACATGCGCTTAAAACGTGTTGGTTCCTTGATTAAACGATATAGCCATTCAATGTGATGATTGATCCAAAATTGTGGTGCACGTTGTACATGACCAGATAAGACATCAAAACTGCCACCCAATCCAATCCATAGTCCATCGTTTACATGACGATGTTTTTCGATGAAGTATTCTTGTTTAGGAAAACCTAAGGCGGCAAAAACCATATCAGGCTGTTTTTGTTTGATTTCAGCGGCAATTTCATTATCATCGGTAAAATACCCGTCATGATACCCAGAAACGGTTAAACCCGGATATTTTTGCGGAATAATCTTTTTTAAATCCGCGATTACTTCTGGTTTGGCACCAAGAAAGTATGCAGATTTCTGATTTTGATTACCCCAATTTAATAGGTCCAATAAAATATCGTATCCAGTAATTCTTTCACTCATATCTGAACCTAAAATATTGGCACCCATGACGATACCAATCCCGTCGGCAACAAGATAGTCAGATTTTTTAATTGTATCGGTGTATTTTTGATCGTTTAAAGCATGAACAACGATTTCAGGATTAGCGGTTACGACAAAAGTATTTTCACGATTATCGATTCTTTTCTTGATATTTTCCATGAAATCGTTGAATGGACTGTTTAAAAAATCAAAACCTAAAATATTAACATTTTTATTTTTCATTGCAATACCTTCAAATAAATTATTATGATTATTTCTTTAATTAATGATAAAATAAAAGACAATAAATTGCGACAAGTATTAGGAGGATTTCATAAAAAATGTCAAATGAATTTGATAATTTAACATTACATACTGATGCATATGAAATCAATATGATGCAAACTTATTTTCAAGCAGGTTTGCAAAATCGTCGAGCGGTATTCGAAGTTTACTTCAGAAAGATGCCGTTCGAAAACGGTTTCGCTATTTTTGCGGGATTAGAAAAAGTAATTAACTATATTAATGATATCAACTTTACTGATGATGATATTGAGTTCTTACGTTCTCAAAACGAATATACCGAAGAATTTTTAGAATATCTTCGTAATTTTAAGTTTAATGGATCAATCCGTTCTTTGGTAGAAGGTGAATTGGTGTTCAATAATGAACCAATGCTTCAAGTTGAAGGAAATGTTTGTGAATGCCAATTAGTTGAAACAGCTATCTTAAACATCATTAACTATCAAACATTGATTGCTACTAAGGCCGCTAGAATTAGAATGGCAGCAGGGGATGATCCACTGCTAGAATTTGGTAGTCGTCGTGCCCAAGAAACTTCAGCAGCCATCTGGGGAACTAGAGCTGCTTACATTGGAGGATTCAATGCAACATCAAATGTTTTAGCAGGTAAAAACTTTGACATTCCAATTAGTGGAACTCATGCCCACTCATTAGTTGAATTATTCCAGGATGACTACAAAGCTTTCAAGGCTTATGCACAAAGTCATCACGAATGTGTTTTTCTAGTTGATACATTTGATACCTTAAAGAGTGGTGTTCCTAACGCCATCAAGGTTGCCAATGAAATGGGTGACAAGATTCATTTTGCAGGTGTTCGTATCGATTCTGGTGATATGGCATATCTATCAAAGCGCGTCCGTGAAATGCTAGATGATGCTGGATATAAAAATGCCAAAATCTTTGCTTCAAACGATTTGGATGAAAAAACCATCACTAGTTTGAAGATGCAAGATGCTAAGATTGATGTGTGGGGAATTGGTACTAAACTAATTACCGCCTTTGATCAACCAGCTCTTGGTGCCGTTTATAAGATGGTATCAGTTGAAAATGATAATGGTGAAATGGTCGATACCATTAAGCTATCAAACAATGCTGAAAAGGTATCTACACCAGGTAAGAAACAGGTATGGAGAATTACAGAACGTAAAGACGGTAAATCAGAAGGTGATTACATCACGTTAGATGATGAAAATCCAAATGATGAAGATAATTTATACATGTTCCATCCCCAATACACATATATTAATAAGACATTGACTGATTTTGATGCTAGATCTTTACTAAAGGACATCTACAAAGATGGTGAATTGGTTTATGACCAACCAAAATTAGCCGATATCAAACAATATTCAGAAGATGTATTATCTTCATTGTGGCCTGAGTACAAACGTGAGTTAAACCCACAAGAATACCCAGTTGATTTATCAACCAAATGTTGGAACAACAAGATGAGCATTATTAAAGATGTTCACGATAAAATCAAAAATAAGCAAGACAAGGGTGAATTGTAATGAGAGAAAAGCAAGCAGAAATCATTGATGCTTTAAAAGTAAAACCATCAATCAATCCAAAAGAAGAAATCAGAAACAGTGTTGACTTTCTAAAGAGTTACTTAAAGAAAAACACTTTCTTAAAAACTTTAGTATTAGGAATTTCAGGTGGTCAAGATTCTACTTTGACTGGTAAGTTAGCACAAATCGCGATTAACGAAATGCGAGAAGAAACTAATGACGATGAATACAAGTTTATCGCCGTTAGATTACCATATGGAACTCAAGCTGATGAATCCGATGCAATGGATTCAATTGATTTCATCCAAGCTGATAAGACTATTCGTGTAGATATCAAACCAGCAGCTGATGCTGCAGTTGCTTCTGTTGAAGCTGATGGGATGGAAATTTCCGACTTCAATAAGGGAAATATTAAGGCAAGACAAAGAATGATTGCTCAATATGCAATTGCTGGTCAAACTCATGGTGCTGTTCTAGGAACCGACCATGCTGCAGAAGCGGTAACCGGTTTTTACACTAAATTTGGTGACGGTGCTGCTGACATTACTCCTTTATGGCGTTTAGATAAACGACAAGGAAAGTCAATGTTGGCTGAATTAGATGCACCAAAGCATTTATATGAAAAAACTCCAACTGCCGACTTAGAAGATAATCGTCCAGCTTTACCTGATGAAGTTGCTTTAGGCGTAACTTACGAAGATATAGATAACTACCTAGAAGGTAGAGAAGTTTCAAAAGATGCTGCAGAAAAGATTGAAAACTGGTATATTAAAACAGAACACAAACGTCATCTACCAATTACTATTTACGATGATTTTTGGAAGTAAGAAGGGAATTTTTTAATTATGAAGAAAAACAAGATGGCAATCTATGCCCCATTTTTATCAGATTTAATCACTAACACTAACAAGGTTGGTGAAGAAATGAGTCATGATTACGATCCATTGGAAGAAGCGGTTTCTAATAACGATTACTCATCAATTGACTTAGCAAGCACAAAGGATACTTTCCAAAGAGGTACTGATAAGTACAAAGAATTTTTATCACAACTTGATAACGTTCAAGTTCCAGCTAAGGAACTAGGTCGTCACTCAATTTTAAAGGAAGCTTATGCTGACTACGTTAAGGGATGCCAAGACATGGTTGACAGTATCAAGGCTGATACCATTGAAGCAGATGCATTTAACGAAGCTGGAAAACTACAACAAGATAGCATTGAACGAGTATTTAAGACAGCTCAAAAAATTATGATGTCAATGTAATAAAATAAAAGATAGTTGGTAAATACTACCAACTATTTTTTTATCCAAAAATGCAATGATATAATTATAGACAAACCCGAACAAGAAATGAGATGAACGATTTGGAACAATTAATCATTAAAAAGATCAGAAAAGATTTAGGAAATTATTCTGAAAAACAAATTTCTGCCGTTATTTCTATGTTAGAAGATGGCAATACGGTTCCTTTTATCGCTAGATATCGTAAGGAACGCACAGGTAGCTTGGATGAAGTACAAATCAGAGAAATTGCTGATGCTAATACTAAAATTACGAATCTAGAAAATCGTAAAGAAGAAGTACTTCGTTTAATTGAAGAACAAGGTAAACTAACTGATAAGTTAAAAAATGATATCGAAAAAGCTGAATCAATGCAAAGAGTCGAAGACTTGTACTTGCCATACAAGAAAAAGAAGAAGACCAAGGCAATGGTTGCCAGAGAACAAGGGTTAGAACCATTAGCCAAGTTAGTTATTGCTAATGATGATTCCTTTGTAAGCAAGGCAAAAGAATATGTAGATAAAGAAAAAGAATTAAATAGCATTGAAGATGTATTAAACGGTGTTCATGAAATTTTAGCTGAAGATATTGGAAACGACGCGCATCTGAGAGAATGGATTCGAGAAGATACAAAGAAACATGGTCAAATTTCCAGCAAGGCTAAGAAGGATGCTGATGAAAAAGACGAAAAACATGTCTATGAAGATTATTATGATTTTGCACAACCAATTACCCAACTTAAGAATCATCGTGTCTTGGCTTTAAATCGTGGTGAAAAAGAAAAGGTTTTGACAGTTAGCATTGATGTTAATACCAATGTTATCTACAAGTTTTTGCAGGCAGAAACTAACCGCAATCGTAACGGAAAGTCCGCTGAATTTATGAAGGGTGCTTATGAAGACGCATATGCTCGTTTTATGAAACCAGCTATTGGTCGCGAAATTAGAAATGAACTAACTGATGAAGCTGATGAACATGCCATTAACATTTTTGGACGTAACTTGTATAACCTATTAATGCAAGCACCGATTAAGGGAAAGGTAGTGATTGGGTTCGACCCGGCATACCGTACTGGATGTAAATTAGCTGCAATTGATGATAACGGCAAGTTCTTGGATAAATTAGTAATTTATCCACATAAACCAGCAAGTGATGCTAAACGTCAACAAGCTAAAAAACAATTAGTTGATTTTATTAAGAATAATAATGCTGAAATGATTGCGATTGGAAACGGTACAGCTAGTCGTGAATCAGAACAATTTGTTTCTGAATTAATTAAAGAAAATAAATTACCGGTATATTACGTAATTGTTAATGAAGCCGGTGCTTCTGTATACTCTGCAAGTCAAAATGCGCGTGATGAATTTCCTGATTTTCACGTTGAAGAACGTTCTGCAGTAAGTATCGGAAGACGTCTTCAAGACCCGTTAGCTGAATTGATTAAGATTGATCCCAAATCAGTAGGAGTGGGCCAATACCAACATGATTTACCAGCTAAACAATTAGATGCTCAATTGAATCGAGTTGTGGAAACAGCTGTTAACAAAGTCGGAGTAAACGTAAATACAGCTAGTCCAGAGTTATTAACCCATATCTCAGGGATGACTAAGACCACTGCCAAAAATGTTGTGAAGTTTAGAAACGAAAATGGTGAATACAAAACACGCCAGTCCTTATCCAAGGTACCTAGATTAGGACAAAAGACTTATGAACAAGCCATTGGTTTCTTAAGAATTTTAGATGGTAGTAATCCACTTGATAATACTGACATTCATCCAGAAAGTTATAAGATTGCTAACCAGATTGTGGACGAATTGAATTTAAGCATGGATTCATTGGGAACAAACGAAATAAACCAATCGTTATCCACATTTGATGTTGATAAGTTCATTAACGAAAATGATTACGGAAAGCAAACTGTTTTAGACATCATTGATGGATTAAAACGTCCTGGTAGAGATTTTCGTGATAACATGCCGGCGCCAGTGCTAAAGCAAGATGTATTGAAAATTGAGGATTTAAGAGAAGGAATGCAACTACAAGGAACAGTTAGAAACGTAATTGACTTTGGTGCTTTCGTTGACATTGGAGTAAAACAAGATGGACTTGTCCACATTTCACAAATGAGTGATAAATTTATTTCTGATCCAAGTACTGTTGTTTCAATTGGTGATATTGTGGACGTATGGGTATTATCTGTTGATATTAAACGAAATCGAATTCAACTAACGATGATTAACCCGGAGAAGTGATAAAATTTAAATGAATGATGAAGAATTACAAACATTGGTGGAAAAGATTTCGCAGGAATCATTCGCCAAACCATTTAAGCATCGAGCTTACTTTAATAGTCGATTAAGAACAACTGGTGGAAGATATCATTTATCTAATAACAATATTGATATCAATCCTAAGATGTTGAGTGAACATTCAATGGATATATTGGTAGGGGTTATTAAGCACGAGCTTTGCCATTACCATCTTCATCTAGCTGGGTATTCAGGTAAGCATAATACATTAGCTTTTAAACGATTATTAAAAACAGTAGGTGGATCAAGATTTGCACCGACACCTGTGGATAAGCGCAAATTTAAATATGTTTGTACACATTGTGGACAAACTTACCGCCGGAAGCGTAGAATTGACACTCATAAGTATGTATGTGGAAAATGTCGTGGAAAACTAAAATTAGACACTGGAGATGATTAGTTTGGATAAAAAAATAATTATTCGAGTACCTGCTACATCAACAGGAATCGGAGCTGGAATTAACTCAATTGGAATTGCTTTTGGCTTATATTACACAGTCATCGTTGAAGAAGAGATGCAACGTTGGCAAGTTAACCATGCATTGGGGGATGATGTTCCCAACGATGAAAACAACATTATTGTTCAAACCATCTTAAAGGTTGATCCAACAATCAAGCCTCATCAATTAACTGTTATGTCAGATGTTCCAATTGGAAGAGGTCTTGGTTCAAGTACTACAGCGATTGTTGCGGGAATTAAAATTGCTAATGCTTTAGGTGAATTAGACCTTTCATTAGACGATGAAATTAACATTGGTAGTAAGATTGAAGGTCATGCTGACGGTGTAGCATCTGCGTTATTAGGGGATATTACCGTTTCTTATTTTAATGGTGAAATGGCTACAACAGTTAAAACACAAATTCCTGAAGTTATTAATGCTTTAGTATACTTAACTAAAGATGACAGCAGTGATAAGGCTATTTACAAGAATCAAGTTAGCTCTGTAGACGCTGTAAAAGCAAGTAGTGCCACTAATGTATTAGTGGCATCATTAATGAGCAATGAATGGACTAAAGCCACTGAAATGATGGAAAATGACGCTATTTATACTGATAACATCTATGAGGTTGTACCAGAGCTTGAAACCATCAGAAAGCAAGCTCACGAACTAGGAATTTACGGAACATTCTTAAACCAATCACATCGTTGCGTGATTACTTTTGGAACTGAATCTGAACTAAATCAATTACGTGACAGATTAAACGTCGGTAAACTAGATGGTGTCATGAGATTGATTAAGGTTGATCACAGCGGTGCTACTGTACGCGGCGAATAAAAAAATTTAAAACTCCTATTGCAAAGTAGGTAAAAATCACATATAATAATATTTGTGATTTTTTATTGCGGCCATGGCGGAATTGGCAGACGCGCAAGATTAAGGATCTTGTCGGGATTATTCCCGGTGGAAGTTCGAGTCTTCTTGGCCGCATTAATGAGAAATCATTATCACATATAATAATATGGCGGTAGTGGTGAAGTGGTTAACACATCGGATTGTGGTTCCGACACGCGTGGGTTCGATTCCCACCTACCGCCCTTTTATTGGGCTATAGCCAAGTGGTAAGGCAACGGGTTTTGATCCCGTGATGCGCTGGTTCGAACCCAGCTAGCCCAACTACCTAAAAAGAAGACATCCAAATGAATGTCTTCTTTTTCTTTATCTTAGTTGGTTGTAAAGTAGGGGATATAAAAAAGGTTCTGGTATTAACCAGAACCTTTTTTTTATTTATCATTTGAGTAATTTATTTGAGTGGATGAACTACTCATTACGCTGGAACCAACGCTATAATCGCTAGTTTGATTTTGTGTTTGGTTTAATGAAGTAAGTTTGCTCAAACCAAGGCTTTGTCTAATTGAGTTTGAAATATTTAGAAGAGTTTCTTGGGTTGGTACTTCATAATCAATTCCATCAACAACGGCAGTTTCTCCTTGAAGAGTTTGTGACTTGATATGATGAGTTGCGTTTCCGTATCTTTCACGTAAAGCAACCATATCATCAAACTTCATGTCTGTCTTCAAATTACCTGAGATTGAACTTAGGATTGATTTATATCTTGGTAATGAAGAAATGTTCATTCCTTTAATCACAAGTTTTTGTAGCACTTGTCTTTGTCTTACTTGACGACCGTAGTCACCAGCAGGATCTTGATGTCTCATTCTTGAGTATGCAAGAGCTTGGGCACCATTCAACGTAACTGTTTTACCTTTAACAACATTAGCAGCTTCATAATGGAAAGTTAAAGGAGGAGTAACCGTAACGCCACCAACAGCGTTAACCATTTTTTCTAGACCACCCATGTTAATGATTGCATAAAAATCAATTGGAACGTTTAATAAGTTTTGTACTGTTTGTACGGCACTTGAAGCACCACCAATAGTATATGCAGCATTAATCTTTTCATAAGGTTGTGAATCTCCAGGAACAGTTACTTTAGTATCACGAGGGATACTTGTTAGGTAAATTGTCTCCTTCTTAGGATTAACAGTAGCTAGGATCATTGTGTCAGTTCTACCTGTGTCATGACGTCCTAGTGCACCGGTATCGGTACCTAGAAGTAATATTGAAACAGGTTTGTTCTGAGAAATGACGCTAGATACATTTCTTTCTTTTGTGGATAAACCAGGTTGATAAGCCTTATCCGCAGCATTCTTCATGTTGACATAAACACCATGAGCAATGATTAATCCAGTAACTACTAGAACTAAAAAGACAATAAGTGAAATCCAAGCACCTTTATGGCTTTTCTTCTTCTTAAAGTGAGGTTGGTTTACTCTAGTTCTGGAAGCTCTATCGATGTTTTGATTATTGTTTTGCATAAATCAAAAATAGCTCCTTTATTCTGAATTTCCCCATTATACTACCTATAATCAAGATACGTAAATATAATTAACATTATAAACTTATTTTTTAAAAAATAATAATACTTACTAAATATGTAATAAATTGTAATAATTCTGTTACATTTTTAATAAGGCCAGGGGATATGATATAATTTTGATGTTAATATAAAAATTATCACAACACGAACATTAAGTTTGTAGTGTATCAATTTTTTTATAATTTGTAAATTCAAAGGAGCGCGTTTAAAGTTGAAAAAGACTTTTCTGTATGTTTTAATTTCCACGTTTATGTTTAGTTCAATGGAAATAGCACTAAAAAGTGTTCAAGGAGTTTTTAGTCCAATCCAATTGAACTTGATCAGATTCTTTATTGGGGGATTGGTTTTAATCCCAGTTGTCATGAAGAATGGAAATCAAACATTATTGACGAGTAAATGGAAAAGTATAGGTGTCTTCTTATTAACTGGATTTTTATGTGTAGTAGTTAGCATGACGTTATTCCAATTAGCAATCATGTACGATGAAGCATCAACTGTAGCAGTACTATTTAGTTGTAATCCAGTATTTGCATTACTATTCGCTTTCTTTATTCTAAGAGAAAAGATTAGTCGACTAGGATTTATTTCACTAGTTCTTTCTATTATCGGATTACTAGTTATCGTTAATCCGGCCAACCTTACTAACCCATTGGGAATTTCATTAGCATTGGGTTCAGCACTAACATTTGGTCTTTACAGCATTGTATCCAGATGGGGTTCAAAAGTTACCGGTCAAAATGGACTTGCAACAACTTGTTACACATTCTTAGCGGGATCTGTTGAACTTTTAATTTTAGTATCCATTACAAATATTTCTGCTGTTGCAAACTACATGAATAGTGTAGAATGGTTAAAACCATTTGCAAACACACCAATTATTCATAATATTTCCATGAATTACTTTTGGATTCTATTATTTATTTGTGTCTGTGTAACAGGTGGTGGTTTTGCATTCTACTTCCTTGCTATGGAAAGAGCAGGGGTATCAATTGCATCAATTGTATTTTTCATCAAACCAGGATTGGCACCAATTTTGGCAATGATTTTGTTGGGTGAAAAGATTGCAATTAATACTTGGATTGGAATTGTAATTATTCTAATCGGTTCAGTAATTACTTTTATTGGTAGTCAGATGGAACAAAAGAATGCTGCATTAGAAGAATAAAAAGAGATGATAATATGTCGTATTTAGTAATCATGCGTCATGGTCAAAGTGTTGCCAATGAAAAGAATGTTTTCACTGGTTGGAGTGATGTATCCTTAACAGAAAAAGGGTTACAACAAGCTCATGATGCTGGAAAGAAAATCAAGCAATTGGGAATTGATTTTGATCATGCTCATACTTCGTTTTTAAAACGTGCAATTGAAACGTTGCATATTGTGTTAAGTGAAATTAACCAACAATATATTCAAGAGACAAAGTCATGGCGACTAAATGAACGTCATTATGGAGCATTGCGAGGTCGTAAAAAAGATGATGTTAAGTTACAATATGGCCCTGAAAAGTTTGCTGAATTTAGGCGTAGCTATACAACGGTCCCACCATTGTTGAATCAACCCGATGAAGAGCATAAGTATGAAAAAATCGGTGTGATTGAACCCTGTGGTGAAAGTCTAAAGATGGCCTATGAAAGATTGATGCCATACTGGCAAGACTCAATTGCTCCCAAATTATTGGATGGGAAAAATGAATTGGTGGTTGCTCATGGTTCAACTCTTAGGGCTTTAATTAAGTATTTAGATAATATTGGTGATGATGACATTGATCGTGTGGAAGTTCCAAACGGAAAACCAATCGTTTATCATTTCGACGATAAGTTGAAAGTAATTAGTAAAAAGACAATATAAAAAGAGCTGATAATTTATCAGCTCTTTTTTGTATGTTATTTTTCGTTAAAGGCAAGTGTGCCCATTGGATCCCATGGATCTAAAATAACTGGGTCTTGTTCTTGGTTCTTCTTATCTTCTTCAGATAGGTACTTCTTGTTGATAACAACTTGGTAAGTGAAACGTCTGAACCATGATTCACTCATCACGAAGTAACCCTTTGAACCAACTTGGTTACCCCAAGAGTTTTCTACCTTCCATTTAGTAGGTTGACCATCAACGATATCAACACCGGTGATAACCATGGCATGGTTCATAACACTTTGATGGTAATCTAATTGTTCATCCTTACTCATTAATAAATCGATGTCGAATAATTCATCCTTTGAGTATAGGTTATCGTCCATGATTCCTTTTTTACGATCTGATTCTTTTGAAACGTCGCTTCCAAACCAAACACTTTCACCGTTCTTTAATTGGGTGATAGTTAGTTCTTCTAGTCGATCCATTTCAAGGTTTAAATGTTTAACTTGGCGACCATCGATAACGTTACCTAACATATCAATGGTGTATGTCTTTTCGTATGGCTTGTCCAATGTAGGGGAATTAATGATTGAAACGTAGTCTTCTAGGTTTAAGTTTACGTATTTATCAAAGAACTTCTTTGGTGTTAAGTTAGTATCGATATGATATTCGTTCTTTTCATCACGGTATTCAAAGTTAAATTCTGAAACAGGTTCACCGAATGAGTAGACTAGGACACGGTAAATCTCACTTAGCATTTCGTCCTTTACCTTTTCAATATCTGAACTGTTTTGTGAAGCTAGTTCACGTAGTTGAATGGCATCCATTCTTAGTTTTTGGTTTAATACAGCGTTTAATTCTGAAGTGTCGTTACTTACGGCAGTTTCAACCATTGCTGATTGAGGCACAACACCGTACTTTTCGATTACTGCACATAGCATATCCCATTGTCCACCATCTTGTTGTGGTGAGTCTAATAGCCATGAAACACGGCGTGAGGTTAATGGTTCATCAGCAGTTTTGATAATGTTTTCTAAGAACCAGTTACATTTTTCGAACTTATCCCAGAAAGTAGTGTAGATTTGTGATAATTCAAAATCACCAGATAAGTTGAAATTTTTAGCTAGGTTATGACGCATAGTATTTAGCGCTGCGAAAATCCAGCAACGGCCACTATGTTTTTGGTTAGCAACTTCACCAGTATCAATTTCAATTGAAAAGTTTGGCTTCATGTTACCTTCCGCTTCGAAGTTGGCTGCTGAAGAGTTTATACCATTATGGCTTACGGCTCTTTGCATTACCTTAGCTTCTTTACGATTTAATAAATCGCTATGATACTTTTGGATATTTTCATTACTAATACTTTTTGACATCATGATTCCTCCTCGCTTTTCTAATATTATATCACTCAGGTCAAATGCTTAAAAAAACAAAAAAATCGTGATAATAAGACATTCTTACTATCACGATTTAGATTAATTATTTTCTTTTGGCGTCGAATGTTTCTGAATGATCTTCATATCCAACAATTACCATATCAACAACATCTAGGAAAAGACCATGTTCAACTATTCCAGTCATGTTGTTTAGGATGGTTTCAAGTTCGTGGGGATGCTCAATGTAACCTAAGTTTAAATCGATAATGTAGTTATCAGCATGAGTTAGCACGTGGCCGCCCTTAGCATTAGTTCTAAAAGTAGGATGATAACCCATGTCGTCTAATCGTTTAAATAGGTGAGTGCTTCCGTATGGAGTAACTTCCAAAGGAAGGGGAAAAGAGCCAAGGTTTTTAGCCATCTTTGTTGCATCAACAATCCAGATGTTTCGATCTGAGTTGATTGCGACAATTTTTTCACGAAGGTGGGCAACACCGCCACCCTTAATTCCTTGGAAATTTTCATCGATTTGGTCCGCACCGTCAATTGTTAAGTCAATATGGTCAACGTCATCGATACTTTTAACATCAATTCCCAAGTCACGAGCACGCTTAGCTGAGCGGTTGGAAGTTGGAACACCAATAATACGTAATCCTTCTTTGGCTACTCGTTCTCCCAATGCATCCAACAAGTATTTCACAGTTGAACCTGTACCAAGGCCGACAGTCATACCATCTTTGATATATTTGACAGCTTCTTGACCGGCAACTTTTTTCATTAATTCTTTATCCATAATCCTTTTCCCCTCTAAAATATTCGGTAAAACGACGTTAAATCGACTTTGAATGCAATATACATTCAGACGAAAGGTTTCGAACAAAGGTACTAAATATACCTCAATAATACTATATTAATTTTCTATGGTTATCATGAGTTTGTCAAATAAAATATTTGTATTTAATTGTTAACAGTTTTCATATAAAATAAATAGTATAATAATACTAATAAATTAACAGGATGTGTAGATATGAAGAGAGGATTTGAAGTAGTTACAAAGTATAAGGATAAAGGCATTAATCTACCTTATCGTTCTACGAAACAAGCAGCTGGTTATGATATCGAAGCGGGTGTAGATTTTGTATTACCTTCAATTTGGAAATTAGGATTTTTAAAAGTTCTTTGGGCAATTAAGCATGAAAAAGACGTATCTGAAGATGAGATGCAACGTGCAAAGGATATCTTACGTCCATTATTAGTCCCAACCGGAATTAAAGCTTACATGCAACCAGATGAAATGTTAGTAATTGCTAACCGTTCAAGTGGTCCATTAAAGAGAGGCATGGTTTTACCAAACGGAATTGGTATTGTTGATGCTGATTATTATGGTAACGAAAGCAACGAAGGTGAATTATTCGTTCAAATGACTAACTTTGGATTACTAGACAAAAAGATTAAGAAGGGTGATCGTATCGCTCAAGGTATCTTTGTACCGTTCTTAACAACTGATGACGACTCAAACAAAGGAACTAAAAGAATTGGTGGTTTTGGTTCATCAGGAGAATAAATAACGAATTGAATTAAAGAAAGGAAATTAATGTGGCTAAAGTAAAGACCCAATTTGTTTGCGAAGAATGTGGATACATTTCACCAAAGTACTTGGGACATTGTCCTAACTGTGGAAAGTGGAATACATTTGAAGAACAAACCGTTCAAAAAGAAACATCGAGTTTGAAATCAACTCACCGAATGGATTTCAATGGTCAGCAAGCAAAACCACAACTAATTAAAGATGTTAAGTTTGAAAAGGAATCACGTTTTGAAACTGAATCTCAAGAATTTAATCGTGTATTAGGTGGCGGAATTGTTCCGGGCTCATTAATTTTAATTGGTGGGGATCCTGGTATCGGGAAATCTACACTGTTACTTCAAATTTCTGGCCAATTAGGTGCTAAGGAACAACGTGTCTTGTATGTATCTGGGGAAGAAAGTGCCAGTCAAATTAAGCTAAGAGCGGAACGCTTATCAGTGAATGGCTCCAATATGTATCTATATCCGGAAACCGATATGGGTGCTATTAAGTCTGCCATTGATGAGATTAAACCGGATGCAGTCGTAATTGACTCCGTTCAAACTATTTCTGAACCAGAGGTTGATTCCGCAATCGGTTCCGTATCACAGGTAAGAGCAATTACCGCAGATTTAATGTCCATTGCAAAGACCAATGGAATTACAATCTTTGTGGTCGGTCACGTTACTAAGGGTGGATCAATTGCTGGACCTAAGACTTTGGAACACATGGTTGATACTGTTTTATACTTTGAAGGTGACATGCATCATTCCTACCGTATTTTAAGAGCTGTGAAGAACCGTTTTGGTTCAACCGACGAATTAGGGATTTTTGACATGCAAGAATCCGGATTACGAGAAGTTGCTAATCCATCAGAGGTCTTTTTGGAAGAGCGTCTAAAGGATGCCAACGGTTCTGCAATTGTTGTTTCAATTGAAGGAACCAGACCAATCTTAGTTGAAATTCAGGCATTGGTAACCCCATCTGTATTCGGGAATGCACAAAGGACAGCAACCGGTATTGACCGTAACCGTGTGGCCGTTTTAATGGCGGTGCTTGAAAAACGTGCGGGATTAATGCTACAAAATCAAGATGCTTTCTTAAAGGCTGCTGGTGGAGTTAAGTTAAACGAACCAGCAATCGATTTAGCTGTTGCTATTAGTGTGGCATCTAGTTACAAAAACAAAGGAACCGATCCTAGTGAATGTTACATCGGAGAGATTGGTTTAACGGGTGAAATTAGACGAGTTAACCGTATTGAACAACGTGTTTTAGAGGCACAAAAGCTTGGCTTTAAACGCGTATTAATACCAAAACATAATATGTCAGGATGGACTGCGCCAGATGGAATTGAAGTCGTTGGTGTATCAACGCTGGCTCAAGCGATTAAAATCGCACTTAACTAACACATACTGAGGAAGATAATAATGAAAAAAATTGATCGATTTACGGTTATCCAATTTATATTTGTCATTTTAGGAGCGACTTTAGGGGTGATTTATTTACCCGTTATTTGGCATGCATTGTGGGAAAACCCTTCAATTTTATTAAATAATGCACTAGTTGATTCATTAATTGGCGCCATTGTTTTCTATATTCTTTCATTGTTTGTTGTTAAACGAATCATGAATGCAATGAGTCAGGTTGAAAAACAATTATCACAAAAGAATCCATTCTATATTTTGATGGGGACTTTGGGGATGATTATTGGCTTGATTTTAGCGACATTAATTTCAATAGTTCTGTTTAGAACACCTTATTTAATCACTAATTTAATCCTGCCAGCTCTATTGATGATTACTTTTGGATACCTAGGTTTTCTATTGGGTACCACCAAATTAAATGATTGGCGCAAAATTTTTAGAGTTAGTTTAAAAAAGAGCAGCAACGCATTGACTAGTTCTTCAAATCGCAATAAATCAATTAAAATTTTGGACACTAACATTTTGATTGATGGTCGTATCTACGAGGTGGCAAAGACTGGATTTATTGAAGGAACATTGCTTGTTCCTAAATTTGTCTTGTATGAATTACAATACATTGCAGATTCAGCCGATAGCCAAAAGCGTATTCGTGGTCGTCGTGGTTTGGACATTTTAAATAAACTACAAACCGAAAAGATTATGCCAATTGAAATCACTGATCAAGACTATGACAACATCAAAGAAGTCGATAGTAAGCTAATTCGATTAGCTAAGGATTTCAATGGTTCAATCATTACTAACGATTATAATTTAAACAAGGTTATCCAATTTCAAAAGGTTAACGTTTTAAACATTAACGAATTGGCTAACTCACTAAAACCAAGATTTGTTCCAGGTGAACATCTTGAAGTTATGATTTTGAAAAAAGGAACTGAACGAAGCCAGGGAGTAGCCTTTCTGGATGACGGAACTATGGTGGTTGTAGAGGATGGTAAGAATCATCTAAATGAACGCCTATCCGTTGAGGTAACCAGTTCTATTCAAACAGATGCAGGTAAAATGATTTTCGCTAGAATTGATGATAAATAAAAGGTTATAGATGCCTTTAGATTTTTACAGAGCACTTTATTTTTATCGATAATAATTGTAAAATTAGTATGTTATTCTAAGAATTTATAAAAAAGAGGAGAAAATATCATTGGCTAATAAGAAAATTCGTGTTAGATATGCACCAAGTCCAACCGGACATTTACACATTGGTAATGCTAGAACAGCAATTTTTAATTACCTATTTGCTAGACATAATAAAGGTAAGTTTATTATCCGTATCGAAGATACTGATACTAAGCGAAACGTAGCTGATGGTGAGAAAAGTCAGTTAGATAACTTAAAATGGCTTGGCTTAGATTGGGACGAAGGTCCAGACAAACCTGGTAAGTTTGGACCATACAGACAATCAGAAAGACGTTCAATTTATGATCCATTAATCCAACAACTATTGGATGAAGACAAAGCTTACTACTCATACAGAACTGAAGAAGAACTAGAAGCTGATCGTGAAGAACAACGTGCAAAGGGCATCATGCCTCATTACGAATATGAATACGCTGGTATGTCAGAAGAAGAAATTAAAAAATCAATGGCTGAATCAGAAGCTAAAGGTTTGAAACCGGTTATTCGTTTCAGAGTACCAAAAAACAAAACTTACGCATGGGATGATGTTGTTAAGGGTCATGTTGAATTTAACTCTGATACTATTGGTGGGGACTTCGTTATCGTAAAACGTGACGGAATGCCTACTTACAACTTCGCGGTTATTATTGATGACCATGAAATGCAAATTTCACACGTATTTAGAGGTGACGATCACGTTGCTAATACACCAAAACAATTGATGATGTACGAAGCATTTGGTTGGGAAGCACCTGTATTCGGTCACATGAGTTTAATTACTAGTGCTGATACTGGGAAGAAACTAAGTAAACGTGATGAATCAATCATTCAATTTATCGAACAATATAGAGATTTAGGCTACCTACCAGAAGCAATGTTTAACTTCATTACTCTATTAGGTTGGTCTCCAAAGGGTGAAGATGAAATCTTCTCACAACGTGATTTCATCAAGATGTACGATGAACATCGTCTAAGCAAGTCACCAGCTAACTTCGATAATAAGAAACTTGAATGGATTAACAACCAATATGTTAAAGCTGCTGATGAAGACGTTGTTATGGACCTAGCATTACGTCAATTAATCGCTAAGGGTAACATTGACGAAAATCCGGATGCTTTAACTATTGAATGGGCTCGTAAGTTAATCAATACTTATAAGCAACAAATGAGTTACATGGCCCAAATTAATTCAATGGCTGATGTATTCTTTAATGAACCAGCTAAGGTTTCTGGCGAAGCACTTGAAGAAATTCAAAATGAAACCGCACCAGTTGTTCTAAAGGCCTTTGCTGAAAAGATTAAGGATGTTCCAGTTTTCGATAAGGTTGAAATCTTAAAGACAATTAAGGAAATTCAAAAAGAAACTAAAATCAAGGGACGTCAACTATGGATGCCAATCAGAATTGCCGTTACTCATGAAAGTCACGGTCCTGAACTACCTGAATCAATCGAATTGATTGGTAGAGAAAAGGCTCTAAAACACATTGATGAAACTTTAAAGCAAATCAATCAATAATAAATAAGGCTCGCTAAAGCATGCTTTGGCGGGCTTTTTTATTTGAATTTATCCTAATATAGTAGCTATTATTATGATAGAATGAAGTAAGTATAAAAAATAGGAATAGGGGTGCCATTAATGCTAAGGATCTATAATACATTAACTCAAGAAAAAGACGTATTTAAGCCAATAAAGTCAAGAACAGTTGGTATGTATGTCTGTGGTCCAACAGTATATAACTATATTCATATTGGGAACGCTCGTAGTATTGTTGCTTTCGATACTATTCGTCGTTACTTTGAATATTGTGGTTACCAAGTGAATTACATTTCTAATTTTACGGATGTTGATGACAAATTAATTAATGAAGCTAAAGAAGAAAACAGTACAGTAATGGACATTGCTAACAAGTATATTGAAGCTTACAAAGAAGATGTAGCTGCATTGAATGTCGAACCAGCAACTGTTAATCCAAGAGCTACTGATAATATTGATGGAATTATCCAATTCGTAAAAGAATTGGTTGATGACGGTTACGCATATGCTGTTGATGGTGATGTTTACTATAGAGCAAGAAAGTTCAATGATTACGGTCATTTATCACACCAAAGTGTAGATGATTTGGAATCAGGGGCTAGCCAACATGTTTCAAAAGAAGAGCTTTCCAAGAAGGAAGATCCAATTGACTTTGTTTTATGGAAGGCTGCTAAGCCAGGCGAAATTTCATGGGATTCACCATGGGGTAAAGGACGTCCAGGCTGGCACATTGAATGTTCAGTAATGTCTACCAAATACTTAGGTAACACAATCGATATCCATGGTGGTGGGGAAGACTTGAAGTTCCCTCATCATGAAAACGAACGTGCGCAAAGCGAAGCAAAGACAGGTGAACATTTCGTTAACTATTGGATGCACAATGGTTTCGTTACTGTCGGGGATGAAAACGAGAAGATGAGTAAGTCACTTGGTAACTTTGTGACTGTTCACGACATTGTTAAAAAGGTAGATCCTCAAGTAGTTAGATTCTTGATGTCAACTACCCAATACCGTCGGCCAATTCAGTACAACGAGGCTAATTTACAGGCTGCAGAAAATAACCTAAACAAGTTAAGAAATGCATACAATAACTTAAAGTATCGTTTAAGCGATGCTACAGATATTATTGATATGAAACTAGAACAAGAAATTAGACAAATTCAGGCAGATTTTCAAGATGCGATGGATGATGATTTCAATGCACAAAACGGAATTGATTGTGTATACGAACTAGCTAAACTTGGTAACATGTATGCACAAAGACCTGAAGTAGGAAAAGATACTGTTACCCTAATTATTGATAAGCTAGAAAAGATGGCTTCTATTTTTGGTGTTGTTTTCAAGGAAGAAACACTAGATGACGATTCAGTTCAAACGTTGATTGATGAACGTAATGAAGCTAGAAAGAATAAGAACTTCGCAAGAAGTGATGAAATTAGAGATCAATTACGAGACCAAGGTATTATTTTAGAAGATACTGCTCAAGGTACTCGTTTCAGAAGGGAATAAATGATGGAAAACCAGAACGTTGATTATAAACAGTTAAATGGGATTGCATTAGCATATCTTGGCGATTCTGTTTACGAAGTGTTTGTAAGAAAGCACTTGTTGAACTTAGGAATTACTAAACCTAATCGTCTACAAAAGACAGCTAGAAAGTATGTGTCAGCAAAGGCTCAAGCAGCATTAATTGATTTGATGATTGAAGACGGCATTCTAACAGATGAAGAGGATACAGTATTTAAAAGGGGTCGTAATGCTAAGAGTTATACACATGCTAAGAATACAAGCGTTTTGACTTATCGCCATTCAACAGGTTTTGAAGCCATGATGGGGTATCTTTCATTAAGCAAACAAGATGACCGTTTAGAAGAACTATCTAATTGGTGTATTGAACAAGTCGATGCTGGGAGGCCAAAATATGAAGACTAATGACCAAAGCGAATTTATAATCGGACGCCATCCGGTTATTTCCGCATTGAGAGGAAAGCAAGAAATCAACAAGGTTTTCCTACAAAACGGAATCAAAAAAGATGAAAAAAGTGTTGAAGAAATCATCAAGTTAGCTAAGCAAAAGCACTTAGTAATCTCAACTGTGCCAAAGCAGAAACTAGATTTACTTTCAGATAATCAAAATCATCAAGGGGTGATTTTATCAATTTCACCATACAAATATGCAACTATTGATGAATTATTTGAAAACTCAGAGAAACAAGATGTACCGCCATTCTTTTTAATTCTTGATAACATTGAGGATCCTCACAATTTGGGGTCAATCATAAGAACTGCCGATGCTGCCGGTGTTACTGGTGTGATTATTCCAAAACATCGTGCTGTTGGTTTAACATCAACAGTTGCTAAGACCTCTGCTGGTGCAATTGAAAGAATTCCAGTTGCTAGAGTAACTAATCTAGTTAACACTGTTAACGATTTAAAGCAACAAGGAGTATGGGTATTTGGAACTGACGTTAAAGGTTCTGATTACCGTCGTTGGGATGCTAAAGGACCTGTTGCAGTAATTATTGGAAATGAGGGTAAAGGCATTTCGCCATTACTTAAGAAGAACGTTGATGAAATGCTAACCATTCCAATGGTTGGGCAACTACAAAGTTTAAATGCCAGTGTTGCTGCTAGTTTATTAATGTATCAAGCTTATAATTCAAGAAATCCACTATAAGAAGGTTTAAGCCGATGAAAAAACAACTATTATTAATCGATGGATACAACGTCATCGGAAATTGGCCTGAATTGAATAAGCTAAAGCTGGATAATCGTTTGGCAGATGCTAGAGATGAATTAATTAATATCATTTCTGAATATAAAAAGTATCGAGACTTAGATATGAAAATCATCTTTGATGCGATGTACGTTCCTGGCCTATCAAAGAAGGATAAGAAGCATAACTTAGACATTGTTTGGACTAACAAAGATGAAACAGCAGATAGTTATATCGAAGCATATGCTAGGCAAAAGCAATCTAGATTTGTACAGGTGGTCGTAGTAACGTCTGACCAAGCAGAGCAATGGACTGTTTTTTCAGCAGGAGCTTTGAGAATATCAGCACGGGAATTGCTTCGTGATGTTGAACGTTCAAAACGTGAAATTAAGACGCAGGTTCGTAGTTATACTAATCAGTTAACTGGACGTCGAACACCTTGGTCTAATGATCAGTTATTGAGACTTGAAAAACTAAGAGATAATTTAACAAACGATTAAAACCTATATATATTTATAAAGATTTGGCCAAATATAAATGAACAAATATTCGCTTGTTTATGATTGTGTAACTATATAAATTATTTTATGTAATTATAATCAGAGGTGAATAGGTAATGAGATTTGACCAAAATAATATTGATTTAGATTTAATTCTTGATTTTAAAGAAAATGGTAATGAAGAATCACTGAAAAAGTTGTTTGATAAATATAAGCCATTGGTTAATAAAGTGTGGCGTAGTTATTACTTGCATGATATGGATATCGACGATTGGTATCAAGAATCAATGTTGGTAATGATAAAAAATATCCGTAATTATGATGCGAACCATAAAGCAACATTCGGAACGCTATATCAAATTAGTTTGAAGAATCACTTATACGACATCCTTCGAAAAAGAAAAGCGAAAAAACGAATGCCTGTTGATAAAATAGTTTCGTATAACTCTAACGAATTGTATTTTCAAAATAGCTTAAAAGATAGAATTTTTTTAACGCCTGATCAGTCAATGAATATCAAGATGTGTTATGAGGAATTGATTGCTAGACTATCACCATTGGAATCCGAAATAGCATTCTGTTATTTGGAAGATTTGATTAATGAAAATAATTTTTCAATCGATAGACTAAAGATGGCTTTAGCAAGGCATCCAGAGAACGCTACTAATATGGTTGATAATTGTATCGCTAGGGTAAAAAACAAGTTAAAGAAGATAGTAAAAAAGGTCTATGACTAGTCATCATCATAAATTGACTATCAAAAATATAAATGCTATTATGAATTTATTCAAAAGGGGGATGTGTACGATGTCACAGAATAAAGTTGCTTTACAATGTGAGGTATGTGGCTCTCGTAATTACACAACCTCAGTGGGTAATAACCATGAAGATCGATTAGAAGTAAAAAAATATTGTAAACATTGTGGCAAAGCTACGATGCATAAAGAAACACGTTAGTGGAGGAAGACTATGAAATTATTTAAGTTCTTTAAAAGTGTTGGTACTGAAATGAAATTAGTTGTTTGGCCTAATGGTCATCAAACTAGAATTGACACTACCATCGTAGTATCAATGTCAATTATTTTTGCAATCTTCTTTGCAATTGTTGACTGGGCAATTCAATCAGGATTACTATACCTATAATTTTACTGTTTTAAATTATAGTAAATAGTGATATTATAATAGGTAGTTTGAAACTTCGTGAGTGCGGAGTTTTTTTATTTTGCAAAAAAATCATAAAGGGAGCTAATTTTAATGGAATCAGCAGAAAAGCAATGGTATGTTATTCATACTTACTCAGGATACGAAAACAAAGTTAAGGCGAACCTTGATTCACGTAAAGAATCAATGGGTATGTCAAACTTTATCTTTAGAGTAGTTGTTCCAGAAACTGAAGAACACGAAGTTAAAGACGGTGTAGACAAGGCTAAGATGGAAAAAACTTTCCCTGGTTATGTGCTTGTAGAAATGGTTATGACTGACGAAGCATGGTACATTGTCAGAAATACTCCAGGTGTTACTGGTTTTATCGGTTCACATGGTCAAGGAAGTAAACCAACTCCATTGCTACCAGATGAAGTAGAACTAGTTCTAAGTCGTCTTGGCGTTTCTCAAGAAAAGCAAGAATTAGATGCTGAAGTGGGAGACACAATCACTATTATTGACGGTGCCTTTGCTGATCTTTCAGGTAAGGTTATCGAAAAAGATGATGAAAAAGGTAAATTGAAGGTTAATATTGATATGTTCGGTCGTGCAACTACTGCTGAACTTAACTTTAACCAAGTACAACCAATCAGATAAAAAATTTGGGTTGTTAAAAATATTTAAACGTGATATATTATTTGTTGTATGTTCACGCATACTTAAGTGGGAGGAGAAATCTCATCTCCAATTTTTACCACACACGGACTTAAGGAGGTATGTCTCGTGGCTAAAAAAGTAGCTAACGTAGTTAAATTGCAAATTCCTGCGGGTAAAGCAACACCTGCTCCTCCAGTTGGACCTGCATTGGGTCAAGCTGGTATTAACATTATGGGATTCACTAAGGAATTCAACGCTCGTACTGCTGATCAAGCAGGATACTTGATTCCAGTTGTGATTTCTGTATATGAAGATCGTTCATTCGATTTCATTACTAAGACACCACCTGCTTCAATTCTATTGAAGAAGGCTGCTGGTGTTGAACATGGTTCCGGTGAACCAAACACTAACAAGGTTGCTAGTGTAACTAAGGACCAAGTTAAGGAAATCGCCGAAACTAAGATGAAAGATCTAAACGCAGCTGATGTTGAAGCCGCAATGCGTATGATCGAAGGTACTGCACGTAGTATGGGATTCACTGTTGAAGGCTAATTCAACATTCGTTTCTATACTGTAGTACCATAACACCTATTATTTAGGTGTTATGTGGGAGGTTTATCCGTTACAACCACAATTGCAAGGAGGAAAACACAGATGGCTCAAAAAAGAGGTAAAAAGTATCAAGATGCTTTAAAACAAGTAGACCGTAACAAGGCTTACTCAGTTGAAGAAGCTGTTGATCTTGTAAAGAAAATTGATTTTGCTAAGTTCGATTCAACTGTTGAAGTTGTATTTAACTTAAATGTTGACACTAAACAAGCTGATCAACAATTACGTGGTGCTGTTGTCTTACCAAACGGTACAGGTAAAGACCAAAAAGTTGTTGTATTTGCTAAGGGTGACAAGGCTAAGGAAGCTGAAGAAGCCGGCGCTGACTTTGTTGGTGAAGCAGACCTAGCTGAAAAAATCCAAAATGGTTGGTTAGACTTTGATGTTGCTATCGCAACACCAGACATGATGGCTCAAGTTGGTCGTCTAGGTCGTGTTCTTGGACCAAAGAACTTAATGCCAAACCCTAAGACTGGTACAGTTACTATGGATGTTAAGAAGGCCGTATCTGATTCTAAATCAGGTAAGGTTACTTACCGTACTGACCGTGACGGAAACGTTGCCGTTATCATCGGTAAGTCATCATTTGATGCTGACAAGCTAGTTGGTAACTTCAAGGCTATTGAAGACTTGATTGTTAAGAACCGTCCAGCTTCAGTTCGTGGTACTTACATCAGTAACCTATCAGTTTCAACAACCTTTGGACCTGGTGTAAAGGTTGATCTAGAATCATTCTAAAGTTAAGTAATTAATTTGGAATTTGAAAATCCCTATTGACCAAAGTTTATATATATAGTAAACTACTATTTGTTATAAAATTGATATCTACCTAAGACTTGGGTGGTACTTGTACCTTAATATCCCAACGAGGACACTTAAAACGGTTTCTCTATGTCTAGGTGGCATAGGGATTTTTTATTAAATCCCAAAAAATATTGGGAGGTGAAACAATGCCAAAGAAAGAAGTAATTGACGCTAAAGCTAAACGTGTAGAAGCTGTTACAGAACAGTTCAACAATGCTACTACTGCTATTGTTGTTAACTACCGTGGTTTAAACGTTGCTGAAGTAACTGACCTACGTAAGCAATTACGTGATGCAGGTGTTTCATTCAGTGTTATCAAGAATAACATTGCTGTACGTGCATCTAAGGAAGCAGGTTACGAAGAATTAGGTGACTTATTCAAGGGTCCTACTGCTGTAGCATTCTCTGATGAAGATCCTATCGCTCCAGCTAAGGTATTAAAGCATTTTGCTGATAACACTGAAGCTGTTGAAATCAAGGGTGGTATTCTTGAAAACAAGATTGCTACTCTACAAGAAATTGACGAATTCGCTTCATTACCAAGTCGCGACGAATCAATCTCAATCCTTGCAAGCATGTTACAATCACCTGTTCGCAAGTTTGCTATTGCTGTTAAAGCAGTTGCAGAAAAGGGCGATGGCGACGCAGCCTAAGCTCATAATATAAAATTATAACTATCCAAATTGGAGGAAATTAAAATGGCTTTTGATAAAGATAACATTATTGAACAAATTAAAGAAGCTTCAATCTCTGACCTAAACGACTTAGTTAAGGCAATTGAAGAAGAATTCGACGTAACTGCAGCAGCTGCTGTTGCTCCTGCTGCTGGTGGCGCTGATGGTGCTGCTAAGGACTCATTCACTGTAGAACTAACTTCTGCTGGTAGCCAAAAGGTTAAAGCAATCAAGGTTGTACGTGAAATCACTGGTCTTGGTCTAAAGGACTCAAAGGACTTAGTTGATGGTGCTCCTTCAGTAATTAAAGAAGATGCTAAAGAAGACGAAGCTAACGACATCAAGGCAAAACTTGAAGAAGTTGGTGCAGAAGTTACTCTTAAGTAATTTCACTTTAAAAGAACGTGTGATTTATCACACGTTCTTTTTTTGTACATATTTTGATATAAAGCCTTGTGCCGACAATTATTAATTGAGATAATAGTAGTAATAAGATTTATGGAGGAAACATAATTGAAAGCTTTATTTAAGAAATGTGGAGATTGGATCAACCGACATATGACTTTAGTAAAAGTCCTATTTGTGGTATTCGTTTTAGCTGTTGTTGTACACGTTATTTTTTCTGTTTCAAAAGAAATTAGTGGAAGACAAATGGCTGAAAGTTTTTCAAGATTATCACCAATGTCGATTGTTATCATGATAATTTTGGGATTTATCGCAGTTTCACCGATGCTGATATATGATTTTACTATCGTTGATTTTCTACCAGGTAAGTTTAAAAAGTCATATATTGTAAAGACGGGGTGGATTACCAATACATTGACTAACATCGCAGGTTTTGGTGGTGTATTAGGTGCAAGCATGCGTTCTAGTTTTTACAGCGAAAATGCAACAAAAAAACAAATATTATATGCAATATCTAAAATCGTTATTTTCTTATTAGCTGGACTATCCACTTATTGTTGGGTAGCTATTATTATGATGTTTAGTTTCGGATTCGGAACAAACAGCCATGACTGGTGGTGGTGGATTGTACTAGTTCTTGGTGGACTATACTTCCCAATTTTGTTTATCATCACAAGATTAAATGATTCTGATTATTTTAAAGATTTAACCGCTAAACTAGAAATCCAATTGATTGTTGGATCATGCTTAGAATGGTTAGGTTGTGCTGGGTTATTTATGGCGATTGGTGCATTCATGCACCAACCAATTAACCTACTTGCTGTATTCCCAGTATTCGTTGTCGCAAACGTGGTAGGGGTTGCTTCATTAGTTCCCGGGGGACTTGGAAGTTTTGAAGGAACAATGCTTGTTGGATTAATGTTCATTGGTGTTAAACCAAGTGATGCAGCGGTTTGGTTAATTTTATACCGTGCTTTTTACTACATTTTCCCAGTATTATTGGGAATTATCTTCTTAGTAATTGATGTATTCCAACGTTTCAACAACTTTTTAGACGGGATTCCAAAGTTAATTTTACAAAGATTAGCCCATATGTTTATTACTATTTTCATGTACTTTTCAGGAATCATGATGCTATTACTAGCAGTTATTCCTAACTTAGTATTAGTTAATAGATTCTATATTTCACTAGAACCATATTCATTCTATTTCTTAGATCAACTAAGTACTGTTATCGTTGCATTTCTACTAATTGGTTTTGCGCGTGGATTTGGTTCCAAGGTGAAGAAGGCGTTTTGGCCAACTGCCGTTATATTAGTAATTGCCTTATGGAACACACTTTGGAAGGAAGACTTTCCAACCAATATGGTAGTTATGTCTGTAATTTTACTTTGTTGCTTATGGTTAAGTTACAAGGTATTGTACAGACAAAAATTCACATATTCATGGGGACATGCACTAATTGATTTACTAATATTCGTCAGTGCGTTTATCGTATACCTAATCATTGGATTACTTACAAACTTTAAGTTTGCTGTGTTCCACTGGACTAACTCATATCTATTACCATCGCCACAAGTATGGTTTGCGGGTCTATTAGGATTGATTTTAGCTTTACTAATCTTAGTTCTAACTTTCCGCTTCTTATCATACTCAAAGGTTGAATGGTTAAACCAACCATTTGATGGAGATAGAGTATCTAACGTTATTAATGAATTTGGTGGAAATGAAGTAAGTCACTTAGCTTACGTTCGTGACAAGAGCATCTACTTCTATCAAGAAGATGGTAAAGACCAACTATTTTTCATGTACAAATGTCGTGCTAACAAGATTATGATCATGGGAGAACCAATCGGTAACCTTGATAAACTTGAAAATGCGATTGATAAGTTCATTGAAGATAGTGACAATATTGGTTATTCACTTGTTTTCTATGAAATTGGTGAAGAACTAACAATGTTACTTCACGAAAAAGGATTTAGTTTCACTAAGGCAGGAGAAGAGGGTCACGTGGCATTAGATACATTCTCTATTGCTGGTAAGAAGCATCGTGGTGAAAGAGCTTTGATGAATAAATTTGATCGTGATGAATACAAATTTGAGATTATTCAACCACCGTTTTCAACTTCATTCATTGATGAATTAAGAGCAGTATCTGACAACTGGTTGAAGGGTAAACCTGAAAAGGGCTTCTCCCTAGGATATTTTGATAGTTATTACCTAAACCAAGCACCAATTGCTGTAATGAAGGATAAGGACAATAAGGTTGTTGCTTTTGCCAACATTATGCCAACTGGAGACCATGAAATGACGTCAATCGATTTGATGAGGTCAAGTGAAGATGCACCATCAGGAATCATGGATGGAATTTTTATCAATTTGTTTAACTATGTAAAGGATGAAGGGTATAAGTACTTTAACCTTGGAATGGCTCCATTATCCAATGTTGGTGAATCCAGATATAGTTTTATTGATGAAAAGATTTCTAACTTAATCTATAAATATGGAACTGCGTTCTACAGTTTCCAAGGATTAAGATCTTACAAGGAAAAATATGTTAGTGAATGGACACCTAAGTACATCTCATACCGTCGTGGGAACTCATTAGTATTCACAATGCTTCAATTATTGGTATTAGTAAATGAACACGTGGATGACACACCATGTGAAAAGAAATCGATTTGGAAAAAATTATTCAAAAAATAGGCCTTTTAGCCAACTTAAATTGAATAAATAGAAATACCCGATACAGATATTAACAATTCTGTATTGGGTATTTTTTTAGGTTTGATGGAATAAAAAAAGGGGGTGAAGTAATAAAACTTCATCCTCTTTTTGTGATTATTTATTATCTTTTGGATACCAAATCTTGTAATCGTCATCTTTCATAGCTTCAACTTCACCTAGACGGTAACCATTACCGACTTGTGAGAAAAAGTCATGGTTGGCTGTTGATGTTGATATACCATTCATAACGATTGGATCAACATCTTCTGCATTATCAGGGAATAGTGGATCTTGACCTAAGTTCATAAGTGCTTTGTTAGCATTGTATCTGATGAACTTCAATACGTCGTCAGTCCAACCAACTTGATCATATAGAATGTGAGTATACTTTTCTTCGTTTTCGTATAAGTCATACAAGAAGTTGTACATCCAGTCTTTTAGGTCTTGTTGTTCGTTTTCACCTAATTGGTTGAAACCAAGTTGGAACTTGTAACCAATGTAAGTTCCGTGGACAGATTCGTCACGAAGAATTAATTTAATAATTTCAGCAACATTGGGTAGTTTGTTGTGACCTAGGTACCATAGTGGGGTGTAGAAACCAGAGTAGAATAAGAAAGTTTCTAGGAACACACTTGAAATCTTTTTCTTCAATGGGTTGGAATCATCATGATATAAGTCGTAAATCTTTTTAGCTTTGTTTTGAAGGAATTCTTCCGAATCACTCCAATCAAAAATTTCTGAGATTTCGTCAGGAGTGTTTAAAGTAGAAAAGATTGATGAGTAACTCTTAGCATGGACAGATTCCATGAATTGAATATTGTTTAAAACAGCAGTTTCGTGTTGTGTTGCAACATCTTTTCTAAGTGCGGCCATACCGTCTTGTGATTGTAATGTATCAAGTAAAGTTAGACCACCAAAGACATGACCAACTAGCCATTTGTGATCGTCATCTAACGTTCTCCAATCAGCTAAATCGTTAGATAAAGGGATTCTAGTATCTAACCAGAATTGTTCGGTTAGTTTTTCCCATGTCGCTTTATCAATTTGGTCGCTTACAGCATTCCAGTTGATAGCTTTGTAATTATCCATTGTATAAATTCTCCTAACTAATTAGATTGAACAACTTTCACATTCGTTAACACCGACTTCTTGGTTATCATCAGTGAATGTTCTGACATAGTATAGTGACTTAATGCCTTTAGCGTGAGCGTAGTTACGTAGGATAGTTAAATCACGAGTAGTCATTTTATCGGTTCTACCGTCTTTCCATTCGTATAGACCTTCAGGAATTGTTGAACGCATGAATAGTGTAAGACTCATGCTTTGATCAACATGCTTTTGAGCAGCGGCATAAGTATCAATAACTCTTCTCATATCAATGTCATAAGCTGACTTGTAGTACTTAAGAGTTTCATTTGATAGGTATGGAGCTGGGTAGTAAATCTTACCAGTTTTTGATTCATATCTTTCTTCAATACGACTGATGATAGGGTGCAAACTAGCAGTTGAATCATTAATGTATGAGATTGAACCGTTTGGTGCAACAGCCATTCTGTTTTGGTGGTATAAACCATCTTTCATAACAGCTTGTTTTAGTTCTTCCCAATCACTTTGATTTGGAACAAAAATGCCATTGAATAGTTCTTTTACGCGGTCAGATTTTGGTCCCCAGTCTTCAGTAGTGTATCTATCGAAGTATGAACCATCAGCATATTTGCTCTTGTCAAAATTATGGAAAGTTTCATTTCTTTCAGCAGCAATTTTGTTTGATGAAACTAAAGTCCAGTAGTTTAATAGCATGAAGTAAACACCAGTGAATTCGATTGCTTCATCAGAACCGTATTCAATTTGGTTTTTAGCTAAGAAACTGTGAAGACCCATTCCACCAAGTCCAATACTGTGTGATAGGGCGTTACCACGTTGGATTGATGGAACAACATCGATGTCTGAATGATCAGTAACGAAAGTTAAGGCACGAACCATTGTGTCAACTGACTTACCAAAATCATGGCTAGCCATTAAGTTAACGATATTAGTTGAACCTAAGTTACATGATACATCTGTACCAAGTTTTTCGTAGTGTTGTTTGTTATCAACAGTAGATGGTTCTTGTACTTGCATGATTTCTGAACATAGGTTACTCATAACAATTTTACCGTCAATAGGGTTTTCCTTGTTAACAGTATCGATGTTAATGATGTAAGGATAACCTGATTCTTGTTGTAATTTACTAATTTCAGTTTCTAATTCACGAGCGTTAATCTTAGTCTTCTTGATTTCATCGTTTGCGACCATGTTGTCGTATTCTTTGGTGATATCAACGTATGAGAATGGAACGCCGTAAATTCTTTCAACATCGTATGGACTGAAAAGGTACATTTCATCATCATTTTGTGCAAGTTCATAGAATTTGTCAGGAACAGTAACGGCAAGTGAAAGTGTCTTAACACGAATCTTTTCATCTGCATTTTCCTTCTTAGCTGAAAGGAATGAAATGATATCTGGATGGAATACATTTAAGTATACTGCACCCGCACCTTGTCTTTGTCCTAGTTGGTTTGAGTATGAAAAACTGTCTTCTAGAAGTTTCATGACTGGAACAACACCAGAAGCAGCACCTTCGATATGTTTGATTGGATCACCAGCAGCACGTAGGTTAGAAAGGTTAATTCCAACACCACCACCAATACGTGATAGTTGTAGAGCTGAGTTAATAGTTCTACCAATTGTGTTCATATCGTCGGTAGGTTGAATTAAGAAACATGATACAAATTCACCACGACGTTTTCTTCCGGCATTTAGGAAAGAAGGGGTGGCTGGTTGGTATCTTTGGTGAACAATTTCATCTGCTAAGTTCATAGCAAGTTCTTCATCACCATCAGCAAAGTATAGTGCATTGATAGCAACACGATCAATGAATTGTTCTAGGTAGTAGTTACCATCATCAGTTTTTAGGGCATATTGAGCATAGAATTTATATGCAGCCATAAAAGATTTGAACTTAAAATTTTGACTTTCCAAGTAGTCGTAGATTTTTTCAATAAATGAAAAGTCATATTTGTTGATGAATTCTTCTTCAAGGTAGTCATTATCGATTAAAAAATCGAACTTTTCTTTTAGAGAACCAAATTTCTTTAAGTTAGGTTCAACGTTTTCTTTGATGAAGGCTTCAAGAGCTTCTTTATCTTTATTTAATTGAATCTTATCATCCTTAGGGATGTTAATTTCATTGTTTAGGTCGTAATATGTTACGTCCTTCAAATCTTTCAACGACATGCTTAAACCACTCTTTCGTTAGTAAAATTAAACTTGAGAAAAAATAAGGCGAGACCATTAGTGGTTTCGCCAAAAACAACTTTTTATATTATAATGAATAATACGTAATTTGAAATTAAGATAGTTGGCTTAATTGATCTGGTCTAAATCCGGAAATTGAGTCAATACCATCTGCTTCTACAACTGGTAGTGACATGAAACCTTTTGATTTTAGGTATGAAACATATTCGGGTTCTTCGTTAATGTTTCTTTCAATAAAATCAATATCGTGTTCGCTTAAAAAGCGCTTAGTCATCTTGCATTGCATGCAATTATTCTTTGAGTATACGGTTACTTGTGCCATGGTATTGCTCCCTTTCTTTTGACGAAATATGTAAGATATTTCCCTTTAATTTATATATAAAAGTTTACACCAGAACAGAAAAAAATCAAATAAAAAACACCATATTTAGTGGTCGAAATGTTCCTAATCTACTAGATACAGTGTCTTAGCGAATTTTAAAAATTTTTTACGAGGATCTGATTTGAAATGAACGAATTTTATTATACACCTAATCCACATGTTGTACACGAACTTCATACATGGAATTTTGATTTATTAAACAACACATTAACCTTTACCACTGATAACGGGGTTTTCTCAAAAAGAACTGTTGATTTTGGTTCAAAAACTTTAGTAGAAAATGTTAATTTTGATAAAATTCCTGATGGAAATGTCCTAGACCTAGGTTGTGGATATGGACCAATGGCAATCGCGTTAGCCAAGCATTATCATGATAGAACATTTGAAATGGTAGACGTTAATAATTTAGCACTAGAATTAGCTGTAAAGAATGCGGAACAAAATCATGTCTCAAATGTTTTGATTCATAATTCTAATGTTTATGAAAATGTCACAGATAAGTTTGCTGCAATTATTACCAACCCGCCAGTAAGAGCAGGAAAGGATATTGTTGATGGTATGATTTCAGGTGCTATTAATCATTTATTGCCAAATGGAACACTAACTGTGGTATTACAAAAGAAACAAGGTGCGCCATCTGCGAAGAAGTTAATGCAATCATTATTTGGTAATTGTGAAATTATCAAGAAGAACAAAGGTTACTATATATTGGAAAGTGTATTTAATGGATAAGACAAAAGAGTACTATATGAAAGAAGCTTTATTTGAAGCAAAGAAAGCATACATGATAAATGAGGTTCCGATTGGAGCAATTGTCGTTAAAGATGGTGATATTATTGGTAGAGGACATAATCTCCGTGAGTTAAGCAATAATGCATTAGATCATGCCGAAGTCGTTGCCATTGATGAAGCATGTCGTCGCTTGCATAGTTGGCGCTTGGAAGACTGTGACCTATATGTAACTATTGAGCCGTGTTTAATGTGTGCTGGAGCAATCATCAATTCTAGAATTAAGAATGTTTACTATGGTGCTAACGATATTAAGGCCGGTGCTGCCGAAAGCCTATATCATGTTTTAGAAGATAGTCGTTTAAATCATCAGGTTAATGTTTTAGGTGGTTTGTTGGCTGATAATGCTAGGAAATTAATGAAGTCTTTTTTTAAAGAAGCACGCAAAAGAAGTAAAGAAGCTAAGAAAAAGAGAAATAAGCTTGAAAAATAATCCTGAATAAGTTAATATAATTATTGCCGTAAGGCCTTGAAGCAAAGTTGTGTTTACGAACCGTGTCAGATCCGAGAGGAAGCAGCACTAAGTATTCTACGCTTGTGCTTCTTGTTTTTTATACAAACAAACTCCTAGTCAAATGCTGGCTAGGAGATTTTTTTATCTATGATGCAAAAACGATAATGGAATAATTATTGAATAGAATATATAATGTAGTTAACTAGTTTTTTGAAAGGAAGTTTTCCATGAGTTACCAAGCTTTATACCGTGTATGGAGACCGCAACGTTTTGACGATGTGATTGGTCAAGATGTTATTACCACCACATTGAAAAATGCGATTGTCACCAATCAATTGAGTCATGCTTATTTATTTGCAGGTCCTAGGGGAACTGGAAAAACTTCCGCTGCGAAAATTTTGGCAAAGGCAATTAACTGTCCAAACCAAAAAGATGGGGAACCTTGCAACGAATGTGAAATTTGTGAAAGTATTACAAACGGAACGCTAAATGATGTTATTGAAATTGATGCGGCCTCTAATAATGGAGTTGAAGAAATTAGAGATGTCAGAGATAAGGCCAAATATGCCCCTACTCAGGCAACTTATAAAGTGTACATTATTGATGAAGTTCATATGTTATCAACAGGAGCTTTCAATGCATTACTGAAGACATTAGAAGAACCACCCGCACATGTTATTTTTATTTTAGCAACAACGGAACCACAAAAAATTCCGGCTACAATCATTTCACGTGTTCAACGTTTTGATTTTAAACGTATCACCGCAAATGATATCTTAGGCAGAATGGAATTCATTTTAAATGATAAAAAAATTGATTATGATGACAAGGCACTAAAGGTAATCGCCAAAGCCGCAGAAGGTGGAATGCGTGATGCCTTAAGTATCTTAGATCAAGTATTGTCATTTGGATTTGATAAGGTAACTTACGAAAATGCATTGCAAGTAACTGGTAGTGTAACCAAGTCATTACTATCAAAGTACCTAACCAATGTTGTGAACCATGATGTTAAGGATGCATTATCGGATGTCAGACAAATGCTAGAATCTGGTAAAGATGCGGCAAGATTTGTCGAAGACCTAATCAAGTACTGCCAAGACATCTTGTTATACCAACAATCACCTGAAATGGTTGAAGAATCAGAACTAGGTGTGATTGATGAGGAGTTCAAGCAACTAACATCAATTGTGGATGCTCAAAGAGTCTATCGTATGATTGTTGATTTAAACGACATTCAAAATCAAATGAGATACACAATGCATCCAGACGTTTATCTAGATGTATTGACCGTTAAGTTATCTACTGATAACCAACAAGTAGCTAGTCCAGCGCCAGCACAATCACAACCAGATTTGCAACCTTCAAGTGCTTCAAACGTTGATAACCAAATGGTTCAACAATTGAAGGATAAAGTTGCTAGTTTACAAAAACAAGTCGAAGAACTAATCAAGAATGGTGTCGCTACTAACAACGGCGGTAATGCTGCTAGTGAGCCAGCTAGAAGACCAGCTGCTAAAAAACCATCAGGTAGTTCAAGCAACGCTAGGGTTAACCTAACCAAGATTTATCCGGTCTTGGACAACGCCACTCGTCAAGATTTGACCAATATTCAAAATATTTGGGATGAACTATTGAGCGGACTAGACGTCACCAAGCGTGCATTGATGAATGTTTCTAAACCAGTTGCTGCCAGTCATGATGGTGTGGTTGTTTCATTCGAATATCCATTCCTATTCCAAAAGGCAAGTACTGATGAAGAACTACAAGACGCCTTGGGTAATGGATTGGACCGTATTTTGAGCTACGTTCCAGACTTTGTCTTTATCCCGGCTGAACAATGGCCTGAAATAAGAAAGGGTTACATCGTTGCCCAAAAGAATAGTGGTAAAGACGTTAGAGAAGAATCTGAAAATTCAAGTGTTGAAAATTCAGACCAAAACGATGATAATAATAATGAAAAACAAGACAATGAACCCAAAATAGTTAAACAAGCAACACAACTTTTTGGTGAAGATATAATAGATGTAAAAGATGATTAAGGAGCTGTTATAGTTATGATGAACGGAATGAACATGGGAAAGATGATGAAACAAGTTAAGCAACTACAAAAACAAATGGGTGCTGAACAAGAACAAATCAACAACACTGAATTTGTTGGAAAAGCCCCTGAAGATATGGTAGTTGTTACTTTCTCAGGTGACCGCAAGATGAAAGACATGAAGATTAAACCAGAAGCATTGGATCCAGAAGACCCAGATATGACTTCAGATTTAGTAATCAGTGCCGTAAACGATGCGCTTGCACAAATTGAAAAGACTACACAAGATTCAATGGGTAAGTACACTAAAGGAATGGGAATTCCAGGAATGTAATTTAAATTAAAGAAGGTTAATTATGCAATATCCTGAACCAATTGCCAAGCTGATTGACAGTTTTATGCGTCTACCAGGAATCGGCCATAAGACAGCTATTAGACTTGCATATTTCGTTGTTGACATGAACAAAGATGACGTCGCAAAGTTCTCTTCAGCATTGAAGGAAACCAAGGACAAGTTGATGTATTGTTCAATTTGCGGAAATTTAACTGATGAAGATCCATGTGTTATTTGTCGAGACAAGACAAGGGATCAATCAACTGTTTTGGTTGTTGAACAGCCAAGAGACATCATGGTAATGGAAAAAATGAAAGATTATCATGGCTTATATCATGTATTAAATGGTGTCTTATCTCCAATTGAGGGAAAGGGACCAGAAGATTTAAATATTAAAAGCCTAATTAAACGTTTGCAAAGTGACGAAGCAATTAAAGAAATTATTATTGCAACGAACGCTACTCCTGAAGGGGAAGCAACAGCAATGTATTTATCACGTTTAGTTAAGCCAGCCGGAATTAAAGTAACTAGATTAGCACATGGCTTATCAGTTGGTAGTGATATCGAATATGCTGATGAAATGACGCTTTCTAGAGCTGTTTCTGGTCGAACTGAAATGTAGGAGTGAATACTGATGTTAGGATTTTCAAGATTTTCACACAACGTAGGAAAACAATATGATGAATTTCTATTGGATTCTATCGATCGTGCTAAATACCAATGGGATCAGGCTACTGAAACCCAAGAAGCAATTTATGAAGTTGATGGTGAAATTGTTGCCCAAACTCGTTTAGCTCGTGAAAAATATTTATTTTTATATCGAGAAGCAAGAGAAAGAAAAGTTTCCAACAACCGTATTCAATCTTCTGTTATTGATTACTAAAGGTGTCTTTATTCTTTGGAATAAGACACTTTTTCTTTGTTGTTCATTTGTTGAAACTAATAAATTAAAGTACAATGAGATAGAAAGATGAAAGTAGGGGTATAGTATATGGCTGGAAAATTTATCACATTTGAAGGTACGGATGGAGCTGGTAAAACAACCATTCTGAACATGGTATTAGATTATTTAAAGGAAGAAATGGGCGACAAATTAGTTACCAGTAGAGAACCTGGTGGTAATCCAATTGCCGAAAGTATCCGTGAAGTAATTCTAGACCGTAAAAATGTTGATATGGATAAGCGAACCGAAGCATTATTATATGCTGCGGCTCGTCGCCAAAATATTGAACAAACAGTGAAGCCAGCGATTGCTGATAATAAGTTAGTTATCTGTGATCGTTACCTTGATAGCTCGATTGCATATCAAGGAGGGGGTAGAGAAATTGGAGAAGATAAAATTAATGAAATGAACCAATTCGCTACAGAAGGCTTTCTACCAGACCTTACTATCTATTTTAATCTTCCAGTAGAAGAAGGATTAAAGCGTATTGCTAAGAATAGGGCAGATGAAGAGGTCGACAGATTGGATGTTGAAACAATTGACTTCCATAACCGAGTTCATGCAGCTTATCAACGTTTAGCAAAGGCTAATCCAAAACGTATCAAATCAGTTGATGCTACACAATCAATTGATGCTGTATACAAAAATGTTTTAGAAATTTTGCAACCATATTTAAAGGAATTTAAAAAATAGGGACGTGATTTTGAATGAAACTTTTAATTGTAATTGTGCAAAATAAAGATACTAACAAGCTACAAAATGCTTTTGCTAAGAATAATGTTCATCAAACTAAACTATCAACTACCGGTGGTTTTCTAAAGTCAGGAAATACTACTTTTATGATTGGGATTGAAGATGACCGTGTTAATGATGTTTTAGATATCATTAAGAAGGTTTCAAGTAAGCGTGAACAATATATGACACCTCCAGTTAATTTGGATGGTGGAGTTTCAGATTCATCATATCCGGTTAAAATTGAAGTAGGTGGCGCTACCGTAATGGAAATGCCAATGGATAATTTTTATCGATTCTAATGGGGGAAGAAAATGACCGAAAACCAAGTGATTGCAGAGACTGAGAAAAAGCAAAAGCCACTGATGAACAAATTTTTACAAGTGGTGAACAATCACGAATTATCCCATTCTTACCTATTTAACGGTGAAGAGGGTGTCGGAAAGTTATCATTAGCATTATTTATAACAATGAGAATGTTTTGTAAAAATGTTTCCGAAGATTCAATGCCTTGTGGACATTGTAATGAATGTCGTAGAATCGCAGAACAACAACATCCTGATGTTGTAATCATTAAACCAGATGGATTGAGTATCAAGGTTGATCAAATAAGATACCTAAAATCTGAATTTTCTAAAAGTGGTTTGGAAGGTAATCAGAAATTCTTCATCGTTTGTGATGCTGAAAAGATGACTACTGGAGCAGCCAATAGTTTATTAAAGTTTATTGAAGAACCTGGTGCTAATATAGTTTCGTTTCTACTAACTACCAATAAGAATTTAATATTACCGACCATTATCTCTAGAACCCAGGTGGTCGATTTAAATCCGTTAAATACTAATGATTTTAATGATGAATTGGCCAAACTAGGAGTAATTCCCAGTCAGTTTAAAATCATTAAAAGATTGACTAACCAAATGTCGACTGTCAAAGAATGGCAGGAGGATGAATGGTTAACCAAGATTATTTCTGCAATTAGTCAGTGGTTTAGTATGCTGGTACAAAGAGATAAAACATCATTTGTTTTGATACAAAGTAATATCATGCCGTTAGTTAGTGATAATAGTAAACGCCAAGTAGTAATTGATATGTTGCTATCAATATTTGAAGATGTTTTAGATGCAAAGTATACTGGAAGTAAGAATTATAATTTTCCAAAACAGGCCCAAAATGTTGAACAGCTGAGCGAAAGTATCAATGAGGCCAAGCTAATTCAAATTATGGAAGTAATCTTAAACTGTAACAACCAAATGGCAGTAAATGTTAGTTTCCAAAATATATTAGAGGCTACTACATTAAAAATTATGAAAATAATAAATAGTTAAACGGGGTGAAATTGTTTGGAGAAACGTGAATTGTATGATGGAATCAAGGATTTAGAATCACAAACTGAATTAATGTTAAGCCAATTTTCTGAAGTTCGAAAAGCATTAACAGAAGTAATGGAAGAAAATGCAGAACTAAGAATTGAAAACCAACATTTACATGATTTCATCAATGAACAAAAAGAAAATGTGGAAAACGATAACAAGAAGAACAGACCACGTTCTTCTAAATCTCGTGAAAACTTGGAACACTTATTTAACGAAGGGTTCCATGTCTGCATCGAGTTTTACGGATCTCATCGTGAAAACGATGAAAGCTGTATTTTCTGTAATGAAATCTTAAATCGTTAATCTGGAGGAGTCCAAGTGCAAGAACAACATAGCTTTACCACTAATCAAGATAAAGGAATATTATATCTAGTTCCCACACCAATTGGTAACCTAGATGACATGACGTTTCGAGCAATTAAGACACTTAAAGAAGTGGACTTAATTGCCGCTGAAAACCCAAGTCATACTCAACAATTGTTAAATCATTTTGAAATTGATACTAAGAAAATCAGTTTTAGAGAAGATAACAAAGACTACCGTATTGATGAATTGGTACAATATTTAAATGATGGTCAAAATGTTGCCCAAGTCAGTGACGCTGGGATGCCGTCAATTAGTGATCCGGGTCAAGAACTAGTGAAAGCGTGTGTTGATAATAGTATTAATGTTGTTCCACTTCCTGGAGCAAATGCGGGATTAACAGCGCTAATTGCTTCTGGCTTAACTCCGCAACCATTTTATTTCTTTGGATTTTTAAATCGAAAAAATAGTGACCAAATTAACGAACTAGAGGAACTTAACCAACATAGTGAAACTTTGATTTTCTATGAAGCTCCTCATCGTTTAAACAAGACTCTTAAGAATATGCAAAAGGTATTCGGTGCCGACCGTCAGGCGGTATTGTGCAGGGAGCTAACCAAAAAGTTTGAAGAATTCGATCGTGGTAGTATTTCTGAATTAATCGAATGGACCGAATCAAATCAAGTTCGTGGTGAATTCGTGGTGATTGTTGATGGTAATAAAAACGCCACTCAAGAAAGTCAGGAACAAGATGAGTTGGCTGGATTATCCATTCAAGAGCAAGTTGACTTGTTTATTGGAAAGGGAATGAAGACCAATGCAGCAATCAAAGAGGTTGCCAAGTTACACAAAGTAAAAAAGCAAGAGATATATAATATCTATCACGAAATCTAGGAGTGAATAATAATGGAAAACCAACCAACTGTTTTTAGTGAAAAACATAGAGTTACCTACTATGAAGCTGATTTTACCCGTCGTATGACCATTGCGATGATGCTAGATGTAATTATATTAGCATCAGAAGATCATAGTGATAAACTTGGTGTTGGAGCTGAATTTGTCCGTCAGTTCGGAGTTACTTGGGTTGTTATTCAATACGATGTGCATATTAACCGCATGCCAGTGGTTGATGAAAATATCACTATTAATACCAAGTCAAAGTCATACAACAAGTATTTTGCTTACCGTGAATTCACTATCGAAAGTGAATCTGGTGAAGTATTAATGCACATGACTGGTTTATGGGCAGCAATGAACTACAAGGAAAGAAAGATTGCTTCTATTCCAAAGGAAACAGTGGAACCGTTTGGTGCTGAAAAGGTTAACCAAGTTCCTAAAATGCCTAAACCACAAAAGGTTCAATATGACGAAGAAACTAAACAAAGTTTCCGTGTAAGATATACAGATATTGATTCAAACCAACATGTAAACAATGCTCATTATATGGATTGGATGGTTAACGTCTTACCTGCCGACTTCCTAACCAACCATACACCAACTCATTTCTTATTGAGATACGAAAATGAAGTTAAATATGGATCAACCGTAGAAAGTTATTACGACATGGAAGAACAAGAAGATGGTTCAATTCTAACTAAGCATGAAATTATGAGTAACGACAGTCACTCTGCAATTGCCAACATTACTTGGCGCAAAAATGATTAAATATTTTTAGGTGTGTTCATTTTTATTATGGAGACACCTATTTTTTTGTTATAATTTGGTTTAGAATTATTACGTATATTAATAAAGTTATTAGGGAGACGGAAAAACAGGATGAAAGTATTGTCTTTAGATACATCCAATCGACAACTAACTGTTGCTATTTTGGATGATGATCAAATATTAGCGACAGAAACAACTACTGTTCATCAAAAGCATGCGGAATATTTACTTCCAATTATTGATGAATTGATGACAAAGGTGGATTTAACACCATCTGATTTACAGAGAGTTGTTGTGGCTGACGGTCCAGGTTCATACACTGGAATTAGAATCGCGACTGCCACAGCTAAAACCTTGGCATACACCTTAGGAATTGAATTAGTGGGTGTATCAAGTCTGCAGACATTAGCACTAAACATTAAGCAAGAGGGCACACTTGTAATGCCAATTTTTGATGCTAGAAACAATAACGTCTTTTCTGGACTTTATGAAATTAAAAATGGTGTTCCAGAAAATGTGTTGAAAGACTGTCATACTGACTTTGATAAATGGTTAGATAGAATTGATAACGAAGATAAGACAGTATATGCAGTTGGTACTGACGCATCACATTTTGAAGATGCATTGAAAAATAAGTTTGGTGACAAAATTATTTTTACTGATAATTTTGATAACCTGCCTCAAGCAGCTAGGTTAGGTTTATATGGACAGACCTTATCACCTGTTGAAGACATTCATACATTTGTACCAAGATATTTACGTTTAACTAAAGCTGAAGCAGATTGGAAACAAAATCATCCCGGGGAAGAAGTTACTTCATATGTTGAAAAAGTTAATTAATTGGTATCAGAAAAAATTTGTTAATACCGAGCACCTAATGAAAAAGGAACACTTAAATATCAAAAACCACATCGTAAAGATTAACGGCGACAAATTTTATTTGGCGAAGGCAATGGTTACTGATATTCCAGAAATGGTTAATCTTGAACGTGACGTCTATGATGGTAAGGCACCATGGACTGATGAAGCGTTCTTACCTGAACTAAAACCACGATTGGATCGCTTTTATTTACTATTACGTCAAAAAGATGAGTTAGTAGCTTTTATTGGTAGTTCTTTAAATGATAAGGAAGGTGACTGCCATATCTCAAATGTTGCTGTAAAACCTGAATACCAAGAACGTGGCTTAGGTTACTTTTTAATCGCTAAGATTATCAAGAAGGCCCGTCAGCTGAAATATAAGACGGTTTCTTTGGAAGTTAGAATCAGTAACATGAAAGCTCAAAGATTATATTCAGACTTAGGATTCAAACAAGTCGGTGTGAAAAAGGGATACTACGACGGTGACCATGAGGATGCCGTTGATATGGTTTTAGATTTAAGTCTATACGAAACTATTCCAAATAACTTTGGAATTTAATGAAACGAGGTTTTTTTGTGCAACCACATATAATTATGTCTTTCGAATCTAGTTGTGATGAAACTAGTGTGGCCATTATCGAAGATGGTGAAAAAATATTATCAAACGTTGTTGCAACTCAAATCAATAGTCACAAGCGATTTGGTGGGGTTGTTCCAGAGGTCGCAAGTAGACATCATATTGAACAAATCACGATTTGTGTTGAAGATGCAATGAAACAGGCCAATGTTTCATACGATGACATTGACGCAATTGCTGTGACCTATGGTCCCGGGCTAGTTGGGGCACTATTAATTGGAGTTACTGCTGCTAAGACAATTGCATGGGCTCATAACATCCCATTAATTCCGGTTAACCATATTGCAGGACACATCTTAGCTAGTCGTTTTGTTGCCAAGATTAACTATCCGGCATTAGCATTGGTTGTTTCCGGTGGTCATACTGAATTGGTCCTAATGAAAGAAGAGGGCGACTTCAAGATTATCGGTGAAACTAGGGATGACGCTGCCGGTGAAGCATACGACAAGGTTGGTCGAGTATTGGGAATTAACTACCCAGCTGGACCTAAGGTTGATGCAATGGCTGCTGAAGGTAAAGATACCTTTAACTTCCCACGTGCGATGGAAAAAGAAGATAACTTCGACTTTTCATTTAGTGGATTAAAGAGCGCGTTTCTAAACACCACTCACCATGCAGATCAAATTCATGAAGAATTGGATAAGAACGATTTAGCAGCTAGTTTCCAAAGCGCAGTCGTTGATGTTTTAGTTGATAAGACCACTAGAGCATTACAAGAATATCCAGTTTCTCAATTGATTTTGGCTGGTGGAGTTGCTGCTAATAAGGGTCTTCGTAGTGCTTTAGAAGAAAAAATTGATAAGATTGATACAACTGAATTAATTAAGGTGCCAAACAAACTTTGTGGTGATAACGCCGCAATGATTGGTGCAGCCGGATATGTGATGGCAAAGAAGAATGTCTTTGCTGGCGTTGATTTAAATGCTGACCCAAGTTTGGAGTTTGACCTTTTAGAAGATGAAGAATAAAAAAGATGAATCCTTTTGGATTCATCTTTTTTGTTTATTCAAGTTCCATCATTGCGTTTTCCCAATCGGTTTCAATCTTTTCAATCTTAGAGTTGATATCGGTTAGTTTAGCTTGCAAATTATTCAACTTTTCAATGTCATTTAAGTTTTCTGGTTTAACCATTTCTGCTTCAATGGCTAATTTATCTTTTTGGGAAGCATCTAGTTGTTCTTCTAAATCTTCAACTTGACGTTTAAGTTTTCTTTGCTTCTTTTGTAACTCTTTGTTAGCAATGAACTCTTTTTGATTTTGTGACTTTGGCTTGGAGTCTTCAACCTCTTCGGCCTTAGCTTGTTCTTCTTTTTTGTGTTCCTCAATGGCCGCTTGTTCTTCCTTCTTTTCAACGTAGTAGTTATAGTTACCAAGGAATAATTCACTACCATCAGGGGATAGTTCGACAATTTGAGTAGCCAACTTATTTATGAAGTATCTATCATGAGATACAAACAAAATGGTTCCATCGAAATTGATCAATGCGTTTTCTAGCACTTCTCTACTATCGATATCCAAATGGTTTGTAGGTTCATCTAGGATTAAGAAGTTATCGTGATTCATGGACAGCTTAGTCAAAACCAGGCGGGCCTTTTCACCACCGGAAAGGTTACCAACCACTTTTTCAACGTCTTCACCAGAGAACAAGAAGCTACCTAAAATCGAACGAATGCGTTGTTCAGGATAAGTAGGGTAGTCGTCCCAGATTTCATTTAAGACAGTCTTGTCAGGATGTAGGTTATCTTGGTGTTGGTCGTAGTAACCGATTTGGACGCCGGTACCACGTTCGATTTCACCAGATTGTAATGGTAATTGTTTCATGATGGTCTTTAGCAATGTTGATTTACCGATTCCGTTTGGTCCAATCAATGCGACAGCTTGATTACGTTTAACATCAATGTTGATGTTTTTAGATAGAAGTTGATTATCATATCCAATTGCTGCATCACGAACGTTTAAAACGATGTTTCCACTTTGTTTTTCAGGAGTAAATGAAAGACGGGCGGATTTATCGTCACGAGTTGGTGCCGCAATTTTTTCCATCTTTTCCAATTGAGTTCTTCTTGATTGAGCTCGCTTGGTAGTTGATGCACGAACAATGTTTTTATCAACGAACTCCTGCATCTCTTTGATTTTCTTTTGCTGTTTTTCATATTCTTTTAATTGATGTTGGTAATTAATTTTCTTTTGCTCAACATAGCTAGAATAGTTTCCAACATAATGGGTCATGTGACCTTGTGAAAGATCGTAAACTTGATCAACAATCTTATCCATGAAGAAACGATCATGGGAAATGATTAGAAGGGCACCATGATATCCCTTTAGATAATCTTCCAACCAACTGATTGTCTTGACATCAATATGGTTAGTAGGTTCGTCCAGAATTAATAGATCTTTTTTTTGTAGCAAAAGTTTAGCCATTGCTAGTTGGGTTTGCTGACCACCAGACAGTTCACTAATCTTGTGATCGTACATATCCTCGCCGAATCCAAATCCGTTTAGAACGGCTTTGATTTCTGCTTGATAAGAAAAACCGTTTTTAGAGGTAAATTCAGCTTGAAGTTGATCGTAAGTTTGTGAAACTTCGGCTAGTTTTTCAGGATCCGAATTGACGTTTGGATCAGCCATTTTGTTCTCGTATTCGTGAATTTTATTTTCTAAAGCGATTAAATCAGCAAAGACGTTAGTCATTTCTTCAATGATGGTGGCATCAGAAGTTAGACCAGTATTTTGGGCTAAGTATCCAATTGTGATACCTTTTTTGGTGGTGACTTCACCTTCGTCGATCGGTTCATCACCCAAAATCATTTTTACTAAGGTTGACTTACCAGCACCGTTTCTACCAACTAATGCCACCTTGCTGTTTTCTTCGATACTCAAATTAACGCTTGTGAAAAGATCTTGCCCACCAAATCGTTTAGTCATTTTATTTGCTTGTAAAATAATCATAAAATTCACCTCCTAATTTTCTTGTTTTATCAATAATAATGACTATTTTAGCATATTATGCCCAATAAATTAAAATGTTCAATTCTTTTTAGTAGATGATAATATTTTCACAAACTTTATTTTTATGATAGAATACATAAATGTTATGAAAGATTCGGGAGGGAACATTTTGGATATTAAAATTCCTAGGGCAACGGCTAAAAGATTGCCTATGTATTATCGATATCTTAGCGGTTTACACGATGCAAAAATAAAAAGAATATCTTCTAGTACTTTTGCTGAAGCTGTTCAAGTTGATTCAGCAACCATTAGAAGAGATTTATCTTATTTTGGAGCTCTTGGAAAACGTGGATATGGATACGAAGTTGATAATTTATTAGACTTCTTCAAGAAGATTTTAAATCAAGATCACTTAACAAATGTTGCATTAGTCGGTTTAGGTAATTTAGGTCAAGCCTTACTACACTTTAATTTTCACAAAGATAGTAACGTAAGAATCTCGGCTGCCTTTGATATTCATGACGACATGATTAACACTGTTCAAAGTGGTGTACCAGTATATGATGTTAAGGACTTGCAAGAACAATTAAGAGATCAACAAATTGAAGTAGTTATTTTTACTGTTCCAGCAACGGTAGTCCAAGACCTATGTGACGAAGCTGTAAAGGGTGGAGCTAAGGGTATCATGAACTTTACTTCAAAACGTTTATCAGTTCCCAAAAATGTTAGAGTACAAAACGTTGATTTAACTAACGAATTACAAACTTTAATTTACTTCATTGAACACTATGAAGGAGAATAAGCAAGATGAGCCATTGGCCCATCTTTTTTTGTAGAATTATATCGTTTACCAAAGTTAAATTCTTGCATATAAAACTAAAAAATAATATATTATTTATAGTGATTAGCACTTATAATAAATGACTGCTAATACTGATAAAAGAGATTAAAAAACAAAGTGAGGTCAAGCAAAATGTTAAAACCATTAGGTGATCGTGTAATTATTGAAGCACAAGAAGCTAAAGAAGAAACAGTTGGAGGCATTGTGTTAGCTAATAATGCTAAAGAAAAGCCACAAACTGGTAAAGTTGTTGCCGTAGGAAACGGTAGAGTTTTAGACAATGGCCAAACTGTTGCACCAGAAGTTAAAAAGGGTGACGAAGTTGTTTACGACAAGTACGCAGGTACTTCAGTAGATTACGATGGCCAAAAATATTTAGTGCTAAAAGAAAGCGATATTTTAGCAGTAGTTGAATAATAGAAAAAATGAATTTATTAATGAGGTGAAAAAATGGCTAAGGAAGTTAAATTCTCAGAAGACGCAAGACGTTCAATGCTAAGAGGTGTTGATAAACTTGCAAATACTGTAAAAACTACATTAGGACCAAAGGGTAGAAATGTTGTTGTTGAACAATCAACAGGAACACCAAACATTACTAATGATGGTGTTACAATTGCTAAGTCAATTGAACTACCAAATCATTTTGAAAACATGGGTGCCAAGTTAGTATCAGAAGTTGCATCAAAGACTGATGATATTGCTGGTGATGGTACCACTACTGCAACTGTATTAACTCAAGCAATTGTAAATGAAGGAATGAAGAATGTTACTGCCGGTGCTAACCCTGTTGGGGTTCGCCGTGGTATCGAAAAGGCGACTGAAGTAGCTGTTGAAAAGCTACACAAGATGTCAAAAGAAATTAAGAGCAAGAACGACATTGCTCAAATTGCTTCAATTTCAGCTGCTAACCCAGAAGTTGGAGAATTAATTGCTGACGCAATGGAAAAGGTTGGAAACGATGGTGTTATTACTGTTGAAGATTCACGTGGTGTCAATACAACTATGGACGTTGTAGAAGGTATGCAATTTGATCGTGGTTACATGTCACAATACATGGTTACTGATAATGACAAGATGCAAGCAGATTTAGACAATCCATACATTTTAGTTACTGATAAGAAGATCAACAATATTCAAGAAATTTTACCAGTGCTACAATCAGTTGTTGAACAAGGTCGTTCACTTCTAATCATCGCTGATGATATTGGTGGTGAAGCATTACCAACATTGGTATTAAACAAGATGCGTGGTACTTTCAATGTTGTCGCTGTTAAGGCTCCTGGATTTGGTGACCGTCGTAAGGCTCAACTACAAGATATTTCAGTTCTTACAGGAGCTACTTTAGTTACTGATGACTTAGGATTAAACCTAAAGGACGTAACCATTGATCAATTAGGTCAAGCTAACAAGGTTAACGTTACCAAGGACGATACTACAATCGTTCAAGGTGCTGGTGACAAGGATCAACTTGCTGCACGTGTTGCAGAAATCAAGAACCAACTAGAAACTACTACATCTGAATTCGACAAAGAAAAACTACGTGAACGTTTAGCTAAGTTAGCCGGTGGTGTTGCTGTTATCCGTGTTGGTGCAGCTACTGAAACTGAACTAAAAGAACGTAAATACAGAATTGAAGATGCATTGAATTCAACTAGAGCCGCTGTTGAGGAAGGTTTTGTTCCAGGTGGTGGAACTGCATTCATCAACATCTTAAAGGATTTAGAAGAAATTCCTGCTGAAGGTGATGAAAAGACCGGTGTAAACATTGTTTTACGTGCTCTAGAAGCTCCAGTTAGACAAATTGCCCACAATGCCGGAATCGATGGTTCAATCGTTGTTGAACATCTAAAGGGTAAGGAAATGGGTATTGGTTTCAATGCCGCTACTGGTGAATACGAAGATATGGTTAAAGCTGGGGTTGTTGACCCAACCAAGGTATCAAGATCGGCTCTTCAAAACGCCGCTTCTGTTTCTGCATTATTATTAACGACTGAAGCTGTGGTTGCTAACTTACCAGAAGAAAAGAAAGATCCAATGAACCCTTCAATGGGACCAATGATGTAATAAAAAAAGGATTTCTTTGGGAATCCTTTTTTTGTTTAACCTTGTTTTTAATCTGTTACATTTGTATAATTTATTAATAGTATTATAAAACGAAAGGATAACGATTATGCTAAAATTCGAAATTATCGTTTCTCTTTTCGCGACAATGTTAATTTCTGCTGTTGTAACGCCGTTTATTAGAAAGTTAGCATTTCGCTGGGGAGCTATCGATAGTCCAAATAAGCGAAGAATGAATAAAATTCCAATGCCAACATTAGGAGGATTGGCAATCTTTGTGTCATACACAATTGCCACAATGTTTTTATTAAGGTCACAAATGCCAACACATCAACTTTATGGTATGTTTGCAGGACAAGTGGTTATCATTATTACAGGGGTAATCGATGACATCATTGTATTAAAACCTCGTCAAAAGGTATTTGGGATTAGTTTAGCAGCAATCATTGTCTTTTTCTTCGGTAATATTCAAATGAGTAATGTATCCTTACCGTTTATTGGAACATTTAGTTTAGGATGGTTAAGTTTGCCGATTACTCTAATTTGGATTTTAGCAATAACCAATGCCGTTAACTTAATTGACGGTTTGGATGGATTAGCAACTGGTGTCGCAGTTATTGCTTTGACCACCATGGGAATTACCGGGTTCTTTTTCCTAAACGTTGGAAACGTCTATGTTTCAATTATGATTTTTGCATTAGTTGCAGCTTGTTTAGGATTTTTACCTTACAACTTCTTCCCAGCTAGAATCTATTTAGGTGATACTGGTTCGTTGTTCATCGGATTCATGATTTCAATTTTCTCATTGAACGGATTGAAAAATGCAACATTTATTACGGTAATTATTCCAGTAATTATCTTGGGTGTGCCAATCACCGATACAATTTACGCAATCCTACGTAGGATGTTGAATAAACAACCAATTATGCATGCGGACAAACGACATTTACATCATCGTTTGATGCAAATTGGTTTGACTCATCGTCAAACCGTATTGGTAATTTATGGAATTGCTTTGATTTTCTCATTCATTTCATTGCTATATCCAATTTCAACTATTTGGGGGTCCATTTTACTAACGATTGCAACGCTAATAGGTTTAGAGCTATTTGTTGAATCAATTGGTTTAGCGGGTAAGGATAGACAACCATTACTAAACGCAATTAAAAAAGTCGTTAAAGAAAACACAAGTAAAGATAATCATTAAAAAAGAATGACCATTTGGTCATTCTTTTTTGTATGGATCATAATCAACTTCAAAGTATTTTTCATCGCCATCGTGCATTTCAACGCGACCATTTAGTAAATCAATCACGTTTTGCTTAAATGATTCAACCTTTGGATTATCAATGGCAACAATTACTGATACCTTGTCAGTATATTGAGTATCGATGATGTTAATGCCGTTTTCCTCTAGATGATAATTTAATTGATCAAATAGGTTATAGGCAACTTCGATGGTTATTTCTGTTTGTAAAATCTTTTTGACGATTCCAACATGTTCGATTGCTTTGGTGGTAGCATTGCTATATGCACGAATCAAGCCACCAGCACCCAATTTAATTCCACCAAAGTATCTAGTGACAACAGCAGCAGTGTTGTGGACTCCGATGTTTTTTAATGCCTCTAGAATTGGCACACCGGCAGTTCCAGATGGCTCACCATTATCGCTAGCCCGCTGAATGGAGTCGTCTTGGCCAATTAAATAGGCATGGCAGTTATGAGTGGCTTTTTTATGTTCTTCTTTAACACTATTAACAAAAGCAATCGCTTCTTCTTCGTTAGATACTCTAGCAATTGAACAAATAAATTGTGATTTTTTGATATCAATCTCGTTGACACCATTTTCTTTAATTGTGAGATAATCTTTTTCCATTTAGATGTTTTCACCTCAGAATTTAGCTTTTTTTGCGTACTTAATTATGGTGATAATTATGATTAAAGATGTTTCTGAATTATATGGTAGACAAATCAATGCCACGATGGTTGATAAGAGTCTCCTAAATAAATCAATGGTTCATAAATACGTTCCAATTAAGGTTAACAATAACATTATCTATTGTAAACGATGTGGACAAAAAACGCCCGTAAACTGTTGTAATCTTCCTAATAATAACTATTATTGTCCAGTCTGCATTAATTTAGATAGAGTAACCAAAAGCATTCCGTTGGTTTATGCTGACGAACCCAACAATTTTGAAATAAAACATCCTGTTTTAACCTGGCATGGCCAGCTTACTGATGAACAGAAAAAATGTTCAAAAGATATTATCAATGTTTTTGAGAAAAATAAGACACATTTGCTGTGGGCGGTTACCGGGGCGGGGAAGACAGAGATGTTATTTCAGGGAATCGCAAAAGCTATAACAGAAGGGAAACGAGTGTGCATTTCATCTCCACGTGTGGATGTATGTGTTGAACTATATCCACGAATTAAGGAGGCATTTGCCAATACGTCGATAATTCTCCTACACGGACGAAATCCGCAGCCGTATTATTATGCACAACTGACGATTTGCACTGCCCATCAGCTACTACGGTTTTATCATGCCTTTGATGTATTGATTATTGATGAGGTGGATTCTTTTCCATTTGTGAATAATCAAGGACTGCACTTTGCTGTCGAAAATGCGACGAAGAAAAATAGCGCCAAATTATTTTTAACGGCAACACCGACCAATGAAATGACTAAAAAAATTAAGACAAACAAACTATCCGTCAGTTACTTGCCGATTCGTTTTCATCGTCACCTATTACCGGAGATTAAATTAAAGTACGCAAAAAAATGGCGAAATAACTTAAAAAAACGAAAGTTGCCTAGATTACTTCTACATAAAATTGACGAAAAAATTAAATCTAACCAACGTTTTTTATTGTTTGTTCCACGTGTTGCCGATTTAAAACCAATTAGCGATATTTTGTCTAAGCATTTTGATAATAGTAAATGGGAGACCGTTTTTTCTAGTGATGACAGGAGAATGGAAAAGGTTTCCGATATGCGTGAACGACGTAAACAATTCCTAATAACGACTACTATTTTGGAAAGAGGGGTTACATTTCCAGGAATCGACGTAATTGTGTTTGGTGCTGAAGATGAGGTATTCTCGACTTCATCATTAGTGCAGATAGCTGGAAGAGTGGGGAGAAAAATTGATCGACCGACTGGCGAAGTATTGTTTTTAGCAGAAGAAAACACACTGGCCATTCAAAGTGCTATTAATCAAATCAAGTATATGAACAAGAAGGCGAAAAAACTAAATGGATAGCTGCCTATTATGCAAAAAAGTGATTACGTATGACATATCACTTTCTTTTTTATTGAGCTTTAAAAGATTACCTAAAAAATACGTTTGTGCTGAATGTATGAATCAGTTTGTACGCATTGACGAAACAAGGATATGTAAATCTTGTGGTCGTCAAATGGATAATCTTGGAATGTGTATTGATTGTCAAAAATGGTGTAGATTAGGTGATGAATTCGAGAATAGATCAATCTTTCAATATAACGAAGCGATGAAAAATTTTATGCATCGCTATAAGTTTGTTGGTGACTATCAATTACGGATGATTTTTCAAAAAGAGATTAGAAAAAAGATTAGAAAAGATTTCGTAGTGGTACCAATCCCGATTAGTGCAGAAACTAAAATTAATCGTGGATTCAATCAAGTTATCGGACTCCTAGGAGACATTAAATACGTAGAAGCATTAAAGGTGAAGGAAAGGCGCAAGGTGAGACAGTCTGCGTTAAACCGTCAACAACGAATTCACAACAAACAGGTTTTCACAATCAACTACGAATCAGTACCCAAAATAGTTAATCAAAAAGTATTGTTGTTAGATGATATTTATACCACTGGAACAACGATTAGACATGCTGCGGAAGTTTTGAAGAAAAACGGTGCGATGCAAGTTTTAGGACTGACGTTATGTCGATAAGGGATATTTTATATATACAAAGGATATTTTTTCAGAAGAATTAGATAATCTGTTTTTAAAAATGATAATTAAATGTTAGAATAAGAAAGATAGAATTTATATAAAGCGAATAAAACATTAAAAACTAATTCACGGAAGGAAAATAAACAAATGGCTAACATTTTAAGAAAATGGGTCGAAAGCGACAAGCGTGAAGTTAAAAGACTTAGCAAGCTAGCTGATAAGGTTGAATCTTATGCCGATGAAATCAGCAAACTAAGTGATGACGAACTAAAAGCTAAAACCCCAGAATTTCAACAACGTTATCAAGATGGGGAAACTCTTGATGACTTACTACCAGAAGCATTTGCAGTTGCCAGAGAGGGTGCTACTCGTGTATTAGGGTTGACTCCTTTCCATGTCCAAATCATGGGTGGAATTGTGCTACATGAAGGTAACATTTCAGAAATGAAGACTGGTGAAGGTAAGACTTTGACTGCGACAATGCCAGTTTACCTAAATGCATTAGCTGGTAAAGGTGTTCATGTTATTACTGTTAACGAATACCTATCTCAACGTGATGCTGAACAAATGGGTGAACTATACAACTGGTTAGGATTATCAGTAGGTGTTAACTTAACTGAAAAGAGTCCAGAAGAAAAACGTGAAGCATACAATGCTGATATTACTTACTCAACTAATAGTGAAATCGGTTTTGATTACTTACGTGATAACATGGTTGTCTACAAAGAAGATATGGTTCAAAGACCATTGAACTTTGCCATTGTCGATGAAGTTGACTCCATCTTGATTGATGAAGCCAGAACTCCATTGATTATTTCAGGACAAGCCAAAGGTTCTTCAGAACTATACATGCAAGCTGATCAATTTGCTAAGACATTGAAGGAAAAAGACGATTTTAAGATTGACCTAGAATCAAAGACTGTTTCTTTAAATGACCAAGGTATTGAAAAAGCTGAAAAGTACTTCAACTTAAAGAATTTGTATGACACTGATAATACTGCATTGACTCACCATATTGATGAAGCATTGCGTGCCAACTTTATTATGATTAAGGATAAGGATTACGTTGTTTCTGATGACGAAGTACTTATCGTTGATTCATTTACTGGTCGTATTATGGATGGACGTCGTTTCTCTGATGGATTACACCAAGCTATTGAGGCTAAAGAAGGAGTAACCATTCAAGAAGAAAGTAAGACAATGGCCAACATTACTTACCAAAACTTATTCAGAATGTACAGTAAACTTGCCGGAATGACAGGTACAGCTAAGACTGAAGCTGATGAATTTAGAGAAATTTATAACATGGATGTTATTTCCATTCCAACCAACAGACCGGTTGCCAGAGTTGATGAACCTGACTTGTTGTACCCAACTCTACAATCAAAATTCGATGCTGTAGTTGATGAAATTAAAGAATTACACGCCAATGGCCAACCAATCCTAATTGGTACTGTTGCCGTTGAAACTTCAGAATACATTTCAAAACGCTTAGATGATGCTGGTATTAACCACGAAGTGCTAAATGCTAAGAACCATGCTAAAGAAGCTGAAATCGTTGCAAATGCTGGTCAAAAAGGTGCGGTAACTATCGCTACTAACATGGCTGGTCGTGGTACTGATATTAAATTGGGACCGGGTGTTGTTGAATTAGGTGGACTTGCTGTTATTGGTACTGAAAGACACGAATCAAGACGTATCGATAACCAATTACGTGGACGTTCAGGACGTCAAGGTGATCCAGGTCTATCACAATTCTACTTATCACTAGAGGATGACTTAATGCGTCGTTTTGGCTCTGATAAGATTAAGAACTTCTTGGAAAGAATGAAGGTTGATGGTGACTCTGCTGTTATCAAGAGTCGTTTAATCACCAAGCAAGTTGAATCAGCACAAAAACGTGTTGAAGGTAATAACTACGATTCAAGAAAACAAGTTCTACAATACGATGACGTTATGAGACAACAACGTAGCGTTATCTACAATGAAAGATACCAAGTAATCACCGAAGATAAATCATTAGATTGGGTTATGAAACCAATGATTAAGAGAACAATCAACCGTATTGTTAACTTACACACTCAAGGTGACAAGAAAGATTGGGATCTAAGTACAATCCTAGACTTTGCTATTAGTGCACTTGTTAGTCCTGATATGATTAGCCTATCTGACTTAGAGGATAAGTCGGCTGATGAAATCAAGAACTTCTTGGTTGAATTATCTGAAAAAGTTTACAAGGAAAAAGAAGAACAACTATATGACCCAGAACAAATGCTAGAATTTGAAAAGGTTGTTTTATTAAGAGTTGTAGATTCTCACTGGACTGATCATATTGATGAAATGGACCAATTAAGACAATCAATTGGTTTAAGAGGTTATGGTCAATTGAACCCATTAGTTGAATACCAACGTGAAGGTTATCAAATGTTTGAAGAGATGGTCTCAGATATTGATTATGATGCCACAAGATTGTTCATGAAAGCTGAAATCAGACAAAACATCGAAAGATAATAATAAAGCGAAGATGAACATAAGTTCACTTCGCTTTTTTGGTAAGGAGAGTAAAAATGGAACTAGCTGATGCTAAAAATGAAATAAGTCAAATCAAAAAAGCCATCCAGGGCTTTAGGGGGTCTCTTTGACTTAGATTCCCTTCAAGAAAGCATTGAAATTAATGAAGCCAAAATGGCCGAACCTGGATTCTGGGATAATCCCGAAACAGCACAAAGCTTTATAAATGAAAATAATCGTTTAAAGAAAAAATACGATAATTTTAATGAACTAAATGAAGAAGTTGAGGACCTAGAAGTTAACCTAGAATTAATTGAAGAAGAAAACGATGATTCGATGATGGAAGAATTTGAGGAATCTTTGGCACAAACAAAGTCACATCTTGAAAAGTACAGATTAGGGATGTTGCTAAATGGTAAATATGATGTCAACAATGCAATTCTAGAAATTCACCCAGGAGCTGGTGGAACCGAATCACACGATTGGGGCATGATGCTATTTAGAATGTATACTAGATGGGCTGATCAAAATGGTTTCAAGCTAGAAACATTGAACTACCAAGCTGGTGAAGTGGCTGGTATTGATACAGCTACCATTATGGTTAGTGGTGAAAATGCTTACGGATACCTAAAATCCGAAAAGGGTGTTCACCGATTAGTTAGAATCTCACCATTTGATTCTGCAGGACGTCGTCACACATCTTTTGCTTCTGTCGATGTAATGCCAGAACTAGATGACACTGTCGATATCGAGATTAATCCTGCTGACTTACGAATTGACGTTTATCGTGCAAGTGGTGCCGGTGGACAACACGTTAACAAGACATCTTCAGCAGTTCGTATTACGCATGAACCTACTGGGATTGTTGTTGCTAGTCAAGCTCAACGTTCACAACTACAAAATAGAGAAACGGCCATGAACATGTTGAAGTCCAAACTTTATGAATTAGAAGAAGAAAAGAAGGAACAACAAAAGGCACAACTAGAAGGTGAACAAAAAGAGATTGGTTGGGGTTCGCAAATTAGATCTTATGTTTTCCATCCATACTCAATGGTTAAAGATCATCGAACAAATTATGAAACTGCGAAGGCACAAGACGTGATGGATGGGGATCTTAATCCATTCATCAATGCTTACTTACAATGGAAACTAAGCAAAAGAAATCCAGAATAGGGGAATTTAAATGAATAATTTATGGATGACATTATTAATATTTATTCAGCCAGTATTATGGTTGGGAATATTAAGAAATTACATTATCTACCGTAGACGTATTAAACGTGAAAGAAACGACTTTAACACTTCCATTTCACCAAATGATTTTGAAATGAAACATTTTTGGCTAAGTTTTATTATTCTTGGAATTGTGGGAAGCATTATTTCAATGATTTTAGGAATTTATCTATCACTTCCTTGGATCATTATCTATGAAGTATTGTTACTAATTAACTTAATCATTATCCCAGGTCAATTTTTTACGGTGTTAAACCTGGTAATTGCGACTGCATTAACGTTTGTAATATATAAGTTTGACTTATTTACGTATGTTAACACGGGAGAAATCAATACTTCAGATACCTCATTGTCCAACGTATTGTTGCTATTAGTTATGGTATTCTTTGTTTCCGCATTGTATATGAAGATGTTCTTAGGAAACTATCAATCACCAAAGATTTTCAAAAACCAACGTGGTAACAAAGTTGCTGGTTACTTAAATAAGGAATTTTCAATTCTACCAATTGTAGTATTAGTACCAGGTGATCAAATTCACACATTGATTAGTTGGTGGCCAGTATTTTCAACGGGACATCATCAATTCACAATCTTTATTCTGCCAGTATTGATTGGAATTAGATTCACTATTTTTAAATCAATTCCAAAAGAATTTTTCAAAAAATTATCTAATGAATTGTTATGGTTAACGGTTTTAGGTATTATTCTAGTGGTTACAACTTATTTATTAAATGGTGTTAAAAACATTGAATTAATTTCAATGGCAGTGATGGCAGCTTTATATCTACTAGTTTTAATAAGAACTAAGCACAGAGATAGCAATAGGGATAAGTGGTTTTCAGATGCAGTTAATGGTCTTAGAGTAATTGCGGTTAGAGAGGACACACCAGCTGAAAAGATGGGTGTTGAACTAGGTGATTTAATCGTTGAGGTTAACAATATAAAAGTAAGCACCGAAGACGATTTTTACAAGGCCACTTTGACTTCACCAACATTTTGTCGATTGAAGGTATTGAATCGAAAAGATCGTATTAAAATTATGGAAAGTGCCATTTACAGTGACTCACCAAATGAATTAGGTGTAGTTGTTATTAAAGAAAAGTAACTTAAGATTGATTTAATAAACATTATTTAAAATGTCATTTAACGAGGAGGTTTTATGATGACTAAAATTTACCGTTCTCAATCAGATCGATTATTAACAGGATTATTAGGTGGAATTGCCGAATATTTCCATATTAACTCTCAACTTTTAAGAATTATTTTCGTAGTTCTAACTATTGTTCCGGGCCATCTAATTGGCGGAATATTGCTTTATGTAATTTGTTTAGTAATTGTTCCGGCTAACCCCAACGTTTATGGCGGTGGACATACCAATGATAAGAAAAATCGACGCAATTTAACTGACGTTGATGAATTTAATGATAAATAAGAGGTGACACCATGAGAGTGTTAGGCAGAATATTGATTAACACATTGCTATTTATTGCGATTGCCGGTTTCTTTCAAGGAAGTTTTTACGTTGCTTCATTTGAAACAGCAATTGTTGCAGCGATTGTTTTAGCGATTTTAAATGCATTAGTGAAACCAGTATTGTTTATATTATCCTTACCAATCAACTTGGTAACTTTAGGTCTATTCAGTATTATTCTAAATGGTATTATGCTGGAATTAACATCTTTCGTGGTAGGCAATACTTTTCATTTTGCTTCATTTGGAATGGCAGTGATTGTTGCATTGATTATGTCAATTTGTAACGTTATATTGTCAGACTACTAAAAAAATTTTAAAAACATCTAATAACATGATAAACTTGTTTTATGATGAATTTGGAGGAAAGGCTATGGCATACAGTGTAACGGTCTCAGATCTTGTTGAAAATACCCACCTAGATATTTTCTATGGTGAGGAGTATTTAGATCGACCAATTACCACGAGCGATATTTCACGCCCTGGTTTGGAATTAACAGGATACTTTAACTATTATCCATCAAAGAGAATTCAATTGCTTGGTATTACAGAAACATCTTATGCTAAGGGCATGGATAGCAACGAACTTTTTGATGTAATGAAGAAAATGTGTTTACCAGAAACACCAGCATTTGTTATTTCAACACAACTAGATCCACCTGACGAATTAATTCGTGCTGCTAAGAACCAACATATTCCAGTGTTGGGTTCTAAGCTAACGACTTCTCGAGTACTAAGTAACATGACTAACTACCTGGAAGGTAAATTAGCTGAAAGAAAATCAATTCATGGTGTGCTAATTGACGTATATGGGTTAGGGGTACTAATGACAGGGGACTCTGGAATTGGTAAGAGTGAAACTGCCCTTGAACTTGTTAAACGTGGCCATAGATTAATTGCCGACGATCGTGTTGAAGTATATCAACAAGATGAACAAACTTTAATTGGTCAAGCTCCAATGATTCTAAGACACTTACTAGAGATTAGAGGTATTGGGATTATCGATGTAATGAACTTATTCGGTGCCGGTGCTGTTCGTTCACAAACTAAGGTTGACCTGATTGTTCATTTAGAAAACTGGTCGGATGATACTCCATATGATAGATTAGGTAATGGCGATGAAACTCGCCGTATCTTTGACGTTGATGTGCAAAGAGTAAGCATTCCAGTTAAGACGGGTCGTAACTTAGCTATTATTATTGAAGCGGCAGCTATGAACTACCGTGCTAAGAAGATGGGCTATGATGCTACAAAGGTATTTGATGATAATCTAAATAGTTTAATTAAAGAAAATTCAGGTAACAAAAAATAATCCTCTTTTTGGGAAGTGAATACAATGTCAATTGCGTTAAATCCAATTGCGTTTAAATTGGGACCTATCTTAGTTCACTGGTACGGTATTTTTATTGCTACAGCAGTATTAATTGCCGTTTATTTGTCAGTTAAGGAAGGAACAAAACGTGGGATTCAACCAGATAATATTTACGATATGATTCTATGGGCTTTGCCAGTAGCAATTATTTGTGCCCGTATTTATTATGTTGTATTTCAATGGTCATACTATAGCCAACATTTAAATGAGATTATTAAAATCTGGGATGGAGGCATTGCCATTTATGGTGCATTGATTGGTGCATTTGTAGTGGTATTCTTATATTGCAGAAGTAAGTTAATCTCAGTATGGGCAATGCTTGATGTAATTGCACCAACTGTGATTATGGGTCAAGGAATTGGTAGATGGGGGAACTTTATGAACCAAGAAGCTTTTGGTAAGATTACCAGCTTAGCATTCTTGAAGTCATTACACTTACCAAATTTCATTATCAATCAAATGTATATTCAGGGATTTTATCGCCAACCAACATTCTTGTACGAATCACTATGGGACTTGTTAGGATTTGTTCTATTGATGAATATTCGTCAAATTCAGGGATTCTTCAAACGTGGTGAAGTGGTATTATCCTACGTTATTTGGTACTCATTCGGTAGATTCTTCGTAGAAGGAATGAGAACAGATAGCTTAATGTTATTTGGTGGAATTAGAGTTTCACAATTATTATCGATTATTTTATTCGTAGGAGCAATCGGATTAATGATCTATCGTCGCAAAAAAGATTCTGATTTACCTTACTACCTGGATGGTAGCAAGTTACAATAATTTTAAGGAGCTATATTTATTATGGTAGAAAAAATCGCAGTATTGGGAGCAGGCTCATGGGGCAGTATGCTTGCTAATATTTTAGTTGAAAATGGTAATGAAGTGCGTTTATGGTCATATAAACAATCACAAGTTGATGAACTAAACAATAAACACACAAACGAAAAATATATCAAAGATTTTACATATCCAAAAGAACTAGTTGCCTACGCTGATATGAAGGAAGCAATTAGAGGCGTTGATGATATTTTATTCGTTGTTCCAGCACAAGTCACCAGAAGTACTGCAAAACAAGTGAACGAAATCCTAGATGAACTAGACATGAAAGTAAATATTATTCATGGTAGTAAAGGAATTGAACAAAAGACTTACAAACGTATGTCAGAAGTTTTAGCTGATGAAATCGATGAAAGTCACCGTAAGTCAATTTCAGTTATTTCAGGTCCTAGTCAAGCAGAATCAGTTGCTAAACACGATATTACTTTGGTAACTACTGCTTCCGAAAACATAAAGGATGCCGAACATATTCAATCATTATTTATTAATGATTACTTTAGAGTTTATACTAATGACGACATCATCGGTGTTGAAATTGGTGCAGCTCTAAAGAACATTATTGCTATTGGTGCCGGTGCACTTTATGGTTTAGGATATGCTGACAATGCTAAGGCAGCATTGATGACACGTGGACTTGCTGAAATTTCTCGTTTGGGAACATCATTTGGTGCTAATCCATTAACATTTACAGGTCTATCAGGATTTGGTGATGTGATTGTTACTGCAACAAGTAGTGATTCACGTAACTGGCGTGCAGGATATCAACTAGGTAAGGGAGAAACTTTAGATGATATCGTTAAGAATATGGGGATGGTTATTGAAGGTATCGCAACTGCAGAAGCTGCATATGAACTAGCCAATCAACGTGGTATTGACATGCCAATTACTTCAGCAATCTACAAGGTACTACACAAGGAAATTACAATTGATGATGCAATTTCTCAATTAATGCACCGTAAGGGTAGAGCTGAATTAGATTAATATTTAAGAAATAGTAAAAATGATAAAATAGGAGTTTATATTCATGAAGAAAATCAGAAAAGCAATTATCCCAGCAGCAGGTTTAGGAACTAGATTCTTACCAGAAACTAAGGCAATGCCAAAAGAAATGCTACCAGTAGTTGACAAGCCAGCTATTCAATTAATCGTTGAAGAAGCGATTGCATCAGGAATTACTGACATTTTAATTATTATTGGTAAGGGTAAACGTGCTATTGAAGATCATTTTGATTCAAACACTGAACTTGAATTTAACCTTGAATCAAAAGGTAAAGATGCAATGCTAAAGGCTGTTAGAGAAACCAATGGTTTGAACATTTATTTCAAACGTCAAGAACATCCTAATGGTCTAGGTGATGCTGTTCATACTGCCAAGAGTTTCGTTGGTGAAGATCCATTTGTTATCATGCTAGGTGATGATTTGATGACAGACAAAACACCATTAACTAAGCAATTAATTGATAGTTATGAAGAAACAGGTTCATCAACACTTGCTGTTATGAAGGTTCCTCATGAAGATACATCAAAATATGGTGTTATCAATCCATCTAAAGAGGTTAGAGATGGTCTATACGATGTTACTAATTTTGTTGAAAAGCCAAAACCTGAAGATGCCCCAAGTGATTTAGCAATTATCGGTCGTTACCTATTAACTGCTGACATTTTTGACATTCTAGAAAACACCAAGCCTGGTAAAGGTAACGAAATTCAATTGACAGATGCCATCGATACTTTAAACAAAAAGGGTAAAGTATATGCTCATGAATTCAAGGGTGACAGATACGACACTGGTAACAAGTTCGGTTGGTTACAAACTAACATCGAATTTGGTCTAAAACACCCTGAAGTTTCTGATGAATTAAAACAATACATTAAGGACTTAGCTAAGAAGTTAGATTAAAATTAGTTTGTGTGCAAATTAATGGACAAATGTTTTATATGATAGTAAAGTATCATATATTAATTCAATGAAAGGGGGAGCTTAATTATGGAAAAGTATGACGTAATTATTATTGGTGCAGGACCTGGTGGAATGACATCTGCACTATATGCTTCTCGTGCAAATTTATCAGTAATGATGATTGACCGTGGTATCTATGGTGGTCAAATGAACAACACTGCTGAAATCGAAAACTACCCAGGATTCAAGTCAATCTTAGGTCCAGATTTAGCAAAAGAAATGTATGAGAGTTCCACAAACTTTGGTGCCAAGTATGAATATGGAACAGTTGAATCAATCGAAGATAAAGGTGATTCAAAGATTGTTAATACTGACCAAGGTAGTTATGAAGCATCTGCCGTTATTATTGGTACAGGTTCACAATATAGAAAGCTGGGAGTTCCTGGCGAAGACGAATATGGTGGAAGAGGTGTCTCATACTGTGCCGTATGTGATGGGGCATTTTTCAAGAACCGTGAAGTGGTAGTTGTTGGTGGTGGAGATTCAGCTATTTCTGAAGCACTATATCTTGCGGGATTAGCTTCAAAAGTTACTGTCATTCACCGTCGTGATCAATTACGTGCACAAAAGGTTATTCAAGATCGTGCATTTGCTAATGATAAGATTGAATTTATTTGGGACACTAACGTAACTGAAATTGTTGGAGACAATATGAAGGTTACTGGTGTTAAGACTATCAACAACAAGACTAATGAAGAAGGCGAAATTGCTGCTTCAGGTGTCTTCATTTATGTTGGTAACAACCCAATGACTGAACCTTTCAGTAACTTAAACATTACTGACGAAAAAGGTTGGATCAAGACAAATGAACGTATGGAAACTTCAGTAAAGGGTATCTTTGCTATTGGTGACGTGCGTGAAAAAGAATTAAGACAAGTAACTACTGCTGTTGGTGACGGTGGTATTGCTGGTCAAAATGCATTCGAATACGTATCTTCATTACACTAAAAAGTGTGATAAAAAAGACTGGTCAAATGACCAGTCTTTTTTGTGCCTATAAGGAGAACATTAGTTTTAGAAAGTTTGTTCGTATGTTAGAATATTATTAAACTACAGTGAATGAGCATAGAGCTCCGAGTTAAAAACAAAGGAGGACTTTGTTTGGAAATAAAACGTGAAGAGAATAATAAATTTGATTTAGTTTCAAAATACAAACCTACGGGAGACCAACCTGAAGCAATTAGTAAATTAACTAAGGGTATTTTAGATGGTCAAAAGAACCAAATCTTATTAGGTGCTACTGGGACTGGTAAGACTTTTACAATTTCTAATGTGATTAAAAATGTTAATAAACCCACATTGATTTTATCTCATAATAAGACACTTGCTGGCCAGCTATACAGTGAGTTTAAGGAATTCTTCCCTAACAACGCGGTTGAATACTTCGTCAGTTATTATGATTACTATCAACCTGAGGCTTATGTTCCATCAAGCGATACTTACATTGAAAAAGATTCTTCTATCAATGATGAAATTGATAAGCTTCGACATGCGGCTACTAATTCTTTGCTTACCAGAAATGATGTGATTATCGTTGCCTCAGTTTCATCAATCTTCGGACTAGGTAGTCCTAAGGAATACTATAAACACACGATTCCATTGAGTGTTGGACAACAAATTGAAAGAGATGAATTACTAAGAAAGTTAGTCGAAATTCAGTTTGATAGAAATGATATTGATTTCCAACGTGGTCGTTTTAGAGTTCATGGAGATGTTGTCGATATTTTCCCTGCTTCTGGGGATCAACATGCATATCGAGTAGAGTTTTTTGGTGACGAAATTGATTCAATCAAAGAAATCGATACATTAACTGGCGAATTTATCGGCAAAAAAGACGACATCATCATTTTTCCAGCGACCCACTTCTTGACCGATGATCAAAACATGGATCACGCTTTGAAGGGCATAAAGGAAGAAATGAAGGAACAAGTTGCCGAATTTGAAAAAGAAGGTAAGTTACTAGAAGCACAACGTTTGAAGCAACGTACTACTTACGATATCGAAATGATGGCCGAAATGGGATATACAAACGGGATTGAAAATTATTCTAGATACATGGATAACAGAAAACCTGGTGAGGCTCCATACACATTACTGGACTTCTTCCCCGACGATTACTTGTTAGTGGTCGACGAATCTCACCAAACATTGCCACAAGTAGGTGGGATGTACAACGGTGATAAGGCCAGAAAAGAGCGTTTGATTGAATATGGATTCAGATTGCCAAGTGCATTGGATAATCGTCCATTGAAGATGCCTGAGTTCAAAGAACGTGTTAATCAAGCAATCTACATGTCAGCAACTCCAGGTCCACGTGAATTAGAAGAAACTGCTGAAAAGAACATTGTTCAACAAATTATTCGTCCAACTGGACTATTGGATCCAACTGTGGAAGTACGTCCAATCATGGGGCAAATGGATGATTTGGTTGGTGAAATTAACGAAAGAATTTCTAAGAATGAAAGAACGTTTGTAACTACCTTGACCAAGAAAATGTCTGAAGATTTAACCGATTATCTAAAGGATCTTGGAATAAAGGTGGCATACTTACACTCTGATGTTAAGACCTTGGAACGTACTAAGATTATTCGTGACCTTCGTTTAGGAAAATACGATGTATTGGTAGGTATTAACCTTCTAAGAGAAGGAATCGACGTTCCTGAAGTATCATTGGTTGCTATCTTAGATGCTGACAAGGAAGGTTTCCTAAGAAATGAACGTTCCTTAATTCAAACAATTGGTCGTGCCGCTAGAAATGAAAATGGTGCGGTTATTATGTATGCAGATAACAGGACTGATTCAATGCAAAAAGCGATTGATGAAACTGCTAGAAGAAGAAGTATTCAAAAGAAATACAACGAAGATCATGGTATTACACCACATACCATCAAGAAGCCAATTAGAGACCTTATTAGTTACGATAATAATAAGAACGACGATTCTTCAGAAAATCAATCATTTGTTGAATCAGACTTCCAAAAGCTATCTAAGAAGGATCAAAAACAAATGATTGAAACATTGACCAAGGAAATGAAACATGCAGCTGCTAAACTTGATTTCGAAAAGGCAGCAGCTTTGCGTGACACTGTCATGGAATTAAAGGGTCAAATGTAAGGGGGGGCAAAAACTTGCAAAACGATAAAATTGTCATTAAAGGTGCAAGAGCACATAACTTAAAAGACATCAGTGTTGAAATTCCTAAGAATAAATTGACTGTTATGACTGGTTTATCAGGTTCAGGAAAGAGTTCATTGGCATTCGATACACTATATGCTGAAGGGCAACGTCGATACGTAGAAAGTTTGTCTTCATACGCACGTCAATTCTTGGGGCAAATGGATAAGCCAGATGTTGATTCAATCGAAGGATTAAGTCCAGCAATTGCGATTGACCAAAAAACTACTTCCAAGAATCCACGATCAACAGTTGGAACTGTTACTGAAATTAACGACTATTTTAGATTGCTGTGGGCACGTGTTGGGACTCCTATTTGTCCAAACGACGGAACTAAGATTACTAGACAATCAATCGATCAAATGATTGATGAAGTACTTGCTCTTCCAGAAAGAACAAAACTTCAAATCTTATCACCAGTGGTTAGACAACAACGTGGTCAACATAAGAAAATTATTGATAAGATTAAACGAGAAGGTTTCGTTAGATATCGTGTTGACGGTGAAGTCCACGAAATCGAAGATGACGTTCAACTAGACAAGAATAAATATCATGACATCGAAATCGTGGTCGATAGAATTATCGTTAAAGATGGAATTAAGTCACGATTATCGGACTCGCTTGAAACCGCTTTGAGATTAAGCGAAGGCTATGCCGTTGCTGATTTAATGGGGAAAGGTGACAACTTAATTTTCTCTGAACACTACGCATGTCCACTTTGTGGATTCACAGTTAGTGAATTGGAACCACGTTTATTCTCATTTAACTCACCAATTGGGGCTTGTCCAAGCTGTGATGGGCTAGGGATGAAACTAGAAGTGGATGAAAGTTTAGTTGTTCCTGATAAAGATAAAACATTAAACGAAGGAGCAATCGAGCCCTGGAATCCAATTAGTTCTAAATTCTACCCAAGTTTACTAGAACAAGCCTGTGAAGCATTTGGTATCGATATGGATACTCCATTTAAAAAACTTCCTAAGAAGCAACGAGACCTAATTTTATACGGTTCAAACGGTAAAGAATTCCACTTCCACTTCAATAGTAACTTTGGTGGCATTAGAGACACCGATGCACCTTTTGAAGGGGTTATTAATAACATTGACCGTCGTTACAAGGAAACTAACAGTGACTTCACCAGAGACCAAATGCGTCTATATATGACAGAATTAACATGTCAAACCTGTCACGGTTTCCGTTTAAACAAGGAAGCACTAAGTGTGAAGGTCGACGGACTAAACATCAGTGAAGCTACCGACCTAGACGTTGTTAAAGAACTAAATTTCTTCTCTCAATTGAAGTTCGGTGAAAAGGATAGCGTTGTGGCCAAACCAATTCTAAAAGAGATTATCGATAGATTAACTTTCTTGAAGAATGTTGGATTGGATTACTTAACTCTATCTAGAACTGCTGGAACATTATCTGGTGGTGAATCACAAAGAATTAGATTAGCTACTCAAATTGGTTCAAATCTATCAGGGGTGCTCTATGTATTAGATGAACCATCAATTGGGTTACATCAACGTGATAACGATCGTTTAATTTCTTCACTAAAATCAATGCGTGACTTGGGTAATACCTTAGTTGTTGTAGAACATGGTGAAGACACTCAACGTTCGGCTGATTACATCGTTGATATTGGACCTGGCGCTGGAACTAACGGTGGTGAAGTGATGGCTGTTGGAACTCCCGACGAAGTAGCTCAAAACGACAAATCACTAACTGGACAATACTTATCAGGTAAGAAATTTGTTCCGGTTCCTTTGAAGCGTCGTAAGGGTAATGGTAAGAAAATTAAGGTTACTGGAGCTGCTGAAAATAACTTAAAGAACGTAACAGCCGAAATTCCATTAGGTGAATTTAATGTAGTGACCGGGGTTTCAGGTTCCGGTAAATCAACTTTGATTAATCGTATCGTTAAGCGTTCAATCGCACAAAAAATAAATCATAACTCAGAAAAACCAGGTAAATATAAATCAATTTCTGGTTACAAGAACATTGATAAGCTAATTAATATTGATCAAAGTCCAATTGGAAGGACTCCTCGTAGTAATCCGGCAACTTATACTGGGGTTTTCGATGACATTAGAACATTGTTTGCTGAGACTAATGAAGCTAAACTTCGTGGTTACCAAAAAGGTCGTTTCAGTTTTAATGTTAAAGGTGGTCGTTGTGAGACTTGTCATGGAGACGGAATTCTAAAAATTGAAATGAATTTCCTACCAGATGTTTATGTACCTTGTGAAGTTTGCCATGGTAAACGCTATAACGCCGAAACACTAGAAGTTGAATACAAGGGCAAGAATATTTCTGATGTCTTGGATATGACAGTTGATCAAGCATTAGATTTCTTCTCATCGATTCCAAAGATTACTAGGAAATTAGAAACTATTGATGAAGTCGGATTGGGCTATGTTCAATTAGGTCAATCAGCAACAACTTTGTCTGGTGGGGAAGCACAAAGAATGAAGTTAGCTTCTGAATTATACAAGAAATCTGCCGGAAATAATTTGTATATCTTAGACGAACCAACCATTGGGTTACACACCGATGATATTAACCGCTTGCTAGTGGTTTTACATGAATTGGTAGAACAAGGCAATACTGTATTAATTATCGAACATAATTTGGACGTAATTAAAACAGCTGACCACATTATCGACTTAGGACCAGAAGGAGGAGATGGCGGTGGTGAAATCATTGCTACCGGGACTCCTGAGGAAATTGTAAAGGTCGAAGAAAGTTATACCGGACAATATCTAAAGCCAGTATTAGAACGTGATACAAAACGAACAAAAGAAGCTAGAAAATAAAAAAAGGCGTGTTATCACGCTTTTTTATTTTCTTTTGAAATGACACGCCCGGGTATGTGTGTTATACTTTCTTAGTTAAAAAAATTGAAAGGAGGAAACGATTTGATGAAAGACAATCAATCAAGAAAAAATGTTGTCGTAATCGGAGGCGGAACTGGTCTTCCAGTTATCTTAAATAATTTAAAAAGTAAAAATGTCAACATAAAAGCGATTGTTAACATATCAGATGATGGTGGATCATCAGGTCGTTTGCGCAATGAAATTAATATTGTTCCTCCTGGAGATATTAGAAATGTCTTAGTATCGTTGTCTAATTTGACAAAGGATAAACTAGATTTATTTCAATATCGATTTAAAAAAGGCGATCATTTCTTGTCTGAACATTCTTTGGGCAATTTAATTATTGCCGCAATGACAGAAATGAAGGGTGACGTGAATGTTGCCGTTGAAGCATTAAGTCAGATGATGGAAATCACTGGTAAAATTTATCCAGCAACTAATGAAAAGTTACAACTGTGTGCTGAATTTGATGATGGTTCTACAATGACTGGTGAATATGAAATCACTTATGCGAATAAAAAGATAAGTCGTGTTTGGGTAGAATCTAGTGATAACCCCAACGAAATACCGCATACCAATCAAAAGGTCATTGATGCTATTTTAACGGCTGACCAAATTATTTTAGGACCGGGAAGTCTATTTACCAGCATCTTGCCAAACCTAATGATTAAAAACCTAGGAGAGGCCGTTTTAGCGTCTGAAGCACAGGTTGTATACATTTGTAATATCATGACCCAAAAGGGAGAGACTGACCATTTTTCAGACGCTCAGCACGTCGAAGTTTTGAATCGTCATATGAAGTCGAACTTCATTGATGTCGTAATCGTAAACAAACAACCAGTTGATACTGATTTAATTAATCGAAAGGTGTTTAACGAGATTGAAAGTCCAGTTAAGCACGATCAAAAAGCAATTAAGGCAATGGGATGTAAATGCATTTATGATGACTTCTTAATGTTAAGTCATCAAGGTGCATTCCATGACGGAAAAAAAGTTGCTGACACATTATTCAAACTGGTTTCAAAAAGATAGGATGATTAAACATGTCGTATGCAAGTGACGTAAAAAAAGAGCTAACGACTTTAGAAGTTCATAAGGAAAACGCCAAAGCAGAACTAATGGCGTTGATTCGAATGAATGGATCGATTTCGTTAGCTAATCGTAAAATTATTTTAAATATTCAAACCGAAAATCCAGCCATTGCTCGTCGTATCTATAAGTTGATTTTAGAGTTTTATGAGGTGGAAAGTAAGCTTGTTGTTAGAAAGAAAATGAAGTTAAACAAGAACAATGTTTACGTCGTAAGGATTTCTAATCAGGCTCAAGAAATCTTAGATGATTTAGGGATTTTTGATAATTATCAAATCGTAGAAAGAGTGCCAATCGAATTATTAAAAGATGATTCTCAAGTGAGATCATATCTAAGAGGGGCCTTTTTAGCTGGTGGTTCCGTGAATAATCCAGAAACTTCCAGATATCATCTAGAAATTTATTCATTGTACGAAGAACATAATGATATGATTTCAGAAATGATGAATAAATATGAATTGAATTCAAGAACTACTGACCGAAGAAGTGGGTACATCACATACTTAAAGGAAGCCGAAAAGATTGCTAACTTTTTACAATTAATTGGTGCAACTAATGCGATGTTAAAATTCGAAGACGTTAGAATTATGCGTGATATGAGGAATTCTGTGAATAGATTGGTAAATTGCGAAAATGCTAATATGAACAAGGTTGCTAATGCTTCTACTAAACAAATTTCTAACATTCAGTTCATTGATGACACAGTTGGATTGGACAAGTTACCTGAAAAGTTATATGAAGTGGCTATCACAAGAATGAAGATGCCAGAGGTTAGTTTGAAGGAATTAAGTGAATCATTGCCAAGTGGAGCGATTTCTAAGTCTGGAATTAATCACCGTCTAAGAAAGATTAATGAATTTGCAGATAAAATTAGAGAAGAAGCCGTTTCATAAAATGGCACAAAAAAAGACGTTAACTTAAGTTAACGTCTTTTTTATTATCTGATTATTTTCTTTCAGAACTGTTAGTCATGATGCTATCAATTAATCCGTAGTCTACAGCTTCTTGAGCGCTTAAGTACTTATCACGTTCAGTGTCTAGGTTAACCTTTTCAATTGATTGACCTGAGTTTTGAGCTAAGATTTCGTTGATCATCTTTCTAGTCTTTAAGATTGATTCAGCAGCAATAGCAATTTCAGTTTGTTGACCTTGAGCACCACCAGAAGGTTGGTGAATCAATACTTCAGAGTGAGGTAGAGCAAAACGCTTACCCTTAGTACCTGAAGAAGCCAAGACACTGGCCATTGATGCAGCCATACCCATAACGATAGTTTGAACATCAGCTTTGATGAATTGCATAGTGTCGTAGATGGCCATACCGGCTGTTACAACACCACCAGGTGAGTTGATGTATAAGTAGATGTCTTTTTCAGAATCTTGTGCATCTAGGAATAATAATTGAGCAATGATGGTGTTTGCCATATTGTCTTCAATTGGACCAGATAACATAATAATTCTGTCTTTTAATAATCTTGAGTAAATGTCATATGCGCGTTCACCGTTTGATGATTGTTCAATGACAGTTGGGACTAAATTCATAATTTTATCCTCCCTTGCTTTCAATTCAATTTGAATTATATTAATTTTATCTCAATGGTCAATTAAGGTCAAATGATTTCACCTGACTTAATCACCAATGCATCTGGAGGGAATCGAACCCCCATTGAAAGAACCGGAATCTTTAGTGCTATCCATTACACTACAGATGCATTTCAACAGATTAAACTATAAATGAAAAAGGGGTTAAATTCAAGAAACACACTGAGGTAATTGATTTGCAAACTAAAATTAGCACTGATATACTTAGAGTGTAAGGATTTGATACAGAAAATAACTGTTACAAATTAGTACTGGTTATTTTTTTAAAATTACTGAGCATGTATTATAGACTGATCGGTAAAAAAGTAGTAGTATTTAATCCGTACGTAGTACTCAAATTTATTTCTCTAGGAGGAAAACAGTTATGACTGTAAAAATTGGTATTAACGGTTTTGGTCGTATTGGTCGTTTGGCTTTCAAACGTATCCACGAACTAAACTCAGACGAAATTGAAGTTGCTGCTATTAATGATTTAACAACTCCTTCAATGCTTGCATACTTATTAAAATATGATTCAACACATGGTAAATTCCCAGGTGAAGTTACTTCAACTGATAACGGAATCGTTGTTGACGGTAAGGAAGTTCCAGTTTACGCTGAACGCAATGCCGCTGACCTACCATGGGTTAAAAATGATGGTGTTGACTTTGTACTAGAATGTACTGGTTTCTACACTTCAGAAGAAAAATCACAAGCTCACTTAGACGCTGGTGCAAAGCGTGTTCTAATCTCTGCACCTGCTGGTCAAATTAAGACTGTTGTTCCTGGTGTTAACTTGGATACTCTAACTGCTGACGACAAGATTGTTTCAGCTGGTTCATGTACTACAAGTAGTATCGCTCCTACAGCATACTTCTTGAACAAAGACTTTGGTATCAAAGTTGGTACTATGACTACTATCCACGCATTCACTTCAACTCAAGCTATCCTAGATGGCCCTCGTGGTAAGAAGTTCAGAAACAACCGTACTGCTTCAACTAACACTATTCCTCACTCAACTGGTGCTGCTAAGGCCTTAGGTCTTGTTGTTCCAGAACTTGACGGTAAGTTAAACGGTGTGGCTCAACGTGTTGGTATCGTTGACGGTTCATTAACTGAATTAACTGCTATCGTTGACAAGAAGAACGTTACTGCTGACGAAGTTAACGCTAAGATGAAAGAACACACTGAAGGTAACGAAGCATTTGGTTACAATGACGAACCAATCGTTTCAAGTGATATCATTGGTGATACTCACGGATCAGTATTTGATGCTACTCAAACTGATGTTACTACTTTTGGTGATGACCAACTTGTTAAGGTATGGTCATGGTACGATAACGAATGGGGCTTCACTTGCAACATGGTTCGTACTTTACTACACTTCGCTCAACTATAATCTAAATTATAATTTAGCAAGGCATAAGGTGGAGGAGGCAATTGCCTCCTCCATTTTTTATAACAATTACTTTCTGCTTAAAAATTCTTTGAAATAAAGAAATAAATGAAGTATATTGAAATTGTTACATCAATTTTAAATAATTTTTGGGAGGTAATCTAGATTGGCTAAGACAGTTGTTTCTGATTTAGATTTAAAAGGCAAAAAAGTTTTAATGCGTGTCGACTTCAACGTTCCTATTAAAGACGGTGTTGTTGGTGACACAAGTCGTATCGTTGGTGCTATTCCAACTATCAAATACGTAATCGAACATGGTGGAAAGGCAGTTCTATTCTCTCACCTTGGTCGTATCAAGACTGAAGATGACAAGAAAGAACTATCATTACGTCCAGTTGCTGCAAAGCTTTCTGAACTAATTGATAAACCAGTTACTTTCGTTCCAGAAACTGAAGGTACAAAACTTGAAGAAGCTATCAACAACATGAATGATGGTGATATTGTTGTTGTTGAAAACACTCGTTTTGAAGATGTTGTAAATGGTGAAAATGTAAAACGTGAATCTGGTAATGATCCTAAGTTAGGTCAATACTGGGCTTCACTAGGTGACTGCTTCGTAAATGATGCATTCGGTACTGCTCACCGTGAACATGCTTCAAATGTTGGTATTGCACGTGCAATGGAAGCAGAAAACAAGCCTGTTGCCGCTGGTTTCCTAATGGAAAAAGAAATTAAATTTATCGGTGGTGCCGTTAACAATCCTAAACGTCCATTTGTTGCCATCTTAGGTGGTGCAAAGGTTTCAGATAAGATTGGTGTTATCGATAACCTATTAGACAAGGCTGACCACATAATCATTGGTGGTGGAATGACTTACACATTCTACGCAGCTAAAGGCTTCACTATTGGTAACTCATTAGTTGAAAAGGACAAGATTGACACAGCTAAGGAAATCCTTGCAAAGGGTGGCGACAAGATCGTTCTACCTGTTGATTCAGTTGTTGCTCCAGAATTCAACAATGATGCACCTACTCAAGTAGTTGGTGAAAACATTCCTGATGGCCAAATGGCACTAGACATTGGTCCTAAGAGTATCGAACTATTCGAAAACGTTCTAAAAGACGCTAAGACTGTAGTTTGGAACGGACCTATGGGTGTATTTGAAATGAGTAACTTTGCTAAGGGTACTCTAGCTATTGGTAAGTTCTTAGGTGACTTAACTGACGCTACTACTGTTGTTGGTGGTGGTGACTCAACTGCCGCATGTAACGAACTAGGTGTAGCTGACAAGCTATCACACGTTTCAACCGGTGGTGGTGCTTCACTAGAATACATGGAAGGTAAGACTCTTCCAGGTATCGCCGCTATTACTGATAAATAAGAATAATATCTTTTTAAGATTCGATGTATAACATCGGGTCTTTTTTTTGTATAATAAAAGGAGTGAAATTTTTATTAAAACGGATGTGCAATTTGTTTATATTAATTATTTAGTGATATCATTGATATATAGCGATTTTTATTAATCTGTTTAAAAAGAATAGGAGGTAAAAAATGAGAACTCCTTTTATCGTTGGAAATTGGAAAATGAATTTAACATTACATGAAGTTGAAGAATTCTTAGATGCAGTTAAAGGAAAACTACCAGACCCTAAAGACGTCGAATGTGCGATCGCTGCATCATCAATTTACATGGATGTATTAACTAGATTTTGTAAAGAAGAAACAAATCTAAAAACTGCCGCTCAAAACTGTTTCTACAAAGACTCAGGTGCATATACCGGTGAAGTAAGTCCAATGGCTCTTGCTGATATGGGTGTTAAGTATGTTATGTTAGGTCATTCGGAACGTCGCAAATACTTTGGCGAAACCAATAAGATGATTAACAAAAAGGTAAAAGCCGTTTTAGCTAATAAAATGGTGCCAATTATTTGTTGTGACGAAACAATGGCTAAGAGAAAGACCTACGACGAAATGAACTGGGTTGTAAATCCTGTCATTGAAGCATTTAAGGGGATTTCAGAAGACGATGCTAAAAATGTTGTCATTGGTTATGAACCGAGTTGGGCAATTGGAACTGGGAAGTCAGCCAGTGGTGCTGAAATTCAAGAAGCATGTTTTCTAATTCGTGAAACACTGAAAGATTTATATGGTGATGACATCGCAAACCAGATTAGAATCGTTTACGGTGGAAGCGTTAATGCCAAAAATGTTTCAGAAATTATGCAACAAGATGATGTTGATGGAGTTTTGCCTGGAAAGAGTAGTTTGAAGGCCAAAGAATTCATCAAAATCGTTAATTACCAAAATAATTAACAGATTGAACAGTTTTTTATTGAAACTTAGTCTGTAAAATAATAAAATGAAAGTAGCCTTGATTCCGAGGTAACAACTTTCATTAAGGAGAGAATAAAATGTCAATTATTTCAGATATTTATGCTCGAGAAGTACTAGATTCTCGTGGAAATCCTACAGTTGAAGTAGAACTATATACTGAAGCAGGTGCAATGGGACGCGGTATCGTTCCTTCAGGTGCATCTACTGGTGAACACGAAGCCGTTGAATTACGTGACGGTGATAAAAACCGTTTCATGGGTAAAGGTGTTACTAAGGCTGTTAACAACGTTAATAACATTATCGCTAAGGAAATCGTAGGTTACGATGTAACTGATCAAGTTGCTATTGATGAAGCTATGATTAAATTAGATGGTACTCCTAACAAGGGTAAGTTAGGTGCCAACGCTATTTTAGGTGTTTCATTAGCTGCTGCACGTGCTGCTGCCGATGAACTAGGTGTTCCTTTATACAACTACTTAGGTGGTTTCAACGGACACGTATTACCAACACCAATGATGAACGTTATCAATGGTGGTAAGCATGCCAACAACAAAGTTGACTTCCAAGAATTCATGATTATGCCTGTTGGTGCTGAAACAGTTAAAGAAGCCGTACGTATGGGTTCAGAAACTTTCCACAACCTAAAAGCTATCTTGAACGAAAAAGGTTACTCAACTGCCGTAGGTGACGAAGGTGGTTTTGCTCCTGACTTGAAGAACAACGAAGAACCATTCGAAATCTTAGTAGAAGCTATCCAACGTGCTGGTTACAAGCCAGGTAAAGACGTTTCAATCGCCTTTGACTGTGCTGCTTCAGAATTCTACGATGCAGAAACTAAGAAGTACAACTTAGTAGGTGATGGTAAGTCATACTCTGCTGATGAATTTGTTACATTACTAGAACAATTAGTTGACAAGTACCCAATTATTTCAATCGAAGATCCATTGGATGAAAACGAATGGGCAGATTGGCAAATGGCTACTGAACGTCTAGGTAAGAAAGTTCAAATCGTTGGTGACGATTTATTCGTAACTAACACTGATTACCTACAAAAGGGTATTAAGATGGGTGTTGCTAACGCAATCCTTATCAAGCTAAACCAAATTGGTACTTTAACAGAAACTGTAAATGCTGTTGAAATGGCTAAGGAAGCTAACTACACAGCTATTATCTCACACCGTTCAGGTGAAACTGAAGATACTACAATTTCTGATTTAGTTGTTGCTCTAAATGCTGGTCAAATTAAGACTGGTTCAATGAGTCGTGGCGAACGTATCGCTAAGTACAACCAACTAATGAGAATTGAAGATCAATTAGCTTCAGTTGCAGAATACAAGGGTATTAACTCATTCTACAACCTAACTGAAGAAGCTCGTAACAACGTTATTAACAAATAATAACTAGTTGTTATCAAAAAAGCATTGAATTTTTCAATGCTTTTTTTGTACATAAAATTATGTGGTATGATTGTTATACCAATAAAAAGAAGGCGAACATATTGCAAAGTGATAATTTAAGACGATTTAAATCAGTGCTGTACGGTTTATTGATTGGATTGGCAGTCGGAATGGTTGTTAGTTTATTCAGAGTATCGATTGAATGGCTATCGAATGAATTTTTAAAACTAGCCAAGTTAGCAAGAACAAATTTATCCGTACTGATTATTTTGATCATCTTGAATGTATTAATTGCTTTTTTTGTATACTACTTAGTAAAACGAGATAAAAACATCAAAGGATCTGGGATTCCACAGGTTGAGGGTCAATTAAACGGTGAACTAGATTATTCATGGTTTTCTGTTTTAAGTAACAAGTTCATCGGTGGGGTTCTTGCCATCTCTAGCGGTCTATTTTTAGGTCGGGAAGGTCCTTCAATTCAATTAGGTGCTGCTACCGCTCAAGGATTAGCGGATACCTTAAAACAAACGAAACAAGCTCGTAAAACAATTATATCTGGTGGAGCAGCTGCAGGTTTATCAGCTGCCTTTAATGCACCGATTGCCAGTACATTGTTTGTACTAGAAGAAATCTATCATAACTTTTCAACATCAGTCTGGTTAACTTCGCTTTCTGCTGCGATTAGTGCGAACTTCGTTTCAACTGCGGTTTTCGGTAAAATACCAGTACTGCATATGAGTTATTCACATGTGATTCCATTACATATCTATCCATACTTAATTGGGTTAGGAATTGTGATTGGGATTGGCGGATTGGTTTATGAATATGCCACACTCCACGTAAATGACTGGTACGCTAAGCTATTATGGGTACCAAACATTGTCTGGGTTTTGATTCCATTTATCCTAGTAATTCCTTTTGAAATGTATTTACCCACAATAGTTGGTGGGGGGAGTACAATGGTGCTAACAATTGCCAAGACAGCACCAACCATTACTGTATTGATATGGTTCTTGTTGATTCGTTTTGTGATGTCGATACTATCTTATTCAACTGGATTACCTGGTGGAATTTTCTTACCAATGCTTTCATTAGGTGCATTGATAGGAGCAATTTATTCTGAGATTTTGATTTACTTCGATGTATTACCCCAAAGTTATTTTGTTAATTTTATTATCATCTCAATGAGTGGATTTTTTGCCTGCGTTGGAAAGGCACCGTTTACTGCCATTCTACTTATTACTGAAATGGTTGGATCATTGCAAAATTTAATGTCATTGGCATTTGTCACATTGGTGGCTTATGAGGTTACCGACTTATTGGGTGGTAGTCCAATCTACAATGAGATGTTGCAAAAAATGCTAAGTCCGCAAAAGTTATCAACAAGTGGACAACTTACCAATCTATATTTCTCAGTTCAATTGAAATCATACATGGATGGTAAAGCTGTTAAATCAATCAATTGGCCTGATGGTTGTTTGATTAGTTCCATCAAAAGAAATGAACAATATATTATCCCTGATGGTGATACAATCATTAAAGCGGGGGATAACATTGAAATATCCACGAACTACGACAACCGTGGGTACGTATATACACATGTGGAAAAACTAACATTAGACAATTAAAGACAATTAAAATTTTGATTAATTGGCATGTTAGAAGGTATTATGATAAACTAAACAATAAAGATAAAGTTAAAGATGAAACCTATTTTAGGTAGGAGGCAACGAATTGTATAATTTCTTAATGAATATAATTTGGATTGACAGTGTATTAATTATCATCGCTGTCTTGATGCAACCAGCAAAGACTAACAACGATGCAATGTCTTCTTTAACCGGTGGTGCTGATGATTTGTTTGCCAATTCTAAGCCACGTGGTTTTGAAGCCTTTATGCAAAAAGTAACAGTTGTATTATTGATTATTTTCTTTGCATCAGCATTAGGATTAGTTTGGTTATCATCACACTAGTTGATAAGACTCCTGTAATTTTTACAGGAGCTTTTTTTATGTGAAAACGAAAAAACCGTTTAGGATAGACGGTATAAAAATGTTAGAATACTAGATATGAGTTATCGAATTTGATTTAAGATCGAAAATTTAAAACTTAAGGAGTAAATCGTGGAAGATAATAGTTTAAAACAAGAAATTCATGCTGTTCTGCAAAAATTCCCAAATCGCGAATTTTCAGTAGAAGAACTAGCCGATGAATTAGGATACCATGGTGCAAATGCATTTAAACTAATTGTCCAATCATTAGCTGTGCTAGAACGCGAAAAGACAGTTATGGTTACTGAAACAGGCAATTTTAAGTTAAACGTGCAAGGTGAAACAATCGAGGGAACTTTTCATGCAAATCCAAAGGGGTTCGGATTTGTTAACTATGACGAAAACCTAGAAGATGCATTCATCGCACCTGACAACACACTACAAGCAATGAACGGTGATACTGTTCAAATCGAAATCGTAAGACGTGCCGACCAAAATTCTGGTAAAGGTCCAGAAGGTAAGGTTGTAAACATAGTTGAAAGAAACTACGAACAAGTAGTTGGGGAATTCACCCGTACTGACGACGATCATGGATACGTTGGACAAGTTAAGCTAAAAGAAAAGAAGCTTATTAACTACAAATTTTACGTTACAGGTGTTGGTCTAAAACCCACACCAGGGGAAGTAATTACTGCTGAAATTACTGAATACCCAAATGCTGACCACCCAGATTACATGGTTGGTATTGCTAAGGAAGTAATCGGAAGCGTTGATGACCCAGGAATCGACATCCTACAAATCGTATACGCTCACGATATTCCAGCTCAATTCCCAGAAGACGTATTGCAAGAAGCAGACGCGATTCCAGAAGAAATTAGTGAAGAAGAAAAGCAAGGTCGAGAAGACATTACTGATCAAACACTAGTTACTATTGATGGAGAATCATCAAAGGACTTGGATGACGCCGTTACTGTATGGAAATTACCAAATGGTAACTACCACTTAGGTGTCCACATTGCCGATGTTTCTCACTACGTAAAACCAGGTAGTCTTTTAGACGAAGAAGCATACAAGCGTGGCACTTCTGTTTACCTAACAGATAGAGTTATCCCAATGCTTCCAAGAAGATTATCAAACGGAATTTGTTCATTGAACGAAGGCGAACTTCGTCTATGTATGAGTTGTGATATGGAAATCAACCCAGCCGGAAACGTGGTTAACCATCGTATTCACCCAAGTGTGATGAGATCTAAAGCCAGAATGACATACAAGGCTGTAAATGATATTTTAGAAGCGCATGACGAAAATACTATGGAACGATACAAAGACTTAGTTCCTATGTTTGAAGAAATGGGCGAACTACACAAGATTCTATACAAACAACGCCGCCGTCGCGGTGCCATTGACTTCGATGATAACGAATCAGAAATCATTGTTGATGAAACTGGTCACCCAATTGACATTAAGTTAAGAGTTCGTGGTACTGCTGAAAGAATGATCGAATCATTTATGTTAGCTGCTAATGAAACTGTTGCTGAACATTACTGTAAAGCCCATGCACCATTCATCTACCGTGTTCACGAAACACCAGATGGAGAACGTGTTAAGAGCTTCTTCGAATTCCTAACTGCATTCGGTGTTGAAGTTAAAGGTGATCCTGATCACTTGAAACCAAAGGTATTACAAAATGTATTGAAGAAGGTTGCCGGTAAGCCAGAAGAACCTGCCGTATCAGTTATGATGCTTAGAAGTTTGAAGCAAGCTAGATATACTGACCAACCACTTGGTCACTTTGGTCTAGGAGCTGAATTCTATACTCATTTCACTTCTCCAATTAGAAGATATCCAGATACAACTGTTCACCGTTTAATTCATCACTATGAAGATAACGGTATTAACAAAGAATCAAAGGCTAAATATGCTGGATTACTTGAAGAAATTTCAGACCATTCATCAAAGGCAGAACGTCGCTCAATCGATGCAGAACGTGATACTGATGCAATGAAGAAGGCTGAATACATGGCAGATCATATCGGAGAAGAATTCGATGCAACTGTTAGTTCTGTTCTTAAGTTTGGTATGTTTATTGAACTTGAAAACACTGTTGAAGGATTAGTTCATATTAGTCGTATGAAGGATGATTACTATGAATACATTGAAAAATACCTAGCACTTGTTGGTAGAAATACTCACCGTACTTACAGAATTGGGCAACCAGTTCGTGTTAAGGTGGTTAACGTAGACGTTGATCAAAGCGCTGTTGATTTTGATATTGTTAATCCTGAGGACACACCAATGTCTAAACTAAAGGCCGAAAGTCACAGTAATGGTGCTCACGGTCGTGGTGGACGTAACAATGGTAATCGTCGTAACAACAATAGAAGAAACGATAACAAGAATGGTAAGTTTGGTAGAAATAATAACAACCGCCATTCAAGAAACAACAACCGTAATGGTCGTAATCATTCCAATTCAAAACATTAATTGGTTGAGAGGTGATTGATAATGGTTAAGAAGAAGCCAACTAATAAAGACGATAACTTGGTTGCGCAAAATCGCAAAGCTCGTCATGATTACCGTGTCTTACAAACTTATGAAGCTGGAATTGCATTAACTGGAACTGAGATTAAGTCTGTTCGTGCAAGTCGGGTTAATCTAAAAGATGGGTTCGCCCAAATTAGAGATGGTCAAGCGACATTGATGAATGTTCACATTAGTGAATATGAACAAGGTAATCAGTTTAATCATGATCCACTTAGAAATCGTAAATTGCTATTACACAAGCAGGAAATCAAACGATTAGCAAAAGAAACAGACAAAAAGGGAGTGACAATTGTTCCCTTAAAAATGTACCTAAAAAAAGGTTTTGCTAAGGTTTTAATTGGTGTTGCTGAAGGTAAGCATGAATATGATAAACGTGAAACGATGAAGAAACGTGATCAAGAACGTGAAATCTCACGTGTATTAAAACACTACTAAATAAGCGTCCCGCGTAATGGGGCGCTTTTTTTGCGATGTGAATTTATTGTATATATGATAAAATTGTATTGAGGTGTTATAAATGAAACCTTTTATTCACAATGACTGGTGGGATGTATTGAAGCCAGAGTTTGAAAAAGAGTATTATCAAGATTTACGTAAATTTTTAGTTGAAGAATATGAAAATCATGAGATTCATCCAAATGCTAATCAAATCTATGAAGCATTTGAATGGACACCTTTCTCAAAAGTAAAAGTGGTTATTTTAGGACAAGATCCTTACCACGAACCAAATCAAGCACATGGATTGAGTTTTTCGGTATTACCAGGTGTGAAGGTTCCACCTTCGCTTCGAAATATCTACAAAGAATTAGAAAGTGATTTAGGAGTCAAACCGGTTAACCATGGCTACCTCGAAAAGTGGGCTAAACAGGGAGTTCTATTGTTGAATTCTGTGTTGACTGTAAGAGATGGAATTGCATTTTCTCACAAATCAAAGGGATGGGAAAAACTAACCGATTCTGCAATCGAAAAGTTATCACAACGTCCTGAACCAGTCGTATTTATCCTTTGGGGGAGAGCGGCTAGAGATAAGGTGAATTTGATTAATACCAAGACCAATATTGTAATTGAATCAGCTCATCCAAGTCCATTATCAGCGCATCGTGGCTTCTTTGGTTCAAAACCATTTTCAAAGACTAATATCGCATTAGAATCATTAGGAGAAAAGCCAATCGATTGGCAACTACCAGAACACGTTACAATCCAATAGGAGGAATAAATATGAGTTTATTAGATGAATTAAAAGAAAAGATTAGTGGGCTAAACAAGAAAATCGTTTTCCCAGAAGGAGACGACATTAGAATCATTGAAGCAGCTAGTCGATTAGCTGATGAAAAACTAATCCACCCCGTATTATTAGGTGATCCAGTGGAAATTAAGAAAAACGCCGGTGACTTCAATCTTTCAAATGTTGAAATTATCGATATTAACAATTACCCAGAAAAAGACTTCGAAGAAATGCTAGATGCATTAGAGGAACGTCGTAATGGTAAGAACACACGTGAACAATTATCTGAATGGTTAAAGGATGCCAACTACTTCGGGACTATGTTAGTTTACATGGATAAAGCAGATGGAATGGTTTCAGGTGCGGCTCATGCTACTGGAGATACGGTTAGACCAGCTCTTCAAATCATTAAGACTCAAGAAGGTATGCGTCGTATTTCAGGTTCATTCTTAATGCAAAAGGGTGACACTCGATACATCTTTGCTGACTGTGCCATCAACATTGAACTAGATGCTAAGGGGATGGTTGAAGTTGCTAAGCAAAGTGTAATCACTGCTAAGCAATTCAACATCGATCCAAAGGTTGCATTCTTAAGTTTCTCAACTAAGGGTTCAGCTAAAGGTGACATGGTAACAAAGGTACAAGAAGCTGCTGAAATGGCTAAAGATGAACTAGATGTTCCTTCAGATGGAGAGCTACAATTTGATGCCGCATTAGTACCAGAAGTTGCTAGCAAGAAAGCACCTGGATCAGAAGTTGCTGGTCAAGCAAACGTCTTCGTATTCCCTGAACTACAATCCGGAAACATTGGTTATAAAATTGCTCAACGTTTAGGTGGCTTTGAAGCATTTGGTCCACTACTACAAGGATTGGCAAAACCGGTCTCTGATCTTTCTCGTGGCTGTATCGCTGAAGATGTTTATAACGTTGCAATTATTAACGCAATTCAATCTCTATAAGCAAAAAGGAGGGATGGTTCTTGGTTAAAGTTAACGTAGAATCACCTGATGAAACAAAACAATATGGTGAACGACTTGCGCCGTTATTAAAGGCTAAAGATGTCATCTTATTGGATGGTGACTTAGGTGCTGGTAAGACTACATTTACCAAGGGATTAGCCAAGGGCTTGGGTATTAAACGTAATATCAAAAGTCCAACATTTACCATTATCCGTGAGTATCAAGGAGGTAAACTGCCACTTTACCACATGGATATTTATCGTTTAGACGATGGTAGTGGTGATGAATTAGGACTAGAAGAATACTTTAACGGTGACGGTGTTAACGTTATTGAATGGTCTGAATTCATTGCCGATGAACTACCTGAAGATTACTTAAAAATTGTTTTCCGTCGTGATGATGATAAGGGTGAAGATTTTAGAACCATTTCATTTGAACCAAGTGGGCAACGTTTTGAAGATATTATTAAGCAAATTTTTCCACAGGTGGAAAAGTAGCAATGAGTAATTTTAAGGTGCGTTGTGCACAACCAGATGATGCTGCTAAGTTAATCGAATTGATTGCGCAATTAAAACAAGAATCTGATGAATATACAATTGACCCCAACATTGGAAAATTATCTGTTGAAGACCAAGCCCAACAAATAATGCTGGTTAACCAAACGCGTAGTTTTATTATTGGTTTAGCATTTTTGGATGATGAACCAGTCGGAATGATTCAAGTTCAAGAATTACAAGATTCTGGAATCGGTGAGTTAGGAATAGCCGTATTGAATCAATATAGTCACCAAGGAATTGGCGGACAGTTAATGGACTTCGTTATTGATTGGGCAACTTATGATAGTAACTTGTCCACATTGGCATTGGTTGTTAAAAAGACAAACGAACACGCAATTAATTTATACTCAAAAAGTGGTTTTACTTTGGTGAAGAAGAGAGTAATTAATGCACTTGGCAGCATGTTATCCACACAAGAAATGCAATATAGCCTAAAAAAATAAGCACCCAACTGGATGCTTATTTTTTTACCTTGATGAATGATTTAATTACTTCATCGTCAAAGTTTTGTTGTTGATAAATTAAAATGTTAGCGCAAGCTAAGCTATCATCTAGCGCGTTGTGATGATGATTAAGTTTGATTCCAAGGTTGGCACAAACTGTATTTAGTTTGTGATTCTTAAACTCTGGAAAAAGATACTTACAAGTCTTAACTGTATCTAATGTTTTATACATTGGAACGGTTAGGCCATAACGCATTAGGCTTCGTGATAATACACTATTATCAAATGAGTTATTGTGAGCAACTACTAATTGATCCTTGGTAAAAAATTGTTTAATTACTGGCCAGATTTCAGGAAAAGTAGGTGCTTTTGAAACATCGCTTTCATGAATACCATGAATATTCACATTTCGATAATTAAAATCAGTCTCTGGATTTATTAGAGTATAGAATTCATCAACAACTTTATTATCTCGAACAACGATTAATGCTAATGAACAGGCACTAGCTCGTTGATTATTGGCAGTTTCAAAATCAATTGCAACGAAGTTCATTAATAACGTCCTTTCGTTTTATTCTTTCAACATTATAACATGGTCTTACTATATGATATCGTGGTAAAATTAAAAATGTAGTAATAAGAATTTATTAGTAATTAAATATTAAAAGTATGAGATTTATACTAATAGACGCTTATAAATTATGATAATTAAGGAAAATGATTAAAATGGAAAAAATTAAACTTTTAAAAAATGAACCATTATCAAAATATACATTCACAGAAACTGGTGGACCTGCTGACTTGGTTGCCTTTCCTAAAAATATTGAAGAAGTCAGAGAATTACTAGCAATGGCAAAACGTGATAATCTACCAATCACCGTTTTAGGAAATGCTAGTAATTTAATTATCAAAGATGGTGGCATTAGGGGATTAGTTATCATTTTGACTGAAATGAATGAAATTACATCTCATGATGATTTAGTGATTGCTCAAGCAGGGGCTAGATATATTGATACTACCATTGTTGCTCAACAACACGGTTTAACAGGTATGGAATTTGCCGCTGGAATTCCAGGTAGTATCGGCGGAGCAGTCTTCATGAATGCCGGTGCTTATGGTGGAGAAACTGCTGAAGTTATTGAATCAGTTACTGTATTAACACCAGAAAATGAAATTAAAACACTATCAAATAGTGAATTAGATTTTGGATATAGACATAGCACTGTGCAAGACCAAGACGATATCGTTTTGGAAGCCACATTTAAGTTATCCACTGGGGATAAAGATAAAATCCAAGCAGAGATGGATCATTTAAATGAGTTACGTGAATCAAAACAGCCACTTGATTTACCATCTTGTGGAAGTGTATTTAAGAGACCAGAAGGTTACTTTGCTGGTAAGTTAATTCATGATGCCGGTTTACAAGGATATCAATCAGGTGGGGCCCAAGTATCTAAGAAACATGCTGGATTCATTGTAAATATTGATAACGCGACTGCTACCGATTATTTAAACGTAATTAAGCATGTACAAGAAACTGTTTACGCTAAAAACAAAGTACATTTAGAAACGGAAGTAAGAATTATCGGACAAGATAAATAGGGGGATAATCAATGCAGCTTATTGAAATTATTTTATTTTTAACGTTACTACTGCTTCTATCAACAATTATTAATCACTACGTTAAGGCCATACCGGTTAGTTTAATCCAGGTCGTATTCGGATGTGGCTTAGCATTGATTGGTAACTTTAGCATTAACCTTAGTACAGACTGGTTTTTACTATTATTTATTGCTCCGTTGCTATTTAACGATGGACGTCGTTTTCCCAAGGATGAACTTTGGGAATTGAGATGGCCCATCTTTGCAAATGCAATCATCTTAGTATTTATCACGATGTTTTTTGGTGGTTTGTTAATTTATAAATTAATTCCATCAATGCCACTTCCAGTAGCATTTTCATTAGCTGCCATTTTATCACCAACCGATCCAATTGCCGTTGAATCAATCGCCAAAAAGGTGCGCTTACCTAAAAATATTTTGCATTTGGTAAATGGGGAAAGTTTAATTAATGATGCCAGTGGTTTGATTGGTTTCAAGTATGCTATTGCTGCAACTGTTTATGGTGCCTTCTCATTGAAGAGTGCTGTAGGTGATTTCTTCTACATCAGTATCGTTGGTGCCATCATTGGAGTAGTGACAATGTTAGTTATCTCATTGGTTCGTAAGTGGTTATACAAGAACGGCTTAACTAATTTAGTATTTAATGTTGTCCTACAAATCGTATCGCCATTCGTTGTTTATTTGCTTTCTGAAGATGTTTTCCATGCCTCAGGAGTAATTGCGGTGGTAACGGCCGGAATTGTGTATCATGTGAATAATACATCAACTCAATCATCATCAGCTGAGTTACAACTGATTAGTGAGCAAGCCTGGAACATTATCGTTTACCTATTAAACGGAATTGTGTTCTTAATACTAGGAATTGAGCTTCCATTTGCAATGGAAGCTGTTATTAACGACATGAAGTTTAATACCTTTCAATCAATCGGCTATGCAGTTGTGACATGGTTGATTATTCTAATTATTAGAATTGTTTGGATTATTCTATATGAAATTTGTCACAACCTAATTACTACTAAGAAGGTTGGTTCAATCGACATCAGAGCAGCAAATATTGTTGGTTTCTCAGGTGTGCGTGGTGCCATTACTATGGCCGGAATTCTTTCCATTCCATTAATTACCGTTCAAAATGAAGCGTTTCCTGATCGTGAATTAGTATTATTTATCGCATCAATCGTAATCGTTTTAAGTTTACTCGCTGCAGTCATTGTTTTGCCATTAATTTCTAAAAATAATCAAGTAGTTTCTTACAACAATGATAATCATTGGAGCGAAGAAAAAGCACGTATTTATGTTCTAAACTACGTTATTGACGATATGAAAAAAATGGACCGTTCGGACAAACATATTTGCAATATTTTAATTGATCAATGTGAATTGATGATTAGACAACTATCTTCAATTAAACCTGATGAACTAGAAAAGAGTATTCGTTCATTGGCTGTCGAATATGAACACCAAGCGGTTAGAAAATTAGTCTCAGACAAGGTTGTTACGAGTAAGGAAGCTAATGCTATTAACTATCAAATTAACCACCGTGAATTAAAGAACTTAGTTGCGTTTAATGATTTCAACTTAAAGCTAGAGTTCATGTCAGCCATTCAAACAACCAAACTATGGCTATTTAAACAACGTTCTGACAAGGAACAAAAGCTAAAGATTCAAAAAGCTTTAATTATGGTTAATGACTATACTGTTAAAAAGCTAAAAGAACATGGCGATTCAAAAGCAATTAATTCAATTGTTGACGAATACACTAACCTTAGTTTGGCTTTAAGAACTCGTTCATTGGATTATGAAAAGTATTATCGTATAGCAAAAGAACGAGAGTTAGAGGCTTATCGTAAGGGAATTCAAGAATTATTAGTCAATGATAAAATTAGTTTTAAATTGGCTTCTAAGTTAAGACAAGAAGTAAATTATGTTGAAAATAATGAATTAAGCACAGACTAAAAAAGACAGCCGATAAAAGGCTGTCTTTTTATTATTCTTTTGAATTTTTTACATCTTTTAGGATTAAGTATAAAATCCAGTAGATAAAGCATTGGACTACTGTCATGATGACTACGAATACTAACATTTTTAATGTCCACATCTCAGTTAATTGTTTAATCACCAATCTAGGTGAAAATAATAAGTAAACGGTGTGGAATCTAAGAAATCTACCAACATAAATTCCAATTGATGAAACGACGTTTAAAGCAAAGATTAGTAATACTTTTGCGACTTTAGAATGGATTGAGAAGAATGCGAAGCAACGGTTTACGATTTGAAATAAACCATAGAAACCAAGTAATGAGCATCCTAAAGCACTAATTATTAGAAATGAATAGTTCATCCACATGTGAGCCGATAATCTTAATAGTCCGTTCGTTCCATATGGTTGAAGAAGTGATAAATGGAATAGATCGGTCAATAGGTAGGGGGCATTGGGATAAAAAATTAACCAAAGTGCAAAGATTGGCCAAAAAATCCATGACTTTTCAATGTATTTATTTGTTAGTTCCAAACTGAGTTCAATGGGGATGTAACCCAAGAAAGTGTTTAATACTAAAAAGTCAAATGGTGGTTTTGCCACCACGAATAAAAATATTATCCACAAAATGAAAAATAGGCGTACTTGCCAACGTGCGTTTTTAAACATAATTTGGACCTCTCAAAATATTATTAGTTCCATTTTAAACCTTAAATGGTAAATATTGAATGATTATTACTTAAAAATTCTATCAAAAATGATAATGCTAAAAATAAACGAAAATGAGTGATATAATATAGATATGAATGAAATTATGGAGGAATAGGTATGGGGATAAATTGGAGTAACATCTTAACATTAAGTAATCTTTTAGATATCTTAGTTGTTTGGTTTATTATCTATGAGGTAATTATCTTACTTAAGGGCACAAAAGCTGTCCAATTATTCCGTGGTGTTTTAGTAATTGCCATTGTGAAAATTATCAGTGTAATCTTTGGATTCACAACCGTATCTTATTTAACTGACCAAGTTATTAATTGGGGAGTTATCGCGATTATTATTATTTTCCAACCTGAAATTAGACGTGGTCTAGAACATTTAGGTCGAGGCTCTATTATTAAACACGCACAAAACCAAAACGTTGAAAATGAAAAGATGATTTTGGAACTTAATAAAGCCATCCAATATATGTCAAAACGTAGAATTGGGGCTTTAATGACTATTCAAATGGATACAGGATTAGAAGATTACATCGAAACAGGAATTAAGTTAGATGCTGATATCACCGGTGAACTTTTGATTAATACATTTATTCCAAATACACCATTACACGACGGTGCGGTTATCATTAGTAATAATCGTGTTGCTGTAGCTGCTGCATACCTACCATTGTCACAAAGTAACCTAATTCCAAAAGAATTAGGAACTAGACATCGTGCAGCCGTTGGTATTTCCGAAGTTACTGATGCTTTAACAATTGTTATTTCTGAAGAAACAGGGGAAGTATCAATTACCAAGAACAACGAATTATTGCGTGGAATGAATAAGGAAGACTATATGAAGTTCTTACGTGATCAATTGATTACTAAGCAAGATTCAATGAATAAGAACTTATTTACAACCATCTTTAATTGGTTTGACAAAATTAAGCAATCAACTGGGGGGCAAAAATAATGAAGAAATTTAATAGCCCATGGTATCTAAGATTATTGGCATTGATTTTTGCTATCTTATTATTTGCTTATGTTAACCAATCAAAACTTTTTGGTTCAGGTAGTAACTATGGTAGCTCTGAAGATATCACTCAATTGACTTCTAATAAGTCAGCAAATATATCAGTGCCACTACAATTAAATGTCGATAACAGCAAATACTTTGTTACCGGTTATCCTGAAAAGGTATCGGTTAAAATTGTAGGACCAACAGCTTTAGTTACTACTACAGTTAATACACAGAATTTTAAGGTGTATGCTGATCTTTCCAGACTAGGCGTTGGAACTCATAAGGTTCGTTTGTATCAAGATGGTTTAAATAACGAGTTGAGATACTACATGAATCCAAGTTATATCTACGTTAATATTCAACCTAGAAAGACAGTGGAATTTCCAGTCAAAGCTGAATACGAATCATCTAACATTGCTGATGGATATTCAGCTGGGAAACCAGTTCTTGGAACAAACAAGGTAAAGGTGACTGGAGCAGCAAATGAAATTGCTAAAATTAAGCAAGTTATTGCTAAGCTAAGCATTCCACAAAATACTAAGAAGTCAGTCAGCTCTTCAGCTGTTTTAGAAGCATTGGACTCAAAGGGCCGAATTGTTAACGTCATCTTGACGCCATCAACAACTTCTGTTAATTTGCCAATAAGTAGTGGAAATAATAAAAACGTTTCACTAAAATTAAAAGTTGAAAATGGCTCTAGTAACCAAAAATATGAATTAACATCAGATACTGATAAGGTAAAAGTTTTTGGGACTAAAAAGCAGCTTGAATCAATTGAAAAGGTAATCGCTTACGTTGATGTTTCTGGAATTACATCAAAGAAAGTGGTCAATGTGGAATTAGATAAGAATCTAAATAATGTTACTGGTTTTGATCCTGAAAACATCAAAGTAACAGTTATTCCACAATAGATTTTTAATAATCGAATGATGAATGGAGATAGAATTATGAAGTATTTTGGAACAGACGGAGTTAGAGGGGTAGCTAATAAAGACTTGAGCCCCGAACTAGCTTTCAAGTGTGGACGTGCTGGTGGTTACATTTTAACCAAGCATAGCCAAGCAGAGGGACAACCTCAAGTATTAGTTGCAAGAGATACCAGAATTTCTGGTCAAATGTTAGAAAGTGCTTTAATTGCCGGTTTACTATCAGTCGGAATTGAAGTTCTTCAATTAGGTGTTGTTACAACTCCAGGTGTCGCTTATCTTGTTAGAACGCAAGGTGCTGCTGCCGGTGTTATGATTACTGCTTCACACAACCCAGCTGAATACAATGGTATAAAATTCTTTGGTTCAGATGGTTACAAGTTATCAGATGAATTAGAAGAAGAAATAGAAGCAATCCTAGAAGCTGACCATGATGATTTACCACGTCCATCTGCTAAGGGACTAGGTAGTGTTGATGATTACTCAGAAGGTAGTCAAAAATACATTCGTTTCTTAGAACAAACTGTTCCTGATGATTTATCAGGTATGAAGATTTGCGTTGACTCAGCGAATGGTGCCACAAGCAATTTAGTTTCACGTTTATATGCTGATTTAGGTATTGAATTTGAAACCATGGCCACTATGCCAAATGGAATCAACATTAACGACCAAGTTGGTTCAACTCATCCAGAACAACTACAAAAAATGGTTGTAGAACAAGGTGCTGAAATTGGACTAGCTTTTGATGGTGACGGTGACCGTTGTTTAGCTGTTGATGAAAACGGTGAGTTAGTTGATGGTGACAAGATTATGTATATTTGTGGTAAGTACATGTCAGATCATGGTCGTCTAAAGCAAGACACTGTGGTAACTACTGTTATGAGTAACTTAGGTATGTACAAGGCAATGGAAGCAAATGGTATGCACAATGTTCAAACTAAGGTTGGTGACAGATATGTTGTTGAAGAAATGAACAAATCTGGTTACAACCTAGGTGGAGAACAATCAGGACATATCGTTTTCCTAGACTTCAACACTACGGGTGACGGTTTATTAACTAGTTTACAATTGCTACACGTAATGAAGGATACTGGTAAGAAGTTATCAGAACTTGCTGGCGAAGTAACTAAGTACCCACAACAACTAATCAACGTTAAAGTTAGCGATAAAGACGGTGCTCAAGCAGATGATAAAGTGAAGGCAGTTATCGCTGAAGTTGAGAAAGAAATGAACGGTGATGGCCGTGTTCTAGTACGTCCTAGTGGTACTGAACCATTACTACGTGTGATGGCAGAAGCCCCAACACAAGAATTAGTAGATGGCTATACTAAACGTATTGCAGACGTTGTTCAAGAACGTTTTGGAATTGAATAAAAATTATTAAAAGCAATCTAATTAGATTGCTTTTTTTATTGCGATTTCTCACCATTAATTTGTCCATACCAATTTTATAAATGGTATAAAATGAGTAGAATTTAATTTAGATATTTGTTCAAATTACGCTTGTTGATACTAACATGACACAATTTTTTACTTTTTTTGCATAAACTATACCAATTTGACATTTATCAATTGACATTGATAATTAAAACTTGTAATCTAGAATATGTCGAAAATGATAAAAAAGATATAAATTTATTTAAAACAATTAATAAATATAGAGTGAAAGGAAAATATAATATGTGTGGAATTGTTGGTGTAACAGGGAACAAAAATGCTGTTGATATTTTAGTTAATGGTTTACAAAAGCTAGAATACCGTGGCTATGATTCTGCTGGTTTATACGTAAACGATGAAGGTAATAAGGATTACCTTGTAAAGAGAACTGGTGCGATTAGTAATCTAAGAGACGCCGTAAATGATATGAAGATTAACGGAAGTGCAGGAATCGCGCATACTAGATGGGCTACTCATGGGGGAGTAACTGTTGAAAACGCGCATCCTCATTTCTCACAAGACAAGAGATTCTACCTAGTTCATAATGGGGTTATTGAAAACTACCGTGATCTAAAGGAAAAATACTTAAGTGATGTTGAATTTACTTCACAAACTGATACAGAAGTTGTTGTTCAATTAGTTGACCACTTCGCTGTAACTGAAAATCTAAATGCTAAAGAAGCATTTAAGAAGACCTTATCACTATTGAAGGGTGCCTCATACGCATTCCAATTAATGGATAGAGAAGAACCAAATACTATTTATGTTGCTAAGAACAAGAGTCCATTATTAATTGGTCTTGGTGAAGATTGCAACGTTGTATGTTCAGATTCTCTAGCAATGTTAAACGTTACTCATGACTTCCTAGAATTAGATGACGGTGACTTTGTTACTGTTAAGCCAGATTCAGTAACCATCGAAAACAAAGATGGTGATGTCGTTACAGACAGACAACCATTCCACGTTGATATTGACGCTAGTGACACTGATAAGGGTACTTATCCATACTACATGTTAAAAGAAATTGACGAACAACCAAATGTAATGAGAAAGCTTTCAGCTGAATACCTAAATGAAAACGGTGAGCCAGTAATCGAAGATGATCTATTAGATTCAATTAAAGAATCAGATCGTCTATACATCATTGCTGCGGGTACTAGTTACCATGCTGGTTTAGTTGGTAAAGAACTATTTGAAAAGTTGGCACAGGTACCAACCGAAGTCCACGTTTCTTCAGAATTTGCCTACAACATGCCACTACTTTCAAAGAAACCATTCTTTATCTTCTTAAGTCAAAGTGGTGAAACAGCTGATAGTCGTGAAGTATTAGTTAACCTAAATCAATTGGGATACAAGAGTTTGACAATTACAAACGTCGCAAACTCAACACTTTCTCGTGAATCTAATTACACATTACTATTACATGCTGGTCCAGAAATCTCAGTTGCATCAACTAAGGCCTATACAGCTCAAATTACTGTTGAAGCAATCCTAGCTAAGGCTTTAGGTGAATCATCAGAAATTAAGGCTGCTAAAGACTTTAACTTGAAACAACAATTAGGTTTCGTTGCCACAGGTATGCAATCAATCGTTGACGAAAAGGAAATGATTAACGAACTTTCTAAGAAGTACTTTGTAAATGCTAACCGTGCATTCTACATTGGTAGAGGAATTGATTACTTTGTTTCACTAGAATCATCTTTGAAACTAAAGGAAATTTCATACATCTTAGCTGAAGGTTTTGCTTCAGGAGAATTAAAACACGGAACTATTGCTTTAATTGAGGAAAACACTCCAGTTGTTGGTATCATTACTCAACCAAACACCGCAGGATTGACTAGAAGTAACCTTGAAGAAACCATGGCTCGTGGTGCTAAGGCAATTACTATTGCTACTGAATCACTTGCTAAAGATAACGATGACATCGTTATTCCAGACGTTGATCAACTATTAACACCATTATTGAGTGTTATTCCTGCTCAACTATTGGCTTACTACACTAGTTTGAACAAGGGCTTAGATGTTGACCATCCAAGAAACCTTGCTAAGAGTGTTACTGTTCAATAATTTGATATTTAAAAGAGTGCATTTAGCACTCTTTTTTATTTAATTAAAATTAAAAAGAGACTGATTTTTCTTATAAGATTTTATAAAAAATTACGCTAACATGTTATAATCATTAACTGGGAGTGTTTTTGATGAAATTTACAAAAAAAACAAAGAACAATTCAAATAAACAAGCTAAGGCTGATAAGACATTTAATAAGTTTAAAGAACAACAAAATCGTCTTAGTGCTAGCCGAAGAGGCGTTAAGAGATAAGATTAAATAAAAAGACTTTTAATGGAGAGAGAATAATTATGAGAAGAAGACCGATCGTCAAATCATTGCTATATGTCCTGAGTGCGAGTGTAGTTATTTCAGCAGGACATTTTTATGTTTCTCATGCTGATGATTTAGACAATGGTGTAAATAATACTGCCAATGCATCGACCGTTAATACAAACACAACTAATTCTGCAATTAATAACGTGTTGGGGTCACAATTAACTGCTGACAATTTTATTTCAACAATTTCACCAATTGCTCAATCTATTGCAAATAGCAATAATTTATATGCTTCAACAATGGTTGCTCAAGCGGCGTTAGAAAGTGGTTATGGGACCAGTATCTTGACGCAATCAGCAAATAACTTGTTTGGTATTAAATCATTTGATGGAACAGGTGTTAAATTAAAGACCTTGGAATACAATTCCAAAGGACAAGCGTATAGCACCTATGCATATTTCAAGAGCTATAACAGTATTATGGACAGTCTTCAAGGCTATGCCACTTTCTTAACTGTTAACTCACGCTATGCCAATGTATTTAAGTCACAATCTAAGGATGGATTCGAAGCAGCAACCAACATCCAAAAGGATGGTTATGCAACCGATCCAAGTTATGCTAGTAAGTTAATCAATATTATTAATACTTATAACTTAACTACTTTAGATGGTAATACGGCTTCAACTAATACCAATACAAGTACACAAAGCACAAATAACACTAAACCTACAACTACTAAGTCAAAGAAAAAACTAGCGACTGCAACTTATACATATGGTAATCCGCTAGAAACTTTCCAATTATCATCCAAGTTTGCAAACTACAATCTTTACACTCACGTTAAAGATACGACTACTAAGAATGTGACTGGCAATTGGCCTGGTTACCTAAAAGCAGGAAGTAATGTATATGTTGATTGTCTAGCTGTACGTAATTATAAAGGTGCAAGTACTACTTGGTATCGAATCAAGACTAGTAAGAATGCTAAGAGTTATTGGGTAAGTGCTAAGGCCATTGATTTTCCAACAATTCATATTAAGGAATACAATGGTAAGGCTAAACTAAGTCATGCAAATCGTGGACTATACAGCAATGTTTTCAATTCTCAAACATTAGCTAAATCACTAGGTTCATCTAATAGTTATAAGAATCAAACATTTAACGTAAACCAAATTGCAACCTACACCTATCATGGTAAAGAAAACACTTGGTACCGCATCAATGTTTCTAAAATAGGAGACGTTTGGGTGAACAAGATGGGTGTTACTTATATTAAGGCTGAAAAGAAGATAGCTAAGAAGAAAGTTACAAAAAAGAAGACAACTTCAAAGTCGTCACTTTATTCAAAAGCATCAGGATATGCATATTTGAATAATTACGGTAAGTTTTCTCTATACAACCACATTCCTGGCAATTATAAGCACATTCAAAAGACTGCTTGGTCACAAGTAAAGGTACCAAAGGATTACAAAGTTGTTGTTAATTTAAAGGGAATTAGAACTAAGTATAATACTACTTGGTACCGTATAGTTTTAAATCATAAGAATTATTGGATTTCTGCCAAGTCACTACTTTTTTATTAATTTGATATAAATAGTAGTTAGTTTTATAATAATTAAATCGAAATAAAATATAGGAAGTATTAAAAAATGACTGAAGATTATAAGATTAAGGTTCAAAACGTAACCAAAGAGTACGATTTGTTCAAAACACAAGCTGATAAATTAAAATCATTTTTCTCCATTAAGACAGATGTTCCTCATTTCTGGTCACTAATGGGAGTATCTTTTGAAGTTAGACCAGGAGAAGCACTTGGATTAATTGGTGTTAACGGTTCAGGTAAATCAACTATTTCTAACATTATTTCTGGAATTATTCCTCAAACAACTGGTTATGTTGATGTAAAAGGTGACACTTCAATCGTTGCGATTAGTGCGGGTCTAAGAAAGAACCTAACCGGTAGAGAAAACATTAGATTGAAGTCATTAATGCAAGGTTTAACTAATGAAGAAATTGATGCATTAATGGACGACATTGTTTCATTTGCTGATATTGGTGATTTCGTGGATCAACCTGTTAAGAGTTATTCATCAGGTATGAAGTCACGTTTAGGATTCTCAATCGCTGTTCACATTAACCCAGATATTTTGATCATTGATGAAGCATTATCTGTTGGGGATGATACTTTCTACCAAAAGTGTGTGGACAAGATTGCTGACTTTAAAGAACAAGGTAAGACTATTATTTTCGTTTCTCATTCACTAAAACAAATTGAATTCTTATGTGACCGTGTTGCTTGGATTAACTATGGTAAGTTAAGAATGATTGGTGAAACTCAAGAAGTAACAACTAAGTACCGTGAATTTATTGAATGGTTCAAGAAGTTATCTAAGAAAGATAAGGCTAAGTTTGAAGCAGAACAAAAACAAATTCAAAAAGACTTTGATATTGATGCATACCAAAGACAAGTTACTGAAGAAGAACAAGCTCAACGTCCTAATGACAAGCATGTTGCTAATGAAGTTAAGAAGCGTTTCTACAGTTCAGTAATTAGTGAAAAGATGCCTAAGACATCAGTTCTATTTACTTGGTTAGTAACTATCGCAACTTTATTCTTCTGTTTAGTGAACGTTTCAGGTCATCCACTAAGCCATATTGTTGAACACCCATCATCAATCGTAAAACCAACTAAGAAGTTAGTATTACCTAAGGGTGTTGCTAAAGATAACAAGAAGACAACAAAGAAGCACCATAAAAAGACTACTACTGAAAAGAAGACATCATCAGTAAAAGCAACTATTAAATAATAAAAAAATCCGTTTTCTTTGAACGGATTTTTTTGCGAGGGGAGATTAAATTAAAATGGCTAAAGAAATGAAGAGTCATGAAACATTAGATTTAATTGAACAAATTACTAGATTAGATGGTACCAAGTACATGGAAATTAGTAACATGGTTCAAAACGGGAGAGCAGAACTAGCTGCAGAACGAGGCTTTATTAAGGAAGTTCGTATTTTACAACTAAACATTCCGCATTCAGAGCATGTTATTAATTACGAAAATTACATTAACGAAAATTTTGAAATGCCAGATGAAAGTATGGATCATTTTGAAGAATGGACCAAGACTCCAGAAATGGAAAAAGAGGTGGCAATGATTCTAAAAGAAAATCACGTTGGGTAATAAAAAAGGAAGTCATCGGTAGGTTGATGACTTCCTTTTATAATATGTGTCCACTTCTAATGCTGCGAAAAAATAATAGCTAAATAACGAACAACATTTAGTGGGATGACTTGAATATGTATCTACAATTATAAATGATGATATTTATTATGACAATAAATAATTTGAAAAAAATTAAAAAAATACGACATTTATCGTGCTATTATTAAAACAATTCGATATCACTTATCAACGATAAAATTAAGTATCTGAACAATGGGAGAGTATTAATCATGAAAACAATTATTAAAGAAATATTATTAAATATCGCGTTATACATTTTTCCACTCATTTTTATTATCAGTGGAATCAGTGGATCAAATGTAATGTATGTTGTTGGATTTATCCTAGCTGGAATTATTAGCGTTTTAATGGTTCTTATGTATACAACATACATATTTACCCATAAAAAAGGAGAAAGGGCCTTATATCGCATTATTTTACTTATAATCGAAATAATTATACTGCTATTTTGCATTTACGTCGTTTTTTGCTAGGTAATTTATATTAATATTAGAAAATGATTAGAAAACTATTGAAAATTTAATCTCACAGTACTATATTATTGTTAACGCGAAATTTGGCGTTAACTTTTTTATTTAGAATGGAGTGATTTTGTATGGATTTCAAGTTTTCAAGTCGTGTACCGAATGTAGATAATGATGTGGTGGGAGAAATTTTAAAGGTAGCTGGTGATCCAGAAATCATTTCATTTGCTGGTGGGCTACCTGCTCCTGAATTATTCCCGGTGAAAGAAATGCATGAAGCTGCTGATAAGGTTTTTGAAAAGCATGGTGCTGAAGCATTACAATATACCGCTGCAATTGGTAACCCGCATTTACGAGAATTAATCGTAGATCGAATGCAAACCAACAAAGAAGTAACAACTACTGTGGATAATGTTTGTATTACCACTGGTTCAGAACAATCAATTGACTTAGTTGCTAAGATGATGGTTGATAAAGGTGACGTTATCTTAGTTGAAAAACCAACATATCTTTGTGCGTTAGACGTATTCAGAAGTTATGGAGCTAAGGTTGTTGGTGTTGACATGGATGAAGACGGAATGAAGATGGACGTGTTAGAAGAAAAGTTAAACCAATATCCAGATACTAAATTTATCTACACAATTCCTAATTTCCAAAATCCAACTGGTCGTACTATGACTGCTGATCGTCGTGCTAAAATGGTTGAATTAGCCGAAGCGCATGGTGTAACTATTCTAGAAGATGACCCATATGGTGAAATCAGATACTCAGGTGTTGCTGTACCACCAGTTAAACACTTTGATAAGAATGGTACTGTGGTGTACATGAACACATTCTCAAAAATCTTAGCCCCTGGGATGAGATTGGGATGGATTGTGGCCGATAAGAAATTTATCGATATGTTTGTTGTTATGAAACAATCTGCCGACTTACATTCAGATAACTTATCACAATTTATCGTTGCTCAATACATGGAGGACAACGATTTGGATAAACATATTAAGGCAATTTCAGACGTTTATTACGAACGTGCATCTCTTATGTTAAAGGAAATTGACGAACAATTCCCTGCAGGCGTTAAGCATAGTAATCCAGAAGGAGGAATGTTTATCTGGGTAGAGGTACCTGGTAATGTTAATACTATGGACTTATTTAACAACTGCGTTAAGCATAACGTTGCCTTTGTACCAGGTGAACCATTCTATCCGGATGAAGTCATTCCCGGAACATTTAGAATGAACTTCTCCAATATGAAAGAAGATCAAATTCACGAAGGGGTTCGCCGTATGGCTGCAGCCATCGATGAAATGATGAATTAAACACAAATAAAAAGGACTTCCAAATTGGTAAGTCCTTTTTATTTTATATGTTATGTCTTGTATGAATTGAGTGGTAAATCTTTCTTTGTACTAAATATTGATCATGTTGCATGGTAATAAATAGTGGAGAAGATTCTTCAATAACATTACTGAATTCCAAACCATACCATGAGATAGGGGATGCAGTGATGTTTTGTAGGAAGATACGTCCAGAAATTAATTGTCTGTCAAAGGCATTGATTTCTGAGTTCAATGCTAAGTCAGAAGGACGTTCGTTGATGATAACGAATTTAAAGTCACCAACATTACCAGGTTTACCATTTGAAGTATACTTTTGCTTTTGTGGATCAATAACACCTTGTTTAATTAGATAGTTAACAATTTGGTGTAGGTAGATACTTACACTTTGTTGCTTTCTAAATCCAAGGTATAGTTGAACGTCAACGACGTTCTTTGTATCCAACAAGTCAACAGTGTAGTTACTTTCGTAAGGATTACTTGTTTCATTAACAGTAACGAACCAGTATACTTTCGCTCTCTTTGGTTCCTTGTCTAAGATTGAATACATTGTACTACGCTTGATTTGGTAGTCATTTTTAATCTTAGTCATGTATACCAAGTTAGAAGTGTATAGAGGAATTGATTCGTCTTCACTCAAAGCAGATAGTTGGTCTTTGTATTGAGTAAGTGAAACATATTCGCTTTCCTTTTCATAATGGTCACGACGCTTGTTACCGAAGTACCATAGAATCATGACGATTAGAATAGCACCCATGATGATTAGTGTGACGAAACCACCATGCACGAACTTAATAATACTTGCAATGAAGAAGGTAAATTCGATAACAGCAAAGAATGCAGCGATAAAGAAAGCCCATAGTCTTCTCATCTTACCTGAAAGGTATTCAAATAGAAGAACAGTAGTCATAAGCATAGTAATTGTAATTGCTAAACCATAAGCTGATTCCATTCTTTCAGAACTACCGAATGACCAAACAACGATGAAGGTAACAATACATAAGAACCAGTTTACAGTTGAGATGTAAATTTGGCTACGCACGTTACTTGGATGTCTAACAATCATTCGAGGTAAGAACTTAAGACCAATTGCTTCATCAACTAAAGTAAATGATCCAGTAATCAATGCTTGAGAAGCGATGATTGCGGCTAAAGCGGCAATTACAATCGCAAATCCACGAAGTGAATCAGGAAGCATTTCATAGAATGGGTTTAAGTTACTCAAATTAGCAAAATTTGGATTATGAGCGTTGTTAATAACCCAAGCACCTTGCCCTAAGTAATTCATGATTAGGGCAAAGTAAACAAATGGCCATGTACCATAAATGTTCTTCTTACCAACATGTCCCATATCTGAGTACAAAGCTTCAGCACCGGTAGTTGCCAAGAAGATACTACCTAGAATGAAGATACCCGCTTTGTTAACAGGACTGAATAGAATTTCAATCGCATATATTGGATTGAATGCACCTAAAATGGCTGGATATTTTAGCAGGTTCACAATACCCATTACAGCCAAGAAGGTAAACCAGATAAACATTACAGGTCCGAATGAATTACCAATGATTCCAGTTCCAAATCTTTGGATAAGGAACAAAACTAAAAGTACACATGAAGTAATGATTAAGACGTTTTGTTGTGAATTACTAAATGAAATAGGACCAAAATGTTGTCCTTTCAAACCTTCAAGAGCGGATGTTACTGAAACTGCAGGAGTTAAAGTACCATCCGCTAACAATGCAGCACCACCGATTAAAGCAGGCCAAACTAGCCATTTTGCTTTTCTTCTAACCAGAGCGAAGAGGGCGAATATTCCACCTTCACCGTTGTTATCAGCACGCATTGTAATCAATACGTATTTAATTGTTGTAATCACCATTAATGTCCATATGATTAATGAAATTGATCCAATTATGTAGAATGGTTTGATGTTGGCCATTTTACCAGCATTACCAATAATTGAATTCATTACATATAGAGGTGAAGTACCGATATCACCATAAACAATTCCTAAGGTGATTAGCATTCCCATAATGGAAATCTTATCAAATTTAGCTTTCATGACTAAATCCTCCAAAAGTAATTATGTAAAATTCACACATTGATAAGGTACAATTTACCACTTATTTAAGCTAGTTTAAAGAAAAATATGAAAAATATTCCCTTAAATGTTAAATTATAGGTTAACGATAGAAGATTATTACGGGGTGGTGTATAAAAATTGATAAAAACAATTTTTGAAAATATTATTTCAGATGTGGTATTAAAGGTTGTGGTTGCAATCTTTTTAATCATCGCTATATTTAAACCAATGAATTTCAAAGACATTGATTTAAACACCATCGTAATCTTGTTTAACCTAATGTTAATCATCTCGTTAGTGAAACGAGCAAAGATTTTAGCTTACATAAGTAACTCGATTATAAACCATGTCAAAACAACACGCCAAATAACTGCTTATATTACAATTACTTCCTTCATTCTATCTATGTTTGTGACTAATGATGTTGCGATTATTACATTAGTTCCGTTATATATATTAATTGCCAAGCGTTTAAAATTGTCGATAGTTTATCCAACTGTTTTAATAACGATTGCAGCAAACTTAGGGAGTGCTTTTACGCCGATTGGTAATCCACAAAATGTTTTTTTAGTTGAGTTTTATCATATCTCAATTATGTCGTTTTTTTCTCAATCGTTGATATTATTAGTAATGGGAATGGCCTCATTGATAGTATTAATTTTATTCAGTGAAAATAAGCCAATACAAGATACATCGACTGAATTAATAAGTATTAATAAAATACATCTGCTGATGATTGGTGGATTATTTATACTTGTCCTACTATCTCAGTTCTCAATACTATCAATTTGGATTGATACGATAATTACTTCGCTAGTCGTTGAAGGATTTTCTCCTAGAAGTATCTCTGATGTTGATTACTCATTATTGTTGTCGTTTGTATTCTTTTTCTTGATAGTAGGGATGCTCAGTCGAATTGATATAGTGGTTTCATTGATTCATCAATTCACACAAGATGGCATTCATACCTATATAACGTCAGTCATAACAAGTCAGTTTATCAGTAATGTTCCAGCATCAGTACTATTGTCCAAATTTTCGGCTGATTTTACATCAATCTATTATGGAGTGTCGATTGGTGGATTAGGAACATTGGTCGCATCATTGGCTAATTTATTAGCGTATAAACAAATATCGCTTAATGTTCCACAAGCCAGTGGTAAATTTTTGAAGAAATTTACTTTCATCAATATAATATTATTGTTAGTGTTGTCATTGTTAAAGATTATCTTAATTTAATGTCAGAAAATTTCATTTATTGGAATTTGTGTCATAATTAAAATAATGAATTCTTTTGGAAAGGAATGATTTTAATGTACACAGATTTAAATGGAAAGGTAGCAGTTGTTACTGGTGCCTCAAAAGGAATTGGAAAGGCGATTGCACTTCGTTTAGCTCAAGAACATATGAAGTTAGTATTTAACTATCATTCAGATCAAAATGGTGCACAAGAAGCTGTTGATCAAATTCGTGAAAACGGAGGAGACGCAGTTGCCGTTCAAGCTGATGTTTCAAAAGAAGAAGATATAAATAAGTTAGTTAAGACAGCTGTTGAGGAATTCGGTGATATGGATTTATTCATCAATAACGCTGGAATGGAAAAAGAAACACCAACTCACAAGTTAGCTCTTGAAGATTGGAAACGAGTAATTAATGTTAACTTAACTGGTACTTTCTTAGGTACTAAGGCCGCATTAAATTACTTCTTGGATCATAATCGTGAAGGAAACATTATTAACATGTCTTCAGTTCATCAATTAATTTCATGGCCACATTTTGCTGATTATGCTGCATCAAAAGGTGGTAGCAAACTATTCACTGAAACAGTTGCCAAGGAATATGCTGAACAAGGCATTCGTGTAAACGGAATTGCTCCTGGTGCAATTAACACACCAATCAATGCTAAGAAGTTCGCAGATCCGGAATTATATGCACAAACTGCTGAATTAGTTCCAATGAACCGTATCGGTAAACCAGAAGAAGTGGCTGCAGCCGCTGCATGGTTAGCTTCTACAGAATCATCATACGTAACTGGTGAAACCATCTATGTTGATGGTGGTATGAAGCTATACCCAGAATTTAAAGACGGTCGTGGATAAAATTCCACAAAAAAAGATGGTATCTATTAGATGCCATCTTTTTTATTTATAGTGCACTGCTACCAAAATCACGAGGTTGAATAAATACTTCGATGATTGGATATAACATTAGGATTCCTAAGAAGATGAACCCATATTCGTATGCAGTATTAACGCTGACAAAACTTGATAGCGCTGATACAACCACGGTAATTAGTGAAACACCCAAACCCTGTGCCATGGTTTGTAGTACTGAACTTAATGTATTTGCTGAGTTTCTTTCATCCATTGGTATTTCAGAGAAGGTAACGGCGTTGTAGCATGTAAGTGCCAGTGAACGACCGCATCCTGAAATAAATGCTAGACCAGCGATGATGAAACCAATTGTAGTAGGTTGGATCCATGCTAATGCAGCAGTACTGATTCCAACAGTAAATAGTGCAATTAATAATGAAGCTTTATATTTAATATGTCTGATAATCACGTTGGTAAATGGCTTGATACCAATATTTCCGATGAAAACGAAAATGACATAGTATCCAGCAACCAATGCTGACCAGTGAAATACGGTCTGTAAATATACGGTCAATAGGTAAGGAAGGGCACCAACTGATAACCATAAGAAAGTTCCACCAGTTTGGTAGATTCTAAACGAACTGACTTTTAATGCCTTAATATCAAAAAGTGGGTTTTCCACATGTGATAAGTGATATCCGACAACTAAAATCATCAATAGACCAATTAGGACTAAAATACCAGCGGTTGGCCAGTATTGACGACCGTAAGTGGCAATTTCAGCTCCAATTAGGATAAAACCAGATGAGATTGCGATTTCGATAAAACCTAGGAAATCAAATTTAGTGTTGCTTTTTTGAGTATCTTTTTCAACTAACTTAATACCAATAATAATCGCTAATAAACCAATTGGCACGTTAATTAAGAAAATCCATTGCCAAGTAAGATACTTCACGAAGAATCCACCAATGATAGGTGCAATTGCAGGTGCGATTAGCGCTGGCCATACCAAGTAGTTGGCCATTCTAAGTAATTGGTTTGAAGGAGTCTTCTCTAACATGATTAATCGAGCAGTAGGTGTCATTAAAGATCCAGCAAAACCTTGAATAAAACGACTCACTAATAGGAACGAGAATGTTGGTGCAATAGCATCACCTAAAGAACTTAATACGAATAGTAGGGTTGCTAATAGCCAAGCATTTTTCTTACCAATTCGTTTAGCAATCCATCCACTTAAAGGAATAAAGATTGCCATGGTAATAAAGTAGATACTTACCGTTAGTGATAATGAAGAAGTTGGGACGTTCAGACTTCTTCCGATATACGGTAAAGCAGTTGTTACGATTGTCGCATCAAGAAATTGCATGAAAAGACTAGAAGCCATTAATAGTGCGACTTTAATATAATTGCTGATAATAAATCAATTCCTTTCCTATAAGTATGCTTAAAAAGTATATCATAAATTTTTTTTAAGATTAATGTAATGATTTGACTGAATAAAGTGATACTGGAATAATAAAAAATATATTGACGTACGTAATAAAAGGGGGCAATTTGATTGATTAAGATTCATCAACTAACCGATTCAACATGGGTTGAAATGGTCGATGCCAACACCAAAGAGGTTGTTGAAACCATCGATGAATACAAACTACCAAATATCTTAAAAGGGTATATGCTTGATGCTCATGAACATTCACGTTTTGAATATGATCCAGTCAAGAAATACTCTGTTATGATTATGCGCGCGCTAATCAGTGGACAAGATGAAAATGTACAAACTTCACCAGTAGTTATTGCTTTTACAAATGATTTAATTATTACCAAGAGTGATTCAAGATACCGTATCAAACAGGAAACAAGATGTAATAAGTTTGATATGGTATTTAATATGTTGCAACGAATCAACAAGCCATACATGAATAAACTAGATCAGATTAATGAATCTGTGGAAAATCTACAAAATAAACGTAGTAAAAACAGTGTTAATAATCGACACTTAAATGAAATTGCAATTCTAAAAAATGACTTGGTATATTTAAAGACAGCTACGGCTGCCAATATCATGTCGATTAATCAACTACAAAAGTCTAGTGATAACTTTGAAATTCCGATTTCATTCAACCAACGTCAAGATCAACACATTGACGACGTCGCCGTTGAATATGAAGAAAGTAAGTACATGTTTGACGTTCTAGACGAAATTGTTAGTCAGATTGAGGATACATACAGTAATATTATTAATAATAATCTAAATGATGTTATGAAGGTGTTGACTGTTTGGTCGTTAATCTTAGCCATTCCACCAATCATAAGTGGATTTTATGGGATGAATGTGAATGTCCTTCCATTTGCTAACAGCAGTTGGTCATGGTTCTTCACATTGGTTATCACTGTAGCTATTATTTATTGGATGATTTACTACCTAAAGAAACATCACGATTTATAAAATCACAAAGCTGATTATGTTTTCATAGTTGGCTTTTTGTTTGAATTAGGAAAGAAAAGTGATGTGAAATATTAAGAAAATGTAAAAGTTATAATTAATTAATGTAAGCGCTTTACTATGCATTGGAATGAATGTATAATGAAAAATGTTAAATGGTGGAGTAAAGACTATCGTATTACTACACTAGAAGAAAAACAGAAATTATAATTATAATCAGAGTATAAAAAAGGAAGTGTTAAGATGGATATCTTAATCGGAATATTACCTGCTCTTCTATGGGGGGTAGGACCACTAATTGCTACCAAGTTTGGTGGTAAACCTGTTGAACAAGTGTTAGGAACTGGATATGGTCAATTAGCAATTGGTATTATTATTTACCTATTTACTAGACCGGCTATTTCATTTCAAGAATTCCTATGGCCATTCTTAGGTGGGGTTGCATGGGCAGTTGCTCAATACATGCAATTCAGCTCATTTACTAAGATGAATGTTTCTACCGCAATGCCTATCTCAACTGGTCTTCAATTAATTGAAATTCCACTTTGTGGAGTTATCTTCTTTGGTGAATGGGGATCACCTTTAGCTAAGTTAATCGGTTTCTTAAGTATCGCACTATTGATTCTAGGAACTACTTGTACTAGTTACGTTGATAAGGGAGTTGTTAGAAAGAAACTTGATTACAAAGCTGGTATGCCATTATTAATCATTGGATCATTTGGTTACACTGCATGTTCTGTTTTCCCAAGAATTACTAATGCTTCTGGACTAGTTGGATTGTTACCACAAACATTTGGTATGTTCTTAGGTGCTGTTGTTGTTACATTTGTATTAAACGGTAAAGAAGCATTTGGTTACTTAAAATCAAAGGTTACATTCAAGAGTGGAATCATTGGTCTATTAGGTGGACTAGGTACTTTAGCATACTTAACTTCATTGAAGTTAAATGGTGTTGCTAACGCATTCCCACTAACTCAAATGAACGTTGTTGTTTCAACTTTAGGTGGATTAATCATTCTAAAGGAAAACAAAAACAAGAAAGAAATTATTTTCACAGTTATCGGTTTATTAATGATTGTGGTTGCCGCAATTCTAATCGGTCACTTAGAATAATCAAATATAAAAAAGACCTACCATTATTGGTAGGCCTTTTTTTTGGATTTAAATTGAATGAACGATCATTAAGATTCCGCTCACTAGGAAGAAAATTCCAACCAAGAAAGCAACTGATAACGCAGATGCCACTGGGGAAATTAATAATAAAATACCAACGATTATACCTAAGATAGCAAAGACTACATCCATAATGTAGTAACCGTGGCTGACATCTTTAACATATTTAGCAAGTGATAATGCTGTTAGTGAGTCTAAAATGAACATAATTGCAAAGAAAATAGCAATGTATAACATTCCAAATGCACCGTTGAATAGCATTAAGACACCGATTAAGATATCCAAAATACTGTTAAAAATGATCCAACCCTTTGAGTCGAAGACATCACGCATATGGGTAAGCTTAAAAATACCTCTAATGATCGAAAATACTGCAACAATAAGTACAACAGTACTAAATGCTACATCAGGTCTAGATACTGAAATAATTCCAGCAATTACTCCCAAAATGCCGACGATAAATGAGAATGGATCAAATTCATTGATTCTATTCATAAATTTCACCTCTTTTAGTTGAGATTACCTTAATTATAATTCAATCTAATATTACAAAATCAATTTAAAACGTTTTTTAAGTAATTTTTAAGGTTTATTTTTTAAGGGGAATTGTTTTAAACTATTTAGAATTATCGGTATAATTAGCAATAATTTAAATGATTGAAGGAAAAATAATGGGTAGAGTAATTACAGTTTTAGAACGTCACAAAAACCTCATCAAGGTTAAGTTCAGAGGTGAGTTTGGTTACTTCTTTCCAGACACGAATTTAGTTAATCAATCAGCCAATGTTGAAACCTTTGTTGATGCCGAAAAGACACTGGCAAAATATTTAGTCAAAGAAGATGATCAACTAATCATGGTGCCACGTGGCTTTGATGTCGATGATTTATTATTCATTGTCCAAGCAATTTCAAAAGAAGAAATCAAAGCAGGTAACGAGGGTGATTTAGGCATCTTTGAGATTAATCCCGAGGGCAAAATAAAAAGACAGGCAGAATAATCTGCTTGTCTTTTTAAAATGTATTAGAATTTAGCGCTACCTGGTTCACGTGGGAATGGGATAACATCTCTAATGTTTTCCATACCAGTAACGTACATAACTAGACGTTCGAAACCAATACCGAAACCGGAATGCTTGATTTCACCGTACTTACGTAGGTCTTCGTACCAGTCATATTCTTCTGGATTTAAATCAAACTCTTTGATTTTGTCGTTTAAAACGTCGTAACGTTCTTCACGTTCACTACCACCAACAATTTCACCGATACCTGGTACTAAACAGTCAGCAGCGGCAACAGTTTTACCATCATCGTTATCACGCATGTAGAAAGCTTTGATATCTCTTGGGTAATCAGTTAAGAAAGTAGGGCGCTTGTAAACATCTTCACACAAGTATCTTTCGTGTTCAGATTGTAAATCAATTCCCCATTCAACCGGAACTTTAAATTCAACATCTGCATCTTGAAGTAATTTAACAGCATCAGTGTAGGTGACACGAGCAAAGTCTTCACTAGCAGTCTTTTGTAACTTTTCGATTAGACCTGGTTTAACATTTTTATCTAGGAATTCTAGTTCGTCTTTAGCATGATCTAAAACGTAGTTGATAACATATTTTAGTAAACCTTCAGCGACATCCATCATACCTGGTAGGCGAGTGTATGCCATGTCTGGTTCAATCATCCAGAATTCTGAAGCATGACGAGGAGTGTGTGAGTTTTCAGCTCTAAAAGTAGGACCGAAAGTGTATACATTCTTGAATGCCATGGTAAATGCTTCTTCTGGAAGTTGACCACTAACAGTTAGGTTAGTTTCAGTCTTGAAGAAGTCCTTTGAGTTGTCTACGTGACCTTGGTCATCCTTTGGAAGGTTATCCATGTCCATAGTTGTAACTCTGAACATTTCACCGGCACCTTCAGTATCACTACTTGTGATGATTGGGGTGTTAACGTAAACGAAGTCATTGTGTTGTAGGTATTCGTGAACTGCAAACGCAGCTAAAGAACGAATTCTAAATACTGAGTAGAATGTATTAGTACGTGGACGCAAGTGAGCGATAGTACGTAGGAATTCGTAAGAAGTCTTTTTCTTTTGTAGAGGATAGTCAGAGTCTGAACGACCAACTAGTTCTACTTTTTCTCCGTGTACTTCAAAAGGTTGGGGAGCATCTGGAGTCTTCACAAAGGCACCTTCAACAGTAATTGTTGAAGCGATTGGAAGCTTACTGATTTGTTCAAAGTTTTCGTTACTCTTTTTAACGATAATTTGAGCGCTCTTGAAGCAAGAACCATCGTTTAATTCGATAAAACTAATGTTTTTTGATCCACGAATGGTTTTAATTGAACCTTCAAGAGAAACTGTTGTGTTATCTTCTAGATCTTTTGTATATAGATCTTTAACACTAAGTTGTGTCATGTGATTCACGCCTTTCCGTAAACTATAAATAGCGGTAAATAAAAAACTTTCGCCCCAAAATTAGGACGAAAGTTCCGCGGTACCACCTAAAGTGCCTATAAATAGGCCACTCAATCAAATAACGCATTAATGCACGTTCGTTTCTACAAAAGATTCAAAACGAAAACAAATAGGTGTTATTCATTGATGAAAGTATTATTAAGCTCTCACTATCCTTAACTCGCTGCTAAGATTCATCAATTACTCATCCGTATTTATAGTTCTATCATATTAACTATTTTCACATTTAAATATTACCACTATTTTGACATCAATTACAATATAAAAGTAGGGCAAAGACAAAAAAGCATATTGATTGCATTAGATATGTAAATATTGGATAATGAATCCATCAAATACTTATTTTATGTAAGGAGAACGAAAAATGCCAAAAATGAATATTGACGTAATCAAGGGCCACGACCGAGATTACTTAAAGCAACTAATGGATATTTCCTACCATGTCATGTTAGACTGCTTCGGTGCTCCAGACGGAGATAGATATCAAATTCTAACTCAACATGAAGACTTTGAAATGAATATTTTAGATACCGGACTAGGTTTTGATCGTACCAACGACGTTGTCGTATTTAGTCTTACCACTAGACCAAGAACTAAGGAACAAAAGTTGAAATTCTACCACGACTTGGCTGAACAACTGGAAGACAAGCTAGGTATCAAGAAGACCGACTTAATGATTAACTTAACTACCAATACCGATGAAGACTGGAGTTTTGGAAATGGAGTCGCTCAATTTATTGATGATCCACTAAAATAAAAAAAGTGCGGTTATTGAGCCGCACTTTTTATGTAGAGTTAGTTTGTAAGTTAAGATAACAAGCTGAGTTGAAAAGGTGTATCAAGTTATCAGCTTCAACTCGATAATAGCACGATACCGCGGCATCGTGAACTAAAAGTTTAGTAACAAAGTATAAGATATGTAAGTAGAAATATTAAATGAAATAAATATAATTTAATCACTGGGTTAAAAGTAGCTAATATATTTTTTTAGAAACTAGTAAATACACTGATTAGACACGTTGTCTATCTTAAACGAAAATAAAAGAGAGAGGATTATATATATGAAAGTGGTTAATATTGCCAGCGCAAAAAAATCGAATTCATTGGTTGATGTCCCCATGCCAGAACTAAAAGAGGGGGATGTTTTGGTCAAAATCCATGCAGTCGGCGTTAATCATGTTGATTTGTTATGGGCGGATCAAAAGGTTAAATCAGACGATACAATTTTAGGTTTGGAAATGGCTGGTGAAGTCGTTGACGGAAATAATACTAAGTATAATGTAGGAAATCGCGTAATGGGATTGATAGATAACGGTGGATATGCTGAATACATCGCAGTTCCGGCAGAACGATTAATGCCAATTCCAGCCAACATTGATTACAAGAGAGCAGCCACGATTCCAGAGAGTTTTCTAACCGCTTATCAAACGCTATTTACCATCGGAGATCTGCATGATAATCAAACTGTTTTAATTCATGCGGGAGCTAGTGGGGTAGGAACCGCTGCTATTCAATTAGTTAAGCAACTTACCAAGGCTACCGTCATTACAACTTCAAGCACTAAAAAGGTTGATATCTGTTTGGAATATGGTGCAGATTACGCAATTGATTATCGCAATAGTGACTTTGCGGAAGAAGTGAAAAGAATAACCAATGGACATGGGGCGGATCTAATTTTAGATTTTATTGGTGCAAGTTATTATCAACAAAATATTCAATCAGTTGCATTGGATGGCCAAGTGATTTTAATTGGAAATCTAGGTGGAAGCGAGATTAAAAATATTAATATTATGGACATTATTGGGAAGAGAATCACCATTACTGGAACTTTGCTTTCAACCAGAAGTAACGAGTATAAAGCCCAATTGATTACTGATTTTAGCAATGACGTTTATAATTTGTTAGCAGATGATAAAATTAAGTTATATGTAAGCAATGAATTTGATTTATCTGAATCGGAACAAGCTTTAACATGTATGCGTGAAAAACAAAACACCGGTAAAATTATCTTAAATGTTAAGTAGAAAGACGCCTAATATGGGCGTTTTTTATTGTTTTGAAAAATGTCAAGATTAAAAATTTTACAATTTGTAATTAAACATTTAATAATTTGTAAAGAAATTGGGAAAAATTGTAACTTGTGTATATCATTCTTGCAATATTTAGATTGTACAATAGAGATAATCATAATTGTTAAAGGATGAGAGTATGTATAAACTAAAGTATTTATTGATGAGTTTTGGGGTTGCGTTGATTGGATTTCTATGTATTTCTGTCACTTCTGTGAAGGGTAATGCTGTGTCCAACAACGTTTACGATTTATCTGAATGGCAAGGTAACTTCACTGATAGTCAAGTGAAGACGTTGAAGAATGAAGTACCTTTCGTAATTCTTCGTGTTCAATTCGGTAGTGCATACAATGATAAGACCTTTGCCCACAACGTTGCTTTAATGAAGAAGTATGGTGTTCCATACGGTGTATATTCATTTAGTCAATATACCAGTCCTTCAGATGCAGCTAGTGAGGCAAAAACGCTATACAGTCGTGCTCCAGAAGCTAGATTCTATGTTAACGATTATGAACAACAAACTGTTAAGTCAGGTGGAACTAATGCTGCTACCAAAGCTTGGGTTAACGCATTAAGACCATTAGTCGGAAATAGAAAAATTCTTTTCTACTCCTACCAAAGTTTTATGGTTTCTCATGCAGCTGATGCTGTTAGTTCATATGATGGTTATTGGTTAGCCGCTTACCAAACAAATGAACCACAAAGAGAACATGTTTTATGGCAATATACAGATCATTTCTATTCTCCAGCATTGAACCAATACGTTGATGCAAGTGTATTAACACAAAAAAATAGTTCTTGGTTTATTGATGCAACAAATAACAGTAACAATAACAAACCAAGTAAGCCAAAATCTAATGTGAAATACACAAAGGAAAACAAGACATTAACTGTTAAGACTGCCGTAAAGTATAACTTCTATAACCATGTTCCTGGAAACAATTACTTTAGTGAACTTCACAGAACTCACTATGGTCGTACATTCCATGGTAAGAATGTTACGGTAGATTTAAAGGCAACCGTAAATGGTGGTACTTATTATCGTGCATACGAAAATGGTAAGTTATTAGGCTGGATTAACCAAAACGGATTAGGCCCACACATTAGTTATTCTAAAGTTAACATGTATAAAAAAGTTAAGTTAAATAGTAACTACAGATTCTATAACCATGTAACACAAAGCCATTTCGCTGATTTCAAGACAACTGGAACAGCAAAAGAGTTTGCTGGTAAGACTGTCCACATTACTGGTCGTGCAATTAAAGATGGTTGGAAAACTTATTACTACAAATGCTATTACAAAGGTAAGTTAATCGGCTGGATTTACCAACGTGGAATTTAGTAAATAAAAAGACATCGTTTAGACACGATGTCTTTTTTTATGCAAAAAATGATAAAAATTTAAATTTTCTTCATTAGAAAAATGTATAAAAAATAATGATAATCATTATTAAACTGTTATCTTTATGGATGTTTATATAATAAATGTATAAAAATGATAAACTTACTTAAGAGAAAATTAACCATCTTACACCTTTCTTAATATTATGAAACATTATATAATCTTTTGAGTAATCTTAAGAAAAAATTAAGGAATTAAGAGAGGACAGAAAAATTTTACCGCTGAAAAAATTTTTAAAGACAGTCATTATTGTAGGAATCGTTTCATCAGGATTAATGATGGCAAATACACAACGGGTTAGTGCCAAAGTATCGAGCGACACCCAGGTTGGTTTAAAGAAAGATGCTAAATTATACGACACATATAAAATTAAAAAGATTAAAACAAAATCTGCTAAAAAATATTTTGGTAAAGAATCATTATACGAAAAGAAATCCGCTAAAGTTAAGAAGACTACATATAAGTTTGTCCAAAGCAAGAATGGAACCAAATCAGGCTGGATGAAATCCACTGATTTATATGTTGTGAAGAGAAAGATTACTACCAAATCTAAATATACACTTACACCACGTATAAATGATTCATCTGATTTGGATAGTCGACAATTAACTCAACTATCCGACAGCCAAATTAAGTCACGAATCAGGGAAAAGTTCATTAACTTTGTTCAAGGACAAAGAAAAAATACTGATAATGGATCGTGGGTTTCTAGCAATGGATTAAACAAGGTGGCTCAAGAACGAGCCAACTATGTTGATCCAACAATGGGGGAAGCTTCACATTACACTACTAGAAATGGAAAACGCCATCGTCAAGAAGCTGCCATCTTAGATGGACAACGAATGAAGATAGTTAAGAATCAAAATGACATCTATGAATCTAATGGTTACGCCACTCTAGACAAGAACTACTACCACATCTCAGATTACGTTAAGTATTTTAACGAAATGATTACTGACGATGGTGCATCTGGTGATAGTCATAAGATACAATTGTTGGGTAACGAGGCAAAAGGACTAAGATACTATGGAATTGGATTAAGAGTGATTAGAACTGATTATACCGTTCAAGTAAACATTGTTATCTTATCAGCTGATACTAAGTACAGATAAAAAGGAGCTCAAAGAGCTCCTTTTTTTATTTTCGTTTGATAACGCGAACTCGAATGACTTCGTTAATGGATTGTAAATCATTTAATAGTTGATTGGTTGGCTCGTCGCAAAAGTCAACCATAGTATAGGCCATTTCACCTTTAGCGCCATTACTCATTTGGTTAATGTTAAAGTTGTTTTGAGCAGCTTTAGTGGCAATTTGACCAACCATGTTTGGGATATTCTTATGAATCAAAGTGATTCGATAAGGTGAGTGCATTGAAACATTCATGTTTGGTAGATTCAATGATTGTGATAGGTTACCAGTTTCTAGATAACGTTGGATAATTTTAGCACCTCTGACTGCACCATTTCCTTCAGCTTCTACTGTTGATCCACCAATGTGAGGGGTAATTACGACATCCTTTCTATTCATTAAGACATCATCACCGAAGTCGGTAATGTATGAAGCTACTTTTCCTTCGTCTAAGGCATCGACGACTGCTTGATTGTTCACGATACCTAGACGAGCGTAGTTTAAGATGTGTACGCCTGGTTTCATTTGTTTAATTGCTTTTGTATCGATTAGGTCGGTGGTTTCATCATTCTTAGGTACGTGTACTGTTACAATATCGGCATCCTTAATTGCATCCTCTAAGGTATTGGCACGAGTGATATCACTTTCAATGCGCCAAGCGGCATCTGATGATAGGTAAGGGTCGTATCCGACAACATCCATTCCTAAGTCATTAGCTGCATTAGCAACTAGTGAACCAACGTGACCTAAACCAATCACGGCTAAGGTTTTATCTCTGATTTCGGTTCCTTTAAAACGAGGATCGATTTTCTTCATTTTTGAGATATCAGCGTGAAGGTTATTAGCTGAAAAGTTAGCAACTGGGAATAGATGACGGACAGACGCAATAATCATTGATAAGACGACTTCTTTCACGGCATTGGCATTACTTCCAGGAGTGTTGAAGGCAGCGATTCCTAATTCTGATAATCGGTCGATTGGTAGGTTATTAAAACCAGCACCAGCTCTAACAATTACCTTTAAGCTACCAGGAAATTCAGCGTCTAACATATTAGCTGACCTGATTAGATATGCATCTGGATTGTCGCCTTGGTTGATTTGGTACTTATCACTGAATTTATCTAAACCATCCTGAGAAATGGCATTGAAAGTTTTAACGTTATACATAATTATTACCCCCGAGTTTGTTCAAATTTAGTTAGGACATCAATTAGCTTTTCAACACCTTCGATTGGCATTGCATTGTATAGGCTGGCACGAAGGCCTCCGATACTCCTGTGACCTTTTAGACTGATTAATTCGTGGTTAGCGGCGAAGTCGACGAATTGTGAGTCTAATTCATCGTCATTAGTAGTGAAGACGATGTTGGTGTATGAGCGTTCTTCTTTTTTTACGTTGTTATGGAATAGTCTGGATTGATCTAAATAGTCATATAACATGTTGCTCTTTTGAATATCTCTTTTTTCCATCTCAGAGATTCCGCCGTTGTCTAATAACCATTGGGTAGTTAGTTTTGCAGCATAAATTGGAAATACTGGTGGTGTATTGAACATTGAATCTTTCTTGACATATGATTCATAGTTTAGAATCGTTGGGATATGTTTAGCTGGATTAATTAAGTCGTCTCTGACAATTACAATTGTTAGTCCGGCTGGAGCCAAGTTCTTTTGTGCACCCGCAAAGATAAGACCAAAGTCGTTTACATCATATTTTTCAGCCATGAAGTTGGATGACATGTCACCAACTAATGGAGTATCTTTGACATTTGGTAAATGATTGGGATGGTATGTAGAGCCTTCAATCGTGTTGTTGATGGTTACATGCAAGTAATCATAAAGTGACTCATCAAAATCAACACCTGGGTATGGGAGTTGGCCATCTTGATTAATTACATCAATTCCATATCCAAGTTGTTCAGCTTCTTGGTAAGCTTTTTTGTTCCAGTGCCCACTGTCTATAAAGGCAATATTTTCTCTGTGGTTAGCTAAGTTCAACGGAACAGCGGCAAACTGACCAGTCCCACCACCTTGGCAGAAAAGAATATGATAGTTATCAGTAACATGCATTAGTTCCTTGATGTTTTGCTTAGCATCATTTAATACATTTTCAAACAGGGTGCTACGGTGTGAAATCTCTAAAATACTCATTCCACTATATTCAAACGATGGCAATTCACGTTGGATTTGCTCAATAACTGGTTTCGGCATTACTGCAGGACCAGCTGAAAAATTATATACAGTCACAATTATCACTCCCAAAAATAGATTAGATGAAATAAAAAAGCCCCACAGAGACAGTTCTGTGGGGCCACTACTACAAGTGTATTGTCTTTATGACCCCACAAAATGTTAACCATCTATGCAGGGCACAAGTTTCGTATAAATAGGCCTACATAAATGGATGTGTAGACCAGGAAGAGACAATTAAATTATTAATATTTGCATTTCTTAACATTTTAATTACCTCCTCCTTTAATTTAACCAAATTCTAACATACATATAATAGCTTGCAAACAAAAATGTTATAATAAATCAAAATATACGTGTTTCATCGAAAGGAGAGTTTTATTTTGACTGAGTTTTATTTTGTTCGCCACGGTAAAACATTCGCCAATCAACAGGGGGTAAAGCAGGGGACGATTAATTCTGAAATTACATATTTATCTGATATAGGAAAGCAACAGGCACATCATTTGCATAATCATTTTGATATTAGTTTTGCTGATAAAATTTATGCTAGTCCACTTCAAAGAACTTTGGATACAGCAGATTACTTAAACGCTGGTGTAGACTTACCAATTGAAAAAGACGAACGTTTGCTAGAAATTTCATATGGTAAGTGGGATGGTCAATCTAATGCAGAATTGATGAAGACATATCCTGAAGTGTTTGATGATGAGTTAAAAGATTTATTACCAAGTTATGCAGTTCTCGCTGATGGGGAAACTTTTGAACACGTTACCAGTCGGGTGAGTGAATTTATGGAAGAAATTGCGCATAAAAACCCTAACGGGAAATTTGTGGTGGTTTCACATGGCTTCACCGTAAAGGCAGCCATGATAGTAGCATTAAAACAGCAAAATGATCCGATGTCAGTAATTGAACCAGACAATACATCGGTGACTAAGATTAGATTGAAAAATAATCAATATTATGTGGATTACTTTAATCGATTGTACTAAAAAAAGAGCCATTATTGGCTCTTTTTATTCAAACGTTTATTGTAATCTGAATTGTTAATATAATTGTGGAAAGTGATACGATAATTGTCTCATTAAATGGGAACTGACTTGCTAGTCCGATTATAAAGACTTCTATCAGTAAGATGATGAAAGAAGCTAATAATAGCTTCTTCTTATTTGCTGAAATAAAAGTAAAAATAATCTGAAATAAGTTGATAAATGTAATCAGCACTCCTAACAAAATGGTGTGCTGATTGGTGTTATCCCCAATAATTAATGGTAAAGCTATGTATGTAAATGTGAATAGGTTAATAAATGATCCGATGAGTTGGAACCCACCTGCAACAACATCTTTACGAATCTTTTTCACTTCCTTCTATTAATATCAATCCTCATAAAACTACCAAAAATTTTAACATTCAAAAATTAAAAAAAAGAAAGAATTTAACTATGAAAAATGCTGATTTATTACTGATTGAACCAAAGAAAGATGATTTTTCTAACTTAATTGCTAAGACAACTGCGATTAAACATTATTATTCACATGTGGCAATCGTGTATGTTGATCATGGAAACGCTTATGTGATTCATGCTGTTCCTAATCGCGGAGTACTTAAACAGAGTTTGGAAGAATTTTTATTCAATCGAGAAAATCAAAGAATCGACTTGTATCGAGTTACTACAGATATTGATAGTGATGTAGTAATTAATCGTGCTAAAAAGGTGATTGGAAAGCCTTATAATAATCTTTTTTTAAATCACTATGATAGTTTTTACTGTTCACAATTAGTTACATATGCTTTTGAACTAGAGAATGTTTTTCAATTAACACCATTACGTTTTGGTCAAAATGGTGAAATTGATGATAAGTGGGTTAATTATTATCAAGAGTACGAAAGAAATGTGCCAATTGATGAAATCGGAAGTAGTCCGAATTCATTGGTTGAGTCTAAAATGATTAGGTTAATTAAACATATCCAACAAAAAAGAAGCCATTGCGGCTTCTTTTTTATAGTTTTGGGAAATCTTTCATATCAAATAGTTGATGCTCACGGATTGTATTGTATGTTTCACTATACCAAGCTCTTTCCATGTGGGCTTCTTTAATTTCCGGGAAATTATTTAATAACGTTTGATTAGATTCTTCGACATTATCATTTTCGCAGAAGAAAAAATCGACCATCCAATCATAGATGCATCCGGGAATGATGTCATAGATTTTAAATGCTGCCTTTTTATATTCTTCATCACTAATTTCTTGATACTTATCGTCGGCGCATTTTTTATAAACAGTTGCAAAATCGTCTATATCAAGATCTTCATTTGAATCCTTAATATCGTATGCATAGTAGAAATCAAATTCATTTTCTAAATAATTTAACAAAGAGTCGGTGAGCTCATTTGCATAATAGACTAGATGAGCAAGATAATCTTTGTAAGATGTTGGGGAATATTCATCATTATTAAACATGGTAGACAGCTCCTCTATAAATATTTTGATATTGAATGATTTTAATCTCTATGATTTAAGAATGCATTTAAGTATTCTTGACTAAGTTGATAAGACTTTTGGGCACTGTAAACTGGTTTTTTGATGTTCCAAATACAAAGAGCAGAATCAATTTTTTTATTACCAGTGTAAATGTTAGATGTATTATTATCGTCCCAAATTCTTTCGTTCCACTGGGATAGTAATTCTTTCCAGTGAAAACGGGATTTAGTGGTGAACATCTTTTTGTTGTTAATTACGTATAGGTAATAATAATTACAATTAATGACTTTGAAACCATGATTAACTAGTTGTGGCAAGGTGGCTCTTAATCTAATTAATTCTTTGCGATTATCTGGGTCGCTTTGTTGACCATTTTGACTCCAGTAAAAGATAGTTATGTTTTTGTGATATTTATTGATAGTTCGTTTATGAAAACTATCATTCCAAGCAGTTAATTTATATCCTTTGTGGTTAACAAATGAATCAATTGAGTTAATATATTTAACAAAGTTATTTTCTTCAGTTTTGTTGTCTAATGATATTTCATCTGATCCCACACCAATGTGACTACCCTTGGGAAGTAATGGTAAATATTCTGAGAGGATTTTTTTAGAAAGAACTAGAGTTCCTTTCTTTGAGAGTTTAAATTCATTGTATCCATTGCGGTAGATTAATTGTTTCTTTAAACGACGACCTTTTTTAGTGTAACTAAGAAGTTTGACGATGCCTTTATTGTGACCTGGTAAATCAATTTCAGGAATTAATTCAATATGTTTACTTTTAGCATATCGAATTAAACTCTTTAATTGACCTTTACTTAAAAAAGCTTTATGAGTCTTACGATTGAAATAGATACCGTTTTTGACTTTTGCCTTCTTTGCAGTTTGACCCAGGTAACTATTTTCAACACCAAAACGTTCATTGTCATTTAAATGTAACAAAATGAATTTGGCTTTATTCTTCGACAAAGTATTAATATATCCTTTGATTAACTTAGGAGAATAATAAGTTCTCGCGCAATCTAATGTCATTCCTTTATTTCCCTGAACATCATTTGCGGATGCTGATATGGATGTAAAACTAAGTGCAAATACCATTGTTATAATTGATAAATAAATACTGACTTTATGTTTCATTTCATCGCTTCCTTATAATTATATGTAGATAAGTATAGCATAATGAGATGATTGATGATTCAAAAAAAGGCATCCACATTGTGGATGCCTTTTTCTTATGTAATGTCCCGATAACGAGATCAAAAATTGAAACTTAAATTGTTTGATTTTAACTTAGTATGTCATATCAATAAGGTTTAAAGTTGGTAGCTAACCAACAAAATAAATTATATAACAAAAAAATTTAGCTTGCAAGTGGGATATTAAAAAAATATAATGAATGTATAACAAATAGGAGGGGATTATATGACAAATTACCACATCGGATTAGATATTGGTACTTCTTCTGTTGGTTTTGCAGCCAGAGACGACGAGAATAATCTAATTCGTGTAAAAGGAAAAAATGTTATTGGAGCTCGTTTGTTTGCTGAAGGTAAAACTGCGCAGGAAAGAAGAATCGCTCGTACATCTAGAAGAAGGTACAATCGACGTAAATGGAGATTGAGATTACTAGATGATATTTTTCATGATGAAATAGTACATAAAGATAAAGAATTTTTTAATCGTTTAAAGCAATCTTCTATCTCACCAAAAGACGATAGAAAAACATATTTTGGTTCCTTATTATTTCCAGAATTAAGTGATAGTGAATTTTATCATAATGGAAATCAGACTATCTATCATCTAAGACATCGATTAATGACAAGCGATGAAAAAGCAGATATTAGAGAAATTTACTTAGCATTAAGACATATTGTCAAATATCGTGGTAATTTCTTGGATGATACGCCAGTATCTTCTTTCGAAGCATCTGATTTAAAATTAGGTACATTTATTCCTACTTTGAATGATTTGTTTGAGACTATCGATGTTAGTTATGTATTTAATTCAGAAAATACTAGTCAAATTGAGTCTGTTTTATTAAATAATGATCTTAGAAATTCAGATAAGTCAAAGCAACTTGTTGATTTGTTATATCAAAATGTGTCTGATTTAGATGATAAGTCTATAGAAAAGCAACTTAATAAGTTCAGAAAAGATATTTCTAAGGAAATTGCTAAAGCTTTTGTGGGTAATAAGTTTAATGTTAACAAGTTGTTGGCATATGAAACTGATGATGGTTCCAAAATTTCATTTAGTTTTTCAGATGCATCTAGTGATGACAAGATGCTTGAACTTGCTGATAATTTAGATGATGAACGAATGAATATTTTAAATGCACTAAAAGTCATTTACTCTAGAGTTCGATTAAATCAAATTATTCCAAATGGAATGGGACTTTCTGAATCGATGATTGCTTCATATGATCTACATAAAAAACAATTAAACGATTTGAAGAAATTATTGAATGTTTTACCATTTCATGAAAAGTATTCTGTGAAGGTTGCTTATGCGGCATACATTGGGAATATTGATGCCCAAAAGTTTACTCAAGCAGAGTTAAGTACAATTGAGTCTTTAAAAGAAAAAGATTCAATTAAAAAAGTGATTGATTATAAAACTGGTCATATTACTAACGAATCTTTGATTAGTGTGATAAATCAAATAGTTGTCGATCCATATTTGGAGAATTCAGATTTTGAATTGATTGATATTGTTAAAAAAATAGATCAAGATATCAAAAATGGTGAATATCTTTTGAAACAACGAAATAACCAAAATGGTAATATTCCACACCAATTACACCAAATGGAAATGGATCAAATTATTGAAAAACAAAGTAAGTATTACCCATTTTTAGGTGAATTAAATCCTAATGAAAATCGTAGACATATTGCAAAATATAAAATTAGTGAATTAGTTGCATTTAGAGTTCCTTACTATGTAGGACCATTGATTACACCTGAGGAGCAAGCCAAAACTTCTGGTGCATCTTTTGCATGGATGAAGCGCAAAGAAGATGGTGAAATAACCCCATGGAACTTTGATCAAAAGGTAGATAGGGAAGCTACGGCATCTAGATTTATTAAACGATTAACAGTTAAGGATACTTATTTATTTAATGAAGACGTTTTGCCTGATAATAGTTTGTTATATCAACAATTTAAGGTGTTAAATGAGTTAAATGTGGTGAAGGTTAATAATAAGCGCCTTAGTCAGGCTGAAAAACAAGGTGCTTTTAATGACTTGTTTAAAGTAACTAAGACAGTTACAGCTAAACGATTAAAAAATTATCTAGTAAGCAATTTTAACCATTTGGATACAATTGAGATTACTGGATTGTCTGATGGGGTAAAATTCAACAATGGATTAACCAGTTATATTGATTTCAAGAAGATTTTTGGTGATAAGATTAACAATTCAGAATTAATGAGTGATTTTGAAAGTTTGATTGAATGGTCAACTGTTTTTGAGGATAGACACATATTTGAAGAAAAAGTCAGAAATGAAATTAATTGGATATCCGAATTTGAATTAAAGCAGTTAGTCGCAAAACGTTATTCTGGATGGGGAAGACTATCAGCTAAGCTATTGGTAGGCATTAACAATGATGATGGTAGAAACATCATTGAACAACTTTTTGAAATACCTGAGACTTTTATGGAAGCTGTTTCTAAACCAGAAGTTAAGAAACAAATAGATGAAATTAATAGTGATTTTATCAAGAATACAGATATTGAAAGTGTATTGGCAGATGCATACACTTCTCCACAAAATAAGAAAGCAATTAGGGAAACCTATAAGATTGTTAAAGATATTCAAAAAGCAATGGGAGGAAAAGCACCTGAAAGTATTTCCATTGAGTTTACAAGAAATCCTGAGGATAAGGGTGAACTAACTAGATCTCGCCATAGTGAAATTTCTAGAAAGTACAAAGAATTGTCAAAAGAAATTTCAAAAGAATTAAATGATGAATTGAAGAGTAAAAAGAATAGTATGGATATCGATAAGTACTATCTATACTTCATGCAAATGGGTAAGGACTTGTATGATGGTAAATCAATTGATATTGACGATTTAAACAATTACCAAATTGATCACATTGTTCCTCAATCATTCTACAAGGATGATTCCTTTGATAATCGTGTATTGACTTACTATACTAACAATCAAAAGAAGGGTAATAATACTCCGTTAAATGGACTAAATATTAGCAATGGAACACGTAAATTATGGAGCCATTTGCATGATTTAGGATTAATTAGTAAAAGAAAATATCTTAACCTAACAATGCAAGGTATAGACTCACTAAGCAAATATACTAAGCATGGATTTATTAGACGCCAATTGGTAGAAACTAGTCAGGTTATTAAATTAGTGGCTAATATTTTATCTGATGAATTTTCATCCGATGATACAAAGATTATTGAAGTAAAAGCTAAGATGAATTCTCAGATGAGACACTCATTTAATCTATATAAGATACGTGAATTAAACGATTATCACCATGCATTAGATGCATACTTAACAACTTTTGTTGGTGGATACCTATATAACCGATATCCAAAATTAAGAGGGATGTTTGTCTATGGTGATTTTAATAAATTTGATGTTAATGATGCGAATAATGTTAAAACATTCAACTTCTTGCATGATATTACCAATCCAGCTGATAAATTTGAGGACCAAATCTATGACGAACAATCTGGCAAATTAATTTTAGATAGAAAACACGCTATCAAAACAATTAAGAAAATCTATCAATATAAATTTATGCTGATAACTCGTGAAGTATCAACAAAGGATGATAAACTATCAGATCAAACTGTATATTCGACGAAGAGAATTAATAATGTAGCATCACCAATTCCAGTTAAAAAGGATAGTAATCCAGAATTATATGGATTTAGAACGGGAAATGTTGATCACCATATGGTAATTGTTAAGTATCCTAAAAAAGATAGTTTTGTTTACAAAGTTGTCGGAATTCCAGTGAGATTTATGCAAGAGTTAAGAAGTTCCAAAAATCAATCTGAATACGAAAATACTTTAAATCAAATTGTTCAAGCTAAGTTAAATAGAAAGAAATTTGATTTTAGAGTGGTAGTTGATAATGTTATGTATGGTCAATTGATCCAAGATGGTGGACAAAAGTATACATTAGGAAGCTCTACTTATAGATATAATGCAAAACAGTTGGTTCTTGATATGAACTCTTTGCGAATACTTTCAGATGATAATTATCGAAATTCTTTAACAGAAGAAAAAATGAGCAATGAATTCGTTAATATTTATAGAGCAATATTAGAGATTATAAATGATAAATTCGATGTATTTGATGTTAACAAATTTAGGGAGAAACTAAATAATGGTATCGATAAATTTGCGAAACTTAATAATGATGACAAGAATGCAATTTTATTAAAAGTATTAAATGGTTTACATTGTGGACCAACTATTGTTCCAATTAAGGAACTTGGATTTACAACTCCTCTTGGACAACTGCAATCAACTAGTGGAATATTTTTATCTGAATATTCGAATATCATCTATCAATCTCCATCAGGACTATTTGAAAGAAAGGTTAGATTAAAAGATTTATAAGAATAAAAAAGACGATTATTAATCGTCTTTTTTTGTAAGGAGGAGTAGATATGGGCTGGAGAAGCGTCATTATTTCAAGTCATGCTAAAATATCTTATTCGAGTAATTGTATGATTGTTCAAACAATGGAAGGAATTAATAAGATTCCTATCGATGATATATATTTATTATTAATTAGTACAACTCAAGCAGTAATCACGACTGAACTGATTAATCGACTAAATAAAGTAAACGCAAAAATCATATTCTCTGACGAATATCAGAATCCAACATGTGAGATTGTTAATAATTATCCTAATAACAAAAATATTGAAAAAATTAATGAACAGATATTTTGGGATGATGGACGAAAAGAAGTACTTTGGACAAAAATAGTAACAAGAAAAATGATTAATCAATTGGCAGTTCTAAAATATAAACATAGAGATAATATTCAAGATATAAAGAATGAAATTGATAAAATTGAGATAGGAGATTCTAGTAATAGAGAGGCAGTGGTAGCTAGAAAATATTTTAAATTGCTTTTTAATAATGATTTTAGTCGAAATCAAAATTTAGCAATCAATGCAGCACTAAACTATGGATATTCAATTTTATTATCTAATTTTAATCGTGAAATTGTAAGTCAGGGATTCTCAACATATATTGGTATTCATCATCATAGTTTAGAAAACACGTTTAATCTTAGTTCAGATTTGATGGAACCATTTAGGCCGATTATTGATTATTGGGTTTCATGTAAGAAGATGAATTCTCTTACTCCGGATATAAAATTCGGTCTAGTGGAAATCTTAAACATGGAAATCTTTTACAAGGAGAAAGAAATGTTAGTTAAGACGGCTATTAACAAATATGTTGCAGATTGTTTTGATTATTTGAATAATGGTAAAATTTTTGATTTAAAGGTGGAATTAAAAAATGAGGTACCGAATAATGCGATTGATAATAATGTTTGATCTACCAACAGAAACTTCAGATGATAGAAGGAACTATCGACGATTTCGAAAGAAACTAATTAATCAAGGCTTTTTGATGATTCAATATTCAGTTTATTGCCGTGTATGTGTGACGAAACAATCCGCACAATTTTTAGAGAACAAAATTTCATCCTTTGCACCAGAGAAGGGATTAATACAGAGCTTTATGATGACAGAAAAGCAGTATAATGATATGCATTTTATAACTGGAAAAAAGAAAGAAGATGTTAGAAATTCATCCGAAAGGACAATTATCTTATGATCATTTCTTATGATACTCATGACAAGATAGAACCTTTGAATAATGATTTAATGATTATAGAAACTTCTAGTCAATCGGTTTACTTAGATATATTAAATGGATTAAATGATAGAAATGATTTAATAAAAGTTTTTGATAATGAATATAATAAATTGGAGAAAAGTAAATATATTGATTTTTACGGAAATCTGATTAGCTTTAACGGTCTGTCTACTAAACAAATTAATTCTGTTGTAAAGAATATAGTTGGTTATTTTGATAATGATGACATCGACTATATGCAAAAAACTATTTCATCATTGAATAATTTTATTCAAGAAAAATTATTTTTTTTGGATATACCGCTATTAATTACTCAAGATATTGATATAGAAAAAACTATAAAAAAACTGAATATTCATTTAAATCCAGGTATTGAAGGAAAACCTTATGATATAATAGAATTATTGATAAGGTTAAAGATGGAAACTCAAGATAAATCATTGATTGTTGTAAATAATTTAGCTAATTATTTGAACAGTGATCAGCTACAAAGCATTGAAAAATTATGTAAAGAGTTTGAAGTTCCATTATTAGATATTGAATTTGGTAAAAACAATGATATTAGTAATACTGATTTTTCATTTTGTCAGTATTACTTTATAGATGATAACTTTATTGACTGGCATTCTTAAAAATTAGATTTTGATTATAAAATATCGGTTTTAGAAGTATGTCATATCAATGAGGTTTAGAGCAAAGTCTTATTAGCTAGTGAAGTGGATTCAGTTTTAGAAGTATGTCATATCAATGAGGTTTAGAGCTAATTATATGGACCAAACTACTTATCAAGTGTTTTAGAAGTATGTCATATCAATGAGGTTTAGAGCAACTGTTAGCGTCTAGATCATTTGTTCTAAGTTTTAGAAGTATGTCATATCAATGAGGTTTAGAGCTTAAGATTATCTGGAATATCATTTCTATCTGTTTTAGAAGTATGTCATATCAATGAGGTTTAGAGCAACGAGTGCTTGTGGTGCATTATCGTAGTAGTTTTAGAAGTATGTCATATCAATGAGGTTTAGAGCCTTGTTTATTTTTAAAAAACGTTAATTTAAGTTTTAGAAGTATGTCATATCAATGAGGTTTAGAGCGCTGATTAATTTGTTCTTTTGCGTAATTTAGTTTTAGAAGTATGTCATATCAATGAGGTTTAGAGCACATCATGTTAGTAGCATTACCTTGTGGATGTTTTAGAAGTATGTCATATCAATGAGGTTTAGAGCTAACGATTACTTGATTATTGCTAACGCTGAGTTTTAGAAGTATGTCATATCAATGAGGTTTAGAGCCCGTCAATAGTGGTAAAATGTACTTTGAGCGTTTTAGAAGTATGTCATATCAATGAGGTTTAGAGCAATCATTCGAAAATTTAAGGGGGAAGAATAGTTTTAGAAGTATGTCATATCAATGAGGTTTAGAGCTTAAACGGCCTTATGGACGTTTACCTACCTGTTTTAGAAGTATGTCATATCAATGAGGTTTAGAGCACTATTTAGGCCTAGAACAAGACAGCATTAGTTTTAGAAGTATGTCATATCAATGAGGTTTAGAGCAGTTGTGTCGATAAAAACATCAGCATCCCAGTTTTAGAAGTATGTCATATCAATGAGGTTTAGAGCTTCATTCTCAAGGTTATCGGCATAAATTGGGTTTTAGAAGTATGTCATATCAATGAGGTTTAGAGCTCTTCGCCGCGTGCTACAACAATTCCGGCTGTTTTAGAAGTATGTCATATCAATGAGGTTTAGAGCATTGCATCAACTAATGTTTACGATGGTTCTGTTTTAGAAGTATGTCATATCAATGAGGTTTAGAGCGTTTGATAGATCCCGAAGGTCTACCACTAAGTTTTAGAAGTATGTCATATCAATGAGGTTTAGAGCTAAAATCTTCATACCTTTTAATATCATTATGTTTTAGAAGTATGTCATATCAATGAGGTTTAGAGCACGAACTACAGACAACGTTTAATCTAACTTGTTTTAGAAGTATGTCATATCAATGAGGTTTAGAGCTCGTCGCCATGATGATTAAGCGTTAAACGCGTTTTAGAAGTATGTCATATCAATGAGGTTTAGAGCATTTGGCAGTATTGAGATTTAAAAAGGCTAGTTTTAGAAGTATGTCATATCAATGAGGTTTAGAGCACTATTTATATGGGAATGCCTGACCATAACGTTTTAGAAGTATGTCATATCAATGAGGTTTAGAGCAACAAACCGAATTATTAGACAAATTAGTAAGTTTTAGAAGTATGTCATATCAATGAGGTTTAGAGCTAATTTAATCATCCTTAACTTCCACCTTTCGTTTTAGAAGTATGTCATATCAATGAGGTTTAGAGCTCATATGAATTAACACCGTTTATGTAACTGGTTTTAGAAGTATGTCATATCAATGAGGTTTAGAGCTTTTTTATATATCTTTCCGATTTGCAAATAGTTTTAGAAGTATGTCATATCAATGAGGTTTAGAGCCGATTAAAAAAACGTTGTTATGCTCTTTTAGTTTTAGAAGTATGTCATATCAATGAGGTTTAGAGCTAGCACTACCACAAGGATTTAACGAAGCATGTTTTAGAAGTATGTCATATCAATGAGGTTTAGAGCAATAAACACACCACATGTTTTTCAAATGTAGTTTTAGAAGTATGTCATATCAATGAGGTTTAGAGCAACCTCAACTGACCTAAACACAGCAATCAAGTTTTAGAAGTATGTCATATCAATGAGGTTTAGAGCGTTCTGAGTTACTTAAGCACCCTTATATTAGTTTTAGAAGTATGTCATATCAATGAGGTTTAGAGCAAAGACAAAAGGCTGGTGGATTTCTAGTGTGTTTTAGAAGTATGTCATATCAATGAGGTTTAGAGCTAAACACTGCTACTGTTCCGATTGCGTTGTGTTTTAGAAGTATGTCATATCAATGAGGTTTAGAGCGTGATTATCGTCTTTAATGCTAGTCCGCATGTTTTAGAAGTATGTCATATCAATGAGGTTTAGAGCCAAAATAAAAACGCTATAACCATTGATATGGTTTTAGAAGTATGTCATATCAATGAGGTTTAGAGCTCGACATGTTTAGCTTAAGCGACTGCACGGGTTTTAGAAGTATGTCATATCAATGAGGTTTAGAGCAAAACAAATAATGGTTTAGTAAAAGTTTTAGTTTTAGAAGTATGTCATATCAATGAGGTTTAAAACTAAGACTAAAATGATAAAGCAAAGAAATGTTTCAGAAATATGGCGATTTAATAATTTTTATAATTTAGGGGATTCTTTAATGAAAGTATGTTACTGGAATTGCAATGGAGCTTTTAGAAATAAATATAAGGAAATAATAAAAGAAAAAGCTGATTTGTATATAGTGTCTGAGGTTGAGGATATTAGTAAGTTATCTTTTTTGAATGGATTTAAGCAAAAACTATATAGAAAAATTAGAGGGGATCAAAAAGGAATCTTATTCTTTACTTTTTCTGACGATGAAATCCTACCTTTGGAAAATAATAATTACGGTATACGCTATATTATCCCCGTACTTTTTAGGGGATATAAAATTTTAGGAGTATGGATGAAAGGAGGATATATTGAAGATTTATATACATATTCTGCGATTAATATAAAAATGATTGAAAATTCAATTATTATTGGCGACTTTAATAGTAATGCAATTTGGGATAACAAACATGGCGATCGTAATCATACAAGATTTGACTTCATGATGAAACAGATTGGATTAAGAAGTGTTTATCACTATCAAGAATCTGAAAAATTAGGGGATGAAACACAAGCTACTTTCTATATGTATCGAAAGAATGATAAAGCATATCACATTGATTATGCATATGCACCAGAGTCTTATGATTGTAAAATGAAAATTTCTGATCAAAAAGTTATAGAATATTCAGATCATATGATTTTAACACTCACAATATAATCTTAATAAAAAATTAACATTCTTTACTTTTTCTTAATATTTTCGTATAATACAGAAGTAGGTAGTCATTCCAGATGATTTATCTTAATGTTTATTATTTACAACTCTCTATAAATCTAATTGTGCACCTCTCTATGTAATCACGCACAAATTAGGTTGGCCTGTCCGATTATTGGGCAGGCTTTTTATTTACTCTATTTTATTTATGAATAATGATATACTTAATTTATTATAGATTTGGAGGATGCTATAAGAATTAAAGGAATTATATTAGCAATAATCGAATCAATATTTTGGGGTATGTCCGGAACTGTTGCAGAATATCTTTTTGAACATCACTTGGTAACACCAATTTGGTTGGTAGGTATTAGATTATTTGTTGCGGGACTTCTTCTTTTATGCTGGAGTCGGATAACTACGGGGGAATCCGTTTTTAAAATTTGGCACAATAAGAGAGAAATACTTACATTGATTGCCTTTGCACTCTTAGGAATGCTTCCTTCCCAACTTACATATTTTATGGAAATTAGATATGGCAATGTGCCAACCTCATCTGTTCTACAATTTTTGGGCCCCATTTTATAATGGGTTACGTTACCGTTTTTAATCATAAGTTACCTAACTTGGCTGAAATAGTTTCGGTAATTTTGGTTTTGACAGGAACTTTTTTGCTAGTAACTAATGGCCACATTGATTCACTAGCTTTATCAATCGCTGCGATTGCATGGGGTATCGGAGCTGATGTTAGTCAGGCATCTTATACCTTAATCCCTGCTAAATTATTATCAGCTTTTGATGATAAATTGATAGTGGGGTGGGGAATGCTATTAGGAAGTTTACCGCTATCTGGTTTTGTCTTAAGTGCATCTGCTCCTAAAGTATCAATGATCACAATAGTTAGTATTTTCTTCATTATTGTCTTTGGTACGATGTTGGCATACTTGCTATATTTGATGAGTACGAAGTATATCTCACCATCAGTGACAGGTATGTTAAGTGCTTTTGAACCATTGACTGCTACTGTCTTATCAGTTGCTTTTCTTGGGACGTATTTGGCTCCGGTGCAGTTATTGGGTGGTTTATTTATAATTATTACAGTATTTGTACAAACGATTTTTAATAGGAAGGATTAGTGGATGTTATTCGTGCTATTAATTTTATTAATAGTATAATAGATATTATATTATAATGATGCCAATAAATGTTTTACAATATTTAATATTTTATGAGGTGAATTAGTAAATGAGAAGGGTTTTTATTGTTGAAGAAAAAAACGAACGATTGTTTTCAGGAGAGATAGGATTTACAGATTTGCTACTTTGTCTTTTTATTGGATACCCAATAGTAATAATTTATGATTGTATAGTCGGACCTACTCAGAGAGAAATTTATGAAAGCTGGGGAACTTATGAAAATAGAAATGTTGATATTCAAGTATATCAATTAGGTGGATTGTATAACACATCAAAAGGTAAAGACTATCGAGTAGATTTTGATGTTCCAAACAGTAATAATAAGGTAATTAAATCTATGTATTATGATAATGAGGATAAATTCAAAAAAATATAAGCTGGTACCTATAGAAGGAGATTGGAGGGATCAAGACATTAATAGATTTCCTTACAATGTAAAAGACAGTTTTTTTGGCGATTAAGAATAAATCTGTTTTTGACAAAAATAAAAAAGGATTGTAATTTTTAAATTACAATCCTTTTTTATTTATGGAGGCGGCGGGAGTCGAACCCGCGTCCGAGCATATCGCCATTTGAATATCTACGCTCATAGGGATACTATTTGAAGTTTCACTGACCAAAGCACCGTATTCCGGGGTTAACATGATCAGCTAACCTGATTAATCTCTTTTACTTAACTTCAGGTGTGAGCAAGTAACGTAAGCCTATCAATTATAAAACCCAAGTTAGCCCCTAGGCAAAGCTAGTTGGATTGTCGTAGACTGCTTATTAGGCAGCTAAAGCGACGTTGTTTGAATTATTGTTTGCAGTTATAATTTAAAAACTGGACGGTTGAGCAGACGCCGCTGCGAACGCAATCCGAATTCGAACTATACCCGTCGAATCCATAACGCCCCCAAATGGTACATATTCAATAGTACCATATTTATCGCAATAGTGAAAAGACATTATCATACAAATTATATTTAGGATGCGTTGAGTACCTGTTTATTGTTATAATAGATGGTATACCTAAATAAATGAGGGTGAATTAATGAAAAGCAATTCAATTGCAAACGAAAATGTGCCACACTTTTACGTGCGTTTAAAGCACCGTAAGATGGAAAAATGGTATGTCAATGAAATGCAAGCGGGAAAGCATCAACGCAAAGCATTCAATCATTCAGACGAAAAAGCAAAATTTGAAATTGATCAAATCGGTTTTTACCAAAAACATCTATGGTTTCACTTTGAAAACGAAAGTGATGTTGGATGGATCCCTAACAAGTTTATTCGTAAGAACTACAGAATCTTAATTTTACAGGCCAGTAAGGATAATACTGAAGTTTCTAACGAAGAAAAAGCGTTATCAGTATTGGTTCATTTTTCCAGACCAGATTTTGATATTTACGAAAAGATAGGAAAAACATTAGATAATTTATCAAATGAAACCTTTAAAAGTGTTTTAGTTAATTCTGTTGGTTCATATAAAGATTTGACCAAAAAATCTTATCGACGAGTTAGAAGTCAAATTAATCGTAATCGCCCTGTGATGTTATGGGGAAGACGAGACAATCAATGTATTATCTTATTTGGCTTTAATCATCGTGTTTTTTTCTATTTTGATCCTGAAGATGGTTTGAATAAGACTATCACCGTGAAGGAACTTACTAAGCTATGGAAGCGTAGTGGCTATAAGGCCATTAGTTATTAGCAAACAAAAAAGACAGCCAAATGGCTGTCTTTTTCTTTCTTATCACCCGCACGGGGCTCGAACCCGTAACTCCGCCTTGAGAGGGCGACGTCTTAAACCAGTTTGACCAGCGGGCAATATCACTAATCAATCACTATACATTTATATTACTATTCATTTTTAAGACTGTCAATGCTGGTTATCGTTGACATAAAGGTGTTTCAAGTATTAATATTATATATGTAATCAATTATTGAGTATTCGCCAAATTGGTAAGGCAGAGGACTCTGAATCCTTAATTTACTGGTTCGAATCCAGTATACTCAATTTCTAAGAGTAAATAAAAAGCGCCGTGACCTGAACCCCTAAAATTGGAAGATGGTTATGCTATTTTCTGGGAGGAATTGATTCGGTATTCAACCGGTGACAT
>NZ_VBSE01000038.1 GCF_005930975.1 Apilactobacillus kunkeei | reverse complement strand
GCAGCTAATTTTAATTCTTTAGAAAACATAAAAGAACCCCTTAGGTTAGATTTCTCCAACTCAAGGGGTTCAGTTCACCGTCACTTTTAGTGATGGTGCTTTTTATTTTAGTTTAAATTATTAATAGCGTATTGAGCTTGTGATGCGGTGAATTGTTCACCATAACTAGAAGTTAGTTGATCATAAAGCTCGCTTTTTGACATGTGATAATCATCAACATATTTTTTAGCGGTTGCTAAGGCATTTTGATTCCAATCAACGCCATCTAGATGACTGATAGCATAGTTAGCATCGCTTGAAGAGAAGTTACCACCATAACTAGAAGTTAGTTGTTCATAAATTTTGGCCTTTGACATGTTTGCGTCGTTAGCAAAATAATTAGCTTGGTCTAAAGCTTTTTGTTGATCATCAGTTCCGTTCGAATCATAATCATCGTTGCTTGTGTCTGAACTACTGCTGCTCGTGTCTGAAGAATTACTATCATCGTTAGAAGTATCGTTAGAATCGCTGTCATCATTCTTTGATACTTGAGTTGTATCAGCTTTATCAGTTGATTTATCATCGTTTACGTTGGCACCGACTATACAAATCAAGAAAAGAAAGAAGAAAGCTGATATGATGACCCATACCCACCATATTTTATACCACGGTTTAACATTATTGTTTTGCATTATTTATCTCCCTCATAGAAAAAATAAGTAAATAATGTTATCACTTTTGTAAAGATGAGACAAGGTTAATAGCAATATAATTAGTATATAATCTTTATTTGATTTAAGAAATTCTAAACAATCTCTCGAACTTAAATCTGTTTATTTATAGTATGTTAGAATCGAGTTAAACGAATGATAAGGGGTGATTAGTTTGCAAATTATCAGTGATGTATTAGCGTTAATTGTTGCGATTGAAGCATTGTTCATCATGATCTTGGAAATGTTCTTCAGTCGTACCAAAATGGCTCAAAAAGCTTTTGATCTATCAATGGAATACCTATTTACACCAGCGACCAAAATTAGTATGGCTAACCAAGGGCTATACAATGGTTTTGTTGGTGTAGGTATAATATTGACAATGTTTGTTTTACCACAATCGATTGCAACTTTTAACCTATATCTATTTATAGGATTCGTAGTAGTTGCAGCTATCTTTGGTGGATTTACCGCTAACAAGAAGATTATCATCACTCAAGGCTTGCCAGCTGCATTGGCTTTGATTTCATTATTCATAACAAATAACATTTAAAACACAAACGTCACTGGATAGTGACGTTTTTTATTTACAAAAGAATCCTTATCATATGGCAGATAAGGATTCTTCGAGAAGATTATAGTATATGTAAAACCAACGCGATTAAGGCAGTTAAGATTGTCTTAATCATTAGTTGCCAGTCAATTACGCCTAACGTGAAAATAATGCCTTCAAAAACAACAAAAGCAATCTCAAAAATGGCTAGTTTTTTTAACTGCACATTATTAACGAACATAATGAGTATTTGTGCAATTAAACAAATTACTAGGGTGATTAGCGATAGGACGTAAAACCAGCTATATATTTGGGAAAATCCCTCAGTTACCATCCGATTAGAGGTTTTCAAAAGGATTATGCCAAATATTAGACTAGAGATTAATAGGTATAAATTTGCGAATATACATAGTAATCGGACAGTCTTATTTTTATTCTTTTTCAATTTTTCTCCCCCTTAATAGTTATCAGATATATTGAAAAGGAATATTCGTATTTTACAACTTTAATATGAGAGAAAGGTAAAGTTAAATTTTAGAATGAGAGTTGAAAATAAAAAATCGTATTACATATATTGCAATTTTATAAAAGTAAAATATTGTGCAAATCTTTAAATAGCTTTGTGGTATTGGAATGGATACTTTAAAGTCATCTAATCATTATCATATAAATATATATATCGTCAAAAAATATCTCCTATGTTTCAGCATATTCTTATTAAAGATTTATTTTAGAAATTGATCAATTTTTTATATTAATAATATGTAATATAGTGCATAAAACACAAAAAAGATTTTTTAATTTAAGTAAAGTTAATATTTTATAAAGAAACGCTTATAAATGGGTTTGAAAAATAATAACATGTTATTATTCATTCATAACTTAAAAAAGTGGTGATTATATGAACGATGAAGAAAAGAACATTAGTACAACTTCATTATCAGATGAAATCAATAACATAGTGATAATATGGAATTAATTGATGAGGTTAATGACAAAATTATCATAGTTGATATGAAAAATGTGTTAATTGAATATCAAAAAAATGATAGTTACTCTACGCCATGATGAAATTATAGGATGTGGTGTCAAAATAATACAAGAAATAAACAAAAACAATGTTGGGCATGTTGTAGTACCGACTAGCGGAGATTTTTTTAAATGGAAACTATAAAATTAAATAACGTTCAAAAAAATTATAAAAGAAACATTATAAGTGGTGGCATTATTTCCTACATAAAATCAATTTTTTTTAGAAACTTTGAAGAAATAAATGCTGTAAATGACGTAACATTTTCTGTTTGCAAAGGTGAAACTATTGGATTGATTGGTGAAAATGGTGCGGGGAAATCCACACTAATTAAAATTATGAATGGAACCATTTTGCCAACAAAGGGAGAAGTTAAAGTATTAGGTTATTCTCCATTTGAGAAAAGAAATGTTTTTTTAAAAAGAATAGGTGTTGTAATGGGACAGAAAAGTCAACTATGGTGGGATTTATCACCAAGGGAAACCTTTAATCTTTATAAGTCAATTTACAATATACCTGACGATAAATTTAATGAAAACCTAAAAAGACTTTTAACATTATTAAAAATAGAAAAAATAATTGATTCACCAACAAGATCACTCTCTTTAGGTGAAAGAATGAAATGCGAGTTGATTTGTTCATTAATTCATGACCCTGATGTTTTATTTTTAGATGAACCAACAATAGGACTTGACTTCATAACTCAAAAAGAAATAAGAAAGTTTTTAAATGATTACAAGAAAAGAAATGAAACGACAATAATATTAACAAGTCATAGTATTGATGACATCACTGCATTATCTGATAGGTTAATAGTTATTTCTAAAGGTAAAAAAATTTATGATGGATCTATAAAAAGTTTAAGTAACATAAATGATGAATTTGTATATCTTGATGTTAGTATCACCAATATTCATCCGATAATAAAAAAGATATCTAATGCTGTCACTAATATTACAAACTATGGATTAACCATAAAAATAGAAAAAAAGAAGATTGATTATTGTTTGAAAGTTATTTCATTAGATAATGACATAATTAGTTTTAAAATTAGAAGCCTAGATATGCAAGATATAATAGAAGAATTGTACCTGAATGGAGAAAAAAATGGGAATTTATAAAAAAGTATTTGAATTAAAGTTTAAAAAACACTTACAATATAGATCATCATTTTTATTGAACTTTCTATTTTCGTCTATACCACTTCTTGGGTATATAGTCATATGGTTATATATTTACAACTATTCATCTATCGTAGGAGGATTCGATAGAACACAAATGATTATTTACTATTTATTTAGTTGTATATTAAATGTCTGTATTACACCAGACTTCCAATGGGATATGAATAATGATATTCGTGAAGGTGGAATTATTAAATTTTTGTTGTTACCTATATCTTATTTTAAATACAGGATGTCCTCTTTTTTTGCGGGTGTTTTACTGAAACTACTTATTAATGTTCCACTAATTTTTATTATTTTATTTTTTTACGTTATTAAGGGAAGTTATAATAATAATACTTTTATCTCGCTTCTTTTATTTACCTTTTTCCTGATATGTTCATCAATTATATCGTTTTTGTTATATTACTTACTTATACTTATGTCCTTTTTTATAATAGAAATTTCGGCAGTTTCATATACTCTTGAAATAATTATTCAGTTTTTTGCAGGATCATTGATTCCTTTGAGCTTATTTCCAGAAAAATTACAAAGCGTTCTTTTTTTTACACCGTTTCCTTATATCATATATTTTCCTTTAAATTTAATTTTAAAAAAAATAGATTATTTCAATTGCTTAAAAGCTTTACTGATTATTTTTATTTGGATTCTAATATTAGCATATTTGATAATGCTATTTTGGAAAAGAGGATTAATGAGGTATGACGGAAATGAAAAATAAGATAAATATTTTGTTATCACTTATAAAAATAAATTTTGCAAATTTATTAATTTACAGAACAAATTTTATTATTAGCTTTATAGATGAGGCCACATGGTTTACTATAAGCGTGTTTTTTTACAAATATATATATATTTCTGCTTATGGTATTCATGGCGTTTCTTTAAGATACTTGTTAATTTTGGTTTCATTTAGCGAGATAATAAAATCAATATTATTTAGTTTATGTATATCCAACTTACCATATTTCCCAAGAATGGTAAGAAATGGTAGCCTTGATAATATTTTAATTAAACCAATTGATAGTCAATTTTTCGTGTCCTTCAGAAAGTTTGACTTTGGAAATATTTTAAATGTCATGCCGCCAATCATCATTATTACTTACTATAATTTGATTGATATAAAATACTTACCAATAATTATATTATTAGTATTAGTAAGTATTTTAACTTGCTACAGTTTATGGTTCATAGTAACTACTTCTGCAATTTGGTTTATTAATATAGATGATATACATGAATTGTTTTTCGGTATTTTGTCATTAAATCAATTTCCATCTATTGTATTCAAAAAAACAAGTAATGCTGTTTTTTTAATTCTTTTACCAATTTTATGTAGTACAAACATTCCTGCGGAATATGTAATAAGACAGAATCATATTTTTTATAGTTATTGCAATTGTTTTATTTATAATTAGCAGATTTTTTTGGAAATTTAGTATTAGGCATTATGTAAGTGTTAATTAATTGATGAAATTATTTATAATACAAAATTATAAGTTTTCGGAATAAACAAAAGAAGCTATCATTTGATAGCTTCTTTTGTTTACTTAACAATAGCACCAAGGCTACCTTTGAAATGATTTAATGCAAAGTCATGACCAGCTTGAGTTAATCCGGCGACACCTTTTTCATGAACAACCACGTTATAGTTTAAATTATAAGCAGAAATTGCAGTGTGCAATACACAGATGTCTGTGCAGACCCCAACTAGGTGTAGTGTATCGATTTTTCTTTCACGTAATCGAAGATCTAAATCAGTTCCGGCAAAAGCACTGTATCTAGTCTTGTCATACATATAGACTTTTTCTTCATCCTTGTGCTCGTTATACCAGTTATTTAATTCGCCGTAAAATTCACGTCCCCAAGTATCTTTTAAATTGTGAGGAGGGAATAACTTAGTTTCTGGGTGATAAGGGTTATTTTCTTGATGCAAGTCGGTTGGCAGGATGACCCACTTGCCAGCTTGACGAAATTCTTCCGCTAGATCAACGATGTAGTCAACCAACACTTGACCAGGTTTTCCAACGGTTAATTTTCCTTTATCATCAACGAAATCGTTTGTGTAATCAATAATCAGTAAGGCTTCATTACTCATAATGGATAACTCCTTAATTAAATTACTACCTATTATATATTAATAATTAATAATATTCACTTTTATTAATCGAAAACATAAGAAAAAAGTAGGACAAACTGTCCTACTTAGAATTTCAATAAGTCTAAATCCATCACGTTTAAAATGTTTGCGATAATCACAATCCAATTAATGATTACTAATTCAAGATTAATATCCGTAGTAAACATACAAGTAGCGAAGAAAATCAGTACTAGGATTCCTAAAAATACTTCTTTGGCTAATATGCTTCTTAAAAAGAAATTGAAGATAATTTGAATTAGATAGCAAAGCGCGAGGATAAAGAATATTAAGCCGATTATGTCGGCATTTTCAATGTCGAGACCATCTGAAAATGCGTATATCGTTCCGGTTGCAGTATATAGGGCAACCAGGAAGAATTCACATATTGAGATAATAATTGCGGCGATTTTACTGTTCATTTTATAGCTCCGTTTTTTATACTAACAGTATAAAATAATACTATTTAAAATAAAAAACGTCAAGATGTTGCTTTTTATAGCATAAAAATTTTGTTATAGTTAATGTTGAGTCTATTCAAAAGATAAATCTAAGAAATATTTACCTAGGTCTAAGATATGACTGGTAGAGATCCAGACGTCATTGAATGCCATTGAACTTGTATCGGTCATTTCACTGAAATAATCTAAGAGGTGACTATTTTCCTCTAAAAATGCTCGATTCATTCGGTTAGCTCTAATTCTGTTCTTGGGAAAGAATAGGTCAGGATTACCGACAGCAACGTCATCTTGGATGAGCATTTGAATGGCATTGTTGTACTTATTGTTATTAATGATGACCTTATCAGGATTGTTTTTGACAAACGTTAAAACGTTTCTAAGTGCATCTGAATTGCTTCCCATAGTATTACTCCTTTATTTGTATTTAATAAAAGGGTTCAATTCCTTTTAAAATCTACGATTAGAGTATATAATAATCATTTGAATTTTAAAACGGCAATTAATAAAAAAATCGTTCGGAGTGAATGTAAATATGATAAAACTTGCTAAAAAGTATTTAGTATGGTGGGCAGTACTTGCTGCTGTCCTATTTATGGTTGTACAAGTCTCAAGTGATTTGTATTTACCAACTGTTACTTCTAACTTAATTGACAAGGGTGTTGCTCAAAATGATATTCATTATATTTGGACACAAGGCCTTAAGATGTTAGGAGTTGCATTTATCGGGGTATTAGCAGCAGGAGGAAACATTTTCTTTGCTGCCACTCAATCTCAAAAAATGGGAAAGAAAATTAGATCAGCTTTATACCGCAAAATCATTTATTTAGCTGATCAAGACTTGGATAAATTTGGGGATGCATCATTAATTACTAGAAATACTAATGATGTTGTTCAAATCCAAAACGTAATGATTCAAGTATTAAGAATGATGGTAATGGCACCAATTATGTTGGTAGGAGCAATGGTATTGGCCTTTGTTAAGAGTCCACATCTTACCGTTGTCTTTCTATGTGCATTAGGTGTCTTATTAGTGTCTGTATTTGTTATTATGTCATTTGCGGGACCATTGTTTAAGAAATTACAAGGTCAAACTGATAAATTGAACTTAGTATTTAGAGAAGGTCTAACCGGTGTTCGTGTTATCCGTGCATTTAATCGTGATCAATATGAACAAGACCGTTTTGATAAATATAATAATAAGTATGCTAAGACTGGAATTAAAGTCTTTATGTTAACTTCACTAATGTTTCCACTTATGACTTTGATATTAAGTGCTACAAATGTTGGAATTGTTTGGTTTGGTGCCAAAATGATTTCAACTAATTCATTGGCAGTTGGTAACTTGGTATCATTTATGACTTATGCTACACAAATCTTGATTAGTTTTATGATGCTATCAATGCTTTTTGTATTTATTCCAAGAGCGCAAGCATCTGCTAGTCGTATTAATGAAGTCTTGGATGTTGAAGATTCGATCGTAGACTCTAAAAATCCAGTTGAACCTAAATCCAGTGTCGCTAGTCTTTCATTTGACCATGTTAATTTTAAATATGGTGATAATACTAAATTAGCACTAGAGGATGTCAATTTCTCGGCTAAAGCTGGACAAACGGTTGCTATTATTGGGGAAACTGGTTCAGGTAAGTCTAGTTTGGTGAACTTGATTCCAAGACTATATGATGTTTCTGGTGGAGAAATCAAAATTGATGACACTCCAATCAAGGACATGTCGCAAAAAGAACTTCACAAGTTAATATCAATCACTCAACAAAAGGCAGTTTTATTCACTGGTACTGTTAGGGAAAACATGATGTATGGTAATGAAAATGCTACTGATGATGAAGTTTGGCATGCACTAGAAATTGCTAAAGCTGATGACTTTGTAAAAGAAGAGGGCGGATTAGATGCCCGCGTCGAACAAAATGGTGACAACTTCTCTGGTGGTCAAAAACAACGTTTGGCAATTGCTAGAACTATTCTAAAGAATGCAGATATATATGTATTTGATGATTCATTCTCAGCATTGGACTTCAAGACTGACGCCGAATTAAGACAAGCATTAAACAAGGATGAAAAGATTAAAAACGCTGTAACAGTCATTGTTGCGCAAAGAATTTCAACTGTTGCCGATGCTGATGTCATCTTGGTATTGAACAATGGTAAGGTCGTTGGATCAGGCACTCACGCAGAACTATCCAAGGACAACCCATATTACCGTGCTATCTTAGACTCACAAATTAAGAAGGGAGATGACGACCGTGCATAATCATGGAAAAGGAAAGGGCGCTAAAGCAGAAAATTTTTGGTCAGCAACATGGCGTTTAGTGAAGTATGTTAAACCATGGATGCTAGGAATCGTCTTCACATTAATCATGGCAATTGCTGCGGTTGTCTTACAAATTGTTACTCCTAAGATTTTAGGGGAAGCGACAACCGAAATTTATAAAGGTGTGATGAAAGCCTTTGTAATGAAGAAACAAGGTTTACACATCTCTTCAATTCCAATTGATTTTACAGCAGTTGGTCACATCTTAATAACGGTCGCTTCATTGTATATTTTGGCAGCGTTATTTAATGTTGGACAACAGTTTATTATGACTTATATTTCTCAAAAGGTTGTTTACCAATTGAGAAAAGATTTAAAAGCTAAGCTAGAACGTTTACCAATCTCATACTATGATACCCATTCTAATGGGGATATTATGTCTAGAATGATAAACGATATGGATAATATTTCTACAATGCTTCAAACTAACTTAACTCAATTTATCACCAGTGTGCTTTTATTCTTTGGTGTTTTGTATATGATGTTAACAATTAGTTTTTCATTAACATTGGTTGCCATCTGTACATTACCGTTGATTGGAATCATCGTCGGTGTAGTTGCTCCTAAGTCACAACGTTTCTTCAGTAAACAACAAAGTCATTTAGGTGATGTTAACAGTCAAGTTGAAGAAAACTTTGCTGGTCATACTATCATTAAGACTTTTAATCGTGAAGAAGAAGCAATTAAACAATTCGAAGAACAAAATGATAATTACTACAGTTATGCATGGAAGGCACAATTCGTTTCTAGTTTTATGTTCCCATTAATGAACTTTGTTAAGAACTTAAACTACGTTTTTGTTGCTATCTTTGGTGGAATTAAGGTTGCCGCAGGTGCAGTTACTTTAGGTAATGTTCAAGCATTTTTACAATACGTCAATATGTTTAACCAACCAATCACTAATTTAGCTAACTTAACTAATACCATTCAATCAACTATTGCATCTGCCGAAAGAATTTTTAAAATTCTAGATGAACCAGAGATGCAGGATTCAGACGTTAAGTTGGCTCACGAAGACACCAACGATAAGATTAAGTTTGAAGATGTTAACTTCAGATATGTTGAAGACAATCCTTTAATTAAGGACTTTAACTTAGATGTACCAAAAGGAACTACTGTTGCGATTGTCGGACCAACTGGGGCTGGTAAGACCACTATCATTAACTTGTTAGAGCGCTTCTATGATATTGATTCTGGTTCGATTAAGTTAGACGGTATCGATACTCGTGAATACTCACGTAGTGAACTTAGATCACACATATCAATGGTTCTACAAGACAGTTGGTTATTTACTGGTACCATTTTCGATAATATTAAGTATGGTAATGCCAATGCAACTGACGAAGAGGTATATCAAGCTGCTAAAGAAGCTCAAGCCGATGAATTTATTGAAAAATTACCTGATGGATATAATACTGTGCTAAATGAAGATGCTTCTAACATTTCTCAAGGGCAACGACAATTAATTACAATTGCTCGAGCATTCTTAGCTAATCCTGAAATTCTTATTCTGGATGAAGCTACTAGTTCCGTTGATACTAGAACGGAATCATTAATCCAAGACGCAATGGATCGTTTGATTCAAGGTCGTACAAGTTTCGTTGTTGCACATAGATTATCAACGGTACAAAACGCTGAAAAGATTATTGTGATGAACCATGGACAAATTAGAGAAACAGGTAACCATAAGACATTAATGGAACAAAATGGTTTCTACGCTGACTTATACAATTCTCAATTTATTGGTAACAATCTATAATTAGGTGATGAAGACGATGAAATATAATAAAACTGAATTGGCGATTCAAAAGCTAGTTGACGATGGGGTCGTCCCAGGAGTGAACTACGCGTTTATTGATGAAGATGGTATTCAACGTCATTTGATTGGGAATAAACAATTATTACCTGAAAAAGAACCATTAACCGACGGTCATTTAATCTATGATATGGCCTCCATAACTAAAGTAGTTGGAACCACGATGGTGATTCTAAAGCTCGTCGAAGACGGTAAATTATCACTAGAAGATTCAATTACCGACTACCTACCAGAATGGCAATATCCAGAGGTGACTGTGCGCAATTTAATTACTCACACTTCAGGAATTGAGGGTTACATTCCACATCGTGACCAATTAAATCACGATGATTTAATTAAGGCCTTATTACAACTGAAAGCTGGAAGTGGTTTAAACCACGAAATGCATTATGCCGATGTTAACTTTATTTTCTTGGGATTAATTGCCAAGAAGGTGACTGGAATATCGATTCAACCATTGATACAAGAAATGGTATTAAAGCCATTACACATGGATAATAGCTCATTTCATCCTAAGGCAAGTAGCTGTGTACCAACCACCTATGATAAACAAAATGGTTTATTGCAGGGGAAAGTTCATGATCCAAAGGCGCAAGTATTAGGTGAAGACTGTGGTTCAGCCGGTTTGTTCAGTAATATGGATGATTTATTGTTATTTGTTGAATCAGTATTGAATCCAGAGGATAATCCAATCCTAAGCTCCGACACGGTCCGTGGTTTTTACACCGACCAGACTAAGCATGACTTAGGAAGGAGCTATGGCTTTGAAAGAATTAATTACAAGGGGATGCCATTTATCTGGCAATCTGGTTTTACCGGAACCTTCATCGTCATTATCCCTGAAAAGAAACGCGCTATGATATTCCTATCTAACCGTATTCATCCAGTATCACCCAATGAATATTATATTGAACGTCGTAAACCTTTGATTGAAACTTATTTAAACGAAAATAAATAAAAAAAGACGGATACTTTAAGTATCCGTCTTTTTGTTTATTAATATGATTCAGAAACGTCAATCTTTTCTTGTGCAGAGAAATCATCGTTAGGATAACGACGCTTTAGTTCTCTCGATAAAAAAACATTGTTATCAGTTTTTTAGCGATGATGCTTCTTCTTCTTCTTCTTCTTCATGCCATCTTCATATGCTGAAAAGCCTGCAGTTAAACCAACGGCAGTTAAACCAATTGGAATAGTAATTGTAATAGTATTTTCGTTCATTTGACCTTGTTCTTCTATCACAAGTTGTTCCAATTTTTTAAAGTCAACTTTGTTATCCATTCTTATTCCTCCTTTACTATAATGTCAATCGATAACACTTATCGATTGACATTATAGTAAATTGATAACTTCATTAAGTCAATGATATTAAAGAAAAATTAATATTTGATTATTAAATTATAATATATAATATTGATATGAATTAGATTAGATAACGAGGTGATAATAATGAAACCAGAAATTTTAAAAAAAATCACTAAGAAAAAATGTGAGAAATATTTATTAAATGATTATCCGATAAAAAAAGATATTAAATTGATAAAAAGAATAAATTATTTATATTCTTATTATTCAATTTTAGATGATACTGTGTCATTAATTAATGACTTTATTATTGATTATGTTTTATTTTCATTTGATGGGAATAAAGACATAAAAGAATATGTAAATGACATTAATCTTATCAATATATTTGAATCTTTCCATGATTTGGAAAGAGATCTAATTTATAAAGTTCACGATTATATAAATCAAAATAATACGATATTGTATTATTTTTATAAAGATAAAGAAATTATTAGTAAAGTGTTAAAAACAAAATATGGACACGTTAAATCCATTGAACTAGACAAAGGAGATGTTCATGAAGGAGTGACAGTTGCTATTGTCCATTGTGATGATGGTGACTTAGTGTTTAAACCGCAAAGATATAATCAGTATTTGATTTTAGAAAAAATTGTAGTAATTTTAAAAAAATATATGAAATTTAATTATGTAATACCAAAGTGTGTTTTTTTTAAAGATCATTCATGGGTTGAACATATTAAGGAAATAAATCCTCCAGATAGCGGTGTCAATAAATTGTTTTATCGGATGGGTGTGTTTGAAACAATTTTTTACATGTTAGGATCAACGGATATGCATTACGAAAATTGCATTATAAACAGATATAATCCCGTTTTTGTTGATTTAGAAACATTGTGTGGACATAATTATGAAAGAAGTGTTTTAAATACGGAAATAACACCTAACAATTATAGAAAATCAATAAAATATTGTACAAGTATAATATTTAATCCAGATATCATGTTTGAATTTGTCAATAATCAAACTATTGACTATGATTATAAAAATAAATTAATAATAAAGGATAACATAGAGAAAAAAGTAAGTATAAATAAGATTTATAAAACTTTGTATGGTAATAATCTAAATTTAGAATCTTTTTTGAACGGATTTAAAGATTCATATAATGTTATTTTAGAACATAAAAATGAAATAAAGAATAACATAGAAATAATAGCAAAAAAAGAAAAATTCCTTTTTAGGACTGTTATAAGAAATACAGCTTTATACTATACCTTTTTGCAAAATATGAGAGGAATTGATTCTAGAGTTAATAATTATAGCAATAAAATATTAAAAATTTTTGAAAAAAATAGTAGTAATATTGACAACAGAATTTTATTGGATGAGTTAGATGCTTTAAAAAAAGGTTATATTCCATCTTATTACTTTAATTTTACGGACAAAAGTCTATACACAAAGCAAGGAAGAAAAATTGTTGAAAAATATTTCTCAAAAACTATGTACGAACAATTAAATGAAAATATTGACTCAACATGTGATAGTGATCTTGAAATTCAGATGAGGATTCTCAGACTTTCTTTCTTTAAAACACATTTGGCAGATAAAGAACATGCGGATGAAATAGTTCAGGTCTTGGACAAAATTAAAGAAGTTTATTATAAATTTTTTAAGGATAAAGAGAGCAAATTAACTTGTTTAAACATTAATAAAAATGATTATGAGATTGGTGATTTAGAATGCGATATTTTTAATTCAATTGGACTCATTATTTGTTTATGTTTTTATTCATGTAAGTTAAAAGATCATTCTTTAAATAAAATAGCCGTAGATCTTCTTAATAGTTTCATAGGAGAAGATAACCTAGAAAGTCAGAATGAGGAAAATATTTTTTCGATTTATGTTGCCTATAATTATGTCCAAAGTAAAGGAGATAAGTTAAAGAGTTTAGATTTTGATAATTTTATAAATACTAGTGATTATTATATAGAAAATTTTAATGATGAAAATGTTGCAGAATATATATTACAGAATAAAAAAAATACAAATATTTCATTTAAACTAAGTGTAGAAGGTGCCTATACATTTTCGCCGATATTTAGTGGTTTAATGAACAACTTTATAAGTGAGGTAAAAAATGATAAACAAAAATTTTAATATGTCATTAAATGAATTTATTAAAAAGAATAAGATATCTTTATTAATTATGATTATTTTCATTTTTTTCGCAGTGTTGATATCGGTTTCGTTTCCATACGGTATGAAATACTTAATTGATAAAATAATTATTGGGAAATCCACTAAAAAGCTAGATGCTTTTTTCGGGATAATGATATTACTTATCATTATGGAAATAATATTAAATTGTATAGTGAGTATTATTTCAGCTAGAATGTCACAAAAATATATATATACAAAGAGAGAAAAGATTATAAACAAATTTTTAGATAGCAAAGAAAAAATAAATAAAGATTATAAATTAGCTACTCTTTTTAACAGTGATTTTGAAAATATTGGGGATGACATTGTTTCTTTTATAGTGACTTTAATAAGTTCGTTTATTACGATAGTAATGTATGTTATCTCTTTGTTTTACCTAGATTGGATAATAACATTGATTTTAATATCCATATTACCTATATTATTATTGATTAATGTTTTTTTTAGTAAATTGATACAATCTAGATATAATGCAATAAAAGAAAGCTTGGATAATACTAATAATTTTTTAAGAAGGGTCAGTGACTCTTTGTCTCTTATTAAATCCTTTAATGCTTCTTCTTTCATAGAGAAAATGTTTAAGAATGATAATACTGATCTTAAAGTTAGTAATATAAAATATGTGTTTATTAATTCTTTTTTTTCCAGTTTTATAGGTATCGTATCTACAATGATTCCTTTTATTATTCTATTTATTGGAACAATGTTTGTAATCAATAATAAATTATCTGTAGGAAGTTTAATTGCGATATTCACTTTTAGTTCGACTATATTTATACCAATTACCAGTGCAATGTCTGTTTTGCCTCAGTATAAAGAGTTGAGAATATCCATGGGTCGTGTAAACAATTATTTTAATAGTTTAAATAAAAGAAATGATTTTAATATTAGCACATCCGATAATGGAAAATCTAGATTGATTATTGACAATGTAAGAATTAACTATGTTAATTTCAAATCAAAAAATATTAGCTTTGATTTTGAAGAGGGATTGAATTTTATTGAAGGACATAATGGTTCTGGTAAAACAACATTAGCCAAGGCTATTTTTGGAGAAGTTGATTTAGAAGAAGGCAATATTAAAATGCTTAATGTTGACAAAGTTGTTTATGTTGATTTTGAAAGTAAGCTTATACCTGGAACAGTAAGAGATAATATTTTTATAGGATTAAATGACATTGATTTTAACTACTTTAGTAAAATTTGCTCGATATTAGAATTTAAAATGGAGCTAAATAAATCTGTGGAAGATTTAAGTACTGGAGAAGTTCAAAAAATCAAGATTATTAGATCATTATTGGATTCAAATTGTGTGATTATATTTGATGAGGTTATTAGTAATCTTTACTATAAAAATCAACAAAGTTTATATCATTTTTTGGAAAAAAATAATAATATTGTGATAGTAATAGATCATAACCATCCGGATATTCAAGAGAGCAGAAAGATTGTGTTAGGAAATGAGTAGTGAAAGGGACAAAGTTTATGAAGGCTTGTTAAAAAAATATGAACAAATTATTAATCATAAATTAGATAGAATTTGTTTGATTGATTCAGGAATTAGTAAAAGTAATTATATACAAAAAAAGTTTAAAAAATCATTTTTTAATGATAAAGTTATAAGTCCACATGGAGAGATTGTGGGCAAAAGTATTGCCTTATACGCATCAAACGATTGTTTTTTCTATAGTTTTTTAGCTGAAAAAGATTATTCAGACGTAATTTACAAACTGTACGAAGCTATAGATAAAGGAATAAATTTAATAAACATTTCTATGGATACCGTAATAAAAATTAATACAGAAGAGGGATTAAGAATTTATCAAAAATGGAAGAATGCAATAAAGTATGCTGATTCAAAAAAAGTTACAATTGTGTGTTCTGCTGGTAACTACGGAATTAATTTGGATGATATATATCCTTATATGGTTATACCGGCTATGTTTAGTACTGTTATCACAGTTGGAGCTTTAAATTCTAATTATGAAAGAGCAGACTATTCTAATTTCGGAACATGTGTTAATGAGTTTATATACGGTGGAGATTGTTTATATCCTATAAAATTTAAAATGGATAACGGAAAAAATATTAATACGTTTGGAACTAGTATTTCTGCTGGAATATTTAGTGGGATTATTTCGAATATAAATAAAGATGGATAGAAATTATATCTAAACATATAAATGTAGAATACTTATGAATAAAAATAGTTCAAATCTTATAAAGATTTGAACTATTTTTTAATATGATTCAGAAACGTCAATCTTTTCTTGTGCAGAGAAGTCATCGTTAGGATAACGACGCTTTAAGGCTTTGATTAAGATATGTTTTGCGATGATATTATTTCTAGCTAGGATAGGGCCGTGGAAGTAAGTGCAGTAAACATTTTTGAAAATTGCACCTTCAGCCTGATCGGAACCATTGTTACCATAACCCTGTTCAACGTCACCTAAAGGGCGTTCGCCATCACCTGTATAAGTTACACCTTGATGATTTTCGAAGCCATGGTAAACCTCACCGGTCTCTTTATTCTTAATCTTGATGTCACCGATGAAACGGTTATCATCTTGTTGTTCTGTATAGTGATCTAATACGCCGATACCAGGTATCTTATTTCCTTCGGCATCAATGTAATATTTACCAAGAAGTTGGTAACCACCACAGATGGCTAACAAACAACCATCTGAATCAATGAATTTTTTGATTTCATCTTTTTTAGTTTGGAAGTCTTTTGAAACAATGCTTTGTTCAAAATCTTGTCCACCACCGAAAACGGCGATGTCATAGTCGTCGGACTTGAAGTCTTCATCTAAACTAACGACTTTTGATTCTACATTAATACCCATTTTCTTTCCATAGTATTTAAGAACTAAGATATTTCCTAAATCACCATAGGTATTCATTAAATCACCATATAAGTGGGCAATGTGTAATGTATATTCTTTGGTCATTATTCCATACCTCCCTTAATATAACCTTTTTCCGCAAAGTCTTTTCTTAATTGAAGCATTGCAGTGTAGGTAGCTAAGATATAAACCTTCTTAGTTGGTAGATTAGGGATTTCTTCAACTACCTTTTCTAGATTAGGTTGAACTTCATGAATGTTTTCATCAACACCAGCAACTTTAAATCTAAAGGTAATATCCTTATATCTTTCACCACCGGTGATAAACTTCTTGATTGGCATATTAGTGAAGCGTTCAAATTCACCGTCCCAAATCCAACTAGTATCAATTCCATCAGCATAGTTGGCATTTAATAAGCAGATTAGTGAGAAGTCATCTTGTTCTTTGGAGATAGTATCGATGACTTGGTTTAGTCCAACAGGGTTCTTAACTAATACTAATGTGGTTTCCTTACCATCAACATTGATTAGTTCTTGGCGACCAAAGACACGTTCATTAGCAGTAAATGCTTGAGCGATATCTTTTGGTTCAACGTCAAGGAAGCGCCCAACTGAATAAGCAGCTGACGCGTTGTAAATGTTGTAAACTCCACCAATACCAATTGATAGATCTTGACCATCGACAGTGAAGTCAGATGAGTTTGGAGTTAATGCGCCAAGTTTAGTTAATTCATGAGTTAGTTTTGGACGCTTGAAACCACAATGCTCACAGAAATAGTTACCTAAGTTGGCATAACTAATGTAGTGGTAGTGCAAGATGTTTTGACATACCGGGCATAAGACACCGTCGGTATTTGGTTCTGCCTTGAAATTATCGCTGTCATCGTGATTTTTAAAACCATAGTAAATTTTAGGGTTAGGCAAATCAACAGAGTTAAAGATTGGAGCATCACCATTGGCGATAATAGTAGCATTTGGTGCTAATTTAACTCCATCAATAATCTTCTTGTAGGTAGTATAGATTTCGCCATAACGATCCATTTGATCGCGGAAGATGTTGGTGAAGACAAAGGCGATTGGTTGAACGTACTTAGTCAATTTAATAACATTTGCTTCATCGACTTCTAAGACAGCAAGTGAACGATTGGTCTTAGGGTTTTTAGCTTTTAGAAATGTAGTTACTAGACCTTGTTCCATGTTAGAACCAGATGGATTAGTAACGACGTTTTGATATTTTTGTTTTAGCACTTGAACAGTAAGTGCAGTGGTTAGGGTTTTTCCATTAGTACCAGTAACCACGATAATGTCATAGTTTTGACCTAGATGTTTTAAAATCGCTGGATCAATTGCTGTGGTAATCTTACCAGGAAGAGAACTTCCTCCATTCATAAAGGTATGTAAAAACCAGTATGAAGACTTACCAGCAAAAGTCGCAAATTCGCTTCTTATAGACATTGCTTGTACTCCTTAATTAATTAATACACAAAATTTTATCATACTTTACTATTATAGACCGAATAATTGCATTATTTCAGTAAAATGATGTAAATTCTTTGGAACTGTCGAAATTAATTCGTAAATCAGCTATAATAATAAATGAAAAAATACAGAAAGCGAGTTTAATCATGGCACAACTATATTATCGCTACGGGGCAATGAACAGTGGAAAGTCCATTGAAATCATCAAAGTTGCTCATAATTATGAAGAACAAGGTAAATCTGTCGTAATCATGACAAGTGCATTGGACACAAGGGAAGAAAGAGGTACCGTTGCCTCCCGAGTAGGATTGAGTAGAGGTGCACATGTGATTGAAACGAATTCTGATTGCTTTGAAATGGTCAAGGAAATTGACCCAGATGCTAGTTGTATCTTAATTGACGAAGCCCAATTTTTGACTAAGGCTCACGTCTTACAACTGGCAAAAATTGTCGATGAGTTATCGATTCCGGTAATCGCATTTGGTTTAAAAAATGACTTTCAAAACAAGTTATTTGAGGGATCAGAAGCATTATTATTATATGCTGACAAGATTGAAGAAATGAAGACAATTTGTTGGTTCTGTGGTCGTAAAGCCACAATGAACCTTCGCTTTCATGACAATCAACCAGTATATGAAGGTGAACAAATTCAAGTAGGTGGAAACGAATCATACTACCCAGTATGTCGTAAGCATTATTTCAACCCACCTTTGGACGAAATGGGAAAGTGAGGAATAATTAATGGATGAAATATTTGAAAAGCTGCAATCAGTAGTTGATCGATACGATGAACTAAACGAATTGATCAGTGACCCAGAAGTTATCGCGGATACAAAACGTTTCATGGAACTATCTAAAGAAGAAGGTAGTTTAAGAGAAGTTGTTGCAGCTTACAACAAGTACAAGGATGTTGTCTCACAACTAGAAGACGACAAGGCCATGCTTGCTGAAAAGCTAGACGATGACATGAATGAAATGGTTAAGAGTGAAATTAGTGAATTAGAACCACAGAAGGCTGAACTTGAAGAACAAATCAAGATTATGCTATTACCTAAGGACCCTAATGATGACAAGAACATTATCATGGAAATTCATGGTGCTGCTGGTGGGGATGAAGGTAGCTTGTTTGCTGCTGACTTATACAATATGTACATTCGTTATGCAGAAAGCCAAGGCTGGAAGACATCAATCATTGATGAAAGCGACACTGAAGTTGGTGGTTTTAAGGAAATTGCCATCATGATTCAAGGTGAAAATGTTTATTCTAAGTTGAAGTTTGAAAACGGTGCTCATCGTGTACAACGTGTTCCTTCAACTGAATCAGCTGGTCGTATTCATACTTCTACTGCTACCGTTGGTGTTATGCCAGAGGCTGAAGATGTTGATATAGATATTGATCCAAAAGATATTAAGACTGATGTTTACCGTGCATCTGGTGCCGGTGGACAACACGTTAACAAAACTTCATCAGCTGTTAGAATGACCCACTTGCCAACAGGAATTGTTGTTGCCATGCAAGATGAACGTTCACAACAACAAAACCGTGCTAAAGCAATGCAAGTATTGAAGTCACGTGTTTATGATTATTACCAACAACAAGAAGAAGATAAATACGATGCTGAAAGAAAGTCAGCTGTTGGTACTGGTGATCGTTCAGAAAGAATTAGAACTTACAACTATCCACAAAACCGTGTTACTGATCACCGTATTGGTTTAACTGTTAACAAGTTGGATAAGGTTATGAATGGTGACTTAGACGATATTATTGATGCATTGATTCTATCTGACCAAACTGCCAAGTTGGAGCAACTAAAGAATGACTAATATGACTTATTTTGAAGCCCAGAAGAGGGCTTCTTTTCTTATATCGGAAAAAAACTTAGATCAAGAAACTGCTAAATTATTTTTGATGGAAATGTTTGGCTTTGATAATACACACTTGTTATTGCATTACCGCGACACAATGAATCCTGCAGACGTTGAAAAATACTTTAACTGGATTTATCAATATCTGGATGGTCAGCCAGCTCAATATATTATCGGTGAAACAGAGTTTTATGGTAATCGTTTTAAAGTCGATGATAGAGTTCTAATTCCACGCCCCGAAACTGAGGAATTAGTTGAGTGGTTGTTAACCGATTTTGCCAATCGAAAAGAGCTTAAAGTACTTGATATGGGAACAGGAAGTGGTGCAATTGCCATCTCAATCAGCAAGAAACACCCAGAATGGCAAGTAGATGCTGCTGACATCTCCTCAAAAGCCTTAGAAGTAGCGGATTTCAACAACAAAATGAACAAAACCAACGTTAGGTTCATAGAGAGTGATTTGTTTAGTGCTATAACCGAAGATTATGACGTAATAATCAGCAATCCTCCTTATATTTCCGAAGATGAAATTAAATATATGGATGAAAGTGTAATAGAACACGAACCAAAAGAAGCATTATTTGCCAAAAATAATGGCTTATTTATGTATCAAAAAATCGCAGATTATATTAGAATAAAGAAGGATACTTTTCACGGTAGTTTATATCTTGAAATTGGATTTAAGCAGACCGAATCAGTTACCAATATTTTTACCGAATTAATTCCAGGATGCGAGGTCACCAATCGTGATGACTTTTTCGGTAATCCGAGAATGATTCGAGTTAATTATTAGGGGGGATGTATTTATTTATGGACACAAAGATATACACTGCAGATGATTTATCTGACGCTGCTAAAGATATCGCGGATGGAAAATTAGTTTCTTTTCCAACTGAAACGGTATATGGTTTAGGAGCTGATGCAACTAATGAAGATGCTGTTAAGCAAGTTTACGCGGCTAAAGGACGTCCAAGTGATAATCCTTTAATCGTCCATGTTGACGGCCCAGAAATGGTTGAAAGATACGCACAACCATTGTCTGATGAGGCAAAGAAGCTAATTGATACATTTTGGCCTGGACCATTAACTATTATTTTTAATTTGAAAGACAATGTATTATCTAAAACCGTTACCGGTGGATTAGATACTGCAGCATTTAGAAATCCTAATAATGAGGTTACACTATCATTGATTAGAGAAGCAGGGGTACCAATTGTTGGCCCATCTGCGAACACATCTGGGAAACCCAGTCCTACTTTGGCAAAACATGTTTATCATGATTTAAAAGGTAAGATTGCAGGGATCTTAGATGATGGAGAATGTCAATACGGTGTTGAATCCACTGTCTTGGATATGTCGACTGATCAACCTGCCATATTAAGACCGGGTGCTATTTCAGCCGAACAAATCGAAGAAATTATTAATAAACCAGTGCTAGACGAACGAGTTCATCTATCTGATAGTCAAATTCCAAAGGCACCTGGAATGAAGTACAAACATTACGCACCATCAGCACAAGTCTATATTGTAGACGCTATTAGCGACTTCAAAGAAGCTGCTAAATGGGCATCTAAACAAGATCATACTGTTGGAGTCATGGCAATTGATACTGTTTTAAATGATGTTGATTGGCCTGATAATGTTGAAACATTTTCATTAGGAGATACCGTCTTATCAGCAAGTCATGCCTTGTTTGCAGGACTAAGACATTTTGACAATGAAAAAGAAGTAAAATCAATATTGACGCAAGGTTTTGCAAATCAAGGCATTGGTGAAGCATATATGAACAGATTGAATAAATCTGCTGGACAAAAACATTTTAATAAATAGTTACGTAAATTTTGAGGGGGCACTTCTATCATGAAATACGATTACCAAAATGAAGACAAAGAATTATGGGATGTAATTAAGAATGAACAAACTCGTCAAGAAAACACAATTGAGCTAATTGCGTCAGAAAACATTGCATCAAACGCTGTAATGGCTGCGCAAGGTTCTGTTTTAACTAACAAATACGCCGAAGGATATCCTGGTAAAAGATACTACGGTGGTTGTGAATTTGTAGATAAATCAGAAACTTTAGCGATTGAACGTGCTAAGAAGTTATTTGGGGCTGAATATGTTAATGTTCAACCACATTCAGGTTCACAAGCTAACCAAGCTGTTTACTCAGCATTTTTGAAGCCTGGAGATAAGATTTTAGGGATGGATTTAAATGCCGGTGGTCACTTAACCCACGGTGCTAAGGTAAACTTCTCAGGTAAGATTTACCAATCATTCTCATACGGCCTAGATCCAAAGACTGAACGTCTTAACTACGATGATATCTTAGAAATTGCTAAGGAAGTTCAACCACAAATTATTGTTGCTGGTGCTTCAGCTTACAGCCGTATCATCGACTGGAACAAGTTCAGAGAAATTGCCGACGAAGTTGGCGCATACTTAATGGTAGATATGGCCCACATTGCTGGACTAGTCGCTACCGGATTACATCCAAGTCCTATCGGAATTGCCGATGTCGTAACTACCACCACTCATAAGACTTTAAGAGGCCCTCGTGGTGGAATGATTTTGTCTAACGAAAAATATGCTAAAAAAATTAATTCTGCTATGTTCCCAGGATCACAAGGTGGACCTTTGGAACATGTGATTGCTGGTAAAGCTGCTTGCTTTTTTGAAGACTTGCAACCAGCATTTAAAGAATACTCAAAACAAGTTATTAAAAATGCTGCTGCAATGGCAGATGAATTTAACAATAGTGATACCATTAAAGTAGTATCTGATGGTACAGATAATCATTTGATGGTATTAGATTTAACCAAGACTGAATTGAATGGGAAAGAAGCTCAAATTCTATTAGATTCACTTAAGATTACAACTAATAAGGAAGCAATTCCTGATGAAAAATTAAGTCCATTTGTTACAAGTGGATTAAGATTAGGTACTCCTGCAATTACTTCTAGAGGGTTCGATGAAAAAGATTCACGTAAAGTTGCAAACATGATAACACGTGCAATTGAACATCATGATGATGAAAATATCCTAAATGAAGTAAGAGAAGAAGTATCCCAATTAACCCAATCACATCCAATTTTTGATTAAAGGAGATTAATCATGGGAAAATTTCAAGTAATGAATCATCCATTGATTCAACACAAGTTAACTATTATTAGAAACGAAAATTGTGGGACTAGAGAATTTCGTGAAGTTGTAAATGAAATTGCGTCACTGTTAGCTTTTGAAGTATCTAGAGATATGCCACTAGAAGACGTTGATGTAAAGACACCAGAGGGAATTGCACATGCAAAGCAACTATCTGGTAAGAAGGTTGCGGTTGTGCCCATCCTTCGTGCTGGTATCGGTATGGTTGATGGTATCTTAGATTTAATTCCAGCCGCTAAGGTTGGTCATATCGGTATGTATCGTGATGAAGACACTTTGGAACCTCATGAATACTTTGTGAAATTACCTAGTGATATTGACAAACGTCAAATTTTTGTTGTTGATCCAATGCTTGCTACAGGAGGTTCTGCCATTATGGCAATTGATGCTTTAATCAAGCGTGGTGTCGACGAAAGTAATATTAAATTTGTGTGCTTGGTAGCTGCTCCTGAAGGTGTGGAAGCGCTTCAAAAAGCCCATGGTGATGTAGATATCTATACTGCTGCATTAGATGATCATCTAGAAAACGGTTACATTGTACCTGGATTAGGTGATGCCGGAGATCGTCTATTTGGTACTAAATAAATAAAAATCCATCGTCTTTTTGCGATGGATTTTTTTATTTATTCATAACTTTATACTAAAAGTCTAAGATACATTTTTTACAATTTGTAAAGCATAAATTGTAATTTTTGTAAAAAATGTGTTAAATAACTATTTTATTTTGAAATGAAACCTGAATGGTGGTACTATCTTATTGTATTTTGAAAGAGAAATACATCATCTTAAGAGTTAAAACTATCATTAATTTGATGTTAATGTTTAGTATGCTTAGGTTGCGAAAAGGGGTGATAATCTGTGAATGATCCAATATCCACTTTTAAACTATTTGGACTAACTTTTAATATTGGTAATATGGTTGCTGTTACTGTGGCTGCTGTATTTACATTTTTATTAGTTTTTATCTGTTCAAGAAAGCTACAAGTTATTCCATCAGGAAAGCAAAATTTCCTAGAAATGATTGTAGATTTTACCAACGGAATAGTTAAGGGATCGATTTCAGGATCTGAGGCCAGTGCTTTTGGACTATATGCATTTGTATTATTCTTATTCATCTTCATCTCTAATCAAATGGGATTACTATTCCAAATTGATTATAGCGGTGTTACATATGTTAAGAGTCCAACCGCTGATCCTATTGTAGCTTTGACATTGGCAGCATTGTCATTATCATTAGCTCATTTCTTAGGGGTCTCAAAACTAGGTTTTAAAGGCTACTTCGTAGGAAGCTATTTTAAGCCTTTTAAGTTATTGTTTCCTTTAAACGTTTTCGAAGAGTTAGCTAATTTCTTAACTCTAGGTTTACGTTTATACGGTAATATTTTCGCAGGTGAATTGCTTCTAGGAATGGTTACAAAATTAGCTTTTTCAATGGGAGCACTAAGCTTTATCCCAAGTATCTTCATTGCAATGATTTGGGATGCGTTCTCAATTTTTATTGGGAGTGTTCAAGCATTTGTTTTCGTAACACTAACTTTTGTATACATTTCTCAAAAGCTTCAACCTGAGGAATAATTTTATTTATTATTAAGGAGGATTTACCATGGGTGTAATCGCTGCAGGTATCGCTATGTGTGGTTCCGCTATCGGTGCTGGTATCGGTAACGGTATTGTTGTTTCAAAATTTCTAGAAGGAATGGCTAGACAACCAGAAATGACTGGTCAATTAAGAACTAACATGTTTATTGGTGTTGGTTTGGTCGAAGCTATGCCAATTATTTCACTTGTTCTTTCTCTAGTTTACATGAACAAGTAATAGGAAAAATAATTCTTCTATTCTCAGTTAAGGAGGTGTCAATAGATGCTTTCACATTCATTATTGCCAACTGTCGCTGTGACCGATGGTGGTGGATTGTACTACGGTAATATGATTTTCACCGCGTTTGTATTCATTGTGTTGATGTTGCTTATCATGAAATTCGCATGGAAGCCATTATCAGAAATGATGGAAAAACGTGCTAACAAGATTGCCGATGACATCAATTCTGCAGAAAAGTCACGTAAGGACGCTGAAGATTTAGCAAAGCAACGTGAAGACGCCTTGGCAAAATCTAGAGAAGATGCAACTGGCATTATTAATAATGCTAAACAATCTGCTCAAGTACAAAGTGACCAAATTATCACAACTGCAAGAAACGATGCTCAAAGTATCAAGACTTCTGCTCAAAAAGATATTGAACAAGAACGTAAAGATGCTTTAGCAAACACCAAAAATGATGTGGCCAATTTATCTATTGAAATTGCTTCTAAGATCATTCAAAAAGAATTAAAAGCTGACGATCAAAAGGCATTGATTGATTCTTATATTGAAGGGTTGGGGAAGCAAGATGCTAGATAAAATCACATTCGCAAAACGTTATTCAAAAGCACTTTATGAAGTGCTTGAAGAACAAAATCAAGTTGAAGCCGGTTTGAGTGAATTGTTATCCATCAAACAAGTATTTGATGATAATTCATCACTAAGTCGAGTTTTAACTGATGTAAGCTTTCCAGAAGACAAAAAAGAAAGTTTAATCAAACCTTTGATTGACAATTCTGACGTCGAATATGTTAAGAACCTATTAAAAGTTTTACTAGGTTCTAACAAAATGGATGAATTTACTTTGATTGTGGAAGAATTTGAACATTCTTATAACGAAAAACATAAGATTGTTCATGCTGATGCACTATCTGTAGTTCCTCTATCCGACGAACAAAAGCAAAAACTTACAGACGTCTTCAAGGCGCGTGTAGGTGCCAACGAAGTTATCTTAAATAACAAAGTTGATCAAAGTTTAATCGGTGGTGTAATTCTAAAATCATCGAACGTTATTTTTGATGGAAGTGTTAAGACAAAAATTAACAACATTAAAAAGCTTCTATTGAGTTAATAACAATATCTATCAAAGAGGTGAAACTTTTATGAGCATTAATGCTGAAGAAATCAGTGCTCTAATCAAGCAACAATTATCCGGTTACAAGGATGACCTAGCTGTTGAAGAAACAGGGGTTGTTACCTATGTTGGTGACGGTGTTGCTCGTGCTCATGGTTTAGATAATGCGTTGTCTGGTGAGTTACTTGAATTCGAAAACGGAATCTATGGTATGGCTCAAAACCTTGAAAGTAACGATGTAGGTATTGTTGTTTTAGGTGACTGTACACATATTCGTGAAGGTGCAACTATTAAACGTACCGGTAAAATCATGGAAGTTCCTGTTGGAGAAGAAATGGTGGGTAGAACCATCAACTCATTAGGTCAACCAATTGATGGTAAGGGTGATATCAAGACTGAATCATCTCGTCCTATTGAAAAGAAAGCTCCAGGTATCATGGACAGACAAAGTGTTTCTGAACCATTACAAACTGGTATTAAATCAATCGATGCGTTAGTTCCAATTGGCCGTGGTCAACGTGAATTAATCATCGGTGATAGAAAAACAGGTAAAACTTCAATCGCTGTTGATACAATCTTGAACCAAAAGGATCAAGATATGATTTGTATCTACGTTGCGATTGGACAAAAGGACTCAACTGTCCGTTCACAAGTTGCTACTCTAGAAAAGTTTGGCGCAATGGATTACACAATTGTATTGTCAGCCGGTCCTTCTGAACCTGCTCCATTACTATACATTGCTCCATATGCTGGTGCAGCTATTGGTGAATACTTTATGAACCAAGGTAAGCACGTTTTAATCGTATATGATGATTTAACAAAACAAGCTAACGCTTACCGTGAACTATCACTTATTCTTCGTAGACCTCCTGGTCGTGAAGCATATCCTGGTGATATCTTCTATACCCACTCACGTTTACTAGAACGTGCTGCTAAGTTATCAGACAAATTAGGTGGCGGTTCAATGACTGCTTTACCAATTGTTGAAACACAAGCAGGGGACGTTTCAGCTTACATTCCAACCAACGTTATTTCAATTACTGATGGTCAAATCTTCTTGAATTCAGATATGTTCTATTCAGGAACTCGTCCAGCTATTGATGCTGGTACTTCAGTTTCTCGTGTTGGTGGGGACGCTCAAATTAAAGCAATGAAACAAGTAGCAGGTACTTTGAGACTTGATTTAGCTTCATACCATGAACTACAAGCCTTTGCTCAATTTGGTTCTGACTTGGATGATGCAACACAAGCCAAGTTAAACCGTGGTGCTCGTACAGAAGAAGTTCTAAAACAACCTCTTCACGCTCCACTACCTGTCGAAAAACAAGTACTTATTCTATTTAGTTTGACACATGGTTACCTAGACAGCATTGCTGTTGACGATATCCATCGTTACCAAACTGAACTATTCAACTTCTTCGATGCTTCACACCGTGACTTATTAGATACAATTGTAAACACTGGTAAGTTACCAGAAGGTGATGCTTTAGCAAATGCAGTTGATGAATTTACTAAATCATTCACACCAAGTAAGCAAGAAGAAACACAAAATAACTAGCTTGAAGGATGGTGAGAACTAATGGCTGAATCTATTAATGATGTTAAACATCGTATTGCATCAACCAGAAATACACGTCAAATTACTACTGCCATGCAAATGGTTTCAACTGCGAAGTTAAATCGTATTCAAAAGCATACCAGTAATTATGAGGAATATGTTTCTCGTGTTAAGGCTGTTGTAATGCATTTAGCTCAGTCTCATTTGTTAGACAAAATTAATTCCTCAAGTAATGCATCTGACCATAAGTCTGGTAAGACAGCATACCTAGTTATTACATCTGATCGTGGAATGGTAGGAAGTTATAACAGTAATGTGATTAGAGAAACTAATAACTTTATTGAAGAACATACTCCAAATCCTGACGATTACATGATTTTAGCTGTAGGTGGAAATGGTGCTGATTTTTATAAGAACCGTAATGTAAACGTGGCTTATGAATATCGTGGCGTTTCAGATATTCCAACATTTGCTGAAGTTAGAGAAATCGTTAAGACCGCAAACTCAATGTTTGAAGATGGTGTGTTTGATAAGTTATATGTTTGCTACACACACTTTGTTAACCGTATTTCTTCAACTTTTAGAGCTGAAAAAATGCTACCAATGGATAGCGAAGCATTTGAAGAAGAATCAAGCAAAGATATTAAGGCACATGATTTTAGCGCTGAATATGAAATTGAACCAGATGAATCTGCTGTGTTGAAGGTTGTATTACCCCAATACGCACAAAGTTTAGTATTTGGAGCAATCCTTGATGCTAAGACTTCAGAACATTCATCTAGTTCAACTGCTATGCAATCTGCTTCAGATAATGCATCAGATCTTATTTCTAGATTAGAACTACAATATAACCGTGCAAGACAAGCTGCAATTACTACCGAAATTACTGAAATTGTCGGTGGTCAAGAAGCTTTGAAGCACTAAAATGACGGGAGGAATTAACGAAAATGAGTACTGGTAAGATTATTCAAGTTATTGGACCAGTCGTTGACGTTGAATTCCCAACGGACGTTGAATTACCTGACATCAACACCGCTCTTCGTGTACACAAAGATGATAATGAAACTTTAGTTACAGAAGTAACCCTTGAATTAGGTGACGGTGTAGTTAGAACTATCGCCATGGATGGAACTGACGGTTTACGTCGTGGAATGGAAGTTGAAAATACTAAAGCTCCTATTTCAGTTCCTGTTGGTGAAAACACTCTAGGTCGTGTATTCAACGTTCTTGGTGAACCAATTGATGGTGGTCCTGAATTTGGCGACGATACAGAACGTTGGCCAATTCATAGACAAGCTCCAAGTTACGATCAATTAAATCCATCTGCAGAAATTCTAGAAACCGGTATTAAAGTTATCGATTTACTAGCACCATACATTCGTGGTGGTAAGGTTGGATTGTTCGGTGGTGCCGGAGTTGGTAAAACTGTTTTAATTCAAGAATTAATTCATAATATTGCTCAAGGACATAACGGTATCTCAGTATTCACCGGTGTTGGTGAACGTACTCGTGAAGGTAACGATATGTACTTTGAAATGAAAGGTTCAGGTGTCTTGGACAAGACAGCCATGGTATATGGTCAAATGAACGAGCCACCTGGAGCACGTATGCGTGTTGCTTTAACTGGTTTGACTATTGCGGAATACTTCCGTGATGAAGTTGGTACCGATGTTCTATTATTCATCGATAACATCTTTAGATTTACTCAAGCTGGTACTGAAGTTTCCGCATTATTAGGTCGTATTCCATCAGCCGTAGGTTACCAACCTACATTGGCTACTGAAATGGGTCAATTGCAAGAACGTATCACTTCAACTAAGAATGGTGCGATTACTTCAATTCAAGCCGTTTACGTTCCTGCCGATGATTACACCGACCCTGCTCCTGCAACTACTTTCGCTCACTTGGATGCAACAACTAACTTGGAACGTTCATTAACTCAACAAGGTATCTACCCAGCCGTTGATCCATTGGCATCAACATCAGCTGCACTAGATCCATCAATTGTTGGTGAAGAACACTACAAGGTTGCAACTGAAGTACAACAAGTATTGCAAAGATACCATGAACTTCAAGATATCATTTCTATCTTAGGTATGGATGAATTATCTGACGAAGAAAAGACTATTGTTGGTCGTGCACGTCGTATTCAATTCTTCCTATCACAAAGCTTTAGTGTTGCTGAAACATTTACTGGTTTACCAGGTAGATATGTTCCAGTTGCCAAGACTGTTGAAAGTTTCAAAGCTATCTTAGATGGTAAGTATGATGATCTTCCTGAAGATGCATTTAGAAACTGTGGACCTATTGAAGACGTAGTTGAAAATGCTAAAAAAATGAAGCAAAACAACTAAGGAGGGTTCTAATTGGCTGATAACAACTCAGTATTAACCGTTAGTATCGTTACTCCTGATGGTAAGGTATATGAACGTGAAGATGCTCGCTTGGTTATTGTTAGAACCAAGAGTGGTCAATTAGGAATTATGCCTAATCATGTTCCCGTAATAGCTTCATTGGAAGTTGACGAAGTAAAAGTAAAATCCGGTTCAGATGTAGATGAAATTGCTGTTAACGGTGGTTTCGTTGAATTCTCAAACAATAACTTAACTGTTATTGCTGATAGTGCCGAAAAGCAAGGGGATATCGACGTTGATCGTGCCGCTGCTGCGAGAGACCGTGCTCAAAAAGCATTGGAAATCGCTAGACAAAAGCATGATAACCAAGAAATCCTAAGAAACCAAGTTGCTTTGAGAAGAGCTATTAACCGAATTCATGTTGCTAAACATTAAGAAAGAGGTCTGCATTTTTTATGCAGACCTTTTTTTATACATAAATAAAAAACAAATTAATAAATACTTAGTAAAGATTAGAAAGACAAAAAGCATTTTTTATGTTATAGTTGCTATAAAGAATGGAGATATTATGGAATCATCAAATATTAATTCTTTCTTAGATTTAGCTATCCAATTATTTTTTATTGGATTAGCTTTTTGGAGTTTAAATGATATTCATCTAGAAAGATATGTCAAAATGCACATTAATCAGTACCGAATTTTAATAATTCTATTATCTATCTGTATTGGATATGTGTCGGGATCTTTCTTTATATGGATAATAAACATTACAATAAATCATTAAAATTGAAATTACTGGAGGGTTACCAGTGGATAAAATCGTGATTAAGGGAGGCCAACGCCTTACCGGTAACGTCCACATTGAAGGTGCAAAAAATGCTGTCCTACCAATAATGGCTGCTACTATTTTAGCCAGTGAAGGAAAAACAGTTTTAAACAACGTACCACTATTATCAGACGTATATACAATGGAAGAAGTTTTACGCTTCTTGAACTTAAAAGTTGACTTTAATACTAATGAGAATCAAATGAGTTTTGATGCTACCAACCAAATCTCATACGAAGCTCCATTAGAATATGTTTCAAAGATGAGAGCATCAATCGTAGTAATGGGTCCACTATTGGCCAGATTAGGTCATGCTAAGGTTGCATTGCCAGGTGGATGTGCAATTGGTTCTCGTCCAATTGATATTCACTTGAAAGGTTTTGAAGCACTAGGTGCCAAAATCGAACAACACGATGGATACGTTGAAGCTTTTGCTGAAGACGGTTTAAAGGGTGCCGAAATTTATATGGACTTCCCAAGTGTTGGTGCTACTCAAAACATTATGATGGCTGCCACATTAGCAGAAGGCCAAACAATCATCGAAAATGTTGCTCAAGAACCTGAAATCGTTGACTTAGCTAACATCTTAAATGCGATGGGTGCTAATGTTATGGGAGCAGGTACAAGCAAAATTAAGATTAAGGGTGTAAGTAAGTTACACGGTGTAGATCACAGTGTACTACAAGACCGTATTGAAGCAGGTACTTTTATGGTAGCTGCTGCTTTGACACGCGGTAACATTTTGATCGAAGATGCAGAAGCATCATACAATCAACCATTAATCGCTAAAATGCAAGAAATGGGTGTTACTGTTAAGGAAGAACCTAATGGAATTCGTGTTATTGGTCCAGACGAATTAAAGCCTGTTGACGTAAAGACACTCCCATATCCAGGTTTTCCAACAGATATGCAACCTCAAATGACTGTTTTACAATTAGCTGCTCAAGGTAGTAGTTTATTGATTGAAACAGTTTTTGAAAATCGTTTTATGCACTTGGATGAATTAGCTAGAATGAACGCTAAGTTTAGAATTAACGGTAAGAGTGTGGTCTTAAACGGACCAACTAAGTTTAGCGGAGCGGAAGTAGCTGCAACTGATTTGAGAGCTGCTGCAGCACTCGTTCTTGCTGGATTAATTGCTGACGGTATTACAATCGTTAGAAACCTAAAATATTTAGATCGTGGATATTACGATTTTCATGTTAAGTTAGCTAAATTGGGTGCTGACATTAAGAGAGTTAACATGAAAGATGATGAAGAAATTTTCATTAGTAAAACTTCGCAAGAATAAAATGAATTATAGAGCTATATGATATAATATTTAATACATGAGTTAACTCAGGAGGAAGAGAGAAATGGTAAAAGATATCGGCATTGACTTAGGTACTGCTAATGTTTTGATTTACGTAACTGGGAAAGGAATCGTGCTAAACGAACCATCAGTAGTTGCAGTAGATATTAAAACAAACAAGTTGTTAGCAGTTGGTTCTGAAGCATACAGAATGGTTGGTAGAACACCAAGTAACATTCGTGCAATCAGACCACTAAAAGAAGGAGTTATTTCAGATTTCGATGTAACTGAAAAAATGCTTACATACTTTATCAACAAGTTAAGTGTTAAGGGCTTTATGTCAAAGCCTAAGACCATGATTTGTGCTCCAACAAACATTACTAACATCGAAAGAAAAGCAATTATCCAAGCTGCTGAAAAATCCGGTGGTGGTAAAGTTTACATCGAAGAAGAACCTAAAGTTGCTGCAATTGGTGCTGGAATGAACATTTTCCAACCAAAAGGAAACATGGTAATTGATATGGGTGGTGGAACATCTGACATCGCCGTGTTATCATTAGGTGATATCGTTGCAAGTAAGTCAATTCGTGTAGCTGGTGATGTAATGAACACAGATATTGTTTCTTACATAAAGGACAAACACGGATTGGTTATTGGAGAACATACCGCTGAAAAGATTAAGATTACCATCGGTACTGCAGACCCTAATGAAACTGATGTTAAGGAAATGGAAGTACGTGGTAGAGATGTTCTTGGTGGAATGCCTAGATCTATTACTTTAAACAGTAAGGAAGTTCAAAAGGCAATTGAAGATACAGTAAATCAAATCATTGATGCTGCTAAGGATGTCTTAGAAGTAGTTCCTCCTGAATTAGCTTCTGATATTGTGGATAGAGGAATTATTTTAACTGGTGGTGGTGCCTTGTTAAGAGGAATCGACCATGCCATTTCAAAAGAATTAACTGTGCCAGTGTTAATTTCTGAAAGTCCTCTAGATAATGTTGCTAAGGGTGCAGGTGCATTACTTGAACATATCAACAAACAAGAAAGCAAAAAATAAAGATTAATATAAGAAAGTGATAACTGATGAGAAAGTTTCTGATAAAATTGGTGATGGGATATAAACGATTTATTTCACCACTATTACCGGCCTCTTGTCGTTATTATCCGACATGTTCTACTTATATGATCGATGCTGTCAGAAAGCACGGAGCATTATTAGGTTTTGTAATGGGGTGTGCACGGATTTTACGTTGTCATCCTTTTGTCAAAGGTGGTTATGATCCGGTTTCTGATCATTTTACTATTTTTAGAAATAAGAGGGCGTCGAAAGATTATCGACGTTCTATGAATTTAAAGTAGTCGATCAAATATTTGAATCGACTACTTTTATTTTTAGGAGGACAAAATGTCAAAGGGAAAGAAAAATATTGAAGTTACTTTAGATACAAAGAACGTGAACGGCGAAGAACGCGAAGTTCTTTTTGTTGGAAAGCAAGAAGTGGGCTTCATTCGTCAAGTTGATGAAGAAAAGTTTGAAGCTGTTTTTGATGAAGACAATGTATTTAAAGCCAAATCCTTAGACGAAGGAATCGAATTATTAATTAGCCAATACAACTTACACAAGGGCTAAAATGATTTAGAGGTGATTTGCAGTGTTTAATAGTGACAATGATAGCAATTCTTCTCGATTAGATTGGACAATCATAATTTGTGTTGGCCTTTTAGCATTGATTGGTATTGGTGCAATTTATGTTGCCGTAAATCATGATTCTTATTCCGGAACAATCGTGAAGCAAATGATTACACAGTTGGTATGGTATACAATCGGAACTGTATTAATCATAATCATCATGCAATTTGATTCTGAACAATTATGGAAAGTTGCACCAATTATTTACTGGGGAGCTTTAACGTTACTGGCATCGTTACTTGTTTTGTACAGTAGATATTACTTTATTCAAACAGGGGCCAAAAGTTGGTTCCAATTAGGTCCGTTGACTTTTCAACCGGCCGAAATTATGAAACCAGCGTTTGTGGTTATGTTGGCAAGAGTGATTGTTGAGCATAACAGAAACTACGCTGTTCACACATTGAAAACAGATGCACTGTTATTGGGAAAAATGATCTTATGGACATTACCAATCTGTGTGTTATTAAAAATTGAAAATGATTTCGGTACAATGCTTGTTTTCTTCGCCATGCTTGGTGGATTAGTTATTGTATCTGGAATCACTTGGAGAATCATTGTTCCTGGAGTCGCTGCATTTGCAACGATTGGTGGAACTGCTTTAGTTTTAGTCATCACCAGTGGTGGGAGAAAGATATTGGAAGCATTAGGTTTTCAATCTTACCAATTTGATCGTGTTAATGATTGGTTGGACCCATCAAATCCTGAAAATCTAGCTGGATCGGGTTATCAACTATGGCAAAGTATTAAGGCCGTTGGTTCTGGTGGATTCAGTGGAACTGGATTTAATGTATCTCACGTATACGTTCCGGTTCGTGAATCAGACATGATTTTTTCAGTTATCGGTGAAAACTTTGGATTCATCGGTGGATTAGTTTTAATTGGAATTTATTTCGTTTTGATTTATAGAATGATTAAGGTTACTTTTGAAACTAAAAACGTTTACTACGCATACATTTCAACAGGAATTATCATGATGATTTTATTCCACGTATTTGAAAATATTGGTATGAGTATTGGATTATTACCATTGACTGGTATTCCTTTGCCATTCGTCAGTCAGGGTGGTTCAGCCTTGATTGGAAACATGATTGGGATTGGATTAGTCATGTCAATGCAGTATCATAATTATGGATACATGTTCAGTGCTAGTCGTGACTTCTCATAGCTAACGAATTGACATGTACATTAATTAATTGTATACTTTATTAAAATTTGATTATAAGATGAGTAGGTAGTTAACGAATATCAAAGAGAGCTCGGTTGGTGAAAAAGAGTTATTTGTAATTACCGAATATGGTCTTGATAAATAATCAGTTAGCGAAATTTGGGATAAACTAACATCGTCTGGCAAACGTTATATTGCTCAAGTATTAAAGATACTTATGAGGCTATTGTCGTGAGGCAATAGTGAATAAAAGGTGGTAACACGAGCTTTTCGTCCTTTACTGTTAAATCAGTAGGTGCGGAAGGCTTTTTTATTTGAAAGTGAGGAGAAACAGTTTGATTAGATTTAAGAATGTTAACAAGAAATACAAACTTGATAAAAGCATTCTAACAGCTGTTAAAGACGTTAACCTAGAAATTAACGATGGTGAAATCTTTGGTATCATCGGATATTCTGGTGCTGGTAAATCAACTCTTGTTAGAATGTTAGATGGTCTAGAAGCCCCAACTTCTGGTTCTATCGAAATTAATGGTAAGGATATTGCAAAATTAAGTAGTAAGGATTTAAGGGCACAACGTAAAAAGGTTGGTATGATTTTCCAACACTTTAACTTACTTTGGTCTAGAACTATCCAACAAAATATTGAATTGCCATTAGAAATTGCTGGTGTCGATAAAGAACAACGTCATCAAAAGGCTGAAAAACTAATTGAATTAGTTGGTTTAAAGGGACGTGAAAATGATTATCCTTCTGAATTATCTGGGGGACAAAAACAACGTGTAGGGATTGCTAGAGCATTGGCTAATGATCCAGAAATTCTTATTTCTGACGAAGCAACCAGTGCATTGGATCCACAAACAACTGATGAGATATTAGATTTATTACTAGAAATCAATAAGAAGTTAAATTTAACTATTCTTTTGATTACACACGAAATGCATGCAATTAGAAAGACAGCTTCAAAAGTTGCCGTTATGCAAGATGGTCAAGTTGTTGAATCTGGTAATGTTTATGACATTTTCCAAAATCCTAAACAAGCTATTACTAAACGTTTCGTTAGTGAAGATGACAATCCTAATGCTAAGGATTTGAGTATGACCGTCGATGAAATTATTAAGAACTATCCAAATGGAATGGTAATTAAGTTAACCTTTAAGGGTAATCAATCACAACAACCAATTGTGTCACAAATGATTCGAGAATTTGATTCTTTGGAATTAAATATCGTCGAAGGAAGTATTCATCAAACACAGGGTGGTTCCATTGGTTCACTTGTTTTGCAACTATTAGGAACTCCTGAAGATCAAAACAAGGCGGTTGAATACTTAAAATCAGTAAATGTGGAAGCAGAGGTGATTAACCGTGGCTAATCAAGGAATTCAATCATACTTCCAATTTAATAATGTTAATTGGAGTGCAATGAGACAAGCAACATGGGAAACAGTTTGGATGACTGCTTTATCAATGATTATCGTTGCTGTATTAGGGATTATTTTAGGACTATTGTTATTTGAAAGTCGTAATAAATCAGGTTTCGGTTGGAAAATTATTAACTGGGTAGTATCTTTTCTAGTAAATGTATTTAGATCAATTCCATTTATTATCTTAATCGTACTATTATTACCATTCACAAAGGACCTTGTAGGTACAATTATTGGACCTAAGGCCGCAATTCCATCACTAGTTATTTCAGCTGCACCATTTTACGCTAGAATGGTTGAAGCTAACTTCAGAGAAGTGGATGATGGTGTAATTGAAGCAGTTAAATCAATGGGTGGAACTAACTGGGATGTTATCTTTAAAGTATTACTTCCAGAAAGTACTCCAGCTTTAATCTCGGGAGCAACTGTTACTGCTATTTCATTGATTTCATACACTGCAATGGCTGGTGCTATTGGTTCTGGTGGTTTAGGTTACCTAGCATACTTGGATGGTTTCCAATCAAATAACAACACTGTTACTTTAGTGGCAACCGTTATTATTTTAATTATTGTTCTAATCGTTCAAACAGTTGGGGACTTACTAGTTAAGAAAATCGATAAACGTACACTATAAGGGGGATATTAAAATGAAAAAGCTTTTATCCTTTGGTGGAATCGTTGTTCTATTCATCGTTTTACTATTACTGGGTCCTGGTAACTATAAGGCAAAGAATACTATTAGAATTGGGGCTTCTAACATTCCCCATGCTCAAATTCTTCGTCATATTGAACCAGAACTTAGAAAAAAAGGCATCAAGTTAGATATCGTTACATTTCAGGACTATGTATTACCTAATCGTGCTTTGGTTGGTAAACAATTGGATGCTAACTACTTCCAAACTCCTGCTTTCTTAGATCAATGGAATAAGGAATATGATGGTCATTTAGTTAACGTTGGGGCTGTTCATTTGGAACCAATTGGTATTTATTCCAAGAAGTACAAAAAGCTCTCAGACCTTAAAAATGGCGCTCACATCTTAGTAAGTAGTAATGCACCAGATTATGGTCGTATTCTTCAATTATTCCAACAAAATGGTCTAATCAAGATTAAAAAGGGTGTAGATATCACTCAAGCCAACTTCAGTGACATTGCTTATAATCCAAAACATTTGGTTTTCCAAACTGGATATGAACCAAAGATTATGCCATTGATTTACAACAATGGTGAAGGCGATGCGGTTGCAATTAATTCTAATTACGCCGTTCAAGGTGGTTTACAACCGGATAAGCAAGCAATTGCTTTACAAAAGGCTGAAAAGAACTCACCATACTTCAATATTGTTGCCGTTAGAAATGGTGATCAAAACAGAAAAGACATCAAAGAATTGGTTAAGGTTTTACAATCTAAATCAACTCAAGAATGGATTAAAAAACATTATAAGGGTTCTGTACTACCAGCTAAGAATTACTAATTAAAAAGCGTCTGAGACGCTTTTTTTTATTGACATTTTTAAAATTTAACTTTATAGTTAGTTACATAAGTAATTAACTAAAGATAGGCGGTGAAAAGGATGCAATTTGACTTTAATAGTCCGGAGCCCATTTTTATTCAGGTTGCTACTCAATTAGAGGATGCAATCTTTACTGGTGCTTTTCACGAGGGAGCACAAGTACCATCTACGACAGAAATTTCAAAGCAATTTAAGATTAATCCAGCAACAGTTCTTAAGGGGATGAACATGCTGGTTGATAATGATTTGTTAGAGAAACGTCGTGGACGTGGAACCTTTGTGAAGCAAGGAGCTCAAGAGATAATTATTAAACGAAGACAGGAACATTTCTACAATGATTACATTTTGAATTTAATCAATGAATCAAAGAAATTGCATCTATCTGAAGACGATATTTTAGCACTAGTAAAGAGGGGATATGACAATGAGCAAGATCGAAGTTAAACATTTAGCTAAACGTTTCAAGTTTGCAAAACAACCTCTATTAAATGAAGTTAATTTCAATTTAGAAGAAAACGAAATCTATGGATTATTCGGTGAAAACGGAGCCGGTAAATCAACTCTAATGAGCATGATTGCTGATTATAACCGTCCGTCAGCTGGACAAGTCCTTTTTGATGGACAAGAAGTCCACGAAAATGATGAAGCACTAAGCGAAATTTACTTCATGAACCAAGATGATATGTACACTAAAAAGGATAAGGTTTCTCAAATCTTTTCTTTTGTTGAGTCAATGTATCAAGATTATGATGTTGAACTACAAACAAAGTTGGTTAAGGAATTTAAATTAGATATTAACCAAAAGCTTAACAAGTTATCTACCGGTTACCAATCAATTGTTAAAATCATCATCTCACTATGTGTTCCTTGCAAGTTTATCTTGTTGGATGAACCAACGTTAGGTTTGGATGCCAGAAATCGTGAAATATTCCAAAGTAACTTGATTGAAACATACAGTGAAAATCCAAGAACATTTGTCATTTCTACCCATATTATTGATGAAATTGACCGTATTATCAGTCATGTACTATTACTTCAAGACGGAGTAATTAAGATGAACGGAAGCATTGATGAAGTATCATCAAAATCATACAGTGTTTCAGGACCAGCAGAAGATGTTAACAGCTACATCGATGGTGTTAAGGTATTGGATGAAGAACAATTAGGTCGTTACAAGACCGTTCACTTTATGGATCAACTTCCTGATAGAGAGGTTCCAGCATCCGTTGATATTGAAAAAATGAAACTACAAAAACTACTAGTATATATTATGGATAGGGGGGGATTATAGTGAAGACAAAAGCACTCGCAAAGCAATATTGCCACGACTTTATTCCATACATATGGTATGGAATAATCGTTTCTGTTGTTTATATCTTATTCGGACTTTTATCAGTAGTAGATGGTCAACCACCTATTGAATATCAATTTAAAGAAACTTTTTTCATGGCACCTTATATCATTACTGTTGTAACCATGATTGGAATTAGTTTCAATTACAGACGATTTAAATTGGCAATGCAAAATGGGATTTCACGTAAGACATTTTGGAAAGCTAAGATGCTTTTTATTGCTAAAGCAGCTCTTATCGTTAATGTAGTTAACTTGATTATTAGCTTCATAAGCATGAAAATAGGACCTAATGAAACTTACTTGTATTATCAGGCCTATGGTAAAGCTTTTAGTAATGTATTTGCCCAATCAATTTCAATGTTTATTACAGACTATGTGGTATTGCTATTCATATTCATTGTTATGAACACTTTTGGAACTATGACATCTTTAATGAATAAGATTGGTAAATCAATCTTTTACTCTATTGGGATAGTTTGTTATATGTTTCTTACTAATTTGTTAACTCAATATAGCTCACAAAGAATAATTAGTAGATTTTATGCTCACATCAATGGGGACGCAATTTTGAACTTTATTTTTTCTATTGGCGCAAAAGTTCCTAGACCATATCCATTGATTGGATTCACAATCGTTTTAGCTATTATTGCAGCATTATTTAATTTATTATTCACCAAATTAGAACAAGTAAAAAGGTAAAAAGAATTCTTTAATCTATAAAACCATGTTATAATGTAGTTTCAAAGAATTATTGATAGGACGGTATAAAATGATGAAAAAGACTCATTTAGCATTACTTTTCGGTGGAGATTCATCAGAACATGATGTTTCAAAACGTTCAGCTCATAACATTTATGATGCAATGGATAAAGATAAGTACGATATTAGCTTATTCTTAATTACTAAGACAGGAATCATCTTAGATAATGAATCATCACATCGTGTGTTTGATGGTGAACCTGAAGATGCTGTGGTTGAAGAAGCTGTTAAGAACTTGGACTTCTCTGATCCATTGGCCCCAATTAAAAACTTATCAAAGACTAAGGATATTGACGTATTCTTCCCAATCGTTCACGGTAACTTGGGTGAAGACGGTACTATCCAAGGTCTTCTAAGATTACTACATAAGCCATACGTTGGTAGTGGTATCTTGGAATCAGCAATGGGCTTTGATAAAGACATTACTAAGAAGATGTTAAACCTAGCAGGAGTTAGAAATACTAACTACCACTTGATTACTCCTGATAATAAAGATCAATTCACTTATGCTAAATTACAAGCCGAATTTGGTGACGTGATTTTCTTGAAGCCAGCTAACCAAGGTTCATCAGTTGGTATTCACAAGGTAACAAATGAACAGGAATTTGAAGATGGACTAAAGGATGCATTCAGATATGATTACAAGATTTTAGCTGAACAAGCCATCAACGGTCCAGAAGAATTAGAAATCTCAATCTTAGGTAACGAAAAACCAATTGCTTCTCAAGTTGGTGCCATTCGTGTTCCTAAGGAAGACAAGTTCTATACTTATGACAACAAGTTTGTTGATGCTAGCCAAGTTAAGTTTGATATTCCAGTTGATATTCCAGAATCACTATCAGACGAAATCACTGATTTAGCATTACGCGGATACAAGGCATTAGGTCTAAAAGGATTAGCTCGTATTGACTTCTTAGTATCTAAAGAAGGTGTTCCTTACCTTGGAGAAGTTAACACATTACCTGGTTTCACTAACATTAGTCTATATCCACAACTATGGGAAGCTTCAGGTATCAGTTACACTGAACTAATCGATAGATTAATTGATTTAGCTTATAAAGAATTTGATCGTCGAAACAACATCATTCACGACTTCAAACCATTATCATAATAATAAAAAAGAGGTAATCATTTGGATTATCTCTTTTTTTGTTGGAAAATTGTTTAAGAAAGTATTAAATTAACCGAAAAAAATTGTATTTTTACGCGTATGTAATAGAGTAAAAATCACCGAAAGGAATTATGAAATATGAAAAGATGTGCATGGGCTAGTGATAGCGCTGAAATGTTGGTTTATCACGATAAGGAATGGGGAGTTCCAAAGAAAAAATTATCTGAATTATTTGAATGTTTAACGCTAGAAATTTTTCAAGCTGGATTATCATGGTCAACGGTTTTACGTAAAAGGGAAGCTTTTAGAGAAGATTTTGTAAATTTTGATGTTGAGAAAATTAGTTGTTTTAATGATGTAGACATTGAAAGATTGATGAATGATGACTCAATTATTCGTAATCGTGCCAAAATAATTGCCACAGTCGAAAATGCTAAGGCTTGTATGAGCAATAATTTAGTTCATTTAACATGGGAACCATTTGATTTTATGCAAATGGATGGACTAAATGATAATAATAAAGATGACATTAAGGAATTCATTAAACCATACGTTAAACAATTTAGGGATGCAGGATTCAAACGTGTTGGGCCAACAACACTATATTCATATTTTCAATCAGTAGGGGTGATTAATGATCATGAATTAGATTGTTTTAGACATAAAGAATTAAATGATAGTTTTAAAGTGTGATTCAAAGAAAGGATTTTAGAATGAATATTAACGGCACTTTAATTAAGAAGCGACGTAAAAATTTAAACATAACTCAATGCCAGCTTGCTAAACAAGTTGCCTGTACTCAACCAGTGATTTGTCAGATTGAAAATGGTAGTTATGACCACCAAATTAGTTTATATGTTGTGAAAAACATTTGTAAGATATTGTTACTTGATATTGATAAGGTGATTGAAAACGAGAGTAAAGTGGCCAGTTACGAAATTGATAGCATTCCATTTTGTGCAGCATTATGTATTCCAGACGAGATACAGAAAAAATTGGACAAGTATGAAGAAAAATTGGAAGATAAGGAAGATATTAAGTATTTCCAAATTATTCATGCTGCAGTTCAACTTAGTAATCAAAATTACAGTGCATCGATTGATGAACTCCAAAGACTGAACTTTAATTTCTATGAAAAAAATGAGATTAGCATGCAAAAAATGGTTATTATGGGGATGTTAGCGATTGACTATTTTGCAATGAGTAAATTCTCTATTGCTTATCAATATGTGGTTGAGACAATTGAAATTACCAAACAGATGAGTCAATCAGACATTGAGGATATGCAATTCTTAATTTTATACCGTGAACTTGATGCAATTTGCACAACATTGAATTTGAAAAATGATTCAAGTTATTTAAAGAAAATATCATGTCGTGCGTTTTTACGAAGTATTGTTGGTATCGAAAGTAAGGGGATTGACATCAAATTTGATAAGTTAGATCAACCCAACGGTGTTTTTGAATACTGGAAACAATTTTTAAGCGAAAACAATCCATTGGCAGTCAATGATGACTGGACGGTTGAATAAAAAAAGACCTGGAATAACACCCAGGTCTTTTTATTATTTTTCTACTTTATTGTTTAAGTCTGATTTTACGATTAAAACATCACATTCTGCTACACGAGTTACGTATGAAGCAACTGAACCAATTAATAAACGCTCAGCAGCACTTTGTCCGTTGGCACCGATAATGATTAAATCAGTGTCGAAACGATCAACTAAATCTCTTGAGATAATTGATTTAGGGGCACCGTATTCAATTGTATAATCAACATTCTTAATTCCAGCATCTTGAGCCTTCTTTAAGTATTTTTCTAGTGAATCTTTAACACGGCTAGTAACGTCATCTAACATTGATGAGTCGAAATTAGCTAGGTTAGTGAATGATCGCGTATCGATTACGTGCACGATGTGTAAGTCAGCATTATTGTGTTTGGCAACTTCGATTGACTTATTGAATGCTAACTTTGAGTTCTTTGAACCATCGATTGGAATCATAATTTGACTGTAATCTTGTAACATATTCTTTCACCTCAAACTATTTACTTGGTAATGAATGTAAGTAACATTAACTCCATCACCAATAACATTATACAACTTATTACCATAATGGTTGTAACGAAAAAGATATTTGGAATAAAAATTGCGATTGCTGAAAATGTTGCTAAAACACAAAAGACAATTCCAAAGAATTTAACGAGTTTACCAAGTGCTTGATTACTTTCAGGATGTAGCATCATAAATGGTTTATCAGTATGGGTTAAGAGGAAACGACCAATTGTGAATAACACAATTGTCGCTAATAACACTAGAATTCTAATTAACATTGTAGACTCCTATTTATCACGCTGTGCGTGAAGTAATTTTTCGTATTGCTGTTTAAATGTACTTTCAATCTTACCATTGGTTTTGGGCTCATAGTAAGTATCATTTTTAATCTTGTTAGGTAAGTATTGTTGTTTAACCCAATCGTTTGGATAATCATGAGCATACTTGTAATTAATACCATGGCCTAACTTTTTAGCACCTGAGTAGTGACTATCCTTTAGATGATCAGGAATGTCACCATAGTTACCAGTTCTAATTTTCGCAATCGCCGCATCAATCGCACGCATTGCTGTGTTTGATTTAGGTGATAGGCATAATTCGATGATTGCGTTGGCTAACGGAATTCTTGCTTCAGGGAAACCGACTTTGTTGGCGGCTTCAATGGCTGAAACAGTCCTAGCACAAGCAGCTGGATTAGCTAGTCCCACATCTTCGTATGCGATTACCATTAAACGACGACTAATGGAATTTAAGTCACCAGATTCGATTAAACGACCAGCATAATGGAGGGCAGCATTAACATCCGATCCACGAATTGATTTTTGAAAAGCTGAAACAACATCATAATGAGCATCACCATTTTTATCTTGTGTTAAAGCTTTTCTTTGAAGACATGATTCTACATCTTTTAATGATATATGAATGATACCTTCTTCATCGCCAGAAGTGGACTTAGCTGCCAGTTCTAGTGCATTTAAAGCACTTCTTAAATCACCGTTGGTGCTAGTGGATAGGAAATGTAATGCATTTTTAGCTAAATCGATGTTCATATTTCCCAATCCATTGTCTTTATCAGTTAACGCACGTTTTATAGCTGATTTAATATCATCCTCATTAAGAGGGTGCACCTCGAAAATTTGAGTCCTGCTTCTAATGGCAGGATTGATATTAATATATGGGTTTTCAGTAGTTGCACCGATTAGGATAATATTTCCACTTTCTAGTAATGGTAACAGGAAGTCCTGCTTAGTTTTATCCAATCGATGAATTTCATCTAGTAGTAATACAACGGTTCCAGACATCTTTGCTTCTTCAGCGACAATCTGTAAGTCTTTCTTTGTATCTGTTGCTGCATTTAGTTGACGAAATGCATACTTAGTTGAACCAGCAATCGCACTGGCAATACTGGTTTTACCCGTTCCAGGAGGTCCATATAGAATCATTGATGATAAAATCTTTGCTTTTACCATTCGATCGATGATTTTACCCGGACCGACTAAGTCTTGTTGACCGACAACGTCTTGAATTTTCTTTGGACGCATACGGTATGCTAATGGATGCAATTTATCATCACCTTTATTTGAATATATTTTTTAATTTACCAAAAAATGATTGGTTGGTTTGTTTGTCACCAGAATCCTCTGATGAATCATTTGAAGTATCTTGCTGCTTGTACTTTTCTTCGAAATCAACGGGATTGACGTTAATTGATTGGCTGTTAGCATAGACTACACCGTAGTTATCGGGTGCAGTACGGTAGAACGAGTCCGTTTTAATTACAAACTTAATGTTATTTTGTGATGCTAGTCTGATAAAAGGGGAGACCACATCATGATCCAAGTTACCGTTAATGATTAGTTGGTAGTTGTTATTATTATCAAATTCTTTTTGAAGTGCATTTACTGCGTTTGGATTTGATAAATCCTTGATTTGGATTGCTAAAGAAACACGCTCTCTAAAAGTTCCTAGATATCTACGTTGCTCATCGGGGTTAACTTTTGGAGTTCCACCCATGGATGATTGTTCCAAACGACTACTTACATCATCTTCACTCATATTAATTGCTCCTTTTCATTTATGTCTTATTACTATTTTATCATTAATTAAAAGTGGGTAGAAAAAAAGCGTTTTGCAAATGCAAAGCGCTTTTTTGGAGCAACAAGTATAACCAGAAATTATAGCTTGTTGTAGTATTCAACGATTAGTGATGCATCAATATCAGCATTCATTTCGTCACGTTGAGGTAATCTAGTTAGAGAACCTTCTAGTTTGTCAGCATCGAATGAAACGTATTGTGGACGACCAACAACAGCTTCAACGGCTTCCTTGATGATTTGTAGGTCTTTTGATTTTTCACGAACTGAAATAACTTGACCAATCTTTACTTCGTATGAAGGAATGTCAACACGTTTGCCATCAACAGTGATGTGACCGTGGTTAACTAATTGACGAGCTTGACGACGAGTAGTTGCTAAACCTAAACGGTAAACAACGTTGTCTAGTCTACGTTCTAGTAATACCATGAAGTTATCACCGTGACGACCTTCTCTAATCTTACCCGCACGAACGAATAGTTTTGAGAATTGACGTTCAGTTAAACCGTACATGAAACGTAGCTTTTGCTTTTCCTTCAATTGAGTACCGTATTCTGATAGCTTACCGCGACGACCTTGACCGTGGTCACCTGGTGCGTATGGGCGACGAGCTAATTCTTTACCAGTACCTGAAAGTGAAATACCAAGACGACGAGAAATTCTCCAACTTGGACCTGTATATCTAGACATAAAAATATCCTCCAATAAAAATTATTATTTGGAGTAAAATAATCACTGTACACTTAGTATTCGTGCATATTGCTCTGCAATGTTCACCTCAGCAGCCGTGAGGGTACTAATTGAACCATTAAGGCATCAATATGTTGACGAGCTTACCGTGTACTGCTGCATTATTTTACACAAGAATTATTGTATGATTATTACCACTAATTGTCAATGGTTATGTGGTTTTCAAATACTTTCACAAATTCTTCTAGCATTTCTTGATCTTCCTTTGAAAATCGATCGAATATTGGGGCGTCAATATCCAATACCCCAAAGCGGATTCCATCTTTTTCGATTGGAATAACGATTTCTGATTTACTGTTTGAATCACAGGCAATGTGACCTGGAAAATCATTTACGTTTTCTACACGGATAGTTTCATTTTTATCAAATGCAGTACCACACACACCGCTACCGTTTTTAATGTGGACACAAGCAACTTTTCCTTGGAATGGGCCTAAAATTAATTCGTTTTTATCGTCCACATAAGTGTAAAAACCGGTCCAACTTACATCTGGAAGTTCTTGCATTAGTAGTGCAGAGGCATTTGCCATGTTGGCAACGTTGTTATGTTCATCGGTTAACAGCGCGTCTAACTGTTGTGCTAGCATTGAATTGATTTTCATAATTGAAAACTCCCTTGTATATATTGATAATTAGGTATTTTAATAATTATCTCGTATGATATAATTGAATATAGTTAATTAGTTTATTATTAAAATATTAAAAATACAAATGTTTAATGCTAAAAAAATAAGATTAAAATAAAAAGTTGTAAGGGGACAGATGTCAAAATGATTGATTTGGTTATTTTCATAATAGTAGTGCTTGTAATACTACTGTTAGCGACATTCTTTTATCGAAAGAATCTATTTAAACGACTTGACGGTCTGGAAAAGCAAAAGGCTAATCTGAAGAACGAAATGATCGGAGACGAGTTAGAAGCGACTGGTAAAATTAAATTAAATGGTGAATCTTTCGACAAATTTAATGAATATAAAGAACAATATGAAAAAATTACCAATTCAGACTTAACAAGTATCAGATATGATATGAGTGATGCAGAAGATTTCCTTAATAGCTACAAACTATTATCAGCCAGTGCTACTATTGGTGACCTAGGGGAGGCCATCGAAGTTGTTGACGTTAAACTAAATGATATTCATGATGGTTTAAGTAAACTGCGAGAAGTTGATACTATACACCGCAAGGCGGTTGAAGATGTTGATAACACTATTAGAGAAATTAACCAACAATTACTATCACAAAACTATTCATTTGGTCCAAGTAGCGACAAACTCGAAGATAAATTGAGCTCTATAAAAGGTGTTTATGAAGAATTTGTTGCCGAAACTGAAAATGGGGATCAAAATAAAGCTGAAGAATTGCTTGGCAAGATTAACAACTTGATTAATGAAATAAATGAATTAATGAAGATTATTCCTGATACATATGTTTCATTATCAAAAGAATATCAAAGACAATTGGATGAAATTGAACGTGGTCATCGTACTATGATTCAAACTGATTACAACTTTGTCGAAGATAATATTGACGAAACTATCAACACTCTAAAGGAATCATGTCAAGAAGGATTGAAGTCACTTGCTGAACTAGACATTCCTGAAACTAAAAAGATATGCACATACATCGAAGAAACAATTGATTCAATGTATGCCATCATGGAAAAAGAAATTATTGCTAAGCGTAAAGTAAAGAAAAACATCGGATTGGTATATGATTTCATCTTCCATGCTAAGAATCAAAATAGAATTTTAAGTGATGAACTAAATGGTTTGAGCAAGAATTACAATCTAGAACACGATGAAATTGAAAATACAGCTGAATTGGCAGATAAGATTAGTAAGATTGAGACAATCTATAATAATGATTATGATGCAATTAATGGTAACAATGCTGTATATTCAGTCGTTCAAAAGCATCAACAAGATGCTAAGCAGGAATTAAGCTCAATTGAAAAACAACAAAAAGATATTAACGATTCTGTTGCTGAACTAAGCAAGGAAGAGAAAGTTGCAAGAGATAGTCTTCAAAAGTTTGATTTACAACTATTAAACATCAGAAGAAGAATTGATAACTTAAACCTTCCTGGTTTGACTGAAGACTTCCTAGAACGTTATGATTACGTATACAACGAAGTTTCAAATTTATCATCATCAATCAACCAAGTGAAGATTAGTATGGATGAGATTAACCAAAAATTGGCAAACATTTCAGACACAATGGATCACTTGTTATCTGATACAGAAAACATTATTGATAGTGCAATGTTATCGGAACGTTTGATGCAATTTGCTAACCGTTATAAAAATAATAACGAAGATTTAAACGTCGCTTGTGCGCAAGCTAAGGACTACTTCGATAATCGTTATCAATACGAAAAAAGTTTAGCTACCATGGCTGCTGCAATCGAAAAGGTTAATCCAGGTGCTTACAAGCAAATGGAAACTGAATATTATAATGAAAAACAACCAACCAAATAAATTAAAGAAGTAACTTTGATGTCATTCAAACGTTACTTCTTTTTTTCTGTTATAATGGCAAATATAGTTGAGTCGGACAAATCCAAAAATGAAGAAGGGTAATAATGATATACTTTGACAATAGTGCGACAACAAAACCAGACGATTCTGTTGTTGCAACTTACGATAAAGTAAGCAAAGAATTTTGGGGAAACCCATCTAGTTTACATCAATTTGGTGAACAATCATTCAATTTGTTGGAACAATCTAGAGCACAAATTGCTAAACTACTAGGTGTTTTGCCAAGTGAAATATTATTTACCAGTGGTGGAACAGAAGGTGACAACTGGGCAATCAAGGGAACGGCTTTTGAAAAACGTGCATATGGAAATCATATAATCGTAAGCTCTGTTGAACATCCTGCTGTAAAGAACTCTGTTGAACAATTAACACAATTGGGTTTTGAAGTTACTTACTTACCAGTAAATGATGAGGGACGTATCTCTGTCGATGATTTAAAAAAGGCTATCAAACCAAGCACCATCTTGGTTTCTATCATGGCAGTGAATAATGAAATCGGCGCAGTTCAACCAATTAAAGAAGTCGGGGAACTTTTAAAGGACTATCCTAACATCAGTTACCATATTGATTCAGTTCAAGGAATTGGTAAGGGCATTCAAGACTTGATTTTTAATGATCGTGTTGATTTTGCAACTTTCTCAGGCCATAAGTTCCATGCACCAAGAGGTGTTGGCTTTATGTACAAGCGAAGCGGTAAGAAGATTGCCCCATTAATTACAGGTGGCGGGCAAGAACGTAACTTGAGGAGTAGTACAGAAAACTTGCCTGCTATTACTGCAATGGCACGTGCTTTACGTCTATTATTAGATGATGAAGATAAAAAGGTTGCAAAACAACGCAAAATCAAGCAAAATATTTTAGGACATATTTCTAAATTTGATAAAGTAAAGATATTCTCAAAGGATAATGAACACTTTGCTCCACATATCTTGTGTTTTGCAATTTTAGGTGTTCGTGGTGAAACTATCGTCCATGCTTTTGAAAGTCATGGAATCTTTATTTCAACTACAAGTGCATGTTCTTCTAAGCGTCACGTTGCCTCAGGTACTTTATCTGCTATGAAGGTTGATGAAGATGAAGCAACTAGTGCTGTGCGTATTTCATTAGATGAACATAACACAATGGAAGAAGCAAATCGTTTTAATGAAGTCTTTGATGAACTTTACGAAAGATTTAAAAAGATTAACTCATAGAAAGGAAATCCGTGAATGCAATATACTGAAATAATGGTCAGATACGGTGAATTATCCACAAAGGGTAAAAACCGTAAGGACTTTATTAAGCAACTAGGCAAGAACGTTGACAGAGTGTTGCATGATTTCGAAAACTTAAAAGTAAGTGCTAAACGAGATCGTTTACACGTTACTTTAAATGGTGATGACTCAGATAAAGTTATCGAACGTTTAAAGGATGTTTTTGGAATTGAAAACTTTTCTCCTTCAATTAAGGTTGAAAAGGATATTGATAAGGTTAAAGAAACCGCCGTTGAAATGGTAAAAGCCCAATTCAAAGACGGGATGACCTTTAAGATTGATACTCGTCGACAAGATAAGCATTTTCCAATGGATACTCACGATATTAACGATGCACTAGGTGGATATATCTTGAGCAATGTTGATGGCATCAAGGTTCAAATGAAAAACCCTGACATTAAGTTAAGAGTTGAAGTTCGTATGAACGGAATATTCTTATCAAGTGAAACCATTGATGGAGCAGGTGGATTACCTGTTGGTACTGGTGGTCGTGCTACTATGATGCTTTCTGGTGGAATTGATTCACCAGTTGCGGCATACATGGGAATGAAACGTGGAGTGAAGTTAGATATGGTTCACTTCTACAGTCCTCCATATACAAGTGAACAAGCATTAGCTAAGGCAAAAGAATTAGCAGCTAAGTTGACTCGTTTTGGTGGTAACATCCAATTCATTCAAGTTCCATTTACCGAAATTCAAGAAGAAATTAAGGAAAAGGTTCCTGAAGGATATTTAATGACTATTCAACGTCGTATGATGCTAAGATTAGCCGCTAAGTTGACGTTAGACAGACATTGTAAGGGTGTCTTTACCGGAGAATCACTGGGTCAAGTAGCATCACAAACTCTTGAAAGTATGATGGCAATCAATGACGTAACCACTGTTCCGGTATTGAAACCATTGCTTTCAATGGACAAAACTGAAATCATTAAGATTGCTGAAAAAATTGATACTTACGACCTATCAATTATGCCATTTGAGGACTGTTGTACAGTCTTTACTCCTCCAGCACCAAAAACTAAGCCTGATCTAGAAAAGACTAGAGCTTGCGAAAAGCTAATTGATGTTGAAGGATTAATGCAACGCTCATTAGATAAAGTTAAGATTATCGACATTAAGCCGGGGGAAGAATTCTTGAATGCTCAAGAAGATGTTTTCGCTGAATTACTATAATCTCTAAAAAGAGATCATCATTTTTGGTGGTCTCTTTTCTTTTTGCTTGCAAATTAATCGTGTAAGCTGTATTTTAAATAACTAGCAACTACCAAATTAAGGAGATTTATAACATGCAATTAAAATTTTTAGATAAACCAGTTGAAACAATTAAAGAACCAATGGACAAAGGACAATCACTACCGGACTTTAAAGTGTTAGATGCTAATAGCAATGAATTTACAAACAAAGATTTCATCGGAAAGCCAGCATTGATTTTAACTGTCCCAGACGTTAATTCAAGAGTATGTAGTCTAGAAGCTAAGAAGTTTAACAGAAACGCTGATAAGTACGAAAATGTTGAATTTTACACTATTTCAAAGAATTCAGTAGAAGAACAAAGTAACTGGTGTGCTGCTAAAGGTGTTGAAAGTATGCACTTGTTATCAGATGCAGATACAGATTTTGGTAACCAATCAGGTACTTACGTAAAAGAAATTGACGCATTAGCACGTATGGTTTTTGCAATTGATGCCAATGGTCAAATTGTTTACCGTCAAGTGGTTGAAGAAATTGGTTCACAACCAGATTTTAAAGAAGCTCTCGCAGTTGTTGAAAAATTAAATAAATAGAGTTGACGATTTTCCAAAAATTGTCTAATATAATCAATATAGATTACAAATGCGGAGATCAAGAGAGTAATTTTGATGACGAGTGTCAGAGAAAAGATGATTAGGTGAGACATCTTTCCGTTATTAAAATGAAGGTAGCTTGTGAGCATTCATATTGATATTGATAATTTAGATATGAACGGGCCATCGTTAATTGGATTAAGAGAAAGTATTTTTTGATACTTTAAATTAGGTGGTACCGCGAGCACTTCGTCCTATTGGATGGAGTGCTCTTTTTATTTACTGGAGGGATGGACTATGGCAAAAGAAACTGAAATGTCTACTAAGTATGATCATGACGCCGTTGAATCTGGTCGTTATGAAAAATGGTTAGAACAAGACGTTTTCAAACCAAGTGGTGACAAAAAGGCAAAACCTTACTCAATCGTTTTACCACCACCAAATGTTACTGGTAAGCTTCACCTAGGACATGCATGGGATACAACCTTACAAGACATGTTAATCAGACAAAAAAGAATGCTAGGATACGATACACTATGGGTTCCTGGTATGGATCATGCTGGTATCGCTACTCAGGCTAAGGTTGAAGCAAAATTAAGAGACCAAGGAGTTTCTCGTTACGATTTAGGTCGTGAAAAATTTGTCGACAAAGTTTGGGAATGGAAAGATGAATACGCTGCAACTATCAAGAAACAATGGGCTAAGATGGGACTTTCACTTGATTATTCTCGTGAACGTTTTACTTTAGATGATGGTTTATCAGAAGCTGTTCGTAAGGTCTTCGTTGATTTATACAACCAAGGTTTAATTTACCGTGGTGAATACATTATTAACTGGGATCCGCAAGCACAAACTGCTTTGTCAGATATCGAAGTTATTCATAAAGATGATAAAGGTGCTTTCTACCATGTTAAGTACCCATTTGTAGATGGCACTACTTTTGATGGTAAAGACTACATTGAAATTGCCACTACACGTCCTGAAACTATGTTTGGGGATGTTGCCGTAGCTGTTAACCCAAGTGATGAAAGATACAAAGATATTGTTGGTAAGAAGATTATGGTTCCTCTAGTACAAAGAGAAATTCCAATCATTGCTGACCAATATGTAGACCCTGAATTCGGTACTGGTATGGTTAAGATTACACCAGCCCATGACCCTAATGACTTCAAGGTTGGTAACAGACATGACTTAAAACGTATTAACACTATGAATGGTGACGCAACTATGAACGAAAATGCCGGCAAGTATGTCGGTATGGACCGTTTTGATGCTAGAAAAGCAATGGTTTCTGACCTAGAAGACCAAGGTTACATGCTAAAGATTGACCCAATTGTTCACTCAGTTGGTCACTCAGAAAGAACCGGTGTTCAAGTTGAATCAAGACTTTCAACTCAATGGTTCGTTAAGATGCAACCACTAGCTGACCGCGCAGTTAAGAATCAATCAACTGATGATAAGGTTAACTTCGTTCCAGAACGTTTTGAAAACACATTCACTCAATGGATGGATAACATTCATGACTGGGTTATTTCAAGACAACTATGGTGGGGTCACAGAATTCCAGCATGGTACAACAAGCAAACAGGCGAAATGTACGTTGGAATGGAAGCTCCTAAGGATGCTGAAAACTGGGAACAAGATCCAGACGTTCTAGATACTTGGTTCTCATCAGCATTATGGCCATTCTCTACTCTAGGTTGGCCTGATGAAAACTCAGAAGATTTCAAACGTTACTTCCCAACTAATACTTTAGTTACTGGTTACGATATCATCTTCTTCTGGGTATCAAGAATGATTTTCCAAAGTTTAACATTTACCAACCGTCGTCCATTTAAGGATGTTTTACTTCACGGTTTAATGCGTGATTCGCAAGGCCGTAAGATGAGTAAATCACTTGGTAATGGTATTGATCCAATGGATGTTATCGATAAGTACGGGGTTGATGCATTGCGTTGGTTCCTAGCTACTGGTAATACAGCTGGACAAGACGTTCGTTTCAGTTATGAAAAGATTGAAGCTGCTTGGAACTTCATTAACAAGTTATGGAACGCTAGTCGTTACGTAATCATGAACCTAGGTGATATGGAAAAACCAGAATTACCTGGTTCTTCAGAATGGAACTTAGCTGACAAATGGATTCTAAGTAAGCTAAACAGCGTTGTAAATCAAGTTACTGATCAATTTGAAAAGTACAACTTCGGTGAGGCTGGACGTGCTTTATACGATTTTATTTGGAATGACTTCTGTGACTGGTACATCGAAATGAGTAAAGAAACTCTAACTGGTGACGATGCAAAGGCTAAGGAAAACACTAGAAATATCCTTGCTTACACATTAGACAAGATTTTGAAACTAATGCACCCAATGATGCCATTTGTTACTGAAAAGATTTGGTTAACAATGCCTCATGAAGGTGAATCAATTGTAGTTGCACCATACCCAGTTAACCATGATGAATTTGATGATGATAAGGCAGAAAAAGATATGGCAGCGTTAATTGAATTGATTAAGGTAGTTAGAAATATCAGATCACAAGCTAATGCTCCAATGTCATCATCAATTGACCTATTGGTTAAAACAGACAATGACGACTTAAAGAACATTTTCGAAGAAAACAAGCATTACATCGATCGTTTCTGTCATCCAAAGGAATTATCAATTGGTTCAGATGTTGTAGCTCCTAAGTTAGCTATGACAGGTATCATGACTGACGCTGAAATTAGCATTCCTTTAGCAGAACTAGTTGATTTAGATGAAGAAATTTCTAGAATCGAAAAGGAAATTGAAAATTACACATTTGAGGTACAACGTGCCGAAAAGAAACTTGCTAACAAGAAGTTTGTTGATAACGCTCCAGAACAAGTTGTTAACGCTGAAAAGGAAAAGCAAGCTGATAACCAATCTAAGTTAGATGCTGCAAAGCAACGACTAGAAGAAATTAAGAGTCAAAAGTAGTTTAGATTAATTAAAAAGTCGGGCGATATTGGCCCGGCTTTTTTTGAAGGGATGACAAAGATGGATTATCAAACAGCACTTAGCTTTATCCATGGTAGGTATAAGTTTAAAAAGCATCCGAGTTTAGATATCATTAAAGATCTTTTAAAACGTCTAGGCAACCCACAAAATACTATTAATGCTATTCATATTGCTGGAACAAATGGAAAGGGTTCTACTGTTGCCTACCTTAGGAATATTTTCCAGGAAGACCATAAAACTGTTGGAACATTCACATCACCATTTTTGATTAAGTTTAACGAACGAATTAGTGTGGATGGCAAACCCATTTCAGACGATGATTTGGTCGAACTAGTTGAAAAGATTAAACCAATTGCTGAAGAAATGGATAAAACGATACCTGGTGGTGGCCCAACGGAATTTGAAATTATCACTGCTATGATGTTTTTATATTTTGCTAATCATCCAGTTGATATTGTCATTGTTGAAGTTGGAATCGGTGGTATTTTGGATTCAACAAATGTGTTTGAACCAATAGTCTCTGTGATTACAACAATTGGGATGGATCACATGAAGTTATTAGGGGATACGATTCCAAAGATTGCTAGTCAAAAAGCAGGAATTATTAAACCCAAGCGTCCGGTGGTAATTGGTAAGGTCGATAGTGATGCGATGAAAGTATTCAAAGATAAGGCTTCTGAGATTGACTCACCATTATATGCTTATGAAAGTCAATTCAATACTTCTAAACCAGTTATGAATAATAATTGGCAACAATCATTTGATTATGAAGATGATGATAACCTGGTTCGAAACATTAAGACCAGTTTATTAGGCTTTTATCAACCACATAATGCAGCATGTGCAATTAAAACATATGTTTTACATCAACGAGAAAAAAATGAAATTGTTAATAATTCATCAATTATTAAGGGAATTGCTAACACAACGTGGCCAGGTCGTTTTGAAAGAGTGAATGATCAACCTCTTGTTGTCTTAGACGGTGCTCACAATATTGATGCTGTTAACGAAATGAAAAAGTTATTAACTAAAGACTTTGCTTCAAATGAAATTTACATCATTATCGGAATTTTAGCCGATAAAAATTACATGGATATGTTAAATGTTTTAGGTAGTATTAAGAATGCTCACTTAGTATTAACTAAGTTTGAAGCTTATGGTTCTAGACAAAGTGTGGATGTAGACGAGATAAATGGTCAAATCCGGTCTAAAAATCCAGTGTCTGTTATTGATAATTGGAAACAAGCAATTGCACAAACTGCAGCTGAAATGTCTGAAGACGACATGATTTTAATCACAGGATCACTATATTTCATCTCAGATGTGCGTAAATTATTCAAATTAGAATAAAAAATTGTTAAATTTTAAATTCTTTAATGATAAATGTTGCAAAATCGTATACACTAGAGAGTGTTATTAAAAATTAAAAAATAACTATGGTATACTGTGAAAGTATGCAATAAAAGGTGAAATTAAAAATAGCCAGCCAAATGTAATTATGAAGGGATGAAAAACTGTGTTTGGATTTGGAACTAAAAATATTGGAATTGATTTAGGAACTGCCAACACAATTGTTTACGTTGATGGTAAAGAAATTGTGTTAAGAGAACCTTCAGTTGTTGCTAAGAATACAAAAACTGGAGAAATCGTTGCAGTTGGACAAGAAGCAAGAGATATGATTGGTCGTACTCCTGCTAGTATTTCTGCAATTAGACCTATGAAAGATGGGGTAATTGCTGACTACGAAACTACTGTTACAATGCTAAAATACTACATTAACAAGACTGTAGGTCATGCTTCAGGTAAGCCTTACGTTATGGTCTGTGTACCAAGTGGTATTACTGCTGTTGAAAAGAGAGCCGTAATTGATGCAACTCGTGTTGCTGGTGCAAAGGATGCTTACGTAATTGAAGAACCTTTTGCAGCTGCCATTGGTGCTGGTCTACCTATTATGGACCCAACTGGTAGCATGGTTGTTGATATTGGTGGTGGTACTACAGATGTTGCCACTATCTCATTGGGTGGTATCGTATCAAGTAGATCACTTCGTGTTGCTGGTGACCGTTTAAACGACGCAATTGCCGCATACATCAGAAAGAAGTACAACTTATTAATCGGTGAAAGAACTGCTGAAAAGCTAAAATGGGATATCGGTTCAGCTTCAATCGAAGGTGCTAAAGATATCGAAAACGTTACTATTCGTGGTAGATACCTACTAACTGGTTTACCAAAGAGTGTGGAAATTACTGCTGAAGATGTAGCAAACGCTATTTCAGAACCAATTCAAGAAATCATTGGAACTGTTAAGGAAACCCTTGAAGAAACATCTCCAGAAATCTCTGCCGATGTTATCGATCATGGTATTGTCTTAACTGGTGGTGGTGCTTTATTGAAGAACTTACCACAAGTTATTTCAGAAGCTACTAAGGTTCCAGTTTCAATCGCTAAGAACCCGCTAGATTGTGTTGCAATCGGAACTGGTGAATCATTAAAGAGCATTGATATTATGAAGAGAAAATAGATTAAATAAGCGGGGAGGTTATCTTCCCGCTTATTTACTAGTTCGGAGGATTGAAAAATGCGTAAGTTTTTCTCCAATCGAAAGTGGTTAACTGCCATTTTGATTTTTATTATTTGTTTAGGTTTTATTTCCGTTTCTGTTTCAACCAGAAATAACAAATCAATGCCACCGTTTATCCAACGATTTGGAAATGATGTGGTTGGAATTGCTAGTTGGACTGTTGCTGTTCCAGCAAATTCAGTTAGACATGCCGGTGAAACTGTAAATAATTTAATTAACACATACAAAGAAAATCAAAAGTTAAAAGCACAAGTAGAAACAATTACATCAACTAAGGTTAGAGACCAAGCTATTCAAAATGAAAATGATCAACTAAAACGTGAACTTAAAATTAAAAGTGGTTTAGCTGATTATAATCCAATTGTTGCTGAAGCTTTAGTTAGAACACCATCAGCATGGAATGACCAATTTGTTATCAACAAAGGTTCATCTGCTGGGGTTAAAAAGAACATGTCTGTTCTTGGTGCTAAAGGATTAATTGGCCGTGTTATTGAAGTTAATAACAGTAATAGTAAAGTAGAATTAGTTTCTAATACTGTTGATTCTGACAACAAGTTTCCGGTTGAAGCTACTAATTCAAAAGGTGAAACGGTTAACGGAATTATCAACGGTTATGATAGAAAGACAGGTCAATTAATTGTTGGTCATTTAAATACCAAAGTTAAAATTAAGGTAAATGATAAAGTATCTACAAATGGTCTTGGTGGGATTACACCAAAGGGCATTTACGTAGGTAAAGTTGCAAAGGTAACAACTGATGATTATGGGACTGCTACTAAGTTGTACATTCAAACTCCAGCAAACATGAATGATCTTGAAGTTGTTACAGTTGTAGATAAAACATCATAGGGGTGATTAGGATGAGAGAACGTCAACCAATTAGATATGTTTTCATAATTGGCTTGTTCATATCTTTGTTCTTGGATGGATCAATTTCGTTAATTTTTAGTCACCTTCTATATGGAAAATATATATTAGTCCCAAGCATTACATTTGCATGGCTATTTTTTGGTATGTACTTCATTAATCGAACGAACGAACACATTGAAATATGGGCAGCCATTGCTGGATTGTTGTTTGATTTGTTCTACACTGGGATATTAGGTGTATACGTAATTATCTTTCCAATCGCAATTATTATTGGAAGAAAGCTATATCGATTCTTACCGATGAACGTTTTGACAGGATTGTTTTCATTTGCGTTTAATATTGCACTAATTAATGTTTTGGCTTATGGATTAAATCGTTTAATGAATGCTACTAACATGGCAGCTGGGTACTTTTTAATTCATGCAGTGATTCCCACTGTATTATTTAACTCAGTGTTATTCTTAATTTTGTACGTGCCAATCGGGGTATTATTTGATCGAATTGAGTAGAGTAATAAAAGAGATAAGAGGGAGTATCTATAAATGCAATCTGTAGTACTTAAAGGAACTAAAGACGGATATGAGTTAATTCTAAAAGAATCTGCTAGTGTGAGAGAAATTCTAGTTGACTTGAAGCAACTATTAGAAGGACTTGGCAAAGAAAGTGAAAAAGGCAAAGATCAATTACATTTGAACGTTCAAATGGGTAACAGATTGATGTCAGAAGAAGATAAAAATGATATCATTAATTTAGTTAATGACTACGAAAATCTAGTTATTGATAACTTTTTATCCAATGTTATTACCAAGGAAGAATCTGCTAAAATCATGGCACAAAACAATGTTGAAGTGATGAGCAGAGTGATTAGAAATGGTCAAGAAGTAAACGTTGATGGTGACGTTTTATTCTTTGGTAAAATTCATGAAGGTGGAAAGTTAATTTCCACTGGTAATGTGTTTAATATGGGAGTTATCGAAGGAATTGTTCAAGCAGGATTTCCCGATGATGAAAGTAAGTTAATTATCGGTAATTTATGCACAGCACAACAGGTTCGTGTAGGAGAACAATACGATATTGTAGCAGATCGTCCAATAGAGGATTCTGAAAAAACAGTAGTATATGTGAACGACCTACACGTGCTAAGTTATGGTAAAATAAAGAATCTAAAAGAGATTAATCCAAAGTTCTTTAATCGAATTGGAGGTATTGAATAATGGGAAAAGCCATTGTAATTACATCAGGTAAAGGTGGAGTTGGAAAGACAACTTCAAGTGCTAATATTGGAATTGCGTTAGCAATGATGGGAAAAAGAGTTTGTTTGATTGATTTAGATATTGGTCTAAGAAACCTAGATGTTGTTATGGGTCTAGATAATCGCGTTATGTACGATATCGTAGATGTTGCAACTGGTAGAGTAAAACTAGTTCAAGCAATGGTGAAAGATAAGCGTTTTGATGACTTATTATATCTATTACCTGCAGCCCAAAATACTGATAAGACCGCTCTAAACGAAGAACAAGTAAAGAGTATTGTTGATGAATTAAAACCAGATTTTGACTATGTCTTTATTGATTGTCCGGCCGGAATCGAACAAGGATTCATTAACGCTGTTTCTGGTGCTGATGGTGCAATTGTTGTTACTACTCCAGAAATTTCGGCCGTACGTGATGCCGACCGAGTAATTGGTTTATTAGAACAGCATCCACTTCAAGAAACACCAAAATTAATCATTAATCGTATCAGAAAATCATTGATGCAAGATGATAACTATATGGATGTTGATGAAATCACTACCCATTTAGGCATTGATCTATTAGGTATCATTTTAGATGATGACAAGGTTATTAGTACTTCAAATAATGGGGAATCAATTGTTATGAACCCTGATAACCCAACAGCTCAAGGTTACAGAAATGTAGCCAGAAGACTTGAAGGTGAAACAGTTCCATTAATGAAGATTGATGTTAAAAAAGAAAGTGCATGGGATAAGTTTAAGCATTTATTTAAACGTAACTAAACTTTGTTATTGACTTAAGATTGAAATTAAGTTATTTTATTAATTATTAAAGACTTTGAACAGAAATACATTTGTATGTAATTCACAGAGATCCTAGTAATCGGTGAAAGCTAGGTAATTACAGCAGATGTTCACATCTGTGAGTTGTTATTCTGAACGTAATTAGGAATAAACCGGTGCAGCCGTTATCTGCGAGTCAATTGACTCACTGAGCTATTTTGCGCGAGCAGAATAGGAAATTAGGTGGCACCACGTTTTCAACGTCCTTTTAGCACTTTGCTAAGAGGACGTTTTTTTATCAAAGGAGGAATAATTAATGCAATATATTTTACAAATATTGCCTTCACTATTTTCTGGGGTAGTAACCACATTAGAGATTTTCGCATTAACAATCGTTTTATCAATCCCATTAGGAATCTTAGTTTCATTAGCGTTAACCGGAAAAAATATTATCAAAGTAATCTTTGAATTTTATGTATGGATTATGCGTGGAACACCGTTATTATTACAATTAATTTTTGTCTTTTATGGTTTACCAATTATCGGAATTGTGTTCCCTAGATTCGAAGCAGCTGTCATTGCATTTGTTTTAAACTATGCAGCTTACTTCGCCGAAATCTTTAGAGGTGGTTTTCAATCCATCCCAAAGAACCAATTTGAAAGTGCTAAAATGCTACGTTTAACTCGCTGGCAAACTCTTCGTAAAATCGTTATACCACAAGTTTTCAAAATTGTTTTACCTTCAATCGGAAATGAAGTAATTAACCTAGTTAAGGATTCATCATTAGTTTACGTTATTGGTATTGGCGACTTATTACAAGCAGGAAATATCGCAACAGCACGTGATGTTACATTAGTTCCATTAATTTTAGTTGCTGTATTCTACTTGGTGCTAACAGCAGTATTAACACTTGTATTAAGAAAAATCGAGCAACGATTTGATTACTGGAGATAGGGGGGATTAACATGTTTCAAGTAAAAAATTTAAATAAAAGTTTTCAAGGTAAAACCATCATTAAGGACATGAATCTGGATGTTGATGATAACGAAATTTTAAGTATTGTTGGTCCTTCAGGTGCTGGTAAGACAACACTACTAAGATGTATAACTGGTTTGGAGAAAGTTGACTCAGGAAAGTTTTTCTTGGATGGTGAAGAAATTGATCCAACTGATGATTCAAAATCAGTTATCGGTGTAGTATTCCAAGACTTTGGTTTATTTCCAAACTTGACGGTAATTGAAAATATCATTTTGGCACCACAATTAGTTTTAAAGAAGTCAAAAGAAGAAGCATTAAAAGAAGCACAAGAACTAATCGATAAACTAGATTTAACAGGTAAAGAATCACTTTATCCATACCAATTATCTGGTGGACAAAAACAACGTGTTGCAATTGTTAGAACTCTTGCGATGCACCCCAAGATTATTTGCTACGATGAACCAACATCTGCTTTAGATCCTAAGCTTAGTGAAGAGGTTGGAAAGATTATTTTAGATTTAAAGAAACAAAATATTACACAGCTTGTGGTTACTCACGATATCGCATTTGCGAACCAAGTTGCTGACAAAGTAAAGGAAGTTAAACCTTTTAAAGAGGAGGGTTAGTTTATGAAGACCAAAATTTTAAAAATGGTTGGACTCATCAGTGCTTGTTTGATTGCCGTTATCATGTTATCTGGTTGTGAATCCGTTACACAAAAAGCAGATCATCAAGATACATGGAGTCGAATTAAGAAGAACAAACAAGTTACCATTGGTCTGGATGTAACCTTCGTTCCGATGGGGTTTGAAAACAAGAGTGGCAAAATTACGGGTTTTGATGTTGATTTAGCCAATGCTGTGTTTAAACAATACGGTATTAAGCCAGTATTTCAACCAATTGATTGGTCAATGAATGTAACTGAATTAAGAAACACCACCATTGATTTAATTTGGAATGGTTTCTCAGTTACCCCTGAACGTCAAGCTGTTGTTAACTTTAGTAATCCATACTTGTCAAATGATCAAGAATTAGTTACTTTGAAATCGTCTCATATTAATAAATTTAGTGATATGAAGGGCAAGTATTTAGGTGCTCAAAGTGGTTCATCTGGTCTAAATGACATTAATGACCAACCAAAATTATTAAAACAATATATTAAAAATCAGTCCCCAATTTTATATAATTCATTTACTAATGCATTTATTGACTTGAATCATGGTAGAATTAGTGGATTGTTAATCGATAGCACATATGCAAACTACTACATTGCACACCAACCTAATCCTAATTTATACAAAGTGATTACAAGTAAATTTCCGCAAGAGCAATTTGGTGTAGGTATTCGAAAAGGTGATAAGACAATGCAAGCTAAGATTAATGCTGCATTTAAAAAGTTGGCAAAGAATGGTGAACTAAAGAAGATTTGTGAAAAGTGGTTTGGTAAGAACTACAACACACCATTAATGAAATTAAAAGATAATATGAAATAGGAACTAGAGGTGGGATTTTGTTGCATAAGAAATTAGCTAATGGAGTAGACTTAAATGTTATTCCAGAAGATAAATTCAAAACAATTTCATTTAGTTTTGATCTAGTTAGCAATGCTATTCCTGAAAATTTTGCTAAACGAGCAGTACTTGCAGAATTGATGGAAATTAGTAATCAAGATTATCCAACGCAATCCAAATTAGCAAGATACTTATCATCAATGTATGGAGCCAGTTTTGGAACCAACGTTTTGAGATATGGTAATTTGTCTGTTCTAAGAATTAATTTGAGCATTCCAAACCCAAAGTTTGTGGATGCAAAAGATGATTTATTACAACGGGCTGTTAGTTTTATTTATAGCGTAGTATTCAAGCCATTGGTTTTTGATGGTCAATTTGATAAGGACACATTTGCCTTACAAAGAAACAATATGAAAAAATATGTTGAATCAGTTGCAGATGACAAGCAATACTATGCTTCAATTCAATTGAAAAAATTATTTTACAAGGACTACCTAAACCGTGGTTCTTTTATATTTGGAACACCAAATGATTATGATTTAATTGACGTTCAAAATGAGTATGAATACTATTCATCTGTCATAAAAAACGATAATATAAAAATTTCTGTTATCGGTGATGTTGATGAAGATAAGATTTATAACCTATTTGATCAGTTTAACTTGTCAGACCGCAGTAATGAATATGAATTGGAACCATTAACTTCATTTAGTATGAATACCGATATTGAAATGGTTGATAAAAAAATTCAATCGTCACAAAGTTGCTTGAATTTAGGATACCGTTTGCCCATTTTTTACAATAATAAAGAATCAATGGCAGCGATATTGTTCAACGCTGTCTTTGGTGGGACACCACAATCTAAGCTATTTAAAAACGTTAGGGAAAAGAACAGTTTAGCATACAGTGCAAGCAGTTCATATAACTCAATCAATGGTTTTGTGATGGTAAGTACAGGTATTAATTACAGTAATAAGGACAAAGTTTTATCTATTGTTAAAGAACAACTTGATGATATTGCGAATGGAAATATTGATATTAACGTTTTAAACAGTATCAAAGCAGAAATGATTAATGCTAAAAAATCTATTTTAGATAGTCCTCGTCAGAATATGGAACAACAATTCGTTAATGGATTATTGAATCGTGTATTGTCTTTTGATGAGTGGAAGCAACGTGTTAATGAAGTGACAATTGATCAAATTGCTAATGTTGCAAAAAAGGTAAAATTAAATTCAATTTTCTTCTTGGATGGGAGGATTGATGATGCAAATTAAAGAGTACGTAAATTTTAACGAAAAAGTATATATAGATAAGATGGACAATGGATTGTCAGTAGTAGTTGTTCCTAAAAAGGGTTACCAAAAAACATATGCCACATTTTCTGTGCGATATGGATCTATTGATACCAATATTGATGGTAAAATTTATCCAGCAGGGATTGCTCATTTTCTAGAACATAAGATGTTCGATAAAGAGGATCATGATGCCATGGATGTTTTCTCTAAATATGGAGCAGGGTCTAATGCATTTACTAGTTTTAATAAAACCAGTTACTTATTCTCTACAACTGATAAAGTTCATGAAAACTTAAATGAGTTATTGGACTTTGTTCAAGAACCTTATTTCAGTGATGCAAAGGTTGAAAAAGAAAAAGGAATCATTGGACAAGAAATCAGTATGTATGATGATGAACCCGGTGCAGTTTTGTTCTTCAAGACAGTTCAAAATATGTTCCCAGATACATCATTAAATGTTGATATTGCTGGGACTGAAGATTCAATATATAAGATTACTAAACAAGACTTGTATGATTCTTATAATTACTTTTATCAACCACAAAATATGCAACTTACAGTTGTTGGTAACGTTATTCCTGAAGATATTTTTAAGTGGGTTAGTGATAATCAAAATAAAAAAACTTTTGACAATGTTAAAGATGTTAAAAGAACATCAATTCAGTCATTTGAAATTATTAATGAAACCACTCATTATATGGATGTAAATCGTCCTAAAGTTGCTTTAGGAATTAAGGGTGACTCTACGTATAATGGGGATATCAAATATGAACTATCCATTTCATTATTACTACAGCTTCTTTTATCAGAAGGTTCTGATATTTATGAAAAGATGTACAATGATGGAGTTATCGATGATTCATTCGGTTTTGATTTTGATTGTGAAGACCAGTTTAATTTCGCGGTTTTAGCGGGAGAAACAGAAAAAATCAATAAATTCATTGATATGATTTCTGATGTATTGGTCAACTTTACCGACTATATCTCAGGTAAAGAAGATGAGTTTGAATTAATTAAAAAAGAAGAAATCGGTCAACATGTTTCAATGATGAATTCAATTGAAGCAATTGCAAATAACATGTCAGACGAGGATCATGATTTTGAAAATATTTATGATGAAGTTGAAATGATTAAACAATTAGAATTAGATGATTTAATCCATTATGGAAAATTATTCTTGAAACCTGACATGATAGTAAAAAATAAGATTTTTCCAAAAAATTAATTAGTTTAGATGCCTAGATAATATAGCTAATTATGATATACTGTAGATGTAAAATAATAAATAAGTGGAGTAATACCTATGCAAAATAACAATGGAAAACAAGTAGAAATTGGTAAATCACTACACGATGCACGTGTCGCCAAGGGAATGTCCATTGACGATATTCAAAAGATTACCAAAATCCAAAAACATTACCTCGAAGCAATTGAACAAGGGAACTTCGCTGAACTTCCTGGTGATTTTTATGTTCGCGCGTTTATTAAGCAGTTCGCTGACACTGTTGGCGTTAACGGTATTGAATTATTGAATGAACATGACGACAGTCTTCCTGATACTCAAAGTGAAGAATACGCTGATGAAGTATCTAAGGATGACGTTAATAGCCGTGTAGCTAGTCGTAGTCGTGAACAAAGAAAAGACTCATTCCGTAAGGCTATTCCAACTATCGGAATTATAGTTGCAATTTTAGTAGTTGTTTGCGGTGTTTGGGCGGTTGTTGTACATACTAATAGTTCTTCGCAAACAAGTATTAGCAGTAGTTCTGTTTCAGTTACTGGTTCTTCAGAATCATCAAGTAGCAAGGCTGATAACAAGAAGAAAGAAGATAAGAAGTCCACTGAAGGAAAAACTACCATTAAGGAAGTTAATGCTACTAAGTATAATGTGACTGGTCAAAAGGAAAACACTGTTACTTTAAAGGCAACTGGTAGAGCATGGTCATCAATCATGGCTGATAATAAGACTCTATTCCAAGGTTCACAAAACAGTGGTGATAAGAAGGATGTTAAGCTTCCATCTGACACTAAGAGTGTTAACATTTCATTAGGTAATACTCAAGGTGCTAAAATCTTGGTTAATGGTACTGAATTGAAATACGATAAGAGCACACCTTTAACTACACAAATTACATTAGAATTTAGTAAATAAAAAAGAGGGCTTTATTAAAGCCCTTTTTTATTTCTATGGAGGAAACTATGAATTTACCAAACAAACTTACATTAATTAGAATAATAATGATTCCATTATTCATTATCTTGCTTTCATGTTCTATTAACATGGGAACGGTTATCTGGTTAGGCACAAGTATCCAAGTTACCAGAATCGTTGCAGCAATTGTTTTTGCTGCTGCATGTATTACAGACTTTTTAGATGGACAAATTGCTAGAAGACAACATTTAGTTACGAACTTCGGTAAATTTGCTGATCCATTGGCTGACAAAATGATTGTTATGTCAGCATTCATTATCCTCGTTTCATTTGGATTTGTACCTGCATGGGTAGCAGCTGTAATTGTATGTCGTGAACTGGCCGTTACTGGGCTTAGACTAATTGTTGTTGAAAATGATGGCCAAGTAATTGCTGCTGCATGGCCTGGCAAGATTAAAACATTCAGTCAAATGATTGCCATCATTTTATTATTATTGAATGATTTCTTATTTATTCCATTTACAACTATTGGTTTTGGTACATTATTACTTTATATTTGCTTATTCTTCACTGTTTACTCAGGTGTTGAATACTTTTGGAAGAGTCGCTTCATTTTTTCAGATTCTTTTAAGTAAAAAAGTTTTAATTATCGTATATATATAAGGAAGGTCGAATTATGTATGCAAATTGATACATCAATTGTTAACAAACTAATTGACGATAAAATTACAATAACCGGAGCAGAAAGCTTAACTGCGGGAATGTTTCAATCCACTATTGGTGGAGTTCCCGGTGTTTCTTCTATCTTCTTTGGTGGATTTGTTACTTATTCAAATGAATCAAAGGCTAAATTGTTGTCGATTCCAATGGATGTCATTGATAATTATGGAGTTGTTTCAGAGCAAGTAGCAATTTGGATGGCTAAACAATCAAAGCAAATCATGAATGTAGATGTAGGCGTTTCCTTTACAGGTGTAGCTGGTCCTGATAGTTTGGAAGGGCAACCTGCAGGAACTGTATTTATCGGATTAGATTTCAAGGGAAATCAAGTTGCGAAAGAATTTCATTTTAGTGGATCACGTCAAGAAGTACGTGAACAGTCAGTGCAAGCTGCATTAGAAATGATTGAAAATGAGTATTCTAAATAATGCGAACTTTTGTTCTGTTTTACTTGCTTTTTTAGTGATAGATTAGTATAGTATAAATATCGAATAGTTATAACAGGGAGGTCAAATTAATGGCTGATGAACGAAAAGCGGCTCTAGATGGTGCCTTAAAACGAATTGAAAAAGAATTCGGTAAAGGTTCAATCATGAGAATGGGAGACCGTGGAGATACTAGAATTTCCACTGTACCAACAGGTTCTTTAGCACTTGATAACGCATTAGGTGTTGGAGGATTCCCACGAGGAAGAATTGTTGAAATTTATGGACCTGAAAGTTCAGGTAAAACTACCATTGCGCTACAAGCTGTTGCGGAAGTACAAAAGCAAGGCGGAACAGCAGCATACATCGATGCTGAAAATGCTTTAGATCCAGTATATGCTACCAACCTAGGAGTAAACATTGATGATTTACTTCTATCACAACCTGATACTGGTGAACAAGGTTTACAAATCTGTGATGCCCTTGTATCTAGTGGTGCTATAGATATCGTAGTTGTGGATTCAGTTGCGGCTTTAGTACCTAGAGCTGAAATTGAAGGTGAAATGGGTGATGCTCACGTTGGTTTGCAAGCTCGTTTAATGTCACAAGCACTACGTAAGTTATCTGGATCAATTAACAAGACTAAGACTATTGCTCTATTTATTAACCAAATTAGAGAAAAAGTTGGAGTTATGTTTGGAAACCCAGAAACTACACCTGGTGGACGTGCTCTTAAGTTCTATTCAACTATCAGACTAGAAATTAGAAGAGCTGAACAAATTAAAGATGGTACTGACATTATTGGTAACAGAACTAAGATTAAAGTTGCCAAAAATAAGGTAGCTCCTCCATTTAAACGTGCTGAAGTTGATATCATGTACGGTCAAGGTATTTCACAAACTGGTGAATTAGTTGATATGGCCGTTGAACAGGATATTATTGGTAAGTCTGGTTCATGGTACTCTTACGGTGAAGAAAGAATTGGACAAGGTCGTGAAAATGCAAAACAATTCTTACAAGATAATCCGGACAAAATGGAAGAAATCAACAAAAAAGTTCGTGCCGCATATGGCATGGGTGAAGATGATTCTGAATCAGGCGAGTCTGAACAAACAAGTTTGGATACCGGTGAAGAATAATGATAAAGAAGCCGAAAGGCTTTTTTATTTTGCAAAAGAAAATAACATGTGTTGACACTTTCACAACTAAAATTTAAAATATAGTAATGTACATTGAACTATTTATTTAGTTCGCAAAATGACTAATAAATTGTTCAATGCGCAATTATCAAAAACTTAATTAAATTAGATGATGTGGAGGTGCAATAAGCCTATGACTTATTTTTTACCTATAATCCTCGCAATCATCGCTGCTTTTGTAGTTGGTATTTCTGTGGGAATGTTTTCTAACAAGAAGATTGTTGATAAGAAATTAACAAAGGCCCACATGAGTGCACAAGATATTTTGGAAGATGCTAAGCGACAAGCTCAAACCTCAGCTAAGGAAGCAATTCTTGAAGCAAGAGAAAAGAGTAACCATTATCGTTCAAACATCGAAAAGGAAATTAAGCAAAGACGAATCGAAGTTCAACGACAAGAAAATCGTCTAATTCAACGTGAAGATTCTTTAGATCGTAAAGATGATGCTTTTGATAAGCGTGAAGATTCATTGAATAAGCGTGAAGAAAAGCTTAATTCAAACCAAAAGAAACTTGAACAAAAGCAACAGCAAGCTGATATGCTAGTTAAACAACGTCAAGATGAATTAGAACGTATCTCTTCACTTTCTCAAGAAGAAGCACAAGAGCTAATTATTAACGAAACAAAGAAAGAATTAGCTGATGAACGTGCCAAGATGGTTAAGGATAGTTATAACTTAGCTCGTAAGGAATCTTCTGAGAATGCAAAGAATCTAGTTATTGAAGCGATTCAACAAAGCGCTGCTGATATCGTATCTGAAACCACAGTTTCAGTTGTTAACCTGCCTAACGATGATATGAAGGGTCGTATCATTGGGCGCGAAGGTAGAAACATTAGAACTTTTGAAACCCTAACAGGGATTGATTTGGTTATTGATGATACGCCAGAAGCAGTTGTGCTAAGTGGATTTGATCCTATTAGACGTGAAGTTGCCAAGATGGCACTTGAAAGCCTAATTAAGGATGGTCGTATTCACCCAGCTAGAATCGAAGAAATGGTAGATAAGAGTCGTCGAGAACTTGATGAAAAGATTCAAGAAATTGGTGAAGAAACAGTATTTGATTTAGGAATTCATTCATTGAGTCCTGAAATGATTATGATGATTGGTAAGTTGAAATTTAAGATTTACCATGGTCGTAATGTTTTAAGCCATTCTATTGAAGTTGCGAAGTTGTCAGGTGTCTTAGCCGCAGAATTAGGTGAAGACGTCGTATTAGCAAAACGCGCGGGATTATTGCACGAAATTGGTCGCTCTGCAGATAATGAAACAGAAGGTTCTCATATTGACCTTGGTGTCGATTTAGCCAAGAAGTTTAAGGAAAGTCCAGTTGTTATTGACTCAATTGCAGCCGATAATGAGGACAGTGAACCTAAGTACATCATTTCTGAATTAGTTAATATCGCAAACAAGATTGCGATTGCTAGACCAGGTGCAAAGAGTAAATCTCTTGAAAGCTTTGTTCATCGTCTAGAAAGTTTGGAAACAATTAGTGATAGTTTTGAAGAAGTAAATAAGAGCTACGCAATTCAAGCCGGACGTGAAATTAGAGTGATTGTAAAACCAGAAAAAGTTTCTGATACTCAAGCAGTTGTTTTAGCTAGAGATATTAAAAATAAGATTGAAGAGGATATGGAATATCCTGGACATATCAAGGTTACAATTATTAGAGAAGTAAGATCAATCGAATATGCAAAATAAAAAAAGGGCATTTGCCCTTTTTTATTTTATGTAAAACGATGTAAAATAGTATATATATAATAATGAATTGAGGACGAAAATGAGAATACTATTTTTAGGCGATGTAGTGGGTAACTTGGGGGTAGAGATGGTAAGTAAGTATCTACCATTATTAAAAAGAGACTACAAGCCACAGGTGACGATTGTAAATGGAGAAAACTCAACATCATTTGGTCGTGGGATTAATAAAAAAGTATATAAACAAATTATGAATGCAGGGACTGATGTAATTACATTGGGAAACCATGCATGGAATAACGAAGAAATCTTTGATTTTATTGATGATACAAAAAAATTAGTACGTCCTCTTAATTATCCTGGTAAAGATGTGCCGGGTAGTGGATATACAATTATTAATGTTAACAATAAGAAATTGGCAGTGGTTAATTTACAGGGAAGAATCTTTATTGATCCGATTGATGATCCCTTCCAAAAAATAGACGAACTTATTAGCAAAATTAAAAATGAATCAGATGCAATTTTTGTTGATTTTCATGCTGAAACAACAAGTGAAAAGAAAGCAATGGGAATGTATCTAGATGGTCAGATTTCTGCGATTGTGGGAACCCATACACATGTACAGACAAATGATGACCAAATTTTAAAAAATGGCACAGCGTTCATTTCTGACGTTGGAATGTGTGGACCTTTTGATGGTGTTTTAGGAATGAAGTATGAAAACATCATTCATCGTTTCATCACACAACGTCCCACTCGATTTGAAGTCGAAGAAAGAGGACGCGGAATCGTCTCCGGATGTGTTATTGATTTAAGAGATGATGGTACTGCTAAATCTATTGAAAAAATATTAATTGATCCAAATCATTCATACAAAGGTTAGTAGCAAAGGAGGATATTGTTTTAATGGCTAGTAAAACTAAACAAACACCAATGATGGAACAATATCAGCAAGTAAAAGATCAATACCCAGATGCTTTTGTTTTTTATCGTCTTGGTGATTTTTATGAAATGTTCAATGAAGATGCAGTAAAAGGTGCTCAAATTCTTGAACTTACATTAACTTCTAGAAGTAAGAATGCTGATAACCCAATCCCAATGTGTGGGGTACCACATAAGGCAGTTGAATCGTATATCGATACATTAATTGATAAGGGTTATAAAGTCGCAATTGTAGAACAAATGGAGGACCCTAAGTTGGCAAAGGGAATGGTCAAAAGAGCCGTTACTCAATTAGTCACTCCAGGTACTAGAACTACAATGGGCGCTGAAAATGCTAAGGATAATAACTACTTAACAGCAATTGAATATTCAGATGATGGTTATGGTTTTGCATATGCTGAACTATCTACAGGTGAATTAAAGACCACTGTTTTAAGCAATATGAACAGTGTTTTAAATGAATTAATGACCTTACAAACTAAGGAAGTAATCGTTAATCGGGAAATCCCTGAGAAAGATATCAAGCTAATTAATAAGGTTGGAATCTTGGTATCATATCAAGACGACATTAAAGAATTAGAAGATATGCAATATCTTTCAGAAGGATTAAGACAAGACCTAGAAAAGAAGGTCGTAAATAGATTAACTACTTACATTGTGGACACTCAAAAACGTAGTCTTTCTCACATGAAGGCAGCAGTTGCATACAAGCCAGCTGAATTCTTGAAGATGGACCACAATTCACAATACAACCTTGAATTAACCAAGAATCTTAGAACTAATAAGAAGTCTGGTAGTTTACTATGGCTTTTGGATGAAACTAAAACAGCGATGGGTGGTAGAAAATTACGCGAATGGATTGACCATCCACTGATTAATAAAGCATCTATTGAAAACCGTCAAAACCAAGTCGATGACTTATTGAATCATTACTACGAACGTAGTGAAATCACTGACATGTTGGTGAAGGTTTACGATCTAGAAAGACTTGCGGGAAAAGTTTCTTTTGGTTCAGTTAACGGACGTGACTTAGTTCAATTAAAGACATCACTTCAACAAATCCCAAAGATTAAATATATTTTGGGTGAAATGGATACAAAATCTTTTGATGAAATTAACAACGATTTAGATCCAGTCGATGAAGTGTCAGAATTGATTGACAAATCAATTACTGAAGAACCACCAATTTCTGTTACTGATGGTGGAGTTATTAAAGATGGCTATAACCAAATGTTGGATCAATACAGGGATGCAATGAACAACGGCAAACAATGGATTGCTGAACTAGAAAGTAAGGAACGTGAACTTACTGGTATCAATAATCTAAAGATTGGTTACAACCATGTTTTTGGTTACTACATCGAAGTATCAAAGGCCAACCTAAGCAAGTTGCCAGAAGATAGATATGAAAGAAAGCAAACTCTTACCAATGCTGAAAGATTCTCTACTCCTGAATTAAAGGAAAAAGAAAAGTTAATCATTGAAGCACAAGAAAAATCAAAGACACTTGAATATGAATTATTCAGTGAAGTCCGAGATGTTGTTAAGAGTGCAATTCAAAGATTACAAAAACTAGCCAATGCGGTATCTAGTTTGGATGTAATGCAAAGCTTTGCATCTATCTCAGATGAATACAGATTGGTTCGTCCAACATTAAATGAAGAACATAAGCTAGAAATTGTTGATGGTAGACATCCTGTGGTTGAAAAGGTTATGGGTCATCAATCATACGTTCCAAACGACGTGATTATGGATCCAGGCACTAACGTCTTATTAATAACTGGTCCTAATATGTCTGGTAAGAGTACTTACATGCGTCAATTGGCTTTAACAGTCATCATGGCTCAAATTGGTTGTTTCGTTCCTGCTAAGTCAGCCGAAATGCCGATTTTTGACCAAATCTTTACCAGAATTGGTGCTGCCGATGATTTGATTTCTGGTCAAAGTACCTTCATGGTTGAAATGAAGGAATCAAACGAAGCAATTCAAAATGCTACCGATAACAGTTTGATTCTATTCGATGAAATCGGTAGAGGGACAGCCACATACGATGGAATGGCGTTAGCTCAATCAATTATTGAATATGTTCATAACCACATCCATGCTAAGACACTATTTTCTACTCATTACCATGAATTGACTGAATTAGCCGATTCATTGGATGAACTACAAAACGTTCATGTTGGTGCGGTTGAAAAAAACGGTGAACTAGTTTTTCTACACAAGGTGAAGAAGGGTGCTGCCGATAAGTCATATGGTATTCACGTTGCTAAATTAGCTGGTTTACCAAATGAATTATTATCTAGAGCAGACGTCATTTTAAGTGACTTGGAAAATAACAATGAAAAGACTAATACTGACAATGTTGTCATGGCAGAAAAATCAAGTCCAGTCGTTGAAGACGAGAATGATGAACCAGAACAACAGCTATCATTGTTTGGGGATGTTAAAGAACCCCAAAAGAAAAAACGTAAGAGTGGCGAAGATAAGATTCTGAAAGCTCTTAAGGATTTAGACTTGATGTCTAAGACACCAATGGATATTATGAATGAAGTATATAAATGGAAACGCGAAATTGATAAATAAATGAGGTGATTAATCTTGCATAAAATACATGAGTTATCAACAATTCTTGCTGATCAAATTGCAGCCGGTGAAGTTGTTGAACGACCTGCTTCGGTTGTAAAAGAATTAGTTGAAAATTCAATTGATGCGCAAAGTACGCAAATTGATATCAATATTGAAGATGCAGGATTAAAGAAAGTTGAAATTATCGATGATGGAATTGGGATTAATCACGATGATGTCGAAATCGCCTTTAAACGTCATGCAACAAGTAAGATTAATAACCAAAGGGATCTCTTTAAAGTGCAATCTTTAGGATTCCGTGGTGAAGCATTGCCTTCGATTGCTTCAGTGTCAGATGTTCATTTAAAAACATCGACTGGTGATGAAGGAACTCAGATTCATATCAAGGGTGGCGAAATTAAAGAAATTAAACCAGCAGAAGCTAGAAGAGGTACAAGTATCTGTGTCGAGGACTTATTCTTCAATACGCCGGCCAGATTAAAATATATGAAGACTATCAAGACCGAACTAGCCAAGATTTCTGATATTGTTGATCGTTTAGCAATTGGTCATCCTGATATCGCATTTTCGTTGGTTCATAACCAAAGAGAAATCTTAAGAACATCAGGTAGAGGACAACTCCAACAGGTAATCGGTGACATTTATGGTGCCAAGAATCTTAAACGCATTATTAAGATTGAAAATGCTGATAATGACTTTAAGATTAGTGGTTTCGTAAGTTTACCTGAATTAACAAGGGCTTCTAGAAACTACGTCACCATCACTTTGAATGGTCGATACGTTAAAAACTATGCGTTATTTAAAGCAATCACCGATGGTTATGGTTCTAAGCTAATGGTTGGTCGTTATCCAATTGCTGTATTAAACATCGAGTTAGATCCGGTTTTAACTGATGTAAACGTTCATCCAACTAAGCAAACAGTTAGAATTAGTAAGGAAGAGCAGTTATGCAATTTGGTTGCCAAAACAATCTATGATACGATTTATCAAGAAAACCTAATTCCTGAAGTAATGACTAGGGACCGCGCTGTTCAGCCAAGATATACTACTGAACAGTTGCAAATGCAAATCAACCAATATTCGAAGACAAAGGAAAAACCAAAGAGTGAATCTTTAGTTAACGATTATGTTGAGCCCGTTTTACAACCTCAAGCAGAAGAGGAAGAAACAACACCTAAGGAAAACATTAAGAATTCTGATATTGATGCTATTTACATCAGTAATAAGGCACAATTAAATGATAAAGATGTACAAAGTTTTGCTCATCGCTATGAACACTCAGTAACTCCGTTTGGGGAAAGTGAAGTTAGTGATTATGAGGTATCAAATAATGATGATCAACCCCGTTTTCCTAATTTATTGTATATTGGTCAGCTTCATGGAACTTATTTAATCGCTGAATCAGATGATGGTATGTATATTGTCGATCAACATGCTGCCCAGGAAAGAATTAACTATGAACGATTGAGAACCGAGATAGGAGAGGTATCTAACAACCAACAAAATTTACTAGTGCCACTAGTTTTAGATTATCCTAATCGTGACGCGTTAATCATTCAGGAAAAATTGGGGATGCTAAAGGAAGTTGGCTTAAATGTTGAACCATTTGGTAATAACAGCTTTATAGTAAAGCAGCATCCAACTTGGATTGAAGAAGGTAATGAGGAAGAAACAATTCGAGAAATGATTGATTGGGTCATTAATCATAAGAATATCTCAGTAGCTTCCTTTAGAGCGCAAACAGCAATTATGATGAGCTGTAAGCAAGCAATTAAGGCTAACCACCATTTGGATAGAAAACAGGCCATTCATTTACTTGATGAATTAGCGACTGTTAACAATCCGTTTAACTGCCCTCATGGCAGACCTGTTTTGGTATCTTTTTCTAATACCGATATGGAAAAGATGTTCAAACGAATTCAAGACCCACATACTAATGACAATTTCATGTAATCGAGGATAGACTATGTTTGAATATTTAAAAGGAACTATCGAAGATGTCCAACCAGGATACATCGTAGTTGATGTAAATGGAGTTGGATACCTTGTATATACATCCAATCCGTATGTATATCAAGTGGATAATAAAAAACAAGTGAAGATTTTCATTCACCAAGCTGTGACTGATTCATCACAATTACTTTACGGATTCTCAAGTCGAGAATTAAAATCAATATTTGAGAAGTTACTAAACGTTTCAGGAATTGGTCCTAAGAGTGCGCTTGCGATTATTGCTGGAAATGATCCACAATCATTGTTAAATGCGATTAATACTGAAAACGTTACTTACTTAACTAAATTCCCAGGTGTAGGCCAAAAGACAGCTAAGCAAATTATTCTTGATTTGAAAGGCAAGTTAGATGACATAGCACCATCATTATTCGATGACTTTACTGCTGAAAGTCAACCGGCATCTGATGATAAGTCTGATAATCAAGCACTTGAAGATGCGCTGGAAGCACTAAGTGAATTGGGCTACTCAGCACGTGATATTAAGAAGGCTAGAAAGGCCTTAGAAGATATTGAAGTTACGTCAACTGAAGATTATTTAAGACAAGGTTTAAGTGCAGTAACTAAATTTTAAGGAGGAGTATTAAATGGATGATAACCGCATTATCTCAGGCGATATTGAAGGTAGAATTGAAGAAACATTTGAAAAATCACTCCGTCCACAATATTTATCAGAGTACATTGGTCAAGATGACTTAAAGAAAGAGTTGTCAGTGTACATCAAGGCTGCTAAGCAACGTGAAGAAACTTTAGACCACGTTCTATTATATGGTCCTCCTGGATTAGGTAAGACCACTTTAGCAATGGTGATCGCAAACGAAATGGAAGCAAACATCAAAACAACCAGTGGTCCAGCAATTGAAAAGACCGGTGATTTAGCAGCACTACTAAATGAATTACAACCTGGTGATATTTTATTTATTGATGAAATTCATCGTCTTCCTAAGACGGTTGAAGAAATGCTTTATTCAGCAATGGAAGACTTCAGTGTTGACATCGTTGTAGGTCAAGGCCCAACAGCGCATCCTGTCCATTTGCCATTGCCACCATTTACTTTGATTGGTGCAACTACCAGAGCTGGATTGCTATCAGCACCATTTAGAGATCGTTTTGGAATCGTTGAACACATGAAGTACTACAATACCGAAGATTTACAAGATATCGTTTTACGTTCAGCTGATATTTTCCATACTAAGATTTATGATCAAGGTGCACACGAAATTGCAAGACGTTCAAGAGGAACACCTAGAATTGCTAACCGTTTATTAAAACGAGTTCGTGACTTTGCTCAAGTATCAAACGATGGAAACGTTGATGTCGATATCGTTGATACTTCACTTAAGATGTTGGGTGTTGATAACGAAGGATTGGATGCAACTGATATTAAGCTGTTAAAGACCATGATTGAGTTTTACAATGGTGGTCCAGTCGGTGTATCAACACTTGCTGCTAATATTGGGGAAGAAGTGAATACAATTGAAGAAATGTACGAACCATATCTTCTTCAAATTGGTTATATTAAAAGAACAGCCAGGGGTAGAGTGGTAACCGATAATGGTTATCATCACCTTAATTATCCGATTAATCGTGATAATTAGGGACTGGACTATTAATGATAATTTTGATAAGATATATATTAAATTATGAGAGGTACGGTGAACTATAATGGGTAACTACAGTGGATTTATTATTTTAATCGTATTATTTGCGATTATGTATTTCTTGGTTATTAGACCACAAAAGAAACAACAACAAAAACACGCAGAAACATTAAAACAACTTCAAAAGGGTGACCACGTAACAACTATCGGTCGCTTACACGGTATTGTTGACGATATCAACGAAGAAGAAAAGACTGTTACTTTAGACTGTGACGGCATTTACTTAGTATTTGACCTAAACGCAATCGCAAAGGTAACTGATCGTGTTGCTGACGCTAAGTCAGATGACTCTGCAAAAGAAGCTAAAGAAGAAAAATAATAAGTTGAAAGAGACAGTTTTCAGCAGTGCTGAAGGTTGTCTCTTTTGTCTGTTAAGGCCTAAACAACATAAATGACCATATGATATAATTATATTATGAATTTATAGAAGGATATTAGGAGCGATTATGAGCAAAATGTTTAATTTTTTCAAATTATCAACGCAAAGTAAGATTGTCAAAGCCATTTGCGATTTTGATACAATTATTATCCATAGACACCAAAGACCAGATCCAGATGCATATGGTTCTCAAATGGGATTAGCAAACATCATCAAGGAATCTTTTCCAAGTAAGAAGGTTTACTGTGTTGGAAAGCAATATCAAAGTTTTGATTGGTTAGGAACAACCGACGAAATTGATGACGATGTATACAAGAATGCATTGGTTATTGTTGTTGATACCGCTAACCAACCACGGGTTGATGATGATAGATATACCCAAGGAAAGATGATGATTAAGATTGATCACCATCCAAATGATGACCAATTTGGAGACATTATGTGGGTAGAACCAGAAGCATCAAGTACATCTGAATTAATCTATGATTTGTTTGAATCCTCAAAGAAGTTAAAGATTAACGCAAATGCTGGTCGCTTATTATACGCTGGTATTGTTGGTGACACTGGTCGTTTCAAATATCCATCTACTTCATCAAACACATTTAGGGTGGCATCAGAATTGGCTAAGTTAGACTTCTCGACTAGTGAAGTTAATACAATTGAATCATCAATTGACTTACCAATGGCTAGACTATCCGCATATGTATATGAAAATCTAAGTATTACCGATAGCGGAGCCGCTTATATCGTATTAAGCGATGAAGTTTTGGAACCATTCAATTTGGGCAATGAAAGAACTTCAGCCGTTGTGCCACTTCCTGGCAATATCAATCAAGTAACCGCTTGGGCTATCTTTATTCAAAAAGAAGATGGCACATACAAGATTAGCTTAAGATCCAAAGGACCAGCTATTAATGAATTAGCCAAGGAATTTGGCGGTGGTGGTCATGATTTGGCAAGTGGTGCCGCTGCTAGAGACGAAGACGAAATCAAGTCGGTAATTAGTAAATTAGACGAATTAGTCGCTAGTTACAAAGGAGAATAATAAATGCCAAGTACATTTAAGCAATATAATTTAAAGCCATTCATCATGGATGCTTTAGATGAATTAAACTTTAGAGAACCAACCGCTATTCAGGAAAAAATTATTCCTGAAATCCGTAAGGGTAGAAGCGTTGTTGGTCAATCAGCCACTGGTAGTGGTAAGACTCATGCGTTCTTGTTACCAATTTTTGATAAATTAGACGTTGATACCTTGGAAGTCCAAGCTGTTATTACCACTCCAAGTCGTGAATTAGCTTACCAAATTTACAATAATGCTAAGCAACTAGCTAAGCATTCAGACAAGACCATTCATATCGCTAACTACGTTGGTGGTACTGATAAGGTTAGACAAATTGAAAAGCTAAAGAATGAACAACCACAAATCGTTATTGGAACTCCAGGACGTATTTCTGATTTAATCAAAGGCCAACATCTACAAGTTCATACAGCTACTCAACTAGTAATTGACGAAGCTGATATGACCTTAGACCTTGGTTTCTTAAACGACATCGACAACATCGCTGCAAGCTTTGGTAAGGATGTTCAAATGATGGTGTTCTCAGCAACCATTCCACAAAAATTGAAACCATTTTTAAAGAAGTACCTTGAAAATCCATATGTTGAAAATATTCCAAACAGAACCGTTATTAGTCCAACAATTGATAACTGGTTAATTTCAACTAAGGGTCAGAACAAGAACGACTTAATTTACAAGTTAATCACCATGGGGGAACCATACCTCGTCTTAATTTTTGCAAACACTAGAAAACGTGTTGAAGAAATTTACGAATTCTTACGTAACCAAGGATTAAAGGTCGGAATCGTTTCTGGTGATTTAACACCTCGTGAACGTAAGAGAACTATGAAACAAATTCAAAATCTTGAATTCCAATACGTTGTAGCTACTGATTTAGCTGCTCGTGGAATTGATATTGAAGGGGTTTCTGACGTTATTAACGATGATATTCCAGAAGACTTGGAATACTTCATTCACCGTGTTGGAAGAACTGGTAGAAATAACATGCCTGGAACTGCGGTTACTCTTTACTCTCCTGATGAGGAAGATGAAATTGACGCATTAGAAAAGATGGGCATTTCATTTAAGCCGAAGGTTATTCGTGGTGGCCGTGTTGAAGACACTTACGATCGTAACCGTAGAAAGTCACACCGTCGTGGTCATGACAAGCTAGAACCAACCATGATTGGTATGATTAAAAAGAAGAAGAGAAACGTTAAGCCTGGTTACAAGAACAAGATTAAACAAGAGCTTAAGCGAAACGATGAAATGAATCGTCGTATCCAACAAAGAGAAGAAGGACGTCGTAAGAGAAAGTCCAAGAAGAACAGTTCACAACGTTATAGATAACGTTTGACACCGGTTTTAATAAACCATATAATTTAGATATAGATTAGAGAACATGCTTGTATAATTTCATTTTAAGAGACATCTTGGTCGGTGAAAAAGATGATTGGGTTTATCAAGTGCTATCTCGAGTAATAATTAAATCGCTTTCTCAGCGTTATTGAGACTTAAAGAGGTATACGAAAAACATCGTTGCAAGTAAAGTGGTACCGCGCATATAGCGTCTTTACTAGCAACGGTGTTTTTGTGCTTATTGGAGGGGATTTCTATGAAAAAATTAGATAGTAGTCAAATTCGTGCTATGTATTTGGAATTTTTCAAACAACGTGGTCACACAATTGAACCAAGTGCTTCATTAGTACCAAAGGACGATCCATCACTTCTATGGATTAACTCTGGTGTTGCCACAATGAAGAAATACTTTGACGGTAGTGTTGTTCCAAAGAACCACCGTTTAACTAGTTCACAAAAGAGTATTAGAACTAACGATATCGAAAATGTTGGTAAGACAGCTCGTCACCACACATTATTCGAAATGTTAGGTAACTTCTCAGTTGGTGATTACTTCAAGAAAGAAGCAATTACATGGGCTTTTGAATTACTAACTTCACCAGAATGGTTTGGTTGGGACAAAGAAAAGCTATACATGACTGTATATCCTGAAGATACTGATGCTAAGAAATTCTGGCAAGAAGCAGGTGTTGCTGCTGACCACTTAATCGACATGGATGATAACTTCTGGGATATTGGTCAAGGTCCTTCAGGTCCAGATACTGAAATCTTCTACGACCGTGGAGAAAAATACGATAATTTAGCTCCAGATGATCCAGAAAACTACCCTGGTGGGGAAAACGAAAGATATCTTGAAGTTTGGAACATTGTGTTCTCACAATTTAACCACAAACCTGATGATACTTACGAACCACTTCCAAGAAAGAACATTGATACGGGAATGGGATTAGAACGTGTTGTTTCAATTTTTGAAGATGCACCAACTAACTTTGAGACCGATTTATTTATGCCAATCATTGAAAAGACTCAATCACTAAGTGATGGTAAGAAGTATGGTGAAAATGCGCAAGACGATATTGACTTTAAGATTATCGCCGACCATGCTCGTGCAATTACTTTTGCTATCGGTGACGGTGCTCTTCCATCAAATGTAGGTAGAGGATACGTTATCAGACGTCTAATTAGACGTGCCATTGTTTCTGGTCACCGTTTAGGCATCAAGGATGACTTCTTATACCAATTAGTTCCAGTTGTTGGTGAAATCATGAAGTCATACTACCCAGAGGTATTGGAACAAAAGGATTACCTAGAAAAGGTTATTCATTCTGAAGAAAAACGTTTCAATGAAACACTAGCTGATGGTTTACAACTTCTTGGTGAATTGATGGACAACTTGAAGAAGACTAACCAAAAGACTGTTGAAGGAAAAGATGCATTTAAGCTATACGATACTTACGGTTTCCCATTAGAAATGACTAAGGAATACCTAGAAGATGCTGGATTCGCAGTTGATGAAACTGGTTTTAAGGCAGAAATGCAAAAGCAAAAAGAACGTGCTAGAAATGCCCGTGGAAACGACAAGTCAATGGGTGTTCAACGTGATCTATTAATCGACATTAAGACACCAAGTGAATACGTTGGATACTCACAACTAGAAGTTGAAGACGCCAAATTACTTGATATTATTGTTGATGAAAAACTAGTTGACCGAGCAAGCGCTGGAGAAGCTGAAGTTATCTTTGATAAGACTCCTTTCTACGCTGAAATGGGTGGTCAAGTTGCTGACCAAGGTACCATTGTTGATGAAGATGGTAACCTATGTGCAAAGGTTAATGACGTCCAACATGCACCAAATGGTCAAAACTTACACAATGTTGAAGTAATTACTAGTCTTTCAAAAGACCACCAATACAAACTAAGTGTTGATCGTAAGTTCCATGCATTGGTTGAACACAACCATACTGCAACCCACTTATTGGACCAATCATTGAGAAATGTTTTAGGTGACCATACTCAACAAGCCGGTTCATTAGTTGAACCAAACTACTTGAGATTTGACTTCACTCACTTCGGTTCAGTTACTAAGGAAGACCTACAAAAGGTTGAAGACTTAGTTAACGAAGAAATCTTTAAGGCAGAACCTGTTACTACTATTGAAACAGATCAAGAAACTGGTAAGAAGATGGGTGCCATCGCCTTATTCGACAGCAAATACGGTGATAAGGTTAGAGTTGTTAGTGCCGGTGATTACTCAGTTGAATTCTGTGGTGGTAATCACGTAAGTAACACTAGTCAAATTGGACTATTCAAGATTATTTCAGAATCAGGTGTTGGTGCTGGTGTTAGAAGAATTGAAGCCGTAACTTCAAAGGCTGCTTTTGATTACCTAAACAACGAAGAAGCACTTTTAAAGCAAGTTGCTGATCAAGTTAAGACTATTCAAGTTAAAGAAGTTCCTAACAAGGTTGCTCAATTACAAGAACAAATTAAAGACTTACAACAAAAACAAGACAAGTTAGAATCAAAGATTGCTAGCCAACAAGCTAACTCAGTTTTCGATGATGTTAAAGATGTTAATGGAAACAAGATTATCACTGGTGTATTAAATGTTTCTGGAATGGATCAATTAAGACAACTTGCTGATACTTGGAGAAACAAAAAACTATCAGACGTATTGGTACTTGGAACTCAAAGTGGAGAAAAAGCTAACTTAATAGTTGCTGTTAGTGACGAAAAAGTTAAAGATGGCATGAAGGCTGGAGACATTATTAAGTCAATTTCTAAAGAAATTAATGGTGGCGGTGGTGGCCGTCCAAATATGGCTCAAGCCGGTGGTTCAAAGCCTGAAGGATTACCTAAGGCAATGGAAGCAGCAGTGTCATGGTTAGAAAACTTTTAAAAATAATTAATATTTAAGTTTTATTTTGTTTCAAGTAGAATTATAATAAACCTACATCATAGACTTAGAGGTGTTATAAATGAGTGCTTCAGATAAGACAATGTATTTTGACTTAAGCAATAATACTCCAAAGAATGTTCATGATACGCTTTTAATCGTGTTCAAGGCATTGGAGGAAAAGGGATACGATCCATACAACCAAATTGTCGGATATTTAATTTCAGGAGATCCTGCATATATTCCTCGATTTAATGATGCTCGTAATTTAATTCGTCGATACGAGAGAGACGAGATTATTGAAGAGTTGGTTCGTTTTTACTTGGACAAGAATAATGATCGTGAGGAAAACTAATATATGAGATTAATGGGGATGGATGTCGGATCTAAGACAGTTGGGATTTCTGTTAGTGATTTGTTGGGATGGACAGCACAAGGTGTTGAAATCATTCCAATTAACGAAGACGAAGAACAATTTGGATTAGATCGGGTAGCCGAATTAGTCGAAAAATATGAAATTACGGGGTTTGTTCTAGGGTTACCTAAGAACATGAATAATACCTCAGGACCTAGGGTTGAAGCTTCAAAACGATATGGTGAAATGTTAAAAGAAAAGTTTAACTTGCCAGTCGACTTTGTTGACGAACGATTAACAACTGTTGAAGCCGAAAGAATGCTTATTGAAAAAGCGGACACTTCTAGAGAAAAACGTAAAAAAGTTATCGATAAAATTGCCTCCGAATTGATTTTACAAACCTATTTGGATGGTAAAGGTAAACTAACAAGATAAAGAAAGGAGGGCTTAGTAATGGACAACAACGAAGAAGAACAACAACAAATTTCATTAGTTGACGAAAAGGGAAACGAAGAATTATACGACGTTTTATTTACTTTCGAATCTGATGATTTTGGTAAATCATACATCTTACTTTACCCAGCCGGTAAAGCAGATGATGAAGAAGTTAACATTGAAGCATATGCCTTACCAGAAGGCGATGATCCAATGGACCCACAAGGTGGAGATTTACAATTAATCGAAACTGATGAAGAATGGGAAATGGTTGAATCAGTGCTAAACACTTTATTAGATACCGATGACGGTGACGATGAAGAAGAATAAACAATAACTAAAAAGATGCCGTAACGGCGTCTTTTTTTGTGTTCTTTACTGGTTATAATCTGCCTTTTCATGCTAAAATAGTGATGAAGTTAATGGAGGTTTATCGAAAATGAACGACACGAATCAACGCTTTAAAGCTAGTATTGGAAAAAAGAATTACACATTTGTAGGGAAGAGTTCCGCAGACCACATGAAGACAGTGACTGAATTAATGAATCGTCAATTGGTTCAATTAAAAGAAATGTCACCAGATATTAATGACGAAGATGCAGCTATTTTATTGGCTTTTAACGCATTTTCAGAACAAATTAAGTTACAAGAAAAATTAAATGAATTAACCGAAAATAACGAAGAAGAAGGAAACATGAACTAATGCTTTTTAATATTATTATCTTTTTACTGCTTATCTATGGAGCATACGATGGGTATCACCGTGGATTAGCGCAAGAAATATTACGTGTTGTTGGTTTTTTGTTTAGCTTATTTGTTTCGCTATACTTTGCTAGAGATTTGAGCCAAGCTATCTTTGCAAACAGTAGTTTGATAAATGATCAAATCCTATGTAACAGTATCAGCTTCTTCATTATTTTCTTAATTTCTGGAATTTTTGTGCGTATTATTATCTCAATCGTAGATAAGATTACACACATTCCAGTAATTCATCAACTTAATGCATTAGGTGGAACCGTTATTGGATTGATTATCGCTTATGTATCAATTCTATTTATTTTAAACGTGATTTCTGTTCTACCAAGTAATCAAATAACTAAACAATATCATCAGTCATCAGTTGCTGAGTTTATTGTTCATAAAACACCAATTATTTCACACGATTTATATGAAAAATGGCTAAGATAAGGTGATTAAATAAATGAATGAAAAAGTTCTATCGACTTTAGAATATGAAAAAGTTAAAAGCTCAATTGAGCAATATTTAACAACGAGAAACGGGAAAAAGGAGCTAGCTGCACTATCACCGGTAGATAATCCTAACACTATTAATATGTGGCTTGATGAAACTGATGATGGGGCGCATATTTTACGTTTAGATAAAGAAATTTCTATTCCCAAGCTTGATGATGTTACTCCATACATGAAGCGTTTAAAAATCGACGCCTCATTGAATGGTAGTGAATTATCAAAGATAAATAAGATTTTAAAGACATCTAACTATCTAGTTAGATTTTTTAATAACCTAAGAGACGATGAAGTATCATTGAATCGTTTATATAAACTAATCAATGACATTCAGGCAGTCCCAAACATTTCACAACGACTATCCGATTCAATTGACGACGATGGCAGATTATTAAATACTGCCTCAAAGGAATTGAATGCAATCAGACGTCGAATGGATGTTATTAAGGGTGAAGTGCGTTCAATTATGAATCAATTCACTCAAAAGCACAGTAAAGATTTAACTGAACCAATCGTAACAATTAGAGAAGATCGAATGGTGTTACCAGTTAAAGCTGAAAATAAAAATAAGTTTGGTGGAATTGTGCATGATCGCAGTTCTTCTGGCCAAACATTGTACATTGAACCAGCGTCAACTGTTGGTTTGAATACAGAACTTCGTCAAAAACAAATTGAAGAACGTCATGAAGAAAGACGTATCTTAATCGAATTATCTGATTTGATTCGTCCTTATCAAACTGAAATCATCAATAACTCTAAGATATTAGGACACTTGGATTTGATTAATGCCAAGGCCAAATATGCGAGAGATTTAAAGGCAACCAGACCAGTTGTATCGAACGAAAATCATGTTAACTTAAAGCAAGCTAGACATCCTTTAATTGATATGAATAAGGTTGTTGCAAATGATTTATACATTGGCAAAGATAACAAGGCAATTATTATTACCGGTCCTAATACCGGTGGTAAGACCATCACTATCAAGACATTAGGATTACTTCAATTGATGGCACAATCTGGTTTGTTTGTGACAGCCAACGAAGGTTCATCTGTTGCGGTATTTGACAATGTCTTCGCTGATATTGGTGACGAACAATCAATCGAACAAAACCTAAGTACATTCTCATCACATATGGATAATATCGTTGATATTCTAAATGGAATTACCAAGAAGAGTTTGGTCATTCTTGATGAATTGGGTGCTGGAACTGATCCTAAGGAAGGTTCTGCTTTAGCCATCGCCATTCTAGACAAGATTGCCGAAAAAGATTGTGATGTTGTTGCTACAACTCACTATCCTGAATTGAAGGTATATGCATACAACCGTCCACAAACGATTAACGCATCTATGGAATTCGATAGTGAAACCCTTAAACCTACTTATCATTTAATGATGGGGGTTCCTGGTCAAAGTAATGGTTTAAACATTGCATCCAGACTTGGTTTGGATGAATCAATCATTACAGAAGCTAGATCATTGGTTGACCAAGACAGCCAAGATTTAAACACAATGATTGTTGAATTAACTGAACAAACTAAACGTGCTCGAGTTGAAGCCGATGAACTAAAGGTTCAATTGGATGATGCTACCAAGTTACATGAAGACTTGAGTGAAGAATACGCTAAGTATAAGAACCAAAAGGATCGATTGGTGCTTGCTGCTAAGCAACAAGCAAATGAAATTGCTGAAGCTGCTAAGAAAAAAGCGGATGCCATTATCAAGGATCTTCATGAAAAGCAACGTAAAGTGGGCCAAGTTACCATCAAGGAAAATGAATTAATTGATGCTCAAGGTCAATTGAACTCACTACGTCATGACGTTAATCTGGTTAATAACCGTGTATTAAAGAAGGCGAAAGCTAAACACGACTTTCATAAGGGTGACGACGTTATAGTTAAGTCATATGGACAACGTGGTGTGTTGGTTAAGAAATTAGATGATAATGAATGGGAAGTTCAATTAGGAATTCTTAAGATGAGAATTGCTGAAGGTGACCTTGAAAAAATCAAAGTTGATAATGATGAACAAAGATTTAATGCCAAGGTTAAAAGAACTGCTTCCAAACGCGTGTCAGCTAAGCTGGATTTACGTGGTCATCGATATGAAGAAGCAATGCATGAAGTTGATCAATACTTGGATTCTGCCGTACTTGCAGGGTATCCTTCTGTCACAATTATTCACGGAAAAGGGACCGGAGCACTTAGACAAGGTGTCACAGATATGCTTTCCAGCGATAGACGAGTTGACTCCTTTAATTATTCACCAGCAAATGCTGGAGGAGACGGTTCCACAGTGGTAAAATTGAAATAGAAAATTAAATCGCATAAGACTTATTCTTTGCATTTAATTACTAAACAGTCTAAACTTACTTTCAGTAAGAAAAATAAGGAGGCTATTAATATGGTTTCAGAAACAACAGATAAGACATTTGAAAAAGATACTGCCGAAGGTGTTACTTTAACTGATTTTTGGGCAACTTGGTGTGGTCCCTGCCGTATGCAATCACCAGTTGTAGACCAATTATCTGAAGAAATGGGTGACAAGGTAACATTTAATAAGATGGATGTTGACCAAAACCCAGAAACACCACAAAAATTTGGTATTATGAGTATTCCTACTTTATTAGTAAAGAAGGATGGCGAAGTTGTAGATAGCATCGTGGGTTACCACAGCAAAGAACAACTTGCTAAAATCTTAAACCAATACCTATAAAACAATAAAAAAAGAACGTTTAGCTAATGCTAAGCGTTCTTTTTATTATTGTTTTAAATCAAATTCTTTAACGGAATCCTCAATTACTGGAGCTGGATGCTTTGGATCCATATGTACTCTAATAAGGACGGTTCCATTTTTTTCTTCTTTAGGATTCATTTCAGCTTCAGAAATTACTCCGAATTGTTGTTGAGCAATTTGAGCTAAGAAACCGGATTCGAACATGAAGTCGGCATCTGGATTGGCTTCGATTCTTTTAGCAACGATATCTCCGCTCAATGTCCATTTGATTTCATGCTTGTTTTCAGAAGAAACGGATAAGTCACCTAAACCTGATTGTTTGAAAAATAGGACAGTATCCAAAGCGTCTTTTAATGGGAATTTTCTGGCAATCTTTTTACCAGCCCAATACATAATGCTATGGGTATCATTTCCCAATAAATCGTTTAATAATACATCTCTTAATAATTCTTGGCCCCAGAGAGGACGAGTAGAATCAGTATCAATTATTTTATTGTAAAGATTATTGTTATCCATACTTGTTAACCTCAATTCCTTATATACAAATACATTATATTATAAATTTATCATAATTTATATATCAAAGGTAAAATTAAAGAAAATGTTAATCCTTAATAAATGTCAGATATTGATAAAAATGGTAATATAAAGATAATGGAACTGAAAAGAGGGTTACTATTTTGAGCAAAAAAGCGATTGGCTTTATGGATTCTGGAGTTGGTGGTTTAACAGTTGCAAAGCTGGCAATGAAAGAATTACAAAGCGAAAATATTGCATATTTGGGCGATGAAGCCCGTTTACCATATGGTGAAAAAACTAAAGAAGAAATTCAACAATATTCATTACAAATAGCAAACTTCTTAATTAAAAAAGAAGATATTAAAATGCTTGTGATTGCATGTAATACAGCAACGTCGTATGCATTAGATTATTTAAAGAAGCACCTTCTTATTCCCGTAATTGGTGTTGTTAAACCAGGAAGCATTGCTGCGGTCAATAGTACAAAGATTAACCGTATTGGATTAATTGCCACTAATGGAACTGTTAAGAGTGGTGCTTACGAAAAAGAAATTAATAAGATTAATAATAATGTCAAAGTATTCAGCCAAGGATGCCCAAGATTTGTTCCAATGGTTGAAAACCAGGAATATAAAGATATGGGAAAACAAGAAATTGTTAATGATGATTTATTAACTATCAATTCTCGTAATATCGATACTTTGATTCTTGGCTGTACTCATTTCCCAATCATGCGTGAGATGATTCAAAAATCAGTGGGTGATTCGGTCCAACTAATTGATCCTGGATACGAAACTGTTAAACAAATTAAGACGGTTTTACAACAACAACATCTTGAAAATAATGAAAAAAGAGATACTACTTATTCATTCTATACTACAGGTGATGCTGATAAGTTCAATCAAGTTGCAAACGAGTGGCTCAACTATGAAGCACATGCTAAGCACATACCAATTAAAGAATTAGAGGAGTTATGATTATGGACAAAATTGTAATTGCGACTAACAACCAAAATAAAGCCCGAGAATTTCGTGAAATGTTTGCCGATAAAAACATTGACTTTAAAACACTTGCAGATTTTCCAGAATTAGGTAAAATTATTGAAAATGGTGAGTCATTTGAAGAAAACGCCACCATTAAAGCACAAGCCATTTTCGAGCGAACTAATTTAGCCGTTTTAGCTGATGATTCCGGTTTGGAAGTGCCTGCATTAAATAATGAACCTGGAATTCATTCAGCAAGATATGCTGGAGATCATGATGACATAGCTAATAATAAGAAATTATTGGCAAAATTAGGTGACAGTGACAAGCGTGACGCTAAATTTGTGACTTGCTTAGTATTATTGAATCAACATGGTGAAAAATTCGTTGTTTATGGAACCGTAGAAGGAATCATTCTAAAAGCACCAAGAGGTGATAATGGTTTTGGATACGACCCATTATTTTATGTACCAAGTAAGAAGAAGACCATGGCAGAAATGTCTGATCATGAAAAAAATGAGATAAGCCATCGTGGAAATGCAATTAAACAACTATATAGTAAGTTTGATGAATGGTGGAGGGCTTAAGATTAAACTAATTGTAAGATTAAATAGTAAATGCTATTATAATCATATAAACGTATGAGGAGGGGTTGCATGACAATTGGAGGATTAGCTGGTTTGATTGCCGCAGTTGCATTTTTCATTATTGCAATTTGCGCTGCGGTTCTACTAATCAAGTTATCTAAGACCGTTGATGAGGTAAATAAGAATATTAATTCTATTTCTCAAGATATTGATGTAATATCAAAACAAGCCGAAGATATTTTAGCTAGCTCAAATTCATTAGTTAAGGATGTTAATGAAAAAATCAACACCTTGGATCCAGTTTATCAAGCTGCTGCAGATGTTGGACAAAGCGTTAGCAAGTTAAATAACGCAACTCAAAACTTAACCAAAAAGTTCCAAAACAGAAACAAAAAATCATTTATGGAAAAAGCCGCAGGTGCTGGCTTTAGAATGTTTAAAAAATAAAAGGGAGTGTTTTTTATGAAAAAGACAGGACTATTTTTATTAGGATTAACTACCGGTGCAGCAGCTGCTGCATATTTAGCATATCGTAAGATGGATGATGAAAAGACAAAGGAATTCGTTAACAGCACTGTAAAGACTGCAAACGACTTAAAGGATCGAGCATTGGATTATGCTTTTTACGCTTTAGACTCTGTTGACGACGTAAAAGAGCAACTACAATACAAGACATCAGATGCTAAGTCAAAGATTAAAGATGCTGCTGGTAAGGTTAACGATAACGTAGTTAACAAAGCACAATACTACTACGACGAAGGTAGTACCCAATTCCACAAAGCAGCTGACAACTTGAGAAATCAAGTTAGAAAAAACGATGATGATAGCCAAGATATCGTTATTGATCCAGATGCTATAAAAAAAGAAGATAATTTAAGTAAATAATTTTTAATTGTAAAAGAGGCCTGACTTGGTTAGGTCTCTTTTGCGTTTTTAAGAGGTGGTAGTCTTGTTAAATCATCGTTTATCTGATATATTTGTAAACATATTGAAAGCGCTATGAAAACAAACCAGGCGGACTTAAAGAGGAGTTTGAGAGAATGGAAAAGCAAAATGTAACTATTTACGATGTTGCTAGAGAATCTGGGGTTTCCATGGCTACTGTTTCTAGAGTTTTAAATGGTAACAGTAACGTACGACAAGCAACCAAAGAAAAAGTGTTGAAGGTCATAGATGATTTGGACTATCGCCCTAATGCTGTGGCAAGGGGACTAGCAAGTAAGAAGACAACAACGGTTGGGGTAATCATTCCCGATGTAACCGATGGATACTTTTCTTCACTAGCTCGTGGAATTGATGATATTGCAACTATGTATAAGTACAATATTATCTTAGCCAATTCGGATGATAATCCTGATAAGGAAGCATCAGTACTAAATACATTGTTAAGTAAACAAGTTGATGGAATTATTTTTATGGGTAACGAAATTAATGATGACTTAAGAGCTGATTTTAAGCGTTCTGACTGCCCGATTGTTCTAGCAGGATCAGTTGATATTAATAATTCTGTACCCAGCGTAAATATCGATTATGCAGATGCTGTGAAGAATGAAACAGAACGTTTGATAAAAAATGGTAATCGTAGAATCGCCTTTGCATCTGGTTCAATGAAACAAGATGTTAATAAGGAATACAGATTAAAAGGTTATGTTTCAGCCTTACAAAACAGCGGCATCATTTTTGATGAAAAGTTGGTTTTTGAAACAAAGGGAACATATGAAGACGGTTATGATTTGGCTGAACAGCTCATAAATGATAAAATTACGGCAGCAGTAGCCACTAATGATGAATTGGCTGCCGGAATTTTAAATGGAATGACCGATAGGGGAGTTTCAGTGCCACATGATTTTGAATTATTCACAAGTAATAATACAAAATTAGCTAAGATGATGAGACCACAATTGTCTTCTATCACTCAACCTTTATATGATATTGGTGCGGTAGCAATGAGATTATTGACCAAGATCATGAATAAAGAAGAGATTGATAATCGCTATGTGGTTTTAGGCTATGAAATAGTTGAACGCGACTCGACTAAATAGCTGATATAGTAACTTGATTAATTATATACTGATTGATATAATTGATATGTTTGTAAACTAATGAAACAATAGAATTCGAGAGGAGTGCTGTGATTATGTCAGGACATTCAAAATGGCATAACATTCAAGGACGTAAAGGTGCCCAAGATAAAAAACGTGGTAAGATTTTCCAAAAATTGTCTCGTGATTTATACCAAGCTGCTAAAGCTGGTGGTCCAGAACCAGATGGTAACCCACAATTACGTCTTGTGATTGATAAAGCTCATGCTGCCAACATGCCTAAGGATAACATCCAACGTGCTATCGATAAGGCTTCTGGTCAAGGTGGAGCAAATTACGAAGAAATTACTTACGAAGGATATGGACCTGCTGGTACAGCAATCATGGTTTCTTGCTTAACTGATAACAAGAACCGTACTGCTGCTGCCGTACGTTCAGCATTCAGTCACCATGGTGGTTCACTAGGATCAAATGGTTCTGTTTCATATATGTTTGACCGTAAGGGATACATTGTTATCCTACGTGACGGATTAGACGTTGATGAAGACAGTATGTTAATGGATGTTTTAGATGCTGGTGGAGAAGACATGAAGTCAGATGATGACCAATTTGAAATTTTCACTGCGCCTTCAGATCTAACTGCTGTTAGAGATGCTTTACAAGAAAAATATGATTTAGATACTGCTGAAGTTACAATGTTCCCTCAAAACAAGACTGCTGTGCCAAGTGATAAAGTTTCACAATACACTGGTCTAATTGATGAACTTGATGAAAACGATGACGTCCAAGACGTTTACGAAGCAGCTGAATTACCTGAAGCAGCTGAATAATTAAAGGAGATGCATATTTATGCATCTTTTTTTTATAAAAAATAAATGGAACCTCTACTTTTTTCGAATATAAAAAGTGGAGGTTTTTTTATGAGCATTTCAAATTATTTTGATGATCTAATTAATCAAGCAATCGAAGGAAACATCAAAGATATCTATCTTCTGCCGATTAATGAAAATTATATTGTTAGAGAACATACAGGTCTAAGTATTGAGAATTATGGTTATATAAATTATGAAAAAGCAAAGAAATTAATCAATTACTGTAAATATATTGGTGGAATGTCAATCAGTGAGCATAGAAGACCACAGACTGGATCATTTGAGTTTATCAATAATAAAAAGAAATTTTTCTTGCGTTTTTCTTCAGTTGGTAATTATAAAAATCATGAATCCATGGTAATTAGAATTATCTATTCATTAGATGACAAGAATATTAATTATGATAATGAAAATCAATTTTATCGATTGAAAGAATTATCCAAACAAAATGGGATGATTATTTTCGCAGGTAAGACTGGTTCAGGAAAAACAACATCGATTTATCATTTAGCCAATTCAATGAGTTCCAATAAGTTGATTATGAGTATTGAAGATCCTGTGGAAATTATTAATACTAATTTTCTCCAATTACAGGTCAATGAATCAGCAGATATGGGGTTTGACGAATTAATTAAGGTTGGACTAAGAAGTCGACCTGATATTTTTATTATTGGTGAAATTAGGGATGCTAATACTGCTAAATCAGCTATTCGAGCAGCACTATCAGGTCACTTGGTATTAACTACTATTCATGCTAGAGATATTGATGGAGTTATTAATAGGCTGGGTCAATTGGGTTGTGATTATAATGATTTATTTAACTGTTTAAATGCGGTTGTTTTCCAAAAATTGTCTGTAAAAAATAAAAGAGATATTTCAGCAAATATGAATATTAAAAATGATTTTGCATTTTTAAAAGAAAGGATATTTGGTAATGGAAAAACTATCACTGGATAAACAGTATTATCTATTTAAAAATTTAAGTGATTTGTTTAGTTCTGGCTTCACGATTAAGGAATCGCTACAGTTTTTATCTGAAGTAGGTGGTAGACAATTAACAGTAAAAAAGATTGCTAATAAGTTGGGTGAAGGTAATAGTTTCAGTGACAGTATTGTAGGGTTGATTCATAATGATTTTTATAATCAAATCATGATTAGTGAAAAATATGGTGATCTTTCATCTTGTTTAGTTGAGTTAAGCCAATTTATTGAAGTTAAATTAAAGAATAAATCAAAGATAAAAGATTTACTGTTTTATCCAATTGTATTAGTAATTATTTTGATTGGAATTGTTTATGCAATCAATGCCTTTGTGTTACCACAATTAAGTTCGATTAATTCTATGCAGCATTATGATTTAATATGGCTATATATATTTTTATTCTTCATATTTTTTGGAATCTTGATTGTATTTGTTATGTATAAGCGATTACCGTTACTAAGAAAAAGAGACATTATATCGAGAATTCCATTTATTGGAAAAATATATAAAGCGTATATGGGATATATATTGTCACTTGAATTAAAGATGTTGATTCAAAACGGAATTGATTTGAAGAATATACTAAGAATATTAAAAGACTTTAAACCAAACACGGTTATGTATAAGTTAGGAAAAAAAGCACAATATTTAGCTGATCATGGAGAAGATATTGGGAAACTAACTAAAATGTATTCCTTCATTCCAGCGGAATTTAATGGATTTTTTCATCATGGATCAAAAGTGTCTGACATATTAATCAAATTAGAAGCTTTTTCACTGATCAAGTTTGATGAAATGAATCGTCGTTCAAATCAACTAATTAATTTAATTCAACCACTTTTATTTTTATTTATTGGTATTTGTATTGTTTTGGCATATTTAGTTATTCTTATGCCAATTTATTCATCGTTGAAAGGAATTTAAAAAATGAACAAGAAAAAAGCGGGATTTACACTAATTGAAATGACAATCGTATTATTTATTATTTCACTACTAATTTTAATCGTTGTACCAAATGTTTCAGGGCAAAGAAAACATGCAACTGAAGTACATGTACATGCAATGCAAACATTGGTCCAAGGTCAGATTGATTCATTTGCATCAGATGATAATAAAGCAGATGTAAGTATGGATGCACTTGTTAAAAACGGTTATTTAACCCAAAAGCAAGCTGATCAAGCTCAAGAAGAAGGCATTCAAATTGTTGATAATAAGGCAATTGAAAAAGAGTAAAGATGGATTTACTACAATTGAAATGCTAATTGTATTAATCATTAGCTCTTTTTTTATGTCATTATGTATATTTTTATATCAAGGTACTCACATTAATGATCAAGAATTAGAGAAAGAGTTTTGGGTAAATTTTAGGGAGTATTGGAAACAAGCAATTGAGAATAGTGCATATACTGGTTGGGAAACAAATATATATGAGAAAGATCATGATATTATCTTTTCCAATAAGGGGCATCATAACAAACTACGAATGCCTGATAGTATGCATTCACAGGATAATTTATTAATAACCGTTAATAATGATGGATATGTTCCACCACAAACATATGAGTGGTATTCTAAAAATACGCATACCCGTTACCTTTTAAAAGTACAACTTGGTGGAGGTATTTATAAAATATATGAAAAATATTATGAATAAGGGGTTTATTATGATTGATTCGATTGCGTCGTTGACTTTAATTTCGGTCGGGATGATTTTCTTCTGTGAATCCAATCAACATATGTATAATAATCTCGATAAAGCTAGAAGAACATTGATAAAAAAGAGAATAGATTATGAAAAGAGAAAAGGCTTTTACGATTATTGAAACAATTATTGCCATTACGATACTTGGATTAATTGCTTTTACGATTACAATGATTAATCCATTGAAAAAATCATATAATCGAAAAAATATACATGCAGTGGATTTTCAAATGTTTTTAAATAATATAGAATCTCCAAAAAAACATTATTTTTTGTATAAAATTGTGGGTAGGGAATTGTTATATATTGGAAGTAAAAAGTCTAATAAAGAATATCAAATGTATAAAAACGGAAAAACGATAATCTTATCTGGTATTAATGGTGGTTTTTATCCGCTTTTGGATGATGTTAAAAGTATTAGTTTTAAAGACATAAAGAATCATTTAGCAATGAATGTGGTATTTACAAACAATGAAAGTTATGAGGATGTGAGTTCAATATCTTATGATTAAAAAATGTGGATCGGCTACATTGATTGCAATTGTTGTTCTATCAGTTTTATCAATTTTCTTATTGATAAAATATGAAAAATATAATGCTGAAATGCAGACGATAGACAAATTGATAAAAAGCTATGAACAACGATAATTTATATACAAGTTATTAATGGTTTATCTTGAATTTTCTTGTGAAAATCTGGTAATATGAAAGTTGTTATTAAGTGATAATACTTTTAAGGGAGTTGAGTGTGCTGACTGAGAAAGATACAGAAACTCTGTTTAAAGTTTTCAATTCTTCAGCTGAAATCTTGAAAGATAAGCTAGGCGTATCATATCTTGATGCATTCATCGAGACTGGCGATAATCTTATCAATGACGGACAAGTTCATGTTGAAGATGATATACCAGATAGTGACACAGTTTCTAAGTTAGAAGGATTATACCGAGACGTAGATTATCAATCTATGGATGCAGAAACTGTAAGAAAGGCAATTCAAATTTGCATGATCAAAGCAACCAAAGAGGATGCTATTCAAGCAAATCACCAAATAACACCTGATACAATAGCCTCAATCATGGGTTATTTAGTTATTAGATTAGTTAAGAATGCCAAGCATCTACAGATTCTGGATTTATCCGTTGGAATGGGTAACCTATTAACTACGGTTATGAATCAATTAAAGGATGCAGTTAAGGATATTGATTTGCATGCTATCGGAATTGATAATGATGATTCCATGTTAGCTGTTTCAAGCATAAGTACACAAATGCAAAGAAACGATAAAAATACTGAACTTATTTATCAAGATTCAGTTGCCAACATTTTGGTGGATGATGCAGATTTAGTAATTTCCGATTTACCAATTGGGTACTATCCAATTGATGAAAATACCACTAACTATAAGACAAGATCAACAGATGGTCATTCATATGCTCACCACTTGTTAATTGAACAAGGGATGAACCATATCAAACCAGGTGGTTATGGGGTTTTCTTAGTACCAAGTAATATCTTTAACACGCCAGAATCAAAATCATTATTAAAATGGATTCAAGACAATGCCTATCTTCAAGCATTGTTGAATCTACCAAAAGAAATTTTTAATAATGCAAATGCTCAAAAAGCAATTTTGATTTTACAAAAGCATGGTGAAGATGCCCACCAAGTTGAAAAAATTATGATTGGTGAGTTCCCATCATTTAACGAAGTTTCTGCGTTCCAAAAATTTCTTGCAGAACTAGTTGAGTGGGAAGAAAAAGATTTATTATCTAAAAAAAGTTAGGAGAACTATTATGGGAAAGTCAATTGCAATTAACGCAGGAAGTTCCACATTAAAATTTAAGTTATTCGAAATGCCTTCAGAAAAATTAATCTCAAGCGGGGCAATCGATAGAATTGGTTTAACTAAATCAGATGTTGAAATTAAATACGGTGATGGCGAAAAATTCCAAAAGACAATGGATATTCAAAACCACGAAGAAGCAATTAAACTTGTATTGGACAAACTACTAAGTTTAAATATTATTGCTGACTACAATGAAATTACAGGTGTTGGTCACCGTGTCGTTGCCGGTGGAGAATACTTTACTGATTCTGTAGTTATTGATGATGATGTTTTAAGTAAGTTAGAAAAACTATCTGAATTAGCTCCACTTCATGAACCAGCAAATATTTTAGGAATCAAAGCATTCAAGAAAATTTTGCCAGATGTAATTAGTGTTGCTGTATTTGATACTTCATTCCATACTTCAATGCCAGAAGAAAACTACATGTATGCTTTACCATACAAATACTACCGTGATCACAAAGCTAGAAAATATGGTGCACATGGTACTAGTTATCGTTATGTATCAGGACGTGCTGCGGATATGATGGGCAAAAAGCTAGAAGACTTAAAACTAGTTATCATGCACTTAGGTGCCGGTGCCTCAATTTGTGCCGTAGATCATGGTAAATCATTAGATACTTCAATGGGTTTCACTCCATTAACAGGTATCATGATGGCAACAAGATCTGGTGATGTTGATCCTTCACTACTTGCATACATTATGCAAAAAGAAGGCATTTCAGACATTAACGAAATGATTAACATCTTAAACAAGAAGTCAGGATTAGCTGGTGTATCTGAAGTTTCTGCTGATATGAGAGATTTAGAAGCAGTTAAGGACAATAATCACCAAGCTGAATTGGCTCGAAACATGTATATGAACAGAATTGTTAGATATGTTGGACAATATGTTGCTGAAATGAACGGTGTTGATGGTATTGTATTTACAGCCGGTGTTGGTGAAAATGATATTGGTATCCGACAAGAAGTTGCTGATAAGTTAAGTTACTTCGGTGTTAAGGTCGATCCTGAAAAGAACCACATTCGTGCGGTTGAAAGAGACATCAGTGCTGACGATGCGAAAATCAAGACACTATTAATTCCTACAAACGAAGAATTAATGATTGTTAGAGATATCGAACGTCTTAAAAAATAGTGAAAAAGAGGCCAGATAAGGTCTCTTTTTTATTTTCATGGATTGATGAAAATAATTCAATTAAATATAAATAACATGAATAAACGTTGAAAGAATGCGGATTAAACGTCAATAAGTGCCAATGTATAAAGGCTATGACGTATTGCAGTTGGAATAAAATATGTATAATTAATATCATAGAATATTAAGAGGAGGGTGATGAAATGCAAGAATCACCGAAACAAGAAAGCCAACAGCTTTCAAGAGGTTTGAAAAATCGTCATGTTCAATTAATTGCTTTAGGTGGAACAATCGGAACAGGTTTGTTCCTAGGAGCTGGTGAATCTATTCATTTTGCTGGTCCATCAATTATTTTAGCTTATCTAATTGCTGGTATTGCCGGATTCTTTATCATGAGATCACTTGGTGAATTATTATTATCAAATGTTGATTGCCATTCATTTATTGAATTTATTGAAAAGTACTTAGGCGAAAAAATGGGATTTGTAGCCGGTTGGACATATTGGGCCTGTTGGATAACAATTGCCATGGCTGAAATTACAGCTGCCAGTTTGTACATAAAATATTGGTTCCCGAGTGTGCCACAATGGATAACTGGTTTAATTATTATTATTATTTTGTTCCTATTGAACACAATAAATGTATCAGCTTTCGGTGAAACTGAATTTTGGTTTGCATTGATTAAGGTTGTTGCTATTTTAGCTTTAATCGCAACAGGAATCGTTTTGGTAATTATAAATTACAAAACTCCTGTTGGTCATGCAAGTCTAGGTAACCTATTTGGACACAGAATGTTTGCACATGGTATTTCAGGTTTCTTAATGAGTTTTCAAATGGTTATCTTTAGTTTTGCTGGAATTGAAATGATTGGTATGACTGCTTCAGAAACACATAATCCTGAAAAAGTTATTCCAAAGGCTATTAACGAAGTTCCTTCAAGAATTTTAATTTTTTACATTGGTTCATTGGTAGCATTAATGTGCATTTATCCATGGAAATACATTAATGCCGATTCAAGTCCATTCGTACAAGTTTTTCAAAATATTGGAATTGCAGGGGCTGCATCAATTATTAACTTTGTTGTTTTAACCGCAGCTGTATCTGCATGTAATTCATCAATCTTTACAACAGGAAGAATGGCTTACTCATTATGTTATGGTACTAACAACAAAATCGGTAAGAAGATTGGTTCATTAACTAAGAATGGTTTGCCAGCGTCAGGAATCGTATTTTCAATCGTTGTTATTGCAATTTCATTATTCTTAAATGCATTTATGCCAAACGGCGTTTTCCAATTAATTTCAAGTGTAGCTACCACTTGTTTCTTATTCATTTGGGGTTTAATTGTAATCGCACACATTAAATATAGAAAGACTGTTAAGAAGAACAAGAAAGAAGGCAGTCTAACATTTAAGATGCCTTTATTCCCACTTTCAAGTTACTTTGTATTGGCATTCTTATTATTCGTAGCAGTTGTATTGCTATTTAGAGTAGACACTATGATTCCATTAATTGGATCAATTATATGGATTATATTCTTATACATCTTTAAGGTTATTAAAGATTTAGTATAAAAAATAAAACAGTTTCAACAACTAGTTACTTAATTAAGTGGATAGTTTGCTTGAAGCTGTTTTTTTATTTTTCATTTGCTCAATAATAGTTTATTCTATTAGTAAGGAAGTAGGTGGCAATAATGAAATACTTTATAGCGGATACGCATTTTCTTGATAAACATATGATAGGAAATAAGAATTTCGCGCCACGACCATATTTCTTTGTTGATGAAATGGATAACGATATAGTAAAAAACTGGAACAAAGAGATTTCTGATGGTGATATAGTTTACCACCTTGGAGATATCGCAGTTTGTCATGAAAAGCCTCAAAGAAAAGCACATGAAAAAATTTATGATATTTTAAAACAATTGAATGGACATATTGTTTTTATTAAAGGAAATCATGATAGTAGAGCCTTGTTCAAGTTTATTGAGAAGAATAACTATAATTTAAATGGAAAACCAAAGTTTTCTTTCCATGATGTTGGAACGTTGATTAAGATGAATCACGCTCAATATTATATGACTCACTACCCATTAATGATGGGTCAGGTTGGACCGATTATTGATCTTCATGGGCATATTCATCATTATTCAGTGCCAATTAAGGAAAATATCAATGTTGGGGTAGATAGTCCAGAGAAAGATTATTTAGGTTATGAAAAACCATTTGGTGCTCCGTTTAGCGAACAGGATATTTTTACTATGGTGGAACAAAAGAAAATTGATTTTGCCAAAAGACGATAAGGAGGAAGTAAGTTTGGAAAAAATAGCTATTTTACATACTAACGATTTACATTCACACTTTGAAAATTGGCCAAGAATAAAAAGATATTTAATTACTGAAAAACAAAAGTTGGAAAAAGAAGGTTACTTCGTTATTACTGTTGATTTAGGTGATGCTTTAGATAGAGCTGATCCATTAACTGATGCTACTAACGGTAAAGCGAATGTTGAACTATTAAACGAAATTGGCTACGATGCTGCGACAATCGGTAATAATGAAGGTTTAACCAATAGTAAAGACCAGTTAAACCATTTGTATGATAATGCTAATTTTGATGTAGTGCTAGCCAATATTGTTGATGCTGATACTAAGAAGCGACCAGATTGGGCTCATGAAACCAAGATGATTAATACCCCTGCTGGTAATCATATTAAGATTTATGGTTTAACTGCACCATATCAATCAACCTATACTCTGGAGGGATGGACGCCAATAGATGATCAGGAAAAAATTCCGGAATTGTTGAACAACGATAAGGATGACGAAGTATTAGTATTGTTGTCTCATTTAGGAGTTACCCAAGACAGATTAATTGCTAAAAAATTTCCCCGTTTTGATGTTATCATTGGAAGTCATACTCACCATTTGTTCGAGCACGGTGAAAAAGATAATAATTCATTATTGGCTGCTGCTGGTAAATATGGTTACTACGTTGGGAAAATTACATTAGAAGTTGAAGATAATTGCGTTATCAATAGTGAAGCAAGTGTCGTAAGAACTAGTGATTTGCCTGTTGAACCTCAAGATAGTAAGTGGCATGATGATTTGGAAAAACGTGGGCAAGACATTTTATCTCAATCTAAAGTTGCTAAGTTGGATAAAAAAATGGATAATGGTCTTCGTGGTAAGCCCAGAATGGTTAGCGAATTTTTATCCGCAATGAAAGACAAAGCAGATACTAAAGCAGCAATTGTTAATAATGGACTATTTTTGCATCCTCTTCCTGAAGGGATTGTAGATAAGAATCAATTACATCAAATATTGCCACATTCTATGCATGTAACTAAAACAACACTATTAGGTAGTGACTTATGGCGTATGGTGATGGAAATGCAAAAGAATTGGAAATTCCTAATTGCATATGAACAAAAAGGAATGGGCTTTAGAGGCAAATACTTTGGCCAATTAAATTATGATGGAATCGAAGTTGATGACCAAAATAATGTTTACTTTGATGGTAAGTTAATTAATTTTAACCAAAACTATGAAATTGCATTATTAGATCATTATATTTTCATTCCTTTCTTCCCAACGGTTGCAATTAAAGGTAATAATAATATTTTGTATGATCAAACACTAAGAGAAGTTTTTGCATCATACTTATCAAAAAAATATCCGCTAGAATAGGAGAGGATAATTTTGGATCGTAAGAGTATTGAAGAGCTAGTCGAAGAAAAAAATAGTAATTATAAACCACTAGCTAACATAAAACTTGAAAGTGAAAAGACTATTTTAATTAATGGTCATAAATATGAAATCATTAGCAATCGTAACAATTGCTTTAATATTGATGACTTCGTTACTAGTTATAGTCCCATCTTTAGTAGATACAGCTTTATTGTTGGTGACTACGGATATGGTGTATTGAGACTAAAAGGATTTTCTGATGATGGTAGTAATACACCACTACAGAACCAATTTATGGCAATTCAAGATTATTTATATGAATATGCCAACATGGGCGCAGATTATTTTGTTTTGCATAACTTGGAAGTGAAAACTAAGCCAAATGGATCCTTTAATAAGAGAAAAGGTCGTCGAACTTCAAATAAGAACAATCGACATGCTTTTATCAAGGAAAAGGTAACTAATGAAAAGCCACGTGTTGACAAAAGAGAACATGTGACAGTTACTCAATCAAAAGGACATGGAAAAAGACATTTTACAATCAAACAGAGAAATGACTAGGAGAGAGTATTGATGACAAAGTATAAAGGTTATTTTATTGACCTTGATGGCACAATTTATGCCGGAAGCAAGAGAATTCCAGCTGCCAAGAGATTTATCGAAAGGCTACAATCAAATGGAATTGATTTTCTTTTTGTAACCAATAACACAACTAAGATGCCTGAGGATGTAGTTAAAAATCTAAGTGATAATCACGACATTCATGTGGGTATCGATAATGTTTACACAGCAGGGTTAGCTACTGCTGACTATGTAAAAAAAGATGCTGAAAGTAACCAATTAGACAAGACAGCTTATGTAGTTGGTGAAAGGGGATTAATAACTGCTCTTCAAAATAATGGTTTTGAGATTACAGATAACAATCCAAAGTATGTAATTGTTGGTTTAGATAGTTCAGTTACATATAACCAATTAAGTAAGGCAGTTCTATTAGTAAGAGATGGTGCTAAGTTTATTGGTACTAATCCTGATAGTAATATTCCTACTGAAAAAGGGATGCAACCAGGAGCAGGTTCACTAGTAAAACTGGTTGAATATGCAACCCAGCAAAAGCCAGTTCTAATTGGTAAACCAGAATCAATCATTATGCAAAATGCATTAGACAATATCGGTTTGAGTAAGTCTGATGTAGTAATGGTTGGAGATAATTATATGACTGATATTTCGGCGGGTATTAACTTTGGCATGGATACCCTAATAGTTTACACTGGATTATCTACAAAAGAGCAAGTATCACAAAAAGAAGTTCCACCAACTCATCAAATTGATTCATTGGATGACTGGGAAGTTTAATTTGAATATTGAATTTATGAAGTATCGAGCGTTATCGTTAGTAATCATGTTGTGGTTTGTAACTTGCTCGATATTTTTATTTATTAACATGCCATTTATATACACATCAGTTGTCCAGATATTGAACGTACAGCATGATATTAAAATGAGTTTAGGAGAAATAAGTGATAATTATCTATTGATTATTAGATATTTACAGTCATTTTTTATTAGAGATATGCAAACAACATTGCCAATTAACAATGTTGTGAAGGTTCATTTTGGGGATGTTAAAAGACTCATTCTATTAAACAATGTATTCATGGTAGTTATGACACCGTTATTAATTAAATTATTGATTAAATTAAGGAAGACTCACCTTTTATGGATTTTCAAATCATCGTTTAAGCAAATATACGGATGTTTCGTATTTATTTTTGTGTTTGCAATTATTGATTTTAACGACGCTTTTATATATTTTCATAAAATCCTATTTAGAAACAATGACTGGATATTTAATGCAAAAAAAGAACCAATCATTATATTGTTCCCAGATCAGTACTTTATGATTGGATTTGCTTTTATATTTATATTTGTGACTGTATTTTATTTAATGCTGTTACGCTTTATTAATAAATCAAAACAATAAAAAAAGGACCCAAATTAGAGGCCCTTTTTATTATGATTTCTTTTCTTTTTTGAATAATGCTACTAAAGCAGGGATACAAGTTACTAGAATGATACCAAGTACAACCACTGAGAAGTGTTCTTGTACAAATGGGATGTTTCCAAAGAAGTATCCACCACCACAGCATAGTAGTACCCATACGATACAAGCGGCAACGTTATATTTAACGAATTTGCTGTATTTATAACCACTGGATGCTGCAATGAATGGTGCGAAAGTTCTAATGATTGGCATGAACCTTGCAATAAATATAGCTAATATACCGTATTTATCAAAGAAAGTTTTTGCTTTGTCTAGTTGTTCTTGTTTAATGAACTTGCCGATGTGTTTTTGTTTAGTAAGTTTATTACCAACTTTTTCTCCTAGGAAAAAGTTCAATGAGTCACCTACGATTGAAGCTATTAAGAATAAGATGATAAATATGAATATACTTAGATGATATTTTGGGTTGGCAGAGATAGCTGCCGCTGCAAATAGTAATGAATCACCAGGTAGAAACGGCATGATTACAATTCCAGTCTCAATAAATATTACTAAAAATAATAATAGGTAGGTCCAATCACCAAAATAATTAACTAAGTTAATGATGTGTTGATCAATGTGTAATATAAAATCTATTAAAAGTTGCATTTCTCTCTCCTTTTGTTGTTTAACTATATTTTAACAAATTTACATGATTAACATTAAAGTTTTTTTAAATAATTTAGCAAAAACACTTAATCATTTTTACTTCGTTAGCTATAATGTATATAGCAATTAAATATATGGAGGACAAAATGACTCAATATCCACAATTAAGTATAGATGATAAGTATAAGCCGATGGCTATTCTAAAGACAAATTATGGTGATATTCAAATAGCTTTGTTTGAAAAACAAGCACCTCAAGCAGTAGAAAATTTCATGAAATTAGCAGAAGTTGGTTACTATGATGGAACAACATTTCATAGAGTTATCAAAGACTTTATGATTCAAGGTGGTGATCCAACAGCAACCGGTGCAGGTGGTGAAAGTATTTGGAATCGTCCATTTGATGATGAATTCTCTAAAGACTTATATAATGTACGTGGAGCTGTGTCTATGGCTAATTCTGGTCCAAACACCAATGGTAGTCAGTTTTTTATTGTGCAAAATAAGACACTTCCTGAAACACTAATGGATCAAATGAATGAAGCAGGATTTCCTGAAGAAATCATTGATTATTATGTTAAGAATGGTGGGACACCTTGGCTAGATTTTAGGCATACTGTATTTGGGCAAGTAGTTAATGGTATGGATATAGTCGATAAGATTGCAGATGCTAAGGTAGATGCAAATGACAAGCCGGTTGAAGATGTTTTAGTAAACAAAATAGAAATTTTCAAATAAATACTTGACCATAAAAAGACTTCCTGGTAGTATAAATATTGCTGTTGAGAGAGATTACTTAATCTTCTCAATAATCTTGGAAAAATTGATGTTGACAGTTATTATTCATTTTGATAATATAATTAAGTCGCGTTAAATCAATTGATTTCAAGCGTTGGCAAATAAAAAAAGTTATTGACACAATGTTGATAATTTGCTATTATTAATGAGTTGTCAATTGAGACAATAAGTTAAAAGGTAGATCTTTGAAAACTGAACAAGATTGATAATCGATGATGTGTAAGGAACTTACAACTTGGTTGTAAGAATTAAA
>NZ_VBSE01000003.1 GCF_005930975.1 Apilactobacillus kunkeei | reverse complement strand
AAACACAAACTAAGTTTGCAACAATACCAAGATAAGGTATGCCCATATTGTTTCGCGCAATTCAATCCGAATTGCGAACTGCATGAACATTTATATTTTAAAGATTAAAAAAGACTAGCATCAGCATTAGCTAGTCTTTTTTAATTGCTTAATGGTATCGATGAATGCTAGGTAATCAGCTTCTTTACCGGATTCTACTAAGTTGTTTTGAATGGGTTGAGATAATAAATCGACTTC
>NZ_VBSE01000037.1 GCF_005930975.1 Apilactobacillus kunkeei | reverse complement strand
CTTACAACCAAGTTGTAAGTTCCTTACACATCATCGATTATCAATCTTGTTCAGTTTTCAAAGATCTACCTTTTAACATTAAATGTCATCTCAATTGACAACTATTTAATATTAACAAATTATCAACACAGTGTCAATAACTTTTTTATTTATTTTGCTGATGAATGTTTTAACAACAGCGTTTGTCGCTTATCGACAACAATAAATATTATGCCATCTTGTTAACGTAAAGTCAACAACTTTTTTATTGAATTTTTAACGTTTTAAAGAGGTTTTTTAACTTCCTCATCAACAGCAATATTTATATTATCAAAATATCGACATTGCGTCAACATGAATTTCAAAATAAAAAAGACGACTTATAAAGTCGTCTTTTTTTTGAAACTATTTTAATTCAGGAGCATCAGTCTTGTATAAGTTTAAAGTATCTTTCTTCTTTAACTTATTCAATAGATCAGTCTTTTTCTTTTTATCCATTTCCTTAAGAAGCTTCATTCCATCAGCGTACTTGTAGCTGTATGACTTCTTGTCTACCTTCTTGAAACCTTTAGGGTTGTAGAAACGTAGTAAGTCCCCTAGCACAACCTTATCTGATAGAGATAGTTCAGTTGTTACATGATTTTGCATTTTCTTAATTTCAGCAGCTTGTTTCTTATTTGGTGTGATTTGTTTACCAGTCTTAGTTAGGTATACACTTCCACCCACAACGGTATATTCAGGAGAGACAAAGTCTCCATTTCTAAATGCAACAACTTGGTTTCTCTTCTTAGATAACAAGTCATTACCAAATTGGATAGTATTATCGTCCTTTACACCTAATAGATGTAATAGTGTTGGCAATACGTCAATTTCTCCACCATAAGTATGGTCAATACCACCCTTTAGTCCATCCATATGAATCATAAATGGAACCTTTTGGAATTGTGCTAAGTCGAAGCTATTAATAGACTTCTTGTGTAGTAATTGAGCGATAGCAGGTCTATGGTTGTTTGAAATACCATAGTGATCACCATATAGAACAATCATACTATTCTTCATTAACCCTGTCTTAGTTAGATAATTCATAAATTCACCAAAAGCTTGGTCTAGGTAATGAGCAGTTTGAACGTAAGGATCAACAGTATTATCACCAGTCTTAGTTGCTGGGAATGATACATTTTGTTTATCCAATTCATATGGATAGTGGTTAGTTAATGTAATTAGCTTTGCATAAAATGGTTGTGGTAATTGTTGGATGTATTGAGCAGCATCCTTAAAGAAGATCTTATCCTTTAAACCATAACCGACACTGTATGATGGTTTTTCAGTGTAGTAGTTTGAATCAAAGAAGTATTGGTATCCCCATGACTTGTATGCATTATCTCTATTCCAGAAACTAGGCACATCCCCATGGAATGCAGCAGTACTGTAACCCTTTTGGGCTAAGATAGCTGGAGCAGCTTGGTATGTGTTTTGAGTACCATAAGTAACCATTGCTGAGCCTTCTGGTAGACCGAATAGTGAGTTTTCTAGCATCATTTCAGCATCAGAGGTCTTACCTTGAGCTACTTGGTGGTAGAAGTTATCAAATGATAATGTATTTTGGTTATGGTAGAACTTGTTTAGGTTTGGAGTTACTTCCTTACCATCAACTTTGTAATCAATTAAAAATTGTTGGAAACTTTCCAAATGAATGATAAAGACATTCTTACCCTTAGCCTTACCGTAGTATTCGATATTGGACTTACTACGGTTGTGCTTTAGATATGTAAGGACACTATTTAAATCAGATGGTTTAGCTTCAGCTCTAGTTTGACTTTCCTTGTGAGTTTGATATGCATTAAATGCTGCATACTCATTTAAACCAAGGTACTTAACAATATAGTTATTATCAAAAGTTCTTGTTAGCAGCCCTGATCTATCTGCATTAGAAACACCAAATTCAGCAAACATCAAAACTAGAGATAAGATAGTGATTGCAAAGGCGTTTCTTTTCTTAAACGGAGAATGATCAACCTTAATCACTCTGAATAGTAGTAATAAAATCAATATAATGATATCGATAAATACAAAGAAATCTAATGGATGTAAGATTTCAGCTAAACTCTTACCAAGATTGTTTTGAACTGTACCTGAACCCTTGATAATTCCAAATGATAGGAAATCAGAAAATTCACGATAGTATAAAACGTTCGCAAAAATCCAAATTGATTCAATTAAATCAATAATAATCATTAACCAGTAAGCTAACTTACCTCTAAAGTACAAAGCAATTCCAAAAATTAGCAACGCAGCTGGTAGTGGGTTAACAGCCAATAGGAATTGTTGAATGCCACCCTTTGCACCTAAGGTAAAATCAACACGATATGAAATATATGTTTTCAACCAGAATAAAGCTACGATTAATACAAAAAAGCCAAATTTTGTATTAAAAAACTTTCTGGTGTTCTTAATATGACTAGACATTTCTATGCCTCCAAAATAAAAAAATATAAAATATTAGTAAATTTACTTATCAATCTTATTGGGGCGAATGAAGAATGCAACTGCCCCTAAAATCATTCCTAAGTAATAAGTTATCAAGCGCCAAGCAATTAACGCTAGAATTAACTTCGTGTTATTAGTGATAAAACTCTTGAACAAAGTTTCAAAGCTATACTCTGCTCCACCTGCTCCACCCGGGATTGGAAATAACGAGATTATCATAAAGATTAATACATGTAAGCTAACAATCATGATGATGTTAACTTGATCAAACCCTAATGCCAATATGATGAAATATGGAATTAGGTAATAAAAAGCTAGTTGGAAGAAAGTAATAACAATAATCTTTAACATTAACTTCCATTGTTTAGCGATTCTGATGCTTTCCATATGGAACGTGTCGATTTTATTGTCGAGCATCTCTTTAAATGAAAGATACTTTTCATCCTTCATAAATATTTTAAGTGGTTTTACCAAATTATCAACCAATTTTTTAGTAAATGTATACCAATACATTACCAATAACAAAGCAATAATTACAAATAAATGCACGAAGAATCCGAAAAGCACCAGCCAGGCTAGATAATGTAGCTTTTCTTCAACATATTGAAAACCGACAATAAGACTCAAAATGAAATTAATTACTATCATGGTTTGAAAGACAACAAATTTCATCAGTAGCGTTGAACTGGCCTTACCGGCATCCACGCCTGTTTGAACCATTACATATAGTTGTCCTGGTTGCCCACCTGATGAGAACGGTGTGATTCCATTAAACAGTTGTTCTACCAATGGGACTCTAATTGCATCCCACCAAGTAAAGTGATCAACCTGGGTGTCAACGATTGTCTTAGTGACGACCGCTTCTAGCCCTAGGTATAACAACATACATAAGAAAGCAACGGCAATCCACCACCAATTAATAGTAAAAAAATCTGCAATTAATACATCCATATTGATATCTCTAATGAAATACCAAAAAATCAGTATCCCAATTAGAAACATCATAAAGAACGTTATTACATTTCTCTTTGACATTACTATCCCTCTTTTATCTGACCCTTATAGAATTTATGCCAAATTGAAGCTAGATGATCTTCTGAATAGTAATCAGACGCAGCTAATGCTTTATCAGACAATTCTTTTAGTTCATCACGGTTATCAATTAAGCGATGTAAACTATCATTCATTTCTTCAAAAGTAGTAAATGGTTCATAGTAACCACTGATGATTTTTTTATATAAATCCAAACTTCTAAGCATTACTGGAGTCCCACATGAGAATGCTTCTAATACCGACATTGGAAACAATTCATTAAAAGATGGTAACAAGAATAAATCAGCAATGTTGTAGTATTGAACTAATTTATCACGATCAACAATTCCCGGAAATTTAAGGTTGGCGGGAGGATTGTCTACCAATAGTTTTAAGTTCTTGTATCCATCAGTAATTTTACCAAACGAAAATCCACCTGCCCAAATAAATTCGACATTTGGGTTTTCTTCGGCTAGTTTGGCAAAATCAAAAATTCCTTTTCTAGTTTGTACCTGCCCAGTTCCAACTACTACAAATTTATCTTGAGAAATACCCAGTTCTTTTCTAGCAGCATGTTTTTCGTCTTCGGTGAAGGGATAAAATTCCTTCTTACTAACGAAGTTTGGAATGTAGGTAATTTTATCACGATTAATCCCATATGCTTCCAACTTAGGTATAAAAGTTGGATTGACTACCACAATATGTTCCATTCGCTTGTAAAACGCAATTACATACTTGTAAAAAATCCATTTAATTGGCTTAGGTAGGTTTAAACTTCCTTCCAATGTCTCAGGTAGAAAATGCACATAGCCAATTCTTCTTCCACGTTTTTTCTGGAAAGTAGAGAAGTAATATCTTAGATTAATTGTATGGTAGTGAGTAATATCAGACTTCTTTGAATCATTGATTTCAATGTCAAAATCATCTGCAAAACGCTTTTCCATTAATTTAATTAATTCTAGATAGGCACTACCAACTCCTTGTCCCTTTACCTTGTCGGCAGTTGAAAACATATCTATTTTTATCATAAATCCTCCTAGTCACTTATCCCATTATCATCACTAAATTCTTTGTTGAAATCTAATTGGGCACTCTTATAAAAGGCAACAATTCGATTAGCAAAGTTTTCAGATGATATTTCATGTAACTTAGTCTGTCTAAGTTCTTCCTCAGATTGGTCTAGTGTAGCTTTACTTTGATTCAAGTATTCCAATACGCTTGAAATATAGCCATCTTTATTTGAAAAAGTCATTCCTAATGCTTTATCACTTAATAATTCTTCAGTATATGGACTTGACGCAACCACCACTTTGACTCCGGCAGCCATTGCTTCAATGTAAGTTAAACCCTGTGATTCAGAGTTAGATGTAGAAACAAACAAGTCAGCATCTCGGTAATATTTGTATATTTCATCATTATTAATTTCACCAACAAATTTAACATTAGCATTTAGCTTCATGTCATTGACTTGCTTTCTCAAATCTTCTCCTGCTGGTCCATCTCCGACAATTACTAATTGGGTTAATGGTTTTTTAGCTAAAATTGTTGGCATGGAATTAATTAATTCTTTTATATTTTTTTCGTAAGCCAGGCGACTCACTGATAATAACACAGGAGCATTCTTATCTACTCCTAAATATTTACGTAAATCGAAATTTGATTCTGTCGCAAACTTATTAATATTAATTCCTGTTGGGATAATCCTAATGGGGCTCTTTACCCCGTACCTAACTAACGTGTCTAATACTTTTTTACTTGGCGCAACTACCCCTGACATATTATGGCAAAACGCCAACGTTGCGTCTTTAACATGTACCGGTCTTAATATCTTACCCTTAGCCACATAATGTAGGTAGTCTTCATACATTGTGTGATAAGTATGTACACAAGGGATTCTTAAAAATTTAGCCACGAACTTACCAATAATTCCCATTGAGAACTCAGTCTGTGTGTGAACAATGTCCAAATTAAGCTTCTTAGCAATTTGATAAGCTTGGATCATTCCCCTTACAGCGATTCTGCGATCAGTAAAAGAAATAAAGGGAATACTGGAAAATCTAAAAATATTCTTTTCATATGTGGTCTTATCAACGTGAGGATCAGTTGTAGTAAAGATATACACCTGATGGCCATCCTTTTCCAATTGATCTTTTAATGTCTTAATGGATGTGGCAACCCCACTGACCTGTGGAAAATAAGTATCTGTAAAAATTCCAACATTCATACTAGCACCTCCTTTTCTTTCAATATTAATTATTTGTAATTATATTGTTTTGCTGTTTGCATTGCAAACTCATGTAAATGCCATAATTCCCTATATTAATAAAAAAACGAGCCAGAACAATTCTATCGAAGTAGTTGTTTCCATATTCGTTCAATAATGACAATGAACTATTATGACAACCAAACATAAAATATTTCTGACTCATTATTTTAATAGACATACCATATATAACTTGTAATTAATCAGTTAATCCTTCATCTTTGAATGACTTAGCAATTGCTTCAATTGCATCTTTTTCATCAGGACCATCAGCAATAACAGTTACTTCAGCATTTTGACCAACACCCAATGACATAACACCCATGATTGACTTTAAGTCAACAGTGTTGCCAAGGTATTCTAATTTTAATTCTGATTTAAATTTAGTAGCAGTTTGAACTAAAAGTGTTGCAGGACGAGCATGGATTCCAGTTTCAGAAACAACTTTAAATTGACGTTTTTCCATTTTTGAACATCTCCTTTTATTCTTATACTAATTTTAGAATATCAATTAATGTGATAAAACTCAACATTTTTAACTATTGGTACCACTATCAGATAGGTAAGTATACGTAATTACACCGTTCTGATCGGCTTTCCCTATCACGCGCTTCCTGGTGTCAAAGTTCATATATGCAACTTGAAACTCAGTGAACTCGTCGGGTTTGACTACCAATTCTTTGATTTTGTTGTCTTTTAGGTCATTTAATAATTCAGTATAATTCTTATCTGCGATAATTATATTCCCTCTTTCAATATATATTATATACGATTGATACTAATTAAAACATATCATAATTAAAAAATATGAAAAAAATACCAGTTATTTTAATCTAATCAAATTACTTGCACTAAATTTCTGATGAGTTATAATATTTCTACAAATGGTCAGTAAAGGTCAAAAATAACCTTTAACCATTTAGTTGTTTTCAGAAAGGAGCAGTCGTATGAAATGTGAAAACTGCCATATAAATGAGGCAACCATTCATTTACTCGTCAATTTCAATGGCGAAAAAAGACATATTGATATTTGTCAGGACTGTTACCAAAAATTGAGTCAGCAATCCGAACAATATCGTAATAACGGAGGTGTTGATATGATGAATGATCCATTTGGTTTCAGTAGCTTAGATGACTTATTCAATGCGATGAATCAAAGTAATCAAAATTCTATCCGCCGTCCTGAGAATAATCAGCAAAAAAATAATAACAATAACAATTCCAACTCTGTGTTAGCAAAGTATGGATATGATTTAACCGACTTAGCAAGAAAGAATAAGATTGATCCTGTTATCGGTCGTGATAAAGAAATCAATCGTGTGATTGAAATTCTCAACCGTCGAACTAAGAACAATCCTGTCTTAATCGGTGAGGCCGGTGTTGGTAAGACTGCTGTTGTCGAAGGACTAGCACTAAAGATTGCTCATCATGAAGTTCCAGATAAGTTAAAGAACAAACGTGTTATTAGACTAGATGTTGTATCTATTGTTCAAGGAACATCTATGCGTGGTCAATTCGAACAAAGAATGCAAGAACTCATTAAGGAAGTTCAATCAAACAAGAACATTATTTTATTCATTGATGAAATTCATGAAATCATGGGAGCCGGTAATGCCGACGGGGCCATGGACGCAGGAAACGTTTTGAAGCCTGCGCTTGCTCGTGGTAGCTTCCAACTAATTGGTGCCACTACTCTTAATGAATACCGTGGTATCGAAAAAGATTCAGCACTTGCTCGTCGTTTCCAAACCGTCCAAGTAGATGAACCATCATTGAAGCAAGCTCTTCATATATTAAATGGTATCAAGGGACGTTATGAAAAGTATCACCACGTCAAATACAGTGATGATGCTATCAATGCGGCAGTTTACCTATCAAACCGCTATATTCAAGATCGTTTCTTACCAGATAAAGCCATCGATTTAATTGATGAAGCTGGTTCTAAACTTAATATCAAATCAGACGTTAAGTCGCCAGATGATTTAAAAGATGAATTAAATAAGTGTGAAAAAGAAAAGAAGGATGCTCTAAAGAAAGAAGACTACGAAAAAGCCGCCTTCTATCGTGATAAGATTGAAGAACTTAACTACAAGCTAAAAGACTTCGATGAATCAGATAATACCTACCCCATTGTATCTACAAAAGATATTGAAGGAATTATCGAGTCCATTACTAAGATTCCCGTTGGCCAATTGCAGGAACAAGAACAAGATAACCTAAAAGATCTTGATAAGAAGTTAGCAGGAAGCGTTATTGGACAAAATCAAGCAATTGAAAAAGTTGCTCGTGCAATTAAACGTAACCGAATTGGTTTCAACGGAACTGGTCGTCCAATTGGATCATTTCTATTCGTGGGAACGACTGGAATTGGTAAGACTGAACTTGCTAAGCAATTAGCTAAGCAACTATTCGGTTCTAAGGAGGCAATGATTAGATTTGACATGTCCGAATATCGTGAACCACATTCAATTTCTAAATTAATTGGTTCCCCTCCGGGCTATGTTGGCTATGATGAAGCCGGTCAATTAACCGAAAAAGTTAGAAGAAATCCATATAGTCTAATTCTTTTCGATGAAATTGAAAAAGCTCACCCAGACGTTCTTCACGCTTTCCTACAAATTCTAGATGACGGCCGTTTAACTGACTCAAAAGGAAGAACCGTATCATTCAAGGATACAGTCATCATTATGACCAGTAATGCCGGTACTGGTACTTCCACCGCTAGTGTTGGTTTTGGTGCTGAAGCTAACAACAAGACTCATTCAGTATTGAATAAGTTAGGTGATTACTTCAAACCAGAATTCTTAAATAGATTCGATGACATTGTTGAATTTAACCAACTAAGTAAGGATGACTTGAAGAAGATTGTCAGCTTAATGTTAGACAACGTTAACAAAATGCTCGAAACACGCGGTTTTACTATCGATGTTTCAGATGCTGCTAAAGATAAATTAGTCGAAAAAGGATACAATCCGGAAATGGGAGCTCGTCCACTTCGCCGTGTAATACAAGAAGAAGTCGAAGACAAAGTTGCTGACTATTACCTAAACAATCCAAGTAGCAAACATTTAAGCGTTGATGTGGACAACGAAAACAAAGTATTCGTTAACACAAAATAATTGAATTGAATAATTAAAAAACAGCTAAGACTTATTCTTAGCTGTTTTTTTTACTTTTTTTGTAATATCATATGTTAATATGGTTATTAGAGAGGAGGAAAAGGCATGTTTCATTTTATTCATGACATCATTCGTTTGTTTAAGCCAGACGAACCAAAAGTAAATGACTTTGATGATTCAACAATCACAACCGGTGATGAATCCATTGAAGAAAATACCAATAATATCGATGAAACCCCTTCTCCTTCTTCTAAGACAAGGGCAAAAATGACTATCTACTATGTTGATGAGGATGGTCACTATCTTCACGAATTCAGCGTTATTAAGGGATTCGTAGGTGACCCGGTTAGTTTCATCATCCCGGATTTTGATCATTATGTTTTATTCAAAATCAAAGGTGTTTCAACCTACATGCAAAAAGAGGATAACGTTGTCACCCTTCAATATAATCGTTTGAACGGAAAACCAGTTAATATTTTCTTCATTAACTATGATACATATTCAATGATTCGTCTTCCTCAAATGGCCATTGGTAAGTACAACAACGAATTTCAAATTAACATTCCAGAATTATCTGGGTTTAAACTAATGAACTATTCCGGTGACTCAAACGGTATTTTTGATGACTACATGAAACATTTAATCATCTATTACCGCCGAAAAGATTGGCATGGTGTACAAAAAGAGACATTCTATATTCGTTTAAGAGAATATACCAAAGTCTATAACGACACTAATGGTGATGTACTTCATGTTTTATTACCAAAAACAAGTATTTGGAAGGTATTCTACCAAGTCACCACTGACGACGCTTTATGGTTAAACATTGGACCAAACCAGTGGATTATCGATAGAAACTTCTACAGAATGAAATATCCATTCGCCAAAAAACTAACCAACACAGACTCATGGAAGATTAAAAAAGTCCACTATCCTGCAACAATTCAAAATGACAAGAATCAAAGTGTTGCCGTTTACAACTTCCCTTACGGTAGTTGTATCGGCTTCTTACACAATGGTAACTCCTTCTTCGTTACCCAGGAAATTGTCGATCAAAATAGTGTTCAGTGGGTCGAAATCAATAACCTTCACTACATCGTTTCCGATGACGTAAAAAAAGAGCTTAGATAATATCTAAGCTCTTTTTGTTTATAGTTTAGAAGTAAGTTCTACATCTGGATACTTTTCCTTGAACCAACGTTCAGCAAATGAATTTTCGAATAAGAACAATGGATCACCATGACCATCTTTTACCAAGATATTTCTTGAAGAAGACATCTTTTCGTCTAATTGATCAGGGTTAATCCAACGAGCAGTCTTGCTACCCATTGGTTCCATTACAACTTCAGAGTTGTATTCATTTTGCATTCTAAATTGGAAAACTTCGAATTGAAGCTGACCAACCGCACCCAAAATATAGTCACCAGTAGTATAAGAAGTGTAAAGTTGAACAGCACCTTCTTGAACTAATTGTTGGATTCCCTTGTGGAATGACTTTTGTTTCATAACATTCTTTGCAGAAACCTTCATAAATAGTTCCGGCGTAAATTGAGGTAGCTTAGTAAACTTAACATCACGTTTATCAGAGTAGATAGTATCACCTATTTGGAAGTTACCAGTATCGTATAAACCAATGATGTCCCCAGCAACAGCGTTTTCAACATTTTCACGAGTGTTAGCCATGAACTCAGTAACATTAGATAAACGTAGCTTCTTTTGATTTCTTTCCAAAGTAACGTCCATTCCACGTTCAAACATTCCGGAACATACACGCACAAATGCAATACGGTCTCTATGTTTAGGATTCATGTTAGCTTGAATTTTAAAGATGAAACCAGTAAATTGTTCATCCTCAGGTTGTACTTCAACATCGTTTTCGGTTTCGTGTTCACCTGGTTTTGGTGCAAAGTTTAGATATGCATCTAAGAAAGTCTTGACCCCAAAGTTAACCAACGCTGATCCGAAGAATACGGGAGTTTGTTCACCATTCTTAATTTTTTCTTCATCGAATGGATTACCTGCTTCAGTGATTAAATCCATGCTCTCTTTTGCATCTTGGTAAACACTGTCTTCAGCTAACTTGTTGCCTTCTAACAAGTTGCCTTCGTCATCCAATGGTAAGTATGGATTGTTTTCATCTTCGGGGCGGTATAATTCAACACGTTTGTTGTATCGATCATATAGTCCTCTTAAAATTTTTCCTGAACCGATTGGCCAATTCATTGGGTATCCTTCGATTCCCAAAACATCTTCTAATTGACTTATTAATTCCATTGGGTCTCGACTATCACGATCAAGTTTGTTCATGAAGGTAAAGATTGGAATTCCACGCATCTTACAAATTTGGAATAATTTTTTAGTTTGTGGTTCAATCCCCTTGGCAGCATCAATAACCATGACAGCAGAGTCAACAGCCATCAAAGTACGGTAAGTATCTTCTGAGAAATCTTGATGCCCTGGGGTATCTAAGATGTTGATACGCTTACCAGCGTAATCAAATTGCATCACTGAACTTGTAACAGAAATTCCACGTTTCTTTTCAATTTCCATCCAGTCAGATTTCGCAAAGTTTCCAGATTTTTTAGCCTTAACAGTACCAGCTTCACGCACAATTCCACCAAACAATAGTAATTGTTCAGTAATTGTAGTCTTACCAGCATCCGGGTGAGAGATGATAGCAAAAGTACGACGTTTATCAACGCTTTGCTCTAATTTTTTATTACCCATTATTCGAATCCTTCCGTTTTATAATATATAAATATAATTGTAACATATTAAAACAATCTTCCATATGTGAATTAAAAAACATCCCCGATTAAATCGAGGATGTTTTTTTATTTCTTCCAGTCGTCTTCGTCAGTAAGACCTAAGTCTTTTTTGATCTTAGAAGTTGAAATGCCTTCAGTTCTAGGTAGGTAAACGACCTTGCAGTAATCCTTTAAGAAGTCAAATTTACCTTCCCAGTCATCTCCCATAACAAAGATGTCGATGTTGTTATCAACAACGTCTTTAATCTTTTGATCCCAGTTATTTTCCGGAATAACGTGATCAACGTAACGAATAGCTTCTAAAACATACTTTCTATCTTCGTATGAAGTGTAAGCTTTCTTACCCTTTTCAGCGTTGAATTCATCGGTAGAAACACAAACTGTTAAGTCGTCCCCTAATTCCTTGGCACGTTTTAATAAACGAACATGACCCTTGTGTAATAGATCAAATGTTCCATAAGTAATTACTTTTGTCATATTATCTCCTGCTTTATCTCTCTTTGTTTTTATAACTCACTTGTGTGACTGCTCAATCATCCAAATGCTGTATACGTATTGAACCACAACCTTAATAACAGCATATAGTGGAATTGCTAGAATCATTCCCATTAAACCAGCAATATTTCCGGCAGCCATTAAGATAATTATAATGGTAAGTGGATGAATATTCAAAGACTTTCCGATTACATTTGGATAAACTAAATTACCATCCAGTTGTTGAACTATGATTACCACTATTACCACCCATACTAATTCGCTGACACTGTTAGAAAGTGCAACGAATACTGATGGCATAATTCCAATGTATGGTCCAACGTATGGAATAATATTGCAAATTCCAGCGAACACACCTAATAACAATGCATATTTCTGACCAATTAAAACATAGCCAATAGATGTAAATACTCCAACAAACAAACATTCAACCATTTGTCCGCCAATATAGTGAGAAATAGTATCACTCATTTTACCTAATAGCTTAATGGTTCTACGGCGACTTCTTGGTGGTAACATCTTGGCAATGTTTGGAATCATTTTGTGTCCATCTTTTAGCATATAGAATAGTACTACTGGCACTGTAATCATCACAATCACTGCTGACGCAGCGGTAGAAATAATCGATCCAACACTAGAAGTAATACCCCCTAAACTGTGTTGGAAATAATTGTAAACATAGTTTTGAAGTGAAGAAATGTATTCTGATGAATAGAATTTCTTAAAAATCCCCTTTTGACTGTGCACTTCTATATAGTGATTAATATCATCGGCAATTTTGGGTAGATTAGTTACCAAGTTTGTTATCTGAGTTATTAAGCGTGGTAAAAATGATGAAAATAGATATACGATTATTCCAATTAGAAATATGTATACAATCAATATTGCCCAGTTACGGGAAATTCTTTTGGTTTTGCTAATTTTGATTTTCATTAATAAGTTAACCACTGGGTTTAGCATGTAATACAATACTCCAGCGATTAGGATTGGCATAAATACTGCTGAGATAAACATCCCAATTGGGCTGAAAATAAACTCAAGTTTTGTACATATCCAGATAATACTTACGACCAGCAACAATTCCACTGTCCATAAGATTATTGAGGAATTTTTAATTTTGTTAAACATATCCGAAACCTCCACGAAACCATTATACCATTTTATTCATCTATATTTTTCTCATCTATAAACGAATTAATATCATCCATATCAAAACCTTTACGATAAAGAGCTTGTTTGGTCTTCATAATTCTTTGCATTCCATCATACTTACGATTACGATGCCAAATTTTTTCACCCTGTTGTCTCAACAAATCCAATTGATTTTCTTCATCAACCTGAAAATCCATATCTTCCATAACACTCAAAACAACGTCGGTTGGATACCCCTTTTTCATTAATGATATTTTGGTCTTATCTAAACGGTTCTTAAATGCATCTCGCTTATGTTTCTTAAATATTTTATCTGCTTGGATTTGGCAGTTATTAATCATTTCTTCATGTGAATAAAAGTTATTCAAGGCGTTTTCAATCAGTTTTTCGTTGATTTGTTTTTCCTTTAACTTATAAAAGATGTTTGAGGGTCCCTTGTCTTGCTTCTTCACTTCAGTTCTGACATAACTGTCAGCGTAACTTTGATCATTTACTAGTTTTAACTCAACTAGCTTTTGCATTACTGCTGCAATATGTTGTTGATTTTCACTATAGCTTTGGAGTTTCTTTACAACTTCGTTTTCAGTTCTTAATTGGTGGGATAAGAAGTTAATCGCCTTACTGTAAAGTTTAGAAATGTCATCGGCATTTATTAATTCTTCTTTTAATTCATCGTCTACTTCCATTCCCTTAAAGATACGATATTTAATCATTACGTTTTCACTAATTGGAAATGCATATACTCCGTCTAAGTATACATTAAAGCGCCCTTTTCTCTTTTGGGCTTCAATCATGGTAATTTTAGATGCCATTACTCTCACTCCTTTATTTAACATCCCATTTTACATTTGGTATAATTAGTTATCAGATTGCGAAAGGACGTATATTACTTTGAAAGCACATGTAGTTTTTGCAACCATCACAGGTAACAACGAGGATGTCGCTGATATTGTTACTGAAGGCCTAGAAGATTTAGGAGCTGAAGTCACCCAAACCGAAATTTCACAAACAGATGCACAGGATTTTGAAGATGCGGATATCTGTGTCGTTTGTGCATACACCTACAACGAAGGTCACCTTCCAGAAGAAGGGTTAGACTTCTTTGATGACTTAGGTGATTTAGATCTTTCAAACAAGGTCTTTGGTGTTGCTGGTTCTGGTGATATCTTCTACGAAGAATTTTTCAATACTTCAGTTGATGACTTCATCAATCAGTTCAAGAAGACTAACGCTACTCAAGGTTTTGAGGGTGTGAAAATCAACTTGGAACCTGATGAAGACGACATAGAAAAACTTGATGAATTTGCTTCAAGTTTAGTTGATACTTACAAAAAAATAAATGGTTAAAAAGAAAATCGTTGATATTTATCAACGATTTTTTTGTTTTGCAATCTTAGTTTTTCTTATTTGGCATAAATGATTTAATGCTAGGTTTTCTGCCCTTGATTTCAACATTCTTAACATCTTGAACGGATGCATTAATAACCGCCCCTAGTATTAATATCATTCCAATGATGTATAGCCAAAGCATTAAAACAACAAATGTTCCCAGTGCTTTATAAGCATCCACGCTACGTGCGAAATAATGAAGATAAATTGAGAATCCTTTGGATAGAACAATCATACTAATCGTAACAATCAATGATCCCATCCAAACATAACGCCACTTGGTGTTTACATTTGGCACAAAGTAATACATCAAAAGTACCAAAATAAATACTCCGATGATAGTCAATGGATATCTCAACAGAATGAAAAGTCCTACACTCATATTTGATAAACCCATTAGATAAGCTGAGTAGCTAATTATAACTTTTCCAAAACCAAAGAACAGTAAGAAAATACCTAATGACATTACCAACAATAACATCCAGACAAACGAAACAATTCGATTCATCAAATTGCTTACGTTTTTTATTCCATACGACGAGTTAACTGCCCGTTGAAAGGCAGCTAACGCACGACTAGCAGACCAAATAGCTACGATTAATCCAATTGATAGCTTATCAGCATTAGCACCCTTTAAAGCGGAAATGACAATTGGACTCACCGTCTTAAATACCGTTGATGGCAGCAATGGTTCTAGGTAATCTAAAATTTCATATTGGTTAACATGCAACAACTCCAGCAAATTCCCTGCAATGATTGTTGCTGGAAATAGTGATAACAAAGAATAAAATGCAATCACAACAGCTGAATCTGATACGTTAGATTCATTGTAGTGCTTCTTTATGACCAAGAAAAAGTGTTTCCACTTTCTAGCAGTGTCTTTATTAAGCTTCATTACTATCACCGCTTAGTTTATTAGTCGCAAATAATTCTTTAATTGCATCTAAAATTTGTTCAGAAGCAGTGCCATCCCCGTAAGGATTCTTGGCAGTTGCCATCTTCTTATATTCCGCTGTGTCGTCTAGTAATTGGTCAATGCTTGCACTAATCTTTTCAGGATTAGTTCCCACAAGTTTCAACGTTCCTGCATCGACTCCTTCCGGACGTTCAGTGGTTTCTCTTAGTACCAATACAGGTTTACCTAATGAAGGTGCTTCTTCTTGGACTCCACCTGAATCGGTCATGATAAAGTGACTGCGCGCTGCCATGTTATGAAAGTCGACAACATCCAACGGATCAATTAAGTGCACACGGTTTACCCCATCAAACACGCTATGAGCAACAGACTGAACTGCCGGACTCAAGTGAACAGGGTATACGACTTCAATGTCATTTCTATTTAATACTTCTTTTTTAATTGTTTCAAAAGTACGACGCATTGGTTCGCCTTGATTTTCACGACGATGCATGGTTAATAGAATAATTTTATGAGTCTTATCGATATCATCTAACACACTGTGATGATAATTTCTATCAACAGTTTGTTTTAACGCATCAATTGCTGTGTTCCCAGTAATATAGATACGATTTTCTTTTAGGTTTTGTTTTAAAAGATTTTCTTTACTTAATTCTGTTGGTGCAAAGTACACATCAGAAAGTACATCAGTCATTTGACGGTTCATTTCCTCTGGATATGGTGAGTACTTATCCCAAGTTCTAAGTCCAGCTTCAACATGTCCAAGTGGAATTTGATGGTAAAATGCACTCACTGCTGCAGCAAATGTAGTAGTGGTATCCCCATGAACCAAAATAATATCTGGTTGAGCTTCATTAATAATACTGTCTAGTTTGTTAATAACAGTAGTTGTAATTGAACTTAAAGTTTGTTGTGCCTTCATTACGTGTAAATTGTAATCTGCATCAATATGGAAAATATCCATAACTTGATCTAGCATTTCTTTATGTTGGCCAGTCAAAACTGTGATGGGTTGAAACTCATCTAAATTATTTTTCATTTCTAGAATAATTGGAGCCATCTTAATAGCTTCTGGACGAGTTCCAAAGATGGTCATCACTTTAATCGGTTTTTTCAAGATTATGCCTCCACAAAAAATATATTTATTTAATTATAACAAAATAATCCTATGATTGACGATTATAAAAACATCTTAAGAAAAATTTAGTGCTATTCATGAAAAAATTTTTGAAGTATTATGATAGAATAGTAATAATTATGGATTAATGAAGGAGGTTACAATTATGGAAACCATTGGTTTAATTGTACCTTGTTATAATGAGGAACCTTCCATTAAAATCTTTTATGATGAAGTAGAACGTGTTTTTAGCGAAATGCATGCTAATCACATGGATTATAATCATGAATACTGGTTTATTAATGATGGTTCTTCTGACAACACTTTAGAAGAAATTAAAAAATTACGTAAAAATGATGAAAACGTTCATTTTGTATCCTTCTCACGTAATTTTGGCAAGGAATCTGCTATGTCAGCTGGATTAGAAAACGTTGGTGGTGATTATGTTGCCGTGATGGACGTTGACCTACAAGATCCACCTGCATTGCTTGCCCAAATGATTAAGTACATAAAAGAAGACGATTATGACGTCGTTGGATGTGTGCAAAAGAGTAGAAAGCAGAATTTTGTAAGAGCTTTCCTATCTTCTAGCTTTTACAAAGTCATCAACAAAATGTCTGACGTTGAAATCAAACAAAACGTTAGAGATTACAGACTAATGACTCGTCAATATGTTGACAATGTTTTGAGATTAACTGAATACAACCGTTTTACTAAAGGAATATTTAGCTGGGTTGGTTTTAAAACTAAGTACATCGAATACGATGGGGTTGAACGAGCTGCCGGTGAATCACACTGGTCACTATACCAATTATTGGAATATTCATTGGAAGGAATTGTTGACTTCTCTGATGTTCCACTTAAAGTGGCAACCTGGGTCGGCGGAGTTTCCTTCTTCCTTTCAATAATTGGACTTTTATTTGTTATTTTAAGAGCTATTATATTTGGTGGATCCGTATCTGGATGGCCATCATTAGTATCCATCATTTTATTAATTAACGGTGTTCAATTATTCTGTTTAGGAATCGTTGGTAACTACATTGGAAAAATTTACTTGGAAACAAAACACCGTCCTAAATACATTGTGAAAGAGAAAAAATAATGAAAAATTTGTGGAATAAATACAAGCAAGTCATCGCATACTTGTTTTGGGGTGTATTAACCACTGTTATCGATATTGTTGTCGCTTTGGTGCTCTATCGACTACTACCAAACATGGATGTATTCTGGAACACATTAATTGCTTGGATTGCAAGTGTCTTATTTGCATTCTTTACCAACAGAAAATGGGTTTTTCAATCTCAAGCAACTACAGCTAAAGAATACATCACTGAAATGATTTCATTCTTCCTAGGCCGTTTGGCTTCATTAATACTAGAAGAAATCATCTTGATTATTGGTGTTAGTATCATCAGTCAAAACAACTTTGATTTACTTAAAATATTCGGTCAGATTATTGTAATTATCTTTAATTACTTCTGGTCTAAATTCGTAGTTTTTGTTAATCGCAAAGGCTAATAAAAAAGCGATGAGATAAAATTATCTCATCGCTTTTTTTGTACCTAAATTATTAGTGAATGAAAAGACTTAATAGAAGAACCATCAATAATCCCGTAATGGAAATGATTGTTTCTAGAACTGTCCAAATTTTTAATGTTTGTTTTACGTTTAAGTCAAAGTATTCTTTAAACATCCAGAATCCAGCATCGTTAACGTGTGATGCGGCAAGTGATCCAGCACCAATTGCTAGCGCCATTAATACTGGACTTACACTCATTGAGTGCATTAGTGGAGTTACTAATCCAGCGGCTGTCATTCCTGCAACAGTAGCTGAACCTAATGATACACGTAGAATAACAGCGATTAACCAAGCTAGGATGATTGGTGATAAGTTAGCATGACCCATTACGTTTTGAACGGCCTTTCCAACACCACCATCAATTAATACTTGTTTAAATGCTGATCCACCACCGATAACCATTAGAAGCATTGCAATTGATTTAATAGCTTCAGTAACAGTATTTGTGATATCATCCATCTTTTTACCACGATGGAATCCCATAGCCCAGATAGCAAATAATAAAGTAACAATCATTGCAATTACTGGGTTACCAAACATTGCAACAACGGCACCAATACCATGTGGATTTTCAACAGCTTTACCACCATTGAATACCATGTCGTAAACAGTTGAGATAGCCATTAAAATAACTGGTAGCAATGAAGTAAATGCGGCAAGTCCAAAGCTTGGAGTGTCTTTTAAATCATATTTCTTCATTTCACCAAAGGCTGGTAGAGAAGTCTTTACAACAAATGTTTCAGGAGCAACTTTCTTAGCAATCTTTGTATATAAAGGACCAGCTACAATCACACAAGGGATTGCTACAATAATACCTAATAGAAGTGTTTGACCAATATTAGCACCTAATGCTGTTGCAACAGCTGTTGGAGCTGGTTGTGGTGGTAAGAAACCTTGAGTAGCTGATAATGCAGCTGCCATTGGAATCCCTAGATAAACAAATGGAACTTCAGCTTCAAGTGCTACGGCAAATACGATTGGTGTTAATAGAACCAATCCAACTTCAAAGAATAATGACATTCCAATAATAAATGAAGCAACAACGATTGCAAATTGAAGTTTCTTTTTACCGAATAGATCAATTAGTGTTCTGGCAATTCTGTAAGAACCACCTGCATCAGCAACTAGTCGACCAATCATGGCACCAAATCCAAAAACGATAACCAATTCCCCCAAAGAACTTCCGATACCGTTTTTAATGGAAACAGCAATATGTGCTGGGTTCATTCCTAAACCTAAAGCAACAATAACAGATGTAACAATTAATGAAATAAATGTATTTAATTTACATTTAATGATTAGGAACAAAAGCAATAATATCCCTAATACTAAAACAACAAATGGCATATTTTAATACCCCTTCTTTTATTAAAAATATTTTTATGTTTCTTGAATGAAAGCGCTTTACTTTTCTGTAGAAATAATATAACATACTTTTTGGAAAATGAAAACGATTTCATTTAACTTTATGAAACATAGCCCCTAATAAATATGTTATATTACTTTAGGCGTTTTAAAACTTAAGATTTATTTAAGTTTGGATGAAATCTACTCGTTTTCTAACTATGTTAACAACACTTGTGGTAAATTGTTAATTATAGAAATAATATATAATGATAAGGAGGACACGCTTTGAACGCTGTTGCTTTATTAATTGGACTAGGTCCAGTTTTAGGTTGGGGTCTATACCCTACTATTGCTTCATTATTTGGAGGCAAACCTACTAACCAAATTTATGGTTCCACTTTGGGAACACTTATTTTCGCCGCTATTTTTCTTTTAATCTCAGGTAATTCAATTCCGACAGGTATGGATTTTGTATTAGCATTACTTTCCGGTGCTGGTTGGGCCTTTGGTCAAATTATGTCATTTAAGGCATTTGAATTAGTTGGATCTTCAAGAGTAATGCCTATCACCACTGCGTTACAATTAATTGTAACTGCCCTATGGGGTGTATTCGCATTAGGTAACTGGCACTCAGAAACACACCGTATCATTGGTTTCATTGCTTTATTAGTAATTATTATTGGTGCTACTATGACTGCTTGGCAAGAAAACAAAGATACTAAAAGTTCAGCTGACTTAAAGAAAGCAATTGGTCTTTTGGTTATCGGTGTTATTGGTTACTGGGGTTACTCAGCAGCACCACAAGCATCAAGTCACTTAGATGGTATGCATGCGTTCTTCCCTCAAGCTCTTGGAATGTTCTTAGTTGCTGTTGTATACTGCTTGTTCCACGTTAAGAACAACAATGTATTTGCTAGTAAGACTTCCTATCTACAAATCATTTCAGGTTTCTTCTTCGGATTTGCCGCTTTAACTTACCTAATCTCCGCAGAACCTAAAATGAATGGTTTAGCTACTGGTTTCGTGTTATCACAAACATCTGTTGTGTTAGCTACTTTAACTAGTATCTACTTCCTACACCAACACAAGACTAAAAAAGAAATGGTTGTTACAATAATCGGTTTAGTAATCATTATTCTAGCAGCTGCAGTTACTGCATTCTTAAACTAATAAAACCTAAAAAAAAATCCCGCTTGGAAATTCCAAGCGGGATTTTTTTATTGTAGTACATATCCGAATCCACGGACCGTTTTAATTTCAACGTCATTTTCGGGTAAGTCTTTAAGCTTATCTCTAACATGACTAACGTGCATATCAACAATACGAGAAGATATAAATGAATCTCCATCGTCTCGATCTTCACGCCAGACACCATTAAATATTTGTTCACGACTTAATACCTGGTCATGGTGTCTGATTAGATAATAAAAGATGTTAAATTCCTTCGGTGTAAAGTTTAAAACCTCTCCCTTATACTTTACTTGGAAATGCTTCAAACTAATCTCAAAGTCCTTAAAATGCTCTTTACGTTTAGCTTTATCGGTATTCTCTAACATCTCATCATAAATTTTGACACGCTTTAGTGTTCTTAACATGATTCTTTGGGCATCAACGTAATCACTGAAGTAATCATTAACCCCTAATTCAAAACAATCTCTTTCTTTTTGATCATCATAATGGTCATCAAAAGTAACAATAGGGCCTGAGAATGTCTTAGTAACTTGTTCAATCAACGTTTTGACGTGATTAAAGTCATCAAAGATTGATAAATCAATAATAACAGCAAAAACGTTATCTTTTTTAGCCATAATTTCGATATCTTCGTCATCACTAACGCTATTAACGAAATATTCATCTTGCAACGCTAATTGACTTACATCAGCGGCTAATCTTAATTGTTTTGTTACTAACAACAGACTTTGCATCCCATCTAAACCTCCCTATTTTGGATTGCTTTTTAGTTCCTTGGCAATCAATTCTGGCTCAATCTTACCAGGATTTAATTCGACTATCTTACCAGTAGCATTATATACAATCCATTCTGATAAGTTAACGATATGATCCCCAATACGTTCTAGGTAACGAACTACCATTAAATAGATAGTTGCTAGTTCAATTTTATCACTATTCTTTTCCATTTCAGAAACGATTAAGTTTTTAGCTAAAACAAACTTCTTATCAATTAAAATATCTTCTTGTGCAACTAGCTTTGCAGCTTCTTGATCAGAATGAACATAAGCATCTAATGATGATTCTAGCATTCCCCTAATCTTTAATGCCATTTGATTAATAGCTTCGTTGACTTCTGGAATACGACTTTCTGTGTTGATACGAAGAGTTTCTCTGGCGATTGATGATGCGTGATCCCCAATTCGTTCCAAGTCAGAACTAGCCTTTAATAAAGTGATGATTGAACGGAAGTTAGACGCAACTGGTTGTCTTAATGCAATTAAGTTTAGTGCTTCTTTTTCTAGGTCCACTTCTTCGTCATTAACCTTGCTATCACGATTAACAATTTCGGTAGCTAGTTTTTGGTCGTTTTCAGTGAAGGCCTTGATTGATTGGTAAATTTGATCAGAAACATTAATTCCCATCTTCATGTAGGTCTTTTGTAGTACTTTTAGTTTGTCGTTAAATGTTTGACTCATAATCAGCTCTCCTATCCGAATTCTCCATTTAAGTAGTCACTAGTTTGTTGCTTGTCAGGATTTAAGAACATCTTAGAAGTCTTGTTGTATTCAATTAAATCCCCATTTAGCATGAATGCTGTCTTGTCAGCAATTCTTGATGCTTGTTGCATGTTGTGTGTAACGATGATAATTGTAAAATCTTTCTTTAATTCTAACAGAGTATCTTCAATCTTGGCACTTGAGATTGGGTCTAGCGCACTGGTAGGTTCATCCATCAAAATAATCTTAGGTTTTACCGCCAACACTCTGGCGATACAAATTCTTTGTTGTTGACCACCTGAAAATGATAATGCGTTCTTGTTTAAATCATCCTTTACTTCATCCCAAACAGCAGCTTGCTTTAGACTCTTTTCAACTACTTCATCTAAAACTTTTTTATCTTTAACACCGGCAATTCTTAATCCATATGCCACGTTGTCATACACAGAGAATGGAAATGGGTTTGGTTGTTGAAATACCATCCCAATTTCTTTTCTTAATTCGGTCATATCGGTAGTTGGTGCATAAATGTCTCGATCACCAATTTTGAAACTACCAGTAACGGTTGTGTTATTTCTTAAATCATTCATACGGTTTAAACATCTTAGAAATGTTGATTTACCACAACCAGATGGCCCGATTAAAGCAGTAATTTCGTTTTGTTCAAACTCAATGTCAAAACCATGTAATGCTTCTTTTTCACCATAGTATAAATGAACGTTTTCTGTTCTTAAAATAGAAGTCATGTAATTCACCTACCCGAAGTTTCCTGAAATATAGTCTTCTGTTGCTTGCATCTTTGGTCTGGTAAAGATGTGAGAAGTTTTGTTGAATTCAATTAAATGGCCTTGGTGGAAGAATGCAGTATAATCACTCATTCTAGAAGCCTGTTGCATGTTATGAGTAACAATGATGATTGTGTATTTTTCCTTCAAACGATTTAAAGTATCTTCAATTTTTGAAGTCGAGATTGGATCCAGCGCTGATGCTGGTTCATCAAGAAGTAAGACATCTGGTTTCATAGCAATCGCACGGGCGATACATAAACGTTGAGCTTGACCACCTGATAGTGATAGCGCACTTTCATCTAGTTTATCCTTTACTTCATCCCACAAGGCAGCCTCTTTTAGGCTGGTTTCAACACGTTCATCTAATTCCTTTTTGTCCTTGATACCATGCTTCTTAAGTGCAAACGTGATATTTTCACGAATTGACTTAGCAAATGGGTTCGGACGTTGGAACACCATTCCGATGTGTTTTCTTAATTCATAAACATTAATCTTATCGTCGTTGATATTTACATCACGGTACATAATATCGCCGTCGACAGTTGCCACGTTATCGTTCATTCTGTTGATTGAACGAAGAAAAGTTGACTTACCTGATCCAGATGCACCAATCATGGCAGTAACTTTAAAACGAGGAAATGATAGTGATACGTCAAAAATTGATTGGTGTTCACCATAAGAAACGTTTACATGGTGAGCTTCAATTGCATTCTCGACTGCGAAGTCACGTACATATTGTTGATTTAAATTGTAGTTTTTCATGTTAAACCTTCCTTACTTGCTTGAGGTCATTTTCTTGTACAAACGGTTTCCAATCCAGTGTGCGAAAATGTTAAATAGTAAAATTACGATAATTAATACGGCTGATGAACCACTTGAAATGGCATTAGCATCAGGAGTGATTCCTTCTGAGTTAACCTTCCAAATATGAACGGCCAGCGTTTCAGCAGGACGTAGTGGATTCAAGAAACTAGTGTCTGAGAAGATATTCCAGTTAGTGTAATCCACGAATGGAGCACTTTGACCAGCTGTGTAAATCAATGCGGCAGCTTCACCGAATACTCTACCGGCACTTAGGATAATCCCTGTGATGATTCCAGGAACTGCAGCTGGTAGGATGATACCAGTGATTGTCTTCCATTGTGATAAACCAAGTGATAGTCCAGCTTCTCTTTGTAGTGATGAAACTGATTCTAATGATGTTTCAATGTTTCTTGTTAATAGAGGTAAGTTGAAAAATGTAAGTGCAATCGCACCTGATAGAATTGAGAATCCCATTCTCATTTGAACAACGAATAATAGGTAACAGAATAGTCCCACAACAACTGATGGAAGTGAACTTAATACTTCAATGGTTGTCTTAATGATTTCAGTAAACCAGTTCTTAGGAGCGTATTCAGCTAGATAAATTCCGGCACCTAAGGCAATTGGAAATGAAATGATTAATGTAAGAACTAATAGGTAGATTGAGTTAAATAGTTGATCTCTAATTCCCCCACCAGCTAAGAATGATTGTGCTGGGCTGGTTAAGAAGTGCCATGAGATGTGAGGCACACCGGTTACCAAGATGTAACCAATTAATGCTGCTAGAATTGCAACAACTAGAATTACTAATCCGTAAATCACGCCGGTCGCAATTTTATTAACTACTTTTGGATTCATAATTAGAACTTACCTCTCTTTCCAATTAACTTAACCAAGATGTTAAAGAATAGTGACATTAGAAGTAGCACTAAGGCTAATGACCATAAAGCATTGTTGCCTAGAGTTCCCATGACAGTGTTACCAATTCCGGTAGTTAATTGACTTGTTAATGTTGATGATGGTGTAATCAAGTTCTTAGGCATTAGGATGGCATTACCAATTACCATTTGTACGGCTAATGCTTCACCGAATGCTCTGGCCATTCCAAAGATGATGGCTGTTAAGATACCTGGTGTTGCTGATCTTAGAATAACCTTGTAGATTGTTTGCCAACGAGTGGCACCTAAAGCAAGTGATGCTTCAGATAAGTGCTTTGGTACGGCGTTTAGACTATCAACAGTTAGTGATGTGATGGTTGGAAGAACCATGACGAACAATACTAATGTTGCTGATAGAATCCCGAAACCAGTTCCACCAAATAAAGTTCTAACGATTGGAACAATGATGGTTAATCCGATAAAACCATAAACTACCGAAGGAATCCCAACTAGTAATTCGATAACAGTTTGTAGGAACCCACGACTCTTCTTAGGACCAATTACTGTCATGTAAATACCAGCCGCAATTGCAAATGGTGTTGCAAGCAATGCAGATAAGAAAGTAACACTAAATGATGTCACGATCATTGGTAGTGCCCCTACTTCAGGTTTACCATCTTTTCCGATTGTTGAAGGTGACCAATCTTGTCTACTGATAAAATCCCACAAGTTAACGTGGTTATCAGTAAAGGTAGAAATTCCTTTTGAGATGATGAAGTATAAAATTAAAGCCACCAAGACGACGATTGCTGAAATACTAATGAAACTTAAAGTACGACCAAATCTTTCTTGGCGTGTTTCCTTAGATGGCATTAATATTTTCTTATTAATTTCCATGAGTCTTCCTCCAATTAATTGATTACTTTATTGTTAGCATCCTTTTTAACTTTCATATCACTGATACTAATGTAACCTAATTTCTTTACTAAACCTTTTTGCACTTCTGCTGAATTCATGTATGCCAAGAACTTCTTAGTGTTATCACTAACCTTTTTGGCTGTGTACATATGTTCATATGACCAAATCTTCCAAGCGTTTGTCTCTACATTCTTATCTATAGGTTTAACGTTATCAATTGATAGTGATTTAATGGTCTTGTCGACAAACGAGAATGATAGGTAACTGATTGCTCCAGGAGTAGTAGCAATGATTCTTCTAACGGTTCCATTTGAATCTTGTTCCTGTGCCTTTACGGTACTGTGGCCATCCATTACATTCGCTTCAAATGTATTTCTGGTACCACTACCCTTCACACGGTTAATGACTTCGATTGGAATATTTTTACCGCCAACTTGTTTCCAATTGGTAATCTTGCCTTCGAAAATCTTTTGCAAATTCTTCATGCTAATATTTTTAATTCCGACCCCCTTGTTAACGACGGGGGTGATTCCAACTACCGCGACTTGATGATCCACGATGTCTTTGGATTTAATTCCCTTTTGGTTCTCAGCGAACACATCAGAATTACCGATTGTCACTGCTCTAGATTGCAATTGACTCAAACCTGTTCCGGAACCACCACCTTGAACCGTAATTGATAGATTCTTGTGTTCCTTTTGATAATCGTTAGCCGCCTCTTCTACTAAAGGTTGTAAGGCTGTTGAGCCAACCGCTGTAATTTTATCGTTTGACGCAGAGCTAACTCCGCACGCTGTTAATACTGTCCCTGCGAATAAGACTGCCGATGTCATAATCGCTAACTTTTTAATTTTTATCATAATAAAATCATCCTTTTTTAATTTACAAAACTAAGTATAACGATTTAATGTAAATCTAATTTAGATTTTTTGTAAATTTTATGTAAATTTTAGAAATGGGTACAAAAAAAGACCAGTTTTATTAAACTGATCTCTTAAAATTGGTTTATTTTACGATTTTGTTATTACTATCTTTGGTTACTTTCATGTCTGAGATACTGATGTAACCTAGCTTATTAACTAAAGTCTTTTGAACTTTACCAGATTCAACGTACTTGATAAATTTAGTAGCGTTTTTATCTGCGGTTTTTGGTGTATACATGTGTTCATATGACCAAATCTTCCAAGCGTTAGTCTCTACGTTCTTGTCTGTTGGTGCAACATTGTCGATTGATAGTGGTTGAAGACTACTGTCAATGAATGAGAATGCTAGGTAACTAATTGCTCCAGGAGTTGATGAAACAATTTTCTTAACTGCACCATTAGAATCTTGTTCTTGGGTTTGGATAGCTGAAGCTCCATTCAAAACGTTACTTTCAAAAGTAGCTCTGGTTCCACTTCCCTTTACACGATTGATAACATCAATCTTTTGGTTTTTACCCCCAAGTTCTTTCCAGTTGGTAATCTTACCAGTAAAAATCTTTTTTAGATTTTCTAGTGAAATATTCTTAACTCCAACACCCTTGTTAACAACCGGTGCCATACCAACTACAGCAACCTTGTTATCTTTTAACTTACTAGCGTCAATCCCACTTTGTTTTTCCGCAAAAACGTCAGAATTACCAATAGAAACACTCTTGGATTGAACTTGGCTTAATCCTGTTCCAGATCCACCACCTTGAACAGAAATGTTAACACCTGAATTATCTTTTTGATAATCCTTTGCTGCCTGTTCCACTAATGGTTGTAAAGCAGTTGAACCAACAACTGATACATCCCCGCTAGCCTGTGAACCACTTATACTACCACAGGCAGCTAATAGTGAAGCTGAAACCAAAACAACTGAAGCAATTGATAGAACCTTATTCATTTTAATCATATCAATATCTCCTAACCAATATTTTATGTTACAAGCTTAGTATATCGATGGTTTGTAAATTTAAAGTTATTTTCATGTAAAAGTTATGTAAATATAAAAAAAGCACTAACATTTAAAATGCTAGTGCTTTTTATGACCCCACTCGGAATCGAACCGAGATCAGCCGCTTAGGAGGCGGTCGCCCTATCCAGTTGTGCTATGGAGTCATTAAACGACAATTAATATTGTCGCATTTTAGTAAATTAATGTAAAGCTCTTTAATTATGCTTATTATTGTTTTTACGCCATTTGTTACGCATACCTTTATTCTTGGTGTGTTTATTTTTCTTGACGCGTTTTTTTGGTGCTGGGTTGGAAACCACTTGTTTTTTAACCTTCTTAACACGAGGTTTGGTTGATTCATCCTTAGATGGCTTGTCGTTATTGGTTGTTTTTTCAACAACTTCAACAACTTTTTCAGCAGTCTTTGGAACAGACTTTACAATCTTATTCTTGTAGAAGTAACTTGGCTGAAAGTTAAAGTCATAATCGGATAACAAGTTCTTCAAGTCTCTTAAATCATGGTCATCACCGAAATTAATTACCATGCCGTCTTCACCCATTCGACCGGTTCTCCCTACACGATGAACATAGTCGATGGCTTCATCAGGTAAATCATAGTTAACAACCGCCGGTAGCTTAGCAATATCCAAACCACGCGCCGCAACATCAGTAGTTAGTAGTAACTTGATACGCCCTAATCTGAAATCATCCATGGCCTTTTGACGCTTTGTTTGATTTTGATCAGATGTTAGCTTTGCCACTCCTTGATAGTGATTATGAACGAAGAAACTATAGGTCTTATTCAAATCAACGGTTTGATTGAAGAAAACCAATGCTTTGAAACCAGCAACGTGTTGTAAACGTGCCAACATCTTATTTCTATTCTTTCGTAAAACATTCATCAAGCCATGTTCAACGTGTCCTTGTGTTTTGTCTTCTTCTCGAACGTCGACCTTTTTAATCTCACGGTTACCAAACCAACCTGATAATTGTTCTAGAATTGGTGTGGCTGTTGCTGAGAAGAATTCCAATTGAACATCTGACATCATAGAAGAAACAATGTCCCTAACGGTAGTCAGAGTCTCACCTTGTAATAAGTCATCAGCCTCATCAATTATAATAGTAGAAAAAAGATGTGTTTTTAATTTTTTATCATCGATTAAATTCTTTATTCTACCTGCTGTCCCAACAATTACTTCGGGATGTTTTTTCAAACGTTCCATTTGACGTTTAATGTTGGCTCCACCAGTTAGAGCTAACACTTTCATTCCACGCAAATTAGCCCAATTTCTAGCTACCTTTGCAGTTTGAATTGCTAGTTCTTGAGATGGTTCGATGATTAGTAATTGTGAACCACCTTCAGGTTCTAGAATTTCGATGCTTGGAATTAAAAATGCAACTGTTTTACCGGATCCGGTTGGTGATAGTCCTAATACACTATCATGGTTCTTGATAATTGGATAGACGCGCTCTTGAATCAGCGTCTGTTTGTCATATCCAAGCTTGTTAAAATACTTTTGAAATTGTTCTAACATTCTGGGTTCCCCTACTTAAATTCGAATTAATATATGTTCTATTTTAGCAAATATCTTCATTAATATCGATGTTTATTAACGGTCTTGATTCTTCAATAGGTACTGTTGCCAACCTTTCTTGTTACCATTAAAGGCAATTTGATTAACATAGACGTTTGAACCATCGATATTAATTTTCCTATTATTCTTCACTTCGATAAAATTAGCCCGTTTATTATTAACGTTTCCGCTAAAGAACTGCACATCATGTTCTACTTTCTCGTCTAATCGATTGAAGACACTCGTGCTACTTCTTACAACTACGTTGGTGTCATAGTATTTATGAACCATGTAAATGAAATCAGAAAGTCGATGAACTTGATCATCAGATAAAGGTGAAGTCACCTCTACTAATGGCGGTAATGTCCCGTAATCATCGCCAACTTCTCGTGTAAAGTTCTTCAATTGATCCTTAATCGCCGTTTGTGTACTAAAAACGTGGTAAGAACCAACTTGCAAACCAGATCCCTGGCTGCGTTGAAAATTATCACTAAAGTCATCATCTGTATATGTGGCACCTTGACTGGCACGAATATAGACAAATTTTTGGCCGGTATTGGCTAGGGTCACAAAATCAATATACCCATTAGATTGGCTAATCATGATTCCCTTAACTTGATACTTATTAATCATATTATTCTCATAGTTTTGGTATGAAACATAGCTAAAGATGGAACCAAATAACACAATTAAAATTGCAATTAACCATGCATATTTTTTGAAAAACTGGCCGTATTTTTTAGTAGGCTTTGGTTTTTGATGATACAAAGACATTCTGGTATCCATTCACTCACCTCTTTTGTACAATATCCTTATTATAATCATAATGACTGCAAATTACTATAAAACACGTTAAAACACTTGAATCGACCATTTGTTTTCAATATAATGAAAGCGGTAACTAAATAAATTAGTGATGACTTTTTATGTGGATTTTATTATAATAGTTAACATTATTAAAAAAATAATTAAGTCTCTCTTTTTAGATCGAAAGGAAGTTATGTTATGAACTACATCATTGGTGTTGATATTGGAACAACCAGTGTAAAAACTGTTTTGTACGATACCGATGGAGAAGTTAAGGGATACTCAAACGATGGTTATCCTTTATACCAAGATACTCCAGATATGGCCGAAGAAGATCCAGAAGAAATCTTCTCTGCCATGCTTGCAGGTCTAACTGAAGTTTTACGTAAGGCTGACCTTAAACATGGTACATTGAAGGGTATCTCATTCTCATGTGCTATGCACAGTTTGATTTTACTTGATGAAAACCACAAACCATTAACTCGTGCTATTACATGGGCTGATAACCGTGCCGTTAACTACGCTGACCAACTAAAGGAAAGCGGTAAGGCTAAGGAATTATATGAAAAGACTGGTACTCCAGTTCACCCTATGACTCCTCTAACCAAGTTAATGTGGTTGAAGAATGAAAGAAAAGATGTATATGACAAGGCTGCCTACTTCGTAGGTATCAAGGAATACATCCTATACAAACTATTTGGTGAATTAAAAGAAGATTACTCAATTGCCAATGCTACTGGTATGTTCAACATCTTCAAGATGGATTGGGACGAAGAAGCACTTGAATTAACTGGTGTATCACGTGACCAACTTCCTGAACTAGTTGACACTACATACCAATTCAAAGGACTAAACAAAGCTTACGCTAACGTAATTGGTATCGATGAAGATACCCCATTCGTTATCGGTTCTTCAGATGGTCCATTAGCTAACCTTGGTGTTAATGCTATTAAGCCAGGTGTTCTAGCTGTTACAATTGGTACTTCTGGTGCCGTTCGTGTCGTTACTGACAAACCTGTTATTGATCCTAAGGGTCGTGTCTTCTGTTACTACTTATCAAAAGACAAATGGGTTGTCGGGGGACCTGTTAACAACGGTGGTATCGTCTTCCGTTGGGTAAGAGATCAACTATGTGCTCCTGAAAAGGTTACTGCTGAACAAATGCACATGGATTCATACGACCTATTAACTGAAATTGCTTCACAAATTCCAGCCGGTTCTGATGGATTACTATTCCACCCATTCTTAGGTGGTGAACGTGCACCTATCTGGGACGCTAACGCTCGTGGTTCATTCTTTGGTTTAACTCGTATCCACACTCGTGCTCATATGATTAGATCAGCTCTAGAAGGAATCGTATTTAACCTATACACTGTTAGTCTTGCCTTAGAAGAAGTTATTGGTAAACCAACAAGTATCCAAGCTACTGGTGGTTTTGCTCGTTCAGAACTATGGCGTCAAATGTTAGCTGACATCTTCGAACAAGATGTTACTATTCCAGAAAGTTTTGAAGGTACTGCTTTAGGTGCTGCCACATTAGGTATGTACTCATTAGGTATCATTGATGACCTAGAAAAGGTTAAAGACTTCGTTGGAGTAACTAACGCCCACAAGCCAAATCCTGACAACTACAAAGTTTACCGTGAATTAGCTCCTATCTACATTCGTTTGAGTCGTCAACTTCAAACTGAATACAAGAACATTGCTGAATTCCAACGTAAACACGATGTTGAAAGCGAAGACAAATAATAACTAATATTATTTATTAAAAAGGTTGGGTGTCTATTTAGACCCCTTCCTTTTTTATATTAAAAATTATCTAGGAGGATATTCGTCATGCAAGAAAACGAACTAAAACGTGGAATTGGCATGATGGCGGCTCTTTCAACAGTGATGGGAACTGTTATTGGTGCTGGTGTGTTCTTTAAAACTGCCAGTGTTGTTAATAGCACCCACTCATTTACATTAACTGTTTTAGCATGGATTGTTGGTGGTTTATTGACCATCTGTGCTGGTTTAACTGTATCTGAATTAGCTGCTGCCATTCCTAAGACCGGAGGAGCCATTAAGTATCTAGATTATACCTATGGTCCGCTAACCGGTTTCTCAATGGGTTGGGCTCAAATATTGGTCTACTACCCTGCTAATATTGCCGCTGAAGCAATCATTTTCTCAACACAATTAATTAATCTATTCCATTTAAATCCTAGCATCCTAAACCCAATGGCAATCATTGTGGCATTGAGTGTGTTATTCATTAACTTATTGGGATCAAAAATTAGCGGAAACGTTCAAACAGTTGCACTTATTTGTAAGTTAATTCCAATTATTTTAATTGCTATTTTTGGTTTATTTATTCCTGGTGCTGTTCACGTTTCCTTCTTACCAATTAGTCCAAGTAATCACGCCAACGTTTGGACTGCCTTTGGTTCAGGTTTATTAGCAACTATGTTTGCTTACGATGGTTGGATTGGTGTTTGTGACGTTGCTGGTGAAATTAAGAACCCTAAGAAAAACTTACCAAAAGCTATTATTATTGGTCTAAGTTTGATTATGGTAATTTACACATTGGTAAACGTTGCATTTCTAAAAACATTACCAATTGATCACATTGCTGGTAACCAAAACACGGCGTCTGAAACTGCTATCAAGCTATTCGGTGAATTCGGTGGTAAGTTAGTTACTATCGGTATTCTAGTTTCAGTTTATGGTTCCTTAAATGGTTACACACTATCAGGAATGAGAATTCCTTATGCAATGGGTCAAAGTAAGTCCCTTCCATTTAGTGATTGGTTTGCTAAACTTTCTAAGAAAACTCGCGTGCCATACACTTCTGGAATCTTCCAATTCGTAATCGCAATTTTAATGATTTTCGCGGGAAGTTTCGACTTATTAACTGACATGTTAGTGTTTGTTATGTGGATATTTAACTGTCTACTATTCATTGCCGTATTTAAACTTCGCCGTAAAGAACCTGAAATGATTCGTCCATATAAGGTTCCTTGGTACCCAATCGTGCCAATTATAGCGTTGGTTGGTGGTGTGTTCATCCTAGCCGAAACACTAATTACACAAACTGGTTTAGCTCTAGTTGGATTACTATTAACACTAATTGGAATTCCAGTTTACTACCTACAACAAAGACATTTGAAGAACAGTAAATAATAAAAAAGCATTCGATTAAGTTCGAATGCTTTTTTTCGTATTAATTTATTGATTGAAGCAATTTTAATATACGGATAGTCTATTTATATTAATGATTAATACATCTTCAAATATAGCGATTATTTGCCTTTAGAGATGTAATCTAAGATTGCATACATCACTTGTTTATTTTCTTTTGGCACTGGTCTAGCTAAGATATCTTCATTGGTTTGATTTAAAGCAGATCCTGCAACGTACTTATTGTCGTTGGTAACAATTTCTCTAACTTCGTCAGTACCTAGTTCAAAGTGGAATTGTAAACCAACAATTCTTTCACCAATAATGAATCCTTGGTTTTCCACCAAATCACTGGAGAATAATAATTCCCCATTCTTAGGAATCTCAAACATTTCACCATGCCAATGCATTGCAGTAAGCTTGTTGTAAATTCCAGGAATGCGTTCGGATCTTAAGTATACAGGCGCCCATCCTACTTCCTTAGCCATTGAAGTAGTAATCTTGGCACCAAATGTTTTGGCAATTTGTTGTGCACCAAAACAAGCACCGTAGATTGGAACATCTTTTTCAGCGAGTTCTCTAATAATATCACGTTCGAACTCAATCCAATCAATATCATCGTTAACGCTCATTGGACCACCCATAATAATTAACATATCAGTTTCATCTACCTTTGGTAGAATACCAAATTGGTATGGATGATAGATATAAACATCATGTCCCCTGTCATGTGCCCAATCTAAAATTGAACCTGGTCGTTCGTTTGGAGTATGTTGAATAATATTAATACGCATTATCTTCGCCTACTTTTACATTCATTTTTTATAAAAAATAATATATAACAAAAAACATGAGAGTGCAAAAAAGACACCTGAGTGGAGGTGTCTTTTTAATTTACTTACTTTGTCGCAGTAGTTCTTTTCTTAGTTCGTCATCAACTGCATAAATGAATAGTCCATGAACACCACGTTTTAATAATACGTTAAGCTGGTTTCGAATTAACTCTGACGATACATCCTTTTTTTCATCATTTTTTAAAGTTCTCCTACCAGTCACTTTTTTGTCATAACTTTCTGATTTATCATAAACTATTTTACCATCTCTAAACTTGACAGATGGTCCAATAATAACCCCACAATAGTTAAGATCAAATCCTTGAATTGTAAATGTTGATCCAACTTCATTTATTGTTTGTGGTTGTTCAGCCCAAGATAATCCTTTATATTTTTTTTCAACGGGTAGCTGATTATTCCATGGTAAATTAAATTTATCACCAATTTTAACACGCCATAAGTCCGCAAATTCATTTCCATTTTCTAATTTAATTATATTCTTCTTATTTTTAATATATTTCCAATCATACGTTGCAACTAGTCTAGATAAACCTTTAGTTAATGATTCTATATTATCATTATGCTTCTTGATTTCATTATACATATCATTAACATTGCCAAATACTCTTAAATCATATTTTTCGTCATTAGGAATCTTATTAATTTCATTCTTAGTAACAATATCTTCAATCCAATTGATCGTTTCTTTTGAAGCAACCATTCTGTTTTGATCCGATAATTCGATTAAGTTATTATTTTTTTTAGCATTCGTTATTAATGTATCATAGTAAGTTTGTTCTAAGTATCCATTATTTTTTAATACTTGCATTGGATCTAAAACCGCCACTACAACATTTGAAACGTTCATTATATCACCCAATTGATTTTTACCTTGATATGACTGATTACCTTGTGTGAATAATAAATGAGCTTCATCAATTAATGAAATATCAACTTTATTTTGTTTACCTTTATTAATTTCGTCAACTAGATGTTGATTCAAAAACATAGTTGGCTTATTAGCAATACTATCACCCATCTTAGTCTTAATTCCAATTTTTGAAGCTATATTTTCATAAACTTTTACCTGTTCATCATGATTAACAAGTATGTACGCTTCTTGGTTATCAGGTTTATTAAGCTCCGAAAATAAAGAACTTAATAAGACTGTTTTTCCTGTACCAGCAGAACCCTTAATAATAATCAAATTATCAGTACTATCTCCATTCCTGATTTTTTTGATTTTATCAATTATTTTATCTCTAGCATTTAGTTGCTCATCTGTTAATTTGTGAAATGGAGACGCTTTAAAAATTGCGGAATTGGTAATATCATCAACACTTGGGAATATATTTTCATTTCTTTTAGATAGTTCATCCCAAATGTTCTGAAATATGTCTCTAAAGTGATCTCTTGTGAAATATAAATCTTGGTCATTGGATCTACGATTATTCAATTCACCAATAGCATCATCACTAAGTAAATATTTCATCAATTGATTTTCAACATCAAGAGTTAATGATTTATTGAACTCTTTATGAGCAATAACAATTATTTTAGCATCATTAGAATTATTTAATTCTGTCCAATCTGTTCTATCTTCTGACTCACTATTTAAATGTTCCTCAGTTCTTCGAACTATATTATTGGTTTCTCCAACATATGCTTTAAATTGTCCAAATTTTTTTCTATTACCACGAATTTTATCTATAACTATGTATACAGTTGGAAATCTAGTTATTAATTCATGCTCTTCATCAGTATTATTTTGTTTCAAAATTTCTTGTTCTATGTCACTATTAATACTGTAATCATATTTTCTAATGATTGGTTTAGCTATTTCGCTATTAGACATTTATGAAACACCCACCTTAAAGGAGAATTTTTATGGAATATAAAGATATAATTCAAGAATTAATTGAATTTAGAAATGACAGAGGATGGAATCAATATCATACACTCATTTCATTATCTAGAGCTTTAGGTATTGAAGCTTCTGAAGTTGAAAAAATCTTTCTATGGAAGAAAGATGATAATGCTATGTCATCTAAAGAAAAAGATAACTTGAAGTTAGAATTAGCTGATGTATTGATATATTGCTACTACATGTGCGAAAAACTACAAGTTAATCCTAATGATATTATACAAGAAAAAATAAATATTAATAAGGGTCGAAGTTGGAAATTCGACAAATAAAAAAAGACACCCTCCTCAAGGTGTCTTCTTTATTATCTATTTCTTTTCAAATACAGTCACTGATTCAACGTGAACGGTTTGTGGGAATTGATCAACAGGTTGAACTGGTTGAGTAATTTCATATCCGTATTCAGCTAATCGACAAGCATCACGTACTAATGTTGATGGGTTACATGATACATAAACAATCTTCTTAGGTGCTACTTGAGCAGCACTGTCGATGAATGATGATGCAAGTCCCTTACGTGGAGGATCAACCATGATAACATCTGGTTTCAATCCTTGTGCTTGCCATTTTTCCATTTGTTCCTCTGCACTACCGGTTACAAATGTAGTATTGTTGATGTGGTTCTTTTGAGCGTTAATCTTAGCGTCTTCGATGGCTTCCTTAACAATTTCCACACCATAAACCTTCTTGGCATGTTCAGCAACAGCTAGTGAAATTGTACCGATACCACAATAAGCATCTATTACTGTTTGAGTACCATTTAGTTGAGCCTTTTCAATTGCTAGAGAGTAAAGTTTTTCAGTTTGTTCTGGGTTAACTTGGTAGAATGAGTTCAATGAAATAGCGAACTTCAAGCCAAGTAACTTATCTTCGATGTACTTCTTACCATCTAGACAAATAGTACTCTTACCTAATAATCCGTTACCATCTGACAAATTGATGTTCTGCATGATACTTGTCACTTCTGGTAAGGCTTCCTTGATTTCACGAACAATTATATCAACCATTGGAATCTTCTTGGTACGAGTAATTAAACCAATCATCATTTCGTTAGTGTAGTGTCCTCTTCTAACCATGATGTTTCTAATCACACCATTGTGCTTAGTTTCATTGTATGGTTCGATGTGGTACTTACGTAAGATGTCTCTAACGACAACAATAGCCTTGTCGATTTCTGGATCTTGGATGTAGAAATCTTCAATAGTTACTAAATCATGTGAGTGCTTACGGAAGAAACCAGTTTGTAGTTTTCCATTAATTGAACGAACTGGAATTTGCGCCTTGTTTCTGTAATGAGTTGGGTTATCCATCCCAATAGTTGGCAATACTTCAACATCCATCTTAGACTTATCGAAAAGTTCTTGGATTTGGTGTTGCTTAAATTCCAATTGAGCATCGTATTTTAGATGTTGTAATGGAGCGATTCCGGTACGAGTGTAGTTCTTATCAATGTTTTCTACACGATCTGGTGATTTAGTTAGTAATTTTTCTAACTTTGCGAAACCAAAGTTTTGGTTAACTTTGATTACTTTAATCAAAGCTTTTTCGCCTGGAAGAGTGTCTTCAATAAACAAAGGATAATCCTCTATCTTAGCAACTCCTAGGCCTTGATAAGTTAAGTCGATAATATCGACTTCATATTCTTCGTTCTTTGTAACTGGTGCTTTAAATTTCATATTTACCCCTTTTTCTAAACAAAAAAGTTTTGTTGTAATCTTCTAAAATAATCATACAACAAAACTTTTCGTTTTTAAATTCCACTATGATAATTTATCAACTTTATCGACGAATTCTTTTTCCACCTTTTCAGCATCAAAACTGATAGATTTCTTTGGCATTTCATCGACATTAGCAAACATTTCAATATGTTGTTTTAAGTCAATAAAAGTCATTGGTGCGTCGCCACCATATTCACCATCCAAGTTAATTTGCATCTTGTCTTCGACAGGATTAGCAACTAACTTGCTGGTCTTTTTGTAAATGATTCTAGGGTCATTGATATGGCGACCACCACTTAAGACTTTCGCAAGTAATTGAACGATTTCAACGATGTTACTAGTCTTAACAATAATCATTGTAAACTTACCATCATCTAACTTAGCATCCGGAACGATTTGTTCTAAACCACCGATTGAGTTAGTCATGGCAAGTAGAAACATTGAAGCTTTACCTTTAAATTCTCCACCATCATATTCAAGATCCATTTGAATTGGTTTAATTCTTGGAAGTAATTCTGCTCCACGAACTAGATAAGCTAAATAACCAAAAATGGTCTTTAAATCTGAAGGAACATCGTATGTTAATTCGGTTAATAAACCACCACCTGCGATATTCATGAAGTATTTTTCTCCAGCTTTACCAATGTCCATGTTGAAAGTTTGACCCTTCAAAACAACTTTGGCCGCTTCAATTGGATCTTCTCTTGGAATATGCAATGCACGGGCAAAGTCATTGGTAGTCCCAGCTGGAATAATTGCTAGCTTAGGACGTTTTTCTAGTGGTGCAATCCCGTTAACGACTTCGTTAATAGTTCCATCCCCACCAGCAGCAACGATTAAGTCAAAACCATCTAATGATGCCCTCTTGGCCTCATCGCGTGCTGAATTAGGTTTAGGAGTAGTTGCGTATGCACTAGTTTCATAACCAGCTTCTTCGAAAACAGCGAGAATATCAATCAGGTTGCGTTTCAAGGCCTCACGGCCAGATGTTGGATTGTATATTACACGTGCCCTTTTTTGCATTTCCAAATTCTCCTAAACTTTATTTATTAATGGATGCCATTAATAATTTGTTAACAACTTGTGGGTTAGCTTTACCACGAGTTTGCTTCATAATTTGACCGACTAGGAAACCGATAGCACGGTCCTTACCATTATGGAAGTCTTCCACAGATTGTGGGTTGTTTGATAGTACTTCATCAATAATTGGTTGTAATTGAGCTGGGTCTGATAATTGAACCATTCCGTTGTCTTCAACGAACTTCTTAGGTTCTTTACCTTCAGTAATACCTTTGAAGACTTTCTTAGCCATCTTAGATGAAATAGTACCGTCTTCAATTAGCTTAATCATTGTAGCTAAGTTTTCTGGTGTAATCTCAGTTTCAGATAAATCTTTTTGTTCATCATTCAAGTAAGCGTTAACGTTAACTTGTAGGTAGTTAGATGCCATCTTAGGATCTGCACCTAATTTAATCATGGCATCAAAGAAATCTGCCATTTCCTTAGTTTGGGTAAGAACCATTGCATCGTAGTCCTTCAAACCAAATTCGTTAACGTAACGTTGACGACGACTTGCTGGCATTTCAGGCATTGAATCGTTGATTTCATTAATCCATGCGTCCGTAATGTCTAGTGCTGGTAGGTCAGGTTCTGGGAAGTATCTGTAATCATCCGCACCTTCCTTAACACGCATTAAGACTGTTTTACCAGTTGTTTCATCGAAACGTCTAGTTTCTTGTTGAATTTCGCCACCAGCCATGATTACACGTTGTTGACGTTTTTCTTCGTATGCAAGACCTTTTCTTACGTAGTTAAATGAGTTCAAGTTCTTTAATTCGACCTTAGTACCGAATTCTTTTTGACCGTATGGGCGGATTGAAACGTTAACGTCCACACGCATTGAACCTTCTTCCATCTTCACATCAGAAATTCCTGTAAATAGGATTCTTTCACGTAAAGCTTCAAGGTAAGCGTATGCTTCATCAGGTGAAGCGATATCTGGTTTTGAAACAATTTCGATAAGTGGAGTACCTTGACGGTTCAAGTCAACGTAAGAGAACTTGTTTCCGTGGGTATTCTTACCGGCATCTTCTTCAATATGCATTTCTTCGATACCGATTTTCTTTTTCTTACCATCTACTTCAATTTCAATCCAACCATCATGCGCATCAGGAGTATCCTTTTGCGTAATTTGATAAGCCTTTGGATTATCTGGGTAGAAGTAGTTCTTACGATCAAAGTGAGGGTGTTTTTCAACTTCAGCGTGTAGTGCTAAAGCAGCCATAATACCTGATTTAACAACACCTTTGTTGGTTGATGGTAATACCCCTGGGTATCCCCAATCAATTACGTTGGTGTTTAAGTTAGGGTCAACCCCGTATTGTACGGGAGATGGACTGAAAATCTTAGAGTTAGTCTTTAATTCAACGTGGACTTCTAGTCCAATTGTAGTTTCAAAGTTCATTATTGTGCTCCCCCCATCTTTGGATCTTGCTTATGGAAATCAGTATTTTGTTCGAAAGCGTAAGCAGCTTGGTATAGAGTTGATTCATCAAATGGCTTACCGATTAATTGCATACCAATTGGTAGTCCGTCTGAGAAACCTGCAGGAACTGACATTCCTGGAAGACCTGCCATGTTAACAGGAATGGTTAAAATATCATTCATGTACATAGTGATTGGATCTTTTTCATCCTTCAAGCTGTAAGCTGGAGTAGGAGCTGTCGGAGTTAAGATTACATCGTAATCTTGGAAAACCTTCTTAAAGTCGTTAATGATTAAAGTACGAACTTCAGCGGCCTTCTTAAAGTAAGCATCAAAGAAACCAGCTGATAGTGAGTAAGTACCAACCATGATACGGCGTTTAACTTCGTCACCAAAACCTTGTGAACGACTCTTAACGTATAGTTCTTCTAGGTTCTTAGCATCTTGAGCTCTGTAACCATAACGAATACCATCGAAACGTTGTAAGTTTGATGATGCTTCTGAAGGAGCAATGATGTAGTAAGCTGCCACACCGTACTTACTGTTTGGAAGAGATACTTCTTCAACAGTTGCACCTAATTCACGGTACTTATCAGCAGCGGCTAGAATAGCATCTTGAACATCCTTATCAACACCTTCACCTAAGTATTCCTTAGGTAAAGCAATCTTCATACCTTTAACACCCTTATCGATGTTTGCAGTAAAGTCAGGAACTTCTTTGTTTGAACTTGTCATATCATGTTCATCTTTACCGGCAATGGCATTTAGAACTACGGCGTTGTCCTTAACAGTTCTAGTCAATGGACCAATTTGGTCTAAACTTGATGCGAATGCAATTAATCCCCATCTAGATACACGACCGTATGTTGGTTTCATACCAACGATACCGTTAAATGATGCTGGTTGTCTGATTGAACCACCGGTATCTGAACCTAGTGATACTAAGACATCCCCTGCAGCAACTGCAGCAGCGGCACCACCTGATGATCCACCAGGTACCTTGTCTAATTTCCATGGGTTCTTAGTCTTACCATGGAATGAAGTTTCGGTTGAACCACCCATTGCAAATTCGTCCATGTTGGTCTTACCAATGTTGATAGTGCCAGCTTCTTTCATCTTAGCAACGGCTGTCCCATCAATGATTGGTTTGAAGTTTGATAACATTTTTGAACCTGCAGATGTTAATACACCCTTGGTTAACATGTTATCTTTCATTGCAACTGGAATACCTGATAATACGTTATCTGGGTCAATTCCGGCCTTATCAATTTCTTGGGCTTGCTTAATTGCATTTTCTTCATCGAAAACGACGAAAGCGTTAATATCTTCATCGTTCTTCTTAGCATTTTCAATTGTTTGTCTTGTTAATTCTTCGGCGGTAATATCACCATTAACTAGGCTTTCGTGAATGCTAAAAATATCTTTTCCTAAATAGTCCATCTTCACTAGTCCCCGCTTTCATCAATGATTGTAGGTGTTCTAATTAATCCGTCGGAAACGTCTGGTGCATTATTCAATAGTGCATCCCTTTGTCCCCAATTATCAGCAACATCTTCTCTCATAACGTTAATTTGATCAGTAACACTAAATGTTGGTTCGACATTGCTAGTATCTACATCATTTAAGGAATCAAAAATTCCCATGATACTACCTAATTGGTCAGTAAAGTATGGTAGTTGTTCATCGGTTAATTCCAACTTAGCCAATGATGCAACGTGACTTACTGTCTCTTTACTAATTTTTTCAGACATCGTTGTTCCCTCTTTCTTATATATATTGATAATACGCTACCAGTATTTTAACACATTCACATTAATAACTGGTAAAAACGTGAGTATAGAAATTCTTTGATCCGGTTTTTCTTGATAGGAAGCTTTGAATTCCTTCTGAAGAAGAAACCTGGATATCAATTGGAATATTGTTTGGTAAGTATTTCTTAGCAGTTGCAGCAACATATTGGGTGAAACTGATAATTTCACTTTGTCCATAGAATTGTGTAGTGATGTTAACGTGTAGTCCACGTAGAGTTCCGTCAACGTAATGTGCTTGAGCGGTAACACCACTTAAGTTAGGGAAGAACTTTTGCACCTGGTTCTTAAAGTTTTCAAAAGCATCTTCATCATTACTATTAACTTCACTAGTTGAACTGTCTGGTAGGACATAGTTCTTAATATCTAGTGACTTCCAGTTATCAACACTGGTTGAACCAGCCTTGTTAACTGAATATGAGTAGAAGTTACCACCTACTAGACTATCATTTGATGCTTGTTTGTATAACGCAATCACAATTGGAATGTTCTTTAAGTCTTTCTTTTGTCTTAAACGTTGTAATACCTTATCAGCAATTTCTTTACCTTGTTTTTTAATATCACTATCGCTTAATTTCTTTTGGTAGACAGCACCATAAGCTTCCTTACGGTAGTAGTAAACGGAATTAATTCCAAGACCAATGGTCATTCCCTTAATCTTTAAAGAGCCATGACTTTGTTCCATGAAATCTTGTTCGTCCATTTGTTGTAAGTAAAGTGGTTCTTTGGCGTCACTACCCGATGGGTTTAAACCATCAGGGTTATTTTTACTCTTACGGCCCAACCAATCTTCGGCAGTACTAGTGTCGATGTATTGGCCTTCTTGTAAGATGTATGTATCTGTTGGGAATTGATCCTTTGAGATACTTAGTAATCCATTTTCAAAACCTTTAAGATTTAATTGGTTATCATTTTGTTGAACGGACACCCCTCTGGACTTACTTGTTAAGTAATGACCATTCTTAATTACACCTTGATAATAATTGCTATTAGTTTGTGAAATAACTTGAGTACCAGATGAACTGCTACTATCATCTTTACTTCCACAAGCTGCTAACACTAATGCACTTAGTAGTGCTACGAATAAAACATTTAATTTTTTCAATTTGCTTTCCTCCACAAATTACTTAGTTTCATTAACTACAGCAATAAAATCTTGTTCGGTCCATACATCTACACCAAGGCTTTGGGCCTTTGTTAGCTTGCTTCCCGAATCTTCACCAGCGATTAAAACATCAGTCTTCTTAGAAACACTTCCAGTAACTTTTGCACCGTGGTTTTCCAACCATTCACTGGCCTTTGGACGTGTCCATTCTGAAAGCTTTCCAGTTAGGACCATTGTCTTTCCAGCAACTGGTGAATCTGAATTATCGATATCAGATTGGGTTGCTCCTAGATATTGCATATTAACACCCAATGACTTGAATTCATCAATTAGTTTTTGTGCTTCAGGATTTTCGAAGTAAGTAACAATGCTATCAGCGATTGTTTGACCCATTCCGTTAATCTCAGCAATATCGTTAGCACTAGCTGCCATTAGCTCATCCATGTCACCGAAGTGTTCAGAGATAATTCTAGCAGCCTTTGCCCCAACATGTCTGATTCCCAGACCAAATAATAATCTTTCAACAGAATTACTACGGCTATTATCGATTGCAGATAATAAGTTAGTTGCAGATTTGCTACCAAATTTATCTAAAGTTTCAAGTTCTTCTTGAGTTAGCTTGTATAAACTTGCAGCATCGTCTAGCATATGACGATCAAAAAGTTGTTGAACAATTCTAGGTCCCAATCCATCAATGTTCATCGCATTCCTAGAAGCAAAGTGATTAATTTGCTCACTTAATTGAGCCGGACACTTCGGATTGATACATCTCAGAGCAACTTCATCATCCAAATGAACTAGCTTGTCACCACATGATGGACAAGTAGTTGGAATTATATATTCTTCACTGTCAGCTGGACGTTTACCTGGAATATATTCAGAAATTTCTGGAATAATATCTCCCGCCTTATGCAACTTTACAGTGTCACCAATGCGGACACCCTTTTCTTCTAAATAATCAGGGTTATGCAATGATGCCTTGGAAACTTTAGTACCAGCTAATTGAACTTCATTCATGATGGCAGTTGGTGTAACAACACCAGTTCTACCGACGGTCCATTCAATATCCAGCAGTTTAGTTTCAACTTCTTCTGGTGGAAACTTATAAGCAATTGCCCACTTTGGAACCTTAACTGTAGTTCCAATTTGTTCTTGTAAGGATAAGTCATTTTCCTTAATCACAATTCCATCGATTCCATAGCTAAGTTCGTCACGACGTTGTGTGTAATATTCGATGTAGTTATGAACATCGTCCATATTCTTAATTACACGGTATGTGGGATTAATGGTAAAACCTAGTTCCTTAAGTTCCTCCAATAATCCAGCTTGGGTGTTAGTTTCTAAATCATCGTAATTAGCAACATTGTACATAAAGGTACTTAATTTACGATGAGCAGTAACATTTGAGTCCAATTGTCTTAGACTTCCTGCTGCCGCATTACGTGGGTTAGCGAAAACAGATTCACCGTCTTTTTCACGTTGTTCATTTAGTTTCACAAAAGATGACTTAGGCATATAACATTCGCCACGCACCTCAATGTCAATTGGACGAGTCAACTTTTGTGGAATTGATTCAATCGTCTTTAGGTTGTTGGTGATATCTTCACCAATTGTTCCGTTTCCACGAGTTGAACCTTGTACTAAAATTCCATTTTCATAGCGAAGTGAAATTGCTAAACCATCAATCTTTAATTCGCAATTATATTCAGTGATTTCTGGGTAGTTTTTATCCAGACGATCGATGAAGTCCTTTAATTCTTCTTCAGAGAAGACATCCCCCAAAGAAAGCATTGGAATTTCATGATTGACCTTATTGAAACCAGGTAATGTTTGTCCCCCAACATTTTGAGTTGGTGAATCATTAGCAATTAAATCAGGATGGTTAGCTTCGATTTCTTGAAGTCGACGGTAGCTCATATCATAAACATGATCTTCTACGCTTGGGCTATCTTCTTGATAGTATTGACGACTCCAAGTCTTTAGTTGGTCTTTTAATTTATTGTATTCAGTTTGAATATTGTTACTTTGATCAGTCAATTAGCTCACCTCTATTGAACTTTTTGAATTGGTGCGAATGCAGCTAATAGTCTCTTCAATCCTTTGTCTGGGAAGGCAATATCTAGTTCCATATCTTCACCAGCACCGTTAACTTTAACGACGGTACCTGTTCCCCATGCTTTGTGTTCAACCTTATCACCAACAGTCCATGCTTTCTTGTCAGCACCAGTTCCTTCAGGTTTTTGAACCTTCTTAGCTGGTTGCTTGTAGGCACGTTGTTGTGCAAAACGAGCATTTCGTTGACTTCTGTTTGAATCAAATGGGGTCTTTACAGTACTACTTTGTGCAAAGTTATTCTCTGATTCAATTAATTCTGGTGAAATTTCGTTTACAAAACGAGATTCCGGATTAGTTTGACGACGACCATATAACATTCTTGAGAATGCGTTGGTTAAGAATAGTTTTTCTTGCGCACGGGTAATTCCTACATATGCTAAACGACGTTCTTCTTCTAGTTCTTTTTCGTTTTCCATTGAACGACCTAATGGGAAGATTCCTTCTTCCATTCCCATTAAGAATACAACTGGGAATTCTAGCCCCTTGGCAGCATGAAGTGTCATTAAGGTAACTTGAGGAGAGTTTTCTTCCACGTCGTCTTGTGCGGAAACTAACGCTAGATCAGCTAAGAAATCTGTTAATGGTTCATTTCCATCTTCGTTATCTTCTTCGCTTCTATTAGTATCGAATTGTTGAGTTACTGAAATAAATTCTTCAATATTTTCAATTCTTGCTTTGTTTTCAAGTGAGTTAGTCTTCTTCAATTCATCTAAGTAACCTGTGTCATCCAAAACATGTTGGGCAACATCCGTTACACTACCTTCTTTGGCAACCTTTTGAATTTTGGTCATCACGTTGGCAAAGTCAGCAATTGAGTTTCTTGCACGACTGGAAAGTGTGTTGTTTAAATCAACATTCTTGGAAGCTTCTAGCATTGACCAACCATTTTCCCCAGCGAAAACTCTAAGTTTATCAACGCTGGATGCACCAATTCCACGTTTAGGTTCATTGATAATACGTTCTAAACTCATTGAATCACTTGGGTTAGCGACTAGTGTTAGGTAAGCCAAGATGTCTTGAATTTCCTTTCTGTCGTAGAACTTGTGTCCACCAACAATGTTGTATGGAATGTTTGATTTTAGAAGTGTTTCTTCAATGATACGTGATTGAGCGTTGGTACGGTATAGGATAGCAAAATCATTATATGAGTAATGCTTTTCATCCATAATCTTTTGAATTTGTGTTACGGCAAAACGAGCTTCATCAATTTCGCTTTGGCCACGGTAGTATGAAACTTTGTCTCCTTCTTTGTTTTCAGTCCAAAGATTCTTAGCCTTTCTAGCAACATTATTTTGAATAACGTCGTTAGCGGCACTTAAGATGTTCTTAGTTGAACGGTAGTTTTGTTCAAGTAATGTTGTGTGAGCATCATTGTAGTCATCTTGAAAGTTCAAGATATTGTTCATATTGGCACCACGCCAACCATAAATACTTTGATCAGAATCACCAACAACACAGATATTTCTGTACTTCTTAGCAAGCATAGTAACAAGTTTGTATTGTGCTTCATTGGTATCTTGGTATTCATCAACGTGAATGTATTGGAATTTGTTTTGGTAGTATTCCAATGTTTCTTTGTCGGATTCAAACAATTGGATGGTTAACATGATTAAATCATCAAAGTCCAATGCTTGGTTTCCGTGAAGACGTTTTTGGTATTCTTCATACACCTTAGATACAGTTTCTTCAAATGGACTGTTGTGATCGATTGATTCGCTGTATTGAATTGGGTCTAATAAATCGTTTTTAGCGTTTGAAATAGCTGAAAGAATTGCTCTTGGATCATTCTTCTTAGGATCAATATCAAAATCCTTTAGAATTCTCTTTACCAAAGTTCTTTGTTCACTACTACCGGCAATGGTAAATGCACGGTTAAAACCAATCTTATCAATATGTCTTCTTAAAATTCTGACACATAGAGCATGGAAAGTAGAAATCCAAACGTCGTTCCCACCGTAATCCAATAGGTTAGAAACACGTTCTTTCATTTCACGAGCTGCTTTATTGGTAAAAGTAATTGCTAGGATATTCCATGGCAATACATTTTTTTCTTCGATTAAGTAAGCAATGCGATGGGTTAAGACACGGGTCTTACCACTACCTGCACCGGCCATTATCAATAGAGGACCTTCGGTACATAATACTGCTTCTTTTTGTTTATCATTCATTCCTGAAATTAAATCGTTTACTGGCACAAAAAACACAATCCTCTCAAATTTATATATAGTTTAATTATATCATAGCTGGGCATATTTTCATTTAGCACCAAATAAAAAAGTCGGCAAATTATGCCGACTCTATTTAATCTTCTACAAAAGTGACTTTATCGTTATCTAGTGATTTAATTCTAGCAAGAGATTCTAAGTGGATTCCTGTCTTTTCAATCAAATCGTGGCCCTTTTGATATGACTTTTCAATCACGATACCAATTCCATTAACTGATACATTAGCTTGTTTAGCTACGTCCAATAATCCTTGAACGGCCTGGCCATTGGCTAAGAAATCATCAATGATTAATAAATGGTCATTGGGTTGAATAAATCTTTTATCGATACTAATTTGGTTGCTGGTTTGTTTAGTGTATGAATATACCTCACTAGTATATACGTCATCTGTTAGCGTTAAACTCTTATGTTTTCTAGCAAATACAACTGGTACATCCATGTATAATCCAGCCATCACTGCAGGAGCAATTCCAGAAGACTCAACAGTTACAATTCTGGTAATGTTGTCGTCCTTAAATAATCTGGCAAATTCTTTACCCATTTCAGCCATCAATTTAGGATCAACCTGATGGTTTAGAAATGCATCAACCTTTAATACATCCCCTGGTAATACACGTCCGACTTCTTTAATCTTATCTTCCAGTAGTTTCATTTGATGTTCCTCCTGTAGTGGTAGTTTGTTTATCATATTGATATAATTTGTATTTACGGATAATTTCAATAATCTTATTGCGATAAGTTGGATCTGTCGCATATCCGTCTACTTGTAGTCCTTTGGCAGCAGCAACGTAATTATCTGAATCAATTACATCCTTGTACTGATTTGGGTTCCAATCAGTCCCATTTACAAGCAATAACGCATGGCTCTCAACTGACTCAGACCAACTGTTGTATACTCTGAAACGACCCGTAATCGTGATAAATTGGCCATTTACGAACTCTTGTGTAGAAAGATTCACCGATGGTTGGTTCCCTGACGCTTTAACACCGTATAGATTATTATATTGACTAGATAATTGACTAGTTCCCCAATTTGACTCAAGGATTGCTTGAGCCAAACTAATACTAACTAGGATGTTATAACGTCTTTGTACATCATTTGCAGCTGGTAATAAAGCGTTGATAAACTTACGATGCTTTTTTAACACATTCTGTTGTGTATATGAATCATATGTGTAAATCCGATCAAATATCTTCATTCCGCCTGCAAATAATAATACACCAACAATTAAAATAAAAATAAGACATCCAAAGTTAGATGTTTTCTTCTTTCTTCTTTTTCGATATCTTCTTTTACTCACAGAATCTCTCCTTATATTATTTAATATTCTAAACTATTCACTAAAAAAATGAAAATCAAATTTTAACTTAAATATTGTTTAATTGACAAATGACTCATTTTTCTGTAATTTTAAGGTATAAGTTAGGAGATGTATGCTTTTGGTAAAAGATAAATTAACAAGCAATGACAAATCACCATTTGATGTTGGTGACCAAGTTTCATTCATGCTAGAAAAAAAGAAATTCCAAGGAATTATTGAAAAAGGATACAACAACTCATACATGATTGGTTTTCAAACCACCGATCCTGCATTAGAGGACAAATACCACGGAAAGATTGTTATTAACAACAAGAACATCACCATGGTAAAAGAAGGACCTCACAACTCAAAGGGTAAAAACAAAGATAGTGAAGCCGACGAAAAGTAATAAAAAAAGCACTGATGACATTAGTCATCGGTGCTTTTTCTTATCTTTAATAATGGTGAACCTATCACCGGTACCAATACGGCTGATAGAAATGCTTCAACTAAACCATTAGTTAAGGCTACAAATAATAAGTAAGGTAATAATTGATCAACATTAATGTGATAAATATTAAATGCATCACCGCGATAGAATATATAAACTAATCCTAATAATACAACCGTATTCACAATTGAACTGACAAAACCAGTAATGGACATGTACATCCGATATGGTTTATTAGGTTTGTATAAACGTGTAAAAATAAGTCCAGCAACTAACCCAACAAGAATTCTAGGTAAAATAGATACTAATGGATTTGTAAATACATAAATTGCCAATGGACTAGTTGGCCACCAGAATGCACGGACAAAGGTAATTAATCCCCAAACACCACCAACGATTGCCCCATCTTTAGTTCCTAATACAATTGCTGCTAATACAACGGTGATTGGAATAATAGTAACGCTAAGTGGTCCAATTGGAATATTTCCCAATCCAGGGATACTTGTTTGTACGATAATTATGGCGATAAACACGGATAAGATGTTCATCTTATAAGTCTTATTTCTAATGATCATCATCTCCTCTTTGAGATTTTACTTTCATATAAAACAACATTGAATATTAAACACTATTTTAATTAATAAGTCCAATTATGTATAAAAAAAGAACTTCCACATGGGAAGTTCTTTTGAAAACAGAAAGATAAGTGTATCTTAACGTTTTGAGAATTGACCAGCCTTACGAGCTTTCTTAAGACCTGGTTTCTTACGTTCTTTCATACGAGCATCACGAGTTAATAAACCGGCACTCTTTAATGAAGCACGGAAGTCAGGATCTACTTCTAGCAATGCACGAGCGATTCCGTGACGAGCTGCACCAGCTTGTCCTGAGAAACCACCACCGTTAACATTGATTAAAGCATCGTAGTTACCTGATGTTTCAGTAACATTGAATGGTTGCATTACCACTGCTCTTAAGTTAGGGAATGGAATGTAATCTTCAATATCCTTTTTGTTCATAACAACTTTACCAGTACCGGGTACTAAAATTACTCGGGCTACTGAGTCTTTACGACGGCCTGTGCCGCGATATTGTACTTGAGCCAATTAAGTTTCCTCCTTAAATTAGGTTATTAATGTCTAATACTTCAGGGTTTTGTGCTTGGTGAGCATGGTTAGCATCAGCGTATACGTGTAAGTGTAGTAATTGCTTGTGAGCTAATGTACCACTTGGTAGCATACCTTTAACTGATGTTTCAACTAACTTGTCTGGAGTATCATTTAACATTTGACCAGCAGTTTTTTGTTTTAGACCACCTAAATAACCTGTGTGGTGGGAGTATAGCTTATCGCTAGCTTTACGACCTGTTAATGCAACTTTTGAAGCATTAATAACAATAACGTTATCGCCAGTATCTACATGAGGTGTAAATGTTGGCTTGTTTTTTCCTCGTAAAATAGAAGCAACGACAGTTGATAGACGACCTAAACTGATATCAGTTGCGTCAATGATGTACCATTTGCGTTCTACTTCACCTGGTTTTGCCATATATGTTGTACGCACTTTAATCTTCCTCCATGTTTCTGTGTTTGTTCGACACCAATATAAGTTTCCGGGGCTTATTGTGGGGCAAACAATACCATGCTTTATACTACAATTTTTTAATTATAAAGTCAACCTAAAATCATCTTTGATGATGAGGTAGTTTTGTAGGATGAGCAGGATCATCTCCCTCATAGTATACATGTTTTAAGTATAGTCCGCTAGCGGGAACAGTTCTTCTCGCTTCTGTTCTATCCTTAATTTCATATAGTCTTAAAATATCATGCACTTCCCTTGAACCAGAACCAATTTCAACTAAGACTCCTACCATGATTCTTACCATGTTATATAAAAAACCATTACCATAAAATTCAAATATCAATTCATTTTCTTTTTCATCAATTCTACATTTTGCTTCATAGATGGTTCTAACATTGGTTCTAGCAGAAGAGCCTGAGGCAACAAAACTAGTAAAGTCATGTTCTCCAATCAAGTCTTTTAGTGCAATGTTAATCTTTTCGATATCAACGGGGAAGCGCCATTGAGCTGTATACCTACGTTTAAAAGGGTTACGGAACTCACCCATATCCATTCGATACATATATCTCTTCCCAGATACATCGTATCTAGCATGAAAATCGCTTGGAACTTTTTCTACTTTTTTAATTTGAACATCCAAAGGCAACATACTGTTTAATGCCTTTAGCATATTTTCTTCAGGAAGGTCGTATGGAAAGTCAAAATGAGCAACTTGTCCTAAAGCATGTACTCCTGCGTCTGTTCTACCAGAACCATATACAGTAATTGCTGGCTCCGGATTTTTGGCCATCTTATTAACAATCTTAGTCAAGATTCCTTCGATTGTTCTTTTCTTTGGCTGACGTTGAAAACCGTAAAAATCGGTTCCATCGTAAGCCATCGTGATTTTATAACGATATGACATTTTTATTATCTAACTCCTATATATAAATATAACTATCGCCATGACTAAAATTAATAGCATGCATACAAAATCATTTGGTTTCCATTTGAATACATGAAAGTGAGAGCGTTGCTTATTAGTCTGATATCCTCTTGCTTCCATCGCGATGCTTAAATCGTCGGCGTGCTTAAATGCACTAACAAACAAAGGAATCAATAGTGGGACAAATGCCTTAACACGTTTGATTAATCCCCCATCACCGAAATCTACACCACGAGAACGTTGTGCATCCATGATTAATTTAGTTTCATCAGTCAATGTTGGTACAAATCTCAATGAAATCGAGATCATTAAAGAAAATGTTTCAACTGGAAATTTAAATCTCTTTAGTGGCTTTAATAGTGAACTAATACCCTGTGATATCTCAAGTGGTGATGTCGTTAGTGTCAACACGGTCGACATCGCAATAATTAGCATAAAACGAATAGTTAATACAATTGCGTTTAAAATCCCATAGCTGGTTAATTTAATAATTCCCCACGAAAAGTACACGTGACCACCTGATCCAAAGAACACCTGAATCATGACTGTGAAGATAATCACCCACAGCATCGGCATTAATCCCTTGATAAAGTATCCAAAAGAACACTTGGATAACATGACAAATAACAATACAGTCGCAGCCATTACAACATATGTAATTAGATTGTTGGCAAAGAAAACCATGATGATATATGCAAATGCGATTAACATCTTGGCAGCCGGATTCATTTTATGAATTATTGAGTTACCAGGAAGGTATCTTCCAAATATAAAGTTATTCATCCTTATCTTCATTCCTTAATTTATTAATGATGCCGTTAATCAATTCATCTGCATCTAAAGATAACTTATCTAGTTTTACACCTTTATCAGCTAACTCCTTGGTAATCTTAACAGTCTCAGGCACTTGTAAATCATACTTATTCAAGAAATCCACGTCAATGAATAGTTCATCAGGGTAACATTTTTTAACAACTTTTCCTTCACTCATTACAACCACTCGATCCGAATATTTAGCGACGTCATCCATTTGGTGGCTGACTAAAATGATAGTCATTTTTTCTTCTCGATTAAGTCTTCTAATCAAATCAAGAATATACTGTTGCCCTTCAAGATCTAAACCAGCTGTTGGCTCATCCAATACCAATATTTCAGGATTCATTGCTAGGACACCGGCAATCGCTACCCTTCTTTTTTGGCCACCTGAAAGATCAAATGGTGACTTTTTCATTAAATCACGGTCTAAATGTACCAAGTCAGCTGCATGCATTACAGTATCTGTTAATTCTTCTCCACTAACACCAAAATTACTTGGTCCAAATGAAATATCTTCCTCAACGGTTTCAGCAAATAATTGTTGTTCTGGAAACTGAAATACCATTCCAATCTTTTGTCTCAACTGCTTTAAATGTTTGTTATTAGTATGACTTGTAATTTTCTTATCACCAATTGTGACACTCCCACTAGTTGGTTTTAACAGTGCATTAATATGTTTAATCAATGTCGATTTACCACTACCAGTCTTACCTATAATTGAAACAAAAGAGCCGCTCTTTATCTTTAAATTCACATCTTCTAGAGCATTAAATTCTAATGGCGTATTCTCTTGATACACATGGCTTACATTTTTGAATAATATTGCGTTATCCATTCTACAATCTCCTCGTCATTCAAATAGTCATCAGAAATATCAAAGCCCTCTTCTTTTAATCTCAAACGTAATTGTTCTGAGAAAGGTAACTTTAAACCATATTCCTCAACGTTATCTAATTCTGTGAACAGTTTTTGTGGAGTGGTATCCAATACCATACTACCATCACGAATTAAAATCGTCCGGTCTGATTTCTCGATTTCATTAATATCGTGCGAAATCGATAATACAGTTAAATTATACTTTGTTCTAACCTCATTAATCAAATTTGTTATTAAGTGTTTTGCTTTTGGATCCAACATGCTAGTAGCTTCATCTAATATAATAATCTTTGGATTCATCGATAAGATTCCCGCAATTGCAACACGTTGTTTCTGTCCACCAGATAGTCTGGTTGGATCTTTTTCAGCATAATCCAACATATCAACATCTGTTAACGCTTTTTCAACAGCTAACCTCATTTTATCTTGAGGAATATTTCTATTTTCTAAACCAAATGCAATATCGTCTTGAACGGTTGATGCTACGAATTGGTTATTAGGATCTTGGAAAACAATTCCAATTCTATCTCTTATGTCATTAACTGTATCTTCGTTTAAGTCGATTCCATCGACAGTGATACTACCACTTTGAGCCTTTAATAAACCATCTAGTAAGCTAATTAATGTTGATTTACCACTACCATTTTTTCCAATAATAGATACCCATTCACCTTCATTAATATCAAAAGATAAATTATTTACCGCAAATTTTGTTGAATCAGTATATTTAAATTTTAAATTTGATACATTAATAATCTTACTAGACAATTCATCCACCCCGTTTAAATTTATGTATAAAAAAATCACTAATAGGCTATTGATGCGAAGCAAAGCTCCATTCAAGCTAGACTTGGGGCTTGCCCATCATCATAACGCTTTATATCAATAGCCCTAGTGATTTGTTGTTACTATTAAATTAAGTTTACGATTAATTAATCAACTAATTGTAAAATAACCATTGATGCACCGTCACCACGACGAGGCATAGTCTTTAGAATACGAGTGTAACCACCGTTACGTTCTGCATACTTAGGAGCAATTTCATCAAATAGCTTTTGTAATGCAGTAGTAACAGTTACGTCATCACCATCTTCTTTAGCATCAGCAACTACATTTTGTAGGAAAGCTGCAGCTTGACGACGAGCATGAAGATCTCCACGCTTACCAAGAGTAATCATCTTTTCAGCAGTTGAGCGTACTTCTTTAGCACGAGCTTCAGTGGTCTTAATTTCACCGTTTACTAACAAGTCAGTAGTTAGGTTACGTAGTAATGAACGACGGTGTGCACTAGTACGTTGTAATTTACGGTAACTCATAAATGGATATCCTCCTTTATACTAATCTTCTTTACGCAATGACAATCCAAGGGCTTCTAACTTATTCTTTACTTCAACAAGTGACTTACGTCCTAAGTTACGAACCTTCATCATGTCTGCTTCGCTTTTGTTGGTTAATTCTTGAACAGTGTTGATTCCTGCACGCTTCAAACAGTTGTATGAACGAACTGATAAGTCCAATTCTTCAATTGTCATTTCAAGCATCTTTTCTTTGTGTGTTTCTTCCTTTTCAACCATAACTTCAGTGTTCTTGGCTTCATCGGTAAGATCAACAAACATTGCAAGATGGTCATTTAGAATCTTGGCTGCTAAACTAATTGCTTCACTAGGAGTGATGGAACCATCAGTCCAAACGTCAAGAGTTAGTTTGTCAAAGTCAGATCTTTGACCAACACGTGCGTTTTCAACTTGATAATTAACACGTTCGATTGGGGTATAAATGGAATCAACTGGTAAGACACCGATTGGCATTCCATCATTACGAGCCTTATTCTCATCAGCAGAAACGTATCCGCGACCCTTGTTTGCAGTCATTCTCATATGGAATGTAGAACCTTCAGCAACTGTAGCAATGTGTAAGTCTGGATTTAAGACAGTTACATCACCATCAGCCTGAATGTCTCCAGCAGTTACTTGAGCTGGACCTGTAACATTGATTTCCATTTCTTTGTCTTCGCCATCTTCGGCATCCAACTTCAATGAAATCTTTTTAACATTTAAAATAATTTGAGTTACGTCTTCTACAACACCAGGTACTGTAGAAAATTCATGTAAAACATCATCAATTTGAATGCTAGTTACGGCTGCACCAGGTAAAGATGAAAGTAAAATTCTACGCAACGAGTTTCCAAGAGTTGTTCCGTATCCACGTTCTAGTGGTTCAACAACAACTTCTCCATAATTATCAGTTTCATCAATCTTATGAATATTAGGTTTTTCAAATTCAATCATTCTTATCTTCTACCCCTTTCAAAACGCTCTGAGTTAAATATTAATTAGTCCATCATACAGAGATGAGAATAAATTAAACTCTACGACGCTTTGGAGGACGAGATCCATTATGTGGAACTGGAGTAACATCACGAATAGCAGCAACTTCTAAACCAGTTGATTGAAGTGCACGGATAGCTGATTCACGACCTGAACCAGGACCTTTAACAGCAACTTCAACAGTCTTCATACCATGTTCCATAGCTGTCTTAGCAGCGGCTTCTGAAGCCATTTGTGCAGCAAATGGAGTTGATTTACGACTTCCACGGAATCCTAAAGCACCAGCAGATGACCAAGCAATTGCATTACCTTGCATGTCGGTAATCATAACTAATGTGTTATTAAAAGTAGAATGAATGTGAGCAACACCAGATTCGATGTTCTTCTTTACTCTACGCTTACGAGAACCTTTCTTTTGAACCATGATTTACTAACCTCCTTTATTTATTATTTTTTCTTACCAGCAATAGTTACTTTTTTACCCTTACGAGTACGGGCGTTGTTCTTTGTGTGTTGACCTCTAACAGGTAAACCACGACGGTGACGCATTCCACGGTAAGAACCAATTTCTTGAAGCTTCTTGATATTCATTCTTACTTCACGACGTAAGTCACCTTCAATTTTGTAATTGTCAACAACTTCACGGATTTTATCTTCTTGGTCTGGAGTTAGATCACGAACACGAACATCTTCTGAAACGCCAGCCTTTGAAAGGATTTCAGCAGCTCTGCTTTGACCGATTCCAAAGATGCTAGTTAGACCAATAACGATACGCTTATCACGTGGTAAATCAATTCCGGCGATACGAGCCATTCAAACACACCTCCTGTTTATATAAAATTACTTACCTTGTCTTTGTTTATGTTTTGGATTTGAGCAAATGACCATAACACGGCCTTTTCTCTTAATTACTTTACAATTTTCACACATTGGTTTTACTGATGGACGAACCTTCATTATATAACCCTCCTATACTTCAAGACAGTATCCTTACTTATAACGGTAAGTAATACGTCCCTTGCTTAAATCATATGGTGACATTTCAACTGTGACACGATCACCAGGTAAAATACGAATGTAATGCATTCTAATTTTACCGGAAACGTGAGCTAAAATTTCGTGACCATTTTCTAGTTCAACACGAAACATAGCATTTGGTAAGGTTTCGCTAACCTTACCTTCAATTTCAATAACATTATCTTTAGACAAAGAATTTTCCTCCTCGAAAAATACGATTACTACATAAAGGTAGCCAAATGCCAAGATATTATCGACAAAGACCGCCATGTAGCTAATCGCAAATACACATGGGTTAGTTTATCACACAAACATACTTCCAGCAACAATGCTAGCCGCAGAAGCAATTACTAGAATTGCTTAAGTATTTTGTCAATGTCTTTAGTAACATCATCAATATCTTGACCACCATCAACAGTGAATAATAAATCACGTTCTTTGTAAAAATCAATTAATGGTGTATTCATCTTGATGTTTACATCTAAACGATTCTTAACTGTTTCAGGCTTGTCATCACTACGTTGATAAAATTCATGGCCACCACAAATATCACAAGTATTTTCAACTTTTGGCATTTTGTATAGCTTGTGGTAAGTGGCACCACAGTTCTTACAAATAAATCTACCAGAAAGTCGATCAACAAGAACTTTAGGGTCAACGTCAATATTTATAACAGCATCCAATGGACGATCAAGCTCTTTACAAATTTCTTGTAAAGCATTTGCTTGTTCGATTGTTCTAGGAAAACCGTCTAACATATATCCTTTTTTAGTATCATCTTGTGCAAGACGATCTTTAACAATTCCACATGTTACATCATCAGGAACCAAGTTCCCTTTGTCAATATATTGTTTTGCCTTTAATCCCATTTCAGTTTGGTCTTTTATAGCGGCACGAAAGATATCTCCAGTAGAGATATGTGGAATACCATAATTTTCAATAATGGATTCAGCTTGTGTACCTTTACCAGCTCCAGGAAGCCCCATTAAGATTAAGTTCATTGACATATTTAATTACCTCCATTCACACTTTTATAAATCATTTGGACGAGGTGATTGAATGAATCCAACATATTCTTGTTTCATCATTAAACCACGAATTTGTCTAATTGTTTCGATGGCAACACCAACAACAATTAGTAAACTAGTACCACCTAAACCGATGGATTCGTCTAAGCTCCAAACGTTTTGTGCAATTAAAGGAATTAAAGCAACAATTCCTAGGAATAGGGCTCCAACTACGCTAAGTCTCATTAAGACTTTTGATACGTAAGTTTGAGTTCCATTTCCTGGCCAAACACCTGGAATATAGCTTCCTTGTTTTTGCAAGTTTTCTGAAAGTTTTTCAGGATTAACTTGAACAAAAGCGTAAAAGAATGTAAAGACAACAATTAATACAGTGTATAAGGTAGCACCAGAAAGAGTTTGCATATTAAATACGTTACTCAATACTTGGTACCAACCATCACCAGAATGTTTACCTGCAAAGAAAAGCAAGATTGCTTGTGGTGTTGAGATAAACGAACTGGCGAAGATAACAGGGATAACACCAGCAACGTTAACCTTTAAAGGTAGGTAACTATTGTCACCAGCGCCTGTTTCTCTTCTAGTATATTGAATTGGAATCCTACGTTCAGCTTGTTGGAACCAGGTAACAAAAGTAACAATTATTAGAATTACAACGAATAGCGCAACTAAGAATAAGATAGAAGGCCATAATTGTGAAGAAGTATCTCCAACGATGTATTCCTTATATAGTTGTTGAACTCCTGTAGGAATTCTTGCGATAATACCGGCGAAGATGATCATTGAAACACCTTGACCGATACCACGATCAGTAATCATGTCACCCATCCAAGTTGTTAACATTGAACCACCGGTTAAAATTAAACCGATACTCAAATAAGTAGCAGGACCAGGATTTTGAACAAGGTTCAAACTGCTTAAAGTGTTAAATCCGGCTGTAATTCCAATAGACTGCACGAAAGCAAGAAATACTGTAAGTATTCTGGTAACTTGGTTTAACTTACGTCTACCCACGTCACCTTGTTTGCTCCATTCAACAAAACGAGGAACGATGTCCATTTGTAATAGTTGAACGATGATTTGCGCAGTAATATATGGTGAAACACCCATAGCAAATAGTGAATAGTTAGTTAATCCACCACCACTAAAGGTGTTTAAAATGCTAACCAAGCCAGATGAAGCAACGCTTTGGAGTGCTTTAGCATTTATACCAGGAACTGTAATATAAGCACCTAATCTAAAAACAATCAATACTCCCAAAGTAAACATGATTTTATTTCTAATATCTTTTACCTTAAAAGCGTTTTTCAAGGCTGATAGCATCTAGATCACCTCGATCTTACCGCCAGCATTTTCGATGGCTGATTTAGCAGCATCAGAAAATTTATTAGCCTTAACAGTTAGCTTCTTGTTAAGTTCACCGTTACCTAGAATCTTAATTCCATCCTTGGCACTCTTAACGATACCAGCTTCCATTAAAGTTTCTGGTGTAACTTCAACACCGTCGTCAAATTGATCTAAAGTAGATAAGTTAACGATAGCGTATTCCTTACGGTTAATGTTAGTGAAACCACGCTTAGGAATTCTACGGTAGAAAGGCATTTGGCCCCCTTCGAATCCAACACGTGTCTTACTACGAGCCTTTTGACCCTTTTGTCCACGACCAGAAGTCTTACCTTTACTTCCTAATCCACGACCTAGACGTTGTCTTGATGAACGTGAACCTTCGGCAGCTTTTAATTCATGTAATTTCATTTGAAGTGCACCTCCTTGTTATTTATTACTTAACTTGTTCAACTTTAACTAAGTGTGCGATATGGAACAATGCTCCACGAGTTGCTTCGTTGTCAGGTTTAACAACAGTACTGTTAATACGACCTAAACCTAGCGCCTTAACAATTTTACGTTGTTTGGGGAGACGGTGTTCTGCACTGTGAGTTAAAGTAATCTTTAATTGAGCCATCTTCTAACCCCTCCTTATTCTGCTAAATGTTGAGCAGAAACGCCACGTAAAGTAGCAACTTTTTCTGCACTCTTCAATGCTTTTAGTCCTTCAAAAGTAGCACGAATAGCATTGATTGGAGTATCTGAACCTAAACGCTTACTTGTAACATCGTCAATACCAGCTAATTCCATAACTGAACGAACGGCACCACCAGCGGCAACACCAGAACCTTCTTCAGCAGGTTTTAACATGATCTTACCACCACCATAAGTACCGATAATTTCATGAGGAATAGTAGTACCAACCTTAGGAACACTAATTAAGTTCTTACGACCATCTTCAACAGCCTTACGGATAGCATCTGGAACTTCTTGAGCTTTACCAGTACCAAATCCGACGTGACCATTTCTATCACCAACAACAACTAAAGCAGCAAAACGTAGACGACGTCCACCTTTAACAACCTTAGTAATACGGTTGATTGATACGACAGTATCTTCAAGTTCTAATTTATTTGGATCAATAAATTCAGCCATTGCGGTTATTCCTCCTTTTATTAAAATTCTAGTCCGTTTTCACGTGCAGCTTCAGCAAGAGCTTGTACACGTCCATGGTATAAGTAACCACCACGGTCGAAAACAACATTTTTAACATTTTTTTCAACGGCACGTTTGGCAACTAAAGCACCAACAGATGATGCTTGTTCAGTCTTGTTTGAACCGTTAACTTCTTTGTCTAGAGTTGAGGCACTAGCAAGCGTAACACCCGCTACGTCATCAATAACTTGAGCGTAGATGTTTTTGTTAGAACGGTAAACGTTCAAACGTGGGCACACAGCAGTACCAGAGATTTTGTTACGGACACGCAAGTGACGACGTTGACGTGTCTTATTTTTATCTGGTTTATTAATCAAAATAGTCACCTCTTAAATATTAATTAAAATAGTTAAGCAATGAGAGTTAACTCATTACTTACCTGTCTTACCTTCCTTACGACGTACAACTTCGTTTTCGTAACGAATACCTTTACCCTTGTAAGGTTCAGGTGAACGAACAGCACGAACACGAGCTGCAAAGTCACCAACGTGTTCTTTGTTGATACCGCTGATAGTAATAGTTAAACTATCTGGAGTTTCAACCTTAAGATCATCATTGATTTCCATTTCAACAGGGTTGGAGTAACCAACGTTTAATTCTAGGACAGAACCTTTAGCTTGAGCACGGTAACCAACACCGACAAGCTTAAGTGTCTTAGTAAAACCATTTGATACACCTTCAACCATGTTGTTTAAGTTAGCACGCATAGTACCGTGCATTGCACGGGTCTTGTTATCGTATCTAACTGCTGGTTCAAAAGTTACAACGTTATCATTAACGTTCATCTTGATAATTGGTGAGAATTCACGAGTTAGTGAACCCTTAGCACCTTTAACAGTTACGTTGTTACCTTCAGTTGATAATTCAACACCTTCAGGTAAAACAATCTTTCTGTAACCAATACGACTCATTTCATTACACCTCCAATTCAAGCAAAAAGTATTACCAAATGTAAGCTAATACTTCTCCACCAATTTTTTTAGCACGAGCTTCTTTATCGGTGATAACACCTTCAGAAGTTGAGATAATTGCAATACCTAAACCATTTAATACCTTAGGAATTGAATCAGATTTTACGTATGAACGTAGACCAGGTTTTGAAATACGTTTCAAACCAGTGATAACACGTTCATTGTTCTTACCATATTTTAGGAATACGCGGATAACGCCTTGTTTGTCGTCTTCAACGTATTCAACATCGCGAACAAAACCTTCACGTTTTAAGATTTCAGCAATGTTGTTTTTGATTTTTGAAGCTGGAACTTCAACTGAATCGTGACGAGCCATGTTGGCGTTACGAATTCTAGTTAATAAGTCAGCGATTGGATCTGTCATGGACATTAACGTAGACCTCCTATCTAATTATAGTTAATTTTACCAACTTGCCTTCTTCATACCAGGGATTTGGCCTTTGTGCGCAAGATCTCTGATGCATAGACGGCATAAATGAAACTTCTTGTAAACTGAATGAGGTCTACCACAGCGTTCGCAACGAGTGTAATTTCTTGTTGAGAATTTAGCAGGACGTTCACTTTTTACAACTAATGCTTTTCTAGCCATATTATTTATACCCTCCTATTATTTTGCAAATGGCATACCGAATTGAGTTAACAATTCTTTGGATTCTTCGTCAGTGTTAGCAGTTGTAACAATAACGATATCTAATCCACGTACACGGTTAACGTTATCGTAGTTAATTTCTGGGAAAATTAATTGTTCACGAACACCAAGTGTGTAGTTACCACGACCGTCAAATGAACGGTTGTTAACACCATGGAAATCACGAACACGTGGTAATGAAACGTTAACTAACTTGTCTAAGAAGTCATACATACGTTCACCACGTAGAGTAACTTTGGCACCAATTGACATACCTTCACGTAAACGGAAGCCGGCGATTGATTTTTTAGCCTTTGTTACTAAAGGTTTTTGACCAGAAATTAGAGTTAATTCTGAAACAGCTTCGTCTAAGTTCTTAGCGTTAGTAACAGCGTCACCAACACCCATGTTTAGAACGATCTTTTCAATTTTTGGAGCTTGCATAACTGAAGAGTAGTTAAACTTTTCAACTAATGCTTTTGTAATTTCATTTTTGTACTTTTCTTGTAAACGGTTTGACATGGAAAGGTATCCTCCTTTCAATTAAATTTTAATCGATTGATTTGTTTGATTTTTTAGAAATACGAACTTTCTTACCATTTTCAATTTTGAATCCAACCTTAGTTGGTTCGTTAGTTGAAGGATCAATTAACATAACGTTTGAAACATGAATAGGAGCTTCAACTTCATTAATGCCACCTTGTGGGTTAGCTTGTGAAGCTTTTTGATGTTTCTTAACAATGTTAATACCTTCAACGATTACGCGATCTTTTGAAGCGATAGTCTTGGTAACAGTACCTTCTTTACCTTTATCCTTACCACTAATAACGCGAACTTTGTCACCGGTTTTAATAAACATTTCTTGGCACCTCCTTGGTTGACATTGATTAATTAAAGTACTTCAGGGGCTAGAGAAACGATCTTCATGAATTCGTTGTCACGTAGTTCACGTGCAACTGGTCCGAAAATACGAGTTCCCTTTGGACTTTTATCATCTTGAACAAGTACGGCAGCATTTTCATCGAAACGGATGTATGAACCATCTGCACGACGTGATACTGACTTAGTTCTTACGATTACAGCCTTAACAACGTCACCCTTTTTGACAACGCCACCTGGTGTTGCTTGTTTAACAGTAGCAACAACGATATCACCGATACCTGCATATCTTCTGCTTGATCCACCTAAAACTTTGATAGTTAAAAGTTCACGAGCACCTGAGTTATCAGCAACTTTCAAACGACTTTCTTGTTGAATCATTAGCTAATACCCTCCTTCCGGTATTTACTCAGAATACGATAAAATTCTTATGTTAGATAATAACAGCTTTTTCAACGATATTAACTAGACGGAAATTCTTAGTAGCTGATAGCTTACGTGTTTCCATAATTTCTACAATATCGCCCATCTTAGCTTCATTGTTTTCATCATGAGCCTTGTACTTCTTTGAGTACTTAACACGTTTTCCGTAAGTAGGATGTGTTTTGTAAGTTTCAACAACAACAGTAATGGTTTTGTCCATCTTGTCTGAAACAACACGGCCTCTGTAGACCTTACGCATATTACGTTCCATATTACATTGACCTCCTATCGTATTCTATTTGTTTAGTTCTTGTTGACGCAAAGCAGTTTTGATACGTGCAATGTTCTTACGAACTTGCTTCAATCTTGCAGTGTTTTCCAATTGACCAGTAGCTAATTGAAAACGAAGGTTGAATAGTTCTTCTTTGTAGCTTTGTTCTTTTTCATGCATTTGAGCAGTGGTTAGTTCATTAATTTCTTTAGCCTTCATTTGATTCGCCACCTACTTCCTCACGTTTAATAATCTTTGTTCGAACAGGAAGTTTAGCTGAAGCTAAACGTAAAGCTTCTAGAGCAACTTCTTCAGAAACTCCACCAACTTCGAATAGGACTTTTCCACGTTTAACTGGAGCAACCCATCCTGCTGGAGAACCTTTACCATTACCCATACGAACCCCTACACCTTTTTCAGTGTATGACTTGTGAGGGAAAATCTTAATCCAAACTTTCCCACCACGCTTCATATGTCTTGTCATAGCAATACGACAAGCTTCGATTTGACGGTTAGTGATCCAATGTGAATCGATTGATTGTAAACCAAATTCACCGAATGAAACAGTGTTTCCACCCTTTGAATGACCACGTAACTTACCACGGTGTTCACGACGGAACTTAACACGTTTTGGTACTAGCATGTTTATTTCCCTCCTTTATCGTTTTCTTGAGCATCGTTAACTGCTTGTGGTAAAACTTCACCACGGTAGATCCAAGTTTTTACACCAATTGATCCGTAAGTAGTGTGAGCTTCTTCCCAAGCGTAATCGATGTCTGCTCTTAGTGTATGCAATGGAACAGTTCCTTCAGCGTATGCTTCCACACGTGACATATCTGCACCATTTAGACGACCAGCAACTTGAGTTTTGATACCCTTAGCACCGGCACGACGAGAGCGTTGCATTGATTGACGCATTGCACGACGGAATGCTACACGGCCTTCCAATTGACGAGCAATGTTTTCACCAACAAGTTTTGCATCTAAATCAGGTTTCTTGATTTCGATGATGTTGATGTGAACTCTCTTACCTGTTAAATTGTTTAATTCTTTACGAAGATTTTCGACTTCTGATCCGCCTTTACCGATAACCATACCTGGTTTAGCAGTGTGAATTGATACGTTAACACGCTTTGCAGCACGTTCGATAACAACTCTTGATACGGAAGCGTCAGCGAGTCTCTTGCTAATGTATTCACGGATTTTTAGGTCTTCGTTAAGATCGTTAGCAAAGTCAGCTTTTTCAGCATACCATTTTGCGTCCCAATCGCGAATAACTCCGACACGTAATCCAGTAGGATTTACTTTTTGACCCACGGCTAATCCCTCCTATTTTTCTGATACTACAACTGTGATATGACTAGTACGTTTGTTGATTGGAGAAGCAGAACCTTTTGCTCTTGGACGGAAACGTTTTAAAGTTGGTCCTTCGTTAACAAAAACTTCGCTTACTACCAAGTCTTCACGATCTAAATCAAAATTATTTTCTGCATTTGCTACAGCTGACATTAAAACTTTTGAAACAACTGGTGAAGCTCCTCTTGGAGTGAACTTCAAGATTGCAGCTGCTTCTGAAACGCTTTTACCTCTAATAAGATCAACTACAAGGCGGACCTTACGTGCGGCAATGCGAACAGTTCTAGCAGTAGCTTTTGCTGATGTAACTTGTTCAGCCATTTGTTATCCTCCTTGCTTAAACAGTTTTCTTATCGTCGTTTCCATGTCCATGGAAAGTACGAGTTGGTACGAATTCACCTAGTTTGTGACCTACCATATCTTCTTGAATATATACTGGAACGTTCTTTCTTCCATCATAAACAGCGATAGTGTAGCCAATAAAACTAGGGAAGATTGTTGAACGACGTGACCATGTCTTGATTACGTCTTTCTTGTCTTGGTCTTTTTGAGCATCGATTTTCTTTAAAAGATGCTTATCGGCAAAAGGTCCCTTTTTTAAACTACGAGACATTATGAAACCTCCTCTTCAAAATCAGTATAGGGAAGTGTATACCCGAAGGTATAACTTAATTTATTACATCTTTGATCCCTTACGACGGCGAACAATGAACTTGTTGGAACGAGCCTTCTTACTACGAGTCTTCTTACCAACAGTCTTCTTGTGCCATGGTGATAATGGTGATGGGTAACCAACTGGAGCTTTACCTTCACCACCACCATGAGGGTGATCGTTAGGGTTCATTACAGAACCACGAACGTGTGGACGTTGGCCCTTGTAACGGTTACGACCAGCTTTACCAATGTTAACTAATGAGTGTTCTTCGTTACCAATGCTACCAATTGTTGCACGGTTAACTGAAAGAATCATACGAACTTCACCTGAAGCTAGACGAACTAATACGTATTTTCCTTCCTTACCCAATAGTTGAGCTGAAGTACCAGCAGAACGAACTAATTGTCCACCCTTACCTGGTTTTAATTCGATATTGTGAATAACTGTACCTACAGGGATATCCTTCAATGCTAAAGCATTACCTGGTTTGATATCAGCGTTTGGTCCTGATTGAACCTTGTCGCCAACTTTTAGACCCTTAGGTGCTAGAATGTATGACTTGATACCGTCAGTGTAAACAACTAACGCAATGTTAGCAGTACGGTTTGGATCGTATTCAATAGTCTTAACGATACCATCAACGTCGTCATGGTTACGCTTGAAATCAATAATACGGTATTGATTCTTGTTACCACCACCACGGTGACGAACAGTCATATGACCATAGTTGTTACGACCAGCAGTGTGTGACTTAGGAGCCAATAATGACTTTTCAGGTTTTGAAGTAGTCAAAACACTGTAGTCAATGCTAGTCATGTTACGACGACCATTACTGGTTGCCTTGTATTTTTTAATAGCCACGGTGTTTTCCTCCTAAATTGATATTTTATTTATTGCTAAATAAGTTAATTTCTTTTGAATCGTTTGATAAAGTAACGATCGCCTTACGACGTTTCTTAGTGTAACCTGAGAAACGACCTTGGCGCTTTAGCTTACCTTTAAGATTCATAATATTTACGTTTGCAACTTTAACATCAAAGATGTCTTGAATTGCGTTCTTCACTTGTGTTTTAGTTGCTCGTAAGTCAACATCAAAAGTGTATTTCTTTTCGTCCATCATAGCAGTTGATTGTTCTGTAATAACGGGACGTAGGATAATATCACGTGATTCCATTATGCGAGCACCTCCTCTACTTGAGAAAGAGCAGCCTTTGTGATGACAATCTTGTCACTGTTTACAACGCTCAATGTGTTTAAACCTTTAGCTGAAACAATTTCAACGTTCTTTAGGTTACGAGCTGATAATACAGCGTTCTTGTTGTCTTCTTCCAAGACTACTAATGTCTTAGTTGAAGCATTTAGCTTGTTTAGTGCTTCTGAGAAGTCTTTAGTCTTAGGAGCATCAAAGCTTAATGAGTCAACAACTACGAAGTTGTCGTTAGCAACCTTTTCTGATAGAACAGATTTGATAGCTAGACGGCTAACCTTCTTTGGTAAGTGGTAGCTGTATGAACGAGGAGTTGGTCCGAAGACAATTCCACCCCCACGCCATTGTGGTGAACGGATTGAACCTTGACGAGCACGTCCAGTACCCTTTTGACGCCATGGCTTCTTACCACCACCTCTAACAGCGCTTCTGTTCTTTACAGCGTGTGTACCTTGGCGCATTGATGCTCTTTGCATCAAAACAACGTCAAATACAACACTGTCGTTTTGTTCGATAGCAAAAATTTCATCGTTTAATTCAACGTTTCCGTTCTTACTACCATCTTGTTTGTATAATGCTACGCTTGTCATTTATGGTTCCTCCTTTCTTATTTTTGTGATCCGCGAGCTGCAGATTTAACAGTTAGGAATGACTTGTTGGCACCAGGAACGTTACCCTTAATTAGGATTACGTTGTTGTCAACGTCAGCCTTAACTACTTCAAGATTTTGAATAGTAACTTGTTTGTTACCCATTCTACCTGGTAATTTCATACCCTTAGTAACACGGTTGATAATTACACCAAGTGAACCAGGACGACGGTGGTATCTAGAACCGTGAGTTTCAGGACCTCTAGCTTGACCATCCTTATGAATGTTACCTTGGTAACCATGACCCTTTGTAATACCTGTTACATCTACGATGTCACCGGCTTCAAAAATGTCTGCCTTGATTTCGTCTGCTACATTGTAATCGCTAAGCTCAACATCTCTGATTTCTTTAATGAAGCGCTTAGGATTTGTATTTGCTTTTGCTACATGACCTTTTTCTGGTTTGTTACTTAAAACATCACGTTTGTCTTCGTAACCAAGTTGGATAGCGTTGTATCCATCAGTTTCAGTTGATTTAGTTTGTAGAACAACGTTTGGAGTTACATCTACAACAGTAACTGGTACTAATTCACCGTTTTCAGTGAAAACTTGAGTCATTCCGACTTTTCTACCTAAGATTCCTTTTCTGGTCATGAGTACACCTCCGATATATTGTAATTTTGATTAATTATAGTTTAATTTCGATATCAACACCGCTTGGTAAATCAAGCTTCATTAGTGAATCAACTGTTTTTGGTGTTGGGTTTAAGATGTCGATAAGACGTTTGTGAGTCAACATTTCAAATTGTTCACGTGACTTCTTAAACTTATGTGGTGAAGCTAGAACAGTATAAACAGTTCTATCTGTTGGCAATGGAATTGGACCAGAAACACTAGCACCAGTTCTTTGCGCAGTAGCCACAATCTTTTCAGCTGATTGATCTAAAGTACGATGTTCATATGCCTTTAAACGGATACGAATCTTTTGCTTTGCCATTATTTTCCCTCCTCGTCTGTATTTTAAATACGACTAACTCCGTGGAAATTACCGGCGCACCCTTCATGACAAAGTGGCCGGGTGTGTCGCAACCTCCCACATCAACGCTTTTCTCATATCTGCTTGAGAGCATACTAACCCCTCGAACAGGTACTTGTATATCATACTAGATTTTCTGCGGTGTTTCAAGGGTTTTCACTCATTTTATTAAAAATATTTTTGTTTTTTTCAATAAAACTTTTTTTAAAAAATTGAAAATTTTTTATTTTTTCTTCAATAATTATGTTTATATGATCATTGAACTAAATTATTGCAGAAAATTGTGTTTAATAAATAAATTTTTTATGTACAAAAAAAGAAGCGTCGAAATTAATCAACACTTCTTTTTTTAGAAACACTAATTACTTGTTTCCACCGTTCTTTTCAATAATTTCTTCTTGAACTGCGGCTGGAACTGGTGAGTAGTGATCAAATGTCATTGAGAAAGTACCTCTACCTTGAGATGCTGAACGCAATGTAGTTGCGTAACCAAACATTTCTGATAGTGGAACCATAGCATGGATTAGTTGAGCTTTGTTTCTAACTTCCATACCGTCAACGTTACCACGACGTGCAGTAACTTGTCCCATAACATCACCCATGTATTCTTCTGGAACCACGATATCAACTTTCATGATTGGTTCTAGAATAACTGGGCCAGCTGACTTAGCAGCATTTCTTAATGCTAATGATGCAGCAACCTTAAATGCAGCTTCAGATGAATCGACATCATGGTAACTACCATCATATAACTTAGCCTTAACGTCAATCAATGGGTAACCAGCAAGAACACCGTTTGCCATTGATTCTTTTAGACCTTGTTCAACTGAAGGAATGTATTCACGAGGAACAACCCCACCAACGATAGCATTTTCGAATTCGAAACCTTTACCAGTTTCATTTGGAGTAAATTCAATCCAAACATCACCATATTGACCTTTACCACCAGATTGACGAACGAATTTACCTTGGGCCTTAGTTGGCTTAGTAAATGCTTCTCTGTAGGCAACTTGTGGTTGACCAATAGTAGCTTCAACCTTGAATTCACGTTTCATACGGTCAACGATAATGTTCAAGTGAAGTTCACCCATTCCGGCGATAATAGTTTCACCAGTTTCGTTATCAGTTTCAGCCTTAAATGTAGGATCTTCTTCTGATAATTTTTGTAGAGCAATGTTCATCTTGTCTTGGTCAGCCTTAGTCTTAGGTTCAACAGAAACAGAAATAACTGGATCTGGGAATACCATTGATTCTAGGTGTAATGGGTGCTTTTGATCAGTTAGTGAGTCACCAGTAGTGGTGTTCTTCAAACCAATAGCAGCAGCGATATCACCAGAGAATACTTCTGGGATTTCAGTTCTATCATTTGAGTGCATTTGTAGTAAACGACCAACACGTTCACGCTTGTCCTTAGTTGCGTTAAGAACGTATGAACCTGATTCTAGAGTACCTTGGTATACACGAATGAAAGTTAAACGACCAACGAATGGGTCAGTTGCAACCTTAAATGCTAAAGCAGCAAATGGCTTGTTGTCATCAGCTTTAAGTTCAACATCTTCACCTGATTCAGGGTCAGTGGCCTTGTATGGACGAACATCAAGTGGTGATGGTAAGAAGTCCAATACGGCGTCCATTAACATTTGAATACCCTTATTCTTGAATGCTGAACCAGCTAATACTGGGTAGTATTCTAGGTTAAGAGTACCTTGACGGATAGCAGCCTTGATTTCAGGTACAGAAATTTCTTCACCTTCAAGGTATTTTTCCATGATTCCGTCATTGATGTCAGCAAGTGATTCAATTAAGCTAGCACGTGCTTCATCAGCTTTTTCCTTGTAATCGTCTGGAATATCAACGATATCGTAGTTTGAACCATTTTCATCTAAATCATAGATGTATGCTTTCATTTCTACTAAGTCGATAACACCTTGGAAAGTGTCTTCCTTACCGATAGGAATTTGGATAGCATGTGCGTTAGCATCTAGACGTTCATGTAGTGATTCTACTGAAGCTTCGAAGTCAGCACCTAGCTTATCCATCTTGTTAGCGAATACGATACGAGGAACTTCGTATTCTGAAGCTTGACGCCAAACAGTTTCTGTTTGAGGTTCAACCCCAGCAGCAGCATCCAAGATAGTAATTGAACCATCTAGAACACGTAGTGAACGTTCAACTTCGGCAGTGAAGTCCACGTGTCCTGGAGTATCGATGATGTTGATACGAGTATCTTTCCAACGTGCAGTAGTAGCAGCTGAAGTGATAGTGATACCACGTTCTTGTTCTTGTACCATCCAGTCCATTTGTGAAGCACCATCATGAGTTTCACCAATTTTGTGGATTCTACCAGTGTAGTACAAAATACGTTCAGTAGCAGTAGTCTTACCAGCATCAATATGAGCAGTGATACCGATATTACGAGTTTTTTCTAATGGGAATTCACGTTTGTTAGCCATTATAAAAAGTTTCTCCTCTCAAAAATAAATCTCTTTTGTAAAAAAGTGGCTAATATAATAACACATTAGCCACTCATTAAATGTACAAATAAGTTTGTACGTTTATTTTACCAACGGTAGTGAGCAAATGCACGGTTAGCTTCTGCCATCTTATGAGTGTCTTCACGTTTCTTAACTGAGGCACCTGTGTTGTTAGCAGCATCCATAAGTTCACGACCTAGGCGTTCAACCATTGTGTGTTCACCACGTAGACGTGCGTAGTTTACGATCCAACGTAAACCTAGAGTAACACGACGGTCAGGACGTACTTCGATAGGAACTTGGTAGTTTGATCCACCAACACGACGAGCCTTAACTTCTAGTACAGGCATAACGTTGTTCATAGCTTCTTCGAATACGTCAACTGGGTCATTTCCAGTTTCTTTCTTAATAAGATCAAATGCACCATATAAAATTTCTGATGCAGTTCCTCTCTTACCATCTAACATCAAACGGTTAATTAAGCTTGAAACCAATTTTGAGTTGTAGATTGGATCAGGAAGAACTTCACGTTTTTGAACATTTCCTTTTCTTGGCATTTAAAAATCCTCCTTGTTTTCTTATAGCGGAATAAATGTTTTAGTCTTTAGGCTTCTTAGTACCGTATTTTGAACGACCTTGACGACGGTCAGCAACACCGGCAGTATCTAGAGCACCACGAACGATGTGGTAACGTACCCCAGGTAAATCCTTAACACGACCACCACGAATTAAAACAACACTATGTTCTTGAAGGTTGTGACCAATACCAGGAATGTATGCAGTAACTTCAATCAAGTTTGATAGTCTAACACGGGCGTACTTACGTAGAGCTGAGTTAGGCTTCTTTGGAGTCATAGTACCAACACGGGTAGCTACTCCACGTTTTTGAGGAGCAGGGTTGTTAGTTTGCTTCTTCTTGTAACTGTTGTACCCATGGTTTAAAGCTGGGGCTTTTGATTTAGAACTTCTAGAATGACGACCTTTACGTACTAATTGGTTAATAGTAGGCATCTAAAAATTCCTCCTTCCAATAAAATTTATTTTTAAGTCCACACATCCAGGTGGTTCTTTTTTATGTAAAAGTTCACCGGATGAATAAGCACTTAATAATATTATCACGAGGTCCAATTTGTGTCAATGAAACTTAGGAATTCTTTCGTAAATATTATTGGAGGTTTTAAATATGTTTTTATGTATTTTATTTTTTCTGGGTTCTTCTTTTGGATCATTTCTCACTGCCCTATTTTATCGGATAGAACATCAAGAAAGCTTACTTACTTTTTCACATTGCGATATTTGCAAACACCAACTGGATATAATTGATTTGATTCCCATTTTTTCTTATCTACTCAGTCGTGGTAGATGTCGTCACTGTCATAGGATATACTCGAGTTTATCCTTTGTAAACGAAGTCTTCTTAGGCACAATCTTTCCATTAATATTCGTTGAAACCAGGAGTATGCTGCCATTACTAATAGTCGTCTATCTTTTCTACTTAAGTTTAGAAGATATGCATAAACAGATGGTTTCAAATATTATTTTACATTCATTGCTATTGACTGTTTTTATTTTTGTTCTCCCCTTCTCAAGGGTATTAATACTCTTGCCAATTTATTTCTTCTTCTACCTTTTAAACTATAACTACCATTTTATTGGTCAAGCAGATATCGATTTATTCGCAATTCTATTTCTATTAACCGGTAACCATGTTCTTTTAATTATCTTCATTGCCAGTTTCTTGGCATTAATAGCCTATCCATTTATTAAACCACAAAGTAATAAAATTCCGTTTATTCCATTCATTTATTTATCCTATCTGATGTTTCTATGTATAAAAAAATAGCAACCGCTTTTCAGCGATTGCTATTTTAAGTTGTAAATTATTGGTTATTTACGTCTTCTTCATTCATGCGTTTTTCAATTTGACTAATTGAGTAAACATCGTTTGAATCAACTTTTGGTGATTCTTGTTCTTCAACTTTAGCGTTGATTTCACCGTAAGTCTTCATTCCAGTACCAGCTGGAATTAGCTTACCAATAATAACATTTTCCTTAAGACCAACTAATGGATCGTTCTTACCGCGGATAGCAGCGTCTGTTAGAACACGAGTAGTTTCTTGGAATGATGCAGCTGATAAGAAACTGTTAGTTTCTAGGGCAGCCTTAGTAATACCTAAGATAACTGGACGTGCAGTTGCTGGAATCTTACCAGAAATAACTGCGTCAGCATTAGCTTCCTTAAAGTCATTAATATCCATCAAAGTACCTGGAAGAACGTCAGTGTCACCTGAGTCCATGATTCTTACCTTACGTAACATTTGGCGAACCATGATTTCAGCATGCTTATCACTAACTTCTACCCCTTGCATACGGTAAGTCTTTTGAACTTCACTTAGCAAGTATACTTCAGTTGATAGTGAGTCACGAACCTTGATTAGTTCCTTAGGATCAATTGAACCTTCATTAATAGCTTGTCCACGACGGATGAAGTCACCTTCAGCCACGTTCATACGAGCATTAATTGGAACCTTGTAAGTTCTAGTGTCGGCGTCACCTTTAACAGTAACTTCCTTCACTCTTTCAGCAGGGTTTTCTTCAATTAGAGATACAGTACCTGTAACTTCAGTAATTTCAGCTTTACCTTTAGGGTTTCTAGCTTCGAAAATTTCTTGAACACGAGGAAGACCTTGTGTGATATCCGCGTTACCAGCAACCCCACCGGTATGGAAGTTACGCATAGTTAATTGAGTACCAGGTTCACCAATTGATTGAGCTGCAACAGTACCAACAGCTTCACCAACTTCGACAGGTGAACCAGTGGCTAAGTTACGACCATAACATTTTTCACAAACCCCATGCACTGTGTTACAAGTGAATGCTGAACGAATTTCAACTTCTTCAATTCCAGCAGCTTCAATTGCTTCTGCTTCGGGTTCGTTAATCATTTGGTTATGCTTAACAATTACTTCGCCAGTTTCTGGGTTCTTAACTGTCTTCATAGCATATCTACCAATGATTCTGTCATATAGAGGTTCAATCATTTCGTTACCTTGCTTCAATGCAGCAACGATAACTCCACGGTCAGTATTACAATCTTCTTCTCTGATAATAACGTCTTGGGCCACATCAACTAGACGACGAGTTAAGTAACCTGAGTTGGCAGTCTTCAAGGCGGTATCAGTCATACCCTTACGGGCACCGTGGGTTGAAATGAACATTTCAAGAACTGATAGACCTTCACGGAAGTTAGCAGTGATAGGTAGTTCCATGATTTCACCATTAGGTGCAGCCATCAAACCACGCATACCAGCTAATTGAGTAAAGTTAGAGATGTTACCACGAGCACCAGAGTCACTCATCATAAAGATAGGGTTTTGAGGATCGAAGTTCTTCAACAAGTCGTTTTGAATTTCATCCTTAGCATCACTCCAGATACCGATAACTCTTTCGTAACGTTCTTGGTCGGTAATTAAACCACGACGGAATTGTTTTGTAACGTTTTCAACTTTTTTGTGTGAATCAGCAATAATTTGAGGTTTTGATTTAAGGTCAGTAACATCTGTGATACCAACAGTTAAACCTGATTTAGTTGATTCGTTGTAACCTAAGTCCTTCATTCTATCTAGTAGTTGTGAAGTTTCAGTTACCTTGTATTGCTTGTAAACTTCAGCAATGATGTCTGATAAGAAACCTTTCTTGAAGGCACCATTTAGTGGAGCATTCTTCAAGTGTTCATGGATATCTTCACCAGGTTCTAGGAAGAAACTGTCAGATAAGTGACCATGTAGGTTAGTATCAGTTGGTTCGTTCAAGTATTGGAATGTCTTTGGAAGAATACCGTTAAAGATAATCTTACCAATAGTTGTTACCAAAATCTTGTCCTTTTGTTCATCAGTAAATGGCTTTTCACTCATTGATGAAGCGGCAATACCAACACGAGTGTGCCAGTGTGTTAAACCACTTTGGTATGAAAGTCTTGCTTCTTCAGGTGTGTTGAAGATCATACCTTCACCTTCACGACCTTCTTCTTCCATAGTTAGGTAGTAGTTACCGATAACCATATCTTGTGAAGGAGCAACGATTGGGTTTCCATCACGAGGGGCAAGAATATGAGTAGCAGCTAGCATCAATAGTCTTGATTCAGCTTGTGCTTCGTCTGATAAAGGAACGTGGATGGCCATTTGGTCACCATCAAAATCGGCATTGTAAGCTTCACAAGCTAATGGGTGAAGACGCATTGATTTACCTGAAACCAACACAGGTTCGAATGCTTGAATACCTAATCTATGCAATGTAGGCGCACGGTTAAGCAATACTGGATGTTCCTTAATTACGTCATCCAATACATCGAATACTTCTTCATCTTTACGTTCGATTTGACGTTTAGCAGACTTAATATTTGATGCACTACCACGTTTTACAAGTTCTTTCATAATGAAAGGCTTGAATAATTCCATGGCCATTGGAACTGGAAGTCCCATTTGGTTGAACTTCAAGAATGGTCCAACATCAATAACAGAACGACCAGAGTAGTCAACACGCTTACCAAGTAAGTTTTGTCTGAAACGACCTTGCTTACCTTTAAGCATGTGTGATAGTGACTTAAGTGGACGGTTACCAGGACCAGCAACAGGACGACCACGACGACCGTTATCAATCAAAGCATCAACAGCTTCTTGTAACATTCGTTTTTCATTTTGAACGATGATACCAGGAGCATGTAAGTCTAATAATCTCTTTAGACGGTTATTTCTGTTAATAACACGACGGTACAAGTCATTTAAATCAGAAGTAGCAAAACGGCCACCTTCTAGTTGTACCATTGGTCTTAAGTCAGGTGGAATAACTGGAATTGCTTCCATTACCATCCATGACAAGTCATTTCCTGATTGTAGGAAGGCTTCTAGAATATCTAGACGTCTAACAGCTCTAACACGCTTTTGACCAGTAGCCTTCTTTAGTTCATCTTTTAGTTCAGCAACTTCTTTATTGATATCAACATTGTTCAATAAAGTTCTAATTGCTTCAGCACCAATCTTAGCTTCAAAACGGTTACCGTATTCAAGTTTCTTTTCACGGTAATCTTGTTCTGAGATTAGTTGCTTGTTTTCTAGTGGAGTATCACCAGGATCTGTAACAACGTATGAAGCAAAGTAGATAATTTCTTCCAAAGCACGTGGGCTCATGTCTAATACAAGACCCATACGACTTGGAATTCCTTTAAAGTACCAAATGTGAGTTACTGGAGCAGCTAATTCAATGTGTCCCATACGTTCACGACGCACTTTGGCACGTGTAACTTCTACCCCACAACGATCACAGACGATACCCTTGTATCTAATACGTTTATATTTACCACAAGCACATTCCCAATCCTTTGTAGGACCGAAAATTCTTTCGTCGAATAGACCATCTTTTTCTGGTTTTAAAGTTCTGTAGTTGATAGTTTCTGGCTTTTTAACTTCACCAAATGACCAACTACGAATTTTATCAGAAGAAGCTAATCCAATTTGCATGCTTGAAAATTTGTTTACATCGACCAATGGATAGTCCCCTTTCTTTATTCCTTAAAGTTGGTGTTCGCTTTATCGTCTTGTTCAGACTTTTCTTCATCTTTTTCTTCTTGTTCTTTCTTTTGCTTTTCAGCTAATTTGCTTAAAGCATCAACGTTAACAACACCATCGTCTTCTTCGCTATCTAAGTCACGAAGTTCGATTTCTTGGTTGTCTTCGTTAAGAACCTTCATGTCTAATCCTAGAGCTTGAAGTTCTTTTACAAGAACACGGAATGATTCAGGAACACCTGGCTTAGGAATTGGTTCACCCTTAACGATAGCTTCGTATGTCTTAACACGACCAACAACGTCATCTGATTTGTAAGTCAAGATTTCTTGTAGTGTGTATGCGGCACCATAAGCTTCTAGGGCCCAAACTTCCATTTCACCAAAACGTTGTCCACCAAATTGTGCTTTACCACCAAGTGGTTGTTGAGTAACTAGTGAGTAAGGTCCAATTGAACGAGCATGGATCTTATCATCAACCATGTGAGCAAGTTTCAAGTAGTGCATTACACCGACAGCAACACGTTTATCGAATGGTTCACCGGTTCTACCATCATAAACAACTGACTTACCGTCTGAAGCCATACCAGCTTCTTTAACAGCGTCCCAGATATCTGAATCACGAGCACCATCGAATACCGGAGTACTTACGTGAATACCTAGTTTTTTAGCAGCCATACCTAAATGTAATTCAAGAACTTGTCCAATGTTCATACGTGAAGGAACACCCATGGGACTCAATAGAATATCAATTGGAGTACCATCTGGTAAGTAAGGCATATCTTCTTCAGGAATAACAATGGAAACAGTACCCTTGTTACCATGACGACCAGACATCTTGTCCCCAACTTGAATCTTACGTTTTTGAGCAATGTAAACTCGAACCATCTTGTTTACACCTGGTGCTAATTCATCACCATTTTCTCTAGTGAAGACCTTAACATCTTGAACGATACCGCCACCACCGTGAGGTACACGTAGTGAAGTATCACGAACTTCTCTAGATTTTTCACCGAAGATAGCATGTAGTAAACGTTCTTCAGCTGATAATTCTGTTACACCCTTAGGAGTAACCTTACCAACTAAGATGTCACCGTCATGTACTTCTGCACCAATTCTAATAGTTCCTTCTTCGTCAAGGTTTCTCAAAGCGTCTTCCCCAACGTTAGGAATTTCTCTAGTCATTTCTTCAGGTCCAAGTTTGGTATCTCTAGTTTCTGATTCGTATTCTTCAATATGAATTGAAGTGTATACGTCTTCTCGAACTAATCTTTCTGAAATACCAATGGCATCTTCGAAGTTGTAACCTTGCCAAGTCATAAATGCAACAACTGGGTTTTGACCTAAAGCAAGTTCTCCGTTTTCCATTGAAGGACCGTCAGCTAGAATTTCATCAGCGTCAACCTTGTCGTTTACACGAACAATTGGACGTTGGTTGTAGTTCTTACCACCGTTTGAACGTTGGAACTTCATTAGCTTGTAAGTGTCTAATGAACCGTCTTCTCTTCTAACACGAACTTCGTCAGCGTCAACGTATTCAACAGTACCTGGGTGTTTACAGATTAAAGCAACACCAGAGTCATGAGCTGCCTTGTATTCAATACCAGTACCAACTAGTGGTGCATGTGGGTTAACCAAAGGAACAGCTTGACGTTGCATGTTGGCACCCATCAAGGCACGGTTAGAGTCATCGTTTTCCAAGAAAGGAATACATGCAGTGGCAACTGAAACTACTTGCTTAGGAGAAACATCCATGTAGTCAACGTTTTCAATCTTAGTTTCAATATTGTTTGACTTGTATCTAGCCATAACAACATCGTTCTTGAATGATCCATCTTCATTTAATGGAGAGTTAGCTTGAGCAACTACGAAGTTATCTTCTTCGTCAGCTGATAAGTAATCAATCTTATCAGTTACTTTGTGAGTATCCCATGATACACGACGATAAGGTGTTTCCACAAAACCATACTTGTTAACTTTAGAATAACTTGAAAGTGAGTTAATCAAACCAATGTTAGGACCTTCGGGAGTTTCAATAGGACAAATACGACCATAGTGAGTGTAGTGAACGTCACGAACTTCGTATCCGGCACGGTCTCTGGTTAAACCACCAGGTCCCAATGCAGATAGACGACGTTTATGAGTTAATTCACCCAATGGGTTGGTTTGGTCCATGAATTGTGACAATTGAGATGAACCAAAGAATTCCTTAATTGAAGCTACTACAGGACGAATATTGATTAATTGTTGTGGAGTAACAGTAGTAGTGTCTTGAATTGACATACGTTCTCTTACTACACGTTCCATTCTTGCTAGACCAATTCTGAATTGGTTTTGTAGTAATTCACCAACAGAACGGATACGACGGTTACCTAAATGGTCAATATCATCAGGTTCACCAATTCCTTCTTGCAAGTTGAAGAAGTAGTTAATAGCAGAAATGATGTCTGCTGGAGTGATGTGATGGTAATCCAATGAAATGTTGTCGTTTCCAATCATGTTAACAACATGATCTGGGTCTTTTTCTGATTGTACTTTGATGATTTGTACAGTCATTGGTTCTGGAACAACTGATTGTTCTGACGGGTTGAAAGTGTATGCCTTGAAATCTTCGCGGTCCAAGTATGGAGCTAATTCTTTCATGACATTCTTGTCAATTACAGTACCCTTCTTAGCAATAATTTCACCAGTATCTGGATCAGCTAAAGTTTCAGCAAGGGTTAATCCTAGTAAACGAGTCTTTAGGCTTAATTTGTTGTTAGTCTTGTATCTACCAACAGGAGCCATGTCGTAACGTTTTGGATCGAAGAAACGAGTAGTCAATAGGCTACGAGATGAATCAGCAGTCTTAGGTTCACCCGGACGTAGACGTTCGTAAATGTCCTTTAATGCTTCTTCAACACGTGAATCTTCTGTGTCTTTGTGGACATCTTTTTCAAGTGTCAATGAAAGACTATCATTGCTACCCAAAATTTGAGTAATTTCGTCATCTGAACCGAAACCTAAAGCACGAACTAGTTCAGTAATTGGTAGCTTTCTAGTTCTATCAATACGAACATATGATAAGTTCTTTGCATCAGTTTCGAATTCCATCCAGGCACCACGGTTAGGAATTACAGTAGTACCATAACTGATACGTCCATTTTTATCTTCTTCTTTGTGGAAGAATACACCAGGAGAACGAACTAATTGTGAAACAATTACACGTTCCGCCCCGTTAATAATGAAAGTACCTTGATCAGTCATCAATGGGAAATCACCAAAGAATACATCTTGGGTCTTAATTTCGCCAGTTTCATGATTGGTCAATTTCAATGTGATATGAAGTGGAGCTGAGTAGTTAGCCTCATGATCTCTTGCTTCATTAACAGTGTACTTAGGTTCTAATAATTGGTAATCAACAAATTCTAAGGATAGTTTTCCTTGGAAATCATCGATAGGCATAATGCTGTTAAACATTTCACGCAAACCTTCATCTAAGAACCACTTGTATGAATCTGTTTGAATTTCAATTAAATTAGGTAAATCAAGAACTTCCTTGATTTGAGAGTAACTTCTACGAATACGGTGTTTACCATATTTAACTAAATGTCCTGCCAAGTTCTTCACCCCTCCAAAAATTTCTACGTAAATGAAATATTACAATTGTGTTACAATTGCTTTTTTTTGCCCTTTTTTTCTAAAAATGAGCAAAAAAAAACCAAAATAAGCAATTCAAAATGAAGCTTATTTTTGGTTAATATAGGCGTGTCTGACGGACAATAGATCGCCGACACACATTTCACTTCGTAGTTATATATTTAGTATGATACTATCTAAGGTATATAAAGTCAAGATTTAGACAATAAAAAAGAGGGATAATTCCCTCTTTTTTATTATGCCTTAACGGATTCTTTTTTTGTAATCGTAATCTTACCTTTAGATGCTCCAATTGACACGTCATCCCCCGGTTTAATTTCACCAGAAAGAATTTCTTCAGAAACTTTGTCTTCTACATCATTTTGTAATGCACGACGAATTGGACGCGCACCATATTCAGGATTAAAACCATTCTTGGCAATCAATTCAATTGCCGCAGTAGTCATCTTCACGTTGATACCCAAATCATGAACTCGTTTCAATAAATCATTGGACATTAATTTAACAATTTCTTGAACTTGTTTTTCATTTAGTTCGTGGAAGATGATTGTTTCATCGATACGATTTAAGAATTCTGGTCTGAAGAATCTCTTCATTTGTTCTTCGACCGTCTTTCTCATTAGCTTGTAGTTTTCATCCTCATGATCTAGTTCAGCACCAAAACCAACGGTTTTCTTATCACGTAGTGTTCTAGCACCTAAATTAGAAGTCATAATCAAGACAGTATTTCTAAAGTCAACATGTCTACCTTTAGAATCAGTTAGATATCCATCGTCTAATACTTGTAGTAACAAGTTGAAGACATCCGGATGAGCCTTTTCTACTTCATCGAATAAAACAACTGAGTAAGGATGTTGTCTTACCTTTTCGGTTAATTGTCCACCTTCATCGTATCCAACGTATCCTGGAGCTGAACCGACCATTCGAGAAGCTGATTCCTTTTGCATATATTCTGACATATCAATTCTGATAATGTCGTCTTTTGAACCAAACATTTCTTCAGCTAAGTCCTTAGCTAATTCAGTCTTACCAACACCGGTAGGACCTAAGAAAATGAATGAACCGATTGGTCTGTTTGGATCCTTGATACCACTTCTAGCACGTCTAATTGCACGTGATACCGCAGAAACAGCTTCATTTTGACCAATAATTTTCTTGTGTAAGATTGACTCTAGGTTAACTAAACGCTTGCTGTCAGACTTAGTCATCTTCGTTACTGGAACCCCAGTCCATTCTGAGACAACCTTAGCGACATCTTCACCAGTTTCTTTGATATCAAAATTGTGGTCTTCTTGACGTTTCTTTCTAATATCAGCTGTTTCTTGACGTTTATTCTTTAATTCTTCTTGTAGTTCTTGTTCCTTTTGACGAAGTGAAACAGCATCTTCAAAACGTTGCTCTTCTATGGCACTTTCCATTTGTGTACTGTACTCGTTAATCTTGTTTTCAAGTTCTTCCAATGGATTATTTTCGTCTAGGTTGTTTATTCTAACCATGGCGGCAGCCTCATCCATCAGGTCAATTGCCTTATCAGGTAGGAAACGGTTACTGATGTATCTGCTTGATAAATCTACAGCCTTTTCAATAGCATCATCAGTAATTTTAACTTGGTGATGGCTTTCGTACTTAGGACGAATTCCCTTTAGGATTTCGACAGCTTCATCTCTAGTTGGTTCTTCAACCGAAACAGTTGCGAATCTTCTAGCTAAAGCCCCATCTTTTTCGATGTACTTTTGATATTCATCCAGGGTAGTAGCACCGATTGTTTGAAGATCTCCTCTAGCAAGTGCTGGCTTTAGAATATTGGAAGCATCGATTGCTCCTTCAGCGCCACCAGCACCCATTAAGGTGTGTAATTCATCAATGAATAGGATTACGTTACCCACTGACTTGATTTCACTAATAATCTTCATTAGACGTTTTTCAAACTCACCACGGTACTTAGTACCAGCGACTAAAGTTCCCATTTCAAGCATCATGATACGCTTATTTTGCATATCTTCTGGAACTTGTCTGTGAGCAACCTTTAATGCCAAGCCTTCAACAACAGCAGTCTTACCTACCCCTGCTTCCCCGATTAGCACTGGATTGTTCTTAGTACGACGACTAAGAATTTGAATTACACGTTTGATAACATCGTCCCTACCAATAGTAGGATCAATCAAACCATCTTTAGCTGATTTGGTAAGATCAGTAGCAAGTGAATCTAAAGTAGGAGTAGTTCCTTTATTACGAGATGCCCTACTTCCTGGTAATGGAATGTTCTTGGAATTTGAACTTGAATCGCCTGGGAATCCCATCTTACGCAATAGCACCTTCTTTACATCATTTACTTCAACCACGTTTAGTGCCACTAAAATTCTAGCGGCTAAAGTGTCTGGAGTATCTAAGATGGCAAGTAATAAGTGTTCTGTTCCTATTTTAATTGCACCGTATTTCTTTGCAATTTGTCCTGATAAGGTTAAAATGGCTTCCGCTTTAGGAGAATATGGTAAGTATGTGTCTTTATCTGAATCAGTTAGATTACCATATCCAACCAATATTTCCATTTCGCCTTTGATATCATCTTCATGAACATCGCACTGCTTTAGTGCTGATTTTGCGATGCCGTTATCTTCCATTGATAAAGCTAGTAATAAGTGTTCTGTCCCAATTCCTTGGTGGCCAAACACTTTGGCTTGTTCTTGTGCCAAAATCAATACGTTCTTTGCGCTTGGAGTAAAAATGTTATCCATATAGTGCCTCACTTTCTAGCTTTTGTATCTTAAATGATCAAGTATTGCAATCATTATATTCGCTCTAATCTCATTTTCAAGTAGTTTGTTGCCAACAGCTAGTGTCTGCTTGTTAATAGATGCTAACACTAAGTCAGCTTCATTGTCAGTAATTAGATTGTTTAACACCAAAGTATTGATAATTGCCTTACCTTCACGTTGGGTTAAACCATCGCCGATGGCATTAATCAGCGTATCTAAAATATCTATATTATCGAGCAGTTTTACTTTTTCAATACGGATGTATCCACCACCACCGCGTTTACTTTCGACTACGTATCCATTTTGAATGGTAAATCTAGTCTTAATAACGTAGTTGATTTGTGATGGAACAACATCAAAATGGCTGGCAATATCAGATCTACTAATTTCAACTCTCTCGTCTTCAGCAATCATTTCCTTTAAATACTTCTCAATAATATCCGAAATATTTTTACCCTGCATAATACCACCTCTTTCTTTGACTAATTCTGACTATAATTATACGGACTTATATTGAAAATGCAAAGATTTTTAACGAAAAACAAAAAAGAGAAAACAATCTAATGTTTTCTCTCTTACTTATATTATCGGGAAGACAGGATTCGAACCTGCGACCCCCTGGTCCCAAACCAGGTGCTCTACCAAGCTGAGCTACTTCCCGAAAATAAAAAAATGCACCCAGTAGGAGTCGAACCTACAACCTTCTGATTCGTAGTCAGACACTCTATCCAGTTGCGCTATGGGTGC
>NZ_VBSE01000036.1 GCF_005930975.1 Apilactobacillus kunkeei | reverse complement strand
GGCTCGGTAGCTCAGTTGGTAGAGCAACGGATTGAAGCTCCGTGTGTCGGCAGTTCGATTCTGTCCCGCGCCATTTATGGAGGGGTAGCGAAGTCTGGCTAAACGCGGCGGACTGTAAATCCGCTCCTTCGGGTTCGGTGGTTCGAATCCACTCCCCTCCACCATAGGGATATAGTATAATGGTAGTACAACGGTCTCCAAAACCGTTGGTGCGGGTTCAACTCCTGCTATCCCTGTTGATGTTGCTATGGCGGTAGTGGTGAAGTGGTTAACACATCGGATTGTGGTTCCGACACGCGTGGGTTCGATTCCCACCTACCGCCCTTTTTAATTGGGCTATAGCCAAGTGGTAAGGCACTGGACTTTGACTCCATTATGCGCTGGTTCGAATCCAGCTAGCCCAGTTGAATTCGAACAAAAATGGCGGTATAGCCAAGTGGTAAGGCAGAGGTCTGCAAAACCTTTATCATCGGTTCAAATCCGATTACCGCCTTTGGCTTCATTTTAATATTATGCCGGAGTGGCGGAATTGGCAGACGCGCTGGACTCAAAATCCAGTGATCGCAAGATCGTGTGGGTTCGAACCCCACCTCCGGTACTAATTAAAAAAGACTATCCGATAGGGTAGTCTTTTTTTGTATTTGTGATTACTTTAAAAAATATTAAAGTTATGATATTATTTTAAGAGTTATAAGCGTATTCCCGATAGGATTCACCTTGATAGTGAAGATGCCTTGTAACCAAATTAATAGGGGGAATCATTAAAATGCAAGAAAGACATTTATTTACATCAGAATCTGTTTCAGAAGGACATCCAGATAAAATTGCTGATCAAATCAGTGACGCTATCCTAGATGAAATGCTAAAGCAAGATCCTGATTCCAGAGTTGCTTGTGAATGTTCAGTAACTACTGGTTTAGTATTGGTTTTTGGTGAAATTACTACCAAAGCATACGTTAACATTCAAAAAATCGTTAGAGAAACTATCAAAGAAATTGGTTACGACAATGACCAATATGGTTTCGATGGTAATACTTGTGCAGTATTAGTTGCCATTGATGAACAATCACCTGATATTGCTCAAGGTGTTGATGATTCTCTAGAAACTCGTGACAGTAGTGAAGATGTCCTAGATAAGATTGGTGCGGGTGACCAAGGACTAATGTTTGGTTACGCTGTTGATGAAACACCTGAACTAATGCCACTACCAATTTCTTTAAGTCACAAATTAATGAGAAAAATTGCTGATTTAAGAAAAGATGGTACAATCCCATACTTAAGACCTGATGCAAAGGCTGAAGTGACTGTTGAATATGATGACAACAACAAACCAGTTGCTGTTGAAACGGTTGTTTTAAGTACTCAACATGATTCAGATGTTACTTTAGAACAAATTAGAAAAGATGTTATTGAACAAGTAATTAAGGCTGTTATTCCAGCAGAATTACTAAATGATGACACCAAATTCTTCATTAATCCTACAGGTCGTTTTGTAATTGGTGGACCTCAAGGTGATGCTGGATTAACTGGAAGAAAGATTATTGTTGATACTTACGGTGGTGCTGCTCATCATGGTGGTGGTGCGTTCTCTGGTAAAGATGCTACCAAGGTTGATAGATCAGCAAGTTATGCTGCTAGATACATTGCTAAGAATATCGTTGCTGCTAAGTTAGCTACTCGTATTGAAGTACAAGTTGCTTACGCTATCGGTGTCGCAAAGCCAGTTTCAATTTCTGTAAATACTTTTGGTACTGCCACTGTCTCAGAAAATGACCTAATTAAAGCAATTAGAGAAATTTTTGACTTAAGACCAGCTGGTATCATTAAGATGCTTGATCTAAAGCGTCCTATTTACAAGAAAACTGCTGCTTACGGTCACTTTGGTAGAACTGATGTTGATTTACCTTGGGAACACACTGACAAGGTTGAAGAACTACAAAATTTCTTTAAATAATATATCTTAAAACTATAAAGACGATTTATTTGTAGAAAGTTACTTATAAATCGTTTTTATTTTGATGGAGGAACAATGAGTATTAATACGCAAAAGAACAATGTTTTATTAGTAACCATATCATTGTTTATCGCTACATTTATGAGTGCCGTTGAAGGAACGATTGTATCAACTGCGATGCCCACAATTGTAGGGGATTTACATGGTGTTTCAATTATGAACTGGGTATTCTCAGTTTACTTACTTACCAATGCAATATCGACTCCAATTTATGGAAAGCTATCCGACCAATTTGGTAGAAAGAAGATTTTCATCTTTGGGATTGGAATATTCTTAATCGGATCAATTTTTTCCGGATTGTCTAGTTCAATGACAACATTGATTATTTGGCGAGCAATTCAAGGTGTTGGTGCTGGTGTAATTATGCCTTTATCATACACGATTGTTGCTGATATTTATTCTGATGAGAATAGAGGTAAAATCTTAGGATTAAACGGTGCTATTTGGGGGATTGCGTCCATCTTGGCGCCTTTAATAGGTGGATTTTTAGTTGATAGTCTTAGTTGGCACTGGATTTTCTTTTTAAACGTACCGCTAGGAATCATTGCTTTAATTATTTTTATCATGAGTTTTCATGAAAAACACATTGTGGTTAAACAATCAATTGATTATCTAGGAATGATTTATCTATCATTACTATTACTATCATTGATGTACATCATCCAATTGATTAGTGATTTATCTGATAACTGGCAACCAATCTCATACTGTACTTTCTTCTCAATATTATTGTTAATCTTATTTGTAAGAAAAGAACATTGTGCTGAAAACCCAATCATTCCAATGAAGTTACTGAAAAACAGAACGTTTGTTATTCAAAATATCATTGCCTTTCTAATCAGTGGTTTCTTGATGGGACTAGAAGTTTATCTTCCAGTTTGGACCCAGGGAATATTCGGATATCCAGCAACACTTTCTGGTCTAGCTATCACGCCAACTTCCATCCTTTGGATCTTTGGTGCATTTGTATCTGGATGGTTATTATCGAAAATGAAGGCATTTTACGCAACAATGTTTGGTTTATTCTTTATTTTAGTTGCTGCCATTTGGGTAGTATTGCTTCCATTTACCGTCTCATTTGCTTGGTTCTTTGCCATCGCAGCAATTTGTGGAATTGGTTTTGGAATCACTATTACCAACGGAACAGTTATCTCACAAAATAGTGTTGAAAAAACAGATGTCGGTGTTGCAACATCATTCAATACATTATGTAGAATATTTGGTCAAACATTGATTGTGGCCGTTTTAGGTATCGTGATGAATAGACAATTAACCATTGGAATTCTTCATACTGATGGTGCTAAGATGGATATGATTAATAAAATTGTTAACGTTAAAACCGCTCATTTAGTTCCTGCTAAGTTAATGGAACCATTAAGAAACGTGATTTACGATTCACTACACAAAGTATTTTGGGTATGTTTGTTTATTGTTATCTTTGCGGTAATTGTAAACTTATACGATCGTATTTTAGCTAAAAAATAAAATAAAAAATTCCAACTTTAATTAGTTGGAATTTTTTTGTATTGCCAATAGGATAGGTGGGCAATGGACCTGATTGATAAATTGATATTGCATAACGGAAAATGCTTTTTGATCTAAACTTTGAGCATATTGAATTACTGCATCCTTTTCTTGTGGACCTCCATCATGACCATAGTATAGAACTAAGACAACTATGCCGTTTACTTCTAGTTTTTCAAGACATGCTTTAATCGCTGTCAGGGTGGTATCTGGTTTGGTAATGATATCCTTATTGCTTCCTGGTAGGTATCCAAGGTTAAAGATGGCGGCATTAATTGATTCATCGACTAGTTTTGCAACATTTTCATGACCAGTATTAAAAAGTGTGACGTTATTACATAAATTTTTGTCATCTAATCTTTTTTTAGTGTAGTTGATTGCTTCTGATTGCACATCGAAGCCGTAAACTTTACCATGCTCACCGACTAACTGTGATAAAAACTCAGTATCATTTCCCTTTCCAACGGTTGCATCAACGACAGTGTCGCCGTTTTGCACCAATTGAGATAAAAGAGTATGACTGTATCTAACTGATGGTTGGATTTTCATTATTTAATTACTCCTTAATTAATAACTATCAATAATTCTAACACATTTGATAATTGTCCTTGATTTTAATTCTGTAGACTGGTATATTTAAAATAATTAAATTACCGAATAGAAATTGTTGATACGAGGTAGTAGATTGGCGTTGCTTTTCAGAAACTAAATGGTCGCTGCGAATTTAGACCAATGCCAATTGAACTAGTCGTAGAGATCTTGACTGAATCTCAGTAGGTTAAGACGTTTTCCGCGTTAAGGACTTGAGATGTATCTATATTTTATAGATAAACTTAGGTGGTACCGCGGAATGTTCGTCCTATAGGCTTTATAGCTTATAGGACTTTTTTATTCGATAACTGATTAAAGGAGGAATTTTTTATGGCTTATAATCACAAAGATGTTGAAAAGAAATGGCAAAAATATTGGGAAACCAATGAAACTTTTAAAACAACAAATGATGAAAATAAAGAAAATTACTATGCTCTAGATATGTTCCCATATCCTTCTGGTCAAGGACTTCATGTAGGACATCCTGAAGGATATACGGCGACTGATATCATGGCTAGATTTAAGAGAATGCAAGGTAAGAACGTATTGCATCCAATTGGATTTGATGCATTCGGTTTACCTGCAGAGCAATATGCATTGAAGACAGGTAACCATCCTGGTTCATTTACTCAAAAGAACATCGAGCACTTTAGAGAACAAATCAAGTCATTAGGTTTCTCATACGACTGGGACAGAGAAGTTGATACTACTGATCCTAAGTACTACAAGTGGACTCAATGGATTTTCGAACAATTATACAAAAAAGGTTTAGCTTACGAAGATGAAATTGAAGTTAACTGGGCTCCAGACTTTATGGGTGGAACCGTTGTTGCTAACGAAGAAGTTATCGATGGTAAGACTGAACGTGGTGGATACCCAGTATACCGTGTTCCAATGAAACAATGGGTATTAAAGATTACCGCTTATGCTGATCGTTTAATCGATGACTTAGATGACTTAGACTGGCCAGAAAGCATTAAAGAAATGCAAAGAAACTGGATTGGTCGTTCAAAGGGTGCCAGTGTATTCTTTGGCGTTAAAGACCATGATGAAAAAATCGAAGTTTTCACAACTAGACCAGATACATTATTTGGAGCCGGATACATTGTGTTAGCTCCAGATCATGATTTAGTAAATAAGATTTCTACTGACGACAAGAAAGAAGCAATTGAAGCTTACCGTAAGGAAGTTGCGACTAAGTCTGATTTAGAACGTACTGATTTAAACAAAGACAAGTCTGGCGTATTTACCGGAGCTTACGGAATTAACCCAGTTAATGGTGAACAAATTCCAATTTGGATTGGTGACTACGTTCTTTCTTCTTACGGAACTGGTGCAATTATGGCTGTTCCAGCTCATGATGACCGTGATTATGAATTTGCCAAGAAATTTGAACTTCCTATCAAACCAGTTATCGAAGGTGGCGATATCGAAAAAGAAGCATACACTGGTGACGGTGTTCACATTAACTCAGACTTCTTAGATGGTATGAACAAAAAAGATGCCATTGACGCTATCGTTAAATGGTTGGAAGACAACAAAGCAGGCCATGCAAAGACTAACTATCGTTTAAGAGACTGGATCTTCTCACGTCAAAGATACTGGGGTGAACCAATCCCAGTTATTCATTGGGAAGACGGTGAAACTGGTTTAGTACCAGAAGATGAACTTCCATTGGTATTACCAGAAACTGATAACATTGAACCATCAGGTACCGGTGAATCACCATTAGCTAACATCGACGAATGGGTAAATGTTGTTGATGAAAATGGTCGTAAGGGTAAACGTGAAACTAACACTATGCCACAATGGGCAGGTAGTTCATGGTACTACTTAAGATACATTGATCCACACAACGATAAGATGATTGCTGACCCTGAATTATTAAAGAAATGGCTACCAGTTGACCTATACATTGGTGGTGCAGAACATGCCGTTCTTCACTTACTATATGCTCGTTTCTGGCACAAAGTTCTTTACGATTTAGGTGTTGTTCCTACCAAGGAACCATTCCACAAGTTAGTTAACCAAGGAATGATTTTAGGTACTAACCACGAAAAGATGTCTAAATCAAAGGGTAACGTTGTTAACCCTGACGATATCGTTGAAGAATACGGTGCAGATACATTGAGATTATACGAAATGTTCATGGGCCCATTAACTGAATCAAAACCATGGAGTACTGAAGGTATTAATGGTGCCAACAGATGGGTTAACCGTGTTTGGAGATTAATGATCGATGACGAAGACAAACTTCGTGACCGTATCACTACTGTAAACGACCATAAATTAGATAAGATTTACAACCAAACTGTTAAGAAGGTAACTGATGATTACGAAAATCTTCGTTTCAACGTCGCTATTTCAAGTATGATGGTATTCATTAACGAATGCTACAAGCAAGATAGTTTATTCTTAGACTACATGGAAGGATTCGTGAAGTTAGTTTCACCAATCATTCCACATATGGCTGAAGAACTATGGAGCAAGTTTGGTCATGACGACAGCATTGCTTATGCTAAATGGCCAGAATATGATGAAAGCAAACTAGTTGATGATGAAGTACAAATCGTAGTTCAAGTTAACGGTAAGGTTAGAGCTCATATTAAGGTTGCAGCTGATGCATCTAAGGATGCTACTCAAGAAGCAGCTATGAGTGACGACAAGATTAAGGCAGATATTGAAGGAAAGACGGTTAGAAAAGTAATTGTTGTTCCTGGTAAGATTGTAAATATCGTTGCTAACTAAAGAAAAAGAGTGATAATTTAACGATTATCACTCTTTTTTTGTGTCTAATAGTGGTATCATATTGATTACGAGTAAAATATTGATTAAAATGAACAAGTTAGAGAAATTTGAAAGTGGGAATGCGAAATGCATGAACAAGATAAAAATATGAAAGATAATTTAGCTCAGGATAAGATGATTGAGGGTTCCGCATGGATGACTGCGGGAAGCATCTTATCAAGAATATTAGGAGCAGTATACATAATTCCTTGGAGTATGATGCTTGGAACTTTGTATTTACAAGCAAATGCTTTATACGTTCAAGGATATAACGTTTATAGTTTGATTTTAATTATTTCAATTGCCGGGATTCCATCTGCAATTGCCAAACAGGTTGCTCATTATAATGCATTAAATGAGTATGGTGTCAGTGTCAGGTTATACAAGCGAGGATTATTATTATCATTAATCACAGGGATTGTTTGTGCATTGATTCTATATATTGGAGCACCTGCATTTGATAACGGGAATCCTGATTTAATTCCGGTTATGAGATCATTGTCATGGGCCGTATTAATCATTCCAACCATGAGTTTAACCCGTGGGTACTTCCAAGGATTCCAAGATATGGCACCTTCAGCTATTTCACAATTTGCTGAACAACTATTCCGTGTTATTTACATGTTGGTAGCCGTATTCTTCATTATTAAGATGTTACACGGTAATTGGGTAACTGCCGTTTCTCAATCTACCTTTGCTGCCTTTATTGGTTCGGTGGCAGGATTGTTAGTTCTAGTTTGGTATTACTTAAAACGCCGTCGTTACTACAGTTCGTTGGTTAAGAACAGTAATAATGAAATTCATGTAAATGCCAATAAGTTATACGTTGAAATTATCCAACAAGCCGTACCATTCGTTATTTTAGGTGCTGGAATTTCAATATTCCAACTAATTGATCAATTTACATTCTTTAAGATTATGCATGTTGCCACAAATGCATCTGATCAAGTGCTTAACCAGTTGTATGCAATTTTTGCTGGTAACGCAAACAAGCTAATTATGATTACCATCTCACTTGCTTCTGCAATGGCAATCACAGTTGTTCCTTTATTATCCGAAGCATACACAAAGGGTGATAAGAAGGAAATCAGCCACCAAATTTCAAGTGGTTTTGTATTATTCTCATTCGTAATGATTCCAGCAGCGTTAGGGATGACTGCAATTGCTGGTCCTTTGAACCGTTTATTCTACGGAACTGGTAATGGTGCACTATCAGCTAACGTATTAGCGTTCTCATCCATTATTTCCATTTTCTTTGGATTGTTCACTGTTGTGACTGCAATGATGCAAGGAATTTCTCAAAACAAGGTTGCCGTAAGATACTTTATTTACGGAATCATTGCTAAGGTAGTATCACAATTCCCAATGGTATTCTTCTTCAAAGAATTTGGTCCTCTAATTTCTTCTGCAATTGGATTCATGGTTGTAAATGGATTAATTATTAATTCATTGGATCGACAATTCAAAATTAGAAGTGATAAGATGCTAAACCAAATTAACTGGATTGTGCTATTCTCACTTGTAACATATCTTGTTGCTTTAGCATCTGTATATGCTGGCAATATGATTGTCGGTTTATTGATGAATCCATTCACTCGTATTGGTAGTTTCATTGTTGTTGCAATTTCAAGTCTATTAGGTGGAATGGTATACGTTTACCTTGCACTTAAGAGTAGAATTGCCGATACAGTTATTGGTAGTAAGGCCACATCAATCCGAAACAAATTGAATATTAAATAAAACTGAAAGCATGGATAATGAAGATGAAAAATAAAGACATATTTATGCATCCGTTAATCGCAATCTTATTAGCAATAACCAGTGGTGGAATCGACGCCTATACCTTTATTGAACAAGGTGGGGTATTTGCTGGATTACAAACAGGAAACTCAATTTTATTTGGGATTAGTTTGGCTAATCATGAATTTGATCAATCTTTGAAGTACATTTTCTCAATTATTTTCTTTGCGCTAGGAATTGTGATTATCAAGGTAATGCAAAGAAAACTGGACTCAATTAATATACGAAAAGTGATAATCATGTTTTATGAAATTGTGGTTATTATGATTGTTGGTTTACTAGTTAAAAATACCTCGTCAGTTTTAATCGTTGGACTGTTATCGTTAGTATCAGCTGCCCAGTTACAAGAATTCAAACTGCTAAAGGGTAATCCATTTAATCCACTTATGATGACCGGAAACATTAGCAAAATCGCTAATAATGCTTATTTAGCATTGGTTGATCATGATAAAAAAGCCCAATCACTATTGATGGATACCATCATGGTAATTACAAGTTTCATTTTAGGAACTTTCATCATGGAGATTGTCGATCATTACCTAAATGCTTATTCAGTACTAGTATTAATTATTCCTTTATCATTGGTAATAATTTTTAACTTTATAAATCGAAAATAAAAAAGACGGAATCGATTATGATTCTGTCTTTTTTTCGTTTGCTTTCATGAATTCAGGGATGTGTTCAATGATTTGGGTAGGAAGAACGACATATTGGTTCTCAGCTAATTTATCTGCGATTGCGCTGTGAGCATATACTGCAGATAAAACTGCATTAGTTGTATCGGAGAATTGTGCCACAAACCCGGCAATCATTCCAGCTAAAGTGTCACCCATACCACCCGTTGCTTGTGCAGGGGTACCACCAGGGTTAACCCATATATCGTCTTTACGATATACCTTGGTATGGTGAGACTTAACAACAACCGTAGCGTTTAATTGTTTGACCGCTTTTTGATTATTTTCATCGTTTTGGTCACTAATTTTAATGCCAGATAATCTTTGCCATTCCATTTGATGTGGTGTAAAAATAAGGTCAGCATCAGGTAATGAAAGATTATGGTTAGCAATAAGTGTGATGGCTGATCCATCAATAATTAATTTTTGCTTTGGTTGGATGTTATTAAAAACGGTTTTCAATATTTTAAGACTATTGTTATCTGTACCGAGTCCAGGCCCAATTAAGACAACATTAAATCCGGTAATCATTGTTTTAATACTATCTAAATCATTAAAATCCAAAAACATTGCTTCGGGGATGTGTGTATGAAGACTGGAAAGATTAACCGTATCCGTAAAAGTTGTTGTTAATCCTGCACCAGAATAGACACAGGCTTTAGAAGCCATGATAATGGCACCGCCAAAGTTATTAGTTCCACCAATAATACCAACTCGTCCAAACGTTCCCTTATGGCTATTATTTGGGCGTTTAATAATGGTCTTATCAACGATGTCAGTTGAAATTTCTGTCATATTAATTCCTCCTAACGCTTTATCTTCAGTATATCACTAAAAATTTGGGACTTCATTGATGTGTTTTTATTAGATTATGCTAAAATATATGGAAAGGTAAAGGAGGATTTCAAAATGATTAATTGGGATAAATTAGCTCAAGACTACAAAGAAGATTATCTAAAGGATTTAGCTGACTTAATTTCTATCGATAGTGAAAGAAATGATAATGAGTCTACTGATGAATTTCCTTTAGGACCTGGTCCAGCTAAAGCATTAGTAAAGTACTTAGAAATTGGTAAACGCGACGGTTTCACTGTCAAAAACTTGGATAACCTAGTTGGTTACATAGAATACGGTAGTGGAGATAAGACATTTGCTATTTTAGCCCATGCTGATGTCATGCCAGCCGGTGAAGGATGGGACAGCAATCCATTTGAAATGATGATCAAAGACGGCAAAGTATTTGGTCGTGGTGCCTCCGATGACAAGGGACCTGGTTTGGCAGCATACTATGGTCTAAAGATGATGAAGGACCAAGGAATTGAACCTAACTGCAAGATTCGATTTATTATTGGTACCGATGAAGAAAGTAATTGGACTGGAATGAAGCATTACTTTAAGTTAGAACCCGAACCTGACTTTGGATTCTCTCCAGACGCTCAATTCCCAGTTATTAATGGTGAAAAAGGTAATACAACATTTGAAACTACTTTTGGTACTAACCAAGAAGACACAGCTGATTACTACTTAGCTAACTTCGATGCTGGTTTAAGAGAAAACATGGTACCAAGGGATGCTTTTGCTGATGTTAAGACTGTATTTAAAGACCAAATGGCGGAAGAATTCTCAACATTTATGCAAGATCGTAAACTAGATGGTGGTTCTGAAATCACTGAAGATGGTATCAAATTACACTTAATTGGTAAGTCAGCACACGGAATGGAACCAAGAAACGGTGTTAATGGGGGAACATTCCTTGCTAACTTCCTACGTGGCTATGATTTCTCTGGTGATGCTAAGAACTTCATCAAGTTTGTTGCAGAATTCCTACATGGTGATTCTCGTGCAAACAGAATTGGTGCAAACTACACGGATGAAATCATGGGGGACTTAACAATGAACGTTGGTATTCTAAAGTTCAACCCAACTGATGGTGGTTTCGTTAATACTAACTTCAGATATCCTAAGGGTATTAGTGTTGAAACCATTGGTGAACACCTAAGCCAGGCTGCTAAGGTAATGGATGGTACTGTTAAGAACACAGACGACATGGTTCCTCACTATGTTGATCCAAAAGACCCAATCGTAAACAAACTAATCAATGTTTACCGTGAACGTACTGGCAAGACTGAAGCTCAACCACAAGTTGTTGGTGGTGGTACTTACGGTCGTATGATGAAGAGAGGGGTAGCATTCGGTGCTGAATTCCCTTGGACTGTAAACACAATGCACCAAGCTAATGAATACCAAGTTGTTGATGACTTGATGTTAGCAATGGCAATTTATGGTCAATCAATTTTTGAACTAGGTACATTAGAAGATAACTAAACACAAAAAAATCCCAAATCATTATGATTCGGGATTTTTTATTATCTTATTTTTTTAAGTTCTTCATCAATCATGTTTAAAACGATGTCGACGTTAGCATCTTCTGATAGGTCATATTTTTGAAGGTCAATCTTCATCTTAGGACTCTTATCGTATTCTTCATACCATTGTTTGTATGCTGACCACATGTGATAATAATATTCTTTTAACTTAGGATCGTTATCGAATTGTTCATAGTCACGGCCACGCATTTTAATTCTGTGTAGAATAGTTTCAAAATCAGTTTCAGCATATACCATTAGGTCTGGAGCTTTTTTAGGAAGTTGATCTAATTCGCCCATCATTTTATCTAATAATTCTAGGTAAATTTTTAATTCCATGTCTGAAATATTACCTTCAGCATTATTTTGTTTTGTGAAAAGGGCATCTTCATAGATTGATCTATCCAAGATGTTGTTGTCATCTGATAGAGCTTTCTTAATCATTGAAAAACGCTTGTTTAAAAAGTAAATTTGTAATAAGAACCCATATTGTTCTGGATTTTTATAGTACAAGGGCAAAACAGGATTTTCACCAACTGGTTCATAGAAGGCCTTAGTGCCTAAATGTTTTGCGATTTTACCGGTCAAAGTTGTCTTACCAACACCAATCATCCCTGCTGTAATTATCACCATATTAACTCCTCATTTTTTGAAATAGTAATAATATTTTATCATATTTTAAAACTGAACTTAATATCAAAAAGAAAAACCCAGATATAAAAATACCTGGGTTTGTTTTTATTTGTTATTTTTTTGTTCTGAAAGTAAATCACGGATTTCACCCAATAGGATGTCAGTCTTGGTATCCTTAGGAGTAGTGTCGCGGTTTGATACTTTGTTGTAAGTTCTTACAATCAAGAAAACAACGAAGGCAACAATCAAGAAGTTAATAACATCGTTGATGAAACTACCGACTCTGAAGTGAGCAGAACCCACCGAGAATACGATGGATGATAAGTTAATTTCACCCATGAAAATTCCAATTAAGGGATTAATCAAGTTGGAAGTAAATGATTTAACAATGGTTGTGAATGCTGAACCAATGATTACACCAACGGCTAAATCTAAGACATTACCTTTAGAGATGAATGCTTTGAATTCTTTAAACAAATTGTAAACCTCCTTTCACTATGTAACTATAATTAATATTAACATAAAAAATATAAAGAATTGTTTAAATATGTATACTTAAGATATTTTTAGGAATATTATGAAATTACATAAGAGGTGATACGAATGAATTATAGAAAAACAATTATTGCAATGTTAAGTGCTTCTGTTTTGTTGGGAACAACATTTAACTATAATGTGGATGCTCAAGCTAAGAAAACAGTACATAAAGTAAAGATTCATCAGAAAGTCAAATCAAAATCTAACTCACTTATTTCAAACTTCGTTATTATTCTTAAAACTAGAAATAATAGTAACCTAGAAAACTATGTTTTGACTAAGCATAAGAAGTTTTTATCTACCAGACAATTTGCCAATCGTTATGGACAAACTAATAGAAATATTGCAGCGATTCAAAAGTACTTTAAAAAGTATCATATTAAGACTACCAGATATGCCGGTAACCTGGTATTGAGAGGTTATGGTAGCAATTCCAATATTCAAAAAGCTCTTAACTATAAACAAGTGCGAGTCAAGGTGAATGGTAAATTTGTATACCGTCCAAACCATGAACCCAAGATGAGAGGAAAATTGCAAAAGTATGCTAGTGGTTTTATGGGGCTAAGTAACTATGATCACATTAATAGCAATGCTGCTAAAAAAAACAAAATTAGTTCAATGAAACGTAGTCCCAAAGACTTTGTTAATCGTTATGGAGTGACTTCATTAAAACAAGCAAAAAGTGGCAATAAACACGGGATTGGAATTATCACGTTTGGTGGATTTAAGAATTCTGATATTACAAGATTTTGGAAGAAAGTAGGAGTACCTTCAAGTATTAAACGAGTTCACGTTTATAAAGATTCCTATGCTTCAATCAAGTCACAAAGTGATGAAACTACAATGGATATCCAACAAGCTGGTTCCATTGCTCCTAAATCAAATATCAACGTTTATGTTTCTCAACCAACTATATCTGGGATGTTAGAGAGTTTTGCCAAAGCAATTAGTGATAACAAATCTGACAGTTTATCATTGAGTTGGGGAATCAGTGAAGCAGAGCTTCAGCAAATGATAAATGAAGGATTTATTTCTAAGAACTACAATTCCATTATGAATAGTTTGTTGTTACAAGGTGCTGCTCAAGGAATTAGCATCTTTAATTCAACCGGTGATAATGGTGCTTATGATGGTATTGAAGGTGGAGTAACTGGTCTAACAGTTGAATCTCCAGCATCATCTCCATTCATTACGGCTGTTGGAGCAACCAGTGTCCCAATCAACTACAGTATTAACGGTCATAGAGTTAAGATTGATAGGGAACGTGCATGGTCAAATGATTTCTTATATCCATACTTTAACCAGTTGAAGCTATATAATAGTGATCAAAATAGTTTTCTAAGCACATACTTTGTAGGAACAGGTGGTGGTTTCAGTAAATTTAACCAAACACCTGCATACCAAAAAAATGTTAGTGGTGTAGATAGTTATAATGCTGTTCAATACTGGAATATGGATAAGGGTTACGCAAAACAATACGCAAAACCAATTCAAACATCTGGGACTGCATCTGGTAGAAACTTACCTGATATCGTCGCTAACGGTGATCCTCAAACTGGATATACTGTGTTATACAATAATCAATGGTTTACTGATGGAGGAACAAGTATCGTTGCACCACAAGTGGCAGCTGTAAATTCTTTATTTGCTACTAGAGCGAACCATCGTTTTGGATTATGGAATCCACAGTTGTATGAACTTGCAAACAATGGTAATTCACCATTTAATACGCTAGATTCTGATAAAAATAATAGTAACTTGTATTATACTGGCCAACCTGGTAAGAAGTACAATCAATCTACCGGTTTAGGAACTGTTAATTACGGTAAGTTATATCAATTAATGAAATAGAAAAAGCCATCCAGAATTAGGATGGCTTTTTTGTCATTTATTAGTCTAATGGTTCATTGATTCGTTCTAACATTTCCTTAGCAATTAAGGCATGCTTTGAATACTTTTTTAATTGGTGAGTAGTGATTCTAGTGGCAGTCATTTTTTCAAATGCAGCACTATAATCGATAGCGACAGTGTCAGCCGGAATCTTAATTGGTTGTAAGATACGTTTCTTGAAAGCATTGCATGATTCTTGATAAGCATTTTGTAATCTTTCAACAGTTTCATCATAACTATGAGAGATTAAAGACTTTGAAAAACGAAAATCCTTATGATTGTACTTGTTACAAATGAACATTACTAAACCAATCATTTTATCTTTTTTTTCTTCTGCCATAATTTCATCTTCTTTCAATTAGATATTATGCTCGTGTCTTCATTATAGTATTAAAAATTCGCTTTTCTCAAGAAAACAGATTAATTTTATAAATTCTTAATTATTAAACAAGTTAAATGAAAATGATTCTTATAACTACTATAATTGTTAATATAAAGTGAATTCAGGAGGATTGAAATGCCAAATCAAGATTATATCGAGGTTCATAATGCTTTTCAAAACAACTTAAAGCACTTGGATATCAGTATCAAAAAACATGCGATTACTGTTTTTACGGGCCTATCTGGTGCCGGAAAGTCTTCACTTGTTTTTGATACGATTGCTGCAAACTCTAGAAGAGAGTTAAACGAAACATTTCCCAGTTTCACACAACAGTATCTACCAAAGTATGGAGCTCCACACGTAGGAAGAATTGACAATCTACCTGTAGCGATTGTGATTCAACAAAAGAAGGTCGGAAAAAATCCACGTTCAACACTTGCTACCTACACTGGAATTTATTCATTATTGAGATTGTTATTCTCCAGAATTGGTAAGCCTTGGGTTGGATACTCAGATACATTTTCATTCAACTTACCCCAAGGAATGTGTGATAAGTGTCAGGGACTAGGTTATATTGATCACATTAATCCAGATAAAGTTATTGATTATGATAAATCATTAAACGAAGGGGCAATTACATTCGTAAGTTTTGGACCTGGAACATGGCGTTGGAAACGATATGCATATACTGGTTTATTTGATAACGATAAGAAGATTAAAGACTACTCTGAAAAAGAATTAAACGATTTACTTTATGCACCACAACATCATTTAACTAATGCTCCTAAGGAATGGAAAAAATCTATTCTTTATGAAGGTGTAATTCCAAGAATTAAACGTTCAATCATTGAAAGCAAAGAAGGAGAACACCACAAGGAAGCCATTCAAGATATCGTTACTAGAACGGCTTGTGATAAGTGCCACGGTACAAAGTTAAGACCAGAAGTTCTCACTTGTAAGATTAATGGAGATAATATTGCTGATGTTTTACAAATGGACTTAAATCATGTTATTGAATTTTTAGATTCAATCGATGAAAAACTTACAGTTGATTTATTAAGAGAACTAACTACTAAGATTCAATCGTTAATTGATTTAGGGTTAGGCTACTTAACATTGGATAGAAGTACCGACACATTATCAGGTGGGGAAACCCAAAGAATTAAGATTGCTAAGTACATGAATAGTTCGCTATCTGACATGGTTTATATTTTAGACGAACCAAGTGTTGGACTACATCCAGCAGATATTAAACTAATCAGTCAAGCATTGAGAAAATTAAAGGATAAGGGGAACACAGTCCTAGTTGTTGAACATAACCCTGAATTGATTCCAATAGCTGATTACGTTGTTGAAATAGGTCCTAAACCGGGTAAAAACGGTGGGCAAATCATGTTTGATGGTAAGTATTCTGAATTACTTAAAAGTGACACTATCACAGGTAAGTTGTTACAAGAACCATTAGTATTTAAGAAGACTAAGGATTTTTCTGATACCTTAGATTTAAAGGATGTTAACATCCATAATTTAAAGCATGCTAATGTATCAATTCCATTAAACGCGCAAACTGTTATTTCGGGTGTTGCTGGATCTGGTAAGAGTTCTTTAATTCAAGCTGTTAAGGACAAGTTAAAGACCGGATATATTGATTTAACTCAAGATGCTGTTGGGGTTAACATTCGTTCAACACCAGCTACCTATCTAAATATTTTGGATAATATTAGAAAGTTATTTGGGGATGCTAATAAGGTTTCAAGACAGCTATTTAGTTACAACGGAAAAGGTAAATGTCCTTTATGTAAAGGTCGAGGAGTGCAAATCACTAATATGGCATTCATGGATCCAGTTGTTCAAACTTGTGAAAAGTGTCACGGTAAACGTTACAGTGATGAGGCACTGCAATACAAACTAAATGGTTTAGACATTGCTGAAGTATTGAACCTATCAATCAAAGAAGCAATTAAGTATTTCGGTGATGTTTCCGAAATACATGACAAGTTAGTTAATATGCAAAAGGTTGGCTTGGATTATCTTTCACTTGGCCAATCACTTGATACATTATCAGGTGGGGAAGTTCAAAGATTAAAACTAGCACTACAACTTAACAAGACTGGTACTGTTTACTTGTTAGATGAACCAACTGCTGGGTTGCATATGAAAGACGTATCAATAATGACTAATTTATTTGATGAATTAGTAGAAAAAGGTAACACTTTAATCATTGTTGAACATAATTTATCTGTAATTAGTAAGTCAGATTGGATGATTGATGTTGGCCCTAAGGCAGGTCGTTACGGTGGTGAAATCCTATATTCAGGAACACCAGAAAACGCATTAAACGATGATAAATCAGTCACAGGAATAGCAATGAAGGAGTATAACAACGCTCGTAAATAAAAGACGCTAACACGCGTCTTTTTATTTTATGTAAATTTATAGCTGTTTTTAGACGATTTCACTGGACAGAAAATTAGATATGATTATACTTAATAATATTAGTTTGTGTACTATATAAATTTGTATCATTGATTAAATTGCTATTTTTATGGCCTAAAATCTAAATATTTTGTTACAATAAAATAAGTACGATTAAAAAGTAACTAAAAATTATTAATACATTAAAAAACAAAGGGGAATAAAACTTATGTGTGGATTTTGTGGATATGTAAATCATAAAGATGTGCCTAACGACACCATTGAAAAGATGGCAAATCGAATTAAGCATCGTGGCCCTGATGATGAAAAGTATTTCCAAGACGATAAGGTATCAATGGGATTCCGTCGTCTATCAATTATTGACTTAGCTCATGGTGGACAACCACTATACAGTAAAGATAAAAAGAAAGTATTAACTTTTAATGGTGAAATTTACAACTACCAAGAAATTAGGGACGAATTAATTTCTGAAGGTTGGGACTTTGAAACTGATGTTGACTCAGAAGTTCTAATTCGTGGTTATGAAGCATGGGGTCCAAAACTATTGGATAAGCTTCGTGGTATGTACGCATTTGTTATTTATGATAGTGCTAACAACGAAATCTTTGGTGCCCGTGATCATTTCGGAATCAAGCCACTATACTACTACGATGATGGCGATGCATTTATGTACGGTTCTGAATTAAAAGCATTCTTATCAAACCCTGCATTCAAGAAGGAATTAAACCTAAAACTTCTACCAATTCACTTAAGTTTTGAATTTATTCCATCAGCAGAGACAATGTTCAAAAACGTTTACAAAGTAATGCCTGGTACTTACTTCATTCACCACATTGATGAAAAGAAGACTGAAACACACAGATATTACAAGTTCAACTATGATCACATTGATGAATCACAAACAGTTGAAGAAGATGCTAAGAAGATTGAATCAATCGTTAAGGACTCTGTAAAGGCCCACATGATTGCCGACGTTGAAGTTGGTAGTTTTCTATCAAGTGGTGTGGACTCAAGCTACGTTCTAAACGAAGCTTCAAAATTAAAACCAATTAAGTCATTCTCACTTGGTTTCAACGATTCTAAGTTTAGTGAATTATCATGGTCAACTGACTTTGCTCAACAAATCGGTCAAAAGAACACACCTATCAAGATTACTGGTGATGACTACTTTGATTTCTTACCAACTATGATGTACTACATGGATGAACCACTTTCCAACCCATCAGCTATTCAATTATTCTATTTAGCTCAAGGTACTAGTAAAGAAGTTAAAGTTGCTTTATCTGGTGAAGGTGCCGATGAATTCTTCGGTGGTTACAACACATACCTAGAAGCTATTCCGTTTGAAAGATACCAAAAATACGTTCCTGGATTTATTCGTAATGCATTAGCTAAGATGGCTACTAAGATGCCTCGTTTCCACGGTCGTCGTTTCTTAATTCGTGGGGCGCAACCATTGAGTGAAAGATACTATCGTGTTAACTATGTGTACAACTACGATGACAGAAATAAACTATTGAAGGATCCATCATTGAACGTTGATTCAGGTGCATACTCAAAATACATTTTTGATGAAGTAGCTGACAAAGACGAAATGACTCAAATGCAATACTTTGATATCAATGCATGGTTACCATTTGATATTCTTCAAAAAGCTGACCGTATGAGTATGGCTAACTCTCTTGAAGTTAGAACGCCATTAGTTGATAAGAAGGTTGCTGAATTTGCTGCAACCATGCCAATTAAGACTCGTATCAACAAAGAAGGAACTAAAATTTCACTTCGTAAAGCAGCTGAACGAGCATTACCTGATAAGGTTGCTATGAAGGAAAAACTTGGTTTCCCATCACCAATTGCATCATGGATTAGAGAACCTAAGTTCCATGAAAGAATTGTTAGAGCCTTTACTTCTGATGTTGCTGAAAAGTTCTTTAACACTGATGAATTGTTAAGAATTCTAAAGGAACACGATGAAGGTAAGTCAAGCATGCAAAAAATTATGACACCTTACCTATTTATTTTATGGTATGAAGTATACTTCCCAGAAGATACAAATGCTGATACTATTAACAAGGTACAACTACAAGCATAATTTTTAAATCTTGATATAAGGAAGTAAAAACAATGGCTCTTGGAATTGATGAAATAAAAACAATATTAGCTGAACATGGACTAATACAAGAAATTGTATCAGGTGAGGATGTATCGTTTGATGAAGTAACTTACGATTCCAGAAATGTTAAACCAAATACATTGTTCTTTTGTAAAGGAAACTTCAAACCTGAATACTTGGCAATGGCTAAGAAAATGGGTGCGACTGGTTATGTTGCCGAACAAAAGTATGATGAAGGTAATGGCTTAACTCAAATCATTGTGAATAACGTGCAAAAGGCAATGTCTCTAGTAGGCGCTGCCTTTTACTACTATCCTCAAAATGATTTGTTTGTAATTGCTTATACCGGTACCAAGGGGAAAACAACATCTTCTTACTTTGCTAAGAGTATTTTAGACAACACTAATAACAACAAAACCGCATTGATTTCTACGATTGATACTGTTGTTGGAAAAGAACCTTCACAACGTTTCAAGTCACACTTAACCACTCCTGAATCATTAGATATTTTTAACTATATGAGACAAGCGGTCAATAATGGAATGACAAGTTTAGTGATGGAAGTTTCATCACAAGCATACAAAAAATTAAGAGTCTATGGACTTCATTTTGATGTAGGCATTTTCTTAAATATTTCACCGGATCATATTGGTCCAAATGAACATCCAACATTTGCAGATTATCTACATTGTAAGGAACAATTAATGGTTAATTCCACACATTGTATTATTGATGCAGACACAGATTACATGTTAGATGTTTATGAAGCTGCTAAAGCAACTACTGATGAAGATAATATTTATTTATTCAGTAGGGATAAAAAAGAATTTAAAGACGCACAAATTGATTTCAATTTTTCAAGCATCTCTGACACAATCGATAGCAATGAAATAAGGGTATTTGCAAATAGTCGAAAGGCTAAGAAGATGAATATCGAAGATGACTACAAGATTGGCGTTGTTGGAGACTATAACGAAGCCAATGCGATGTCTGCAATTATTGCGGCAGCTTTAGATGATGCTAGTGCTTCCGACGCCAAAAAAGGATTGAATGAAGTATTTGTTCCGGGAAGAATGGAATCATACAAGTCTAATAATAACGGTACAATTTACGTTGATTATGCTCACAACTATGCTAGCATGCACGCTCTATTAGGATTCTTAAAGAGCAATAATCCTGATGGAAAGGTAATCGTTGTAGTGGGAAGTCCTGGTAATAAGGGACTAGATCGTAGAGAAGGTTTTGGAAAAGCGTTAACTGAAAGTGCTGATATTGCCTTTTTGACTTCTGATGATCCTGCATTTGAAGATCCCAAAGATATTATTAATGAGATAGATTCTTACATTGATCATGATAAAGTCGATGTTCATATTGAACTAGACAGAAAAGTAGCTATTAAAAAGGCTATTCACGCCGGTGATAATAATGCTATGATAGTAGTTGCTGGTAAAGGAAGAGATCCTTACCAAAAAATCAACGGCGTAGATACTCCATACGAAACAGATCCCGTCGTGGTACAAAATGTTTTGAGAGGGATAGATAATGAGTAATTTAGAATCTAATTTTACAGTTGTTCTATTAGGTAGTGATTTCAATGCTTATGGAATGGCTCGTTCATTATACGAAAAATACAGACAACCCGTGAAGGCTTACGCTGAAAAAGCGCTTGCACCTACACGTTTTACAAAAATTGTTGATTTAACTTTGATTGATGGCTTTAGTGAAGATCCAAAATGGATTGAATCAATGAAAGAACTTAAGAAGGAATATGCATCACATGAAGAACCAGTTATCTTAATTGGTTGTGGTGATGGTTATGCTGAATTAATTTCAAAACATAAGGATGAACTAGAAGATGTTTTTGTTTGCCCATACGTTGATTATGATTTAATCAAGAAATTAAACAGTAAAGAAAACTTCTATAAGTTATGTGAAGAATACGATTTGCCATATCCAAAGACAAAGATTATTTCTAAGAAAGACTTTGAAAGTGATGAAAAGATTGAACAACCATTTGGTTATCCAGTTGCATTAAAACCTACCAACAGTGTTGAATGGTTGGATGTTCACTTTGAAGGCAGAAAGAAAGCATTCATTATTGAATCACAAGAAGAGTTTGAGGATATAATTGAAAAGATTTATACCAATGGCTATACTTCTGACTTGATTCTTCAAGATTTTATCCCTGGTGATGACAGTAATATGCGTACTTTAAATGCTTATGTCGACAAGAACCACAAGGTTAAGATGATGTGTTTAGGTCATCCATTATTGGAAGATCCATCACCAGCAGCTATCGGTAACTACGTAGCAATCCTTCCAGAATATAACGAAAAGCTGTATTCAATGGTTCAAGGATTTCTTGAAAAGATTAACTATGTTGGATATGCTAACTTTGATATGAAATATGATACTAGAGACAATACTTTCAAACTATTTGAAATTAACTTGAGACAAGGTAGAAGTAGTTTCTTCGTTAGTTTAAATGGTTACAACTTAGCTGATTGGGTTGTTAGAGATTATGCATTTGATGACTTATCAGATAAGGAAACGGTATACGCTAACGAAAATAAAGATAATCGTTACCTATGGTTAGGTGTTGGCGAACAAGTCTTCAAAAAATATGCTAAGGACAACGCAGATAAAGAATTTGCTCTTCAATTAATCAAGAAGGGCCAATACGGTACTACTTTCTGGTATAACCGTGACAAGAGCTTTAAGCGTTGGTTATTAGACGTTTGGATTAAGCATAACTACGCAAAGAACTTCAAACGTTACTTTAGCGAAAAATAGGGATGATAAAATGAGACATTTCTTTTCAATTATTGGTGGAATGGGAACAGAAGCTACCGAAAGTTACATTCATTTATTGAATCAACGAACGCCAGCTAGTAATGATCAGGAATATTTAAATTATATCCTTGTAAATCATGCGACTGTCCCAGACAGAACCAATTACATTTTAGACAATACTAAACCAAACCCATTGATTCCATTAAAGGAAGACATTAAGCAACAATCACAATTAAAACCTGATTTCTTTGTGATTCCCTGTAACACTGCTCATTTCTTTTTCGATGAGCTACAGTCAGAGACTGATGTGCCAATTTTGCATATGCCAAAAGAAGCTGTTGCTGAAATCAGTAATGTTTATCCTAGTGCTAAAAGAATTGGTTTGATTGCCACCAAGGGAACCATTTTTGATGGTATTTATGATACAGAAGTGCAAAATGCTGGTTATGAAATCGTAAAACCATCTGAGCATATTCAAGAAGAGACAATGGATTTGATATACAAATATGTCAAAGAACAAAATAAAGTTAATAAAGAACTATATCATCATATCTTAAATGAAATGAAAAACGAGATGGATTGTGATGTAATAATTTTGGGATGTACAGAATTATCTGTCGCTGAAGAACGTGCTTCAGATCATAATTATCCTGTGATTGATGCTCAATCAGTTTTAGTTGATCGTTCAATTGAATTAGCTTTAAATAACAGAAAAAAAGACATCGAATAATTCGATGTCTTTTTTATATTACATTATAGATTGTAATGGTAATCAAAGCTATGATAACAATGATGAGACCAATTACATTAAAATTAATAATGTGATTTTGTTGCTTGTTTGTATAGTTTAATTCTGTTAGACCACCAAGTAGTACAGATAATACATCAGCGATTATTGCGGTGTAGAAACGATGGTCCGATACTCTAATGGTGATAACAATTTGCGTAATTAGTATTAATATATATATTACTCGACTAGCAATTAACCATTGAATGACTCTTTTGACGGAGACCCTGGTGATACCAATTATGGTTACTGCTATATAAATGAATAACATTATCAGTGTTAAGCTAGCCCACATAGTAACTCCTCCTAAAAAACATTTTATCATAAATAACCATAATAAAACTTGAATTAAAATATTAGAGTGATAGAATATCTACAACGTTAAAGGAGGTATGTATTATGACAAGAAAAATTGGTATTATCGGAGACGGAAATGTTGGTGCAGCAGTTGCCCATCATATTGTTGTTTCAGGAATCACAGATGATTTGGTTATTATTGATCATAATGATGCAAAGGTAAATTCTGATGCGTTGGATTTCAGAGATGCCATGTCTAATCTTAAATTCCATACAAATATTGAGGTTAATAATTATGAGAGTTTAGCTGATGCAGACGTTATTATTTCAGCAGTTGGCCATATGGAATTAATTAATGCTAATAAGGATAAACATGACCGATTTGCAGAACTAAAAGCTAACGTTGAGGAAGTTAAGGATGTTGCAAAACACGTTAAAGAATCTGGATTTAATGGAATTATTATTGTAATCACTAATCCAAATGATGTCATTACCTCTTTATATCAACGTGAGACAGGGTTAGCCAAAGAGCGTGTTATCGGAACAGGGACACTTCTTGATTCATCTAGAATGAAGAGGGCAGTTTCCGCAAAGCTTAACATTGATCCTCGATCAGTAATTGGTTATAACTTGGGAGAACATGGTAATTCTCAATTCACAGCATGGTCAACAGTTCAGGTTTTCGATAAGAGTATTTTTGAATACGCGGAAAAATACAATATTGACTTAGATGAAATCGATAATGATGCTCGTATGGGCGGATTTACGGTTCATAGTGGTAAGGGATACACTAATTTTGCTATTTCAGCATCAGCCGTAAAATTAGCTGAAATTATTTTACAAGATGCTAAAACAGAATTAGCTGTATCAAATTACCGTGAAGAATACGGTACATACCTATCTTATCCAGCAATTGTTGGAAGAAATGGGATTGAAAAACAAATCGATTTGGATCTTCCTGAAAAGGAACAAAAACAACTACAAAAATCAGCAGATTATATTAATCAAAAGACTCGCGAAATCACTAATTAATTAGTGATTAGTAGATATTAATATTTTCTAAAAAATACCTTGATATTAATAACGCGTTTTGATATTATCAATATCGCGTTATTTTTTATTAAGGAGGCAAAAGATGGCTGAACCAAAAGAATTACAAATTGGCGACCACGTTTCTGCACCTAGATTCGGTTATTTAAAACATGATTTTGCTGGAACAATTGAAAAAATATATGAGAATTCAGTAATGGTCTTTATCGATGAACACCATGAAGAAGATGGCATCGTCGTTAATGAATATAATAAGCGTGCGGTTGTTAGCAAAAAAGTTGCTAAACCATCAAAGAAAAAAACAGCTTAACAAACTTACCAAAAATTGTAACGTGTGATATAATAGAGTTTGTATCTGCGGGTATAGTTTAGTGGTAAAATATGAGCTTCCCAAGCTCAGGTCGCGGGTCCGATTCCCGTTACCCGCTTTGTCGAATAAAACGACAGATACTGTTCGATAATAAAAGACTAGTAGACATATTCCATTAAAAAGCGACATCGGATTTGGTGAGAGCCGATGATTAGGGTATGTTGAATTCGCACTTTTTAGAATTATGATTAATTAAATAATAAAGCGGATATTTTATATCAAATAGAGTGGTACCGCGGGTTATTCCGTCTCTTACAATTATTAATATTGTAAGGGACTTTTTTATATATTATGGAGGTTTTGGATAATGGAAAACAAAGAATTGGTTGCTAATGCTCTTTCCAAAGCATTGGACAACGAACTATCTGTAGAAGACATTCTACCAAAAATTGAAAGACCTAAAGATTCAAAAATGGGTGATTTAGCTTTCCCTACATTTATTTTAGCTAAAAAGTTTAGAAAGGCACCTCAACAAATTGCTTCTGATGTAGTAGAAAAAATCGATCAAAGTTCATTTGATCATGTTGAAGCTGCTGGACCATACGTTAATTTCTTCTTAGATAAGTCTAACTTCAGTGAAGATGTATTATCAGCTGTTTTAGATCAAAAGGAAAAATATGGTCAAAACGAAGATGGTAAGGGTGGTAATGTAACCATCGATATGTCTTCACCTAATATTGCAAAGCCTATTTCAATGGGTCACTTAAGATCTACTGTTATTGGTAATTCTGTTGCTGAAATCCTACGTAAAAATGGTTACAACCCAATTAAAGATAATCACTTAGGTGATTGGGGAACTCAATTTGGTAAGTTAATTACTGCGTACTTAATGTGGGGTAACGAAGAAGACGTTAAAAAAGACCCTATCAACAACTTGGTTAAGTATTACGTTAAGTTCCACAAGATTGATAAGGAACAACCTGAACTAGACGATGTTGCTAGAGATTGGTTCAGAAAACTTGAAAATGGTGATGAACAAGCAACTAAACTATGGAAATGGTTTAGAGAAGTATCACTTGAAGCTTTTGGTGAAATCTATGACAAATTGGGTATTACTTTTGATACCTACAATGGTGAAGCATTTTACAATGACAAGTTACAAGATGTCGTTGATTCATTACAAGAAAAAGGTCTATTGAGCAAATCACAAGGTGCTACAATTGTTGATTTACAAAAATACGATTTAAATCCAGCTTTGATTTTGAAGAGTGATGGAGCTTCACTATACATCACCAGAGATATCGCAACTGCAATTTATCGTGACCAAACTTACCATCCAGCTATGAATCTATATGTTGTTGGTTCAGAACAAACTTACTACTTCAAGCAATTAAAGGCTGTGCTAATGGAAATGGGTGTTCCTTCAGCTAAGAATCTACATCACATTCCATTCGGTCTAATTACTGTAAATGGTAAGAAATTATCAACTCGTTCAGGACGTATCATTTTATTAGATGAAGTATTGAACGAATCAATTGCAATTGCTAAGAAACAAATTGCTGAAAAGAACCCAGATCTTCCTAACAAAGAAGAAGTTGCTAAAGAAGTTGGTGTTGGTGCAATCGTATTTGGTGATTTGAAGAACGAAAAGATTAACAACATTGACTTTAACTTAGAAGATCAATTACGCTTTGAAGGTGAAACTGGACCATACGTACAATACGCTCGTGCACGTGCCGAAAGTATCTTACGTAAAGCTGGTGACGTTGACTTCTCAAACGTTGACAAGAAACTTAATGATGCAGAATCATGGAACGTTATTAAGTTATTGAATGATTTCCCAGCAAGAGTTAAGATGGCTTGTGATGAATTTGAACCTTCAGTTATTGCTAAGTACTCATTAAGACTTGCTAAGTCATTTAACAAGTACTACGCTCACACTAAGATTTTAGATGATGATGAACAAAGAGATGCTCGTTTAGCATTAGTTAAATCAGTGTCAATCGTTCTTAAAGAATCACTAAGATTACTTGGTGTTAAGGCTCCAGACGAAATGTAATTAAAGAAAACAGGTTTAACAAATAGTTAAATCTGTTTTTTATTTTACCAATTAGAGTTAATTTGGGTTAAAATAGTATTAATATCATCATCAGTGAAGGAGTAATCATACTAGATGAAAAATGATAAAAAAACAAAAAGTGCTTTTAAAAAGATTTGGCACCGATACCAACTAACTCGTTGGATTATCGTCACATTTTTATTACTATTTTTTGTAATGAGTGCATATTGCACATTTGTTGCGAAGACTACGCATGTTCAAGACTTGCAGTCGTCTTTGGAACAATCTACTGTAATTTACGATGGTAATAATAAAAAAGCCGGTAAAATTTATTCACAAAAGGGAACCTATGTTGGATTTAAAGATATTTCACCAAATATTCCCAATGCAATCTTATCAACCGAAGATAGAAACTTCTACAATGAACACGGTTTTTCCGTTAAAGGATTTGGTCGTGCGATTCTACTAATGATTAAGAATAAGATTATGCGTCGTGATTACATTAGTGGTGGTGGAAGTACGCTAACCCAACAATTGGTAAAGAATGCTTATCTAACTCAACAACAAACTTTTAGTCGAAAGTTAAAGGAACTATTTTTATCCATTCAAGTTGAAAATGTATACAGTAAAAATCAAATTTTAACCATGTACATGAATAACTCGTATTTTGGAAATGGAGTCTATGGTGTTGAAGATGCTTCAAGACGTTACTTTGGAATGAATGCTAAAGATTTACCCGTTCAAGATGCTGCAGTGATTGCAGGAATGTTAACCAATCCTAGTGCATACAATCCCGTTGATCATCCTAAATTAGCTTTAGATAGAAGAAACGTCGTCTTACAATTGATGGCTGATAATAATAAGATTAGTCAATCAGAAGCAAACAAGTTAAAGAAGACGCCCATCCAAGTTAAGAATACCTATCAATATAAGGATGGTTATAAGTATCCATATTACTTCGATGCTGTAATTGATGAAGCAATTAACAAATATGGATTATCCGAATCAGATATTATGAACAGAGGGTACAAGATTTATACAACGTTAAATCAAGACCAACAAAACAGTATGCAAGATGACTTTGCTAACGATAATAACTTCCCAAGCAATGCGTCGGATGGTACAAAGGTTCAAGCAGCTTCAATTGCTTTGAACCCAAGTACCGGTGGAGTTACTGCGGTAGTTGGTGGTCGTGGTCAACACGTATTCCGTGGTTACAATCGTGCTACTCAAATTAAGCGTCAACCAGGTTCAACCATTAAGCCATTAGCTGTTTATACACCAGCTTTGGAAAATGGTTATAACTACAATGATATGCTTCAAAATAAGAAAACATCATATGGTTCTAACAAGTACACACCAGAAAACTACAACAACGTATATACTGGAACTGTACCAATGTACACTGCTTTAGCTCAAAGTATGAATGCTCCTGCTGTATGGTTGCTTCATAAGATTGGTGTTGAAAAAGGTTATGAATCAGTTAAGTCATTTGGTTTGCCTGTCCAAAAGAAGGATAAGAACCTTGCTTTAGCTTTAGGTGGTCTCTCAACAGGGGTATCACCTCAACAAATGGCCGGAGCTTATACGGCTTTTGCAAATGAGGGTAACATGACTACACCTCATTACATTAGAAAGATTGTTGATTCTTCAGGAAATGTCATTGTTAATAATGAATCAGTAACTTCCAAAAATGTAATGTCAAAAGAGGTTGCAAATAAGATGACTAGCATGATGTTAGGTGTCTTTGATAATGGTACAGGTGCATCTGCTAAACCAAGTGGTTACTCAATTGCCGGAAAGACCGGTAGTACTGAAGCTGATAATACTGGTGATTCAGATGCTACGAGGGATAAATGGATTATCGGATATACTCCAAAGGTTGTTGTTGCAACCTGGGAAGGATTTGATAATACCAATGCCGGACATCACTTGGAAAATCTAAGTGGAACTGGAGTAGGACCATTATTTAAGACAGAGTTACAACAAATTTTACCAACTACAGGTAATAATGACTTTAGTGTCAAAGACGCTGCCTACATGGATTCAGAAGAAAAGAAGGCAAATAGTTCATCTGATTCCAGTTTCTGGGATAGTGTTTCTGACGGTGCTAACAAAGTATCTAAGAGTCTTGGTAAAGGATGGGACAATTTAAAGAAGAACGCAAGTAATTGGTGGAATGATGCCAAGAAATTTGTTGGAGACTAAATTGACCAATTAATATAAAACGTCGTATCATTATTATTAAGTGATACGACGTTTTTAGTTAAAGGAGTAGTTAATTTGAAATTTATTCATGCCGCTGATTTACATTTAGAAAGCCCGTTTAAGGGTTTGAAAAATGATGAAACTCCAAATGGTTTATGGAAACAGATATATGATTCTACATTCAAATCTTTTGAAAGAATAGTAAACGATGCCATAAAATACGATGTTGACTTTGTATTATTGGCAGGTGACTTATTTGATCGAGATAATCAAACCCCTAAGACATATGATTTTTTTCAATCACAAATGCAAAAGTTAAACGAAAAAAATATTAATGTATACATGATTTATGGAAATCATGATTATTTTGATATGCAAAGGGAAACTGTGTCATTTCCGGATAACGTTCATGTTTTTGGTAACGATGTTGAAACTAAAACATTTTCTATCAATGGTAGGAAAATTGCTATTACTGGTTTTAGTTATGCTAATAAATGGATTACAGATAAGAAAATTGATGAATATCCGATGAAAAATGATGTAGATGTGCAAATAGGTATGCTACACGGTGGTTTGGAACAAACAGGTGATCATTATGCTCCATTTGCATTAGAGGACCTTATAAGCAAGAAATATGATTATTGGGCATTAGGCCATATTCATAAGCGTCAACAATTAAATGAAAGTCCACTAGTATTTTATTCTGGTAACATTCAAGGAAGACATAAGAACGAACCAGGAAACAAGGGATATTTATTGGTTAATGATGAAAGTGGTAAGATGGAAGCTAAATTTCACGCCACATCATTAATCGATTGGTTAACACTTGATTTAAGCATGGATTTTGTTGATGTTGAAAGTGCCAAAAATCACATCTTACAAGTTCTAATGGGTAATAAGTATGAAAATATGCAACTAATTAGTTTGAACCTTATATTGAACAATCCGATTTCTGATGGTCAAAGACAAGATTTAGAATATCGAATTACTAATGTGTTAGCAAAGGATTATGAACAGTTAAATGCATGGATTTATGAAATTAATATTAGATTGAGCAATGATCAAAAGATGTCATCAATTGACCAAGATATTTGGGATGAGGCACAAGAAAAGGTCTTCTCTGAAGATGAAATTAGTTCGATTTCTAAATCATTACGTAAGTATGATTTTATTGCACGACATTTGGATGACTCCAAAGAAGATTTAATGGAACAATCAAAAATGAAGCTATTAGGTGGAAAGGAGGATACGGATGAAAATTAATAAGTTAGAAGTGCTTGGTTATGGTAAATGGCATGACGTATCTTTCGATTTTAATGAAGACAACCTCCAAATAATATTTGGTAACAATGAAGCAGGAAAAACAACTTTGCTTAGTCTGATTGAAGGAATTTTGTTTGGATATATTGACGGACGTGGAAGTACGTATGAACAATACATTCCACGTGACACCAAATCATATGGTGGTAAATTAACAATCACCACTGATGGCAATCGTCATTTTATACTAACCAGAATTGCTGGAACACATGGTGGGGAATTATCAATTTATGATATTGATAATGATATGCAAACTCCAAATGATATTTTAGAAAAGATTTTAGGACCAATTGATCGTGATACTTTCGAACAACTATTTTATTTTGGTGATTTAGATATTAAACAAATTTCTAAGTTAAGTAAAAATGAATTAGTTAGCAGGATTCAAAAAGTTGGTTTTGTAGGAAGTGACAAATGGTTAGAATTAAGAGATAAGTTTGATAAAGAAGCAAAAGAATTATATGCGCCGAACGGACGTAAGCCACCGTTGAATCAAAAGCTTAAAGAATACGATAATTTATTGGATAAGATTGCTGAGAAAAAGAATAGTTTAAATGATTACAACCATTTGATTAGCCAAAAGAATGTTTTGGAAGCATCCATAGATCAAGCTAAGCAAAAGATTGATGAATTAGAAAAGAAAATGACACAGTTAAATCATTTCAAACAAGTTTGGCCAGTATACCAACAACTTTCGTCTTTAGAACACAGCAATTTTAAATTTAAAGATGGTTTTTCAGATGAAGATGTTAAGTATTTTAATGAAATAACGAATCATCTGTTCTTAGTTAATCAACAAATTGATAGCATCGAAAAATCAATTACCCAATTAAATGACTCTATGAACAACGATGATGATTTGAAAAAATTTAATAAATACAAGAATGAAATTGATAAAATGGTTCAATCATTCTCAAAAGTTAACGAACAAATAAATCAATTAAGTGTTAATCAATCAATGATTAATGAAATCAACCGACAAGATAGTCGACAAATTGTTGCCAGCAGGGATGATATCGTTTCAATTGAAGAAGTTAAACAACAACTTATTGGTCTTCAAACAAGAAAACAAAAACCATCTAATAGTTTTTCTATCATTGGTTTAATTGGTGTAGTTTTTGGAATAGCAATGCTTACAGTATTGCCAGGAGCATTAAAGGTGGTTGGAATTATCATTCTACTATTAAGCGGTATTTATACAGGATCTGTTAAATTCAAGAAAAATGATGATGCCGAATCTAATGAAAAACGCGATGAATTATACAATCAATTAATAAATTATGGAAATAGATATTCCTTTAATGTTGAAAATGTTGATGATTGGTTATCTGAACAAAAATACTTAGCTCGTAAGACTAAAGATAACAATCAAAAAGCCAAATACGAAGAAGAAATGAATCAACTTAATGAAATACTAAAAGAATATTTTGCTGAATGGAAAAAAGTTTTTAGTGGACTTAACATTAATGATTCATTTGATAATCAGCTTGCTCAAATTCGTACTTTTCTAAATAAAATGAATGAAGAAAATGCAATCAATTTACGAAACAATAATCAATTGCAAAACTACTTACAACAAAAATCATCATTAATCGATAAACAAATCCAGTATAAAAAGGATTACTCTGAATTTTTGAGTACTAGAAAAGTAGATAACGGTGATGAGTTTAAAGAGGTTGTTGAACAACAAAGAAATCATTCAATTAAAGAAGCACAATTACAAAACGTTAAGAATCAAATTACTGAAGACGACGTAAAAGTTTTAGATACTTTTAGTGATATTACTGAATTGGATAAGCAATTGAATGCGACTAATGCAGAAATCACTAGTGCAAAACAATCTTTACTAAATGCATCCCAGCAAATAGAAAGTTTAAATATTCAGTTGAAACATGTCATTGCTGATGGGACATACAACGAATTAGTACAAAAGCAAAGTAACTTTGAAGCAGAAATTAATGAAATGGTTGACCAGTGGATGAGCATTAAGTTAGCTAATTCTTGGATTGATGAATCACTAAATATTGCTACTGCTGATAGAATTCCATTATTTGAGTCTAAAGCCAAGGAATTCTTTGCAATCCTAACCGATAATAGATACACAGGTATTACTTACTACAAGAGTAAACTAAAGGTGACCAGGGATGATAAGACTCAATTTGACGCTGGAGAATTATCAAGAGGTACACTTGAACAATTATATCTAGCTTTGATTCTTTCGCTTTCTGTGGTGTTTGGTAGGGACTATCGTTTACCGTTAATCATAGATGATGGATTAACAGAGTTTGATCAAAAACGAACAGGTAATGCGATTAAGCTACTAGATGATATCAGTAAGACAATGCAGGTGATTTATGTTACTTGTGATTCTAATATCTTGAAACTAGTTGATGATAAGGCCGTATTAAATTTAAATGAATACTAAAAAAGACTCCGGAAATACCGGAGTCTTTTTATTTAACTATTATTTGCTGCTTGATGAGCTAGTTAAGTATGATGATAGGATGTTTTGTAAGTCTTTATCCTTAATCTCAACACCACCATTCTTAAGAACTTTGGTTACAACATTCTTAAGAGTAGTACTGTCACTTAACTTAGAAGTAGCAATTTGATCCTTTAAATCATCGATGTGGTCATTGTATGAACCCTTCTTAGGGTGGTTAACCATTTGGATGATTTGGTATCCGTATTGAGTCTTAACAGGTGTTTTAGTGTATTCACCGTTTGATAGCTTGTAAGCAGCTTTTCTAAATGCTGAATCGATGCTTGAGTCAGTGTTATCAAATGGAGCTAAACGACCAGATTTGTTCTTGTTTGAAGTGTCTTTTGAATACTTCTTAGCAAGATCTGAGAACTTCTTACCGTCATTAAGTTCTGAAATAACCTTTTCAGCAGTTTTCTTATCTGAAACTAGAATTTCATTAACAGTAACTTTTGGTTGGTAGCTCTTGAATTGTTTCTTTAAGTCAGCAGTTGAATATGAGATGTTAGCTCTAACGGCTGCCTTAAGTAGTAGGTTAGATTTTAGTTGGTTCTTAAAACTAGTAGTGGTTAGACCTTGTTGTTCAAGTAAAGTTTCAAATTCTGAACCGTATTGACTCTTGTATTGGTTGTATTGAGCATTTACTTCAGATGAAGAAACCTTGTTACCATATTCCTTGTTCAATACCTTATCTAAAATCATTTGTTGTAGAACTTGCTTACCGTTTGAAGTGTTCTTCATGCTGCTGTAGTATTCGCTTTGCGTAATCTTACCACCGTTTGTAACGGCAACAGTCTTATCACCACATGCAACTAATGAAACACTTAGTAATGCACCGGCAAGTCCAACTAGAACTTTTTTATTCATAATGTAATACACATCCATTTCTTTATTTTGTCTATCAGTAAACTGATAGTTTTACGTTAACACATAGTAAATTTTATCACAAAAAAACTTAAAAAATTTTTAAATTTTATTTGGTTATGTTATTAATTCTTTGGTTAATTAAATCTACGTGCGGATTTATCTTAAATTGATATTCATCAATATCTCTTTTCATTGCCTCAATAGTAGGTTTTGCCTTACTAACTTCATCTTGTAACTCGGAGATATTAGCAGTTAGCTTATTTTTTTGATCTAAAACGTTTGAAACGCCATTGATTTTATCCTTAGTAGATGAATAAATACTGTTGGCAAATTCTTTTGGATCACGTTTAGTAACAACTAGATAAGCGGCCAAACCAGCTGCAGATAATCCTAGTAACTTTAGCATTGATTTAATCATGCTTATTCCTCCAATGAATTAATAATATTTGCTTTAATTTGTTCAAAAGCTTCTTCATTGTACTTATCTGAGTTGTCTTGAAAGCTCATAGAGAAGCCATCGTTTTCACTATATCTAGGAATAAGGTGGAAATGTGAATGGAACACAGATTGATATGCCAATTCACCGTTGTTATTTACGATGTTCATTCCTAAAATGTCGGGAGCTGATTTTTGAATCGCTCTAGCAATCTTAGGAATTCTTGAAAATACTTGTTCAGCAAGCTTTTCATCATATTCGTAGATATTAGCAACATGTTTTTTTGGCACAACTAAAGTGTGACCAGGTGTAGCTTGTGAAATGTCCAAGAATGCTTTCACATATTCATCTTCGTAAATAGTGTAACTAGGAATTTCACCATCAATTATTTTGCAGAATACACAATCACTCATATTATTCTTCCTTTCTTTGATATTACTGTGATTATATACATATTAACATAAATTAAGCTTAAAGGAACTTGTGATATAATTGATGTTAATAAATTCCATAGGGGTGATATTCCGTGTCATTAAAAGTGGATAATTTAGTGGGTGGATACTCACGAATTCCAGTACTAAAAGATGTATCATTTGACGTGAAAGATGGCGAATTAGTGGGCTTAATCGGTTTAAATGGTGCAGGGAAGTCAACCACAATCAACCATGTCATTGGATTGTTAAGACCATTTTCTGGGTCAATTAAGATTAATGGAATCGCGATGCAAGATGATATCGAAGAATATAAGAAACAAATTGCATATATTCCGGAATTCCCAGTTTTATATAAAGAACTAACCTTAAAAGAACACATTGAAACTACCATTAAGGCTTATGAACTAGACGAACAAGCTGCTTGGGAAGATGCTAACAAAATGCTGAAGATGTTTAGACTAGAAAATAAACTTGAATGGTTCCCGGTTAATTTCTCAAAGGGAATGCGTCAAAAGGTGATGATTCTTTGTGCATTTATTACCAATGCCAATCTATTCGTTATTGATGAACCCTTCTTAGGTTTGGACCCGGTCGCAGTAAATGACTTGCTTAACTTAATTGAAGAACAAAAGAAAAAAGGCAGCAGCATTCTAATGTCTACCCACGTATTAGATACAGCTGAAAGATTTTGTGATCGCTTTGTTTTGATTCACAATGGGCAAATCAGAACAGAAGGAAATATTCAAAAGCTACAAGATGAATTTGGCAATAAAGATAGTTCCTTAAATGATATTTACTTGAAGCTTGCAAAGGAAGAAGCTAATGAATAGTCTTTTTAATCAGCGTTTGCAATCCCATTTCACGCAAATGTCTAAGTATTTAAGATATGTATTTAATGATTTCTTTGTTATTGCATTAATGTTTATCATTGGTGGAATTGGCTATCAATATGCGATGTTTATTAAACATCTTCAAGCAGGCCAATGGTGGGAACAACTAGTCTTAGTAGTTGTTATATTATTTGTTATTCAACTAAATAATTTGGTCACTTTCGTAAAAAGAGCCGACTTTGTTTTCTGGTTACCAAAAGAAAAAGAATTCTTTGCATTCCTACGTAGTGGCTTAAGATATTCTAAGTCTTTAGCAGTCATTGTCCAAATCGTGGCATGGTTTGTCATGATTTCATTTATTGAAAAGGCGATGGTAACTACTAACATTTCTGCAATTTTGATATTTTTAGTAACCATGGTCGTTTTAAAGATGATGATTTTAAACTTTCAAATGATTGATAACTATCATCACAATCGTAATCTTTTGAACAATAAAGTATTCTACCGCGTGATTGTTCCATTGGTGGTTGTTGCTTTAGCCACCTATATTAATGTTTATGTGGGTGTGATAATTGGAATTGCGATGTTGATTTTATCGCATTTATTGGTTTCCAAACTCAAACAGCAAAGCATTGATTGGCAAGTAGTGATTGAAAAAACAGAGAGCCATGAAAATAGTCTTAATCGCTTCTTCAACATGTTTACCGATGTTGAAAACATGCAAGGGGTAGTTAAGAGACGCAGCTATCTTGATTCATTGTTCAAAATATTCAATGGTGACGTTTATTCAGTACTATATTCAAGAGGAATAGTTAGAGATAAAGAAATTAGTGGTTTATTAGCACGAGTTTCTGTTCTTGGTGCAATCATCATTGGTGCAATTAAATTAAATTGGATGGCTATTTTAATCGCATTGTTATTTATGTATTTGATTGTTTTTCAACTTATTCCATACTTTACTAATTTCGAAGATAATGTGTTTACAACATTGTATCCAATTAACTTTGATCAACAAGTAAAATCATTTACCAACGTGATTGGTAAGATAATGATTTTAGTGATTATTGTATTGATGGTGGGTTCTATCTTCATGTTTAATTTATTTGGATCGTTAATGTTATTATTGGCGTTAGTGATTGAATGGATTTTATTGATAAAAATATATGTACCAAAGAAAATAAAAAAAGCCAGTTCAAATTATTGATGCTGCTTGACGTAGCTATTAAAAAGCCAGTAAAATAGGTAACAGAATAAAAATAGAACATTTGGCAGATTTAATTAGTCAAAACCTTGGTTTTGGCTATTTTTTATGAGGAGGATAATTCGTGAGAGTTAGAAATAAGCCATGGGCAGACGGTTATATCAAAGATAACCAAAAATATATTGTGACTGATCCTGAAAACTGGATTGGCAAATGGTCACAACGTTTTGAAAAGGAACAACCAATTCATATTGAAATTGGAACAGGAAAGGGTCAATTCATCGTTGAAATGGCCAAAAAGCATCCTGAAGTGAACTTTTTAGGTATCGAAATCCAAAAGACAGTTATTGCAATTGCTTTGAAAAAGGTAGTTGAAGCTGATTTACCAAACCTACAATTGGTTCATACCGATGGTGCTGGTGTAGATACCTTCTTTGGTAAACATGAAATTGATACAGTTTACCTAAACTTCTCAGATCCATGGCCAAAGAAACGTCATGCTAAGAGAAGACTTACTTCACCAACATTCTTGGATAGTTACAAAACAATTCTAAAGGAAGACGCTCCTGTCGTTTTCAAGACCGATAACCGTGGCTTATTTGAATACTCTGTAATTACTTTCAATAATTACGGAATGTACTTCGACTTATTATCACTTGATTTACATAATAGTGAATACATGGAAGATAATGTTGAAACTGAATATGAACACAAATTTAGTAGTAAAGGTCCAATCTACAAGATTGTTGCTTACTTCAACAAAAAAGAAGACTAATTAATAGTCTTCTTGAAGTTCGTTAATCCATTTGAATTGATAGTTAGAATTAATTTCAAAGTATCGTTCAATTATTTCATCGTTTTCTAAAACGTTGATAGCACCAACGTAATCTTTATTGTTATTCTTTTTCATAACCCAGCTACCGTAAACTTTGCTTTTGTTTAAAGTATTTTTTGCATGAGTTATTTGTAGGTTAATTTTTTTAATATGTTTTTCTTGCTTAATCTTTTTAGCAACTAAAACACTAGTGCCGATAACTCCAATTGCAAGGGTTGAAACGATTGCATTTTTAGACTTAATGATATATCACATCCTTTTTGTATAGGATATATTATATTACATTCAAATTTATAATCAAACTGCATCGAAAATAGCAAGAAATAAGTTATAATAAAGAAAAAATAATTGGAGTGAATAAACATGGAACAATTACCAACAATGAACTTAGCTGAATTAAAGAAGACTGTTAGCGATGGCAAGTACATGCTATTCTTCTCAGCTGACTGGTGCCCAGATTGCTCATTCATCAAGCCAGCAATGCCAGAAATTGAAGCAGAATACCCAGATTACAAATTTATCGCAGTTGATCGTGACCAAAACATTGATTTAGCTGCTGATTTAGCAATCTTTGGTATTCCAAGCTTTGTTGCATTCGAAAACGGTGAAGAAATTGGCCGTTACGTAAACAAAGACAGAAAAACAAAGAAACAAGTAGAAGAATTTATCGATTCTTTATAATAATTAATATGTGGAAGGTAAGATTTAATGTTAATTGCAAGTTATAACCCAAAACAAACTGGTGACATTTTAGTTGTCATCTTGGATGAAGACGCGAAAGAACAAAAGGTAGAACAAATTGGTAATGTTGTCAGAATTTATGATGCCGAAAACGACCACGTTACTGGTTTTAACTTTACTAACGCTTCTGAAGTACTACCACGTTTAAAGGAAGTAAACGGTGAAGTTACCTTAACTCAAGAAGATTTAAATGCCCTAAACAAGTCATTATCTGATAATGGAATTAAGGACACTATTGAATTGGATACTGATCCAAAGTTTGTTGTGGGATATGTAAAATCTGTTAAAGAACATCCTAAGTCTGACCACCTAAAGATTACTGAAACTGAAATTAATGATGGTAGGACACTACAAATCGTTAGTGGTTCTCCAAACATGCAAGAAGACATCAAGGTAGTCGTAGCCAAAGTTGGTGCAATGATGCCGGATGGACTAATCATTTGGCCTGGCGAATTGAAGGGTGAAGAAAGTAACGGAATGATTTGTTCAGGTCGTGAACTATTAATTCCAAATGCACCACAAAGACCAGGTGCTTTGATTCTACCTAATGATTACCAAGAAGTTGGAGAAGCTTTTGATTTTGATAAAGCTGACGCATTATTTTCAAAATAAGTAAGAGGTAGGGGATTTAAAATCCCCGCTATACATAAATTTTTAGATTAAGGATGACGCTTGAATGGAACACTATGACGGACCTGCTTTTTACCGTAAATATAATGTTTTAGGTAAAAACGATGAATTAAAACATAATAATAAGTCTAATAAAAGTGAATCCCGAACTAATAGAGATGCAACTGTAAGACAAAGTAATGATTCTGAAGATTATCCTCTACTTAACAGGGATAATCCAATTGCTAAGAGAGCAGCAGCTTTTAAACCTAGTCATAATTCAACTAGTGGCTCAAAAGTGCAATTCTACCAAAATGAAACTTCTAGTAAATTCAGAAAAATTATGAATCAACTTGATCGTCACAATGAAGAATTAATTGGTATGACAAGTGATGATACTGGAGCTATTGATTTAGATCGAGAAGAAATTAACACTTCTGAAGACGAATTGATTGCAACTAGTCAAGCTGATGCAGTTGATGAACAATCAATTGAACAATTTAATGACATAGAAGCAGAACCATACTCAACACCTTACATCGATAGAAGTAAGGCTGCTGAAAGTGAAGCAGAAGCCAAAGAAGCAGTTGTGGCTGATAGTGAATCTTTTTCTGTAAGTGACACTGTTGCTGATGCCACTGTGACTTCAAGTAATGAAGTCCTTCAAAGTCCTGATCAAAGCAGTTCATCTAATCAATCTTCGTTTAATAAGTTTATGGGGATGGTAAATCACGATGCTGATGATCACCTAGTATCAGAATCAGAAAACGATGCTGAAGGTGATACGAAAACTCATGACTATTACGATGATGAATCTGATAGTGATAGTTACGCTACTTCAGATAGTGATGATATTGCCTCTTCACATGCTGAAGTAAATAATTCATCAGTTGATGGAGATACTACTCAATTTGTTTCATCTGATTATGATGTTTCAAACAATGAAGAAGAAAGCGCTGAAATTGATGAAACAGCAACTGAAACAAGTGGTAATGACGATAATGAACATGTTGAAGAACCACATGAAGAAAATAGAAATATTGAAAATCATGGATTAGGACACTCTTTATCATCAATCTTGAGTCAAGAGCAAAACGTGCAAAAAGACTTGTCTATCTTTAATGATCGTCCAGTTTCGCAATCAAACGTCGCAGAAGATGATGATACATCTAAGGAAGAATATCATCATGATGAAAGTGTTTCTGCTGATTACGATGATAAGGGATACCAATTCCCATCTATGAATTTGTTAGAACCATCAGATGAATTTGAAGATGATTCAATGGATGATTGGATTGAAAATCAAGCTGAAATCTTGGATGAAACACTCCGTGCTTTTAATGTGGATGCAAACGTTGTTGATTGGACCAATGGACCAACAGTCACACAATTCCAAATTAAGCTTCAACTAGGGGTTAAGGTAAGCAAGATTACCAACCTAACAGATGACTTGAAACTAGCATTGGCTGCCAAGGACATCAGAATTGAAGCACCAATTCCTGGAAAGACAACTGTAGGTATCGAAATTCCAAATCCCAAACCAAGACCCGTTAGATTATCCGAAGTATTGGATACGCCACAGTTTGAAAAGACAGATAAACCACTTACCGTTGCTTTAGGGGTTGACTTAACAGGTAAACCTCAAATGACAGACTTGAGTAAGATGCCTCATGGTTTAATTGCCGGGGCAACTGGTTCAGGGAAGAGTGTGTTCTTAAATAGTTTATTAATTTCACTACTATATAAGGCAACTCCTGCACAATTAAAGATGATTTTAATTGATCCTAAGGCTGTTGAAATGGCGCCTTATGATAAGTTGCCACACTTACTTTCACCAGTTATTTCAGATCCAAAACAAGCCTCTGCAGCTTTGAAATGGTCTGTTAAGGAAATGGATGAAAGATATGAAAAACTTGCTGCAGCAGGGGCAAGAAACATCGAACAATTCAATCAAATGGCTGAACAAGCCGGTGAATACACCAAGAAGATGCCTTACATTTTGATTGTAATCGATGAGTTGGCCGACTTGATGATGGTTGCTTCTAACGAAGTTCAAGACTACATCGTCAGAATTACACAAAAGGCCAGAGCGGCAGGTATTCATTTGATTGTTGCTACTCAAAGACCTAGTGTTGATATTATTACCGGTACAATTAAGAATAATATTCCAACTCGTGTTGCCTTCATGGTATCCAGTCAAGTTGATTCAAGAACCATTATCGATACCGCTGGTGCCGAAAGATTACTTGGAAAAGGTGATATGTTGTACTTAGGAAATGGAGCAAGTCAATCTGCTCGTTTACAAGGTACATTTGTCACTAACGATGAAATCGAACGAGTAACCGATGAAGTTAGAAGACAAGGTGAACCAAAGTACGCCTTCCAACCTGATTCATTGTTGAAGAGCGTAAACCAAGTTGAACAACAAGACGAATTGATGCCAGATGTTTTGGAATACATTTCTAATGAAGAAACAGTATCTACATCAAAATTACAAAGAGTCTTCTCAATTGGATACAATCGAGCGGCCAGTTTGATTGATGAGTTAGAGAAGCATAATTATGTATCAGGTCAACATGGCTCTAAACCGAGAGATGTATATTTAACCGAAAGTGATTACAAAAAGTTAAATATTTAAAAAAGGGGCGCCATATCAGCTCAAATCTGATATTATAAGATTAATGAGAGATAAAAGGAGCATTTAATTATGGATGCAAAGAAAATATATCACTTTGTCGGTGTTAAAGGTACAGGAATGTCGGCAATGGCAAGAATTCTTAAAGATAGAGGATACGAAGTACAAGGTTCAGACATTGATAAATACACATTTACTCAAGTTGGTCTAGAACAAGCTGGAATTAAAGTACTTCCTTTTAACGTAGATAACATTAAAGAAGGTTTAACTGTAATTGCAGGTAACTCATTTACAGATGATCAACCAGAAATCAAAAAAGCAAGAGAAATGGGACTACCAGTATTTAGATACCACGAGTTCCTAGGTGAAATGATCAAGGGACACACTAGTATTGGTGTTTGTGGTGCCCACGGTAAGACAAGTACTACCGGTCTATTAGCCCATGTATTATCAGGAATTGCCCCTACTGATTACCTTATCGGTGATGGTACAGGTAAAGGTGTTCCAAATGCTAGATTCTTTGCATACGAAGCTGACGAATACCGTCGTCATTTCCTAGCAACTAGTCCAGATTATGCAATCATGACTAACATTGACTTTGATCATCCTGATTACTACACAGGAATCGAAGATGTTAAGAGTGCATTCCAAACATTCGCTAACCAAACAAAGAAAGGTATCTTTGCTTGGGGTGATGATGAAAACCTAAGAGACATTAAAGCTGATGTTCCAATCTATTACTATGGTACTAGAGAAGACGATGACTTTAGAGCTGTTAACGTTGTTAAGAGCACTTCTGGTTCAGAATTTGATGTTGAATACAAGGGTAAGAAATTGGGTCATTTCCAAATTCACTTATATGGTGAACACAACGTGTTGAACGCATTAGCAGTTATCGCTGTTTCATACTTCGAACACGATAACCTAGATGAAGTTCAACGTGAACTAGAAACTTTCAAGGGTGTTAAGAGACGTTTTGCACAAAGAAAAGTTGCTGACATGACTATCATTGATGACTATGCTCATCATCCATCAGAAATTGATGCAACTATTGATGCTGCAAGACAAGAATACCCAAACAAGAAGATTATTGCGGTATTCCAACCACACACATTTAGTCGTACAATCGCTTATCTAGATGATTTCGCTAAGAGCCTAAACAAGGCTGATGACGTATACATTACTAAGATTTACAGCTCACCACGTGAAAAATCTGGTAAGATTTCAAGTGCTGACTTAGCAAACAAGATTACTAAGAATGGTGGCTTAATCGAAGCCGAAAACATGTCACCATTACTTGAATATCATGATGCTGTTGTCGTATTCATGGGTGCTGGAGATATTCAAAAGTACGAAAGAATCTACGAAAACTTGTTGAATGATGTAACAAATAACATGAATTAAACACTTGTAGTTTCTTACGATTCTGGTAAAATACTTCTAACATATCGTAAACAAGGAGGTTTATAGATTTTATGAATAACTATGATCAAGCTGGACGTCGTTTAGTAAACGACGCTTTCGGGATGAACAGATTTTTAACTAAAACATATGGATGGATGACTCTTTCAGTATTAATTTCTGGAATTGTTGCTTATCTAATGGGTGGAATGTACCACGCTAGTTTTAACTATGGAACAACTATTGTAGGTTTCATTCTATGGGTTGTGTTAGCTTTTGCTACTCAATCAGTTGCTATGCGTAATGCATTCGCTGGATTTATTATGTTAGTGGTCTTTTCAGCATTAACAGGTGGATTATTCTCATATGTATTTATGATATACAGTCCAACTGCAATTGCTGAAGCATTCTTCACTACTACCATTGATTTCGCCATTATGGCAATCATTGGTGTTACTACTAAGAAGAGCTTAGATAAGATTGGAACTCAAGCAATGGCTGCCTTTATAGCATTGTTTATTGTAAGTATCATTAATATTTTCTTACACAATCCATTATTTGACCTATTCATTTCATTTATTGCTGTGATTATCTTTACAGCATTTACTGCTTATGACAGTCAAAAAATTAAGGAAGCATTTAACGAATATGGTTCTGAAGTATCAGAAAATGGTTTAGCCATTAATGGTGCGATGATTTTATACATGGACTTTATTAACCTATTCCTAAACTTATTAAGTATTTTTGGAATTGGTGACAATAACAGATAATAAAAAAGATGGTGTTTATACAACACCATCTTTTTTATTTTTTATATAATATACTATGCGTGCATGTTAAAATTAAATTATCGAAGAAAACGGTAAGGAGAATTATATGTCTGATAAGAGATTATTATTAATCGATGGAAATAGTATTACTTATAAAGCCTTCTTTGCTTTAATTAAATTAGTAGATCGTTTTACTAATAACGAAGGGGTACATACTAATGCAATTTATGGTTTCAATAACATGTTAAATATTATGTTAGATAAAGTGAAACCTACCCATGTTCTAGTAGCCTTTGATGCTGGGAAAACTACATTTAGAACAGAAATGTACTCTGATTATAAGGCTGGTAGAGACAAGACTCCTGAAGAATTAGTAGAACAATTCGACTACGTAAAAGAACTTTTAAAACATCGTGGGATTAAATATTACCAATTAAATAATTACGAAGCTGATGACATTATTGGAACCCTTTCAAAAGAAGCTGATAGTCTGGGATTCGATACAACTATTGTTACTGGAGATAACGATTTAACTCAGCTATGTTCAGATAAGACGACTGTATCAATTTCTAACCGAGGAGTTTCTGGTGTTGTAAGATACGATACTGACTATGTTAAAGAAACAATGGGAATTACCCCCGAACAAATTATTGATTGGAAAGCCTTGAAAGGTGATTCATCTGATAACTATTCTGGTGTTACCGGTGTCGGTGATAAGACATCCCTAAAACTAGTTAAGCGATTTGGTAGCGTGGAAAATCTATATGACCATCTTGATGAAGTTTCAGGTAAGAAACTAAAAGAACACCTAATTGAAGATAAGGATGAAGCTTTCCTTGCTAAAAAGTTAGCTAGAATCAATCGTGAAGCTCCAATCGAAATTTCAATTGATGATACAGAATACGAGGGAGATTATATTGATGATTTAATCGCATTTTATCGTCAAATGAACTTTAGAAAATTCCTTAGTGAAATGAACACCACTCAAAATGCCAATATGAAGGATATTAAATACGTTGAACTTAGTGACGATACATTATCTGAAATTGCTGAACAAGACAGCGACAAGGTGACATTTTATCTTGGTATGGATGGTGATAACTATCATGATGCTCCATTTATTGGATTTGCTTTAAAGATTAACGATAAGATTTATGTATCAAACAATGTTGAATATCTAAAGAGCGATCAGATTAAACAAATCATTGAAAGCAATGATGTTAAAAAAGATGTGTTTGATGCTAAGAGAACCTATGTTGGTTTAAATCGTTTAGGCATTATATTAAACAACGTTGATTTTGATTTATTGCTATCTTCATACTTATTGGACACAAATGACAATAGTAATGATTTAGGTAAAGTTGCTAATCGTCATGATTATTTTGATGTTCAATCAGATGATGATGTATATGGTAAGGGTGCTAAGCGTGAAATTCCTGAGGGCGATAAGTTATTTAACCATTTCGCTAGAAAGTTAAATGCCATTGATGCATTAAAAGATAAGCTATTCGATGGGTTAAAAGAAAATAACCAATGGGACCTATATACCGATGTTGAATTACCATTAACATTTGTATTAGCTAGAATGGAAATTGCTGGTGTGGTAGTTGATAAAGATGTTCTAAACGAAATGCAAAGCAAACTTTCTGAACGTTTGGAAGAAATCAAACAAAATATCTACAACGATGCTGGTGAAGAATTCAATATTGCATCCCCTAAGCAATTAGGTGTTATTCTATTTGAAAAATTACAGCTACCTGTAATTAAAAAGACTAAGACCGGTTACTCAACTGCAGTGGGCGTGTTAGAACAACTTGCTCCTGACTATCCAATTGTGGAAGCAATCCTTGAATATCGTCAATTATCTAAGATTCTATCAACCTATGTTGAAGGATTATTATCTGATATTCATGGGGATGGCAAGGTTCATACTAGATACTTACAAACACTTACCCAAACTGGAAGATTATCCTCAGTAGATCCTAACCTACAAAACATCCCGGTAAGAACTGAAGAAGGACGTAAAATTAGACAAGCATTTGTACCTAGTCATGATAACTACCAAATCTTCTCATCCGATTATTCACAAATTGAATTGAGAGTGCTTGCTTCTATCTCTGGTGACAAGAACATGCAAGATGAATTCATCCATAATGATGATATCCACGCATCAACAGCCAGAAGAATCTTTGGATTGAAGGATAACAGTGAAGTAACTCCTGAACTTCGTCGTCAAGCTAAGGCCGTTAACTTTGGAATTGTTTATGGTATTTCCGACTTTGGTTTAGCCAAGAATACTGGAATCAGTCGTAAAGATGCTAAGGAGTTCATCGAAAAGTACTTTGCCGAATATCCTGGTGTTAAGAAATACATGGATGAAAGTGTTGAAAACGCAAAGAAAAATGGTTATGTTGAAACCATCCTTCACCGTCGACGTTATCTACCAGATATCAATTCAAAGAACTTTAACCTAAGATCATTTGCAGAAAGAACAGCAATGAACTCACCAATTCAAGGTAGTGCTGCTGATATCATCAAGATTGCAATGATTAAGATGGAAAACGAATTAAACAAACGTGGCATGAAAGCCAAAATGTTATTACAAGTGCATGATGAATTAATTTTTGAAGCACCTGATGAAGAAATTGAAGTATTAAGCGAATTAGTACCAAAGGTAATGGACTCAGCTGTTGAACTTAACGTTCCACTAAATGTTAAGAGCCATTACGGTAAAAACTGGTACAGTTTGAAATAAATTAAGTGAGGTTTAATGATATGCCTGAATTACCTGAAGTAGAAACTGTTAGAAGAGGTCTTACTAACTTAGTGGAAAGTGCTAAGGTTAAGACAATTGATGTATTATATCCAAAAATGATTAATGTTAGTGCAAAGGAATTCAAGGATACTCTAGAAGGCCACACTATTAATCGTATTGACCGTCGTGGTAAATACCTACTATTCAGATTTGATAACGAAATGACTTTGGTATCACATCTTAGAATGGAAGGTAAGTATGACGTAGAACCTGATGGCACTGAGCCAACTAAACATACTCATATTATTTTTCATATGGATGACGACCGTGAACTAAGATACAAAGATAGTCGTAAGTTCGGTCGAATGTACTTAGTTAAAAATGGTGACGAAAAAACTCTTTCTGGTTTAGGTACAATTGGTCCTGAACCAACTGATGAAACTCTAACATTTGATTACATGAAATCAATCATGAACAAAGCTAGAGGAAAGATTAAACCATTTTTACTAAACCAAAGTAATATTGCTGGATTAGGTAATATTTACTGTGATGAAGTTTTATGGTTGACCAAGATTCACCCTGAAACTCAAACTAACTTAATTACTGATGAAGAAATTGAAGAATTAAGAAAGAACATTATTGCAGAAATAAAAATGGCAATTAAGGGACATGGAACTACTGTTCACTCTTATTCAAATGCATATGGGGAAGCTGGATCATTCCAAAACCATCTACATGTGTATGGTAGAAAAGGAGAACCTTGTGAACGTTGTGATACCTTATTAGAAAAGATTAAGGTGGCTCAACGAGGAACAACATTCTGTCCTAACTGTCAAAGAAAAGTGGTTGAATAACATGACAAGAGTAATTGGTTTGACTGGTGGCATTGCCACTGGAAAATCAACAGTTTCTGATTATCTAGCAAGTGTTGGATATGAAATTATTGACGCTGATAAAATTACTCACCAGGTTCAATCAAAAGGCAGCAAAGGTCTCGAGGCTATTGTTGCCTTTTTTGGTAAAGATATTATCAAAGAAGATGGTGAGTTAAATCGACAAAAACTAGGTTCAATCGTGTTTAAAGATAAGTCTAAATTAATAGAATTAACTAGAATTATTGATCCGTTCATTCGCAATGAAGTGAATAATAGAATTAATAAAACAAAAAATAAACTTGTGATATTAGACGCACCAACTTTATTTGAAAACGGTTATCACTTTATGTGTGATGATATTATCAGTGTCGTTTGTGATTTTGATGAACAAGAAAAGCGTTTGATGAAACGTGATTCTTTATCTAAAGAAAATGCGGATGCAAGAATTAAAAGTCAATGGCCTTTAAAAATTAAGTCGGAATTATCCACTTATGTTATTGATAGTAATGGGAGCATTATGCAAACACACAATCAAGTGGTAAAATTGTTTAATAACATAGATTAATTGAGGTGAAACATATGCAATGTCCTCATTGCCATAAAAACTCTTCGAGAGTAGTTGACAGTCGTCCTGCAGAAAATGGCCAGGTAATCAGACGTCGACGTGAATGTGAAAATTGTAATTACAGATATACAACATTTGAAAGAATTGAACAAACACCATTATTAGTTATTAAGAACAACGGCAACCGTGAAGAATTTGATCACGAAAAGATTCTTCGTGGAATTATTCGTTCTGCTGAAAAACGTCCAGTGCCAATGGATGCAATGACATCTATAGCAGATAAGGTTGAAAACCGTATCCGTTCTTTAGGCGAAAACGAAGTATCAAGTCAATTAATTGGTGAGTATGTTATGAAAGAACTGGTGAATGTTGATGAAATTGCTTATATTCGATTCGCCAGTGTCTATCGTCAATTTAAAGATATGACAGTCTTTTATAATGAATTAAAAGAGGTATTAGATAAGGACCAAAAAAATAAGAAATAGTGGGGAATTAATATGACAGATCAATGGCGAGAGGTAAATCCTCTATCTAAGTTTATATTGTTGGCAGATGATGATTTATCTGACTTACAAAGAACTTCTTTGGATGTTTTATATCAACCAATCATTGGTGTCTTGCCATATGCTTTGATTAATAATTTTTGGCGTATGAGTCATGAAAAGAAGACACATCAAGCACACAGTCATTTTGAAACCTTATCTTATTTAAGCGTCGACATGAAATCCTTCTATGATGCACGTTTAAGATTAGAAGCGGCTGGATTAATTAAGACATATATCAAGACTAATGAAAAAGGTGAAAAACAATACGTTTATCGTCTAGTTAGTCCTTTATCTGTTAATGACTTTTTTATGGACGATTTATTAAGCGTTTCACTACTACAAGTAATTGGTGAAGATAGATACGTTGATTTGTATAATGAATTTATCAGACCAGGTTTTGATTTATCTGAATATGAAGATGTTTCTAAGAATTTTCTTCAAGTGTTTAATATTCGTGATAGCGAAGTTACTAATACTCCAAAGGCTGCTCAACAAGTAAAAAATAGTATTAAAAATAATAGTTTTGATGTGCAATCAGGTCCGGTAATCGAAAAAAGTGATGACTTTGATTTTAACTTGCTATTAGACATGTTAAATCAGTCATATGTTAATACGTCCGATGTTAAGAAAAATATTAACTTGATTAATTCTGAACATCAATTGTATGGTATCGATGAGATTGAAATGGCTAAACTGATTGAAAAGGCGACCAATGTGACCAACAATGTCTTTGATCCCAATAACTTTAAAATTTTGATATCTAGACAATTTCAATCTAATGCCTTAAATATAGAAGCTAGACAAAACTCAGAAGTGACTGAATTGAAATCAGAAACAAAATCTATAGACCTTACTAAAAAAGAAAGAGAACTATCTGATATTGCCAAAGAGTATACGCCATTAAACTTTTTGAATAAGATAAAAGGGCAAAATAATGAGTTTGTCCAAGAAACAGAACATAAAATGGTTAATAATTTAGTTGAGATGCAATTTCTTAATTTTGAAGTAATTAATTTAATTATTTACCACATCATAATTGATATGCAAAAACCTTCATTATCCAAATCATTATTCGAGTCTATTGCAAATGATTGGTCTAGACACAGCATTAGCAATGCTGAAGATGCTATAAGATATATAAAGCAGAGAAAAAATGATAGAAATGATAGAATAAAAGAAACCAAGAGAAATTATAGAAAACCAATTAAAAGAAAACTTCCTGAGTGGGCAAAAAAAGGTGCTAAACAAAAAGATTATGGTGAAATAGATAAGAAAGATGAAGAAGAAATACAGAAGATAATTGATGAAATTCACAGTGATGGAAAAGAGGGCGGAAGATGAAAAATTTAAGTGATGAACTAAAAAATACGCTAAAAAAGCCGAAATATAATAAAACTTATAAAGAAATTGTTAATTCTGTTTTGAATGATGTTACAATAAAACAATTTATTAAAGATCATTCTAATGAGCTAAATGATTCCTCTGTTAATCATTCGATGTCTAAATTATTCGAATTTGTTAAGGAAAATAACAAATTAAAGAATAATGAAGCTACAACCATACCTGGATTTGAGCCGATTTTAGTTGTAAATAATGGAATGATTGATATTTCTTATGTTCCAACTAATGAGCAAAAAGAAAAAATAAAGTTAAAAAAGATAAAAAAAAGAATAACGACTGTTTCAATCCCTAAAAGTATTAGGGATGCCGGAATTAATGATTTTGATTATAAAGAAAATAATTCCAGAATATTAGCCATGAGGCGAATATCATTGTTTATAAGAGACTACGATGAGTCCCCAAAAAAGTGGCATCAAGGTACTTTTTTAACTGGTAGATTTGGTGTTGGTAAGACTTTTTTAATGGGAGCTATGGCTAATGAATTAGCTAAAAAAGGACATTTAGTGTCTTTTATTCATTTTCCAACTTTTGTAGAAGAAATGAAAAAAATGATTTCTAATGATGGGTTCTTTAAAAGTGTTGATTCAATTAAAAAATCTCCCATATTAATAATTGATGATATTGGCTCAGAATCAATGTCATCATGGGTAAGAGATAATATATTAGGAATCATAATGGACTTTCGTATGCAAAATACGTTGCCAACATTTTTTACATCAAACTTAACTATGGATGAATTTGAAGAATTCCTGTCTGAAAATAACAAAGGTGATGAAGAACCGCTTCAAGCTAAACGGATTATGCAACGCGTAAGATTCTTATCTAAAGAGGTAGAAATAGGCGGTAGAAATCGCCGACCTCAATAATTAATACTTGACAATTTCAGTGTGACTGTCGATAATATAGACAGTTGATAAAAGACATGATTTCAAATCTCGACTTACAGGGAGAAGGTATATTTGCTGGAAGTATCTTCATGTTCAGGTTTGAAGTTACCACTTTTATTCTAAATCAGAGGAAAATTCTGAATCGGGTTGTTTCGTTATAGACTATTATGAGGCCTATTTGTTTGTGCAAATAGGTAGAATTCGGGTGGAACCACGTTATTAACGTCCCTAGTGTCTATTTTTTAGATGCTAGGGACTTTTTTGTTTCTATTCGAAAATTACACAAGGGAGTGCTCTATTATGGCAAAGATTTCATTTGAATTTCCTGACGGTAGCGTAAAAGAATTCGATCAGGGAGTAACTACTGAAGATATCGCTAAATCAATTTCAATTAGTTTAGCTAAGAAATCAGTAGCTGGTAAGATTGACGGAAAAATGGTTGAAATTGATTTACCACTTGAAAAAGGTGGCAAGATTGAAATCGTTACAAAAGATACAGAAGATGGTCTAAAGGTTCTACGCCAAACAGCTTCACAATTACTAAAAGCTGCCCTTGCTGACCAATTTAACAACATCCAATTTGGTGAAAGTACTTCTGACGAAGATGGTTTCTTCGTTGATACTGACAAACGTGACTCACAAGTTAGTGCTGACGAACTACCACAAGTAGAAGAACGTATTAATAAAATGGTTTCAGACAATGTAAAAATTGAAAGAAAAGTATTATTACTAGAAGATGCTTTAAAGCAAGTTGATGGAGATCCATACCAAGCTAAGTTAGTTAACGAATTAGCTGAAGATGGTAAAGTGGTCTTCTACCAAATCGGTGACTACCTTGGTTTAGGTGAAGGCGTTGTATTACCAGAAGCTAAGGCTGTTAAGGAATACAAGTTACTTTCAGTTGCAGGTGCATACTGGGAAGGTAAATCATCAAACCCAATGCTACAAAGAATCTTTGCTACAGCATTTTTCAAGAAGGCTGACTTAGAAGATGACTTAAAGAGAAGACAGGAAGCTAAAGAAAGAGACCACAGAGTTATCGGAAACAAGCTAGACTTATTCTTCGTTGACCCTAAGGTTGGTGCTGGTTTAGCTTACTGGATGCCAAATGGTGCTACTATCCGTCGTGTTGTTGAAAGATACATCATTGATAAGGAATTAGCTAATGGTTACCAACACGTTATTACACCAGTTCTAATGAACTTGGATGCTTACAAGACGTCTGGTCACTGGCAACACTACCGTGAAGACATGTTCCCACCAATGGACATGGGTGATGGTGAAGAACTAGAACTACGTCCTATGAACTGTCCTAGTCACATCCAAATCTTCAAGCACCACATTCGTTCATACCGTGAGCTACCAATGAGAATTGCTGAACTTGGTATGATGCATAGATACGAAAAATCAGGTGCTTTATCAGGTTTACAACGTGTTCGTGAAATGACTCTAAATGATGGTCACACATTCTTAAGACTAGACCAAATTCAGGACGAATTTAAGAAGGTCCTTGGTTTAATGGTTGAAGTTTACAAAGACTTCGATATTAAGAATTACCACTTCAGATTAAGTTACAGAGATCCTAAGAATACTGAAAAGTACTTTGATGATGAAGAAATGTGGAGCAAATCACAATCAATGCTTAAGGGTGCTATGGATGATCTTGGTTTAGACTACGTTGAAGCCGAAGGTGAAGCAGCATTCTACGGTCCTAAGCTTGATGTTCAAACTTACACTGCCATGGGCAATGAAGAAACATTATCAACTATTCAATTAGACTTCATGCTACCAGAAAGATTTGATTTACATTATGTTGGTGAAGATGGTGAAGAACATCGTCCAGTTATGATGCACCGTGGTTTAGTTTCAACTATGGAAAGATTCATTGCTTACCTAATCGAAGTATACAAGGGTGCATTCCCAACTTGGTTAGCTCCAAAACAAGTGAAAGTTATTCCAGTAAGTATGGAAAAATACGGCGATTACGCTAAGGAAGTTAACAGCAAGTTAGCCGCATTAGGTATTCGTACAAGTGTTGATGACAGAAACGAAAAGATGGGTTACTTAATTCGTGATGCTCAAACTAACAAGATTCCATACACAATCGTTGTTGGTGAAAGCGAAATGAATTCAAACAAAGTTTCTGTACGTAAGTACGGTGAACAAGATAGTGAAAGCCTAAGTCTTGATGACTTCATCAAAGAAATTCAAGAAGACATTAGTAACTATTCAAGAGAAAAATAATAAATGTTATTGACATGTACCACTCATGTGGTATTATATAAGTAACGAAAAAGCAGAAGCATCCCGCTTCTCGCCTGAGTGATCGAAAGAGATGGCTAGGCATGATATCGGATTAACCTTTGATTTAATGTTCAAAGGACCAAAAGCGGGTGCTCAACAGTGGGCATCCGCTTTTTTCTGCTTTTTAATATACTTGGAGGTGAATTACCATAGCAAACGATATGATGGTTAATGATGGAATTCGAGCTCGTGAAGTTCGTTTAATTGGTGCTGACGGTGATCAATTAGGTATTAAGTCAAAGGATGAAGCAATGCAAATTGCTGAAGCTGCTGGATTAGATCTTGTGGTTGTTGCTCCAAAGGCTAAGCCAATGGTTGCTAAAGTTATTGATTACGGAAAATACCGTTTCGAACAACAAAAGAAAGCTCGTCTATCTCGTAAGAAGCAAAAGGTAGTTAGTGTTAAGGAAATTAGATTAAGTCCAACTATTGATACTAATGATTTTAATACTAAGTTGAAGAGAGCTAAGACATTCATCGCAAAGGGTGAAAAAGTTCGTGTTTCAATTCGCTTTAAGGGACGTGCCATCACACATAAGGAAATTGGTCGTGATGTTTTAAACAGAATGGCAGATTCTACATCAGATGTTGCTAGCGTTACTCAACGAGCAAAAATGGATGGAAGAAGTATGTTCCTAATGCTCGCACCTAAGTCAAGCGATAAAAATTAGATAGTATTTTTATAATACTTAAGTTAAATTAAGGGAGGATTTTTTCAATGCCAAAGACTAAATCAAATCGTGCAATTGCAAAGCGTTTCAAGAAAACTGCTAAAGGTGGCTTAAAGAGTGCTAACGCATTCACAAGTCACCGTTTCCACGGTAAGACAAAGAAACAACGTCGTAACCTACGTGGTACAAGCATGGTAAACGATACATTAGCAAGCAAATACACAAAGATGTTTTAATTAATACTTTTTAAGTAAGACATAATTTAGGAGGATTTAAATATGCCAAGAGTTAAGGGTGGAACAGTTACTCATGCACGTCGTAAGCGTGTTTTAAAAGAAGCTAAAGGTTACCGTGAAGGTAAGCATAGTCTTTTCAAGACTGCTAAAGATCAAGTTATGAAGTCACGTGAATATGCATTCCGTGATCGTCGAGCAAACAAAGGAAACTTCAGAAGATTATGGATTGCTCGTATCAATGCTGCTGCTCGTATGAACGGCTTAAGCTACAGCAAGTTAATGCACGGTTTGAAACTTTCAAACATTGAAATGAACCGTAAGATGCTAGCTGACTTAGCAGTTAACGATGAAAAAGCATTTGCTTCATTAGCAGAAACTGCAAAGAAAGCTATTAAATAGTCTATAAAAACTTTCACCACTTAAGGTAAGTAGGTGGGAGTTTTTTTCTTATTATGGGTACCAATGATTTTGGTGCTCATATAATACATAATATTATTGAGGAGAATTAAAATGATTTCTAAGTTTAAACCAACATGGATGATTCCAGTCGTATATAATATCTCACCATCAAAACTAAAAGACATGGGGATTAGGGCAGTTTTTAGTGATCTAGATAACACTTTAATTCCTTGGAATAATCCTGATGGAACTCCTCAATTAAGAGAATGGATATCTGAACTCAAGAAAAACAATATTGAATTAATTGTCATTTCAAATAATAAACATAGCCGAGTTCAAAGAGCATTAAGAAGTTTGAAGCTAAACTTCATTTCACGCTCCTTAAAGCCTCTACCTAAAGGTATTAATAAGGCCTTGAGAGATTACCATTTACACCACAAAGAAGTAATTATGTGTGGAGATCAATTATTAACTGATGTTTGGGCTTCCAACAATGCAAACGTTAGAAGTGTGTTAGTTAAGCCATTAATTGAATCCGATGCTTGGAATACTAAGCCTAATCGCTTCTTAGAAAAATTAATATGGAAAAAATTAAGAAACAAATATGATGATTTAGACTGGCAGGAGGATATAAATGACAGAAATTAATCAATTACAAGACGAGGAAATTAGATGTATTGGTTGTGGTGCGTTAATTCAAACCACAAATCCGGATGAACTTGGATACACTCCTAATTCTGCGCTTGAAAAAGGCAAAGAAAGTGGCGAAATTTACTGCCAACGTTGTTTTAGATTACGTCACTACAATGAAATTTCACCAGTTAGCTTGACTGATGATGATTTCTTGAAGTTATTAAACCAAATTAGAGATGCTAATGCGCTTATCGTATATTTGGTTGATGTCTTTGACTTTAACGGAAGTTTGATTCCTGGATTACACCGTTTCGTAGGTGATAACCCAATCATGTTAGTTGGTAACAAGTCTGACTTACTACCAAACTCACTAAAACGTTCTAAACTAAAGGATTGGATTAGACAACGTGCTAATGAAGCCGGAATTCGTCCGATTGACGTTGAACTAGTTTCTGCTAAGACTAATGAATCAGTTGATGATTTATTAAAGAACATCGACAAGTACAGAAATGATCGTGATGTTTATGTTGTAGGTGTTACTAACGTTGGTAAGTCAACATTGATTAACCAAATTATTAGACAAAACACTGGAATTAAAGAATTAATCACTACTTCAAGATTCCCTGGTACTACATTAGATAGAATCTCAATCGATTTGGAAGATGGTCATGAATTAGTCGATACACCAGGTATCATTCATAAAGAGCAAATGGCACATTACCTAAACGGTAAGGACCTAAAGATTGTTCAACCACAAAAGCCAATTAAGCCAAAGGTTTACCAATTGAACCCAGAACAAACACTATTCTTCGGTGGTGTTGCTCGTTTCGATTACGTTCAAGGTGACAAGAAGCATGGTTTTACTGTTTATGTTGAAAACAACCTACTAATTCACCGTACTAAGTTAGCAAATGCTGACAGCTTCTACGACAAGCATTTCGGTGAATTATTAACTCCACCAAGTAGTGAATCAATTGATGAATTCCCAGAATTAGTTCGTTTCGAATTCAAGACTAATCAAAAGAGTGATTTAGTATTTGAAGGACTTGGATGGATCACCGTTCCAGCAGGTGTAGTTGTAGCTGGATGGGCACCTAAGGGTGTAGACGTATTAGTTAGAAGAGCAATGATATAAAAAAGCGAGGTACAAAATTGAAATTACGCGGAAAACAAAAAAGATATTTAAGATCACAAGCTAATAGAATGAAACCTTTATTCTCTGTTGGAAAGAATGGTTTAAATGAAACTTGGTTAGAACAAGTATTAGATGCTTTACACAGACGTGAGTTAATCAAGGTTAACATTCAACAAAATTCTGATTTAGAAGTTAGTGATGTTCAAGAATACATTGAAGAAAACAGTGACATCAATGTCGTTCAAACAATTGGAAAAACGTTACTATTATTCTTACCTGCAAGTAAGGAAAAATTCCAAATTTACTCTGTAGAAGTTAGAAATATTTAGAGGAGTTCTTAGCAATGCATAGTGAAAAGGTGCAAACTTTACCTAAGTTAAAATCTTTAAGCAAACGCAAAAAAATCGGAATTATTGGTGGAACCTTTAATCCGATTCATAATGGTCATCTATTTATTGCCGATCAAGTAAGAAATCAATTAGGACTAGAAAAGGTATATTTTATGCCAGATTTTATTCCGCCCCATATTGATCATAAGGATGCAATTAATGCTGATGACCGCGTCAACATGGTTAATCTAGCAATCAATGATAATGATAAGTTTGATATTGAAATGTTAGAAATCATCAATCGTGGTAAAAGTTACACTTATAACACTATGGTAGAATTAAAGAGAAGGCATCCCGACTATGAATACTACTTTATTATTGGTGGTGACATGGTTGAATACCTACCTAAATGGTATCGGGTTAATGATTTATTTAAACTAATTCATTTTGTAGGTGTTAGAAGGGAAAATTATCCAATGTCGACCAACTATCCTGTAATATGGGTAGACGTTGCCAAGCTGGATATATCTTCAACCTTAATTCGTAAACTCGTATCAAACCATCAATCAATTCGATACTTGGTTCCAGATGCGGTTTTAAAATATATAAAGGAGCATCATCTTTATGAATAATGTTGAATTAACATATACAAATAAGTACATCCCTTTATCTAGAGAAGAACTAATCGAAAAACTAAATAATGCTTTAACTCAATCAAGATTCGAACATGTTTTACGTGTCGAACAAATGGCGATTGAACTGGCAAAGAAAAATGATGTAGACGTTGAAAAAGCAAGTGTTGCTGGACTTTGCCACGATTATGCTAAGCAAAGACCAGATGCCGATTTCATCCAGCTAATTAAGAAGTACCACTTGGATGACTTGTTGTTACAATACGGAAATGCAATTTGGCATGGTGAAGTTGGGTACTTAATGGTGCAAAATGAATTAGGAGTTACTGATATTGATATCTTGAATTCTATTAAGCATCACACCACTGGTGCAAAGTATATGTCAAAGCTGGAACAAATCGTATACATGGCTGACTATATCGAAGTTGGACGCGATTTTCCAGGCGTAGAAGAAGCACGTGAGATTACATTTAATAATCTAGCTGATGGGGTAGCATATCAAACTAAACACACTCTACAATATTTAATTAATTCCAATAAACCCGTTTATCCAAAGACTATTGATACCTATAACGAATGGGTAAATGGATCAAACATCAAATAACAAGGAGATTTCAAATGAATAGTAAAGAAAAACTAGAAGTAATTGTCAAAGCAGCAGACAGTAAGAGAGCTCACAATATTGTTGCCTTAAACGTACATGAGGTTAGTTTAATGGCTGACTACTTCGTAATCATGGATGCAGCATCAAACAGACAAGTTAAGTCTATTGCTGACGAAGTTGCTGACCAAGCTGAAGAAGCAGGTATCAGTGTTAAAGAAGTGGAAGGTAAAGATACTGCTAAGTGGATTCTATTGGATTTAGGTGATGTTATCGTTCACGTATTCCAAGAAGATGAAAGAGAATACTACAATTTAGAAAAACTATGGTCAGACGCTGATTCAGTAGATGTTTCAGAATGGGTTAAGGACTAGTCAAATGATTTATCAGGAATTCGCAAAATTCTATGATGAATTATTCGATGAGACAATGTATGATCAATGGCTTTCTTTTGTACAAGCAAATGTATCAAAGAATGATTCAATTATGGATATGGCTTGTGGAACTGGACGCTTATTAGCGCTACTTTCCGCTGAAAACTATAATGTTTGTGGTATGGACTTATCCGAAGACATGTTGACGTTAGCAGAAGAACATTTAAGAGACATCAAACCTGATATACCATTAATACAAGGTGATATGACTGAGATGGAAGGAATTCCTAATTTTGACGTGATTACTTGTTTTGATGACTCATTGTGTTATTTACCAAATCAAAGCGTACTACAAACTGCTTTTGAAAAAGTGCATGAACATCTAAATGATGATGGACAATTCTTATTTGATGTAATTACTCCATATCAAACAGATGTAGTATACCCAGGATACATGTATAATTATCACGATGATAGCAATGCTTTTATGTGGCAATCATACTTAGGTGATGAGGATCACTCTGTAGAACACGATTTAGTATTCTTTAAGTACAATGAGTCACTAAATGCATATGATCAATTTAGTGAAATTCATTTAGAAAGAACTTATAAAGTGGATACTTATATTGATTTGTTAAAGAATGCTGGATTCAAGGATATTAAAGTTAGTGCTAACTTTGGAAAAGATGAAATCACTGATACAACAACCAGATGGTTCTTTGTATGTAAGAAGGGATGATTCGATGAAAGCAGTTGGTATAATCGCTGAATATAACCCGTTTCATAATGGGCATAAGTATCAAATCGAACAGGCAAGACAAGCAACTAATGCCGATGCAGTTATCGTAATTATGTCTGGGAATTGGGTACAAAGAGGTCAACCAGCTATATTAGATAAATGGGATAGGGCACAAATGGCATTAGAAAATGGTGCAGATATGGTAATTGAGTTACCTGTACAATGTGCTGTGCAGCCAGTAGATATCTTTGCTAGTCATGCTGTGAACATTTTAGCTGGTCTTAAGTGTGAATGGTTATCATTTGGTTGTGAACATCCCGATATTAATTTTAATGAGCTTGCAAATGTTGATTTAAAAGAAACAAAAATAGTTCACGATTTTACCAAAAGCTATGCTGAGTTAATAAGGGAAGCATTAATTAATACTACTGAAGAAGATGTCAGTGCACCAAATGATGTATTGGCATTAAACTATGCAATTGCTAACCGCAAAAATGATTATCAAATGAAGTTAGTACCAATCAAGAGAAGTGGTGCTAACCATCATGATCGCAATTTAAATAATGACGGATCAATTGCAAGTGCTTCTTCAATAAGATTAGCTATCCTAAATAATAGTAAGGAATTGTTCCATTATATTCCCGAGAGTACTGACATCGAATCTTTTAAGAATCATGTTGATTGGGAAAATTTCTGGCCATTATTAAAATATAAGATTGAAACATCGAGTATTGATGAATTAAATAATATTTATCAAATGACTGAGGGATTAGAATACAGATTGAAGAAGTATGTCTATGAAGCACAATCGTTTGATGAGTTTCTTCGATTAGTTAAATCCAAACGTTACACATATGCGCGACTTAAACGTTTATTTGTGTATACGCTCTTAAATTGGCATAAAAATGATGACTTATGTCAGGAATATATCAGAGTATTAGGATTTAATAAAAATGGAAGAGAGTATTTGAATAAGATTAAGAAGCAAATAGAAATGCCTATAATTACTAAGATTAATAAGGAATTATCTGAATCAGAGTTAAATTTTGATGTTGTATCTGGTAGGATTTATGAAAATATAAATCATATTCCTCAAGATGCTGGGAAAATACCATTAATTTATTAATTTTTGGACTAGGTATCAAGGATATGACCTTGACAAACTAACTTCTTAATATGTATAATTAACGCTGTTGCATTAGGAGGAATAGACATGAAATGGTTCTTAAAGGAACTATCTGAATACAAAAACAAACCACTTTCAGTATCTGAGGATATAAACTTGTCTGATGATATTATGAGTAGATATAGCAAGTATGTTATTTCTGCTGATGACGATATTCACGTTGATGCTAACGTTTTCTCTGAAAACGGTGATGCAATCGTGACTGCTCGTGTAACAGGTAAGATTGTGGTTCCTTCGTCAAGATCATTAACTCCAGTTGAGTTACCGTTGGATTTCTCAATTAACGAAGTTTATGTTGAAACTAATTTACGTTTGAAAGAACGCGAAGATGAAGGTGAAATTGCTTTCCTAGTAGATGATGATGGTGAAATTGATTTTGATAAATCTGTAGCTGATAACATCATTCTACAAATTCCAATGCACATTTTGTCTCCTGAGGAAATCAAGACTGGTAAGATGCCAGAAGGAAATGACTGGGAAGTTATTTCTGAAGATGATTTAGCCGAACAAGAGGCAAATGATAAAAAAGTAGATCCACGTCTTGCTAAGTTAAAGGATTTCTTTAACGATAGTGATAATTAAGCAAGACTTAAAATTTTTCACTAGTGGATATTTTAATATAAAGGGGGTTTTTGCATTGGCTGTACCAGCAAGAAGAACTTCAAAAGCTAAGAAGGGTATGCGTCGTGGTCACATTAAGTTGGCTAACCCAGGTTTGAGTGCTTGCCCAAACTGTGGTGAATTACGTAAACCTCACATTGTATGTCCTAGTTGTGGATACTATGATGGTAAACAAGTTGTTAATGAAAACAACTAATTAAATAAAAAAGCTACCAGAACACCATGGGTCCTGGTAGCTTTTTTTGTTATATAAGTATAATTATTTTATTTATTTCAGTGTTTATATTAGACTTAACTTGAGCAGAAGGTTCGTTTTCTAATTTAAAATAGTAAATTAGTGAAAAAATTTAAGATTTTAATAATAATATTCGGATTAAGCTCTTCTATTATGAGAAAAAACGTGATAAAATGTACAAAGTAAGTTAAGATTTTCTAAAATAAATGGAGAGGTGTAATTTAATGAGCCGTATTTTGATAATTGAAGATGAAAAAAGCTTAGCTAGATTTGTAGAGTTAGAGTTGAAGCATGAAGGTTACGAAACTAAGGTAGCCTTGGACGGTCGTGAAGGACTAGAAGAAGCACTTAACAATGACTATGATGTTATTCTTTTGGATCTTATGTTACCAAAGCTTAATGGAATGGAAGTTGCTAGAAGACTTCGCGAAAAGAAGACAACTCCAATCATTATGATGACAGCAAGAGATTCTGTTATTGATAGAGTTTCAGGATTCGATCATGGTGCAGATGACTACATCGTTAAGCCATTTGCTATCGAAGAATTATTAGCTCGTGTTAGAGCATTACTTCGTCGTATTGATATTGAAGGTGACGAAAATGCTGAAGACCAAAAAGTTGTTTACTTTAAGGACATTACTGTTGAAAAAGAAAGTAGAATCGTAAAACGTGGTGACGATATTATTGACCTAACTAAACGTGAATACGAACTATTACTTACTTTAATGGAAAACGTAAATGTTGTATTAGCAAGAGACGTTCTTTTAACTAAGGTTTGGGGATACGATTCAAGTGCTGAAACAAACGTTGTTGACGTTTATATCCGTTACCTAAGAAACAAAATTGATAGACCTGATCAAAAGAGCTACATCCAAACTGTTAGAGGAACCGGTTACGTGATGAGATCATGATTTCAAACCATGATGATAAAGTTTCAAAGACAGTAAGCAGCAATCGAAGATGGTTTTCTCTTAAATGGAAATGGTCAATTGGATCAGCAATTATAATTTTTGTAATTCTATCAATTTTTTCTTTTTTGATTTACAATCGTTTTTCTGATGTTTTATTACATCAGGAGAACTCACGTACTATTGAATCGGATGTAACGATATCAAACCGATTAAGAACGATTAATCAATCATTGGATGAAAAGACAGTTAGTTCTGCTTTAAATCCAAATAGTGGTTTTAGGGACGGCAACCCTAATAATGGAATGTCGACAGACGTTTATTCTGATTCTATTTATACTAACTTATTTAGTAAGGATATCGTTGTTAGTGTATACAATAAGAAATCAGACCAAATCTTCTCATCGAAGAAGTCGCCAAAAAAGATTTACAATTTCAAACCGGTAGATAGCCGTAAAACGGTTATTACCAAGAACTCAGGTAAGACAATCTTAGTTTTAGATTCTCCGATTTATTCTTCTAAGACGCATGAATTAATTGGTTATCTAAGAGTAGTTGATTCAATGTCTGACTATAATTTGTATATAAACAAATTAGCTGGAATTTTATTTGTAATTTTAATTATTGGTATCTTCTTCTCTGCTGCATTGTCATACTTTCTATCATCATACATGCTTCGTCCAATCAAGATTATCTCTAACACCATTCATAGTGTTAAAGAATCTCCTGAAACGGACAGTCGTGTGCCTAAGTTGACTCAAAACGATGAGTTAACTGATTTGGGAGACTTGTTCAATGATATGATTGATACAATGCAAAGATATATTGATCAACAACAACAATTCGTTGAAGATGTTTCTCATGAATTAAGAACGCCAGTCGCTGTAATCCAGGGACATTTAGATATGCTTTCTCGTTGGGGAAAGGATGACCCTGAAGTTCTAGAAGAGTCAATTAAATCTTCAATATACGAAATTAATCGTATGAAGAGTTTAGTTCAAGAAATGTTAGACCTTTCTCGTGCTGAACAAGTTGAAATCAACTATGGAAATAAGACTACGGACGTTCAAGATGTTGTTCATCAGCAATATAATGATTTCCAAATGATTCACCCTGATTACAAGTTCATCCTAGATGATGACATTGGGGAAGAAACAATCATTCAAATTTATCGTAATCACTTAGAACAAATCTTGATTATCTTGTTAGATAATGCTGTTAAGTATTCTAAACAAAGAAAGGAAATTCATATTTCACTTTCTCGTAAATATCGTTATGTTGATATTGCGGTTCAAGACTTTGGTGAAGGATTAAGCCAAGAAAGCATTGATAAAATATTTAATAGATTCTATCGTGTTGATAAAGCTAGAAGCCGTAACCAAGGTGGTAATGGTCTTGGACTTTCAATTGCTAAGCGTTTAGTAGAAGCTTATAACGGTAAAATTAATGTTGAAAGTTCATCTGGGTATGGATCAATCTTTACAATTTCATTCCCAATTCTTTCAAAGGATAAAATTGAGCATTTGAAACAATTAGATATGAATTCTAAGCAATAAAAAAAGCGCTGCTTAATTGCAGTGCTTTTTTTTATTTATTGTTTTGATGTTTGTATACCAAACCAAATGGAACTAAATTTTCGTTACCTTCTTTAATTCTTTGAATGTTACTTCTGTGCTTAATGAAAATAAAGATTGTTAGGATAATACCAATAATTCCAAGTACATAATCATGATCCAATAAAATCAAGATTGTGATTAATGGAAATGAAATCATACTTGCTACACTAACCATACTAGTTAGGTAAGTAAATGAAAACTCAAATATAAAAGCGCATAAGAATAGAATTGGATGAATTGCTAATAACATTCCGGCACTAGTAGCAACGGCTTTACCACCCTTAAATTTAGCAAAAATTGATAATGTGTGTCCCAATACAGCGAATAGACCAAATACAATGGGTGATACGTTAGAGATATGGAAGAATGTTGGTAGCAACGTTGCAATGGTCCCTTTTAGAATATCTAAAACCATAACAACGGCACCAGCAGTCTTACCAAGTTCTCTAAATGTATTGGTCGTTCCCATATTTCCAGAGCCTAACTTGGTAATATCTTTATTGAAAAAGACCTTACCAATCCAGATTCCATTAGGAATTGCCCCTAATAAATAGGCGACAATTAATAAAATTGTGATTTTCAAAAATGGTTCCTCCCAAAAATTAACTATCTATTAATTTTACCATTTTTAAGCATTATGACAACATTATCTCTTTATATGCCGTTTAATATTCCCTTTTAAAAGCGTTTTAAATAAGGTAATATATTATATTGTATGAAAGGGAGTGCGTTACGATGGCTAAGAAGTCAGAAAATTATAATGATGACTCCATCCAGGTCCTAAAGGGTCTGGAGGCAGTTAGAAAGCGCCCTGGTATGTATATCGGTTCTACTGATAGCAAGGGTCTTCATCATTTGGTATACGAAATTGTAGATAATGCAGTCGATGAAGCATTAGCAGGATATGGTGACGAAATTGATGTTACTATCCATAACGATAATAGTATAACTGTGGTGGACCACGGACGTGGTATGCCAGTGGGAATGCATTCATCAGGTAAGCCAACTCCCGAAGTTATCTTAACCGTGCTACACGCCGGTGGTAAGTTCACCGAAAATGGTGGATACAAGACTTCAGGGGGACTACACGGGGTTGGATCAAGTGTTGTTAATGCACTTTCAACTCACTTAAGCGTGACAATCGTAAGAGATGGCTACAAATATGAAGAAGATTTTGAAAATGGTGGTCAACCAATTGGAACTTTGAAAAAAATTGGTAAGACAAGTGAACACAGTGGGACAACTGTAACATTTAAACCAGATTCATCAATCTTTACTACCACTATTTATAACTATGAAATACTAAAACAACGTTTAAGAGAATCGGCTTTCTTGTTAAACGGAATTAAAATTACTTTAACAGATGAACGTGAAGGTCAAGAACGAAGCGATGAATTCTACTTTAAAGATGGAATCAAAGAATTTGTTCAATACTTAAATGAAGATAAACACACATTAGGTAACATCATGTATTTTGACGGATCCAAAGATGGTGTGGAAGTTGAAGTTGCCGCGCAATACAACGATGGTTATACAGAAAACACATTATCATTCGTTAATAATGTGCGTACCAAAGATGGTGGCACACATGAATCAGGATTTAGAAGTGCTTGGACTAAATCATTCAATGAGTTTGCTAGAAGAGTGAAGTTACTTAAAGATAAAGAAAAGAATCTAGATGGTAGCGATGTTCGAGAAGGGCTATCTGCAATCATCTCTATCAAAGTGCCTGAAGAAATGCTTCAATTCGAAGGACAAACCAAGGAAAAACTAGGAAGTCCAGAAGTGCGTTCTATCGTTGATAACATTGTTTCAGAACAATTAGGTTACTATTTAATGGAAAACGGTGAATTCGCACATGAGTTGGTTCATAAGTCTCTTCGTGCGCGCAAGGCTAGAGAAGCTGCACGTAAGGCCAGAGATGAAAGTAGAAATGGTAAAAAGAAACATAAGAAGGAACGTCTATTGTCTGGTAAGCTAACACCAGCTCAATCCAAAGATGTTTCCAAGAATGAGTTGTTCTTAGTCGAAGGTGACTCTGCCGGTGGTTCTGCCAAGCAAGGTCGTGACAGAAAGCACCAAGCTATCTTGCCACTTAGAGGTAAGGTTTTAAATACTGAAAGAGCCAAATTAGATGATATTTTAAAAAACGAAGAAATTAGTACCATGATTTATACAATCGGTGCCGGAGTAGGACCAGAGTTTAACATTTCTGATGCCAACTACGATAAGGTTATTATCATGACCGATGCCGATGATGATGGTGCCCATATTCAAATTTTACTGTTAACATTTTTCTACAAATACATGCGTCCAATGGTTGAACAAGGTCGTGTCTACATTGCACTTCCACCTCTGTTTAAGATTCAACAAAAGGCAGGAAAGAAGAATCACGTTGATTATGCATGGACTAATGATGAATTAACTGACAAGTTAAAGGAATTCGGTCAACATCCGGCCCTTCAAAGATTTAAGGGTCTAGGTGAAATGAATGCGGATCAATTATGGGAAACTACTATGGATCCTGAAAATAGAACATTAATTCAAGTTCAAATCGACGATGCTGCATTAGCTGAAAAACGTGTCACTACATTAATGGGTGACAAGGTTGAACCAAGACGTGAATGGATTGAAGAAAACGTTAAGTTCACACTTGAAGAAGACGGCAGTATCTTAGATGCTACCAAAGAGACAGAAAACGAGTAGATAGGAGGAAATATAGTGGTTAATCATTCAGTTATTGAAAAACTAACGCTTGAACAAATCATGAGTGAAAGATTTAGTCGTTATTCTAAGTCAATTATTCAAGAAAGAGCGTTGCCAGACGTTCGTGACGGACTAAAGCCAGTTCAACGTCGTATTCTATACGCAATGAATAAGGACGGAAATACTTATGATAAGGGATTTAGAAAGTCAGCTAAGTCTGTTGGTAATGTAATGGGTAATTTCCATCCACATGGTGATAGTTCAATCTATGAAGCATTAGTACGTATGAGTCAAGAATGGAAAATCAGAGAACCATTAATCGAAATGCACGGTAATAATGGTTCAATGGATGGAGATCCAGCAGCTGCTATGCGTTATACAGAAGCACGTCTAAGCAAGATTGCTTCTGAAATGCTAAGAGATATTGATAAAGATACTGTTGATTGGGTGCCTAACTTTGATGACACTGAAAATGAACCAACAGTATTACCATCTCGTTTTCCTAATCTATTAGTTAATGGTGCAACAGGGATTTCATCAGGTTATGCAACCGAAATTCCTCCTCACAACTTATCTGAGGTATTAGATGCTTTGATATACCTACAAAAGCATTCAGATGCTACTTTAGATGATTTAATGCAATTCATTAAGGGACCTGACTTTCCAACTGGTGGAATCGTGCAAGGTCTAGATGGAATTAAGAAAGCTTATGAAACTGGACGCGGTAAGATTATTATCCGTTCTAAGACCAGCGTTGAAGAATTGCGTGGTAATAAGACTCTTATTCGTGTAAGTGAATTACCATACGAAGTTAACAAGCTACAACTAGTTAAGCAAATCGATGAAATCAGAATTAACAAAAAGATTGATGGAATTGCTGAAGTTAGGGATGAAAGTGATAGAAACGGATTATCAATTGCTATTGAATTAAAACGTGACGTTGACGCTACTGGTATTCTAAACTACCTATTTAAGAACACTGATTTACAAATCAACTATCACTTTAACGTAGTTGCAATTAATAAGATGCGTCCTGAACGACTATCATTAAAGGAAATTCTAGAATCATATCTAGACTATCAACGTTTAATTGTCGCTAAACGTACTAAGTATGACTTAGACAAGGCAATGGCAAGGCAACACATTGTAGATGGTTTAATTAAGGCCTTATCAATTTTAGACCAAGTTATTAAAACCATTCGAGCAAGTGCTAACAGAAAAGATGCATGTAATAACTTAATCTCTGAATTTGATTTTTCGGAAAAACAAGCAGATGCAATTGTTAAGTTACAATTATACCGTTTGACTAATACAGACGTAGTAGAACTACAAGCTGAAAAAGATAAGTTAAGTAAAGATATTCTAGAATACAACACTATCTTAAATGATAAAAATGAACTAAATAAGGTGTTGACTAAAGAATTTAAAGACATCAAGAAGGCTTATGGTAACGATCGTCTTACTAAGATTGAAGCAGAAGTTGAAGAACTTAAGATTAGTAAGACGATTACTGTTCCAGAAGAAGATGTTGTTGTGTTGGTTAGTCATGATGGATACCTAAAACGTAGTAGTGTTCGTTCTTACAAAGCCTCAGAAGTTGAAGAAAATGGTCTAAAAGAAGATGATTATCCAATCTTCTTAGAACAGATGACAACACTACAGCACTTATTCATGTTTACTAACAAAGGTAATCTAATTTATCGTCCAGTTCATGAAATTACAGATGCTCGTTGGAAAGAGACTGGTGAACATATTTCTCAAACTATTGGTTTATCCGATAACGAAGAAATTATTAAGGTAATGTCGTTTAAGACATTGAAAGAAACTGGTAAGTTTGTAATCTCTACTAGTGATGGATACATTAAACAAACTGAATTTGATAAGTTAACTCCTGGTAGAAATTATCGTTCAAGACCATCTGTATTTGAAAAACTAAAAGATGATAACGCTAATGTAGTTAATGTGGATTATCTAGCAGATGCAAATGACAATCCAAATGTCTTTATTGCATCTAACGTTGGATTAGCTACTTGTTTTGAATTAGACGAAGTATCATATTCTGGTGCAAGATCTACTGGTGTACGTTCAATGGATATTAGGGATGAGGAACAAGTGGTTGATGTTCAACTAGTAGAACAAGATGATAAGGTAGGGATGATTACTCAGCGTGGATTCTACAAGAATATGAAGGTAGACGAAGTTCCACTTGCCAGTCGCGCAAGAAGAGGTGTACAGGTACTAAAATCATTAAAGAAGAACCCACATGAATTAGTTGATTTTGTAAAACTAGAAAAGGCCACTGATAGTTTCAACCCAATTAGAGTATTTACTAATAGACGCCGTGTCCATGATATTATGCCGAGTGATCACCCTGTAAATGATCGTCAATCAAATGGTTCTGCTGTTATGGATGTTGATGCTGAAGGTACACCAACAAGCATGGTTGTTTTACATCCAGAAGTAGTGGCAAATATTAAATAATATAACTCTAATAGAAATTTATTATTATTATCATAAAATATATTGTTATTTTATGATGGATAGGTTATTATATTTTAATGAACTATTAATAGATAATAATATGTAATAAATGATATAGGGGTATAAGCATGAAAAAAACTAAGCAAGAAAACATTTTCTCTTCTAAGACACTTTCATACTTTTTGCAATTAGCAGAAACTATGAATTACACGCAGGCTGCTCAAATTTTGGGTATTACACAACCTGCATTAACTCAACAAATTAAAAAGCTTGAAAAGACAGTGGGTGCTCCATTGTTTTATTCAATCGGAAAAAAGCTAAAGTTATCATCTGCCGGTAACATTATGCTTAAGTCAACTAAAGATATTTATGAAATTTTGAACCAAACTGCTGATGAAATCGAACAATCAAATAGTGCCTCAACAGGAGACATTAACATTGGTGTTCTATCATCAATCCAAGTTAAAGTTTTTGAAAAATTCATTGCTGAACTTTACAAAAAGAATCCTGAACTAAAAGTTAACCTAAGAATGTTAACTCGTAAGGAAATTTGGGAAAGCTTGGAAAATAACCGAATTGACTTAGCAATTATGTACTTACCAGATTCATCAATTAAAAACTGGAAGCCATACGAATCTCAAAAGATTATGAGTGATGACTTAATGTACATTCACCACAACGAAAAATTAGCTGGTAAAGATAAGATTAAGTTCAAAGACACATTGGATCGTCCATGGGTTACATATCCAGAAGATTACTTCTTAGATTCAATCTTAAAGAATGAATACAAGGATCAACTTCTAGATAATCCTAACAGCGGAGCTTGCTTCTCTACTCCAGATCAAATTTTACGTTTTGCAGTTAATACGGGATTAAATACCGCTCTTCCAAGTTCATTTATGATTGACAAAGATGTGAAAACATTGGAAGATAATAATACATGGGTTGCCCGTTTGAATCCAAACATCAATTTTGATTTAGCATTCGTTTATAGATCTAACAAGAAGATGATTCCTCGTGTTGGTTCATTCTTAGACGAATTTGATGCCTTCTTAGATGAAGAAGACTACCTATCAAGATTGAAGGACAACTACTAAAAATACGAAGGAAGTTTTATTATGGCTAAAGAATTAGTTTTCGGACACCAAAGTCCAGATACTGATGCAATTTGTGCAGCTATCGAATATGCATACTTACAAAATAAACTAGGATACGACGTTGAAGCCGTTGCTCTAGGTACTCCAAACGAGGAAACTAAATTTGTTTTAGATTACTTCGGTCAAGAAGCACCTCGTGTTATTACTGAAGCTTCATCTGAAGTAGACTCAGTTATGCTAGTAGATCATAATGAACCTCAACAAAGTGTTTCAGATATTGATAAATTAACAGTTACTCACGTAGTTGATCACCACAGAATTGCAGATTTCAACACTGAAAAGCCTGTATTCTACCGTGCTGAACCAGTTGGGTGTGTAAGTACTGTATTATTTGAAATTTTCAACGAAAAGAACGTTGAAATTCCTGAAAAATTAGCTGGTCTAATGCTTTCAGCAATCATTTCAGATACTTTATTACTAAAATCACCAACAACTACTGATGTTGATAAAAATGCCGTTGCTGAATTAGCTAAGATTGCTAAGGTTGATGCTGAAGAATATGGTATCAAGATGCTAAAGGCCGGTACTAACGTTGATGCTAGATCTGACAAAGACCTAATCGACGGTGACGCTAAGTCATTCACTATGGGTGGCAAAGCTGTACGTATCGACCAAATCAACACTGTTGATTTAAACGACGTATTAAAACGTAAAGAAGACTTATTAAAGGCAATGGAAGAAGAAGCTAAAGCAGAAGGCTACGACTTGTTCTTAGTAATTGCTACCAACGTATTAGACAGTAATTCTGAAGCCATCGTATACGGTGAACCAAAGGATGCTGTAGAAAAAGCATTTAACCAAAAAGTTTCAGAAGATACAATTGCACTTCCAGGTGTAGTATCTAGAAAGAAACAAGTTGTTCCTCAATTAACTGATGTTTTAGACTAATACTAGGACGTATTTAAAGGACACATCCTAATGGGTGTGTTCTTTCTTTATATAAAAAAATATCTGACAGCGTTGCTTCCGGAATACGGCTGTCTCAAATAAAAACAATAGGAGATCTTCAAAATGGTAAAGGTATTTAGAAATTTAGCTACTTCAAAGACAATGGATTTATTAGGAATCGCAATTATTTTCTTATCAGCGTTTCTTTCAGGTTATTTATTCGAATCACTAAACGATGTGACTCATTGGGGCCATTGGGCAATCTTTGTTCCTTTCGGACTAATTAGTGCTTTTGACGCCTGCATGTCAATCATGTCTACTAGGTTAGTCGGTCGTTTTAGTAACCTAGGTAACTGGATTGGTGTTCCTGAAATCATTCTTGGATGTGCAATTGATTACCTATTGGGAAACCATGGGGCAATCCTAACTTATCCAATCAGTTTTATTATCCAAATTTGGGCAATTAGAACATGGACAAGATCTGATAAATTCAAGAAATCTGATTTTATGAATACTAAAAAGGGACAAATTGTCTTTGTACTATTGTCATTATTATCACTAGCCTTTAGTTTTGGTATTAATTACATTGGATACGGTAGTCTAAATTCATCTGATTCCGTTTTATATGTATTAACTAGTTTTGTATTCGGAATTTCATTGATTGCAAATATCATGAATGCAATGAAGATATCTACACAATGGAAATTCTGGCTATTATACGACTTTATTCAACTAGCTAAGGCAATTAGCCAATTCAACTTTGCAAACGTTGGTAAGTACATTTATTACATTCTAATGGCACTTGCTGGTAATGCATATTGGAAGGATTAATTAATATATTTTTCTGTGCTAATAATTTGCATTATTTTTTATAATCGTTATCATTATAGATATATCGTGTACGATATATCTCCACCGGATATATCAGATCAAGCAAAAGGAGCTGTTACGATTATGAAGAAATACAGTGAAGAAGAATTAAGAAGTAGATTAACTGACGAACAATACGAAGTTACTCAAAATGCCGGTACAGAAATGCCATTTTCAAACGAATATGATGACTTTTTTGAAGATGGCTTATACGTAGATATTGTATCAGGTGAACCTTTATTCACTTCAAAAGATAAATACAACTCTGGATGTGGTTGGCCAGCATTTACCAAGCCAATTGAACAAAGCAGCATTAAGAGTAATTTAGATACCTCACATGGTATGGTAAGAAACGAAGTAAGAAGTAGCGAAGCTAACTCACACTTAGGTCACGTCTTTCCTGATGGCCCTAAAGATAAGGGTGGATTGAGATACTGCATTAACTCAGCATCATTAAGATTCATTCCAGTTAATAAGTTAGAAGAAGAAGGCTACGGCCAATACGCTGCAGAATTTAAATAGGATGGGAGATTTGTTTTATGAGTAAAGATACAGCTATTTTCGCAGGAGGATGTTTCTGGTGCATGGTTGAACCATTTGACCAACAACCAGGAATTGAAAGTGTTATCTCAGGTTACACAGGAGGACACGTTGCAAACCCAACATACGAACAAGTATGTAGCCATACAACAGGCCATACTGAAGCCGTTGAAATTACATTTGATCCTGAAGTCATTTCATACAAGGATTTAGTCGAAATTTACTGGAGACAAACAGATCCAACTGATGCTTCTGGCCAATTCCAAGACAGAGGTGACAGTTATCGTCCCGTTATTTTCGTTAACAGTGAAGAACAAAGAAAAGTCGCTGAAGAATCAAAGAAGCAACTAGCTGAAAGCGGTATGTTTGATGAACCAATCGTTACATCAATCGAAGATGCTAAACCATTCTATCCAGCTGAAGACTATCACCAAGATTTCTACAAGAAGAACCCATTAAGAGCTCAAATTGAAGAATTAGGTGGCCGTCAACAATTTAAGGATACAAAGTGGGCTAAATAATAATAAAAAGGTTTCTAGCATATGCTAGAAACCTTTTTTAATTAATACTTATGTCTGTAGTAATGGCTACGTGAATGGTATTGGTGATGTTCTGATTCTTTCTTGTATTCTTTACGATACTTCCTTTCGTAGTGCTTTTTTATTTCGTGATGAACGACACCTGCTACAACGGCATCTCTTACGTAATGATGCTTCTTGTATGAGTTACGGCGATTATTGAACGATGGTGCGTTTTCAGGTGTAGGAACCTTAATCTCGTTATTTATCTTGGATCTACCGGTTGAATAGTTGAATTCAACACCAGATTGAACATTGAAGATGTAAACGTTAAAGTTTAGACTTCCATCAGTTGAAATGGCTTGCATATGAACACCACGAGCCATTAATTCATTTCCTCTAAAAATAGGGGTAACTTGGAAAATAACCTTTTTATTTTTTCTAAGTGCTTCTCTGACTTGTGATTCGTAAATAGTTTGTAGTTTTTGATTACTGAATGCGGTTTGGGTAAATAGGTTCTTCAAATTATTTTGATCACCAGATTGTACTGATGGTTCATATTTACCATTTAGACTGATTCCTTTAGATAAACTGTAAGCAATTTCATGGCCACGATTGATAATAGCATCATTGTTAACGAACTTTTGGTGCCATCCAGTTGGTTTAACCACTTGTCTGGTTCTTAGACTGTCGTTTGCAATATTACGTTTTTCTAGGTAGGCAGTATTACCTTCAGATGTTCTGTTTAAGGAATCTAGATTAGTGTATTCTACGTGATTGTATTTCCAATCAGATGCTTTTAAGTTAGATGCATCATTATTCACGGTCAAGATTGCTGATGTGTTATTTTGATAGTTTAGTGACGCTAAATCACTTGTATTCGTATTTGGCAAATCTTTGGTAACGTCTGACGATTTGCTGCTCTTGGTAGCAGTATTTTCGTTACCATTATTTGCACAACCACACAATACTAATGAAAGTCCAATAGTAATGGTGGCCATTATTTTAGTATATTTCAATTAAAAATCCTCCTAATAAACCTATGTATGATAAAATAGTTGCCTAAAGTTAAATACGTAAGGAATGTTATTTTTGGCGCTAAGAAAAACGCATGTTGCTTCAGCAGAAGCAGTAATGATGGGTTATGCCATTTCGACTAATCAACCTTTACCAATTATCATAACTGAGGCAATTGGTGTTTGGGTAGGTAGTCAACTTCCTGATATTGATCAGAGACAAACTAGAATAAATAAAAAAACTGGCGTAGAAACATCCATTCTGACATTATGGGGTCATCGAACCTGGTCACACAGTATTTGGATACCAGTCTTCCTATTTATTTTAGCACGCTACAGCTCTAATAGCCCAATCCTAAATGGAATAAGTTTCTACGGATATAAAGTGATGGGATACTTTTATTTTACGTTGGTTTTGGGATACTTCTTACATGAACTATTAGATGCTTTTTCAGTTGAAGGAATTAGATGGCTATATCCATTTGGTAATCGTAAAATTATCCGTAAGAAAGGCATATTTAGATATAAAGTTCATAGCATGAAAGAAATTATAATTAGATATGTTTCTATTATTTTAATAGTGGTTGAATCATTATTCTATTTTTACAGAAATATAAAATAAAAAGGGGTGCATCTCAAGACGCATCCCTTTATTTATTTTCTCTTAATTGATCAACGAATTCTTTATTTGGTGTTACAAAGATGGTCTTTTGACCTTCATAAATAACAAATCCAGGCTTAGAACCATTTGGTTTTCTGATTTTTTTAACTTGAACATAGTCAACGGGAACGGTTGCTGAATCTCTTGCTTTTGAGAAGTATGCAGCAAGCATAGCTGCAGTTTCAATAGTTTCATCATCAGGATTAAAGTCCTTGATGATAACATGAGAACCGTGAATCTTTTGTGTATGCAACCAAGTATCTCTCTTATCAGCATCTTTCATTGTTAACTTATCGTTTTGAAGGTTATTCTTACCAACAAGAATGTGAATGCCTTTATCAGTAATAAATTCTTCAGGTTTACTAATCTTGGTATTTTTATTTTTATTCTTTGTATTACGGTTGTTGTGATGCTTTAAATATCCTTCGTTTTTTAGTTCGACTTTGATGTCGTCTAAATCGGATGGGTTGGCAATCTCAATTTGTGAAAGGATGTTTTCAAAGTAATCAATCTCGTTATTTGTCTTTTTTAATTGTTCACTTACAAATGAAACAGCATTTTTTTCCTTTTGATAACGTTTAAAATACTTTTGAGCATTTTCTGAAGGAGTTAGTTGATTTGATATACTAATGTCAATTTCATTTCCGTTATCATAGAAGTTAGGAAGGGTAATCTTAGTCATTCCTTTTTGAATTTTGTATAGGTATGTGGTTAAAATTTCACCCTTAATACGATATTCATCAGCATACTTAGTATTATCCAAAGTCTTTTCAAGTTTTTTCTTTTTGTTTTTATTCTTCTTTAATTCACTTCTAGCAACTTTTATTAACTGGCCACCTTGTTCGCGGACACGGTCTAATCTAGCCTTTGTTTCATAGAAGTTATCTAATAACTCACTTAGTGTATCATATTGAATGTTATTATCTTCAAAAGGATATACATTGAAACTGTTATTATTACCGTGTTTAATCATTGTTGGAACTGGATTGTTAAAGTGATTGAAAAATTCATCAAACTTACCTTTAACAGTTCCATCTTGATGCATTGCTTGAGCAAGATACAATGATGTATCTTTTCCTAATCCTTGAATTCTCTTTCGTAGTTCTGAAGATAGGACTTCTTGATTAGGAAACTCTTTAATTATGTCCTCAATTTTTTTATAATCAACATTTTCATCAAATGGATTGACCATGTTTTGGTTTGGCGGAGTAATATATTTGTCACCGGGCAAGATAGTGCGGTATCTATTCTTATCAGCACCAATTCTTTTAATTGCATCGATGATTCTCATATCATCTTGAGTATCTACTAGGATGATATTACTGTGTCTAGCCATGATTTCAACAACTAAACGCATTTCTTTCAAATCACCAATTTCGTTTCTAGTTGTGAAATGAAAAATCATTACACGGTCATTATCTATTTGGGATACTTTCTTTAAAACTGCTCCACTAAGATGCTTTCTTAATGTCATTGTGAAAGTAGTTGGAGTGTGAGGGTTAACATATGGAATTCTTGAAATTTGCACACGTGCGTAGTTAGGGTTGGCTGAAATTAAAATTGGATAGTTTTCATGGTTTGAACGAATGGTTAATACAACTTCGTTATCATATGGTTGGTTGATTTTAGATACCCGACCACCTGAAACTAATCGATTTAATTCACCAGTCATTGCGTGAGTAAATGATCCATCAAATGACATTATCTCATCTCTCTTTCGTACAAAGTCTTACATTATAGTATAACTGATATGCTAACAAATTAGCAAAAATAACAGAGTTCTCATGATATAAATATGTTTTAATGTTATAATTTTATTTATAAATAATCGTATGTATTATGTAAAAAGGATGAAAGATAATGAAAATTGCAATCGTAACAGATAGTACTTCTTATTTATCAAAAGAAGAACAAGAAAAATATGGAATTCATATTGTTCATATGCCTGTAATGATTGATGGTAAAAGCTATGAAGAAGGCAGCAACATCTCAACAGATGAATTCTATGAAAAACTAAAAAATTCGCAGTCATTTCCAAGTACATCACAACCACCAATGGGTGAGTTGATTAACTTGTATGATTCATTGGCAGATGAAGGTTACGACACTGTAATCAGTATTCATTTAGCAAGTACCATTTCTGGTTTTTACAATTCATTGTCGGCACTTGCACCAACCATTGAAAATATTAAGGTAATTCCTTATAATTCAAAGATTACCGTAAAACTAATGGGAAATTTAGCAATTGAAGCAGCAAAGAAGGTACAAGCAGGGGCTAACGTTGATGAAATTATTGAACATTTAGATTACGTTAGAGACACAATTGGTGAAGTATTCGTGGTTGATGATTTACAAAATCTTGTGAGAGGCGGAAGACTATCAAACGCTTCGGCATTTTTAGGAAGCTTACTTAAAATTAAACCTTTACTAACTTTTGATAAAGATAGTAATGAAATTGTGGCTTTTGAAAAGGTAAGATCTCGCAAGAAGGCACTTAAACGTACTGAAGAAATTTTTAAAGAGGTTACTGATAAGGTTGATTATCCATTAAAAGCAATCGTAATCAATGGTAATGATCCAGAAGCTGGGCATGAATGGAAAGAAAATATTCAACAATTATATCCTGACATGAATATTGAAGAAAGTTATTTTGGGCCAGTTATTGGTACCCATTTAGGTAATAAGTCTCTTGCTTTAGCTTGGATGATTGATACTGAAAAAAAGAACTAGTTTTGGAACTGAAGTTATAATATTGAACAGATAAATAAAAGCACTTTCGATAAAATGATTATTTTAATTTGATAAAATAAC
>NZ_VBSE01000035.1 GCF_005930975.1 Apilactobacillus kunkeei | reverse complement strand
TATTTTATCAAATTAAAATAATCATTTTATCGAAAGTGCTTTTATTTATCTGTTCAATATTATAACTTCAGTTCCTTAGGATAGTGCTTTTTTATTGCCGTCAACAACATCTTTTACGATATCTGCTAGAGTAATTTTGCTCATTTCGCATTCTGCTTGTTGTTGAACTTCATTGTATGCTTTATGCAAAGCAGATTGAATATTTGCACCGATTGGACATTGTTGATTGGTTTCTTCATCAACATGGAATAAATCGGGTTCTTCGATTGCCTTGTAAACATCGAGAAGGGTAATTTCAGAAGTTGATTTACTTAATGACACGGCAGCTCGTCCAGGTTCGCTTGTGATTAATCCAGCATTTTTTAGGGACGACATTAAACGGCGGACAAGGCTTGGATTGGAATTAATGCTACCAGCGATTGCACGACTTGATAAATCATCTTCTACGATTTCAGAAGCGCCAATGTAGGTCAAAATATGAACAGCATCACTCAAACGATGTGAATACTTCATTACTTGATTACCTTCTTGATTGCTTCTTCAATTGGGGTAAGTGAATGACTAATCACAGCGGTTAAATCATTTGTATCTTCGTCTAATTGACCATCGGCGATTAATGATTGAATATCTGACACGATTTCAACTGTTGCATCATCTAATCCAGCGTCCTTCAAACCTTTCTTGTAGTCATCAGCTGAAGCGGAAATAACAGGAAAGTCCTTTCCAGTATCCTTCTTTAAGGCTTCTGCTAAATCAGCGTAAGTACGAGATTCGCCAGCGAATTCATATATTTCTTTTGGTGACTTGCTTAATAGGACACGAACTGCACCTTCAGCGTATTCTGCTTCTAGCGCCCAACCTACGTGACCGTCGCCAGCACCGTATACGAATGCTTGACCTTCACTAGCTGGTTTTAGAATAGTTGCTTCGTTTTCTAGATACCAGTTGTTACGAACAAATGAATGTGCAATACCAGTTTCTTTGATAGCAGCTTCTGTTTGAGTGTGATCATGTGATAAGAAGTTATCAGCTGTTTCTGCGTGTGGGAAACTAGTGTAAACAATGAATTCTACACCGGCTTTTTTAGCAGCATCGATAACGTTTTGGTGTTGAGTCATACGAGGTAGGACAGGGCTTGGTTGTGATGACACAAACAATAACTTGTCGATACCTTCAAGTGATTCTGCCATTTGATCAGGATTACCGTAATCGAATGGACGAACGTCTAGGCCAGCTGGAAGTTGTTTTTCAGCTTTTTCGACATTTCTTGCTAGAGCCACGATATCTGATCTGTGGACGTTTTTCATTAAAACTTTGATTGCTTCTTTACCGAAATTACCGGTAACAGCACTAATTGCGTATTTCATAATTTCATCAACCTTTCTAGTTGTTACTTTATAATTAACATGTTACATATAAGATAACAGGTAATAGAAAATAATGCAACAAAAAAAGCTTCCAATTTTTTTGGAAGCTTTCAAAACGTTATTCTTTTGGTTTGCTAAAGTCAGTAAAATCGCCATCTGTATCGTTAGATGATTGAGAATTTGTTGAATTATTACTTTGTTGTGGTTCAACATTTGCTGAAGATGTTTGATTATTTACTGTTTGGTTGTTGATAGGTTGACCAGTGTTAGGATCAAAATTATTTTGAGGTTGACCTTGAGTTGGTTGTTGGGATTGGTTGCTGTAATTTACAAAAGAAGCACCATTAAATGAAGAGTAGTTAATACCGCTTAATTCTTCTACTGATTTACCAGTTACTTGGGTGATTCCTTTGTATGCAGCTTGTAGACGACTTTCTTTTAACCATGATTGGATTGAGAAAGCATCAACAATCCACCAAATCCAAACGGCACTTAGAAAACCAAGACCGATGATAAAGAAGATTGTGACCCATCCAATTATTTCTAGGGTTAGCATTAAAGCAGCATAGGGCTTCTTAAATAGGAAACGGTGTGCTCCAAATAAACCTAAAAATACCCATAACAACCATGCTGCAACAGCGCTAACTGAGTTATTTTCAACATAATCATTAACCATTAGTTGTTCTTGAGTAGATAATTTTTTACGTGCCGCGAAAACTTGTTGTTCTAAAACATCAACATTATTCATATGTAATATCCCCTTTGAAAAATAATTAGTAAACATAATTATTATATCATTATTAGTTAAATTATATCTTTCTTAATGTTTTTTTAAATTGATTTTTTATGAACTATTAATTAACATGTACTTAGAAAGAAAAAAGGGGAAATTTAATTATGATTAAAGCATACAAACAATTTTGGAAAAACTACTTTAACTTTACTGGAGTAAGTACCAGATCAGAATTCTGGTGGGTATTCTTAATTAACTCCATTATCTACGCAATCTTTGCACTAGCATTCGGTGGTGTAGCAGTGGCTACATCATTTGCAACCGGCCATGCCGACAAGTCATTCGGTATTGCTGCATTAATTGGTATCGCAGTATGTATCCTATACTGGATTGCATCAGTAATTCCAACAATTTCACTATACTTCCGTCGTTACCGTGATGCAGGTGTAACTCCATGGTTACTACTAATTACTTATGGTGTTCCAACTGTATTAAAGGGTTCAAACTTATACGACAAATATGTACTAGTTCAAACCCTAGTTCTAATTATTTTAATCATTGGTTTCATTATTCTTGTAATGCCAAGTAAAGATAGAAAATAATCAAACGAAAAAAGGGCGAGTATTCGCTCTTTTTTTGTGTCAAAGCATGAGAAACATTGATACAGATTTGTTTTAATGTAACTCAACCTGAAAAGAATTTGGATGTGATGAAATGATGAACTTTCTTAAAGGGTTCTCAATGTATTGGACGAGATACTTTGATTTTAAAGGTCGTAGTACTAGATCAGAGTTTTGGTGGAGTTTTTTAGGATTAACAATCATCACTGGAATTATCGCTGGAATTGAGCAAGTCGATTATAAACTAGGTGTTCAAATTTATATAGTTTATTCAATATTAACAATTATTCCCAATATTTCTCAATATGTGAGGCGTTTCCGAGATATTGGGATAAGCCCATATCTGGTTATTATCACATTCGTAATACCATCATTGCTTGTTTATGCAATTAAACATCTACCATGGTATTTGCAAGCAATTGATATCTTATTAATATTATCAGATATCTTTTTATCGATTCTACCCAGCAAAGATGATTAAAAAAAGAGCTAGATTAATCTAGCTCTTTTTGTTTAGTTTAATTCATTAGGAATTAGTTTTGTTTTTAGTTCGATGTTGTCTTGGTAATCAACGGGGATTTCGATGATGACAGGTCCGTTAATATCCTTAGCTCGATTTAAAGCACTGTTTAAGTCTTCGACACTATTTGCTCGAATGCCAGTAGCTCCAAAGCTTTCGGCGTATTTGACATAATCAACATATCCGAATTTGACACCAGCATCATGACCGTATTTGGCCACTTCTTGGAACTTAACCATGTCATAGTATCCATCTACCCAAATCAATTGAATAATGTTTAAGTTCAGACGAACGGCAGTTTCTAGCTCTTGTCCTGAAAATAGGAATCCACCATCGCCAGAAATTGAGATAACTGGTTCGTTAGGATTGGTTAGTGCTGCTCCAATCGCCCAAGGAAGTGATACTCCAAGTGTCTGCATTCCATTACTAAATAGAAGGTGACGAGGTTTGTATGTCTTGAAATATCGTCCCATCCATATATAATGGCTTCCAATATCAACGGTGACAATAGTATCTTCACTAACGAATTTTTGTAATGATTGAATGACAGAAATAGGGTGTAAACCATTTTCAGTTGTTTCGTGAACTTCTTCGATTGTTTCGGTGAAGTGTTCACGTAATTTATGCAAGTGATCGGTTACTTCCTTGGATAGTTCCATTGAATCATCAATGTATTCAGTTAAAACATCAAGACTTTCGGCAATATCAGCATTAACAATTATACTTGGTTGATATTCAGCAGTGATTTCTGGTGAAACTGTATCAATATTAATTACTTGAGTATGAGATTGATTCCAATTTCTGGCTTCGTATTCAACTGGATCGTATCCAATCGCAATGACTAAGTCGCTATTTTTTAATATGGTGTCACCGATTTGATTATCAAATAAGCTAACACGTCCGTAGTAATTTTCTACTAAATCTTCAGAAATAATACCAGCGCCTTGGTAAGTTTCAACGACTGGAATTGAGAATTTATGTAGTAATTTGTGGAGTGATTCACTTACTTCAGTGGTGGATGCACGCATACCTGCTAAAATAACTGGTTGCTTGGATTCTTCAATTAAACGTGCAATTTCCTTCATACGAGTCTTATCAACACTACCATTAGTAATCTTAGGCAATTTGTTGATTACTGGACGGGATACTTCATCTCCTAAAACGTCTTGAGGGACTGAAATAAATGCAGCACCTTTTTTAGGAGATTGAGCTGTAATATAAGCATTTGAGAAAGTTTCTGAGATGTTATTGGCATCTTGGACTTCTACACTGTATTTGGTAGCACTTTTTAATAAGTCAGCGGAGTTAATACTTTGGTGGGTAAGACGCAGTAAATCATCACGTTTTACTTGTCCACCAATGGCAATTATAGGATCACCTTCAGAGGTAGCAGTAATTAATCCAGTTGCTAGGTTAGAAACTCCTGGTCCAGAAGTAACAGCAACAACTCCTGGTTCACCGGTTAAACGACCAATTGATGCGGCAATAAAAGCCGCATTTTGTTCGTGTCTAGTTACGATTAGTTTGGGGGTTCGTTCATCATCAAAATCTTGGAGGTCTTCAAATAGTTGATCGACCTTTGCACCAGGGATTCCGAAGATATATTTAATATTTTGATTGATCATGCTTTGAATCAAAGCTTTTGATCCAGTAGTGGTTTTATCCATAATATCACCTCAAATATGATAAATAATTCTGACAGATTTAATAAATTCTGATAATCTAGAATAGTAAGTAATTTTAAAGGTCAATTTAATTGACCTTTTCTATAATAACACTATTCTATATAAGGTCAACTTAATTGACCTAAAGGAGAATAAAATGATCGATAAAAAGAAATTAATGGTCTTTTACTTTGCTTATCAAGAAATCAACCGAATTGTTGATTTATCAAAGTATAACCTAACTTCAAATCAACAGAAAATGTTATTCTCAATTGATACGATTGATGAGATTACAATCAAACAATTATTACAAATAATAGATATTTCTAAACAGGCTTTAAACGTGGCGTGTCGCGATTTGCGAGAACGTAATCTTGTTTATACTGGTCCAGCCAAATCAGATAAAAGAAAAAAAGTCGTCTATTTAACAGATGATGGACGTAAATTAATCGAACAGATTGAAGCAGAGCAGTTAAACTTTATCAATGCAATATGCAATAGTACCAACTACAATTGGGAAGATACGATGAAGAAGTTAACTAATAGTTATCTAGAAGATATTCAAAAATAAAAAAACGTTGCTAGCAAGCAACGTTTTTTATTTTGTCTCAATAACGACATAGTAGTTATTTGATTGATTGGTTTGACCATTCAAAATAGTAGTATTTTTTGCTGAAACACCAATTTTGGTGATATCTCCATCAGTTAGTAGTTTTGTGTATGCTTGATCCGAACTATTTGATATGTCAGAGTATAAAATCCAACTTAACGACGTTCCTCGATAGTTATTTTCATCGCTAAATTGCCAATATGAAACATCGTCTGAGTTAGATGGTACTGGACTGTTTTCAATCGAAGTAATTTTATTATCGGCATCTTTTTCCAATCCAAAATCTAATTGAAGTGGAGCTAGACCGTTGGATCTTCTGGCGATATTAATTACTCCAATGGTATTAACCGCCATTTGATGGTTAAAAGACGCGGTTTTATTTAATTTTATTGCACCGTGCCAAGCATAGCCAATTAGTTGATGGTTTTGGTAAAGCGCTTGGTAGATGGCTTGGAATTTTTTGCCGTGTTTGTATTTTTGAACGTGATAGCTTGTACCAACGGTCACAAGTTGATCTTGCAGCTTGTATAATCTTTTAGCATGCTGGGTAAATGTTAAATCGGTGTATAAGTATTCATAGTGTTTAGAATTGATGACCCCGACACCATGATTATTTTCATCAGATACACTGTATATATATGGCTTAGTATTTTTGACCTTAGCGAAAGCTTCATAACCATTTGTATATACCGAAAGGGTAGAAACAAGTGCTAATAGCATTAAGAATTTTTTCATTAATACACCTTCTTTGTTGATAACAGTATAGCAGTAATATTATCAAATAAATGTTAAACTATGATTACAAAAAAGGGGTAAGGATATGAAACAAGATAAACTATTGGTAGCTGCAATGGTCATTGTGGGTATTATCCTGCTAGCATGTATTGTGACTTATGTTGCCTAAATAAAAAAAGCATCGCCAAAACGATGCTTTTTTATTATAGTTTTTCAGCTATTGAAATCACGATAAATAATAAAATAACTAATAGGTTAGCAACCTTGTGTTTCATTAAAATGGCAATGAATTCTCTGATGATTGCGTTGGGAAGAAAGAATCCACTCGTTTTAGAACCGATTCCACTGATTTTCATACCCGCACTTTTAGCGTAATCTGTTGCACGATAAATATGGTAGTTGTTTGAAACAAAAATACCGTTGTTTGGGTTTAATTTATAACGGTCAACGATTTTTTTGGAAAACAAGAAGTTTTGAATTGTGTTGACTGATTTATCTTCTGCGACAACGTCATCGGGGTTGATGTTTTTTTGAAGGACATAGTTTCTCATAGCGACACCCTCCGGAATTTTTTCGTCGCCACCTTGACCACCTGAGCAAATGATTAAAGGATGTTTTTGTCCGCTGTTAATTTGAGTTTGATAAAAGTCAATTGCACGATCGATTCTTGAAGCCAGTAGTGGGGAAACCTCGTTTCCATTTAATAATCCTGCGCCCAATATGATTATGAAGTCCTTGTCTGGTTTTGGACGGTAGAGGTTACAAATCCAAACCGAAAGTGAGAAAATCAAGAAGATACTAATCATGTAAAATGCACCCATTTCAGTGAAATGCTCAATCATTAGGTTATATGGCTTCGGAATGATTTTTCTAAAGAAAAGAAAACTTAATAGTGGATAAATTAATAAGAATACACCAATGATTAGCGTTAATAAGTTCGCTAGTGAGTGACTCTCTCTTCTCCACACGATAATTCCGTTCCAGATTAATAGAACTGCGTGTAATGCATAGACTAAAGTTAGGATAACCATGATTGCTAAAGCAATAACTAAGAAGATGGCATGCAAAATCTTACTACTACTAGTTAGAGAAAAGAACATCACATTCCCAGTTAGTGCAAAGACAGACATTAAAAATAGAAATCCATTCCAAAATGACGCTTTTTTCTTATAAAATGACCAACATAATAGGCCAATACAAATTATTAATGTTAAAGGTATAAAATACATATATATCATCCTTACTTATTAGGATAAAAAAGCTCACAAATATTTGTGAGCTTTTTGTTTATCTCCATTTTACACTATACAAGTGTTCCAGGAACATATTTCTTATTAACTAATTTGTTGTGGGGAACCATTACGAAGTGAATGCCACCGAATTTATCAAAAGAAACTGCGAAGTAGTTTGGTTGGTACTTCTTATGAATATCTAAATTCATTAGTGCAGTAGCGTGACCCCAATAAGATGGGCCGTCTTCAAATAGTTGAAGAGCAATTGAGTTGTATACTGCATGCTTTAATGCTGCCATTGAAACGACACGTTTCTTGATTTTTGTACTAGTTAAAGCAAATGATGGGTTATCACTGTAGTTTTCTTCTGCAACGTCAGAAATGTTGTATTTCTTTGATGCTACAGTCTTAGTTCTTAAATCATGACCAGTCTTCTTACCAGTGTTATTCCAGTTGTCCTTGCTGTAAACGTCAGCGAATGTTTGAGCAACTGCGATGGTATTTTTTGAAGATTTGTATTGAATTCCCTTGGCTTGTTTAATAGCAGGATTTAAAATACTTAAAGCAAATTTAGTAAGCTCTTTTCTTTGGCTGTAGGTCATCTTATTTAGGTTAACATTACGACTTAGATCCTTTTTACTAGGTGTAAATGAGTTCATAGCTAACCCTTTTAGTCCAATTTTACCCATTGCTACCTGTAATTTATAGTTACCAATGGATTTTTCACTAGCAGCTTTTTTTAGAGCAGCATTGGTGTACCCTTTAGGTAGTTTGATAACGTTTTTAGGATTTTTAGTGGCTTTGTAATTAATCTTAGTTACAAAATTAGCATCAGAACCAGGATCTGTAACTTGATTACCGGTAACCTTCATTGCTTGAGTTGGAATGAAGTTATTCAAGTCAGCGGTGGTTAACTTACTGATTGATTTGGTAGTAGCGATTTTAGCATCATCAGTAGTCTGTTGTTTGAATTTCTTAATTAATGAAGATTCTTTTTTAATTGAACTTGCGTGAGTGGTCACAGCTGGTGCTGAGGAAGCAATCACCGAACCAATTAAAGCAGCAGCTGCAATCATTTTAATTGTTTTTTTCATATTATTTCACCTATTTACTTCCTAATAAATATACAGCTAATCCAACTAGGATTACCCCGATAACGACAATAAATAAACCAAATTTAATTAATTTTCCACCAATTCCGTCCCAAGCAGGTTGATTGGACATCGCGCGAAGCTTGAAAAAGAACCAGCCAATTCCCATACAGATGGCGCCAAATAAAAAGACACCATATGCGAAAAGCATAAAGAAACTTTGAGTTTGTTGCATTGCTTTCACCCCTTATTGAAAGTTCTGTTTAGAATATATTATCACAATTGGAATTTAGCTAAAATATATAGATGTAATCTTAAAGATTACTTAATAATTACAGAAAATATCCTTAAGTGTTATAATGCTTAATTATGTGTCATGATTTTAAAAAACAAGGAGATGAGTTCACCCTTGGGTGATCGAGCGATAAACTGGAAACAAAACCTAAACGTCTTATGGTTTGGGACATTCGTAGCTGGAATCGGATTTAGTAGCATTAGTCCGTTCATTGCATTATTTATAGGCCAACTGGGCGATTACAATGCTACACAAACATCAATTTACAGTGGAATGGCATTTGCAGCGCCATTTCTAGTTAAAATGATTGTGTCGCCATTGTGGGGTATCCTGGCTGACAAATATGGAAGAAAGCCAATGTTACTTCGAGCATCATTAGGAATGGCGGTCGTAATTGGTGCAATGAGTCTAGTAACTAGTGCATGGCAGTTAATTGTTTTGCGTCTTTTACAAGGGGTCTTTTCTGGATTCATTAGTAACGCAAATGCTTTGGTGGCTGCTGAAACACCAAAAAGTCATGTTGGTCACGCTTCTGGAAAACTAGCGACAGGAAATGTATCGGGTACGTTAATTGGACCGATGATTGGTGGATTAATCGCAGATACATTCGGCTACCGTTATACATTTTTGATTACAGGTATAGCAATGTTAGTAGCTTTTATCTTAAGTATCTTTTTCGTTCATGAAAACTTCAAGCCAGTTCCACATGAAAAAGGAGAAAAACAACCTCATTTTCTATCTGGAATTCCTACTAAACAAATTTTGTTAGGAATGTTTTTAACAACATTGTTTATTCAAGCAACTAATAATTCAATTTCTCCAATTTTGAGTTTGTATGTTAAACAACTAGATCCTACTTCAACAAATATCGCGTTAACTGCGGGAATTATCCAAGCAATCAACGGGGTGGCGATGATATCGGTCGCACCATTCTTTGGTCGCTTAGGGGATAAAATTGGTTCCCATCAGATTTTGAAATTTGGTTTAGTATTTTCGATGGGAGTCTTCTTTTTAACAACGTTTGTGCAAAATGTCTGGCAACTGGGAGCACTTCGTTTTCTAATCGGAATTTCTGATGCGGCATTGTTGCCAACAGTTCAAGCGATTCTAGCTAAGTACAGTCCTCATGATCGAATCAGCCAGGTCTTTAGTTGGAACCAAAGTTTCCAAGCAGCGGGTAATGTAACCGGACCAATGATTGGTTCAGCGGTCGTTTTAATTGGTGGATATCGTGGTGTATTTATTGCGACAACTATTTTGGCTGGGATTAATCTATTCTTAGTTCGTAAGAACATTAAATCAATCGAAACCGACAAAAACTAAATAATTGTTAATTGATGAGACATCATTATAATTAATAAGATAATACTATGGAGGTGGATTGTGATGACAAGAGAAGAAATTGATGCCAATTTACTAACATTAAAAAGAACGCGTTCTCACATTATTAATGCACTAGACGGTACTAATAGAGACAGTAATGTTATTAGAGATATTGATAATTTGGTTCAATATTTGAACGAAACTAATGAGAGCGAAATTACACAAGAATATGTTGATCGTAAGTTTAGAATTATTAAGGGTGAAATTAATTGTTCACTAGATTGTTTCAATAACGCGATGAAAGCATTAACTAAGTAGGCATCCAAGAGGGATGTCTTTTCTTTTGTTTTGATGATTAGGCGCGTATAATAGCTTACATTAAGTAAGCGAAAGGAAGATGGATATGACAAAATTACTATCACCAGCAGATGTCGGTGGACTATCTCTTAAAAATCGAGTTGTTATGTCTCCAATGTGTACCTATGAAGTGATTCGTGAAAATGGAATTGCAACTCCATTTCATTTTGCTCACTATGGGATGCGCGCAATTAGTGGTGTTGGATTGATTATTACAGAATCAACAGCCGTTGATCCAAGAGGTCGTATTAGCAAAAACGACTTAGGATTATGGGATGATGAACAAGTTAGTGAATTTAGTCGATTGGTCGACTCCATTCACTACCTAGGATCAAAGGTAGGAGTTCAATTGAATCATGCTGGAAGAAAGGCTGAAGATGAAGATGCTCCAGTGGCACCAAGTCCCATTGCATTTAGCGATGACAGTAATACTCCAGTTGAACTAAGTAAGGAAGATATCAAAAATATTGTTGCTGAATTTGGTCAAGCTGCCAAACGTGCTAGTGATGCTGGGGTTGATATGATTGAAATTCATGGTGCTCATGGATATTTATTGAACCAATTTTTATCAGCAGTTTCCAACAAACGTTTTGATGAATATGGCGGTAGTCTAGAAAATCGATACCGCATTGTTTCTGAGGTAATCGATGAAGTTAAACACAATTTTGCTGGACCTATCTGGATTAGATTGTCTCTAACTGATTATGATGAAAGTGGATTACAAAACTCTATGGAAGACTGGCAACAAATAGGTAAGTGTTTGGAAGAAGCTGGTATTCAATTAATCGATGTTTCCACTGGTGGATTATTGCCAAAGGCACCAAATTTCCCTGTTCATGATGGATATCAAACCCCATTTGCCACTGAACTTAAAAAGGCGGTAAATATTGATGTCTCAACAGTTGGATTACTAGATAACCCTGGTTTAGCTGAATATATTTTACAAAATGACCAAGCCGACTTAATTATGGAAGGAAGAGCTCTGCTACGTAACACTAACTGGTTGGCAGATGCTGCTAAAGAACTTCATGATCATAATTTTAAGGTATTCGATGCATCCTACGAACGTGGCCAAAAGTAGAAAATAAAAAAGGTATCCGTTTGGATATCTTTTTTTATTGATAAATTTTTGTCATCTAATTTTAATTTATTATATAATTGTCTTATTGTAGCGAATAAATGAGGTGATTATATGTATTGGACTGACGAAAGAATTATGACATATCGTGCGAAAATTAAGGGAGCATGGTACGTTCAAAAATTTCAACAATACTATCAATTCGACCTTCGTAAACCAGAAGATAAGATGAGAATGTATCGTCAATTAGAACCAAAAACAATTAAGTCCTATTTTGATGATTTAATCGATACCTACGAAAAGGATTTTTTGGAAAAATTAGATAATATGAGTACCGACGACTTATTGGAAACATTAGATTCATTAAGGGATGAAGGGTACATTGATATCATGTAAAAAAGAACCGATATATTATCGGTTCTTTTTTTAGTTATTAGTATTTAAACTAACTGATTGCTTATCGCTAAGTTTTTTGTCTTTAAAAGTTAGGTTGTAGGCATGTGAATTGTCATATTGGTAGGTCATGAATGACATTCCATCAGCTTCTTGCTGTGAAAGTGGTGAGCCTAAAGTAGATTGAACATCTGAGAATGATGTATTCTTAGCTATTTTTTCAATTTTTTCCTTCTTTATAATTTTAGCAGCAGTGTTTTGTTGGTAACCCTTGCTTAAAACCTTGTCTTTGTAAACAATTACAAAGATGTATTGTAGTTGCGCGTTACCACCCATTTGCCAAGTATATTGTTTTGCTTTAGCGTTGTTAGTAAGGGTAGTATCAGTAGTTTTAGAAGGATTTCCTAATAAACTGACGACTTTCTTGTAACTTGATCCTCCGTTTAATTGTTGATCAGTGTACTTTATTTGTTGGTACTTTTCTAATGATATACCTGAAGTATTTAAAGCGTCTGATAGAGAAGGTTTTGGACCTGAAATTGTCTGGTTGGTATTTTCAGATTTCTTTTTACCACAAGCACTTAATACTAGTAGGCACGTAAAAAGCGCAATAAAAATCTTAAAAGTTTTATTCATATTATATCTCCTCAATAAGTTCTATTACTATTTTAATCAAATTAAGGGTGGAATATCAATGATTTAAATTATTTATTTATAATTGTAATTTATAAACCAAAAAACTTGTAATCGAAGTTTTCACCTAATATCATTGATGGTGAAAAATAAAAAAGGAGGTTGTATCTATGAGTAAGATAGCTGCAATTGTTACCAGCGGATACGAAGATTCTGAATTAACTTCACCTATGAAGGCATTAGAAGATGCAGGTCATCAAGTAGAAATTATCGAAGATATGGCCGGTAACACAATTACCGGTGAACATGGTGATAAGCAAAAGGTTGATTTAGGTATCGACGATGCTAATTTCGACGATTATGACGCATTGCTATTACCTGGAGGTGGGTCTCCAGATGCATTAAGAGCAGATGATCGTTTTAATGATTTTGTTAAACGTTTCTTGTTATCTAATAAACCAGTATTTGCAATCTGTCACGGTCCACAATTCTTTATTCAAACAGGGTTGGCAAGTGAATTAAAATTGACTGCATACACAACAATTAGATATGACCTATTCTATGCCGGTGCAGAAGTTCATGATGAACCCGTTGTAGTAGATGAAAAACACAAACTAGTTACAAGCAGAACTCCTGATGATTTAGATTCATTCAATTCTGAAATCGTCAAGTTCGTAAAATAAATAAAAAAAGAAGCCTTCTAGGCTTCTTTTTTTTATCTTCTAATAACAATTCCACAAATTTCAGTCATTGAAGTGTTGATTAAGCGGTAGAACACCTTCTTGAATTCTTCAACTGACAATGGAATCGGTTGTGAAATCCATGACATAATTGCGTCTAAAATGACTCTGAAGAAGAAAGTTAACACATAGTACTTAGGAATGCCGTATTTCTTTTCATCATAGTTCTCGAAATAAGGAACTAAGAATTTAGAATAGTGGCTACTTAAAAACGAAAATAATTGAGGTTCATAGAATTCGTATAGAACCTTGATGTATTCACGGTCGTCATAGACAATGGGGAATACCTTTTCGCTTAAAATGTAGAAAAAGTTATCATAATTTTTATCAACGTTAAGAAATTGTTCATCTAACGAATGACTAATGCTAGTTTCGATGAAATTAACGATGTCGATTTTATTCTTGAAGTGATTGTAAAAAGTACCACGAGAAATATTTGCATTCTCGATGATGTCGTTTGTACTAATTGTGTTAATGTCTTGGTGAGCTGATAAATTTAGAAAAGACATTACGATTCTTTTTTTGGATTTGCTTTTGATAAACATTCTGATTAAATCCCCCTTATAAATTTTTACTATTCAGGGCTGAGTAATGCGAATCACATTAAAACTTTGCCATATTTATAATTATAATCTTATCTAGAGAGATAAATACTTAAGTTTTTGCAAATTTAATTAAGTTTATACAAAAAAGTTTAAAATACATTTTAATTATAACTGATATAAATTTTATTTATAAAAATGGTGTATTTTATAAGATGAATTTAACTTGAAAGTTTTGAAAAATGGGCAGTGGTTAAATGTTTATAAAAAACCGTTAAATATTCTTTATTAGTTATTGAAAAACTATAATAAGGGTCCTATAATAATTTTAGTTGAATTATTGATAAGAAGTTGCCTTATTTATTTAGATTCTTAATAAAATAACAATAATAAAAAAGTTATACAACTTGTCTAATAATTCATTCTAACAAGATTATCGATATACTGTTATGGTTTAACATATTATCAACAAATTACTACATATAAATTTGAAAAAGGAATTATGGCGAGAGTTATAAAGTCGATTCAGATTTTATAGCTTTTTTCTTTTAAATTGGTTTGTAGAAGCGTTGTCGTTTATTAGACGGATGGAAAAACTTGAGCAAGATAAAGATGATGGAGTAAATACTGTGTAGTTTATATAAAGGAGAATAAAATTTTGGATCATTACACGTTATTAACTAGATGCATCGCTGAGTTTATTGGAACAGCCATCATGGTGGCGTTAGGTAACGGTTCTGTTGCTAACGTAGAATTGAAGGGAACTAAAGGGTTCCATGGTGGATGGGTATTAATTGGATTTGGATATGGAATTGGAGTTATGATTCCTGCGATGATGTTCGCAACGATATCAGGTGCACAAATTAATCCTGCTATGACTCTTGCCTTAGCTTTTACAAACCAGTTTCCATGGCATGAAGTATTACCATACATAGTCGCTCAATTATTGGGAGCAACAGTTGGTCAAATTGCGGTAGTACTTACGTACAAACCTTACTATGATAAGACAACTAATTGCGAATGCGTTCTTGGAACATTCGCAACTATTGACGCAGCACATAGTTATTTTAATGGATTTATCAACGAATTAATTGGAACCTTCTTATTGGTATTAGGAGCGTTAGCCATGACTGCTGATAAACTAGATCCACGTGCTGACTTTATCGCACTTGGATTTTTAGTTATGTGTTTGGTTATCTCATTTGGTGGACCAACGGGACCAGCTTTGAATCCTGCCAGAGATATTATGCCAAGAATTGTACATGCATTTTGTCCGTTTAAGAACAAGGGCGGGTCACATTGGAAGTACAGTTGGGTGCCAATCGTAGCTCCAATTATTGGTGCTACTCTAGCGGCAGTCTTATATAAGTCCGTATTTTAATTAGTAAAATAAAAGAGAAGAAAATGTTAAGATTTTCTTCTCTTTTTTATTTTTGCTTAAGTTTTAAACACGCCAAATGAACTATATGTCAAATTAAAAAAATAAAGCCCTAATTTACAGCGGGTTTTGCAAAAATTAATTTAATAAAAGTCTATTAATCGTTGTTTTGACAGTGTTTTGTCAAAATTATATGATTGTCATCGAAGAGTTGGTTGATAGGTCAATCGTTACTATCAACGTTTGATTTGTTAACTTTCTCTTTGTCTAATCCTTGTGATTAAACTCTAGATGTTTATTTATTAGAATATGATTGCTTGATTTGCATGCCCCTGATTTGTCTATCAAGTGATTTATGCACCTTCAGAATTGCTTAAAAATCGTGGAATTGTAGCATAACATAACACCAATAATAATAAATTTTGGTGGTGCATCGATTCACTAAGAGCCACAACAAATTAATACCATGAAATCGTGTAACCTTAGTCTAACTTTCTTTGAGAACTTTATTCATACACTTTCTTATAAAACTATCTCTAAGTCTATTAATTATCAAGTCGCGCTGGTAATTAAAAGATGAAATCCGTTAATTTATGAATTTCCCCGAGTTTGTAAATTAATTCTCTCGTCCATAAGTAGATAAATAAAGTTAAAACATTTATTACGTTTGCATGTGTTCATATAAATATTATTATGCACTTTCATGGTATGCTCACTCCAAAAAACGATTATGAATTCTTCCCTGAATATAATTAGTAAACAAAGAGCAAACCAGTTCTTACGTGATTCGATATTCTGTAAATAAACTGATCGTAAATTAAAATTATTCAAGGCACTGGGTAATTTTAATTTTTACATCAATAACCGATACTTTCATAGGTATCGGTTATTTTTTTACCCATAATTATTTCATTGTGATAGACTTGAATAAATTAATTAGGAGATGAAAAGTAATGAATAACGCTAATACTTTATACCAATATGGTACGTTAGCAATGTTAGTTCCTGGATTATTTGAAGGAACATTACCATTAAAAGAATTATTAAAACACGGTGACACTGGTATTGGAACTGGTGACGGTCTAGATGGTGAACTTGTTATCTTAGACGGTGTGGCATATCAAATCGATGGTCAAGGAAACGTCAATGAACTAGATGGTGATTTCACTGTTCCGTTTGCTGATGTTCATTTTGCTAGTTTTGAACATTTAGCCAATGTTCATGCATTAGTAAAAATGGAAGACTTAGAAGAAAAAGTTTCCTCTGAACTAGATTGGAATAATGTTTTCTACTCAGTTCGTGCCCACGGGACATTTAAGTCTGTAAAGACAAGATCAGTTCATAAACAATCAAAACCATATCCAACACTTGTTGAATGTGCTCATGAACAAAATGAATTTGAAAAAGAAGATGTTGAAGGTACAGTGATTGGATACTACTCACCACAGCTATTCAATGGACCAGCTGTTGGTGGATTCCATCTTCACTTCTTAGCTGATGATAAGTCAGTAGGTGGACATTTATTAGATTTTGAAATGGTTTCCGGTGATATTAAGGTCCAAAAACTTGATGAATTAGTTCAAAAACTCCCTTCATCAAATGACGACTTCATGAAACATGATTTCTCAAATGATGACATCGCAGGTGCCATCGGAGAAGCTGAATAAAAATAAAAAGGACTGACGTATTTGTCAGTCCTTTTTATTTACTTAGTGGTACTAGTATTGTTTGTTTTGCTTGTATTATTTGTGGTTGAAGTATTAGTTGAATTAGTTTGTTTTGGAGAGAACACTTCGCGGAATAACCATCCGCCTAATGAACTATTGTATACGTAAACCTTGTAGTTACCTTGATTTGGGTTGTATTTGAACCATTGATCACCATTAGAAGGGGTGTAAGTTTTTGGAAGAATTACACGACTATCACCAGGGTTGTATAGTGATTGTAATCCAGTGGATCCGTTAGCTAGTTTTAATACTAAAGTGTTGGATGAGATGGCATAAGGTTGGTTGTTGTTGATTGTAACCTTGTAGCTCTTACCATCAATTACTAGCAATTCGTTTGAATCGTCAATCTTCATTGCTTTTACTGGGTCGCCGAATTTAAGAACAGTCTTACCTGCGCTGATTGGTGCGTTCAATGCATAGTAAGCATCGGTAGCGGCCTTAGTGCTTAAGTCGTTGGTAGGAACAGTCTTCTTACTAGTAGTGTAAACGGGAACGCGTTTAATCCAGTTCGATTTAGTGGTCTTAGTAATCCAAATACCATTCTTGATTTCAGGAACGCTTCCGCCAATTAACATCCATTGACCGTCATTTAATTTTCTAACTAAAATAATTTTATTCTTAGCAATGGTACCTTTTTTGGTGATTTTCTTAGTCTGGATGGTATTATTTTTAACTTTGTATCCGTAAATGGTGGTCTTTTTGGTAACTGCGTATAAAGAAACGTTTTTGTTAGTGTTAACAGTTACTTTGTTTGTTTTCTTAGTAGTATTTCTTTTAGCAACTTTTTTCATCCAAGTAGTTTTGGCTTGGTTAGTTGTTAAAATAGTGTTCTTAGGTGTCTTTATTCCAGAAATCTTCCATACATTACCCTTAATGTGTTTAACAGAAATCTTAGTACCTTTTTTGATGTTAACTTTTTTTAGAACTTTCTTAGCAATGTTCTTTTTTACAATTTTGTGTTCAGTTGCCACAATCTTTTTAGTAGTGGTAACGACACGGGTGTTTTTCCAGTAACTGGAAGATTTACTTGGTAGTGAGTTGGCATTGGCAGCAACAGTAGGTGCTGAAATTAATACAGCACCAGCTAAAGCGGTGATGATGCTTTTTTTAAACTTCATTTATGAATCCCTCTTTCATATAAATATTATGACCATCTTAACTTATAATTAGATATTTTTCTATATTTTCATAAAAATATAATCTTTTTAGTTGTTTTAGGCTACATTTGTAGACAAAACAAATTTGATTTGATATATTTTAAATCAAGTAAGACTTATTAATACAAAATATATTTTATAAGGGGTGCCAACAATGAAGAAAAGAAACATTATTACTTCACTTTCAGTCGCTGCATTATCACTTTCATTATTATCCGGGGTGGTAGCAAGAGCTGATTCCATGAGTAACATGCATAACATGTCATCAATGAAGATGGACAAGAAGTCTACCAAGAAATCATCAAAGAAGATGACTAAGAAATCAAATATGAAGATGACCAAAAAATCATCAAAGAAGATGAACATGAAACACTCGATGATGAATGGCATGATGATGGACGGCTTAAAAATGAAGATGAATTCTAAGTTGCCAAAAGGTTTGAAAAAAGACAATCATGCTAAATTTCATGTTGGTCAAAAGGTAACACTAAAAGCTAAACACATGTCAGGTATGTATAACGCAAAGGCAACTGTTGCCGGAGTTTACAAGACTGATTTATACGAAATTGACTTCATGCCAACAAATGGTGGCAAGATGGTTAAGAACCATAAGTGGGTAGTAGCTAGTGAATTAAAAGCCAAGGGTGCACTAAAGGCTGGTAAGAAAGTTACTGTTTTAGCTGATCATATGTATGATATGAAGGGAGCTAAAGGTAAAATCGTTAAGGTTCACAAAGGGCCTGCTTACGTTGTGACTTTTAAGGATACTAAGACACACATGATTATTAAAAACCACAAGTGGTTAACTCAACAAGAATTAAAAGCAATTAAGTAATAAAAAAGACCTGACGAATGCCAGGTCTTTTTTATTTTATAGTAATGATTTAATTCCTAGTAATACCAACATAACTCCAATAAAAGGTTTTAAATATTTGCTAATGGAACTCTTGGCAAGTCCGTTTGATAGCATTGGAGCTATGATAGCACCGACGATTGCTCCGACGGTTAAAGGTAATCCAGCATGCCAGTCGATGGATCCACCTGCTAAGTGAAACAACATCCCAACTGTCGACATGAATGCCAAAACATATGTTGAGGTTGCGGTAGCATTAAATGTTTCAAGTCCTAATATGAATAATCCAGCAGTAATGACCGCGCCCCCACTCATTCCAGCGATTCCGACCATTAATCCAGCTAAACAACCGTATAAAGAAGCCTTTAGACGATCATTGCTATTATTATCGATGGTTATTTCTGAAACGGATTTGGTTTTTCTTAACATGTTAACACCTAAAATAATCATGATTAATCCGATAATCCATTTATAAAATGAATCCGGGATGAAGTGGGATAGGATTGAACCAACGACAACAGATGGTAAGGCGGCAATGAGCATTTGGTTTCCGATTTTAACATCAATTTTTCCTTGGCGGTAGTAGCTAAGCGCTCCGATGATTAGGGGTGGTAAACTAGTTATCAATGAAGTTGAAGCAGCATTTGCAGCGTTTAAACCGATAACTCCGGTTAAAATGCCAAGGTAAATGGCACCTCCGCCACCACCTAATAGGATGGTTAGCATTCCGACAACAATCCCAAAGATGATTAAAAAGATAATACTAGACATGATAATAACCCTTTCTAATTTTATGTTATTTGCTTTTTCGTTATTTATTAATTACAATATGTAATTATAGCATTCAGTGTGTAATTATCAAATTTTATGCTTGGAGGCATTGATGTGAGAACAGCGACGATTTCAAAAGAAGATATTATTAAAAATGCAATTATTATGATTGAAAAAGGTGATAGTCTCACTTTTTCAAAAATTTCTAGAAAAATGAAGATTACATCTCAATCGTTATATAACTACTTTAAAAACCAAAAAGAATTGGAATATGCCATTGTCGGTACTGTCATCTCATCGGCTTGTAAAATTGCTCAGAAGAGGACTTTTGGTAGAAGTGGTCATGATGGAGTGATTTATCTTTCATTAACTTTTAGAAAAATGGGGGTAAAGCACATTAATTTAGCACAATTTGTTATCTCACATCATCGAACTAGTCAATATAAAATAGTCACTGATGCCTTTAATGAACTAAAGGAACTGTTAGATTGTATGCTTGAAAGTTATGTATCAACAGATAAGCTTTTAAAAGCAAGTCGATTAATTAGAAGCATGGTGGTGGGTGATATTTTAAATGTCGGAACTGGTTGGTTTAAAAGTCCTGAGGTGAGGGCAGAATCAAGCTTTATTGAGATGTTAAATCTTAGTTTAAACGCTTTAAATAATTCTTAATTCTACGATTTAATTATAAAAATCAATTTATTTTTTAAGTAATTTGGATTATATTTGTTATTATATATTCAGAGTGTTTTTTAGAAAGGATACATAATAATGAAAAAAATTACCGGTTGGGTAAAACATTGGTACAGATATAAGACTGATGAGCCATATATAATTGCTGCTGCAATTATTGGAGCACTTAGTCTTTTAGGATCAATTGCTTTAGACCATAAAAAAAGATTTTACATGTACGTTTTAATCTTAATTTTAATCGCAATTTGGGCACTATTTAGAAGTGTTACATTCAAAAAGAACTTTGTGCGTCAATTCGTCGAAGAAAATAAGTTTGAAGGTAAGGATAAAGGTTTAGATTTAGGTACAGGAACAGGCTATGCTTTGATTAAGCTAGCTCGTGATACTAAATTAAATAAAGTCTATGGTGTTGAAGACAAGTATCAATACACAATCAAACGCCTTGAAAAAAATGCATACTTAGAAAACGTTAAAGATCGCATTGAAATCACCACTGCAGATATTGAAAACCTACCTTTTGACGATAACGAATTTGATGTTATTACAGCTATTTCAGCAAATGGTAATCAATTAAGCACACCTAAGAAGTCTGTTTATAAAGATATTGCTTTTGAAATTGCTCGTGTAATTGCTGATAAGGGAATCATCTTTATGGTAAACACTCCTCGTATGACAAAGAAATATGCTATGGAATATGAAAACAGGGGATTAAAAGTTGAATACGTGCACAGAAGATTCGAACGATTCTTCTTCCTACGTGCAATTAAAGTGACTAACAAATAAAAAAGCCGGCCTTAATTAAGGTCGACTTTTTTATTTGTTTAGAAGTGGTGAACACGATTAAAGAAATCAATAAATAGTTGATTTTCTTCATCATATTGATCCCACATATTTTCTGGATGCCATTGCACACATTGGATTGACTTATCATCATTTTCTAAGCCTTCAATCATACCATCATCGGCACGAGCTACTACGTGAAGTCCTTCAGCAACGTCCTTAGCAGCTTCATGATGGAATGAATTGACAAATGCACGAGTGCCAAATGTCTTGGCTAATAGTGAATCGTCATCAATACTGATGTGATGCACTGGAGAGTATCCGATTGCCTTTTGTTCATGTTGTAATTGAGGTAATCCGTTTTGAGGTGTGAATTGAGCACCAATGTCTTGGTACAAAGTTCCACCCATTGCAACATTTACGATTTGTAGTCCACGGCAAATAGCTAGAATGGGCTTATGCATTCTAATTGCATGCTTAACTAATGCTAATTCGAACTCATCTCTGGTTTCAAATGTACGACCAATTTGAGCAATTGGTTCTTCGCCGTAATATTTGGGCAATACATCTGGACCACCGGTAAAAATTACACCATCGACAGTTTCTAATAATTCAGCAGCCATGCTTGGCTTTCCAACTGGAAAGATAACTGGAGTGATGTTATTTTCTAGCAAACAGTTCATCAAAGTCCTTTGAGCAAAATGTCCTTCTCTTTGACGGAAAGGTTCATCCTGACTAAAGATGATATCTGATGTAACTCCAATACGCATATGAATCATTCCCTTGTTAAAATATTGTGATAATATAGCTATTCTATCATTTTATGTAATAATTGCCACTTACAATAATTAGGGCACGATATTTTTGATTGCATTGACTTTTTAGATGTGCTATTTTTGATAACATATTGTGGGAAATTATGATGAAATAGTTTTCAGACAGGGGGATGAACTTTTATGAAATTCAAGTCAATTGCAAAACTAGGTGTAGTGGCCATTGCAGCAACAATGGTGCTTGCTGCTTGCGGTAAATCATCAGATACAACATCTAGAACAGATTCATTGAATTGGATGAGTAATACAACATTGACCACTTTAGATCCTTCTAAGGCCGTTGATGTTACCAGTGATCAAGTTTTATACAACGCAATGCGTGGTTTAGTTACTCCCGATAAAGGAAATAAAATTGACCTAGCAATTGCAAAGGATTACAAGATTACTAATGGTGGAAAGACTTACACTTTCACCTTAAGAAACACAAAGTGGAGCAATGGTAAGAAGGTTACTGCCGGTGATTTTGAATACGGAATCAAACGTAGCGCAGATCCTAAGACAGCTTCACAAATGGCCTACTACATGGCTAACATTATGAATTACGATAAAGTGAAGACAGGTTCAATGTCAGCTGATAAATTGGGCGTTAAAGCAATGGGCGACAATAAGTTGCAAATTACTTTAACCAAACCACAAGCTGATTTTATAAATGTCTTAGCATTACCTGTCTTTTATCCTCAACAAAAGACGTTAGTTGAAAAATACGGTACCGCTTACGGAACGACATCGGATAAGATGGTATATGATGGTCCATTTGCTGTTAAAAACTGGAAATGTAGCAACGATGCTTGGACATTATCCAAGAATAAAGGCTACTATGATAATGCTAACGTTAAATTAAAGGCCATCAACTATTCAGTGATTAAGGATCCACAAACTGCATTGGATGAATACCAATCAGGTAAGTTGGATCAAACACTATTAGCAGGTAAACAACAAGTTAGCACCTACAAGAATAATAAAGATTTTGTGAACCACAAGCAGTTTATGGTTCAATATCTATCTATTAATCAAAACAAAGTTCCTGCTCTAAAAAACAAGAACTTAAGAAAAGCTTTATCATTAGCAATTAATCGTGAAGAATTAACTCAAAATGTTTTAGGAGATGGTTCATTTGCTGCCAGAGGATTGGTTCCAGATACTTTGGCTTACATGAACGGTAAGGACTTCAATGATTATGCTACTGTTAAAGATGCTACTACTGGTGATTTAACCAAAGCAAAACAATTATGGGCTAAGGGATTAAAAGAAATTGGTAAGAAGTCTGTATCAATTTCAATTATGAACAACAACGATCAAACCAGTCGTTCTGTTACTGAATTCTTGCAAACCGAATTAGAAAAATTACCTGGACTAAAGGTAAATGCAGAAATCTTGCCTAATAACGTTGCTTCCGGTCGTTCACTAAAATCTGATTACGAACTTTCAGTTTCAGGATGGGATCCATCAATTAGTGATCCAATCTCACCTCTACAAACTAAGGTTTCAACCAGTCCAATTAATACTTCTAAATGGGGCAACGCAATGTATGATATGTACATTGATCGTTCAAATAATGAAGATGCTAATAATCAAAATAAACGTTTCTTTGATTTAGTAAATGCTCAAAAGGTAATCTTAAACGATCAAGGAATTATTCCATTGATTCAAAAGGCCCAACCAGAACTAATGAAAACTAATATTCATGGTGTTAATTACTTAGGAAATGGTCCGGTTTGGGATTTCTCTCACGCTTACATTAAATAAATCATAAAAGTCGCCAAAATTTTTGGTGACTTTTATTTTTGCTTTAGGTTTATATTAAACGTTGATTTATCAACGTTTAATAGTTTTTTTGCATATATAATTTTTATGATTATTATAAAATAAGAAGAATAGTTCGTACTTTTTGGCCAATTATGGCGAACATTTATGGTTGTCAAAAATTTCGTTCGGATGTATTATACTTATAAATCATAAGGAGGGGTTCATAATGAAGATGTTTAACGAAGAACAAATGTGTTGTTGTCGATATCGAAGCATGAACTCTATTCTTATATTCTAATCAAGAAGACGCTTTTTAATTAGATTATAACGAGGTGTCATGGTTCGGCTTTTTAGCGTAGAATCATGACACCCTTTTTCTTTTTTTAGATGGCCATCTATGTAAAGAGTATTTATTCAACAAAGGAGTATGGATATGAAAAAGTCACGGATATTATCAATCATCGTTACCACGGCATTACTTGGTTTGGTATTAACCGCTTGTGGTAAAAGTCAATCAAGTAATAAAAAACACCTGAACTGGATGACAAACGCATCCATTGCGTCACTTGATCCATCAAAAGCTGTTGACACTAACACTCAACAAGCTGTTTATAATGCTTTTTCTGGTTTAGTATCTCCAGATGGTAGTAATAAGGTTCGTCTAGCAACCGCTAAGAGCTACCACGTTTCAAAGGATGGTAAGACATACACATTTGATTTGAAACACACTAAATGGAGTAATGGAAAAGAATTAACAGCAAAGGATTTCGAATACGGTATCAAACGTAGTGCAGATCCAAAAACTGCATCTCAAGAAGCCTACTACATGGCTGACATTGAAAACTACGCAGCGATTTCTAAATCACAATTATCGCCTGATAAGTTAGGAGTAAAGGCAATTGGTAAGTATAAATTACAAATTAATCTAACTAAGCCACAACCATACTTCTTGAATTTATTAGTATTACCAATCTTCTACCCACAATCACAAAGTACTGTTAAGAAATATGGTAAGAGCTACGGAACAACCAGTAGCAAAATGCTATACAATGGTGCATTTAAAATTACTAATTGGAATGGTACCAACGATTCATGGACTTTAACCAAGAATAAGGAATACTACAATGCTGATAAGACAAAATTAGACAGCATTAAATACACGGTTATTAAGGACCCACAAACTGCTTTGAACGAATATCAAAACGGTAAATTAGATCAAACATCTTTAGTTGGTAAGCAACAATATAACAGCTACAAGAATTCTAAGGATTTCCATTTGAGAAAAATATACAGTGTAAGATACTTATCACTAAGTGACAAAAATGAATCTGCGTTTAGAAATGTTAACATTAGAAAAGCTCTATCATTGATTATTAATAGAAATGAACTATTAAACAATGTCTTAGGTAATGGGTCCACTAAAGCACGTGGAATTGTTCCTGATACTTTAGCATCACGTAATGGTAAGGACTTTAATGATTATGCAAGTGTTTCTGATGCAGTTGATGGAAACGTGGATCAAGCTAAAAAGCTATGGAAGAAAGGTTTAAGTGAAATTGGTAAAAAGAACTTAACCATTTCCATTAATAGTAATAATGGCGATGATGCTAAGCCTATTGTTGAATTCATTCAAAACCAATTTTCTAAGCTACCTGGTTTGAAAGTTAATCTAACATTGCTTCCAAACACAGTAGCAACCGCAAGATTCTTAAGTGGACAGTATCAAGTTGCTGTTACAGGTTGGAGTCCATCAATTAGTGATCCAATTTCACCACTAAATATTAGATACTCAACTAATTCAATGAATACTGCTAAGTGGAGTAACGCTGAATATGACAAGTTGATTGATAAATCCAATAATGATGATGCTTTGAACCCAACAAAACGTTGGAATGATTTAGTAGATGCACAAAAGGTATTATTAAATGACCAAGGTCTGATTCCGCTATTCCAACCAGCTCAAGCTGAATTGATTAAGAGCGATATTCATAATGTGCGTTTTTACGGAAATGGTCCGATCTGGGATTTCTCTGAAACTTACGTTAAATAAAAAATAAAAATGTCATCCGATAATGGGTGACATTTTTATTTTTTAAATTCTAGTTTTTTATAATAATGGTATAATTAGATGATATTAAAGAACGGTTAGGGGTATTTAATTATAATGAATCTAAAAAATAGACTGCATGACTTTTGTCGTAATCATGGGATTATAATCTTGATTTTTATGATTATGTCATTATTAAGTGTCTCGATTATGTGGCACTATAAATTTATTACATTGGGTTCTGATATACATTTTCATTGGCAACGCATATGGGAATTACGTGAATCCATAGTTAATAAGAGTCCGTTTCCACTGGTAGCATTAAATCAATATAACCAAACTGGATCTGCTGTTATGGCATTATATCCACAACTAGGGATTTTACCTATTGCATTACTTTCTTTGGTAATTAAATCATTTATTCCATTGGTTTATATCGTATTGATGTTAAGAAACTTCTTTGCATTGATTGTGGCTTACTTTGCTAGTTATAGCTACAACCATAACAGAAAGATTAGTTTTATTTTCGCATCTGGTTACACTTTGGCAGCCACAGTTTTATTCCATGCCGTTATCAGTTATGATATCGGGCGTTCATCTTCTATCATTTATTTACCATTAATTCTTTTTGGCTTCTTAAATCTATTAGAAAAAAACGACTGGATTGAATTAAGTCTCGGAATGAGTGCCATCATAATGTGTCACGTGGTAAATACTGCAATTGCCATCTTTTTCTTAATTGTTATGACACTCATTAACATTATGAAATTGCTAAACAAAGATAAGTTAATCGCTTTGGGAAAAGCGGTTGTGATGACCGTTTTACTAACTGCACTATACTGGATTCCGTTTATAATTATTGTTGGTAATAATTCCATTAATTTTCCACCATCTTATTGGAAAGTTGCTGGAACAGACACATATGTCTGGTACCTATCAATTATTCAAAATAGTGTAGGTCCATTTTTCAATATAATTAATTTATTAGGATTAGTTTTTGGGATTATCTTTTTTAGATGTCTGGGAACATATTCGAAACAATTATTATTTGTTGGAATTGGATTTTTAATTTTATGTAGTAATTTATTCCCATGGGATTTAGTGGCTAAGACTGGGATAAACAGTTCTCTTCAATTCACATGGCGTTTAAATATCATTCCACAATTGATTTTCTGTTATTTATTTGCAGAAATTGTTGTGAAAATGTTCAAAAAAGAAACATTTACATGGACTGCAATTGTTGTTGCAACGATTGGAATCGTATTATTGCAATTGAATGCTCAGCAGTCAGTAGTTAATGAGACACAGAATAGTTTCGAATTAACTCATAAATTTGTAAAAAATGGTAAACAATATCGATTGAATAACAATCAGGACTTTAAAAATTTAATTTTTAGTAGTGTAGGAGTCAGTGATTACTATCCAAGTGCTGCGATGAAGTATTATGGTAATACCAACAAACATATTGCTACCTATAACGGTAATCAACGATTAAAAGTAAAGTTATTAGGTGATGGTAAGTATTCATTTAAAGCACCGGTTAAAATTAAGAAACTAGCATTGCCTTTCTTACATTACAAAGGGATTTCTTATGAAGTGCTTGTTGATGGTAAAGTTGTTAAAACAACAGCTAATCATAATGCTTTATTAACGGTTTCCCATCTTTCAGCTGGTCGTCATCATGTCCAGATTATCGTTCACCGAACTAAGAAGGAACTACTTTCATATTTATTTGCAGTTGTCGGAATTATTATTTTGATAACAGCATTGATCAGAAAATATGGATTTAAAAATAATAAATAATAAACGATAAAAACCACAGGTCCAATGGGCTTGTGGTTTTTATATTGTGATTATTACCGTTTAGCTAGCAAAAAATACCACTTATATGAAATTTTGTTATTAATTTGTCGAATTGACTTAAGATTATCATATCGATTAGGAGGTTATAAAATGTTAGAAGTAAATGGATTAACAAAACGATTTAAAAATAAAATAGCAGTGGATCACATTGATTTAAAAATTAATGAAGGCCAATTAGTTTCCTTTTTAGGTCACAATGGGGCAGGAAAGTCGACAACTATTAACATGATGATTGGTTTATTAAAACCAGATGCAGGAAGTATTATTTTGAATGGCATTACACCAGGTGATAAAGGTTATAATGATTCACTTGGTGTGGTATTCCAAAATAGTGTTTTGGATAAGTTTTTAACTGTGGAGGATAACTTAAAAATAGCTGGTAGACTTTACAAAAAATATGATGAAAATTTTCAAAAAGATTTATTGGATAAGTTAGAAATCAAGAGCATCCAAAAACAGAAATATGGCGACTTATCTGGCGGGCAAAGACGACGGGTTGACATTGCCCGTGCATTGCTAAGTAAACCGAAACTATTATTTTTAGATGAACCATCAACAGGTTTGGATATCCAAACAAGGAATAAGATTTGGGAAGTTCTAAACGAATTTAGGCATAAAATGGGACTAACAATCATATTGACTACTCATTATTTGGAGGAAGCTAATCAATCTGATTGGGTATATGTATTGGAAAAGGGCAAAATTGTTGCATCTGATACTGTTGATAATTTAAAAGGAATGTATGCGCAAAATAAATTAACGATATACACAAATGATTTAGCTACTATAGATAGCTTATCTAAGTATGACGGAACAATATTAAATGATAATAAGGTTATTTTAAATATTAATTCATATCAAGAAGTAACCAAGATTATTCAAGAATTTCAAAATAACATTGATGATTTTGAATATATTCACGGATCAATGGATGATATTTTTATCACTTTAACTGGAAGGGAGATTAAGTGATGATACTATTAAGTCTAATTAAGCGTAATTTCAAATTATATTTTGGCGATAGAAAAAGAATTTTATTTTCGCTTATGGGATCACTAATCGCGGTTGCTTTATATCTCCTTTTCTTAAAGACAAATATTCAAAGGGAATGGAACAATATCGATAGTGGTATACAACTATTAGATTATTGGTTGATGGGTGGTACAATTGCAATTACTGCAATTACAACTACAGGTGATGCACTTCATCAAAGAATTTATGATATTGAAAGTAAACGTATGAATGATTTGATGATGTCCAATGCTAGTAAATCAATTATTGACATGAGCTATATCATCAGTGCAGCGATAATTGGATTAATGATGCAAATTATCGTTTACATCATTTTAACTGGTTTGTTTATGTTACTTGATCAAATTCATTTTGACTTATCGATATTTGGGCAGTTAATTGGAGCCATGATAATTGGAAGTGTAGTATGGACACTTTTTAACATGATTATATTGATGTTTGTTAAAAAAGAATCTGTATTGCCATCTTTAAATGCGATTATTTCAAGTTCTGCTGGGTTCTTTGCGGGTGTTTATATGCCGCTTGGATTGCTTTCAAGTGGTGCTAGCAAACTTTTAAAGTTCACTCCTGCTTTATACGATGCATCCATGTTAAGAAATATTCTGATGAAATCGCAGTTAAAAGAAAGCTTTCATGATGTGAATGGTCAAGTTTTAGAAAATTTTAAAGCCACAATGGGACTTAAAATTAATGGATTAGCAAATCCGATGGGAAGTATACTAGTATGTGGACTATTTATTGGAATGTTCCTTGTTGTTTTTGTACTACTTACTGGATTATCAAAAAAGACAAAACAGTTATGATATGATGTAAAAAGGAGGTGGGGAGGTAGATGAAAGTTGATTTTAAGCAGGATGGTCAATTAGATGATGACGAAATAAATGTGTTAGTTAGTGCAAAAGAATTAACCCCTGAAGTTATTGAACTACTATCAATGTTGCAGAATGTATCAATTCAGAATGATAATTATATTCCAATTAATACTAACGATCGTGTTCAAATTATTTCTGTTGATGATATCGTGGGAATTGAAATTTTTGAAAATGAACTGAATATCTACACCACTTCGGAACGCTTTGTAACGACAGGAACATTAAAAGAGATGTATGAAAAACTTAAAAAACATCACTTTGTTCAAATTAGTAAGTCAGCGATTATAAATATTGATCATTTAAATTATATGGAAACTGCGTTTTCGGGGAATATGACCTTGTTTTTATCTAACGACCTAAAGTTACATGCTAGTCGGAAGTATTTACCTGGGTTGAAGAAGAGTCTAAGGATGTGAACAGCTATGAACTTGTTTTGGAATCTGCTTAAGCGTTTCTTTTTTGGAATGATGTTTGGATCATTAATATATGTTGTCACTGGATTATATAGTAGATCGTATGGAATATATGATAGAATGGTATTTCTATTAGCTAGTGGATTAATCGGATTGGTAAGTATTGTGTTTAAGAGTGAAAAGATTGGCTTTGTTTTTCAATTAGCTATTCATGGCATTTTAACTTATATAATTATTATTGCCTTAAATCGTTTAATTACCCCAGATTTGGATTTTTGGAATCCATATGTTTTTTCTGTGTTTACTATTGAATTTATATTAATCTATGCAATTACTTGTACCATTAGTATGGTCATTTTCCACCGTTCAACAAAAGAAATTAATAACGAAATCATGAACCGTAAGAAACAAAAAAATAAATAAAAAAGTAGCCATTATCGGCTGCTTTTTATTTTGATATAACTTTGTATGATAAAATTGATCTATAATTAATTTAATGGATGTGATGAAATGTTAAACCAAAAGATTAAAGATAATTGGAAATGGATATTAATTCCAGTCATCCTTGTTTCAGAATTGTTAATTGATGATTTTATAATGCCTCATATTTATAAAATTATTTTTAGTTTAATGTCGTTCAATATAGTAGATCATTTCTATGTATATTTAAATATCTACAAAATTGTATCTATTTTGGTTATTTGTCTTTTGAATTATTGGATTATTAAGCAGAAGATATTCTTTAAGCCAAGTGAAAATAAAGTGGGATGGCTAGTATTTTTAGTCATCTGTTTTACCATTGTGATGGTATCTATTACAAAGAAAAACTTTTGGCTAGCGTTAGATATTGGAGCGATTGCTGCATTGCCTGAAGAACTAATGTTTAGAGGAATTATTTTAGCATTTGTATTAAGACTTATGACTAAAAAATCAACTAGTACATTAAGAGTATCGTCTGGATTAATTATTTCTGCGTTAATCTTCGGTGCATTCCATTACATTAACCTTACTAGTCAATCATTTGGATTTACATCGCTTCAGGTGATTAATGCAGCTGCACTGGGAATGTTACTAGGTGCTGTGTATATCAAGAGTGGAACTATTATTGTGCCAATGGCACTTCATTTTATCTATGATTTTCTAGTTACTCTATTTAATGGGATGCCTACAACCAATTATACAAGTGTACAATCCTTTCAATGGATTGGCCTGTCTGTACAGGTGCTTATATATACGGTTGTGGCGTTGACAATCATTAATCATAAGCCATCCGAGAATAAAATTTTACCAAAACTTAAGAATTAATAGCACCGTTCAATGATAAAATACAGCTTGAGTGTTATATAAAAGTACAAAAAATGTTTTTATTGATAACATCTAGAAAGAAGGATGGACGGTGCGTGATAGTGATACTTGGAGATCAGACCATCTTTTAAAACGTGGATTCATTGGATTGTGCCTTATCTGCATGGTTGCTAGTTCAATTCAGTTTATTCCTGTCCAATATATTAATTCCAATATTTCAAACTTCCGTAATTGGTCGTTAACAGTTGAATTTTTTGGTGCCTATATCGTAATGTTTAACTTTGCGGTTTATGCATATAGAAGGTATAGTAACGGGAATTTATTTAAGATATTGTCTTTAAAAGACTATCAATTAACAGCTTTTGCAACGGTAATGGCATTTTTAACTGCTCAAGCATATATATTCATGTTTTCTATTTTTTTCCAAAATCGATTTAGTATTGAAGCAATTCATTTTTCTAAAGATTTGTATGATAACAATTGGTCGCTTACATTATTGATTATTGGTTTCGTTTTTCTATCACCAATTGTAGAAGAACTTGTTTTTAGAGCGTATTTTTTAGACGTAGCATTTCCCGACAAATGGAGATGGCTAGGTGAGATTTTTTCAGCAGTTTTTTATGGACTGTTTCATATGAGATACCATAACCTATATTCGTTCGTTTTTTTTGCCCAGTATGGTTTTTGGATGGCTTGGTTATATAATCAGACCAGAAATGTTAAGTCAACTATTATCATGCATATGGTCTTAAATTCAGTGACGATATCGATTGTTGGTTATTATTATTATCACTAAAAAAAGCAATGTCTTAACGAGACATTGCTTTTTGTGTATATAAAACTATTTATGAGGATGAGTCATCTCATCAACGTTGACCCACTTTTCAAAATCTGCTTCTTTAATTTCAAAATGATTAGCTGCTTGTTTTAGTGTTGTGTTATTTTGTTCGGCCCACTGAGCAATTTTAGCACTTTTTTCATATCCAATATGAGGGCTTAGAGCAGTTACCAGCATTAATGAATTGTTCAGTAGTTCATTGATGCGATCGACGTTAACGGTTAAACCATCAACTAGCTTTTCTTTGAATGATTGAATTGATTCATTAAGTAATTCGGTGCTTTCTAGAAAGCTGTCGATGATAATTGGTTTGTAAACATTCATTTCGAAGTTTCCTTGGCTGTTAGCGAATGTGATAGTGGCGTCGTTGCCAAAGACCTTTGCTGACACCATGGTAAGTGCTTCGATTTGAGTGGGGTTAACCTTACCAGGCATGATTGATGATCCAGGTTCGTTGCTAGGAATTGCTAGTTCGTTGTATCCAGCTCGTGGTCCGGATGAAAGAAAACGGATATCGTTTCCAATTTTGATTAAATCAGATGCTAATGTTTTAAAAATACCATGAACTGAAGTGATTTCTGAATGATTAGCCAATCCATGGAATTTGTTTGCTGCTACCTTATAATCAGTGTTTTCGTTATGATTAATGGTATCGACAACATCTTGATCGAATCCGATTTTAGTGTTTAGACCGGTTCCAACTGCAGTTCCACCAATTGGTAACTCTAGAAGTGACTGCTTAATGGTATTTAGCGTGATGACGTCATGTTCTAGTGTTGATTTCCATCCACTGATTTCTTGTCCCACAGTGATAGGGGTAGCGTCTTGTAAATGGGTACGTCCAATTTTAATAATTGATGCAAATTCGTTTTGTTTATTATCGAAAGATACGATTAAATTTTTAACGGTTTTAATGACATTATTAGTTGCTTGATATGCTGCCATCATCATGGCAGTAGGGAAAGTATCATTGGAACTTTGTGATTGATTAACGTGATCATTTGGATGAACATTGGCAGTTGGATACAACTTATTGGCAAGATTGGCAATTACTTCGTTGACGTTCATGTTGGTTTGAGTTCCACTACCTGTTTGATAAACGTGAAGGGGAAAGGCATCTTTATAGTCACCATCGATTAGTTTGTTGATTGCTTCATCAATGGCGATATATTTTTCATCATCTAGTGTTTTGTTTTTGTGATTAACAAAAGCGACGGCCTTTTTAATCTTTAATAGTGCATAGATGACTTCCATTGGCATGGTGCGACCTATATTAAAATTATGTAGACTACGTTGTGTTTGTGGGCCAAATAAAGCGTCTTTTGGAACTTTGACCTCACCTAATGAATCGTGTTCAATGCGAAAATCCATCATATCAAGTCCTTTTATTAGAATATACGATAATTATAGCCATTTTATCCGTCTCTTACTACCGAAAACTCTATCCAAATGATACAATATAATATACATATTATGTAGGAGTGGCAATATATTATGCATATTGACTTTAGATTTCTTATTGCTGAACTATTGGTTTTATGGGTGCCACTATCCATTGTAGTTCTAGTATCGGAAATGCTTAAATTTAACTGGGTGCTAACTGGATTGTTATTACTATTAGGATATTTCTTGGTAGTCTTGTTTAACAGGTCCAACAAACTTATTTATTTTCTTTTCCACGTTGAAAAGAAATCATGTAATCAATTGTTAGAATCAATTCTATTTCTGTTAGTACTTTTAATTTCAGCGTTTCTGTCAATAAAGTTTTTTGACGATTCTACGATTGGAATTATTGTGTTTATGTTTGTTAGCATTTTAGCTGGTTCTGTCGTAATCGACGAAAAATAATTGCAAATAGTTAAAAACAAAAAATTTAATATTTAATTATTACCGTAACTTCGGCGATTTTACCCCTGTCTCTAATTGTTAGACCCTTGCAAAAAATATTGAGCATGGTAGTATATATAGTGTTGTTTTTAAGAAAGAACACTATATATTGTATGCATACATATTTTAGGTTCCAAATATAGAGATAGGGGTTTTTCATTGTGTCAGCTTATTTTAAATTTTTGGCCCACCAACTAAAGGGTTGGCCACAACAAAATTACTACTTATTCTTCTTTAGTTTAGGTGCTCAAGTTATGACATTGGTGAACGCACCAATTACATGGCTTTCAATTTTAACTTTCATTGGTACTACTTTAGGGGTACTATGTGTTCTCGCAATTAATGCTGCTAAGTCAGTTAACGGGGTGCTGGGAATTTTATCAGCAATTTGTTTTATTATTGTTGGTTTCTCAGCAAAGAACTACTTAAGTATCGGGGAACAATTGGCATACGTTATTACCCTTGATATTCCAGTGCTATTAAGTACTGACTGGAATGTTAACATGGTTTCAAAAATCAGAAAGTTCACTGCTAAGAGTTGGGCAATTTCAATTATCTTCACTCTCGCTGTTTACTTAATTTCTGGTTTTGCAATTAAAGCACTTACTAATGAACCACGTCCATTTTATGACGCCTTTAGTTTTGCAGTTTGCTTAACAGCTGGAATTATCTGTTTCCTACGCTACAACAACCAATACTTCTGGTGGTTAGCTTCAGGACTAGCCCAAGTAGTTCTATGGTTTATCACTTTCAGAGAAGGATCAGCAACTCTTGCAATGTTTGTTAACTCTGCAATTTATGTTGCTAACGATATCTTAGCTTTCACTGTTTCACCATGGTTCAACGAACGTGAAAAGAAACGTTTAATGAAGGAAGAACAAGCATACGCTGAAAAAGTGGAATCTAATGCTTAATAATCACTAAAAAAGCTGCCATTAATTTGGCAGCTTTTTTATTATGCTTTTATATTAGTATCGATGATGATTCTTACACGTGAATCATTGATGCTGAAGTCATCATGGATTTCTAGCAGTTGGTTAAAGGTTTCATCTTTTACACCGTTGATGAACTTGTTGGCGATATTATCTAATGTAATATCATCATTGAAGTAATCCTTTGCCAATGTAAGGGTGAATTTAATCATGTTATCAGAATCAAAGAAAATTTTGTTCTTGTAAACGTCAAAAATGTGGGTGTCATATTCAAAGTTTTCATCTTTGCTTAATTGACGGTCTTTTAATTCTAATGGGCTCTTACCTGCTAATAAAAGATATGAGTAACAATTGGTTTCATTATTAATCAGTTTGTAGAATGTAAACGTTAATTGGGGTTCAATATTTAGACCACAAACATCATAGATTTCAGCCCCCATATCGACTAATGTATATCCTTGACCTAGCATTAAGGAAAGTTGATTATGCTCTTCAAACAATGGTAGGTGGGCCGGTAAGAATTCTTCAAAACTAGATTGTTCAAAGCCATGATTAGAATTAAATTCTCGAATATTATTTAACTTTTCGGTAGTAGCATCAGTTGGAAACATTTGTACATTTGCATCATATTTGTTTTCAATCTTATCAAAACTCATCTTTTTAAATGTTCCGATTGGACTATCAATTATAGCGTGTGACATCGATTGACCGATTAGGTAGTCAGTAGCAAAGATGGGGTCTTTACTATCGGTTAAATCTGTCATTTCTTCAATTGCCTTTTGAGCTGGCCCATAAAAACGATCACCTTCAATACTATTGCGAAGAGCACGTTCCATTAGTTCGTTGGCTTCGGCGATGTTTTCGTTATTCATTAGGATTTTACCTAAGTAATAATTGGCAGCAACGTATTTACAGTCGTATAAGATTGCTTGTTGAAATAGATGGACTCCGGTAGGGTCTAATGTTGCTCCGGATTCTGTGAAAATAATTCCTAGTTTTGTTAAAATTTCAGAACGACTTGGGATTTTCCCCTCGATTTCTTCAGTAGTCATAACGCCTGCTGGATATTGAGATATAGCAGAACTTAGCAAAGAAATGGCGTCGTCGCGTTTATTATCATCGACGCACTGTGTAGCTAGTTCGATGAATTTATTTAATTGTTGGGCTTTGTCTTTACCCAATTCGATAGCGTCCATTTGAAAACTCCTGACTTAAATTTATATATCCATTATAATCATTTTTGCTAAAATAAAAAACTTTACTATTAATATGGATTTATGTAATATTGAAGCTAATCAAACGGGGAAGTGAGGAGATAGATTGAAAAGACTAAAATGGCTGGCTTCGATTGTCTTGCCATTGGTTGCTTTAATGTGGTTTGTGCCAATTACGACCCACGCAGAAAGCACCAATCCAACACCTACTAAAGAGTATGTTGTTGATGACTATGCCAGTATATTGACTGATAAGACAAAACAATTGGTAATTAATAAAGAAAAAGAATATCAAAAAACTAAAACTCAACCTCAAATAGTTCTGATGACTGTTAAAAATACCGGTAATCAAGATATTGATGGTTATTCAGATAGTTTATTAGACAACTCCAGATGGAAATTCGGGAAGAAGGGGTTGGATAATGGGGTATTAATTTTATTTGCCCAAAACGGTGGTAAAAATAACGTTCGTATCTCCACCGGATACGGCGTTGAAGATATCTTACCAGATGCCACCACCAATCAGATTTTACAGGCCAATAAATCATTATTGAAGTCCAATAATAATGATGAGATTAATCAAGGTCTACAAAATACTTTTAACCAAGTTGCATCAATTTTGGATAAACGTTACGCCAATAAGTCTCTAAGCGATGCCAAGGCAGAGGCTGAGAAAAATAATAATAATTCATTGGCTGGCATTTTATTGATAATCGTTATTATCGTTATCGTTGGGACAGCTATTTGGATTGTAAAAAGTAATGGTGATGACGACGATAACCACCGAAATGGTGGTGGCGGTGGTCGCTATGATTCCGGAGATGCCTTCTTATTAGGAGCATTGCTCGGTGGATTAGGTAACTCTAGAGGCGGTTCATTTGGTGGCGGCTCATCAGGTGGATTTAGCTCATCCGGAGGCGGTGGAAACTTTGGGGGCGGAGGTTCCTCAATTTAAATTAAGGAGATAAATTATGATTGAAAATAAACCATTTTATAAAAAAGGCTGGTTCATATCACTAGCTGTTATTGTTGTTGTTTTGTTCGCTTTAATCGGTGGATTCATCAAATCAGCAAATAGCTTGGCTACTAGCGAACAAGGTGTTGAAGAACAATTAGGACAAGTACAAACAGTACTACAACGTCGTGCTGATTTAATTCCTAACTTGGTTAATGCCGTTAAAGGTCAACAAAAACAAGAAAAATCAGTATATAGCGACATTACTAAAGCTCGTACTCAATACTACAACGCTAAAGATCAGTATAATAATGCTAATTCAACTTCCGATAAGGTAAATGCCTTAAACACTCAAGAACGTTCGTTAAACATCTTGGTGGGTTCAATTAAAGAAGCATACCCAAATCTTGCATCTAACTCAAACATGCAAACATTGATGGCTCAACTAGAAGGTAGTGAAAATCGTATCAGTGTTGAAAGAAATAGATATAACCAAGCAGCTAGATCTTACAACGATAAGATTGTTAAATTCCCAGAATCAATCGTTGCTGGTATGACTGGACACAAGAAGGTTAACTACTTCACAGCTGATTCAAATGCACAAAATGCACCTTCTGTTAATTTTTAATATATAAGAATAAAACAAAAAGCTTTTAGACAACTAATCTAAAAGCTTTTTTGTTATTTTAGTGCTATAATTTTTAAGAAATATATTTTATAAAGGATGTTTTTATGAAAAATAAAATAAAACAGATGGTGAAAAATACCGCTTTTGTATTAGCAGTATTTGCTGTTTTGTCATTAATGAGTTCATACATATTATTAAAATCGCATTTTGTAGGAAGCTCAATTGATATAGTATTTCATTGGTCAAGGATTTATGAAATTAGAGATTCTATACTTAATGGTAATGGATTGTTTTCAAGAGTTGCTTTGAATAAATTTAATGAGAGCGGATCTGCAGTAATGACAATGTATCCATACATAAACTTACTTCCAGTTATCATTCTCTCCTTATTTGTTAAGTCGTTTGTTCATTTGGTATATATTACGTTTATTTTAAGAAACTTTTTGTCATTGATTGTTGCATATTTTGCTTGTTACAGTTTTAATAAGAATAAATGGATTAGTTTTATTTTTTCGATTAGTTATGTTCTATCAACTATGACATTGTTCTATAGTTTTATTTTGATGGACATAGGAGTATCTTCTTCATTGATTTTTATTCCTATGGTGTTATTTGGAACGTATCGTCTGATAAATGCTAATAAATGGTTGGAATTGACCATTGGAATTAGTGCAGTGATTTTTTGTCATGTTATAACATCCGTAATGATATCTATGTTGGTAATTGTTATTTTAGTAATCAATTGGCGCTCTTTAGTTAAGAGGAAAACACTAATTTCTTTATTAAAGTGTTTCTCAATGACAATTATTTTAACTGGATTTTTTTGGATTCCATTTATATTTTTATATCTTCATAATCAAATTAGCATGCCAAACGTTTGGTGGAAACTGAGCGGTACAGATATCAATACGTTTATGAGCTTTGTATTTAATAATTCAGTTGTATTGACATTAAATATTATGTCTGTTAGATACATTACTACTATCGCTTTTGTTGGAATTATAGTCGGAATCATATTCTACAATCATATGGAGAGACCAGATAAACAAATCTTTTGGATCGCTATTGCATCATTATTTTTGACTAGTTCGTTATTTCCGTGGAATGAATTGAATAACACATTTGTTAGAAGTACATTCCAATTTTCTTGGCGAATATTTATTGTTACCCAAGTATTACTATGCTATATATTTGCAGTAAGCGTTATTAAATTATGCAAGAATAAAAGACAAATATTTGGTGTAACCTGTCTAGTTACCCTAACAGTAATGTGTATGCAGGTGTCTGGGCAGAGAGAAGTTGTGGATCATTTTTATCAAAATAGGTACAACATTATACATATTATTAGAGATGATCAGGGGCTATACACTGACTATTTTCCTAAGAATTCTCTGAAAATTGCTGATGATATTTCTCAACATAAAGTTGGAATATCTAAAAGGAAAAAGATTTCTGTTAAGTTACTTGATAATGGTAAATTTAAATTTAAGCTATCTAAAAAGGCTAAGTCAATTAAGATGCCGTTTATCATGTATAAGGGTATTGATTATCAAATTAAAGTTAATGGTCATAAGGCTAAGTTCTATTCTGATGATCATTCACAGTTAACTATAAATAACGTGAATAAAGGAAAAAATACTGTACGAGTAATTGTCCATAAGTCTTGGTATGATTATCTATCATATGTATTAAGCTCTTTAGGAATCGTTATTCTACTATATTCTTTGATCAAAGAATATAGTTTTAAACAAAACATTAGACGATCAAAGTAATAATATTATTAATAATATCAATAAATGAAAATATTTTTTTCTTTCTTATCGGTTTAGTAATTTTATTAGCTACAATTTTTAATGATATGTTTAAAAATATAAAGTCAAATAGGTGTAAATAAAAAGATAGGAGATTATACTCCTATCTTTTTATTTACGGGTTAATGCATCTTTGCTAGTGTTATTATTACTTCACAATGTCGATAGCTTTATTCACTTTTTTAGCATGAATTTGTGATAGTGATAGCTTATTGTGTTTTTGACTGATAACTGATTTATTATTGTCATTGCCTTGGGTAACTACATGTATATATTCGTTATTACCGTTATCGATTAATCTAAATGCATCTGGACTTGTTACGATAATAGTTTGATGAGGACGAATTGGTTCGTTTTCCCAACTTTGTTCATAGTGATTCAATTTAGCTTGTTCTTTTGCGTTCTTGTTAGTGTAAGCAGAGGAGTAGGCAAGAGGCTGATCTAGTTTTTCGTCCTTACCATCGACTTTGGCTGAAGCAAGTAGTTTAGTGTTGTTGACAATTTGGCCAGCTGTTAACATTTTGTCTGAATTGTTAGTGGCTTTAAAACTGTATAGGACCATGTCGAAACGTTTCTTACCATTGTTATCATAGCTAGTACCACGGTAAGTCTTATAGAAAGTAATGTTACCTTTTTTAGTGACCAGTTTAGTTTGGTTGTCTTCGTTTACTAGCTTAACGTACTTAGTGGGATTAACTGATTGATCAGCTTTTTGCTTAGTTTTGGAATTTGAACATGCGCTAAGTGTTGCTACTGCTAATAAAGCAAATCCAATAATTGATAATTTTTTCATATTGCGCCTCCACGTAATTTATACAATTTCATTTTAGCACTTTTCACCACAAATAAAACGGCTATCCCTAGGGGATAGCCGTTAAGTTTTTATTAAATTTTTGTTTCTTTATTTTTCTTAATCTTGTAGATGATTAAACCGATGATGGCACCTACGATAGCTGGAATTACCCAGTCCATGCCAATTGAAGCAAAAGGTAAAATCTTTTGTTCCGCATTGATTAATGATCGGACGAAAGCAATGTTTGAAATAACTGGAGGAAAGGCAGCTAACATATCAAAGAAGGCAGGGATTAAAGTAAAGATAATGGTGAATAGATAAACATTTTTATCTTTATTAAAGAGTGGAGAGCATAGCGCTAACATAATTAAAACAATAGCAAATGGGTATAGGAACATAAGCACTGGTGTTGACCAAGTGATAATAAGTGATAGGCCAACGTTTGCTATGATAAATGATATAAAACAGTTAAAAGCTAACCATTGATGATAAGAGAAACGTGGGAAATGTTCGTGGAAGTCTTGTGCAAACGCTGCAACTAATCCTACCGCTGTAGTAACACAGGTAAGAGTCATCAATGTTGCTAGCAAAGCATGTCCTGTAATTCCTAAGTAGTGACCCATGAATTGATTAAAAGTAGTACCACCATCATCAGTACTTATTTTAAATAGATTTAATGAAGTTGCACCAATCCAGATTAGGATGATATAGATGATTCCAACTAAAGCTTCAGAGATTAGACCTGCTCTGGCGGTTACCTTGGCGTTTGACTTAGGGGATGTCTTTCCTAGTTGATTAACAGCAGAAACTACAGTTACCCCAAAAGCTAGACCAGCCAACGCATCCATGGTGTTATAACCTTGTAAAAATCCATTGAAGAATGATTGGTGTTGGTAGGCAGCAGTAACAGGTTGTGCTGATGCAGCTCCCATGGGATGTAAGAATGCCAATAGGAAAGCTAGGAACAATAGTGCTAAGAATAATGGGTTTAATAGTTTACCAAGGCTATCGATAATACTAGAAGTTCGATATGATAAGTAGAATGTAGCAATGAAAAATAGTGCAGTAAAGATAAACATTGCTAGTTTAATGTAGTGATCTGGGATGAATGGTTGAATTCCAACTGTAAAATTAACGCTGGCAGTTCTAGGGGTGGCAAACAATGGTCCCAATGTTGAATGAACTAATACCAAGAAAATAATTGCAAATACCGGTCCCAGTGGTTTAGCAATGTCGTATACTCCCTTTGCACGAGAAATACTAATTGATAGAACCGAAAGTAGAGGTAACAATACTCCAGACGCTAGAAAACCTAGCATGGCCGGTACCCAGTTGGCACCTGATAATTGACCCAAATGAATTGGGAAGATTAGGTTACCCGCACCAAAGAATAGTGCGAATAGCATTGAACCGATGATTAGATATTGTTTGATCGACAATGGTTTTGTATTAATATCTTTGATTTCGTCTTGCATAATAAGCGCTCCTTTAATAATCGTTTTTTGATTTTGTTATATGTGCTAACTACTCACGACGTTTTTCATAACCATCATCTCCTTTTTTAAAAGCAATAAAAAAGCACCCTTAGTTCGTATTGAACCAAGGGTGCTTGTGCACGGTACCACCTTAATTGCTAGACAAATAGTCTAGCCACTTCACGTACTAACATACGCTAACACTGTAATGGGTGTACCCAATATACGTTACTCTCCAACGGATTTCGGTATATAGCTCCAAAGATACTTTCACAATTTAGTAGTTATCCCGTTTCCAGAAAGTAGGGACTCTCTTGAACTAGCCGAATTGTTACTCTGCTTTTTCATCGCTTTTTTAACTGATATATTGAATATAAAAAATATATCAGCAAAATTTATGAAAGTCAAATTTTATTTTAAAGAATCCAATTCATCGGTAGAAATGAATTTCTTGTCTACTAATTCAGGATGGCTTTGTTTAAAGATATATTCCTTAATTGGTTTCTTGGTGGGAACTGATGTGTAAATCTTGAAATCGGTGAATTTGTCGGCGTTACTTGTGACCATTACGTTATAACTTTCGTCACCGTTGACCTTAAGTGTAGCAGGCCAGTAAGTGTTGATTTCATATAATGATCTGATGTAGACGGCGTTAGTTGAACGATATCTTTCCATTACCAGCGGACCAGGACCAGATACTGGATCGGTGGGATGATCACCTCTAAAGATGTAGTCACCGACTTGAATTTTAGCTTGGTTACCATAGTACCAGTTACCATAAAAATCATGGGTGATTGGTTTATAGATTGGATTAGCAGGAATTGGAATGGTGTAACTCTTTGGTTGTTCTTTTTTCTTAGCAGTTTCTTTTTTGCTGCTTGAACTAGATGACATAGAAGCTGAACTACTGCTAGTTGAAATGGTAGAACTTGTTGCCTTCGAGCTGCTTGATTCAGCAGTTTTATGGGTTTGGTCGGTATGTTTAACTGATGCAAACGCCACTGTTCCAAGGATTATTACAGCAACAATTGATATAACAGAAATGATTACTTTTTTATTTTTCAAAATAGCACTTCCTCTCTTATCTAAGTATGTTATCACTCTTGAATAATAAAAAAAGAGTTGAACATTTTGCTCAACTCTGATTGTTTGTACAAACGTTATTCTGTAACGGTTTGTAAATATTTTTTATTTTTGTACCAGTGACACATTAGGCCGAATAGTAAACCAACGATTGCAAATGGCACCCAATCCATTCCAATTGATGCCAATGGTAGATAACTTTGTTGGAAGTTTCCAACCATCTTGGCGAACGCACTTTGTGATACGACGGGTGGGAAGAAAGCTAACATGTCCATCAACGCTGGAACAGTGGTTAATAATACGACCCAGAAGTATACTACTGAATCACGCTTGAATAGTGGTGAGAATACTGATAATAGGATTAATACCATTGCAAATGGATATAAGAACATTAGCATTGGAGTTGACCATTGGATGATGGTATCCAAACCCAAATTAGCGGTTAAAAATGATGCAACACACATTAGTCCTAACCATTGAACGTAACTTAATGCAGGGAAATGTTTGTGGAAATCTTGAGCGAATGCGGCAACTAACCCCATTGCAGTAGTTAGACATGTAAGAGTTAATAATGTCGCTAATAGTGCGTGTCCAGTCGCACCTAAGTAGTAGGTCATTAGTTGGTTAAATGCGACACCTCCATCGGAAGATGCCTTGAATTGACCTAGGGTTGTGGCACCTAACCAGATTAGCACAACGTAGATTAATCCAACTAGTGCCTCAGCTAGGAAACCGGCTTTTGCAGTTACCTTGGCGTTGCTAAGAGGATTAGTCTTACCAAGTTGATTAACGGCAGTTACGACAGTAACACCAAAGGCAAGTCCGGCTAGGGCATCCATAGTGTTATAACCTTCTAAGAAACCATTGAAGAATGATCCGTTTTGGTATGCTGAGGTGACAGGTTGGCTACCTGCTGAACTCATTGGATGTAAGAATGCTAAGAAGAATACAACGAATAGTAGAACTAAAAAGACTGGGTTCAATAGTTTACCAACGCTGGCCATGATTGATGATTCCTTATATGAAAGAAGGAATGCAGCTAGGAAGAATAGAAATGAGAATACAAGCAAACCATAGTGGACGAAGTTACTTGGTAGTAATGGTTGAATTCCGACTGCAAAGGGAACTGTAGCTGTACGTGGTGTACCAAATAGTGGCCCGATGGTAGCGTGGATTAATACCATGAATACCAATGCAAAAGTCGATCCCAGTGGTGTTCCAATATCATAGACACCCTTTGAACGAGTAACACTGATGGCTAGAACTGATAGTAAAGGTAATGCCACTCCTGTACATAAGAAACCAAGCATTGCGGTGAACCAATGCGACCCTGCTAGTTGTCCTAAGTGAAGTGGGAAAATTAAGTTACCGGCACCAAAGAATAGTGCGAATAAAAGTGAACTAACAACTAGATATTGTTTGAATGATAATGGCTTTTTGTTTAAGTCTTCCATAATAAATCTCCTTTAAAAATTGTATGTGTTTGAATTGAATCTCTATGTGTAAAATATCAATCGGACTATCCATGCCATCATCTCCTTTTTTATGTATTAATTAACTAATTGCGAGTACAAAAAAACGCCCTTAATCTAATTTACAATTAGACTAAGGGCGTCATTCGACACGGTACCACCTTACATTCGTAGCTTAAAAAAGCTACCTTGACGTACTAACATACGCTGACGCTGTAAGGGGCGCTCCCCATGCACTTTACTTTTTGTTCAGTACATCGCTCGAAAGGGATTTTCATAACCTAATCAGCACTTCCTTTCACCAGACGAAGCTCGCTTTGTTTGATATCAGTTATTACTCAACTTTCTCATCGCAATCGTTTATTTGTCATTATATTAAAACTGGATTAGAAAAAAGTCAAATTAAATTTGGTAAAGAAGTTTAACTAATTTTATACTTTTCTTAATAAACCACTTGAAACGTGAGTGATATAATATTAATATACTATAAACCAAAAGATAGCTGTCAATTTTTCAGTATGCATAGACGTAGAGGAGATATATACAATGAAGATTGATAATTATGTTCCAAAGAATCAACGAAGAGAAGTTTCTGATAACCGCATTCGTAATCTAAAGATTATGAGTAAAGTGGCTATCTTTACTTCATCATTAATGTACATTGCTTACATTCCAGAGATTATACAAAACTTTTCTGGTAACCCAGTTAGCCCAATCCAACCATTTGTTGCCACTATTAATGCTACCTTGTGGACACTATACGGTTGGTTTAAGACCTACAAAGATTGGCCTTTAATTATTTCAAATGTTCCGGGAGTTATTTTTGGTTTAATAACACTTGTAACGGTGTTTATTCATTAAAAAGGCTTATGATGACAGATCGAAAAAACGGTCTGTTTTTTTGTTTGCAAAAAGTTTTAATGTTTTTGTTTATTTGTATTTATATCAGTGAAATGTTTTATGTTGGGGAAAATGGCTTTAAACAGTTTAGGATTTCCATTACCTAGAGTTGTGTAAGTATTCATATAGTTATTATCAGAGATTTTTTTATTTATTGATAATAAGTATATAGCGTTGCCCCCTCCACCAGCACCTTGATCCCAATAATAAGTATTTAAATGCTCTTTTTTTACATTAATCTCGCTCTTATTTATTCTTTTTATTTTGTCAAATTTGGAAATGAAACTGAATTGTGGAATGAAATATCTATCTAATTGTCTGAATAATGATATGCCCATGCAAATTGATATAAATAATATTATTATGAATGATAAGATATTATTTCTTTTTTTATCTGAATATATAAATAAAATGATACTTATGAACGTATAAGGGACTAATATGGGGGATAAGTATCTTATTGAAATCATGCCGCCTGATATTACGAAACGTGCTATAGAGATAAATATAGTTAATAATATTATGGATAAAGGAATTGAAAAGACATATTTATATTTATTTCCTAATATATTTTTGCAACTAATGTAAGGGAAAATAAAAATCAGTGTAATTGTCATAACTTCTATTATAAATTTAAACATTAATGATATGGATCCAGGATTTTGTTGATATGACATTTGCTTTAAAAAGTATGGAAGCCAAGGTATGAATGATATTAATGACGTAGTTCCCAAGATTATAATAGATAACGCAGATTTTATTTTTCTTTCTCTAAACAAATTAGCTGAACATAGTAGAAGATATATACCACTTATAAATCCGGATACATACTGTGTATATAATGATGCGGAAACAACTATAAAGACTAATAACAAATGTTTCTTTTTTAAACTATCAATATACTTAATCGTATAATACATTTGAATTGAAAAGAGCATGATTGTTAGCGAATACATTCTTATGTTAGTTGCTTCTTGTGATAATCCAAGTTCTAAAGGTACAATCAGGAAAATTAATAATGAAGATATCAAATGTATGTTTATCTTTAGATACATTAATATTTTTTTGATGAATACGAATGATATGATTGTGAATATTAAAGATAATAATCTTGAAAACAAGATTTTTATAAATATGTTAGTTGTCCAAAAAGTAGTGATTGATAAGAATGCTTTTAAAAAAATAAAGTATAAAGGCGGATGTATATCTAACGATGTTAGATATAGAAGCTGATGATAATTATGCCTTATGATACCCATTGTAAAAGGTTCATCATTTCCCAAAGATATGCTGAGATATGGAATAGTGATTAATATAATAGCAATTACCAAAATAAAATTCTTGCTATTTTTTATTTTCATAAATATTTCTCCTTTAAATAATAAAATATGAATTATTATACTATATTTTAAAGGTTCATCTGCATAAATTAAAGAGTTATAAGGTTATGGTTGTACAATTATTTCAAATGTTCCGGGAGTTATTTTTGGTTTAATAACACTTGTAACGGTGTTTATTCATTAAAAAAGGCTTATGATGACAGATCGAAAAAACGGTCTGTTTTTTTGTTTGCAAAAAAGAACATTTGTTCGTATAATATATTTTACTGAAAGGAGGAACTCAAAATGGATTATTCAAATGAACCCAAAGGGGTCTTTATGGTTATTGATAATAAGTCGTTTTATGCCAGTGTTGAGTGTGTTCAATTAGGGTTGAATCCACTGACGGCCAGTCTAGTTGTGATGTCTGATCAAGACAATACGAACGGCGGATTGATTTTAGCATCGTCTCCGACTGCAAAAAAGAGATTTCACATTACGAACGTGACTAGAAAACGTGATTTGCCTTGGGATGATTCATTGATTGTGGTCCCTCCGAGAATGAATTTGTACATTCAAAAGAATTTGGCAATTAATAAAATTTTTCATGAGTTTGCAGATGAGAAACACTGCTTTCCATACTCAATAGATGAGACTATTTTGGATTTGACTCACACATGGCACTTGTTTGGAGATAGTCCTGCTCAAGTAGCTAGAAAAATCCAAAAGACGGTTAGACAACGCCTTGGTCTGTATACAACCGTAGGAATTGGTGACAATCCGGTGCAGGCAAAACTGGCTTTGGATTTGTTTGCTAAACGTAACAAAGACCTAGTCGGTCAATTAAGTTATGACACCTTTGCAAAAAACGTTTGGCCAATTGAACCTATTGATAAGATTTGGAGTATTGGTAAACATACAGCTGAAAATCTAGCCAAACTGGGCATTCATAATCTGGGTGAGTTAGCGAGAACGAATCCATATCAATTGAAGGCACATCTAGGAGTCATGGGCTACCAACTCTTTGCGATTTCATGGGGGATCGACCGTTCGCAATTGAATCAAAAGGTGCCAATCAAGGATAAGGGATTATCTAATTCTCAGGTGCTACCAAGGGATTATAAGGACAAGCATGAACTAGAAGTAGTCATTACAGAAATAGCTGAACAGGTGGCGTCACGTTTGCGTCACAGAAAGAAACAAACTAGCTGTGTTCATCTCTATCTTGGTTTCTCATATGTGGAAAGTGAAGGTAGTGACCGGACCAGTATCTCACATGAGCAAAAAATTACCACAACTTCGGACAATCGTGAATTAGTCGGAGCGGTCATGGATTTATTTCATAAGTATTGGCACGGAGAACGTGTTAGAAATGTCGGTGTCTCATATACCAGACTAAGCAATAGTAATGCACAACAATTAGATATCTTCGCAGACCCAGAAGTGCAAATTAAAAAATCAAAAGTCGATAAAGTAACAGATGAAATTAGGGACAAATTTGGTTCCACAGCGATTTTTAAGGGGCATAGCCTAGAAAAAGGAGCTACAATGTTAAAACGTTCCGGATTAGTAGGCGGTCATAATGGAGGAAATGCATATGACTAACCAACAAACAGCAAAATTAATACTAGATAGAGCAAAACCATTATTTAAACGAGAATATAATGTTCAATACCGAATTAAAGTGGTGTTTGACCACTACGATCATCAATTTAATTTTTACATGATTAGATATAAACCAGGCCACATTACTAGAGTAACACCACTTCATCACGTCGAAAGTACCTGGATTGCTGATTTAGAAGAAATCTTAAACTCAATTGAAAAGGAACTAAAGTTAACCATTGTTTTCGCTGGATTTGAAGGAATTAAATGGGATAGTCGTAATTCCTACATTCAGCGTCCTAAAAGAAAGGTTGGATAGAGTTGTTGGATCACAACATTGACGACAAGACAGTGCAAAATTTCTTTGATTATTATTATCACGACAGAGGAATGTTAAAGTGGCAAGGTTTTATGCTTTCTGATCACGTTAGCGCGTTGCGAAAAGAGCATAAGGAAGCTTTTGATGATAGTTTTATGTACATGGATTTTCAAAGTGTTCATGAGGAATTAAAACATAAGGGTGAAAATCACGCAAAGACCGAGATTACCTATGTTAATGATGATGGAAATAAGAGTGTAATAAATGGGATTGTAATGAACTTACAGACTAGCCAGGTAACAATTATGGTTGAAGATGGTGAAATAGTATTATCCATTCAACAGATTTTGATTGTTCAATAATTCTATAGCAAAAAAAGACACACCTTCTAAGCTCTGATATAATTAGTATTAATAAATAAAGAGGTGTGATCGTCTGATGAACAAGAAGGCCAAACTTACATTGGGTCTATTTTTAATATCCATTGCATACATGTTGTTTTTCATGCACCCAACAATTTGGCGTGATGAAAGTTTTACGATGGCAATGGTAGGACATAATTACGGGGATATAATCAGACTGGATTCGATGGATGTTCATCCACCGTTTTACTATATAGCATTAAGATTCTTCTTGAGTATCACTGCTTTTTGGACGAATTCGCTATTCACTAAGGTCATTATTGCGCGGTTATTTTCATACATGTTAGCTATCTTAACGTTTTTAACACTGTCAAAGACGGTGAAAAATTTGGGTGTTTCGGGTGCCAACGCCATCCAATGGGCGGGATTTTTTCTAGCGCCAAGCATTATGAGGTATTCTACGCAAATTAGAATGTACGCTTTGGCAGCATTACTATTGGCATTGGTATTGAACCAATTGCAGCACTACGATAACTCACAAAAAATAGGCCACATTTTCTTAGCAGTTATCTTTGCTTCTCTTGCGTCGTATACCCATTATTTTGCGGCCGTCGCAGCGGGATGGATGCTGTTCTTATACTTCGTTAAATTCCAATTTAATAGATACGACGGAAACGCCATTCTACGTGGGATTGTCGTATTTTTAATAATGTTTGTTCCATGGGGAGTTGTCGCATTTGCACAAGCCCAACAGGTGTCATCTTCTTATTGGATTCCACCAGTTAATGTCGAAAATATTATTAATAATTTTGTTAATTTATTTGCGGATGTCTTTACCGATAATGGGGGGCAGTACTATGCGATTGCTTTGATGATATTATTAATCTATCCCACACTTTGGGCATATCTAAATATGTCAAAGAAGTTCAAATCGACACTAATGATTGTATTGTTAGTATTCATTTTAACCACTTTGACAGGAATTGTGATTTCTGTTGCGGTAAGACCTATTTACATTGCTAGATATGCTTATCCAGCATATGCTTTAGTAATTTTCTTCATGATGACCATTGTGTCTCAAATGATGAAAAAACCACTAAGTCGTTTGTCTAATTACTTTGTAACATCTATATTGGCAGTTGGATTAACGATTATTATTGGTGTAAATGTTGGATTTTTAGGTAGTAATCAATTTAATAATTACATCATGCCAAGCTATAATTTATCGGATTCTGTTGAACAATATAAGGAAAATCCAAATAATGTTATTCATCTAAATCCAAACCAAAGTCCAAATTTGATTGTTGAAAAAACGGTCTATATTAAGTCAATTAATAAACGAGTTTATATTAAAAATTTCAATGTTGCAAGAATCTTAGGAAAAGATAACCAAAAGCTTTTCTACGGGTTGTTTGATAACGTTGATCAAAGATCAGGTCAATAGATAAAGGGGTTGTTATGAAAATAACAACCCTTTTTTATTGAAAAATTTTTTTGTACAATTGAATGCCCTGACTGTTGAGAGATGAGAAATAGAAAGGATACTTATTGATGAAAAAAAGAATAGATTCAGAAATTAATAACTTTTCAATCAACCGTTTGAGACGGTTATGGTTGGAGTTGAAAAAATGGTTAATTGTGATTGGCCCGGGGTTGATTGTTATGCTCGCTGATACAGATGCAGGTTGCTTAATCACGGCGGCACAGTCCGGTGCTAGTTATGGTTATTCCATGATTTTACCTCAGTTATTGTTAATTCCAATTCTATTTATGGTACAAGAAATGACGGTTCGCTTAGGTATCGTCACGAAAAAGGGCATGGTGAATTAATCCGCGAATATTTTGGTAAATTTTGGGCTTATGTCTCAGCGATTACTTTGATGATTTCAACGATTGGAGCTCTTTTGACTGAGTTTATTGGGATTGCTGGAGTTGGCGAATTGTTTGGAATCTCTAAATGGATAACCGTTCCCTTTAGTATTCTGATCTTAACTTTGATTGCTTCTTTAGGAAGCTACCGACGTGTTGAAAAAGTTGGCATTATATTGGGGTTGTTTGAATTAACTTTCATCATTGGAATTGCGATGGTTCATCCTGACGTTGATTCTATTATCGATGGAATGAAAAATATACCAATTTATGATAGTTCTTACGTATATTTAATAGCGGCTAATGTGGGTGCAGTAATCATGCCTTGGATGATTTTTTACCAACAAAGTGCTGTAGTCGATAAAGGATTAAAGAAACACATGATTAGAAAAGAACAGACAGACACAATGGTAGGAACTTTCATTACGCAAGGAATTATGATTGGTTTCATCGTTTTATTTGCAGCCACTGTATTTAATCAACATATTCAAGTTAATGAGAATACTGTAGGAGATTTAGTAAACTCTACTGGTAGATATATCGGAATGGATGCTGCTAAAGCTATTATGGGCTCCAGCATTTTAGGTGGGGCGTTGGTTGCTGCGATTGTTGTTGTCCTTGCTGGTACGTGGGGAATGACTGAAGTATTAGATTGGAAGCATAGTTTAAATGAAAGAATTAATTCTTCAAATTTAGGATTTTATGGTATGTATTTTTTAGTGTTGGTTGTTAGTGGGGGATTAGTGTTATTTAATGAAAAGTTGGTATCAATTGCAATAATGGTTGAGGTGATTAATGCCTTAATGGTGCCGATTGTATTAGGGTTTTTGCTTGAATTAGAAAGAAAAGCTTTACCAAATAGTTACAGAATGAAGGGTATGTACAAAAAAATTGTAATCATTTTGTCATTAATCGTTATGGTCTTTGGTATATATATGGTTATTCCGGTATTGAATTTGTAATATAAGGTAGTAAAATGACTAATGGATATTATTAACGTGAATTTGATGTATAATACTTGATAGTTATGTATATAAATAATTTAGAAAAGAGTGAGTGTTTTGAATAATGATGAACAAGTGAGTAGAAAAAACAATAATAAAACACCCAAAAAACACATGAAAACTTGGAAAAAAGTAACTTTATGGACAATTGGGATAATAATTGTATTACTTGGAGTAGGAGCTTTTGCTGCTTACCATAGAGTGTCAAAAGTAGCTAATGAAGTATACAAGCCCTCAGGGGCTAAAACTGTTCGAAATGCAGATAGCATTTTAAAAAATAAGAAACCAGTGTCCATTTTATTTATGGGGACAGATACTGATTTCGATGGCAGAAACTATAGGGGTAGAAGTGATAGTATGATGATTATGACTTTAAATCCCAAAAAGGAAACTACTACTATCATAAGTATTCCTAGAGATATGAAAGTTAACCTCCCAGATTTCCCTCAATATTCCCCATCTAAGATTAATGCGGCATACACATATGGTGGACCAAAAGAAGCTATTAACTCAATAGAAAGTCATTTTAACATTCCTATAGATTACTATGTAACATTAAGTTTAGGTGGATTGAGGAAGGCAATCGATCAAGTAGGTGGAGTTGATGTCGTATCGCCACTAACATTTTCTAGTCGTGGATATAAATATACTAAGGGTAAAAAAGAACACATGGATGGAACTACAGCAATGTGGTTCACTCAAATGAGATATGATGATCCAAATAACGATTATGGTCGTCAATATCGTCAAAGACTTGTATTACAAGCATTAATGAAAAAATCAATTTCTTATAAGACAGTTATTAATTCAAAGTTCTTAGATTCGATTTCTCAAAACTTAAAAACCAATCTTACAATGAATGACATGATTCAATTAGCATTGAACTATAGAAAAGCTAATCAAAATATTCATAGCGATTATGCTCATGGTACTGGTGATATGGAATATGGTGTATCCTTCCAAGATGTTTCTGGAAAGGAACAAAGTAGAATTTCCTCAATGATTAATGACAGTCTAAAATAAATGAGTGTGAACATTTATCACACCCGTTTTATTTTGGGTTAAATACAATTTTGAGAATTTTTTTAACGTTTGATTATATATAGATTATATTTGGATACGCTTCTTTTGGAGTCATAAATATGATGATATAATTCGTTAATGTTGTCTTGAAAAATATTTTCATTATTTTTTTATTGGAAAGTGAGAGGAAGGTAGACTTGCAAAAAATAAATTATGTTTTTGTTCGTAATAGAAAACTTTATTTCTTTGTTAAAAGATTATTTGATATATTAATCAGTCTAATTGGTTTAATAATCACACTACCTATAACTATACCGACTATATTAGCTATAAAGATAGATGATAGGGGACCTATCTTTTATACACAAACGCGTGTTGGACTTAATGGGAAATGTTTTTACATTTTTAAATTTAGATCCATGATTATTAATGCAGACGAAAAAAGTAAAGAATTGAACGAACTGAATGAAATTTCTGGTGCCATGTTTAAAATAAAAGAGGATCCAAGAGTTACTAAAGTTGGAAAGTTTATAAGGAAACACAGTATAGATGAGTTACCACAACTTTTAAATGTATTATTAGGTGACATGTCTTTAGTAGGACCGCGTCCTCCCTTACCGGAAGAAGTTGCAAGATATAGTGAACATGATTTACAAAGACTAATTATTAAGCCCGGTTGCACTGGATTATGGCAAGTTAGTGGTAGAAATGCATTGAGTTTTTCTGAAATGGTGGATTTAGATTTAGATTACATTCAACATGCAGGATTGTTTTTGGATATTAAAATATGTCTAAAAACTGTATGGATTATGATATGCCCTAATAACGCATATTGAAATAGACAATTTAATTTTTAGGTTAATGTTAACAAGAAAGTTATAATAGTTTTTCTATATGTAATTACAAATGATGCATCATTTATTTGTTGATTGATGATCAATCATTAAATTGAAATTATTTAAGACTTTATATATACATATATTGTTCTAGTTTTCCTGTTACATCTTTGACTAATATTTTGTGTATTATATTTTAAAAATTATATTTTTAGGAGTGATTTCTGTGAAGGTATTTGTAAAAAAGCATATTAATTGTTTGTCGATATGCTTTTTGATTTTAATATCTGTTGCCTACATGAAATTATGGTTTTCAGTAGATGAAAATTTTTCGTTGAATTTAGTTAATTATAATTTTAAAGACTTATTATATTGGGATTCAATTGATGTGCATCCACCACTATACTATATTTTTTTAAAGGTATTTTTATCACCATTTCATGGTGACTTTATACAAAAAATGATATTGTCCAGAGTATTTTCGCTAATAACTTCATTGATAGCTTTTGTATATATAAAGAAAATTATTAATTATTTTGAAATTAAAATAAAATGGGGCTTTTCTCTTGCTTTATTTCTAATTATTCCAAATGTCATTGGAATAGATAATATGAATTTATCTACTTTGATGAATATCCGTATGTATTCAATGGCGTCTATGTTTGTAGCTATGACGTTTTATTATTTGTTAAGATTTAAGACATTTCATAGGATTAATAACTTGATTTTGACTTATATATCAGCTGTTTGTGCATCATATACGCATTATTATTCAGCATTTATGGTTGGAATATTATTGATATCTTATCTTATTGTCTTCTTTAGAAGTAAAGAATATAAGAAATCAATATACATACTTATATGTGGATTCTTTGTAATGCTATCATATGTTCCTTGGGTATTATATGGAATGACAAAACAATTTAGAGATCTACCATATAGTCAACCATTTTATAAATTCGCTCTTGAAGCTTTATTTGCTGCGGGTCTAATTATATTATTTTGCTGGCCTTGTGTTAAATTGTATAGGGAATTAAGTGATACAAAGAAGGTTGATTTGTTAATCATTATATACACTAATTTAATTGTTCTAGGTACAACATCATTGTACTCTTTAATTAAAGATCCAATATTTTTATTTAGATATATTTATCCATCATTAATAATCATTGAGTTAATTTCATATTCCTACTGTTTTAATAAAATTTCAAAAAAAGATATCATTATTAACAACAAGGTAGCAAACAAGATAATTTGTTTTGTTCTTGTTTTTGGGATTCCTGCATTTTCAATAGTTTCTTTTGTACATGAAGTTGTTAGAGTTGTTCCAATATCTGCAATGATTTATAAGAATGACAGAATGCTATCTGAACAAAAAGGTAAAGATGTTAATATCAGTTACGTAAAGAACTATATTAAGCCGTATGACATAAATCATTCTATGTTGAACTATGATGTTCAATATAGTATGTTTATTCATCATGAAGGAAGGAAAACTATTGTAAATGATAAGAAAAGAGCAGATATTGACAATGGTGTTCCAAATGCAGTTCATAGAAAAAATGTTTTTTATGTTAAATAATTGTATAAAGTAATATAAAAGCACGACAATAACGTCTCACTTTTATATGTATGTTTTGACTAATTTTACACTAGTAACAACACAATGAATTATTAATTAAGTTATACTTATATTTTAATAATTAACCTTTTTAGAATTGGATAGATGATATAATTACTAAGATTAAAAATAATAAAATTGAAAGGTGTTCAACGCTATGGAGAATAAGGGAAGCATGAGTTCTTTAGAAGAAATCAGCAAGACTATTCGTATATTTATAAAACATTTAAAATTAATTATAACAACAACAATCATATTTACAGGAATTTTTACAGTGGCCGTTCTTTATGTTGTTAAACCTAAATACCAAGCTAGTTCAGAGATTATTGTTAATCAAAAACTTGATAAAGATGCTCAGGTTACTGAACAGCAACAAGTTCAAACAACTGATTTGCAGTTAGTGAATACATATAAAAGTGTTCTAAATAGCCAAACTGTTGGTGATTCAGTAAGGAAAAAAGTAGGAAATGGTAACTATAAAGACAGTTCTTTAAGCGTTACAACTGATACTAGTTCTCAAGTTATAAATATTAATGTTATATCTCACAATGCTAAAAATGCAGCTAGAATTGCAAATGAAACGGCGAAGGTTTTTAAAGATAAAATAAAGAATATTATGAATGTTAACAATGTTTCTATTATTTCAAAAGCCCATGAATCTAATCAAGCAATCTCGCCAAAAAAAGGCTTGAGTGTGATAATTGGATTTATTGTTGGGATAATTGTCGGAATGTTCTTATCTTTATTTAAGGAGCACAATGATAAAACAATCCAAGATAGAAGTTTTATAGAAAACGAGTTGGGGTTAGTTGATCTTGGTGTAATAAGTGATATTGATATGAAAAATATAAAAAAACAAATAAAAAGAAAGTGAAAAGGGGGAGCTATTTATGAAGACTTCTAAGAATAAAGCAAAAAAATTAAATAATGACAGTACTAAGTACGGCGTGAACTTAGTGTCAGATTTATATCCAACTTCAGATATTGCTGAACAATTTAGAACTGTAATGACTAATATATCCTTTACGAATGTTAACGATAATATAAAAAGTCTAATGATTACTTCTGGTGATCCTTCCGAAGGAAAATCGACGTTTGGTTCTAATTTGGCTGTCACATATGCTAAGCAAGGGCGTAATGTTATTTTAGTGGATGCTGATATGAGAAAGCCAACTGCACATAAAACTTTCAATTTGAGTAACAGAGAGGGTTTATCTACAATTCTCTCAGGTCATTCTAAAATAGAGGATGCAATAAAGTACACAACTATTGATAACTTAAATGTGATAACAAGTGGACCAATTCCTCCTAATGCTTCTACACTATTGGGCAATAGAAGACTGGAAGATATTGTTCATAAGTATAATCAACCAAATGACTTAGTCATTATTGATGTTCCTCCAGTCAATACCATGACTGATGCTTCCATTGTTTCTACAATAGTTGATGGAACAATTTTTGTAGTTCCACAAGGAGTTGCTGAAAAAAAGAGGACAAAATTAGCAGTTGAGCAGCTTAAGAAAATAAACGCTAACATTATTGGTGCTGTTATGAATATGTCTGAGGATGATTTAACTGATAATTATTATTATTACTATTCAAAATAGGTGGGAAATAAAATGATTGACTTACATTGCCACATGCTTCCATTTGTTGATGATGGCGCAAATACAATTATTGAAGCATTAGAAATGGGCATAGAAGCAAAAAGGGAAGGTATTAATAAAATTCTTTTGACGCCTCATTATATGGATGGGGAATATGTTAATCATAAAAAAGACATTGTCCCAGCTGTCAAAAATTTGCAGAGAATATTCATTGATAATGGAATTGATATTGAGCTTAGAGCTGGACAAGAAATTCATATTAACGGTGAATTAATAAATCAAATAGAGAATGATGACATCCTATATCCAGATAAAAATACAAAAAGATATATTATGTTTGAATTTCCACATGGCGGTATTCCAAAATATTCTAATGATATAATTTTTGAGCTGAAACTTAGAGGAATAACACCAATAATTGTGCATCCTGAAAGAAACATGGGTTTTCAAAAAAAACCTTCTATGCTATATGATTTGGTATCGCAGGGGTGTTTAACTCAAATAACAGCTACAAGCTTTACAGGTGGATTTGGAAAAAGAATTCAAAAATTTACGGATGAAATTGTTGAAGCAAATTTAGGATTTGTTTTTTCTTCTGATGCTCATAACTTAAAGGGACGACGTTTTATGATGGATGAAGCTTTTTCAAGATTAGAAAATAAATATGGTAGTTCTGTTGTTAATGAATATAAAAGAAATTCTGAGTTAATTTGGAATGGAGATAATGTAAGTATTGGTGATATAGATAGAATTAAAAATAAAAAAAGATTTTCAGATTTTTTGAGAAATATCTTCTAAAGACATTAAGATATTGTGGATTATGATAAGTTGAATAAAACTTACAAGTTAGGATAGAAAAAATGAGAATAATGTATGTCAACACTCTTGGAGTTTGGGGTGGAGTAGCCACATATTTAATGCCTATTATTAAAGAACAGGTGAACTTAGGTAACGAAGTTTATTTAGTAGTAGGCAATCAAGGTGAACTTACAAACAATGTACAGAAAAATATACCTGAAGTGAAAATAATTTTTTTAGATACGATGCAGAGAGAAATCAAACCATTAAGTATCCTAAAATCTATTTTTAAATTTAGAAAATTAGTTAAAGATCTTAAACCTAATATAATTCATTTGAATTGTATAATGGCTGGATTAATAGGTAGAATTGGATCTTTGTTTTTGAAAAGTAAAATTGTTTATAACGCACATGGTTGGGCATTTGAGCCTGGTACTAGTAAAAAGTATAAATGGCCGGCAATAATTATTGAAAAGATTTTATCATATTGTACCGATGCAATAATTTGTGTTTCAAATTATGAAAAAAAAATAGCGGATAAATATAGTATATTTAAAAAAGATAATCAGGCTATTGTAATTAAAAATGCATCTAGAGATTTTGGGTTATCACATAACAAAATCCGCCCCAAAGATGGATCCTTTACAGTCACAATGTCAGCAAGGTTTTGGGAACAAAAAAATCAATTACTCTTAATAAAGGGATTTGAAAAGTTTATAAATAGATACCGTGAAAAAAATCAGTTTAAATTATACCTTCTTGGTGATGGGCCAAAGTTAAATGAGTGCAAAGAGTACGTAAAAAATCATAATATGGAGAAATTCATAGAATTCACTGGAATGGTGAATAACGTAGACGAATATTATTTTAAATCAGATGTTGTGGCATTGATTACAAATTATGATGCTATTGCAATAAGCCTTATTGAAGGATTATCGATGTCAAAACCTTTAATAGCAACTAATACTTGTGGTGTTCCTGAAAACTTTTACGAAGATTTCTCTAATGGATGCTGTATTAATAATACGGTTTCTGATATTGATATAGCATTAAATTATCTTTTCAGTAATCCTGAAATCAGAAGACAGATGGGTGAACTTTCAAGGAAATTATATGAAAGAGATTTCAAAATAGAAAAGAATATTAGTCTGCATAATAATTTGTATGAAAACTTACTAAAAAAATAGGGGTAGTTTGATGATATCAGTCATAATGTCAACCCATAATAGGGGAAAAAAAATAAAAAGAGCAATTGAATCTATTTTAAATCAATCTTTAAAAGATTTTGAATTTATCATTTGTGATGATCATTCTGATGATGATACTTTAAATATTATTAAGAGATACTCTGAGATAGATAGTAGAATAAAGATTATAATTAATAAAAAAAATATTGGATTACAAAAATCACTTAATAAGTGCATAAAAGAATCGTCTGGAGAATATATAGCGAGAATGGACGATGATGACTACTCATGTAGCAATAGACTTGAAAAAGAATTAGAATATATGAAATTGTCCGGGGCAGATTTTGTTGGTTCTAACATTGACTTTTTTTCAAATGAATTGGGAGTATATGGACAAAAAGTTTATCCAGAGAAGCCGACAAAGATAGATTTAATAAAATCATGTGTCTTTTGTCATCCTAGTATATTAATTAAGTCCTCTATTATTAAAAAATACGGAGGGTATTCTGAATCTAAAAAACATCTTAGGGTCGAAGATTATGAATTGTGGTTAAGACTATATAAAAATGGTTGCGTTGGACAAAATATTCAGGAACCTTTATTAGTTTATACAAAAGATATAAATTCCATAAAAAATATAAGATGGGTTGATAGAATACATGCATTTAATTTATTAAATGAGTATTTTCACGACTTTAAATTATCTTATGGTTATTATCTATTTATTGTATATCCATTAATTAAGTTTTTAATTCCAACAAGAATGAGGACATTAATTAACTATATAAAATATAAAAAATAATTCAAAATCTTAATACTAATAGTGAGGAGCACTAATATTGATATCTTTAGAATTAACCTTTTTACTCTTTTGTATATTCTTAGTTTCACTAATAGTTAATAGGAATATAATTTTTCCATCAAATATACTTATATTGAGTTTCTTAGTTGCAGCTATTTGTAACACTATTATTATGAATGTTTTAAATAGTGATATAACAAATGAAACAATGTGGATTATTGTTATATTCGTTTCATTATTTTTAATATTCTCATGGGTTTCATCAATTATTGTGAAGAGTGATCTTTTTAATAATTACATTCCAAATAAAAGTTATTCAAAGAATAAAAAAATTTATCATTTGGATTTAAAATATTGGAAAATCATTTTTCTTTTATGTATACAGTTGTTAGCACTAATAATATTTGCTTATGAATTTCACAAATATATCGGTAGCTTTACATCTGATAATCTATCAGTTTATAGAGGATATAGTTTGTCAGAAAAAAGCCCATTTCCATCATGGGTTAGTATGCTGTCTAATGTGTCGGTAATGATATCTTATGTGTCTATTTATGTATTTATAAATAATATTTTTTCAAAAAAGAAAGATAAAAAAAGAAACTTTATACTTTTTTTATCTTCTGTTGCCAGTTTGCCATTACCTATAATGAGTTCATCAAGATTCACAGATGTAAGTATCATACTATTTTCGTTGGTGTTATATATACATTTTGAATATTATCATAATGGTAAATTAGGTAAATCTTTTTTTATAACTTCTTTTATATTAGTATTAGTTTTTTACGTGTTTCAATATTTGGGAACTATAATAGGACGTGGTCAATATAATCAATTATCGTTTGTTTACTATTATGGGGGAGGTATTTCCCTATTTGATAATTATATAAGAAATCCATTTATATTGAATAGTAATGCACCAGGCTATCAAACTTTTGCTAATGTATACAATCTTTTAAAAAAAATAGGAGTACTTGATTTTTCATATAACAGATCTTATCCATATGGTTACGTTAATGGAATAGGAATAGGAAATGTATATTCATGTTTATTATCATATTTTTATGATTTTGGATACGAAGGAGTTATGATAATGTCTTCAATATTTGGAGCCATATTTGGGTATATGTTTGAAAAAGTTAAATCAATTAAACTTAGTGGAATAAAAGTTTCTGTAATATGTTATTTTTATATTACATATACCCTTGTTTTTTCTCCCTACTCAGAAAACATTGTATGGAATCTTTTATCTGTTGGTCTATATGAGAATCTTTTATTAATATTTTTAATAGCTAGGTTTTTGGATTATAAAGTACAAAATAGAGGGGAATAAATGAAAAAAATTTCAAAACTAAATGACTATATAAATAAGAACAATGTTATTTCTTTTGATATCTTCGACACTCTTATAAAAAGAGATGTACCAAATCCACATGATACTTTTGATTTTGTAATAAGCAAGTTTTTAAATAAACCTTTCGAAAGAAATAGTAACTTCAGAAAAGTTAGAGTAAATGCTGAAAATGTAGCTAGACAAAAATCTAGTAGAAATGAAATTACAATAGAAGATATTTATGAAAATATTGAAGGTTTTAATAGTGAAGAAAAAGAAAGATTAATAAAATTAGAATGTGAATTTGAAGAAAAATTTTGTAAGAGGAATGTTGATTTAAAAAAATATTATGATTTATCAATTTATTTAAATAAAAAAGTCATAATAACGTCTGATATGTATCTTCCCAAAAAAACTATAGAAAACATTCTTAAAAGTAACGGATTTAAAAATTATGACAAATTATTTTTATCTAGTGATATGCAATTAACTAAATCAAGTGGACAACTTTTTGAGTTAATTAACAAGGAATTCCCTAATGAAAAGAAACTTCACATTGGTGATAATTTCAAATCGGATATTTTAAATGCAAAAAAAAATAAAATCAATCCATTTTACATAAAAAAAGATAATTATAAATTATCATTCTCTAGTAGGAAAGATAATGACATTATCTCCAATTTTATAAATAATGGCTTGAATGGGGATTATTATCATGATTTTGGGTATGAATGTTTAGGACCATTACTTTTATCATTTTCAAAATGGTTAAATGGTGAAATAGAAAAGAATGGTGTTGGTAAACTATTTTTTCTTGCTAGAGATGGAAAAATAATGAAAGATGCTTACGAGATATTATATTCGGATAGAAAAATTCAATATTTGCTTGCATCTAGAAGGGCTTATACAATTCCAAGTTTGTTTAAATATAAAAATGTTAAAAGTTTTTTTGACCATACTTTTACTAGTAATTATATAACGATCCCATATGTTGCACATAAAATGGGTATATCTATTAATGATAGTATTCCAATACCGGAAGATTTGGATATGAATAAAAAATACAAAGACATAGATGAAATTTTATCTAAAGATTTGGAAAGAAATTATATAATTGATTTATTTAACTTTGCTAAAAAAAATTCTAAAAAAGAAAATGCATTAATGAAAGATTATTTATATAGAAACAAAGTGGATGAAAACAGTGCGATTGTTGATATAGGATGGTTTGGAAATATGCAGAATGCATTGCAATCCATTGTAGAAAAGAAAATAAACGGTTACTATCTGGGTGTGAATGATGAGACACCATACAGTGGAGCACAAAAAATGAAAGGGTTCCTTTTTGATCAAAATATTAATTTAAAAAGACAATATGAGATTAGAACGTTTATTGGGATACTTGAAATGTTATTTAGTAGATATGACAAAGGATCATTAATAAAATTTATAGATAGTAATGGCGTTATTTTACCTTTATATAAAAATAAAGAATATGAATCAGAAACGCTTTCTTTTTCATGCTTAAGTAAAATTCATGAGGGTGCATTAGCTTTTGTAAAAGATTATAAGACATCATCTCTTTTTGATTATATAGACATTAGTTCAGAAGAGGGATCATCTAGGTTAATTCATTTTGGGTTACGACCTAGGAAAAAAGATATTAATATGTTTTCAAGTATTCACAAAAAAAATGACATTCGTAATGAATTTTTGCATTATAGAAATTTTTGGTATTATTTAATTCACCCCAGAGTATTCAATGATGACCTTCAAAGCTCTTGGTTTTCAGGGTTTATTTACGAAATAATAGGTATTAAAATCCCATTTTCAGATTGTTATGTGAATTGGAAATTAAAAAAGAGGAGAAAGATTTGAATAAATACAGGTTTTACCATTTTCTATTTTTTTTAGAGAAGGCTTTGTCAAAATTAAATACGTTACTGTCAAGAAAAGTAGAGTCTTTTATGTATAAAAAGATTCGAAAAAGACTTATTTCATATTTTAAAATAGCTGAGCATAATTTACATGAAGCGGATGAGATTAGTGGAAAGATAGTTTGGGTTTTATGGTGGCAGGGATTTGATAACGCCCCGGAAATAGTTAAAGCTTGCGTAAATTCTGTTATTAATAACTATGACGGGAAGGTTGTTTTAGTTAACAAATATAACGTAAAAAAATACACTGACATATCAGATGATATTTATGACAAATTAGAAAGTGGTTACATTACTAAAACTCATTTTTCTGATATAGTAAGATTTAATATTTTAAAAAATTATGGTGGGTTATGGATTGATTCAACTATTCTATGTACTAAAAAATTTGAACATTCAATGTTTTCTACTTTTTATACATCCAAGGGAAAGGAAGATTCTTATCCATATTTTATGAAAGGAAAATGGACGGGGTTCCTTATAGGAGGTCGTAAAAATGATCCTACATTCCAGTTTATGGACGAGTTCTTTAAGGTATATTGGAGTGAAAATTTGCATTTAATAAATTACTTTTTAATAGATTATGCTCTTATGTATGCTTATGAAAGGAATATAGGTGGATTATCAACATATGTTGATAATGAGGCTATTAATAATAATCCAAAATTATTTGAATTGAGTAATTTACTTAATTCTATTTTCGATAAGGAAAATTATAACAAGTTAATAAAAGATACAGATTTTTTTAAGTTGACTTACAAGAAAAAATTTAAAAAGGGGAACGGAACTTTCTATGATTTTTTGATTTCCTGTGATAATAAAATTAACTTTAAAAAATTGAATAGATATTAATGCTTAATTTAACTATGAACAGTAAAAATTAAGAAAAACATTTTATTTACATTCGTTTCTCAATTTTTTTTTTTGTTTTTTTATGTAATAATCTCATTAATTCTTTCCGAATTTATTGGTATGCTTTATTTTTCTATTGGCAATTTTTTGTATTTTATTCATCACATGTTGGTTTAGCATGTTTCGGAATAACATAGGAAATATATTTAGAAACTTGAAGAAAATCTTAGATTTATTGGAAATTAAAATAGATAAATTATTTTGTTTATTATGAGTGTATATTTAGCATTTGAATATTTTAATTGGTTTACAGAATTTGTATTTTAGACAACTGCAATCTTTACAATTAACTATTGCAAGTGAAATTATATTTTATAATATTTTTATTTATAGATATATTTATACAAATAGGAGATATTTATGGAAAAAAGATTTTTAAAATTAATAAAGTTACTAAGATATATTAGGGTTATGTATTATAGTCACATTCTAATCAAGTTTCGTATCGATAAATTAAAAAATTTTTTAGGGAAATATGATATTAAAAGTATTGAGGAAACAGCAGAAACATTAGCTTCCACCGAAAAGTCTATTGGTAGATTTGGAGATGGAGAAATAGCGTGGATTTATAAAAAACATAATAATCTATCTGACTTTCAAGATGTATCAGATCGATTATCCCAAGAATTAATAAGGGTTTTAAATTCTAATGATGATGATTTCTTGATTGGAGTTCCAAATCAATTTAAAAGCTTGGATGGGTTGACTTCTGTTCCTAAAAAATTTTGGACTATGTATATCCTTAAAAATATGGTTAGAATAGACAATATACTTGACGAAAAAAATATATATTTCAATGCAAGTGTTACTAGACCATATATAGATTTTTTAACAAGTAAAGAAGCTGATAAAACATTCAACATAATTAAAAAAATATGGGAAAATAAAAATATACTTATTATAGAGGGAGAAGAAACAAGGCTAGGGTATAAGAATGATCTTTTTAATAATGCTAAGAATGTAAAAAGAATAGAGTGTCCCCCAAAAAACGCTTTTAATTATTATGATATTATCTTAAACAAAGCGTTAACCTTCTTAAGTGAAAATGAGGACTATATATCGTTAATTGCACTAGGACCTACTGCAACGGTTTTATCGTATGATATATTTAAGTCGGGATATAGAGCTATAGATATTGGACATATTGATGTTGAATATGAGTGGTATTTATTAGGAGCAAAAGAAAGAATTAATTTACCTGATAGATATGTAAATGAGGTAAAAGATGGTCACTCGGCATCTGAAATTAATGATAATGAATTTGATAAAACTATCATTGCAAGAATTAGATGATTAAGTGGTAAAGAGGGTAAATTATGAATAATAATATTTTTTTAAAAAATGCTATTAACATGATATTAAGCAATATGCTAACTTTATTAATAAGTTTTTTATCTGCCTTTGTAACACCAGTTATATTAGGACATGATCAATATGGATATTATAAAATATTTACCTTGTATATAACCTATGTTCCACTCTTACATATGGGATTTGTTGATGGAATTTTAATTAAATATGCCGGTAAAAATCTTGAAGATATTTCAGTTGAAAAATTTAGGAGCTATACAAAATTCTTTTTTCTCTTTGAATCTATATTATCTTTAATGATGATAATGATCTCCTTAATAATACCAGTTGGGTTACCTTATAAGAAAATTTTTATCGCAGTTTCTATATACTCTTTATTGTTGAATATGCTTACCTACTTTCAATTTTTTTCTAAATGCATAATGAAATTTAGTGAGCTTGCCGCTACAACTAGATTGCAATCCTATATAACTTTTGCATATTTGGCATTTGCATATGTAACCTATAAGTTTGATATATATAAAGTAAATGTCATATATTATTTAGTGTTTATGTGTTTAACGGTATTAATTGTTTTAATTTGGTATGTGTTTACCTATAAAACCATCGTTTTTGGAAATAGAAAATCAATAAAAGATGAAAAATATGAAATAATGGATCTTTTCAAAACGGGATTTGCCGTGATGTTTTCATATCAGGTTATAATGTTTATTATTAATGCTGATAATCAATTTATATCAACTTTTTTTAGTGTATCAGATTATTCAACATATGCTTTTTCATATTCATTAGCATTTATATTAGTAACGGTATTTGGTGCCTTAACTTCTATATTCTTACCATATATGAAAAAAGCTGGGGAAAAAAATATTATTGATAAATATGATGTAAATTTATCAGTTATTTGTTTATTGATTTTTTGTATTATAATTTCATATTACCCTATAAGATTTATCGTAAATAATTATTTGGCTAGTTATACTGAATCTGCTAAATATTTAAGTATTGTATTTCCAGGAGTTGGCATTACTTGTATTATACAATCTTATTTCTTTAATAATTATATACTTTTAAAAAAAATGAAATCTTTTTGTACAATATCACTGATTAATTTAGGGTTTGACTATCTTATATATTATATTTTTTACCTTTTATTTAAAAATATTTTTATTATAGCTTTGCTATCTATACCTCTGTTATTAACTTGGTATTTATCTCTTGAATTATATACTAAGATATTGATAAAAGTAAAAATTATAAATAATCTAATATATGTTACTTTAATGTCATTTTTATTCATATTCATAAACCATTTATTTAATTATTATATTGGAATGTATATATATATTTTACTTTATATAATCATTACGATGCTTTTTTATCATAAAATAGTATTAAAGTTGCTGAAATCGTTTATTAATTTAATTCATATATATTAATCTATAAAATATTATTTTCACTAATTAGTTGAGGGAGAGAGTAATTTGAATAATTCCTATTGGAAAAAGAATCTTTGGATTCTATTATTTGGAACATTTCTAACTGGAATTGCTTTCAGTGAAGTTATTCCATTTCAACCATTATATATTTCTGAATTAGGTACTTTCAGCAAGAGCGAATTATCATTATGGAGCGGAATTGTGTATGCTTCATCTTTTGTAGTTGTGATATTCACTTCAGCAATGTGGGGAAGATTTGCTGATAGGCATGGTAGAAAGAGAATGGTGTTACAAACATCTTTTGGATCTGCAGTAACACTTTTCCTAATGTCCTTTTGTACAAACGTATGGGAGTTACTAATTCTAAAATGTTTACAAGGATTTTTTGATGGAGTTATTCCTAACTCAATTGCTCTTGTTGCTACTAGTACACCAAGAAATAAGACCGGATATGCATTAAGTTGGCTATCTACTGGATATACAAGCGGGTTCCTAGTGGGACCTATTTTTGGGGGATTGTTAGTTAGAGTACTAAGCATTCGGGTTTCTTTTATGGTAACAGGTCTTTTGCTTTTCTCGTTTTTCTTATTGACCTATTTTTTTGTAGAAGAACATTTTAAGCCAGATCCAGCCAGATTGAAAGAGAAGAAAGAATCGTTTATAAAAATCATCAAACGTTTTCCTAATACACATTTCGTTGTATGGATATTAATTATCTCAATTGCACTTCAAATTATGAATAACTCTATCAATCCTTTAATCACTTTGTATGTTAAAGAATTGATGCATAATGCTGGTGGTGTTTCTGTGGTATCTGGTATTGTTGCGGCAATGCCAGGTATTGGAATGGTGTTAGTTTCACCTTGGTTTGGAAGAATAGGTGACAAGTATGGTACCAACAAAGTATTAACTGTTGGATTTATTCTTGCTATTTTATTCATTTTCCCACAAGGATTTGCACCAACTGTATTATTCTTTGGAGTGTTTAGATTTTTGACAGGTGTTTCCAATGCAGCCATTTTTCCGTCTGTTCAAACTTTGTTGGCGAAGGGGACACCCTCTGAATCAACTGGAATGGCCTTCAGCTTAAATCAAGGAGCTCAAGCTATTGGTATTTGTATTGGATCATTAATGGGAAGTATTATTTCATCTATTTGGGATTACAATGTAGTATTTTATGTCAGTGCATTCATAGTATTACTTACATTTATCCTTGTTGAAATTAAAGTTCCAGAACTAAGACATTCCAACGGATAATTTAATAATAAAAACATTAAAAAAAGACCCTTAGAGGTCTTTTTTTTACAGATATCGTTTTGAAAATATTAAATCTTTATAAAAATAATAGCCACGTTGATTACGTTTTGATGATATTATATAATGTATCTATTATGAAAATGTAATTAGCAAATGTTTTTTTGTTCTATAAGAGGGATTTATAGGGATAAAAGATGTTTATAATTTTTATTAATATTTATATACAAGATATGTAAATTAACTATGTTAGAAGAATATTATAATTAATGTTTTATTAAAAAATCGAATAGGAGTAGTTTTAATAATGGAAAATAAAAAGGTACATTACAAGATGTATAAATCAGGTAAGCTTTGGGTAACTGTTGCAATTAGTACTATTTCACTAGGTTTAGCTGCATGGAGTAGTAACTTAAATGTTAAAGCAGCCAGTACTGACTCACCAAGCGTTACGATTATGAAGGCTGACAATAATGATAAGCACGAACAACAAAGCAATGCCGCAAATACTGTTTCACCAGCTAGTCAACAAAGTAGTAGTGCACATAGTACTTCAACTTCAAATCAACAAGTTAACGTTTCTGTGAATACATCTAATCAATCAAATGTTACTTCAAATTCCGTAAACGTTGCTCAACCAGCTAATAGTTCCAACTCTGCAAGTAGCGTTGTAAATAATTCTAGTGATCCTAAATATGATTTTAACTATGCCCCTACTTTTAATCCGAAGTTCAATCAAAACTTCCATTATAACAATCCACAAGGTTTCTCCAATGATATCCAAAGTATCGTTCCAAAATTGGATGAGAATGGTAAGGTGAAGTACTGGGAAGTATATTATTTAGGAACTCAATATCCAAATAACTTTAATTACTCAAGTCACTGGTATGGTTTGAAGACTACTGATTTTGTTAACTTCACTCCAATCTCAAATCCAGATAATCCTACTTCAAAAGATAATGTTGCTATTCCTGATGCAGCCTATAAGGATGAAAAAGGTAACTCTGTAGAAGTTGCTGATAATAACAAGAATGGTATTCCATGGGAATATGTTGCTACAGGAACAGTTATTAGTAACAATGCAATTAACAATAAACCATTATTTACAAAAGATGAATGGGGTAATTTAATTGACAGTGATGCAGAATTAGCTTATTTTTCAACTTTTGGAAACAATGGTACCCAAAATGGAATATTCTTAGCATATAAAAATAAAGATTCCCAATTTCACCCTTACAGTAGTGAATACGTAGTTTCTTCAAGTATTGTAGGTAAACAACCCAGTACTGATTTTAGAGACCCATATGTTACAAATAATGGAAAACAATTAATCATGTACGTTGCAGGTGGTCTTAACCATAAAATGTTTACTTTAACTAGTTCTGATGGTGTTAATTGGAAACATAATATAAAAGATGACGTTCAACTTGATGGATTAGTTGAGACCCCTAATATTCAAACAATTAGTGGTCAAACTGTGATGATTTATAGTGCCCAACCAAGTATTTCTAATAAGTTAGGATTTACAAAATATGTCACTGGATATATTGATAATAATGGTATTTTTAAACGAACGGGTGCTATTAAAAATCTAGATGATGGTTCTGATTTCTACGCTGGTAACTACGTAAAAGTTGATAACGATACCGTGGCAAATATTGGGTGGTTAGGAGATTGGATTTATACCCCAAGCATTTGGAATGAAAGTACTTTCCCAGGTGTTTTGCATGCAGGATCGTTTACAATGTCAAGAGCTCTTCAATACAATGGCAAGGAAATTACATCAATTCCCGTTGAACCAGGGCAAAGTAAGTTAGATTCAAAAAACAAAGTTAAATCTACAAAAGATGTTATTAAGGTGCAATCTTCCAAAAAAGTTGAAATTGATTATGCAGATGGGAATAAGAAAAATGTATATCTAGTTAGGAACTCTCATAATAAAATAACAATTTCATTTTCTAATAATAAGATGACTGTTACTAGAAAAGAAGATAAAAATGTTGTTAAAGGAATGAATGTAACACTTTCAACATCATTAAATAACGTTAAGATTAAACGAGTAATTTTATATGTTGATAATTCTTCAGTAGAAATTTATCTTCCACAAATCAAAAAAATGTTTACTTTAGAAGATATTGCTAATGAAAAGTCTAATCAGGCATATTCATTAATGACTGACAAACCTGGAAGTGTTAATGTTTATTCATTTACCGGATCTGTAGATAGTAATTACGTAAGTGGCTTATACTCAAGTGTTCAAAACACATTAAACAATCTAAAGACTCGTTTTGGCTCTGAAGCATCTCAACTTTCATCCATTTACTATGCTAACAGAAACCTAAAGAATGCTCTGAACTACATTAATAAAGCTGCAGGGATGAATAATGATGCCACTGCCAATATCTACTTAGCAATGGCTAATTACTACTTATCCAATGCGGCGTACTGGAATAATGAAACTAGTTCATTGAAGACTGATGCAAATTCAGTTGCAAATCGTAATGCATCAAGGTTAAATCAGGCAAAATTATCATACTCTAAAGCAACAAACGAATTAGATAAAGCAAAACGTAAAATGAACAAAAAGCATTCACGTGCTAACGTTAATGCTTACAATAAAGCTTTAAATAATTATAAGAACTCACAAAGTAAGTATGAATTATTTATTAAGATGGTAGGCAAGAATTCATCATCTGCTCTTAAAGATACGAGAAGTAAGGCTAAAAAAGCCAAACAAAAGGTTCGCTCTGATAATTCTCAATTGACTAAGTTGAGAAAAGCTATGAAGAAACATCATAGCAAGAAGGAAGCTAAGAAACTATTTGCGCAATACAATAAGTTACTAAAGCAGTCAAAAGCGAATAAAAAATCATATTCAAAATTATTGTATAAAGAAGGATTGATTGTTAAGTATTCAAAAGCTATTTCTACAATTAATCGTAATCAAAAGTCATTAAAGACTACTGAGTCAAATGTTTCTAAAGCTAAAAAGGCCGTTAAGAAGCATAATACAAGAAAGAATCGTTCTAATTACGATAAGTTGGTTAAGCGCGTTAAGAATTTGAAAAATTCAATTAAAAATGCAGAAAGTTACATCACTAAGAACTACACAGTTTTTAAATAATACGTTTTATAAATAAAAAAGAGACCCTTAGAGGTCTGAACTGAACCCCTTGAGTTGGAGAAATCTAACCTAAGGGGTTCTTTTATGTTTTCTAAAGAATTAAAATTAGCTGC
>NZ_VBSE01000034.1 GCF_005930975.1 Apilactobacillus kunkeei | reverse complement strand
TACAGAAAATCAGTTGCCCAATTAAATAGTTAGAAAGCTGCTTTTATTTATTTGTTCAAAATAATAGTTGCAGTTCCGAAAGTAAAACTTTCAACGTCTCTTTTTTAATACCAGTTATTGGCAACCCAATGTTGTTTGGCGTTGACCCAAGAACCATATCGATTAGCAACATATTGTTCTGCAACACGTTCTTGATTAGCTGGTGAGTAATCACCATCAAGGTAACTACTATCTAATTGATATCTACCATAGTAACGACCATTTTGTGCCGAGTAAGAATTGGTAGATTCATGGAAAGAAATCCATGCCTTTGCTTCGGCATTTGCTTTGTTCCATTCTGATTGAGCATTGTATTGTGATTGATTTTGTTTCTTAGAAGTAGAATGATGTTTGTTTGACTTAGTCGAGTGTTGCTTTTGAACCTTATTGTCGTCTTTTGCATCATTATTATTATCTGGAACCACGATTTGATCACCAGCTAATAAATCATCATCACTATACTTGCCGTTAGCATGCTCTAAAACAGACATGAAAACATTGTACTTATCTGACAAGTTTTCTAGTGTATCGCCAGACTTCACTGTCACTACTGTATTTGCATTAGTATCTACAGTAGCATTTCGGTAAATAGAAAGTAATCCCGCGAAAGAGATTGCGATTACAAGAAATAAAACATGAAATTTATATCTAATAACTGAAACACTCCTATATAAAATTAAAAAATAATAAATTGCGTTTGTTGTCTTTCAACAACGAATGCATATTCTATATTTTTAATATTACGTGAGTGTTACATGAATGTTACGTTGTATGCAAATGCTGAAATAAAGTAACATTACTGTAATGTTTTGAAACATAAATGAACACAATGACCAATAAAACGGGTTTCTGATTTTAATAGTCGTGTACAATATATAACCTTTTTTCGATCATTTTTCGCAAAAAAATTCTGAATTTTTTTCAAATCTAATTAATTATGTTTCACTTAAAGTGATATGCAACGTAAAAATATAAAATAAAAAGATTACCACAAACCGCTTTATGATAGTCTTTTTAACTTTTCCTTAATAGTATTAAATTATCCTAAATATTAGTTAATCTTTATTATGTTTAATAGCAATTCCTGTGACTGCACTTAGAATTGAGAAGATTGGCGATAAGATACTTAGGAATAGGAATGGGGCAAAGTGACTTGCAGGAACACCTAGTGTTACTGAAATAAATGCTCCAGCAACCCCCCATGGAATCAAGTAGTTAATAACTGTACCACCATCTTCAATCGCACGACTTAGTGCAACTGGCGCTAAACCAGCTTGGTGGAAAACCTTTTTAAATGCGTTTGCAGGTAAAATTTCTGATAAGAATTGTTCACCAACAAAGACGTTTACCCCGATGGCAGTGAAAATTACGGCAATGATTAACTTAGCATCGCTATTTAAATGCTTAGTAAGTGGTTGAACAACGGCATCAATGATTCCTAAATGCATCAATAGCCCACCAAAAGCTAATGCAATCATGATCAATGCTAGCGTACCCATCATTGAACTGATTCCCCCTCTTGATAAAAGAAGGTCAACCGATTTATTACCAGTCTTCGATACAAAACCGCTAGTAATCAAGTCATTAATCTTTAATAGTGAAAGCTTGTGATCTTGAATATCCATTAATCCAATTGAAACAATGATATTAATGAATAATGTTGGAATTGTTGGAATATGACTCCATGCACAGATAAGTAGTAGTGCAATTGGAATAATTGCTAAAAAGGAAATGTGGAAATTACTGTTCAATACATTAACCGTCTTATCAACGTTTGCTAGATTTGCTTTACCATCGCTGTGATTTAAGAACACGAAGATGATGAATGACCCAATCATGGCTGGAATTGTTGACCACATCAAGTTCTTGATATGAGCAATCAAGTCGGCACCTGATACAGCAGCAGCTAGGTTCACAGTTGCAGATAGTGGTGATGACTTATCACCGAAGACCGCACCTGAGATAACAGCACCAGCGATCATTGCTGGGTTCATCCCCATTGTGATACCAATTCCCATAAATGCAATCCCTAGTGTAGAAATAACAGTAAATGCACTACCAATGAATGTACCAACTAAGGCACATACTAAAAAGATTGATGGTAAAAACCAATTGATGTTAATCAAATGAAAACCAAAAACCATTAGTGAAGGAATCACACCAGAGGCGATCCAAACACCAATTAGTGACCCAATTAGTAGGAAGATAAATAATGGAACAATTCCATTTTTAATCCCAGTTACAAATCCTTCGTCAATGTCATCCCATTTAAAGCCTTTGAATCGACCCCAAAATACCAACAACATAATTCCTGTTAAAATTGGCACTTCCGGTGAAATTCCCAAACCAATAACACCAAATGACATAATAGCCATCATTACTATTAAAATAATAATTCCCTCAGCCAGACTGACTGTCGGTTTCTTTTCTTCTTGCATAATATCTCTCCTCAAAATAATATTAATGTTTCTTATCTAATATATGTAGTGTTTTTAATTATTTTGATATCGGATTAGTCCTCCGCAATTAGCTATTATCATTTTCTCGTCTTCTTTCCATAAAAAAAGTCCCTGTTGTCTAAAACAACAGGGACGACTTATTTGTATTTTTACCGTGGTACCACCCAAATTAGCAACCACACGTAGTGGTCACTCACTCTCTAGAAATAACGACTCTAGTTACCGTTCTTGGGTAGACACTATCCAATGTATTTCACCGATATTAGCCTGACCGGTTCGCAGCAACCACCGACTTCCTGACACCCAGCTAATTCGTTACTTAATTTGGAATAATTGTTTTACTTTATTTGATTAAACTAAGATTAGCACTCTACTTTTAATCCGTCAACTAAAATTTACATTTCTTCTAACTTACGGTTTAAATAATGCGCCATCTTTTCCTTTGGATATACACCAGTCACTTTTTCAACTGCCTTACCATTTTTGAATAAGACGATGCTAGGTAATCCCATCACCTTGTATTGTTTTGCCACATCTTCATTATTGTCGACGTTCATCTTACCAAAGTGAATACGGTCACCGAATTCTTCTTCCATTGCTTCAAGCACTGGATCCATAATCTTACAAGGACCACACCATGGTGCCCAAAAATCAATGACAGTCATTTGGTTATCTGTTTCTTGTGTAAGGTTTTCCCTTGTGATTGTTGTTGCCATTATATTACCTCTTTGCTTTGCGAATAAAATGAATGATGAAGGTTACGACAAATGTAACCAATACGATTAAACCAAAGTGAAGTGGTTCAATTTCAATATCAATCATTGGAATAGAAAGGATTAGCTTCAAAGCAATCACAGCAATTAAGAAGTATGCCATTGTCTTTAATTCTGGTACCTTCTTCATCACTAACATGATGACTTCAGCAATCCCTCTCATACATAAAATTCCGATTAATCCACCTAGTAAAACAATTACTGGATTTTCAGAAATTGCTAAAGCAGCTAGCACGGAATCAACGGAGAAGACAATATCCATAAATTCAATTTGTAACACTGTCATCCAAAAACGTTTACGATTGGATTCGTTGGCAGATTGTTTGAACATGGATTTTTTCTGTTTGTCAGAATGAGCGAAGTGCGCATAGACTAAGTAGAAAAGATATAATCCACCAACAACCTTTAATTCCCAAATATGAATTAGGAATACCCCTAATCCAATAATGATAAATCTAAAGATATAAGAACCCCAAAGACCATAAAATAATGATTCTTCTTGTTCTTTTTTAGTTGGTAAAACTTGAGCTTGCGTGGCTAGCACCACCGCATTATCAACTGACAGTAAACATTCAATTAGCACTAGGGATAGGATAACAATCCATGCATCCTCAGAAAAAATTACGTTATGCCAGTTGTTCAAATCAAAAAACGGACCATATAATTTACTTAATAATGGTATCACCTAAAGTCTCCTCTTCTATTTTTCTACTATTATATAAGATAACTTTTGGAAAATATAGTTTTAACTATTAAATTTTATTATTTACTAATTTGATCATCGTACTTGGATAAATTATATTGCTTGATTAATCCAATTAAGTTCTTTGCATAGTTAGGGTCAGTTGCGTAACCATTCTTTTGTAGCATCTTAGCTTGTTCTTCATAACTCATGATGTTCTTTTGCTTAATGAAGTTAAGTGCTGTAACAGTACTGTGGTTTTCAACCGCATCATATACGCTTGGATACTTTCTGAAAGTAGCAGGGATTGAAATTTTCTTTTTGTCACCTTCGCGAACAACCTTAACACCCTTACCTACTGGTGTATCGTTACTTACATATTCGTCAGTGTAATATTGGATTGATTGTCCCTTATATGTCCCCTTAACACCAAAGATGTTGTAGGCCTTCTTGTATAGTTCTGATTGACCCCAATTAGATTCCTGAATTGCTTGAGCAATCACAACACTTGGTAATACAACGTGTTGTTTATTCCATACCTGAACAGCTGGTTTAGCAATTGTTTCAGCAAACTCATGACGTTGCTTAGCTTCTTGCTCTTGCGCATCTTCAATCCTTTGTTGATCAGATTTTTGAATTTGGTTTTGTCGGATTGTACTGTGAATTTGTTTTGCAACTTTGTATCCACCAAATAACACAACCACAATAACAACTAACCAGACAATCTTCTTAGTTAAACTCATTTTCTTTTTTCTCATCATTTATCCTTCTTCTTTATATCGACAACACGATATTTTATTTCGTCATTCTCATCAACTGAGGCATATAATATGGAAGTTTTTTCTTCATTAAAGTAACCCAGGTTGACAAATGATTGCCCATCGATTGTCTCCACATCTTGGAATGCATTCATCATAAACCTTCTTAGATAGCGCATTTTAGCAATCTTTTCAGAAGATGTCTCATTTGCAGCTGTAAGGGTAAAACCCTTATCCAAGTAATACTTGATTAATGAAACTTTATTTAAGTTTTCCATATTAAAAACGCGAGATCTACTCTTATCGTCTCTAATTGAGGTAATGTAACCTTTTTGTTCCCAGTAACGAAGTTGACGTGTTGACACGTCCATCATCTTGCTGACTTCCCCGATTTTAAAAATTAGACGATTAAGGTCTATTTTTTCAGGAAATAATTTCTTTAAGCCCGACATTTCAACGGTTCCTTTCGTGTAATCTACATAATAAATTTAACACAAATCCGAACCCCTTTCATTACTTTAATTGGGTACAGTAAATATTAAACACTAAAATTATAAAGATTACATTAAAATTGGAAAGTTTTAATTAATTTGAAACTACTTTGTTACATTCTTGAAATATTAATACCTTATCATATGAAATATATTGAGATAGAGAAAAACGAGAGAGATTTTTATAAGAGAGAGGATTTTGAGAGATGAAAAAACTAATCACTAAATTTGCTATAACCGCAGCCGCGTTTACTTCACTACTATTTGCAGGTGCCGCTACAAGTAACAACAACACTGCCCATGCTGATACTAAAGCACAATTCAATTCAGTATATCGTGTTGCTAAGACTAAATTAGGTGACCGTTATGTTTATGGTTCCGAAGGTTCACATACTTTTGATTGTTCTGGTTTTACAAAATACATATACAGACATGGTCTAGGTGTTAACTTACCTAGAACTGCACAACAACAATACCATTACTCAAAAAAAGTTAGTAAGAAACACCTTAAAAAAGGTGATTTAGTATTCATCGGTTCTTCCAAGAGAAATATTTACCATGTTGGTATGTACATTGGTGGTGGCAAGATGATTGATGCTCAAAACCGTGGTGTTATCCGTGAAAGAATTCATGCTCCATGGTGGCACGTAGTTGCTTACGGTCGAGTTGCTTAATTCTATCTCTTAAAATCCAAAAAAGACGATTACAAAAGTAATCGTCTTTTTTTATCTTCTTTTACTGAATGTTGTAATCAGTGACTCTAATTTGATCGTCGCTTACTTCCATCTTGGTAAGACTTCCATTGGCTGGTCGTTCTCTAACATCGTACTTGCCTTCACCAAAACGTTCAACTAGACTCAATACTGCATTTCCGTGACTAATTAATAGGACGTTGTCACCATCATTAATGTTTTCATCGTTTCTTATTAAGTCTAATCCTTTATCCCATCGATTCCAGTATTCTTCATTACTTTCTGCTTGATGGAAAGGATCTGCTTCCTTTAAGAAGTCCTTGGCCTTCCCAATTGAATACTTAGTAACAATATCCTTAAATGTTGGTAAACCATGTGGGGCACCTGCAACGTACCATGTCTGATCCATATCATTTCCTTCATAATATCCATAAAATTCCTCTCGGAGATAATTGGAAATGGTAGGTTCTTTAACTGAACTAGCCTTGTTACCATCTAAGATAATCTTCGCGGTATGCATTGCTCTAGTGGTGTCACTACAGTATGCAGCAGAAAAATGAGTATCAGCTAGTTTGTTAGCAGTCTTTTCGGCACCAGCGATTCCTTTATCGGTCAAAGGTGAATTACTCCATCCTTGCAAACGATTGTAAATGTTAAAGTATGTTTGTCCGTGGCGGACAACGTATAGATTAAATGTGATAACATTCATCCCCTTTTTTAGCTAATAACAATAGAATAGCACTAATAAAAAAAGTTAGACAACATTCTGCCTAACTTAACTCAGTATTGTAATATTTAGACGCAATCTTGTGGTAGCGCAACTTATCTAGCGTCTTATAAATTATCATTTGTAGTTCATGTAGTTTAATGATAGTGTAGGAACTCAATTGGACTAAGATTAATCTTTCAGTACGATTGATAATCTCTTGGTTACTAGTTAAAGCTAGCAAGTCACTATGGACCATCTCTGGCATGAATTCAATTATTTGTCCATCACTTAACTGAACATTTAATTTTTTAGTATTACCTTTTAGCAATGCCGTCATCCTCCTACTGATTTAACTTTATTTTACAACATCTGTATAATTTTGCAACTATATATAGTGATAACTATTTTTTATTTTGCCACATATTGTGGCGATGAATTTATATCACGAAAAAAAACATGCCTTTTTTACCTTGGTCTGTTAATATTAAATATGAATTATATCAAAGGAGCTCTTCATTTTGAAAGCGATAAATTATCTGCGCTCTAAAATGTCCACTAGGCTAGGTTTTTTCATCCTACTAGTTGTTTTATTTTGGGCTAAAACTATATACGCATATTTCACTGATTTTCAATTAGGTCTTGCAAATCCATTTGAATACTTCATAGCATTCATTAATCCAATCGCAACTACCATGCTATTGTTTGGACTTGCAATGTACATCAAATCAAGTAGATTATTTTACCCTATCATCCTTTTGATTGATGGGTTAAACACTTTACTACTATATTTAAACGTTATTTATTATCGTGAATTTACCGACTTCATGACAGTAAGTACCATGACTGGTTACTCAAAAGTTAACCAAGGGCTTAGTGGATCATCACTTGCACTTACCATGCCTCATGATGTCTTCTATTGGTTAGATATCGTGTTAGTATTACTTTTACTATTATTTAGAGTAATTCGTATTGATAACAATAAATTCGGTGGCAAAGGTGCATTCGCCATTACTTCCGTCGCTATGTTAATATTTACTGCCAACCTATCATTTGGTGAAATGGCTAGACCACAACTTCTAACAAGAACTTTTGACCGTACATACATTGTTAAATATCTTGGTGTAGATTCTTTTACAGTCTATGATGCTATCTCCACGCAACACACTAAGGACTTGCGTGCAATGGCTACCAAATCAGAAATGAATGACGTTAGAAAGTTCATTAATAAGCATTACGCTGCTCCTGAAAAATCCATGTTTGGGCTTGCCAAGGGTAAAAACGTAATTATCATTCACTTGGAAAGTTTCCAACAATTTCTAATTGATAAGAAGGTAAATGGACAAGAAGTAACACCATTTTTAAATAGTCTCTACCATAGTAAGTCAACGATTGCCTTTTCTAACTTTTTCCACCAAGTAGGACAAGGAAAGACATCTGACGCTGAAAACATGCTAGAAACCAGTACTTATGGATTACCTCAAGGTTCAATGTTTACTCAATTCGGAAGTGATAATGTCTTCCAAGCAGCTCCTGCTATTTTGAAACAAAACAAAGGGTACACTTCAGCTGTGTTCCATGGAAATGTTGCTAGTTTCTGGAACCGAAACAATGTATACAAGAACATGGGATATCAATACTTCTTCGACGAAAGCTACTATGATACTTCCGGAGATAAGGCATTGGGTTATGGTTTAAAGGATAAACTATTATTTAGAGACTCAGTCAAGTACCTTGAAAGATTGCAACAACCTTTCTATGCTAAGTACATCACCGTTACTAATCACTTCCCTTACTCAATCGATAGCGAAGACAGTAACTTCAAAACTACTAATACCGGCGATACCAAAGTAGACAACTACTTCAAGACTGCCCATTACCTAGATCAAGCCATTCAAGAATTCTATGCATACCTACAAAAATCCGGATTGCTAAAAAATTCAATTATCATGTTGTATGGTGATCATTATGGTATTTCAAACTCAGAAAACTTAAGTCTTGCTAGAGCATTAGGTAAGAATCCTAACGACTGGACTGATTTTGATAATGCACAACTACAACGAGTTCCATTAATGTTTAACATTCCTGGAATGAAGAAGGGATACATTGATAATACCTACGGTGGTGAAATCGATGTATTGCCTACTTTACTCCACCTACTGGGCGTAAACACTAAACAATATATTCAATTTGGAACCGACTTATTCTCTAAGAAACACGATACAGTCGTCGCATTTAGAAATCGTGATTGGGTAAGTACTAAGTACACGTCAATTAGTGGTACTATTTACAGCAACAAGACAGGTAAGGTTATTCACCCTACTCCTCATCAAAGAAAAATCTTCAATAAGATGCAGGCTCGCGTTAACACCGAGTTATTATTCTCTGATGAATTGAATGAACAAAACTTACTTCGTTTCTATAACCCTAGCGGATTCACTGCAGTAAATCCTAAGGATTACAATTACCAAAATGGATTCCAAAAGGAACTTGGAGCTGAAACAGAATTGGGTAAGAAATCAACTAGTTTATATGACAAACTTAAGAAGAAATCCACTCAATCCCTATATAAGACCGATGCACCAGAATTAAACCATTCAGGCGGATCATCTTCTAGAATTTCCAATAAGAACAACGAGGATAACTAAAATAAAAACGGCCAATCAAAAGATTGGTCGTTTTTTATTTGCTTTAAACTAACTTAAAGGTAAAATGATTATAATTGGATTAAGAGATAGAGAAAAAGTGAGTTGAAATAATGAAACAATTTAAAAATAAAACCGTCGAATTAGTATACAGTCTATTTATTATTTTTATCGCTGTTGCATCTGTTGTGATGGTTGGATTAGACTACTTTAGCGTTATCAACATCTACCATGGGATATTGGGCAATATCTACTATGGCATTTGGATTTTTTACATTATCGATTACATATCTGGCTTTCTTTTGGCCAAAAATCACAAACAATTCCTATTAGAAACATCCTTGGACTTAATTTCCCTAATACCAGCCCATCCAATTTTCGTGGTATTTCGTTTATATCGTGTGATAAGAATTGTCCGTCATTACAACTTATTTTGGAAATTTGGTTGGGACGGTAAAGTGACCGGTGGTATTCACCGTTTCATTTACGACACTGGTTTTATTTACCTATTTTCAATCAGTATCGTGATTTTAATCTTCAGTGCGTTAATTTACTCACACTTTGAACAACACGACTTATCTACCTCATTATGGTGGGCAATTACAACCGCTACTACCGTTGGTTACGGTGATATTTCACCACAAACCGCTGGTGGTAAGCTTATTGCCGCCTTTTTAATGTTCGGTGGAATTGGTTTTATTGGTTTGTTGACATCTACCATTACTGACTTCTTCACTCATGGAGATAAGGACGAAACAGACGATAAAATTGATAACTTAACCAGACAAATTGAAGCTTTAACTAAAGAAGTTCAAAGCCTACAAAAGACGGTCAAAAAAAATAGCACCCCATCAAAGGATGCTAATAAAAAATAGTCTCTTATGATAATTGAGTACTGTGAATTGGTGCTCGATTACCTGGATATAGGTCATTCATAATTGCATTGATAGTGATTGGAACTTCACCGAATCCAGTAGCGATAATGGTTTGCTTACCGTCATACTTAGCTTGATCACCCACGGCATAAATGTTTTTAATATTAGTTTGAAGACTGCCATCAACCTTTGTGGCATGGTGGTCTTCTTCAACATCAATATTCCAGCCTTGCATGTCTTTATTATTAGAAATAAAACCATAATTTACCAGAATCTTATCAACATCAATATCTATGAATTCATCATCAGTTTTCATTTTCTTAGCGTGGACTCTAACTTGATTATTGTCCACGTTTTCTAATGACTTAATTAAGTATGGCGTCACTAGTTTAACACTCGATTGTTTTAATAAGTTAACGGTGTGTTCAAGCCCTCTAAATTCGTTTCGACGATGCAATAAGTAGACTTCATCGGCAATGTCTTCTAGCATTAGCGCTTGATCAATTGCAGAATCTCCACCACCTGCGACTAAAACTTTTTTATTTTTAAAGGCATCTAAGTCCGAAGCGGTGTATACTAGTTGTTGGTCCGAAATTGTTTCAACACCATTAGCACTTAATTTACGTGGGTTAAATGCTCCGTTACCAACTGCAATAATGATGGCTTTAGTTTTGGTAATTTCCTTATTTGTGGTAACCTTGAAAAGGTCGTCGTCTTTTTCAACGTTGACTACTGTTTGATTCAACTTAATGTCACCGTCCATGGTGGCAAGTTGTTTCTTCAAGTTAGCCACTAAATCACGACCTGAAATTGCAGGATAGGCTGGTATATCAAGAATCGTTTTTTCTGGATATAATGCATTTACTTGCCCACCTAGTTCTGAAAGACTTTCGATGATTTGGAATTTGGCGGTACGTAGTCCGGCATAAAAACCGGCGAACATTCCAACGGGACCCCCTCCGATTATCGTAATATCATAGATTTCATCTGACATTTTATTTTAACTCCTTTTATTTTGGTGTTATTTAATATATTATGTATCTTATAATTATACTTTAGCAAAGGAAGAACAATTATGCACAGCAAACGCAGAAAAATTATCATTGGGATTGTTTTGATTATTGAAGCAATTGCCCTATTTATCACAACCTCATGGATTTTCAGAGGTCGTGTCCTAAATGACGTGAAGGTAGACAAGACCAGAACTGCTACTATCTTCATCCCTGGTTACGGTGGTAACGCCGTTTCAACCGATGACTTCATTAATCAATTCAACGATCACGGTATTGCTAAGCGTGCTCTTCGTATTCATATTTCTAGCAAAGGTAAGGTTACTACCATGAAGAAATATGTCAAGAAGATTTCAGCTGACAACCCATTGGTTCAATTAATCTTTGAAGACAACACACACCCCATCAAAGAAGCTAAACAAATGAAAAATGTGATGACTTACTTATACAAGACTTATCACATTAAATCAGTTAATTTCTTAGGACATTCTTCAGGTGGTCAAATTGCTTACGAATACATGGTTCGAAATCCTAATCAAAAGAATGCGCCTAAGATTAACAAGTTCGTAAGTATAGCTAATGACTACCCTGCTGGTGATAAACGTGCCAAAAACTTGCCACGTAACCTAAAGATTTTTAACATCGCTGGTGAAATCTACAACGTTGGTACCGATGGTGAAGAAGCCGTTGATATCGTTAAACCAATGGGTAAACTAGTTAAACCTTACGTTAAGAGCTACACATTCTACTTGTACCGTGGAGATCCAATTTCTGCTGAACATTCAATGTTACATGAAAACCCAACATTGGATAAGACAATTGCTGAATTCCTATTTAGAAACTAGCAATCAAATCTCGATTTCGTTTAGAAGTCGAGATTTTTTATTAACAAATTTCTTGTTTTCATTAAATTTGTTCGCCTTTTTGTGTCATTTAGTTAAAAACTTATTAGTATCCCCTTTTATTTTGAAGCAAAAGCCCATATAATTGAAGTTAATGAAAAATGTTCACGGACAATGATCCGTGAGGGGAATTAATATTGGGAGGGTTTTTCATTATGGCAAAGCAAAAAATTATTTTAGACGTTGATACAGGTGTCGATGATGCAATGGCTATCGCCTATGCTGTCGCTGCCCCTAACGCCGATTTAGTGGGTGTTGTTAACTCATATGGAAACGTATTAGTGGAACAAGCTGCTAAAAACTCACTAGAAATTCTAGACCTATTAGGTGCTACTGACGTACCAGTTTTTGAAGGTGAACCTCATTCACTAGAAACTGACAGTTTCGAAGTAATGGAAGTTTCTGCTCACATTCATGGTAAAAACGGTGTTGGTGAAGTTGAACTACCAACAAGTAGTCGCAAAGTAGAAGAACAATCAGGTGTCGACTTCATCATCGAAGCCGCTCACAAGTACGGTAAGGATTTGACAATCATCCCTACTGGTCCACTTACTAACCTTGCTTTAGCATTACGTAAGGACCCATCTATTGCTGACTTAATTGGTAATGTTACCTTAATGGGTGGTGCTTTAACCGTTCCCGGTAACGTTTCTGATGCTGCTGAAGCAAACATCAACCAAGATGCAACTGCTGCAAACGAAGTATTTAGAAGTCCTCTACATGATACTATGGTTGGTCTAGACGTTACATTAAGAACTTTATTAACCAAAAAAGAAACTCAACAATGGCGTGATTTAGGCACTGTTGCTGGTGAAAAATTCGCTGATATTGTTGACTACTACATCGATATTTACGCTGAAATGTACCCACACTTAGGCGGTTGTTCACTACATGACCCATTAGCTGTTGGTGTTGCTTGCGACCAAAGCTTCGTTCAAACATTGGACTTAGACTTATTGGTCCACACTGGTGAATTAAATTACGGACGTACTACCGGTGATACTGCTCACCTAGATGATCCAAATCCTACTGCTAGTGTTGCTATCCAAGTAGATGAAAAGCGTTACCTAAAGACATTTATGGAATACTTAAACTACTTATTTGCAAACAATAAATAAACAAAAAGGACTTAAACACATGTTTAAGTCCTTTTTTATTTAGTCGTTAAAATATTGATTTAAGAAAAACGCCACCCCATCGTTATCATGATCGATGGTGATTTCTGTAGCAATTGCTTTAATTTCATCAGAAGCATTTCCCATCGCAACACCCACTTTGGCTGCTTCAATCATTTCATAATCATTCTCTGCATCACCAAATGCCATGAGATTAGAAAAATCCATTCCTAAGTGTTTTAATAGGATATTTAAACCGTAGGCCTTACTCATGTTTAAAGGCAAAAATTCCATTATTTTAGGCTGAGAACGGACAATTTTATAATGGTCATTAATTACCGCTGGAAAATTAGCACGAGCATTATTCAATGTAACAACTTGTTCAGACATAATAGCCTTACTATATGGTTTATCTTCTAATTTGGAAAAATCCTTTTGAACGAATTCAAGCGATGAATTCAAAACTTCCTTATAGGAAGATTTCACTAAATCTGTTAATTCATAAACCTTTTCAAAATCTAAAATATCCAATGGCAAATCATTATCCAAAGCATATTGATGTATTAATGAAAAATCCTCTAACGATAATCCCTTTTGATTTAAAATCTTTCGATCATGGTTTCTAATTACCATGCCACCATTAAATGTAATCGTGTAGTCATTTTCATCAGTTAATCCCAGTTGTTTTACATATGGCCAGACCGCATTAATTGGTCGACCAGTACATAAAACTACTGAGTTTCCATTTTTATGTAATTTTTGTAGTGTTGAAACATTTTCATCACTAATTTCTTTAGCTGAATTAAGTAGTGTATTATCTAAATCCAACGCAATCATTTTTATCATACTTGCGACTCCTTTTGAGTGAATAAAAAAACGACATTACAAAGTAATGCCGTCACTCTAAAATATTAAGCTTCCAACTGTGATTCTAATTCTTTTAGTTCAGTTTCACGAATGGAACGGGGTAAGAAACGACGAATTTCTTCCTCATTGTACCCAACTTCCAAACGTTTGTCATCAAACACAATAGGACGTTTGATAAGGTCTGGATACTTGACAACTAAATCTACCAAATCTGATAGTGACAAGCTATCAAAATCGATATTTAGCTTTTTGAAAATTTTGGATCTTGTTGAAATGATGTCTTCGCTCCCATTTTCAGTAAGACGTAAAATTTGTTTTACCTCATCTGCATTTAATGGGTTTGAATTGATATTTCTTTCGCGGAAATCAATATCATGAGCTTTTAACCAAGCTCTGGCTTTACGACTGGATGCACTACTTGGTGCGACGTAAAGATTCAACATTTATATCACCCCTTAATCGCTTAATTATTATAAAAACAATTATGGTTAGGTTAGTAGTACTTACTAAATGTAAATACAATTAACTGTAATTATATTAACATACCTATAAGATAAATCAATTTAAATTTTTATTAAGAAAAGGTAAATGTTAATCAAATCTTAATTTTTCATTTTTGAAAAAGTGATAAAATATACACAACAAAAGAAACTGAAGAATCATGATAATTTAAGACGGGGGTGGCACGATGAAAATAAATCTTTTAGAGACAAGTGATACGCACGGCTTTTTGTTTCCCACTAACTATGTGAACTTAAAGGATGACAAGCCCTTTGGTGTGCTTCGTTGCGCTACCGCAATCAATGATCTTAGAACTAAACTGGATAACGTCGTAGCCATTGATAACGGTGATTTTCTACAAGGCTCTGCACTGGCTTATTACATTGCAGAGATTAAAAAGCAATCGGCACCGAAAGAAATCGACAATGTTTTTAATGACATTGACTATGATTTTGGGGTATTAGGAAATCATGAGTTTAATTATGGATTATCATATTTGCACAACACTCTAAATGAAAGCACACGCCATTTTCTTTGTGCTAATATTATTGATCAAGATGGTAACCATCCATTTGGTAAACCATATGAAATTAAAGAGATTAACGGTGTAAAGGTTGGTTTTTTAGGTCTAACCACTCAAGGAACGACTAAATGGGAAAAAAACTCCCATTTAGCTGGACTCACCTTTCTTTCTGCCAAGGATACTGCAGCAAAATATATTCCTGAAATGACTAAAGAAACTGATTTAAACGTTATTGTTTATCATGGCGGAATCGAACGTAATAAGGAAGGCATTCCCACTGAAGTCTTAAATGGAGAAAACGAAACTTACGACATTCTCGAAAACGTTAAAAATATTGATGCCATCATTACTGGACATCAACATAGAAAGATTGCTGGACACTTGTTGGGTGTGCCAATCATTCAACCTGGATATCGTGGCCAATACATCGGTCATATCGAACTAGATGTACAAAAAGATGATAAGGGTAAATACTTCGTGCAATCCAGTGAGGCTGAATTAATTCCCACCAAGAAGTATCCTGTTGACCATTCAATCGCGAATAAATTAGTCGACATTCAAAAACAAATTAATCAATGGCTAGATGAACCAATGGCTCATATTGATGGCTCAATGGATTTTGATAACGCCTTTGAAGCACGTTTGAACAAAACTAGTTTTATTCAATTTATTCAAAATATTCAGATGAAAACAATGGGAGTAGATATTTCTGCAACCGCACTATTTAATGATGAAGCTCACGGTTTTGAAAATCCGATTACAATGAGAAATATCATCACTAACTATGTTTACCCTAACAGCCTTGCTGTATTAAAGATAACTGGTGCTGACTTGAAAGCAGCAATGGAAACTAGTGCCAAGTACTTCGACTACCAAAATGAAAAAATCGGGGTTAATCATGATTACATTTTCCCCAAGCTTAAGCACTATAACTATGATATGTATGAAGGCGTCAATTATGTAATTAATGTTGCTAAGCCAGTCGGACACCGTATCGAAAATTTAACCTACCACGGCAAGCCAATTGATGACGATGCTGAACTAAAAATCGTCTTAAACATTTATCGTGCCGTCGGCGGTGGTAACTACCAAATGTTTTCTCAAGATAAGATTATCAAATCCGATGATCGAATGATGAGCCAATTAATCGCTGATTATTTAAAAGAGAATAAAAATATTAAAGCTGAAAACAATCATAACTTTAAAGTCATCTACAAACCATAAAAAAAGATTCCCAAAACATTTCGTTTTGGGAATCTTTTTTTAAAATAATAGCATTAAGCTTCTTTAACAGTGTTATGATTGCGTTTTTTGTTCTTACCAACGTATTGAACAGCTTTAAGTTCACGAATGGTAGTAACTTTAATTTTACCTGGATATGTTAATTCATCTTGAATTTGATCCTTAACGTGTTTAGTTAATAACTTACTGTTATCATCATTTAGCATTTCAGGATTTACAATGATTCTAATCTCACGTCCAGCTTGAATTGCATAACTATCGCGAACTCCATTATGTTGGTTAGCGATATTTTCTAGATTACGTAAACGACTGACATATTCTTCAATCGATTCGCTTCTAGCTCCCGGACGAGCACCAGAAATAGCATCCGCTGTCGCAACCAAAATAGCAATTGGATCACTTGGTTCAACATCACCATGATGAGACGCAATTGAGTTCACAACTACTTCATTTTCACCAAAGGCCTCAGTTAGTTTGACACCTAGTTCAACGTGAGTGCCACCAACTTCGTGGTCAATTGCCTTTCCAATATCGTGAAGTAATCCAGCACGCTTAGCTAATTGGGTGTTTAATCCTAATTCAGCGGCTAAAGCACCCGTTAATTGAGCAGTTTCAATAGAATGATACAAAACATTTTGACCATAACTAGTTCTAAATTTCAATTTACCAATAATCTTCATTAAATCTGGATGAATTCGACCAACGTGTAATGAGTGAACAACAGTTTCACCAGTTTCACGTAGTGATGCATTTACTTTTTGAGTAGTAGTGTTAACTAAATATTCAATATTGCTATTGGTAAAGTGACGAGAAATAATTAGACTTTCAATGGTTGTACGAGCAATTTCTCTTCTAATTGGATCATGAGTAACAATGTGAAGTAGTAATGGATAATCTTCATCAAAGATTAAATCTGTTCCAGTTAGAGTTTGTAGTAGACGAACATGTTGTTCATCTTTACCAATTAATTTGGCTTTAATGTCGCTACTTGGCAAAGTAATATTTCTTTCAATATGATTTCTAGGTTCATCCCTAGGTCCTCTTTGAATGGCTTCAATCACTAAATCATTAGCAATTTTGTTAGCAGCAACTTTGCTTTCGGATAAGTTGTACTTAACTTCAATGTCTTTTTCACGACGAAGAGCGTTTTCGGTCTGATTCAAGACAGCATGACGAGCATAGTTCTTATCGATATGACTAATTGATTGTAGAGTCAATTCACGTTGTTGCCAAATGTCTTCGGCTTGATGCATAACGTCGTCGATATCATCTTGGACTTTAGCCTGTTTATCGCTGCGTTCATTTAAATCATTAGTATATTTAGTTAGGCGGTTCTTCATTTGTTCCAAATACTTTTCATGTTGGTTCAAACGGTTTTCACGATTGATATTTTCTTCTTTTTGAGATTCAATTTCGTCATCGGCAATCTTTTGATATTGCATGATATCTTCTTTATCATCAGCAATAATTTGCTTAGCCTTAATGGAAGTCTCTTCAGAGGTCTTTTGGAGATGTTGTGCTGCCATGTTCTTTGCAGCATCAACTTGACCTTTGATGCGCATATCACTAATCCAAAAACCTAACAAAGCACCAGCGATTAAAAATACTAATGCGGCTAGTTCAATCAAAAAGCGTCCTCCTTTCTGATTTTTTTATTTATTTTTTAACGAATATTAAACGTATTATTTGATGGTGTTATTACACACTATCTATAATAACATTTAACCCCCTATTTGATACACTGAAAGTTTTTAAAATTACGAAAAAGGCGCTAAATTTAATATCTAACGCCTTTAATATTATTTAAAATATTTGTTCAAAAATCCTTTAATTGTATCAACGTACAATTTCGGATTAGTTTCATAAGAAGCAGCATGGGCTGCATTTTTGACAACCAGTAGTTGTTTTGGTCCCTTACTTGCTTTATATAATGGGTAAACCATCTTAGTCGGAACGAACTTATCATTTTCACCATGAATGAATAACATTGGACGGTGATTCTTCTTCACTTGGTTTAGCGATGAAGCCTCGTACATGCTGTATCCAGCTCTAATGTGTGTAATCCCACTCAAGATTGGCACTAGTGGCCAACGAGGAAATGCTGGCATATGGTAAAGTTGGCCTGCTTCATAATTAATCTCATCAGAAACACTGGTGTAACCACAGTCTTCGATAAATGCTTTAACTTGGTGCGGAACATTCTTTTCACCCGATACCATCATAGTAGTAGCTCCTCCCATGCTGACACCAAACATCACAATTTCAGTCTTGGGTCCTTGGTATTTGATGACTTTTTTCATCCACTTAATATAATCTAGACGATCAGGCCACCCGTAACCGACGTAATTACCTTCGCTTTGGCCTTGTCCTCTATCGTCAGGAGTTAAAACATTATATCCCATTTGATGGAAAATATATGCATAAGGAGCCATTTTTTCCTTACTACCCATATATCCGTGGGCAATGACGATAGTCTTATTGGTTCTCTTGTTGGCTGGAATATAGTTAGCAACTAATTTCAAATTACCAGTAGCTGACTTTTGAGTCCAGTGAATCTTTTTAACATTGTAATACCAATGGGTTCCTGCGTATAAGGGTGAATTCTTCCTAACTTTATCATTACTTAAAAAGGTCTTATGTGAAGGAACAACTGCAACGTTGTAGAAATACATGCCCGCCCCCACAAAACCAACTACCGTCAGTACAAACAATGTAACTACGGTAGATAATAAGATTTTGGTTTTCTTTTTCAAGGTAATGCTCTCCATTCCAATATTTATTAATTTGAGTATAGAGTTTCAATAAATAAAAAGCAACTAACCGCCAATTTGGTTCATTTTCGGTTATAATGTGCATAGAGGTGTTGTACATGTTTCCGATTCGACTAAGAGCCCTTCGTAAAGGGCAACATATCAGTATGAACCAACTGGCAAATAATTTAAACGAAAGATTTCCCGAAGATGAACATAAAAATACCCCTTCACAAATTGGTAATTGGGAACGCGGGATTCGTTCACCTTCATACGTCGAAATCAAAAAATTAGCATTATATTTTAATGTTAGCATGGACTATTTGACCGGAAGGACTTCTGTTGAACACTTCAATTTAGGTAGTGTCTTGATGGACAAAAATGAATTAACATTTGGTAATCATACTTTGGATCAAGAAGACCGTTACGAAGTATATCAACTCATTAATGGTTATCTTCATGGTAAAGACCGCCAATACCTAGAAGACGGTGAACAACCTGAAGCATACCAAGAAGAACTTAATTTAAATTTTGATGATTATAAAATATAAAAAAACTCCAGAGTATATCTGGAGTTTTTTTATATTATTCATTTTTAATCTTTAGGTAAATTTGGATTGTCCAAGTGATGAATTTGTCCTTTAAACTCATCAGCGTTAGCTTCAATATCCTTACTGTGATCCCTGCCAGTTTCACCGTATGAAACCATGTAATCGGCAGCTTCACCGTGTTCTACGATATCTAGACCAGCTTTTTCTTCTTCTTCAGTTACACGCATTGGCATTACTAGTCTTAGTAATGAAATGATTATAGCACAAGCCACTGAAACAAAAATGATAGTTACTAAAGTAGCGATAATTTGTGTTACGAATAGCTTCATACCACCACCGTACAATAGACCATTATCAACAACTGAGCTGTTTACTGATTTAGTAGCAAGTAAACCTGTCATGATACTTCCAACCATTCCTGAAACACCGTGACAACCAAAGGCATCTAATGTGTCATCAGCGCCAACTTTGGACTTTAGAACGTTTACGTAGAAGTAACTTACTAAAGTAGCAACAATTCCAATTGCAAAAGCACCGGCGATAGTTACGAACCCTGCTGCTGGAGTGATACCAACAAGTCCACAAAGCGTTCCAGTACAGATACCACCTAATTGTGGCTTACCAACAAAGTGCATATCTAACATCATCCATACCATCATTGAAGTAGCAGCAGCTACAGTTGATGTCATGGTAGCTTGCATTGCTACGTTGTTTACGCCTAGAGCTGATCCGGCGTTGAAACCATACCAACCTATCCAAAGAATAGTAGTACCAAGTAATACCCATGAAAGGTTGTAGTGCTTAGTTTCTTTACCAAAGTTGAGACGCTTACCTAGGTAAATTGAAAGTACCAACGCAGTAATCCCTGCATTAATATGTACGACAGTTCCACCGGCAAAGTCTAAAGTACCAAGCTTTGCTAAGAATCCGGTTGGTGACCAAACCATGTGTACCATTGGGTAGTAAATGATAATTGACCAAAGGATTACAAACCATAATAAGAACTTGAAACGAATACGACCAACAATCGCACCAACGAATAGCGCTGGTGTAATAACAGCGAACATCATTTCAAAGATTGAGTAAATACTTACTGGAATCTTAGTGGCTGTTAGTTCGTTTAAGTTAATCCCATTCATAAATGGATGTGCCAGGTTTCCAATAAATCCACCCAAATCACCTGAGAATGATAGGCTATAACCAAAAGCAATCCATAAGATAACTGCTAAACCAGTCATAATGAAAACTGACATAGTTGTATTAACAACGTTTTTCTTTGAAACTAGGCCCCCATAAAAGAATGCTAGTCCCGGGGTCATAAAGAGAACCAAAATACTTGAAATAAAAACAAATCCTGTACTTGCTAAATCCATCAATATCTACCTTCATTTCATTAATGTTATATCATGTTACATATTATAGCATTAAAAATAAATAAGTACAGTCTTAAATTGATTTAATTCAAATCTAAACATAAAAAAAGCACTCATATGTTATATAACCTAACATATGAGTGCTTTTTTGCATTCCCATCAGTTTTCCCATAAAATAATAACTAACCAACTCAAGGGAGTTAGACAATGGATAAAAAGAAACTACTGAAAAAAATGAAGAAAAACAAAAAAATCACACATAAGCCTTCATATATTGAAAGAATGAAGAAGTACTATGACCTATTCAGTGATTTTTCTGATATTAAATACCTAATTAATAATATTTTAGAAGCCGACCGTTTATTAGAACAAAAACAATTACCACAGGACTTACCAATATTGTTATTACCCGATGACATCCAAGATACCATTTTTGCCTACGTAAACGAAAAATATCCGATGGACGATCCTAAAGGAGATGCAGTCTGGAATCAATTTGTTGATCAACTACCAAAATTAGATAAGGACATCCGTGAATTTCGTGATTATTTGGAAAATCAATATGGAATGTGGGCATACATCTCTGCCCCATTCACCAATGACATCGCCAAATTCTTAAATGGAAAAAAAGCCCTTGAAGTTATGGCAGGAAACGGATACATCTCTAAAGGATTACGTGAAAACGGTGCTAATGTTATTTGTACTGATAATCTGGCTTGGAAGAAGGAAAATGAGACCGGAAAGCATCTAGTTACGGACGTCGAATCATTGGATGCAATCGACGCTTTCCAAAAATACAAGGACGAAATTGACTACATCATCATGTGCTGGTCACCTGATGGTATTGATATTGACTGGAAACTACTATCAGCCATCCGTGAATACGGTAAAGATATCCCACTAATCACTATCGGCGAAAAATATGGTGCCACTGATTCTAAACAGTTCTGGGACAACGCAGAATTTATCGAAAACGAAGATGTTAAAAAATTAAACCGTCACCATAAACCATTTGATTTAATTGAAGATCAACTATACTTAATCAAATAAAAAAGAGCGTAACTTCAAATGAAGTTGCGCTCTTTTTGGCATCTACTAAGTAGACGGATAAGTGGTGTTCACATCACCAACATATCAGACACGCGAATTACGTCCGCATAATGTGTCCCCTTCGAAAATATCGCTTAATCACATCTTGTGAATACAACCGTAGTTGCGCGATCTCCTCGACTCATCGCAACAAGTAGTATAACACATAAGTGTAGTTTAGACTATTCTTTCTTAGCAGTCTTTTTAGTAGTTTTCTTCTTAGCAGCTGTTTTTTTCTTATCTGTTTTTTCGGCAGCTTCTTGTTCAATCTTTTGGTTTTCTTCGATTGCAGCAAGTTGATCATTCGTCCATGCGCTCAATTTAGCACTTAAGTCAGCGTTTACCGCAAAGTCGTCTTGTGATGATAATTCATCAATACGCATCTTTGAACGGTTCACGTCTGGCGATTCTACGAACATGTAGACGTTTAGTGGACAATTTGTTTCGTCACTCATCATCTTTGAAATATTTTTGATATATCTGTATGGTAAGTTGACGATGTTGTTTTGTAGGTAAAAACTAATATCTTCACCTTTTACTTGTAGTAGCGCAGAAGCTAATCGGCCACTGTTTACTTGTTCTTCCATAAATTCCATCAATGGTTGAAATGCCTTAGCAGCGTCTTTCTTTAGATCTGCTAAAGATACTTCAGCTGAGTAATTTTCAAAACTTTCAGCAGTTACATCATCGATAAATTTTTGTGCATCCATTTCCATATTATTAAAACACCTATCTTATTTTTTTACGTTCTTTTTAACGATTCTTACGTAGTCGCCTTTAATTTGTTTTGCAGCAATCCGGTACCACAATAAGTTCACAATAATCCCTAATACCGCAAATACCAATGCGATAATTGAAACACCATTATGACTTTCGGCCACGAATATAAATACAATACGCATCATTGCTAAAGTATAGATACCTACCACGAATAATAGGAAGTGATAGGCTAGACGCCACTTAAGTAAACCACCTATAATTAGAAGTAGATATAATACTACCGCAACAATTATTGTCTTGATTAAATCCTGGGCATTTCCACCCATTAATAAATCACATATAATAAACATTACTAGTGATAAGAGACTCCAAAGGCTGATAATCTTTTTATCCATAATGCCCTCCGGTTTAAAATTACTATTTACACCTTATCACAACTCGACTAAATATAGTAACACATTTGACTAAAAGAGGTTAAAAAATGCAAAAATGGGAATATAAACTCAATATTTCAGGGATTAAAGCAGAAACATCACTTAGAGAATACCTACAAAAGAAATTATTAATCCCTAAGCACCTCATATTCACACTACGGACAAATGAACGGGTATTGGTCAACAACAAGTATCTGCCCATGAATTTTCCAATTAAAAACGGCGATGAACTTCATCTATCGTTTATAGAATCCGATTTTTCACTACCGGTACAAAACTTAGTTCCGGATAATTCCATCAAACTGGAAATTTTGTATGAAGATGATGATTTGTTAGTCGTCAATAAACCACGTGGATTCAAGACCCACCCCAACCAACCGGGCGAAACCAACACTTTATTGAACTTCTGTGAAGCCTATCTAAATGATAGTAACCAACACGCGTTTATGATTCATCGTTTGGATCAATTCACTTCTGGTGCCATTATCGTTGGGAAAAACCCTGCGGTCGTTCCAATTCTAGTTCGACTTATCAAGGACAAAATCATTCATCGAAACTATCTCGCCTGGACCGATGGTATTATCAATCCAGCTTCTGGAACAATCGAAAAAGCAATTGGGTTTGACCCAGATGATAAACGTAAACGAAAAATCGACGGAATAAAACCATTAAATGCCAAAACCGACTATTTGGTAAAATCTACCACTAATAACCATTCATTGGTGGAATTATCACTTCATACTGGGCGCACTCATCAACTACGGGTCCATTTAGCATCGATTGGCCACCCAATTGTGGGTGACCCTTTGTATAACCCTAATTCGGATAATGATGAAATGTTACTTCATTCCTGGAAGTTAACACTAATTAGGCCCTACTATATGGATCAAATTGAGATTAAGTCACCACTTCCCGATTCGTTTAAAAAATTTATGTAAACAAAAAGAACCGTATCAAAAGATACGGTTCTTTTCTTTATGGATTAACCATAAGTGAATCAGATAAATTATCTAATTACTTTAATGGTTTCCATTGCCATTCGTTAACTTCTGGTAAGTCAGTACCAACTTCACGGATGTAAGCATTGTGCTTGTCAACCATGTCGTTCATACGTTGTACGAATGATGCACCCTTAACTGAGTATTCTGGAATGTCATTAACAACTTCCTTAGCTAGGTCGTAACGATCTAGTTGGTTCAATACACGCATGTCGAATGGTGTAGTAATATCACCGTTTTCACGGTAACCATGAACGTGAACGTTGTGGTTGTGACGATCGAAGAATACATCCTTAACAAGACCTTCGAATCCGTGGAATGCGAATACAACTGGCTTGTCAGTAGTGAATAGACGGTCAAATTCTTCATCAGTTAAACCACGAGGGTCAACCTTAGGTGAACGTAGTTTCAAGAAGTCAACAACGTTAATGAATCTGATCTTCATTTCTGGGAATTCGTCATGTAGTAATGAGATAGCAGCTAGTGATTCCCAAGTTGGTTCAGTACCAGCAGCAGCAATAACTACGTCAGGTTCTTGACCTTGGTCAGTTGAAGCCCAGTCGATGTAACCTAAACCATTGTTTACAAGGTTGGTAGCTTCTTCAATTGAGAACCATTGTGGACGTGGGTGTTTTGAAGTAATGATTAAGTTAATCTTTTCTTGGCTGGCGAAAGCAACGTTACCAACAGCTAATAATGTGTTAGCATCAGCTGGTAAGTATTCACGAATGAATTCTGGTTTCTTTTCAGCTAAGTGAGTTAACATACCTGGATCTTGGTGAGTGTAACCATTGTGATCTTGTTGGAATACAGTTGAAGTATCAACAAAGTTCAATGATGGGTACTTCTTTCTCCATGGTTGGTCAGCAGCTTTACGTAACCACTTGAAGTGTTGAGTTAACATTGAGTCAACAACACGACCGAATGATTCGTAAGTTGCGAAGAAACCATGACGACCAGTTAATACGTAACCTTCTAACCAACCTTCAGCTTGGTGTTCTGAAAGTTGTGAATCGATTAAACGACCTGATGGGGCAACGTATTGGTCATTTGGTTCCATAATTTCTTCCATCCATTGACGGTTAGTTTCAGCAAACACACCGAATAGACGGTTTGACATTGATTCGTCAGGACCAAATGCACGGAAGTTATCTGGGTTAGCCTTCATAACGGCACCTAACCAGTTACTCCATACAGCCATATCTTGGGCTACAGTTTCACCTGGAGTCTTAACGTCAACAGCAAATTCTTTAACGTCAGGTAAGATAAGTGGCTTAGGATCGATACCACCGTTAGTAATAGGGTTAACTGACATTCTTCTGTCACCCTTAGGTGCTAGAGCCTTAATGTCATCCTTGATAGTACCATCATCGTTAAATAATTCTTCTGGCTTGTATGACTTCAACCAGTTAACGATTAAGTCAGCGTGTTCCATCTTGTCTGATGAAACATCAACTGGGATTTGGTGAGCACGGAATGAGTTTTCAATTGGGTTACCGTCTAAGTCAAACTTAGGACCAGTCCAACCCTTTGGAGTTCTAACAACGATAACTGGCCATACTGGTTCTTTAGCAGTGTCAGCAGTTTCGTTTTCACGTGCATTCTTTTGAACATCTTTAATTTCTTGAACAGCTTCGTCCATAACCTTAGCCATCTTTTCGTGGTAAGCCATGTGATCATCGAAGTCTTGTTCGTTTTCAACGAAGTAAGCTTTCCAGCCCATACCCTTGAAGTAGTCAGTAATTTCTTGGTCTGACATACGTGACATGATAGTTGGGTTAGAAATCTTGAAACCGTTTAAGTTAATGATTGGTAGAACAGCACCATCTTTAACTGGGTTGATAAACTTGTCTGAGAACCAACTTGCAGCTAGAGGACCAGTTTCTAATTCACCATCACCAATTTCAACAGCGGCAATTACATCAGGGTTATCAAAGATAGCACCAACACCGTGGGCTAGTGAGTAACCTAATTCTCCACCTTCATGAATTGAACCTGGAGTTTCAGGGGCAGCATGTGATGCAACTCCACCAGGGAATGAGAATTGTTTGAATAATTTAGCCATACCCTTTTCATCTTGTGAAATGTTTGGGTAAATGTCTGAGTAACTACCATCAATGTATGAGTTAGATACCATAACTTGGCCACCGTGACCTGAACCTTCAATATAGAACATGTTTAGGTCATACTTGTTAATAACACGGTTTAAATGTGCGTAAATAAAGTTTTGAGATACGATAGTACCCCAGTGACCGATAGGCTTAACTTTAACATCGCTTGATGTTAATTCTCTCTTTAATAATGGGTTATCTTTTAGATATAGTTGACCTACTGATAAGTAGTTAGCAGTACGCCAGTATTTATCTAATTCTTCCAAGTATTGCTTGGAATCGAAATCTTGAGCCATTAATTAACACTCCTTTTAAAATAAAAACTATTGAAATTAATAATGGAAAAATCATCAGACTACGCCCGATAATTTTAATTACAATGAATATAATAAAGACTTTTTACAAAAAGTCAACCTTTTTGCAAATTGATACGGTCCAATTTCCACATTGCAATTAAACCATTATTACATCGTCATTATTATGAACGATTTTGGCATAATAGTCCAATGATTTTCATAACTTTTTCGTATTAAATTTTTATACCATAACGAAAGTATTGTAACGTAAATATTGATAGTGCAGACGCATGTTTGAGACCTCAAATGGGGTTCCATCATCTAGAAAGAAAATCCCTTCCATGACACCAACTGGTTCAGTAGGTTTTAGGTTCAATAATTTTTGATCTTGTTCATTTGATGGACTTGCCAATATTGATAAAAATGAACGTGTAACGCTCTTATTAATAGTGTCCTCAACATAGTTAAAAATAGATTTTTCAACAATCTCTTGTGTTAACTCTGGAGCAATTTTAATAGGAATGTATCCTGTTTCTATCATGAATGGTTTGTCATCAAATAGACGAAGTCGTTGAATCTCATATACGAAGTCTCCATCAGCCAAGAATAAATCCTGCTGAATTTCTTTACTTGCGGGTACAACTTTAAAGCTCAATAACTTAATCTTCGGTACTTTTCCCTGACTCTTCATACTATCAGTAATCCCTAGGTTAGAACCTTCATAATGAAAAATCGTCTTATTTTTCATAAATAACGGATTAATGAATGTTCCTGAGCCACGCTTTTTGAAAATAATTCCGTCATCAGCCAATACTTTCAATGCCCGCTTCACAGAACTGCGGCTTACATGGTAGGTCTCACTTAATGTTCGCTCGTCGGGCAAGCGTTTGTTAGGAAATTCGTTATCGACTATCTTTTGCTTTAAGTCAGATGACACTCTCCTATAAACTAAATCAGCCATTTTCTACTCCTCACGATTAATTTTCTAAAAATCAGTATAACAGATTTATCGATACAACTTCGCAAATTTAAAACAAATTCCTTGGATGAGGTTTTCCAACTATCTCATGTTTTACGTGTTGAATCATATCTGAAATCATTTCAACCACGTGCGGATCGTCGACACCATACATAACACTGGTACCAACTTTTTCCTTACAAACAATTTGGTATTTATATAGGATACCCAATTGTTTTGAAACGACCGGTTGGCTTAACTGTGTCTGCTGACAAATCTCGTTTACACTCAACGGTTTGTTATCCTCCATCAAGACAGTAATAATTATAATTCTGCGTTCATTACTTAAAACCTTATAGATTGATGCCACTTCTTCAATGATTTGTTTTTTATATTGCATTAAAAACATCCCCTAAAACCAAGAAATAATATGTGCAACTAATCCACTATCAAATAGTACATAAATTCCGACACCAATATAAACCAGTTTCGTCAAAATTTCACCATATTTTTCCATCAAGCTATTAACCACTTTAACTTGTCCAATTGATTTAATAATGAAGATAATCAAAACAGATAGCACGGTCAACATCAAAATAACTTGAATGAATTGAATCGTATCAATACTAGAAAGAACTGGTAAGAACAACGCAAGATTACATCCTGCACATACGGATAAATATGTCACTAGCGTAATCACTACTGGTGACTTGTGACTGACTTCTTTAGCATCTTCATCTTCATCTTTTAATGCCATGTAAATGGGTAGAAAACCAAGTAATCCTAATATCCACTCTGGTAGAAAATGTGCTAAGATTTGTCCCACATTAAAGCTTAAAAGAAGAAGCACCCACAACCCGATTAAATAACCAACTGTAACAGACTTTAAATCATACTTCTTTAACATGAAAAGCAGAATAAAAAAGAAATCAAGATTAACTCCTAAAAAGGTAATTAGTATTAGTAACCAATTCATAAATTTTTCCTTTCGAATATACCTTTATTGGTATATATAATTTTAGGTATATTTTATATTATCGTTAATCGCTTGTCAATTCTATGCTAAAATGAATGACGAGGTGATTTTGAAATGGGAAAAAAGAAGAAAAATAAGGTTCATAAGACATTAGTTGAACAAATTCTTGATAAAAATAACATTTCTTATATCCAACACCAATTCGCAACACATGACGAAAATAACGTCGCTCAATTAGAAGTAGAAGAAGACATGGATCAACATCGTATCTACAAGACATTAGTCCTTGAAGGCAAAGATACTGGTCCTGTTGTTGGCGTGGTGCCATTGGATCAACATTTAGACGAAAAGAAGCTGGCCAAAGAATCCGGAAATAAAAAGGTCAATATGGTTCCTCTAAAGGACCTATTGAAGACCACTGGGTACGTTCATGGTGCTAACACGCCTGTTGGTATCTATGAAAAATTCCACTATCCGATCTACATTGATAACGAAGCCAAACGACAAGGACAAATTCTAGTTTCATCTGGCCAAGTTGGACGTTCTGTTGAACTAGACGCAACTGATTTAGTTAATTTAGTCCACGGTCACTTCGTTGATATCGTCAAGTAATTACGTATCTAATTATTGAATGCCTCGCCATTCATTTTTAAATTCTCTTACAAAATCGTGCATATATTTACTACGATTGTCTGCCATTTTTTTAGCAACTGACGTATTCATTAACTCGGGTAGCTTAAACAATTTTTCATAAAAATGGTTAATGACGGTTGTATGTTTGCGATATTGACTTTTGTCCATATCCATGCGAGGCACTTGTTGAGGGTCATAAATGGTATCACCAAAGTGGCCCCCAAAATACATAGCTCTAGCAATACCAATTGCACCGATTGCGTCTAGTCGATCGGCATCTTGGACAATTTGACCGTTAATCGTAAGCTCATAGTGATGCTTTAAGTTCGCACTGTATGACATGTGCGTGATGATATCCATCACTTCATCAATTTGACTTGAGGTGTAATCCAAATCAGATAATTTGGATTGCACCTCTTTTTGTTTGTCATATGTATTATCTACTAACTTATCATCGATAACGTCGTGTAAATATGCAGCGGTTAAAACAATCAATAAATCAGCATTGTCAGTCTGATTGCTAATTTCTTTTGCCAAATTAGCAACTCGTATTATATGTGAAAAATCATGTCCGGTAGCATCATTAGCTAGCTGTTCACTTACATATTGCTTTAAATCATCTATTTTTTTCATCTTGATTCCACCTTTTTTATAATTATAAGCTAAACAAAAAGCGCTCCTCAACTAAGGAGCGCTTTTATTATTCATAAATCATATCTTCAAATATTTCGTTAGCAATTAATCTGTTAACAATGGTATCGGCAATTGAACTTAGTAGTTGTTCAATTTCTGAATCGTTGTTAGCCACTGACTTACCATCTGCGATATGGTGTAGTTTTTCAACAAGCATTTCAATGAATTCATCATAGGCCTGTTTAGGAAATTGTTGTTTAGTAATTTCGTCAATTCCCCTTCTAATATCTTTAATGGAAAAGACCGGCTTTAATAAACTGATAATTATTATATCTGCCACATGGACAGTTTGATATTTCTTTTTTACTGGCGCAAATGTCGCCTTATTTTTGACGTAATTATTAACCATAGACTTAGTCACGGTATCCATCCCTAGTGGTCCAATCGCCTCGTTGACAACGGCCACTAATTGATCCATGTATAAATCAAACTTAGGAAGTTCTTCCCATTTAGGCAAAGTAACTTCTTTCATTTGGTCCTGCCACTTAGTATATTTGCTGTTCATTAGATCACCTCAATATCAATATTATATCATATCAAGTAGTTTTATATACTAGCTTAAATGGAGTCGTCAAATTTACTTGGATTAATTTTAATCAAGATACGACGAACAACTGACGACATCAAAATGAATACCGGTACCGCTGTGACAACAACCAATGCTGCCGGAATAAATATCGGCATTTTGAATACATCGACCAATGAGAATATTGATGGAAAAAATATAAAGATGGATGCAAAAATTACAATTGACGGAATAATAATTGATAACTTAACACGATTTAATGGACGAGATGCCTTAAATAAAGCTATCCAATAAATAAATCCAGTCACCAAAACACTAATCGTGGCTCTTTGCACGTAATCAAAGTGGAAAGCTTTGCCAATGTAAATAATCAACACAACGTATCCAACAATCGTCATAGCTGCCGGCAATGCGACATTATAAATCTTAGCGCTAAATTGGTTAGTAACCCTTTGATAGTTAGGTGCCAGAGCTAATAGGAATGATGGTAATCCGACCATAAATGTATTGATTGGCGTTAATTGAATTGGTTGGAATGGGTAGCTGTGAATGCTAAACATAAACAAGATTGTTAGTGACAATGAGAACATCGTCTTAATCAAGTAAAGAGATGCCACACTTCCAATATTATTGATAACACGACGACCTTCAGCTAAAACGTCTATCATTGCTGAAAAATTAGAGTTAATTAGTACAAAATCAGCAATCCCTTTAGTACTTTCACTACCGGAAGCCATTGCGATTCCACAATTAGCTTGTTTCATTGCTAACATGTCGTTAACACCATCCCCTGTCATGGCGACAGTGTTTCCATTCAATTGGTAAGAACGAATTAAACGTTTCTTTTGTTGTGGGGTAACTCGGCCAAATACAGCGTTATCCTTTACCAACTCTTGATAATCGGCATCAAATGGCACTTGTGTCATATCAACCGTTTTATCACTGTCTTTTAGACCAACTCTACTAGCAATCGCACTAACCGTTTTGGGATCATCTCCGGAAATTACCTTTAAGCTAACACCCTGTTTTACAAAATACTCAAGAGTACTCTTAGCATCAGGTCTAATCTCATCACTAATTAACACCAATCCTAACAATTCGGCATCATTTAAATCATCGGTTAAATCCTTATTACTCTTTAGCAAAGCCATAACACGATAACCTTGATTAGCATAGTTACTAATCTTATCAGAAACCTCTTTTGTCATTTTTTTAATGATGAATTGTGGCGCCCCCATAATGTAGTTTCCTTCGTTGGTTTGCACACCACTCCATTTTTTATCTGAAGAAAATGGAAAACTCTTTAAAACCCTCACGTTAGGATTTGAAATAGCCTGCTTAATTGCAGCTGAAGTTTCATTATCATCCTCAAATGCATATACTAAGCTACCCAAAATATGTCTTAATTCATCCTTTGAGTGGTTATTAACTGGCAATACATCTTCCAATTTCAATTTTCCTGAAGTAATGGTTCCTGTCTTGTCTAAACAGATTGTGTCAACACGAGCCAGCGTTTCAATTGCAGGTAAAGCACGGACTAAAACTTTATGACGAGCTAACTTGGCAGCAGATACAGCAAGTGTTACTGATGACAATAGAACCAATCCCTCAGGAATCATTCCAATCATCGCCGCAACCGTTCCTAACATCGCTTGGTTAATGTCATCACCACGCATAATTTTTGTATACAACAATAGCGCCCCAAGCGGTACAATCACAAACGTTAACCATTTAATAATCTTATTAATGGTCTTTAGCATCTTGCTATCAGAATCTTTTTTAGTACGACTAACCTCAAATTCCATTCGATTCACAAAAGTGTCCTCACCAACTTCAGTCGCAACAATTCTGGCACTTCCACTCAAGACAACACTTCCAGAAGTAACAGAATCACCATGTTGTTTTTCAATGGAATTAGTTTCACCTGTAATTTGTGATTCATCTACTTGTAGAGAATCAGAAGTCAATACTTTACCATCGATTGGAATTTGATCACCATGACCAATTAATAAAACATCACCTAAGACAATATGGTCATCTTCAACCTTTTTAATTTGGCCATCACGCACGACCCTAATTAATCCTTGTGATAATATCGCCATTTTATCTAACTGGCGTTTTGATCTAATTTCTTGGATACTTCCAATAATTGTGTTTGAAATCGCAATCACTAAAAACAATAGATTTTTATAATCGCCCGTATAAAAAACCATTGCCGCCAAAACTATATTAATAAAGTTGAACAATGTGAATGCATTTCCTTGTAATATCTGAGGAATAGTCTTGGTAAAACCCTTCCGTTTGGTATTATGTAATCCTTGATCATATAAATGTTTGGCTTGTTTTGTAGTCAATCCCTTTTGACTGTCGATTCGTGATTGCAAAAAAACACCCCTAACGTGTAAAAAATTTGATTTATCTAGTTTTTATGGACTATCATTGACTCTGGTACTTAAAAATAAAAGGAGGCCATTAATATGCCTAATTCAATTAAAGATACCATACAGCTAAGAGATGGAAATCAAATGCCTATAGAAGGCTTTGGAACCTATAAACTAGCTGATCAAGATAGTATGGATGCAGCTATTAAGTCGGCCTATGAAGCCGGATATCGATTATTCGATACTGCACAGTTCTATAATAATGAAGAACTACTAGGTAATTCAATTAAAAAGCTACAAATTAACAGAAATGAAATATTTATTACAACAAAAATCCCTGAACCAAAACAAGGATACCAATCAACATTAGATGCAATTGATGAGTCACTTGAAAAACTTCAAACTAACTATATTGACTTATTACTTGTTCATTGGCCAGTTCGTTCAAATTTCTTTGATACTTGGCGTGCATTTGAAGATGCCAAAAAAGCAGGCAAAGTGAAGTCAATCGGGGTAAGTAATTACCATCAAACTCACTTGGATTTATTAAAAACTAAAGCTCATGAGATGCCTGTCGTTAACCAAATCGAAGTCCATCCTTACCTAAGTCAAAAATCCATGCTAAAAGCAAACAAGGATGAAGGAATCGTCACACAAGCTTGGAGTCCAATGGGTCGTGGTGCTACGCTAAACGACGATACCATCCAAGAAATTGCCAAATCTCATGGTAAATCAACGGCACAAATTATCTTGAGATGGCATCTACAAAACGGTGTAACTATCATTCCTAAGTCAAGTACACCACAACGAGTGGTCGAAAATGCGGACCTATATGATTTTGAATTATCAGATCATGAAATGAAGTTAATTGACGATTTAAATCAAGATTTTCGTACCGGCGATGATCCTGAAGTCGTTTATGAAATCGAGCATCAATACCCTCGTCACAAATAAAAATTTAATAAGCAATTATACTAGGTGTATAATCGCTTATTAATAATACATATATAAGGGGTTTTGGCCATGTGGTTATTAATTATCGGAATCGTTTCAATGTTTGTCCTGTTAGGGCTTGGCTTTGTGGTGGTCTATACATGCCTATTCATCGTGTGGTTAATTAGTTTTTTCTTCGATCGCGATGAAAGAAAACAAGGTGCTCAAGAGATGGAAGCCCATACCCAACAAACTATGCAAATGGTCAACCAACTAAAATCGGAAAATCAGGCGATGAGCGAAAAAATTAACGGTAAAAAGAACACATCACAAAAATAAAAAGTAATAAAACTATAATTTTTTAGTTGCATTTTTTTAATTTAGCGTTATGATATAAACAATTTAATAATTTATCTAAGGAAGAGGCGCAAATGTTAAGAGTCGCTTGGAAGAGCCATTTAGGAGGCATAGAGACCAAGTTAAAGGGACATTTGCCGAAACAATTAGTTACCTAAAAAACTAACTTGTTGGGGCCTAGTTTAATAAACTAGGGACTGTCGTGAATTTTATATTCACGGGGTGCTTTTAAGATTATACGTAGAGAAATTAACACGATAATAATTTTAAAAGGACTATTCGAATGAATAGTCCTTTCTTATTACACCGGCCTCCTTTTGAAAATCAATAGGTGGCCTTTTTTCTTTACCGTAGCACTCTTCTTTTGAAGGGAGAAAAATATTATGGATAAGGTCTCAAGTAACAATAAGATATCAACGATGGGATTGGTGTTAATTATCTTTTCCACCATCTTCGGAATTTCCAATTCACAAACAGCATTTTATCAAATGGGATACTCCAGTATCATTTGGTACATATTAGGAGCAGTATTATTCTTTATTCCAACCAGTATGATGTTCGCTGAATTTGGTTCTTCATACAAGGACGCACACGGAGGAATTTATTCTTGGTTAGAACATTGCATCGGTAAGAAGTGGGCATTCATCGGTAGTTTCACCTGGTTAGCAGGCTGGATCATTACAATGGTTTTCATGCTAACCACCATGTGGATTCCCCTAGCGGTTACTATCTCAGGTCATGATACTACCAGCAGCTGGCACATCGGATCCTTGGATTCTACTGCTACCATTGGAATTTTAGGAATTATTGTCATTATTATCATGACTTGGTTAGCCAATCATGGAATGAAGTCTATCGCCAGCCTTTCTTACTTTAGTGGGATTATTGGTATTTTCGACATGACTATTTTTATCTTATTATCGATTTTTGTGTTAGCTGCTAATCATGGTCACTTTGCTGAACCCGTTACAACCCACGCTTTACTGAATTCACCTAATCCTGCGTTCCAATCACCGATTGCCATTTTTTCGTTCTTAGTCTATGCTATCTTTGCGTACGCCGGAATGGAAACGCTAGGTAGTATTACTGATAACACCAGGAACCCTAAGCGTACTTTCCCTCGCGCTGTTGTAATTGCAACTATTATCATGACCATAGGATACTTAATCGGCATCTTACTCTGTGGAATCAGTACTAATTGGTTACATACTTTAAGCGGTTCTAATATCAACTTAGGTAACGTTCGTTTTGCATTACTTACCAATCTAGGATACGTCTTTGGTCATAATTTCTTACACCTTAGTGTTGCACAATCTCTTGTCATGGGACAATGGGTGACTAGAATTACTAGTTTGACAGGATTTCTAAGTTACGCCGGTGAATTTATTTTCTTAACTTACGCACCTATTAAGTCATTTATCGAAGGTTCTCCTAAGGAACTATGGCCAAAGCGCTTAACAAAGATTAACCGTTTTAATGTCCCAGCTAACGCATTATGGGCTCAATGTTTTATTATTATTCTAATCATCGCCGGAATTTCATTTGGTGGATCAAGTGCACAAACCTTCTACACCATTTTGACCGACATGAACAATATGACGACTGCCGTGCCATACTTATTCTTAGTTATTGCTTTCCCTATCTTTAAGAAGCGCGTACAGCAAACCAGTGACAATTTCATCTTCTATAAGAATAATTGGACAACATGGATAACATCAATTATTACAATTTTAGCTTTAAGTTTTGCAATTATTTTTACAACACTTCAACCACTATTACAAAATGACTTTCAAACCGCTTTCTGGACACTATTTGGTCCGGTATTCTTTATCATCATCGCATGGAGTTTTTACCACCGTTTTCAAAACAGAATTACAAATTAATTAAAAAATAGTTTGACAGTATAATTTTTTTGATATATTCTTGTGTCAACTTGAAAGTAGTAATTCAAATCGACTTGTTAAGCGAGTATCTGATTTAGTGAAACGAGATACCAAGTCCTTGGATGAAGGCAGTCAAGATTTATCAATTGAATCGAAATCTTAATGCGCATTAAGAACCAGAGGTATCAAGTGCGAGCTTGATATAAAAATAAGGTGGAACAGTGTTACGACGCCCTTGTACGAAAGTACAGGGGCGTTTTTTTATTTACCAAAAGGAGAATAAATTATGTATGATTTTTCAAAAGAAGATCCAGAAATTTTCAAAGCAATCAAACACGAAAACAATCGTCAAGATAACGTCATTGAATTAATTGCATCAGAAAACATTGCATCCAAGGCTGTACGTGCAGCTCAAGGTTCTGTATTAACGAATAAATATGCAGTAGGATATCCTGAAAAACGTGTCTATACCGGGAACGAAGCAATTGATGAAATTGATAGAATTGCTAAACAACGTGCAGAAGAATTATTTCACGCAGAATATGCAAACGTTCATCCTCATTCTGGAAGCCAAGCCAACCAAGCTGTATATGCCGCTTTCTTAAAACCCGGTGATAATATTCTTGCAATGAGTGAGCATGCTGGTGGTCATTTTACCCACGGTCAAAAACATAACTTCTCCGGTCAACTTTACGATTCTCATTTTTATGGTGTTGACCCTAAAACAGAATTACTAGACTTTGAAAACATTCGCCAAATCGCTTTAGAAGTAAAACCAAAACTAATCATTGCTGGTGCTTCCGCATACAGTCATATCATTGACTGGAATGAATTTAGAAAAATAGCTGATGAAGTCGGCGCCATCCTAATGGTCGATATGGCCCACATTGCTGGACTAGTTGCAGCTGGAGTTCACCCTAACCCAGTTGAAGTTGCTGACGTTGTGACTACAACGACCCACAAAACTTTACGTGGACCACGAGGTGGTATGATATTAGCCAAGGCAAAATTTGCAGATAAGTTAGACTACGCAGTTTTCCCAATATCACAAAGTGGTGCTTTAGAACATGTTATTGCTGCCAAAGCCGTTGCATTGGGTGAAGCCTTGAAAACAGACTTCCATGAATATGCCGTTAATGTAATCAAGAATGCTAAAGCAATGGCCAAAGTGTTTAATCAAGATGAAAAGATTCGTGTTGTATCTGGTGATACCGAAAATCATGAAATGACATTGGATTTAAACGCAGTTGGTCTTACTGGTGATCAAGCAGCTGAACTACTTTACTCTGTGGGAATTGCCACTAACAAAGAACTATTGCCCTTAGAAAATGGTGATACTATGGAAGGAATCCGAATTGGTACTCCTACTATCACTAGTCGTAACTTCAGTGAAGATGATGCTATCAAAGTAGCCACTATCATTGTTGATGTATTAAATCATCCTGGTCATCAAAACATCTTAGATGATGCCAAGCAACAAGTACATGACCTAGTCATTAAACATCCCATTAACAGATAAATATGTAAAATAAAAAAAGACCTTCTTGAGAGAGAGTGGTCTTTTTTTGAGAGAGATAAGAAAATATAAATGTATTAATGAGATGAGAGGTCTCATTAACATAATAAATATGAGTTAACTGATCGCCTTTATGCGAACAACTGTTCTTATTATATATGACGATCTAAAAAAACACAAGAATTAATATAAAATAAAAATGAATCATTAGCAAGGGTGTATAACATTTTTGTACACATTTTAATTAGATATTAATTATTTACAAATGTATCTCTCTTTTAAATCCAATTTAATATAAAATCAGAATAGAGGTAAATCGTTGATATCATCAATGATTTGATTAGTATATTCTTCAATTTCACCGTTCTCTAATTTTATATCTTCAACGGATAGTATATCTGAATCAATCCACCACGATTTTAGTTTGTCGATATCGTGTGGCTGAATTTTTTGTTCGTTATGCTTCAATGTTTGTTCGAACGAATCATTAAAGTAATACACTAATTGTTGGCTACCAAAGTCTTTAATGAAACTATGTAACATTTCTCCGTATACTTCCTTGGGCAAAATCCCATCCAAAATAACATAATGGAAGTGCTTTTTTCCGTAGTTAACCAGCTTTTGAATCATTGGAATTTGTGTATCTGTATGTTTTTCAGTTATATCTTGTTGAACCAACATTACGTTCGTGGTTCCTAGTCTTTCTTGTAGAGCTGATGCAACACTGGTCTTTCCAGTCACTGCATTTCCCCTAAGCACAATTAATACAGGATCCATATTACTCCTCCATTGTCTAATTATATAGCAAATAAAAAACAGCATAAAAACGCTGTTTTTAATAATTAGATATTTCTACTAAATTATCATCTGGATCTCGTAAATAAACTGAAATGATTTTTCCATCTGCTCCAGATTTCTCAACAGGGCCTTGAATAATATCGCAACCTTTGCTTCTTATTTCCTTAACGACATCGTTAATGGGAGTAGATGTCACTAAACAAAAATCTGCCGATCCTGGTGTAGGCACTTCTGCCTTTGGTTCAAATTCATTTCCAACCTCATGAAAATTAATTTTTGAATGACCAAATTTTACGGCGTATCTTTTAATATCACCTTTATTAAAGGTGATTTTTTCCATCCCTAAAATTCCATTATAAAAATCAAGACTATCTTGAATGTTATTGACTGTTAAAACAAAATGGTCAAAATTACTTATTTTCATATTGCGCTAATACCTTCTTCCATTCTGCAGCATGTTCTGGCGTATCTGGCTTAGGCATTAACATGTAGTTAAATTTGATATCTTCAATATCATCAGTTGAAGTCACTTGTTCAACAAGTGGACGTAACTTCCAACCTAACATAGGATTAATCATTTTTGATGTATCCATGAAAACATCCCCTTTTTGCTTTTGTCACCATTATATACGTCAATGCGAGAAAGGAAAAATATTAAGCATTTTTATTAATGATTGGTAATAATCGTTTGGCAACGAAGGCAGCAATAACAGCCTTGATAATGTCGCCTGGAATAAATACCATGTTAGCAAGTAATGATTGACTCAATGTGATGTGCATCTGCACACTGATCCACACAATCGCAATTGAGTATGATATTACGATACTTACTATAATAGTAGAAATTAATACATTCCAAAAACTATTTTTATCGACAAATGCACTACATAATCGATTAAAAAGCGCCATTAGTGAAGGCATTAATAGCCACGACAATAGGTATCCTCCAGAGGGGCCGATGAAACTAATTGCTCCACCATGTCCTCCAGTAAGAACCGGTAGCCCAACAGCTACCATTGCCATTAAAATTGCTACTGAAATAGTTCCCTTTTTACCACCTAATAATAAACCAGATAACATAATTCCAAAATTCTGTAGAACGATTGGTACCGGAATAATTGCAACTGGAATTGCTGGTACGAATGCCAATGCAATAATTAACGCCGTCATCAGCGCGATTTGTGTCACGTCTCTCGTTTTCATATCTCTCTCCTTATTGTTAACCGTCGTTTTATATAAAGTTAACAATTCCATATATTACCAATTGTTAACCGACATGTCAAAATAAGTTGTCAATTAAGTGCAGCAAAAAAGACGCTATCGTTTGATAGCGTCTTTTAAGATTACTTAGTTAACTTACGAATTGCTTTTCTTATTTGTGCACGTTTGAAGATTAGGATACGTCTGTGCTTCTTAGTTAAGTGTTTTAATTTTAACTTCTTGTTTATTTGTTATACTCTTTCGTAACCAAAGAAAGTTATTAGAAAATTTTTCTAGCCACATTAAACGCCGACCATGCTTTTGGCCAACCAACATAAAAAGACAAATGTGTGATGATTTCTGAAATTTCATCTTTAGTAATGCCGTTTTCTTTACCCATCTGAAGATGAGCTTTCAATTGTTCAAAATTACCTGCAGCAATTAAACTACTGATTGTAATCATACTGCGTTGTTTTAAAGAGAGTTGTGATTCTCTACTCCAAACTTGACCAAATAGTACATCATCATTAATTTCGGCAAACTTAGGAGCGAATTCACCTAAGTTATCTCTTCCAGCTGTCTGTTTTTTCATATTAATCACGCTTTCCTTCGTTATTGGCTTGATTATACTGATTATCATTTACTGATTCTAGCCATTCAGGAGTTCCGGCAGTGATTGCAATATGTGAAAACCAACTATCTGAAGTAGCACCATGCCAATGTTTAACACCATCATGAGTTACCACGACATCCCCTGGTCGTAATAATCTAGCTGGTTTGTCTTCTTCTTGATACAATCCAATTCCACCAGTCACCAATAGTAACTGGTATCCGTCATGGTGTATATGCCAATTATTTCGACATCCCGGTTCAAAGGTAACATTTCCGACACCGACATTCACTTCGTCTTTTGGACTAATCATTCCACTTAGGTAGCTTTGACCAGTAAAGTATTTTGCGTATACATCGTTCTTAGGTCCACGATCAAAAATAATCCCATTCTTTACTTCTTCATTCATTAATGACAACTCCTATCTAAATCGTTTAATATATTCTTCGAAGTTTTCGTTGACCTTATGCTTTAGTTTGCCATCATACCAATCAATTTTAAGAGATAAAATTTCCAAGTGAGACTTACGCTCGTTAATATCAGCAATGCTTCTCTTCCTAACGGACTGTAACAACTTCTTTCTCTGATTAATGGTGGAATCTCCTTGTTTGCGCAATTCAACATATTCTTGAATTTCGGTCATTAACATACCCGTTCCCTTAAGGTGCAAAATAAACCCAATCCACTTTACGTCCTCATCATCATAGTATCGCCTATTATTTCCGTCACGTTTAGGGATAATTAACTTCTGTTTATCGTAATATCTCAATGTGTATGTGGTTAGTCCGACCTTGGTGGCAAATTTTCCAATGCTATATTTGTTCATAAAAAGTCCTTTCTACTAACTTCAATAGTAAATGTACCAGTTAGAGTTAACTATAAGTCAAGTGTATAAAAAAAGAACCATCATTTCGATGATCCTTTTTTTATTTTTACTATTCTTTGTGAGCAGCCTTTTTGTGTGAAACCTTCTTGTGTGCTGTCTTCTTTGAGTGTTTTTTAGTTACTTTCTTTGCATGCTTCTTTGAGTGCTTCTTTGCATGTTTCTTAACAGCACTCTTCTTATGTGAAGTCTTCTTTACATGCTTCTTAGTTGCTTTCTTTGCATGTTTCTTGGTTGTTTTTTTAGCAGCTTTCTTTGCGGCCTTCTTGGCTTCTTTCTTTGCAGCAGCTTTCTTAGCAGCCTTCTTGGCTTCTTTCTTAGTTGTCTTCTTTGCAACTGTCTTCTTTACTGCTTTCTTTGATGACTTCTTAGCTACATGTTTTTTTACAGTCTTAGTTTCAGCAGTTGTATCAGTCTTGGTAGCTTCTAGTTTAGTTTCTGACTTAGTTGCATCCTTCTTAGTATCTGTTGTAGCTGAAGTTGCATCTTTCTTAGTATCTGTTGTTACAGTTTTATCATCTGATTTTGATGAAGATGTGTCTGATGACTTAGAATCATTGCTTTTATCCGCTGATGCAGATGATGCATTTGTAGTACCTTCTGAACCACTCTTGCTTGTATCTTTTGATGCAGCTGGTGTGCTTGTAGTACCTTTTGAATCACTCTTGCTTGTATCTTTTGATGTAGTTGGTGTTGAAGTAGGTGTTGAAGTTTCAGCAAATGCACTTACACCAGTTGAGAAAAATAGAGTTGCGGCAGGTACTAGAGCTAGCACGGCCTTTTTAAAGTTCTTTTTCATAATAAAATCCCCCTCAAAATCCTTACTCAGGATTCGTTTTTAATTTAAAAATTTCGGTAATGACGTTGTCATCATCGTGAAACCGTAAATCTAAAAAACTGTATAGATGCATCATATATGTACTATACAATCAGGTGATCTTTTCGGTTAAAATGAAAAAATATAATCAAAAAAATCATCTTTATTGATACAAAAAAATAAGAATACGATTAATACCGTATTTAAGAAAAAAACAACAGACAAGATACATCGCAAACCAGACTAGATTATATTGTTATAATCTACATTTAATATATCACTAATTTTCAAAAATAGGTGAATAAAATAGCGCTGATAATAGACACGTTGTACATATATATTTAAGAAACGTTGAAAATATAACGTTTTAAAGTATTAAATTTTTTTAAAGATGATTATATATATTTCAACAATTCGTTTAATTGGTGACAAAAAGACACCTTATTCAAGGTGGCTTTTAAAAATTCACTTTTACGACTTCACCATTATTAATTGTTGTTGATTTTCCCGCAACATCTAATAACAAATGCCCCTCTTTATCGATTCCAGTAACTGTCCCATCAATTGTCTCTTTTGTCGTATCAACACTGACCTTTTTACCATTTAAAAATGACATTTTTTGATAATCTTCAATGAAGTTAGCTTCCAAATAATGAGGAAATTCTTCGTCAAATCCGTTGACGATGTCGGAGACTAGTTTATTCTTATCAATCTGCTTGTCACTAATCCAACCAACCTTATCCTTTATTTCGTCCGGAATTTCTTTAGATGATAGACTAATTCCAACACCCACAACAATTGCTGAAGGCTGCATTAATTCAGCATCCATCACTAATTCAGTTAGGATACCAACAACTTTCTTGTTATTTACATAGATGTCATTGATCCATTTAACCAAGAAATCCTCTTCTGGATAACTTTTCTTTAGTGCTTTAGCAACCACTACTGCGGTCATGGTCGTTAGCAAACCAGGATTTAAATGTTTGGCATCACGGAATGGCACCACCATGCTCATGTAGATTCCACTCTTAGCTGGAGAATAAAAACTTCTCCCTCTTCGCCCGTGTCCTTGAGTTTGTTTTTCAGCAATCACCAAACGATGTTTTCCATCTTGACTTTGGTCATTGATTTGCTTGGCGTATGAATTCGTAGATGTAATTTCCTTCTTGAAGATGATTTCGTATTCATTATTTAAGTCTGATTCGATTAATTGTGGGTTTAGTTCGTTGTTCCCTATGTACCTGTATCCTTGATTAGTCTTGCTGTCTATTTGATGACATTGTTGTCTCAATTGATTAATTAGCTTCCAAATCATCGTACGGCTAATGTTCATTTCATTTGCTAATTGATTACCAGAAAGCCAGTCACCTTTATGTTCGATAAACAACTGCAATAATTGATCTTTTTTCATCATGAGCTTCCTTTCGTTAATAAGTAAATAATATCATAAAAGACAAAATAAATACTGTAATCAATTTTATTAAAAGAGAATATTTCATTGATAAATCAACAATGCAAAGAAACTTAGCTAGCTCTTCTCGGTAAAATTTTATATAATTCTGATAATAAATTGAACGAAAGGACCCGATAAAAATGCAATTTGGTGATCGATTAAAACAACAACGCAAGATTAAAGAATTAACTCAAGATGAGGTAGCAGAAAAATTAAATGTTTCTCGACAAACCATCTCAAATTGGGAAAATGAAAAAAGTTACCCCGATATCAAAAGCTTAATTGCCTTGAGTAATATATATGATATTTCATTAGATACCATGCTAAAAGAAGATAGTGGTATGAAGGAATTCATCGAAAAAAATGACGTACGCAAAAACTTAATTGGACTAATATGTACCGCTTATTCTTTCGATATATTTATCATGTTTTTGTATGGAATTATTATTACTAATCCTTCTGTTATCGGCATTAATAAATTCATTTTATCTTGGATAGCTCTTTTTGTTGTGATGATTGTGTCATTAATTAACAAATTCCTAAATAAAATAGGTTTTAAAAACTTCGACCTATTTGGTGAACTTTTTCATTTAGATTATAAATGGTCTAATATTATATCAATATCCTTTCTAGCGATTTTAACAACTGCATTTTTTACTAAACATTTAATCATCGCATTTTTTCTAATTGTAATTTTAGAAACCGCTATTGTAGTCTATTATCTAAAAAATAAATAAGAAGACCTGACAGTCGTCAGGTCTTTTTATTTATTTCTTTGCACAAAGATGTAGTTTCCTATTAGCATAAAGATGAATACATAAATTGGTATTCCAATAAAGTAAGCATACATTGGCAATAGAGTTAAGTGACTATATGATGAATCACCAGCTTGGTTAGTGATATTTAACATGTTGATTGGATTAAATCTTAGTAGCTTGTTTGATGCAATAACCATAAACATTAAATTAGACGCGATTGAAGCTGATAAATACAAAATAATACTGATAGTAATTGATAGTCCCGATGATCTAAATATTGATGCTAAAAGGAAACATAGACTAACAATTAACCAGGTTGAGAAAAACTCACAGACAATATTGGTAAACAATGATTTCATATCAGCTGATGTAATTGCAACTCTTGTGAAAATAAAGTTAATGATAAATGTCATTATAATCGCGAGTAAGTATAAAACAACTGACTGAATAAAGACAAAAATGACCTTACTAAAGTAAATCTGAGTTCGACTAAATTCTTTAGAAATTAATAGCTTGATGGTCCCATATTTATATTCGTTTAAAAATATATTACTAGCCATGAAGATTAAGACGAAAACAATCCATAGAGTCGCATTATAATTTTCTATGAATAATGATTTGCCTTTAAAGACATTGCTATATTTCAATGACAAAATTGCCATTGATAACATAAAAAGCACTTGAATTATCATTGAAATAAACGTCGATTTTTTATGATAGTTTTTAAACATTTCTTGCTTAATAAGATACAACATTTTAACTCTCCTACTTCTCATCCAAGATTTGGATTAAATCATCTTCAAAATCATCATTAATGGTTTGAATAGATGTAAAACTAATTTGTTTGTCGTTTATCAAATCGATAATTTCTTGTAAATTAAAATCACCAACAATTGTTAAACCATTGTTGTCCAAAGAAGCTTTAATATCTTTGCCTTTAAGAATTTCTGCAGCAGAATTATTGTCTGATGTATTAACGAAAGTTTTGTTCACTTTGTTGCCAAAGAATTCCAAGTAGTTATCAAAAATTTTGGTACCCTTTTTAATGATAACAACACGGTTAATAATCTTTTCTAATTCAGCAAGAATGTGGCTGGATATTAAGAATGTAGTGCCTTCTTTGTTCAAATCAACAATTAAATCTCTAACTTCTTTGGTACTTTTAGGATCCAAGCCATTAACTGGCTCATCCAGAATTGCGAAGCTTGGGCGATTAACTAGTGCCATTGCGATTGCTAATTTTTGTTTCATCCCTAGCGAATAATTAATCGCATTTTTATTTATGTAATTTTGCATATTCAATCGATTGACTAAATAATCAATCATCTCGTTATCTTCGGTTTCAGAAAACAATTCAAGATGTTGCAATCCACTTAAGTATGGATATAACACCGGATTTTCAATTAACGAGCCAACACCTTTTAACCCATCTCTTTTGGAAACAGTAACTTCTTTGCCATTAATGCTAATTGAGCCACCATTATTATCAATCATCCCTAAAATTGATTTCATAATTGTAGTCTTACCGGCACCGTTTTCACCAACTAATCCCACAATATCGCCTTGATTAATTTCAAACGAAATATTATTTAGAATCAATCTTTTACCAATTCGTTTGTCTAAATTGTTAATCTCAACACTTTTTGTCAATTGAGTTCTCTCCAATTCTGCTATATTATATCTACATAATACATTAATTAAGAACGTATGTGAAAACGAAGTGGGGTTCATTATTTTCCTACTAGTGCTTGCTGCACTTTACCTACTGGAAGTTTACGTACTAACCGATACAAAATATTTTTGGGTTGGCGGAATTCTACCACTACTAATTGATATTCTGGTAATATTTCTAATGGTTATTTCAAAAAGTTATTCATTCCATGATTTCTCAATGGTATTTCTTGTTTTCTTTGGAACCCTTTGTATTTGGGGTTACGGTGATGATAGACACAAGAAGAAAAATGGCATTAAAAAAGATAAATAAAAGGCCTGACATTCGTCAGGCCTTTTTTATTATTCTTTTGTTTCTTTCTTTTCGTTGTTTTGTTTTAGTAGTTTCGCAAAAGTGGTCATTTGACCATATGAGTCTGCACCGTCGTTTGGCACTACTACCATATTGGTGTCTGAATTGGCTAAATTACTAAATGCTTCGATGCTTTGAGCATTGAAGTACTTGTCATCAGCACCACGTAAAGCTTCTTGAATCTTGTCGATTCTGTACTTTTCAGCATCAGCCTTGGTCTTGGTAGCTTGTGCATTAGCTTCAGCAGTCGCAACTAATGCTTCATTTTGTGCTTTAGTACGTAGTTCGACTGACTTGGCATCCCCTTCAGCACGTGAGATTTCAGCTTGGCGTTCACGATCAGCTGTAAGTTGAGTGTTCATAGCTTCTTGAATTGCCTTACTTGGAGTTAATTCATCGATATTAATACGATCAACGTTAATTCCATAGATGTCGGTTAAATCACCGATTGCATCAGCTAATTCTTTATTGATTTCCTTAGTGGAACCTAATACTTCGTTTAAATCCATACGACCAATGATATCTCTTAAATGACCACGGACTAACTGAACCATCGACATTACTGAATCGGTGTTTTCGTATTGGTACTTAACAGGTTCAGTTACGTGGTAGTTCAAACTGACACTTCCCAATACTTCAGCGTTATCTTTAGTAATCAATGAATACTTTGGTAGTAATTTTGGTTGCATTGCAAGACTAACAGTTCTAACGCGTTGAATCACTGGAATGTAGAAATGTAAACCAGAACTTAAAGTGTGGCTGTACTTTCCTAATGTTTCCACTAATCCTTCGTTATTTTGACGAATAACTTTAACTCCAAATGGCATAATCAATACCTCACTTAATTTTTTGTAAATGAAGAGTATTACCTGTGTTATTCACAACCTGGTAATCAGTTCCATCCTGATAAGTAGAATTACCGGATAAATGGTATCGATACCAAATACCCCCTACTTGAACCAACGTTTTATCAGATGAGAAGTCATCGGTAGTAACGACTCTTCCTAAAAACATTCGATGTTCTAAATTGTCAGTCATGAAAAACACCTCCCCCTTTATTCATGCCCCATTATCCCATTGTTATATTTAATAGTCGATACATTTCGTCTAAAAAACATATAAGAAAATTTAATACTAAAATGAAGTTTTTTTAGATATAATGATGACAAATAATTTAATAGAAAAGAGATAAAAATATGGAATTCGGTGAACGTATCAAAGATCAACGTGAACTTATGAATCTTTCTCAAGAAGAAGTAGCAAAACGTTTACGTGTCTCAAAAAAAGCAATTTCCAACTGGGAAGATGGCAAGAGTTATCCAGTCACCAGTACATTAATTGACATTAGTAATCTCTATAAAATACCATATGATGAATTTCTAGATGATTATCCTAGCCTAAAAGAATCCATTTCAAAGGACAAGATTAGAAATAATTTTCTAGAATTAAATTACGGTATTTATGCAATATTCTTCTTAGCATTGACCATATCACCTATGAATAATGGATTTTTATTCGAAATACTTATTGTCGGCATCATTCTTCTTAGAATAGCATGCGATTACTTCACGAAAAAATCTGGCTTATTAAAGTCGAACCATGATTTATCATTGGTAAATCGTAATAGCAGTTTACCAATTAAAATATTTTTTATTTTAGGTTGCACGATATTATTGTTTTTACTTGTATGGGGAATTTACGTCATTTTCACCGATGAAGGTAATTTTAATTTAATCTTATCTGGAATTTTCCTAGAAATAATGACATTAAGCATGTATATAATTGATAAGTTCAATATAAAATAAAAAACGTCACAATCGTGACGTTTTTTAAATAACATCAATGTCCTTTATGTTTTTCCATCTTCTTATGTTGTTTCATTTTAAAATTAATTAATTTCTTTTCTTTATTATATTCACTTTTTTTCTTCTTACTGGTCTTCTTTTCTAGCTGACTCTGTTCCTTTAAAGCTTGTTGGGCTTTGGTCCCAATGCCTTTAGACACTTCTTTTCTACTGATTCTTTGTAGTCTCTTAGGATTAATTCTTTTCTCTGAAACATTAACTTCATCAGAAGATTTTTGATAAAACTTAAATCGTGACCACTTTTTATTTATAAGATTATTTATTGAGTAGGCGGATGGTTCTGAAGTTCCTAGCGTTACCTTAGCTACTTCATAATTATCATCAAACGTATTTTCAATAATTAATCGATAAAAAGGAGGATCAAAAACTACAACCGCCTTACCTTTAACAAACTTATCGATGTTTTGACCCTCCTCTCCAATATAAATTATATTTAAATAATAAAACTATTAGAACCATATATCAACATAACTTCGAATAATTTATAAATACCAAAAAGACGCCACATAAGTGACGTCTTTTTTTTGATTAATCTTCTTTTCTTCTCTTTTTAATTACGTATACTACCAATCCAATAATAATCCATAAAATTACTGCATATGGATATAAGTTGCCAGGGAAGTCTGGGATTGGATATAGGTTAGTCCACATTGGGTAAACTAACACTAAAATTCCTAGAACTGGAATCAAAATATGTTTAATAAATGAACGCTTAATAGTATCTCTATGCTTATGGAAATATAGAATGGTTCCAAGACAAGCTAGACCATAAACTGTCAACATACTTAACACTCCGAGTGTTGAGGAGTTGGCATAAATTACTTCAGGTCCATAATGAACACCAAAAATAATATAAGCCACTGCCATAATAGCCGTTAACAACCAAATTGAACGAGTGGGACTATTTAGTTCTTCATTAAACTTGCCAAAGTATTTTGGTAGATATTTTTTAACACCCATTGCGTAAATCATGTATGCACCGGCGTTCATGATACCAAGCACGGAGCCAAAACTACTGATTAGAATGGCAAAATCCATAATCAAAGCCATTGGGCGACCCATATACATTAATGAAAGATCGTTTAATGGCGATGAAGAATGAGCGAAATCTGAGACATGGTGGATACCAAATCCGATTACTTGCATATAACTAGCAATAACAAAGAAAATTCCAGCAAAAATAATTGTAACAATAATAGATAATGGCACTGAACGTTTTGGATTCTTTGTTCTAACAGCTACAGTTGTGACACCTTCAAAACCACAGAAAGAAAGGATGGCAAATACCATTCCTTGTCCAATTCCAGATACACTACTGTGAGTTGGGACAAATGGTTGGGCACTAATGCCATCACGTCCACCTTTGGCAAAAATGATAACGGTTAGTACAACCAAAATAGCAATCGCCAAAAATTCAATTGCAATGGCTGATTTACTAGTAAGCTTTAGACCAAATGTAAGAACTAGTGCAGCTCCTAATAAAATTACAAACGCAATAATTGTATTGTTGAAATTAAAACCTAACTGAGCAAAGAATACGTGTGCAAAGTTAGTATTTGCCCCCATACATGAAACCGCCAAGTTCACATAGGCAAATGTTAGCGTCCAACCACTAACTAAGCCTAATCTTTCTCCTAAAGCTTGTTGGTTATAAGCATATACTGAACCAACGTCTGAAATATGTTTTGATAATTCCGCGAAACAGATACCTACAAAAAGTAATCCAATCGCACCAAGTAGAAACGCTAATGGTACATTAATGCCAGCAAACGGCACTGCTGGTACAGCGTTAAAAGCAATTGAACCAGTTGGAGCAACAGCTGCAACGGCTAACGCAAATGTCTCAAATTTAGTAATCTTTTTTGACTCATCTAAATCCATTATTTATTTCACTTCCTAAGTATTATGATGTGATGTATGTATTCCCCTCCAAACAAAAAAGCCGCTGATCCCATCACTATAGGTCAGCAGCTCTTCTCAGATTAATCGTATGTATCACGACGCGATTAAATAACCAGAGGAGAAGCCGCCGGTTTACAACAATCACACCTGTACATATTCATAAAATTATTCATATGTGTCTCCTCCTCCGATATATTTTCTAACGATTATATCGTATACTAAACTTTTGATTATGATAAGTCAATTATAAGCACTTAATAATTTTCTAATTCATATTATGAAGATATAAAAAAAGACCGACATTAGTCGATCTTTTAAATATTAATCGTTAACAACCGTAGCCTTGATAGTGTTTCTTTCAGCCATGTCTTTGTATGCTTGATTAATGTCTTCCAGTTTGTATTTACCAGTGAACACTTTACCTGGGTGGATGGCACCTGATAGTACGGCATCCAATAGTTCTTGTCTATCGTAAGTAGTAACTGAAGCAATACCACCAGCAAGAGCAATGTTCTTACCAAATGGGGTAACAATATCTAAGTTACCTGAGTGTGGCAAACCAACACGACCGACCTTAGCACCTGGACGAGCAACATCTAAAGCAGTTTGCGTAGATAGCTCAGTACCAACACATTCTAAAACAGCGTCTGCACCATTACCGTGAGTTAGTTCCATCACCTTTTTAACAGCTTCATCACCACGTTCGGAGATGATATCGGTAGCACCAAATTCCTTGGCTAATTTTTGTCTGTCTTCATGTCTACTCATCGCAATAATTTGCTTTGCGCCACGTAGTTTAGCAGAAATTACACCACATAGACCAACGGCACCATCACCGATAACTACAGCAGTGTCACCTTTTTGAACATCAGCAGTACGAGCTGCATGGTATCCTGTTGCCATAACATCTGATAGAGCTAATAGTGAATCTAACATTTCATCACTGTAATCTTCTGGTTTGCCAGGAACCTTAACTAATGACCATTCACCATGTTGAGCTCTTAGGTATTCAGCTTGAGCGCTTTGAGTAAAGTTATCAGAATGATTTAGACAACTTCCATCATAACCCGCTAAACAAGCCGCACAATGACCGCAACCATGGGTAAATGGTACGATTACAAAATCACCAGGTTGTAGAGTAGTGATATCTTTACCAACGGTTTCAACAACACCCAATGCTTCATGACCATTGTTGTAAGCTTTCTTTTTGTATTCGTCTAATCCACGGTATGACCATAGGTCTGATCCACAGACACAGGTACGAACTACCTTTAGGATAACGTCGTCATCTTTTTCAATCTTTGGCATGTCGACGTCTTGCACTTCGACTTTACCAGGTTCAATAAATACTGCACTTTTCATAATTGAATCCTCCATAATTTTGATAACTATAATTATTTCATATAAAGTACACTTTAAGTCAAATAATAAGACTCAAAAACATTTGATTTAATCACTTGCATCTTACGAACAAATGTTCTATTATAAATATAACATACATTTATCCATGAATTCATTTAAAAAAGACATCTTACAACGCTGCGTAAGATGTCTTTTTTATTCCCCTTCGAATCTAAGTCTAACCTGATTAACGACTAATATGGATTCTAGAACATTTAGGAATCCTTGTCCGTAGATGATGATTGTGTATCTGTGTAGATTAATCGTTAATATTACGGTTAAAATTATAATTATCAACGGGATTATTAATCCTGCTAGTGCAAAGTATTTTCCAAATCTAACATAGTAGTGTGTGCAACATAGACCCAGAAAAAAGATAAAAAATAGTGTTTCTAACATTAAGTACTTCTCTCCTCTTGTGTTACACTTTACACTCCTTATTAATGAATGTCTTTAAAAATTTTTCTCATAATTAAGAAAATTAAACAAAACATTGTTAAATCGATTTTCATGAAATACATAAAAAAGTTACAAATTAGATATTTGTATAAATAATTGGAGTAACTGTCTAATTATAATTACTTGTTGCGTTTTCTTAGTCCGTAGTAAGCAACACCTAAACCAACTGCAATTGTCGCTACACCCAATGCAATAGCTCTAGCTTGATGTGTGTTATCACCGGTTTGTGGTAATTTCTTGTTTGCTTTATTTTCAATGAAGTCAACGGGAGATTGCTTAATGTGTTTTACATTACGTGTTTTGCTTTCTTCGCCATAATTTACTGGATCATATGGTCTGCTAACTGCTTCATTATGATTAGGTGCTTGACTATGAATTGGATTTTCACTTTGACTGGAAACTACAGAATTAGCAGATGATGAAACTGTTGAATTTGATTCTGCGTTTGAACTGTGAAAAATCTGAGATGAAGAACTAGATTGCGCACTAGAGCTTTGTACAACATGACTTGATGAACTTGATTGAATCGTCGATTGTGTTGAACTAGCGACAGCAAAAGATTGTGATGATTGACTTGCAGAGCTGGATGGTGCGGCTGTAGTGGTTTTAGTATCATCGTTATTTTTAATCAATGAAACTGAGATATTTTTTACATTTTCACCATTGCTTACTAATGTTGGGAAACCATTAGTATCGTAATTATGTTCATTAGCCCAATTAAACATGTCAGTAATGTCTGACTTTCCATAATTGGTTACACCGGAAATAGATTTAGTATTAACAACATTATTAGAACTATCAACTAAATTTACAGTTAACGTATGCGTTGGTTGAACTAATTTAAAAGTGTATGTAGCTGGTTTGCTTAAATCAATATTGTCAGGAATATTATTTTCAGATGTGCTTACTCCAGGGAATTGAAGTTGTAAAATACCAATGAAGTAATCCTTACTTCTTGTAGTGTTTGCTTCTACTCCAATTTCATAATTTGCTGTGGTGACTTCATTACTGCCATATGATTTTTGAATTGGATTACCAAATTGATCCACAAAATTCAAATTCACAACTGATGATTGAACGTTTTCATCAGCATGCGCAGTATATGTAGATACTAAATATCCCGCTTGAGTTCCAGCCAATAAAGCACCAGTAATTGCTGAAACATAAACGAATTTTTTCGTATTTTTAAATAGATTTGAATCCTTATTAATCTTCATAATACAACGTCTCTTTTCTTTCTAATTTTGTGAGTACTCGTTGAGTATTATATCGATGTTTTTTTGATTATTATTAGTTCTACAGATTTTTTTACATATTCTTAAAACAGTTTTATTTAAACTAAAAAAAAGGCCCAAAAGGCCTCTTTTTTTAGACAATTAATTTATTATTATTTGTTTTTTCTTCTTAAACCAAAGAATGCAAGAACTGCACTAAGTGCGATTGTCATAACACCTAGTAAGCTTTCCTCAGATTGATTAGTCTTGTCACCAGTTTGTGGTAATTTAGCACGAACATCTTTCTTGTTAGCAGAAGAAGTTTGCTTACCTGTCTTTTTTGCATCCTTATTTACTGGGTCAATTGACTTGATTACCTTTTCATCACTCTTTGGTGATTGTGTTGAAGTTGATGATTGTGCTGAACTTTCTGATGAAGTTGAAGCAGATGATGAGACTGCTGATGAATCCGCTTCTGATTTTACATTTTCACTTGCAGAGCTTGATTGCTTAGTTGATGCACCTGATTTTTCAACCGAATTAGATGATTCGCTATCAGAAGAACTGTTTTTTTCATCATGATTTGATGCAGATGATTGTGTTGAGCTTTTTTCATTTTCATTTGAGCCGGTTTGAACTTTAGTATTTGAATCACTTTGTGTAGTATTAGTGTTTGTCTCAATCGTTGAGCTTGTTTGTTGTTGAGTAGTGTGGTTAACAACTGTTGTGGTTGGTTCAATTACAGAAATATTTACAGTAGTTTCATTATTGTCCACAGCTGATGGGAATGAATTATATCCATATTTATTTGATTGTGCCCACGTAATCAAATCATTTAAATCAGTTTGGCCGTAATTAGTCACTTGATCAACAGTTTTAGTTTGAACGATTTTATTATTTTGATCGACAAGATTAACTGTCAATTTATGGGTTGGTTGTGGTAGCTTATAAGTACGTTGGCTAGTTAAGTCAAACGTTGCTGGCATGCTTGATACATCAACGCCACTACTACGTAATGAATCGGCAATGCGTTGAGATGATACATTAGTTTCACCCTTACTAATTTGATAGTATGCGCCATAAATGCGGTTACCAAATTGGTCAACAAAAATTGTGGCAATATTGTTATCTTGAGTAGTGGTATCATCCGCATGTGCTGTATATGTAGATGCATATTGTCCAACTTGTGTTCCAGTTAATAATACCCCTGTGATTGCTGAAACATACACGAACTTTTTAGCGTTCTTGAATAATTTTGATTGCTTATCATTAAACTTCATAATACAACGTCTCTCTTCTCTATAAAATTTTAATTAATATACAATTAACTTTACTTAATTATTATATATCGTTTTTTAATTTTCTATGTATATTTGACATCAACTTTATACTTTTTTAAACTTTCACGCCATTTATAACAAAAAAAGAAGACCATATAGGCCTTCCTTTTGATAAATATAGATAAACTATCTATTCTTTCTTCTCAATCCAAAGATCCCCAACAATCCACCTATAATCATAGCGATAACGCCCATACCAGCAATAGCTTGTTGGTTAGTCTTATCACCAGTTTGTGGTAACTTATTGGCTTCTTCCTTTGTTGGAGTACCAGCATTTTTAGATGCATTCATTTCTCCAGAGTTAATTGGAGTGTTAACAACTGACTTCTTTTCATTGTTATTGTCAGCTTCTGATTTCTTTTCAGCTATTGATGATGCTACAGAAGAAGCAACATATGATTCAACTGATGATGTATTTGCTGCCTCAGAACTTTTGTTTGCTGCTTGTGATGAATTACTGGTAGCTTCACTGCTTTGACTATCATTCGAAGATTCAGTGGATTTTTCTGCACTGGATGAATTGGAGCTTGAAGCACTGGATGCTTTGCTAGATTGACTAGAGCTTGCTGCGCTTGACGATTCAGCTGATGAACTTTCTTTTGAACTATAACTGGATTCATTAGTATCAGTTTTAGTTGATGCTGCAGCTGATGATGTAGTTGTTGAAGCAATTTGTTTACCGTCATTATCATAAGATGCTGAGGTTTGCCCATGAATGGTGGTACCACTAGCACTTGAGACATTTTGCTTTGATACTTCAACATTGTATTGATCTTCATAATTGAATGGATCTGAATAACTGTAACTATATTCATTTGCGTATTGGTCAACGAAGTCCTTAATGCTGGTTGTACCAAAATCTGTTACAGTATATCCTTTTGTAGCAAGAATCGCTCCTGTGTCCTTATCAACGATATTAACCGTCAATGTATGAGTTGGTTGATTCAACGTGTAATTATATTCAGATTTACTCAAATCAATAGTATCAGGAATGTTTTTATCATTTTTAATTTGGTCTGAAAAATCATATGTCTTGTTATTATAATGCAAGGTGTATGACAAACGTGACTTCTGGAAATTATTGCTGTCACTTGAAGCAGTGATACCACCAAGTGAATTATTATTTTGATCTTGGAAATTAATCTTTGAATTATACTTGTATTGATGTTGAGACGTGTTGTCGGTTGTATCCGCCTTAACTAAATAATTACTGGATGAATTAACATATTGGGCTCCAGCAAATAATACCCCAGTCATAGCTGCGGCATAAACCCATTTCTTTGTATTATTAAACTTCATCATAATACACAGCTTCTTTCCTTTATGTTTTTTACAACTCCATTTTAGAAGCTTTTTGGACATTGTGTATAGATGAGAACGAATCTTTACTATTTTTTAAAAAAAGTTACAATTTTTCAACGAAACAAAAAAGCAGGCCCGTGTATTGGCCTGCTTTTATATCACTTGTAATTATTAACAAATTGGGTAGCTGCTTTCAAAGATTTGTTAGCTTTCTTTAAAGCTTTTACATCCTTTGCATATTTCTTCTTACTTGCTTTAGAATGACTTTTCTTTAGTTTCTTGATTTGTGAATTTAAAGATTTAATCTTTTTATTTTCACTTCTGATAATTGAAACATTTTTAAAGTACTTAGCAAGTTTTGCTACTTTTATCTTAAGTGCTTTAATTATTTTATTTTCTGAGAATAAGTTATTTTGTAACTTCTTGTATGTTGACTTCAGCTTCTTGTTAGAATGTTTTCTAACCTTTTTCTTCATTGCTTTAAGTTTTTTAGAATCACTTTTAGCCTTGCGTTTAGCTTTATTAAGACTTTTAACTGCTGCTCTATATTCAGCAATAGTTGGCTTATTGGCTGTGACTTTTTTGCTAACTTGTTTTTGCTGTTTAACTGGTTGTTGAGATGAAGTTATGTGGGAACTATTTTGTACAGAAGGTTGTGCAGTACCACCATTACTTTGCGTTGGTTGTGAAGTATTGTTTTGTGATTGTCCAGTACCACCATTACTTTGCGTTAGTTGAGAGTTATTACTTTGTGATTGTCCAGTACCACCATTACTTTGTGTTGGTTGAGAGTTATTACTTTGTGATTGTCCAGTATCACCATTACTTTGTGTTGGGTTTGAAGAGTTATTACTTTGTGATTGTCCAGTATCACCATTACCTTGTGTTGGGTTTGAAGAGTTCCCATATAGAACAGAAGGATCATAGTGGAATATATATGGACCTTTTGTTAAATCTATGTCACTCACCATATCAGTAACTGCGTCTAAATTAATTTTCAACCCATCATAATCATTCAACCCATCAATGTTCACTACATTTGAATCAGAACTGCTTACTATTACAGAATCAACGACATTATTATTCTTGTCTACAAATTTAATTGTTGTGTAATATAAATCGCCATTAGGATTAGGATTACCTTTTGAAGTGCTTTCTGATGTAAAGTTAGCATCTGGATTAGGATAATCGTAACTCATACCTCTAGGCTGATTGTCATGTAAAGTTACTTCTGCTAAAGTAACTTGAACATTAGCTGAGCTATCCTTATTGTCTATATAATCTTGATTTGGATTAATATATCCTCCATCACCTAACATATCCGGTGTGTCAATATAAACATCTGTGTGCCCATAATCAGTGACTTTTCTGGTCGTAGTCAAAGCTACATTGTTATTTTGGTCAATATAGTTAATAGTCAAAGTATGAACTGGTAAAGTAGCAGTGATATAAAATACATTCTTTTTGGTTTCATCAACATCTACTATACTTTTATAAGAATCAGGAATGGCATATCCCTGTTTTCTTAATGTATTGACAACTTCAGACATATCATATACGTCATCATTAGCGTTTTCATAAACGGATTTAATATAATTACCATTTTGATCGACTAATCTAAAAATAATCGAAGCTGAATCGTTAGGTAATTTTTCGGTATCTATAGACGGAACATAAATATTATTTTTAGTTGGATCTTCGTTTGGTGTGAACGTATCAGGAATGTTAGACACGTCATACCCTAAATCAGATAACTGAATCTTCGCATTTTTTAAACTAAATGGCTCATTAACATATCCATCAACAGGAAAGTTAAGTGTAATTTCCGAATCAGTATAATCATCGTAAAATATAATTTTAGCTTTATCGGTAGTGTGTTTAACTGGTTTGGTAAGCGTTAAAGATTGTGTCATAGAAGAAGGACGATGAATTTTGAATACATAAGGACCTTTATTAAGATCAATATAATTTGGAATAAGTCCGTTATTATTAACGTCAGTTACTTTATTTATATACTTATCAATAAAATATCCAGTATCGACAATATTATCATCGTGGTTAAATACAATATCATTTTCCATAATCTTTCCATCCATATCTTCAACTGTAACCATTGAATGATAAAGATATGATGCTGGGTTGAAATCATTATCAGAACTCGATGACTTAACAACTCCCGCAACACTGTTCTTTACGAAGTTACCTACGACATCAGCATTAATAGTATTCAAATTGTCATAATTTGAATTATGCTGTACTTTAACAGTATTATCTGGTAATGAATTATCAACTAATGACGATCCTATAATTGTGTATTTATTTGTTAACCAACCACTAACATCTGTATGTCCATAAGTGGATACACCACTTTGTAAGGAGGCAACAGGTTTATTATCTTGATCAACAAAATGAACGTTAGTAATATGTTCTGGTATATTTACCAGCAAATTATAATAGTAATCATTTCCAACCTTATCAGCGTTCCATTTTTGTTCAAAGTCATCAACTATATATGAAGGAACTATATACCCATCTTTTTTCATATCTTTCAATACCATGTCAGTATCCAATTGATCATTATTAACCTTATATTTTAAAACTTTTATATAATTACCATTTTGATCAGTAACTTTTATTTGAGCATAGGTTTGGTTATCTTTGTTATCACTGGGACTTAATTTAGCAGATGTAACATGAAGTACATCATTGTTCGTCTTAGGTGTATAACTTGTTGGGAGATTAGTTGTATCTTCACCCTCATCTTTTAAATAAGATATTTCATTGGTTAAATCGAAGGGTTTTCCCACATCAACGGTTATAGAATCTATTATTGTATTAGTAGTATCATCTTTAATATTAAGTATTGGTTGACTATTTGAGTCATCAGCGTGAACATGTACTGAGCTTACATATTGTCCCCCAACAAAAAGTGCTCCCAATACAACTGATGAATATAATGCTTTCTTCCAGTATTTTGAAAATTCCAACCCACTTATATTATGTTCTTTCATAAAAATCTCCCCTAAATATAAAAATTAGTATTTTATTAAATTATAATAAAATTATAATATAATTAATCAAATTTTAACACATCAATTACATATAATTTATTTCAATGAATATATTCACAAAAAAAGACCGACTCAGTTGAGTCGGTCTTTTACTTTAAATATTCCACTTACCGTCTACCTTTTTAAACTTAGGTGCACGGTGTTTTTTAATATCTTCTTCAGCTTCACTTACAGCTTGTTCACGAATGTCTTCTGAGTATTCGGAAATCATATCAATGAAGTCGTCGTCGGTGATATTTTGATCATTTTGGCTGTTGTATTCTTCCTTACTATTCTTTAATAGCACTTGGCCAATTTCTTCGACGTCAGCGTCACTTAAGTCTGAGTAGACAGCTACCCATAAATTATACATGTAATTAAAAACGATTTTATCGTTAAACACGTTATTGTCCCTCCTGATATGATTTTCATTATTATACCTACAATTTTACTATATTTAATAAGAAATTTATATGATATATCGTAAAATGATTAATCCAATACTGTAATTGTTCCCGTATTAGACCTAAATTGATATTGTTTATCAGGATTAATTGCCTTAGTTGCCGTTTTCACAGATGGCTTAGGTCCAGATGTTTTCACTTCTAGTCTTGCATCATCTGACTTCTTTAACTTTGTAAAAATGTTACCGATATCGGTAATAACTGAAAGATGACTTTCAATCGTTGGTCTATCTAAATTGACATCCCCCGTCGTTGTCTTAACGAACAATGATTTAAAACTACTATTATGTAAATCGACATAATCGCCACCCGAATTAATTTGACTAGCATCACCATTGAACGTACTATCACTGATTGAGACACGGTCTTCAATTCCACGCACGTGAATTGATTTAGCGTTAACGTCCTTAATTTTCACATTTCCCCATCCGGTAATATCCAATGGCAACTTGTTACTGTAGTGTTTTAATTTTAGGCTGAAACGATTATCTAGCCCGTCCACCTTTGTTAATTGATGACTGGGAACTGTAACAGTCACAAATGATAGTCGTGATAATTCACCCATTTGGAAATTGGTTGAAAAGCTACTTTCATTATTGTCTTGGCGAAGTTCTAAGGTGCCATTTTGCACCTTGTATGCCAGTGGATGGTCCTTAGAATCAGTTGATGTGATGGTAAACTTGCTACCTGATTTGATTGTTAAATTGATGTTTCCATAGGCACTAATCTTATCATATTCATTAATCGACTTAGTATATGTCTTATCCATATTACGACTAAAGAAAATGTCGGTAATGCTTTGTTCAGATTTAGCATATCCAATTGAAAAGATGATTCCTCCAGCAACGATTAGTCCTAATCCAATTAGACTAAATTTCTTCATTGTTGAGTCTCCCTTCTGCATGGACATATGTTAGGCACTTCTTGTATGTCCAGATTGTGACATGTTGAATCCAATTAGCCAATCTTTTCACTAACCATTTGGATAACGGGTATATCTCCATTGATAGGCCAAGTGAAAATAATGCAATCCCAAATACCATAATGCTTTCAAAAAAGTGACCAGTAATATTAGTAACACTCCATACAGTTGTGCATAGGAACACGATAAAAGTCAAAATTAGTACTAATACTGAGAAAAGTACCAATAAACTTGCTGCCAAAACAGCACCTAAAATAACTAAGATCAGACTAATTATGACTGGTACTAGTATCGGGCTGGCAAACAATGCCAAAATCACAATTGATGGTAATTCCCATAATTTTTGTGGCGTTGAACTATTTTGGTTGTTGATGGAAATATCAGCACGGATTTGAAGTGCTAAACGTTTTGGCGAGCCCAATTCCTTCACACATTCATCGTATGTAACTAAGTTCCCATCTATTAAGTAATCAGTGTAGTAGCTGATAGCGTCTGTCGCGTCTTTTTCGCTAAGTTTCTTTAAATGTTGAGTCAGTTCCTCTATATACTGATTCAATTTTATTCCCCCATTAAATCATCGATTCCGTTTTTAAACGTCATCCATTCTGTCTTTACTTCTTCTAGCTGTGTCTTCCCTGCTTCAGTAATTCTGTAGTATCTACGATTGCGGCCTTCAAAAGATTCGTCGTATGTATCAACCAATCCTTCTGATTTTAAGCGGCGCATGACTGGATACATTGTTGAATTCGAAACATTAATAGATTGTTGAACTCGTTTAGTGAGTTCATATCCATACATCTCTTCTTGTTCCAATAGACCCAAGACACAACCATCTAATAGCTTTGTTGCTACTTTAATGGTCATCTGAACATCTCCAGTTATATTTCAAATCATATTATATGACATATAATATTATAGAGAAATAAAAAAAGCAACCAAATATTTAATCAGGTTGCTCTTTTGTTAATATTGCGCAAAATATTTATTATATTTAAAATGCTTAATCTTCTTATTATAGTACTTTTTAGCTAATTTATCATTTCTGTATGCTATATTTGTAACTCTGAACTTACTGTCAGCAAGAACTACTACATGATGACCCTTGTACTTACTGTATGTGTAGTATAAAGTAGGTGTTACTGATTTCTTTTCTCCCCAATATTTATCAAAGTACCAAGTACGATTATTCTTTTTTACATATCCAGCATAAACTGGAATTTTCCAGCCCAATAGAGATGCTTTGACCTTCTTATCACGGATGTTATGCAATACATTTGTTGCTTGTCTTGTTGTACTATACAAACTATATCCACTATTACGGTTCTTAGTATATTTTAAGTAACGTCCACCCCATTGACCATCCCATTTTGTTCTCATATACCAAGATCCACGAATGAATTTTGGATAACTTGAAATATAGTGAACCTTCGTTGATGCCTCAGCATTAGTAGAAAAACTAATAGTAATAAATGCAAGTACAGCCATTAATAATAGCTTAATAGTATTTTTCACTCTCATGAAATAACCCTCTCCTTTTAATTCATTTGAAACATTTATGATTATATAATTGTTTTTTAATAAAGTCGACTGAAAAGAGCAACCAGATATTTAATCTAGTTGCTCTTTCATTTACATATTACTCATCTTATTTTGTTTAATACTCATATTTTCACTGTTAACTCTGACTTCATTACCATCATGGAAAAATTGTCCAGTCATTGTAATCTTGCCACCTAAAATATAGATTTCAAAAACAGTGTTATCTAAATAAAAATCAATTGATGATGCTTCACCCTTGAATGTACGAATTGAAACGTCTTCGCCAACATTTTTGCGTTTCAATGCCCATTCTTGGTCACTTTCATCGTATGACAAACGAAGATAACTATCTTCTGATTCTAAGTTCACATTGAAGTGTTCATCAAATGGAGCAGCCTCAATGTGTTTTTGCAAATCAGTATCACTTGCTTCGTCTTCTTGAATCAATTGTTTGAATTCTTGAACCGGACGTTGGGTTAAATCACCGTTTTCAATGTGCAATTCCCTTACCATTGAAAGTTCACCTTCCCACCCCTCTGGATCTGATAGGTATTCGGTGTCTGGTAATCCCACCCATCCGACTGATAGCAGACGACCATCAGGAGCATTCAATACTTGGGTAGCATAATAATCAAATCCTTCATCCAATTGTTTCATTTCTGAAGGATTAATTAACTTCATTTCTTCAAAGTCTAAATCATCCGCAACAATATATGCATTTGGATGAACGTTGTCGTAATGGAATTCGTGTTTATCAGCACCTTGTGGACAGAATATAACAACGACCTTTCCATCGATGAAACCAACATTTGGGCATTCGGCCATATATCCAAGGTTGTCAGTTCCTAAATCTAACTTCTTGTATAATTCCCAACCATCATCAACTTTTTTAGTCCGATAAGTTAAGATTTCACCATTATTATCAACGGTTTGGGCTCCTAAGAAGGCATAATAGTATTCACCGTGTTTGATTACTTGTGGGTCTCTAAAGTGACCAGTAACTCCAGCCGGTTCACTTTCAATTAATGGATGGTCTAGTTTTGAAATATTATTATCTGAATCCATCCAAGCACCTAGTTGGTATGGATGTCTAGCCATCTCTTCACCCTCAAAAGTATTTCCGGTGTACATCAAGAAAAGCTTATCGTCGACATTAATAGCACTTCCTGAATAACAACCATTTCGATCGGAGTATAAGTCTGGCACCATTGGCTTGTCGACACGCTTCCAGTGCACTAAATCATTTGAAACCATGTGCTGCCAGCTCTTTAGTCCGTGGACAGCACCATATGGAAACGCTTGATAAAACAAGTGCCATTGGTTATTGAAGTATGAAAAGCCATTGGGGTCATTCAACAAACCGGTCTTAGTGGTAATGTGGTATCCGGGTCTCCAGTGTGATTTCGCAATCTTTGTTTCTAATTCTTTTAATACTTTGGGGTCCCAATCCTTATAGAGTCGACCTAATCGATCAATATTCCAATACTTAGTATCCATTTTTTCTAGCCTCACTTTTTCTTATTTATTTGTGCATAATTGTAGCAGTTTTAAAGTGCAAATGAAACCGTTTACATTATCTTTATAAAATCTTTAAAAAGACTGTCATCATAGTTATATACCCATGGTAATCCATATTTCAATTCTTAACCTTTTTTTAATCATTTTTTACTTGTATTTAGTAAAATCGGGTCCATAATAAAAATTGGGAGCGCATACAAAAACTAATACTCCCCATAGAAAAAGGTTAAAGGAGATTCAAATATGAAATTTGGTAGCATTGAAGCAGGCGGAACAAAATTTGTTTGTGCCGTAGGTAATGAAAACTATGAAATTCTTGATAGCGTGAGAATTCCTACCACCACTCCTGATGAAACATTAAGCAAATGTATTGAATACTTTGAAAAATTTGACGATTTAACAGCCATGAGTATTGCGTCATTTGGTCCCATCGAAGTGCGCACAGACTCACCAAAATATGGTTATATAACAGATACACCAAAACCAAACTGGTCCAACACTAACTTCTTAGGAACAATGAAGAAACACTTCGACATTCCAATTTTTTGGACTACTGATGTTAATGGATCTGCTTACGGTGAATACATTACATCAATTAGAAATCATAATCCATTACAAACACTGGTATACTATACATTCGGTACTGGTGTTGGAGCCGGAATTATCAATGAAGGTTCATTCATTGGTTCACTAGGTCACCCTGAAGCTGGACATATTTATCTAAAACGTCACCCAGACGACTTAGATTTCAAGGGACTATGTCCATATCACCACAGCTGTCTAGAAGGTCTAGCAGCTGGTCCTACTTTTGACGTTCGTTGTGGAAAGAAAGGTAAAGATGTTCCTATGGATGATCCTGTATGGGACATCATGGCTTACTATATTGCTCAAGCGGTAATGCAAGCTACCTTATTCATTCGTCCACAAAAAGTTATCCTAGGTGGTGGAGTGATTTCAGCACCAGTCATCAAAAAGGTTCGTGAACAATTCAAAGAAATGTTTAACGACTACGTTGATGTTGGTGACTTAGACTACTACATCACTATGCCTGCATGTGAAGACAACGGTTCAGCTACAATCGGTAACTTCGCATTAGCATCAAGACAATACTACAAAGAAAACATCGTTAAGATTGATTAATCGATGGAGGAACATAAAATGAAACGAGTAGAATTAGACACAAAGGGATTAAAATCCTTTGTTCAATCAAATGAATTAAAGGAAATCGCACCAATGGTACAAACCGCTCGTGACTTACTAGTTCACGGAACCGGTGTTGAAGCCAAAATGGGTGACTGGGTAAATCTACCCGAAGAATTTGATCAAGTAGAATTTGACCGCATTAAGGATGCCGCTAGAGACATTCAAGAAAACTCTGACGTATTAGTGGTAATCGGTATTGGTGGTTCTTACCTAGGTGCCAAAATGGCTCTAGATTTTCTACACGGAAGTTTCTTCAACCTTGAAGGTACTGATAAACACCCTAAAATTTTCTTCGCAGGTAACACTATTAGTCCTGCATACACTGCCGACTTACTACGTGTAATCGGTGACCGTGACTTCTCAGTTAACGTTATTTCTAAATCAGGTACCACTACTGAACCAGCAATGGCATTTAGAATCTTCAAAGAAAAGTTAGTTGAAAAATACGGTGAAAAAGAAGCTAACAAGCGTATTTATGTAACTACTGATGCTAAAAAAGGTGCTTTACACGACGAAGCAATTGATCAGGGCTACACTGGTTTTGTAATTCCTGATGGAATCGGTGGAAGATACTCTGTACTAACTCCTGTTGGCCTTCTTCCAATCGCTGCATCGGGAGCTAACATCGATGACTTAATGGATGGTGCACATGAAGCTCAAGTCGAATTAAAGGATGCTCCTTTATATGAAAACGATTCACTTCTATATGCAGCATACAGAAACATCTTGTACCGTAAGGGATACACTAACGAAATCCTCGAAAGTTACGAACCCCATCTTCGTTTCTTAGCTGAATGGTGGAAACAACTTGCTGGTGAAACTGAAGGAAAGAACTACAAAGGTATCTACCCTAGTTCAGCTATCTTCAGTACTGACTTACACTCATTAGGCCAATACATCCAAGAAGGTATGCGTAACCTAATGGAAACAGTTGTTGAAATCAAACAACCTGCTTCTAACTTAGGAATTCCTAACAACGAAAAAAACTTAGATGGCCTAAAGTATCTGGAAAACACTACAATGGACGAAGTTAACAAGACTGCTAGAGAAGCCGTAGTTATCGCTCACACAAATGGTGGTGTACCAAACATGTTGGTAAATGCTGAAGACAACAGTGAAGCTACTTTAGGTTACTTAATCTACTTCTTCGAATTTGCGATTGCGGTATCAGGATACCTAAATGGTATCAACCCATTCAACCAACCAGGTGTTGAAGACTACAAGCAAAACATGTTTGCCCTACTTGGTAAACCAGGATACGAAGAAAGACGTAAGGAAATTAAAGAACAAGATAACGAAAAATTTCACTAAAAAGAGGCGTTGAATATGTTATTAGGAAGTCTCTGTACCACTGATAATAACCAAATGGTTTGTGCCGTTGGTGACGGTAAGTGCAACATTTCAGACTGGATCGTAATTGATTTAACTGAACCTCAAGAAACTTTGAAAAAAGCTATTGATTACTTTAAAGGTTTTGATGATTTAGCTGCAATTGGTATCTCATCATTCGGTCCTTTGGAACTTCGTACTTACTCTTCTCAATACGGTTATATTAAGGAATCATCCCGTCCTAACTGGCAAAATATTAACCTATTAGGCACATTTAAGCATCATTTCAATATTCCAATCTCATTTACAACTGATGTTAATAGTCGTGCATATGGCGAATATATTAGCTCAATTCTAAACGATAAACCAATTTTGAGTCTGGCATACATCACTATCAGCGATGGCGTCGGTGTCGGAATTGTAAACGATGGAAAGTTCGTTGGACACATGGGAAGTCCTGAAATTGGTCATATCATCCCCCAAAGAGATATTAACGACCAAGACTTTAAAGGAACCTGTCCATATCAAGGTGACTGCCTAGAAGGTCTTGTATCATCTAAAGCAATTGAAGCCAGAACGCATAAGCGTCCACAAGAAATCTCAATGTTTAACCCCCTATGGGATACTGTGGCGTTCTACATCGCACAATCTGTAATTCAAACCACCGTTTTCATCAGACCACAAAAGGTTATCTTGGGCGGTAGTATCTTAAACGAAATAGAATTAGGTAAAATTAAGGAACAATTCAAGAAACTATTTGATGGCTACCTTGATGTTGGTGATATCGATAAATACATCACCCTTCCTAGTCAAGATGCTGACAAGTTATCAATTATTGGTAACCTCGCTTTAGCAAAACAACAATTCTACTCAGAAGACATTAGATAAATAAAAAAGACGCCGATTGGCGTCTTTTTTATTTATTTTCTCCGTCGCGTTCGTTTCTACGTTCTTCTGACTTACGACGTGCTTCGTCAAAACTGTCTTTAGCCTTACCGAAGAAGTTTTGAGCCTTACCCTTTATTTCATCTAATTTACTACCTGTTGCTTTACCTTTTAATTCAGTTGCTTTACCAACCACTTTATCTTTTGCGTTTTCTAAACTCATAATATCACCTCAAGATATTTATTGGATAAATTACTTTATCTGACATTATAATAAAACATTTTTACTGTAATGGCGGTAAAGTTTTTACTAAGATTATGTTACAAATTTAGAATTGGTAAAATGATTTGTATAAAGATATAATGATGATAAATATTCCGGAGGAAATAATATGAGAATTCTAGTTATCCAAGGTCATCCAGATGCAGCTTCCTTTTCACATGGTAATGCATTGAACTATGTGAATCACGCCAAATCATTAGGCCATGAGGTTGAATTAATAGACCTAAGTAATACCACATTCGATCCTGTCTTACGTTATGGTTACAGACAACACATGGAAGATGAAACTTTTCCCAAACATGTCCAAGAATTGGTAAAGAATGCTGACCACATAACATTCTTCTTCCCAATTTGGTGGTCTGCTGAACCTTCTGTACTAAAGGGACTGTTTGACCGCGTTTTCACACCTAAATTTGCTTATATTTATCATCCAAATGGTAAGCGCGAAAAATTACTAACAGGTAAAACGGCTAGTGTATTCACAACAAGCCACGGACCTGCTTTTTTCTACAAAATGTTTGGTAACGTCTTATTCAGATGGAAGTACCTATTATTGGGATACTGTGGAATTAAAACCACCCACTGCTTTGATTTAGGAAACATGGAAGACCAGCAGGATACTCTTGAACGCCGTCAAAAATACATTCAAAAATGTGCTAATACAATTAAATAATATTCGGAGGTTTTCCAATGAAAAACATCTACACAATCTTGATGATTGTCCTACTATTAATCAATTTAGCGCTAATTAGTAACGATATTTTGCCACACACCACTGTCGGCACTATCTTTCATTCAGTCGTAATTATCGCTTTATTCGTCACAGTTATCATGTGGATTAAAAATCGCCATCGCAAATAAAAAAGGTCGCTCGATTGAGCGTGAACTGAACCCCTTGAGTTGGAGAAATCTAACCTAAGGGGTTCTTTTATGTTTTCTAAAGAATTAAAATTAGCTG
>NZ_VBSE01000033.1 GCF_005930975.1 Apilactobacillus kunkeei | reverse complement strand
GCCACTGGTAGTTTCAACCATATTCAAGACATCCATAATAATATGCTAAAAGCCACTGGTAGTTTCAACCATATTCAAGACATCAATAATAGAATGCTAAAAGCCACTGGTAGTTTCAACCATATTCAAGACATCCATAATAATATGCTAAAAGCCACTGGTAGTTTCAACCATATTCAGGACATCCTTAATAAAATCAGTTCAAATAACTACGGTAAAATATTTTCAATCGATAAAAATAACTTATCTGACGAATCACAAAATATTGAAATAAATTCTACTTTATTTAAAAAATTATCAATTGATGAATCTAAAAATCTTTTATCGAATAAACTAGAATCTAAAAATAAAGAAATAATAAACATTCTTAGCAAATACTGCTGGGTACTTCCGAAAGAATTAACTAATGACAAAACTTTTTACGAAATTGTATATACTAACAACAATCAAGAAATAAGCTCTTATCTTATTAGTTTTTTTAATAATAATAATTATTCCATGCTAGATACATATTTTAAAGAAATAGAACAAAACATATTAAATATGGAGTCACAACTATCTAAGGAGTATGCAGATTTTGCTTCCTCTATTATTCTTTCCTTTAAAAAAGATCCCTCTTTATCACAATTATTAATTCCAGCTTTATTTGTTTTACTTGAATTTATAAATTCAACCGGAAGAAAGTATAAACCATTTGAGACGGATATAAATAATAAAAAATTCTATACTAATGGAGCCCAAAAAAACAAATATAAATTAAAATATAGCATGTATCTAGTGGGTACAAATATATACTTGAATTTTAATGATTACAAAAAAAGCAAACCCCAAAATATGAATAGAAATGTTATTCAGCATGGTAAATCTAACCCCAAGGACTTTACAATTGAAAGCTTTATAAAATTGTCAATATTATGTAATACTTTCTCTTTCGAAACAATCTAAAAAAGACCCACCGGGTCTTTTTAGTCATCATATTCATTTACGATTTCTTTAATTCCTTTTCCAATTCCTTCAATAACCGAAGTTACCAAAGCATTACCCATGAAGAACATTCTCATTCTATCGCTAACTTCTTTAACTTCTCCATCGACGATTTTGTATTTAGTCCAATCGTCTGGAAAATCTTGCATTCTTTCTGCTTCGATTGGTGTTAACACTCTGTATCTATCATTAATCTTTAACCAATGAGTTGATCTGTTAACACTCCCTTCAGAAGTAAGCATGGTTCTACCTGGTAGTGATAGGTCTTCATATGGAGACATGCCACCCTCGCTGTATGTGTAAGTATGTCCGTCAGCTGATGTTCTTTCAATATGTTTTGGACCACGAAGATAAGCAAATTTATCAATTTTAGCTTGGTCATCTACATAATATTTTTCATCAATATCATCTTCTGGTTGAACAATATCTCTTAGCGGAGTTGGCTTTTTATCAGAATTTGGAACAGAGTCGATAGTAAAGTATTTACCGTGTCTCATAATTCCAGTGTTGAATACTTTTCCAGTGAAATTATCTGATGCAGCTACAATATCATCTGGTAGTTCATAATAAGCTCTTCTACCTTTGTATAACTCTTCTTTAATTGGGAATTGCTTTGCAAACAGACCTTCTTTAAAGATATATTCATCATAAGCATCATCTGGGATTAATTCTTCATCGAAATCATATTTTTCATCTAAATGCTTAGCATAAGGTAAATCATTACGGAATACGAAGAAGTATACACGGCGACGACGTTGCGCTCTACCGTAATCAGCCGCATTAATAACACGCCATTCTACAGAATATCCTAAGCTATTTAATGCAGTAAGCATAATTGAAAAATCTCTACCTCTTTGCTTAGCTGGAGCTTTCAAAAGTCTATCTACATTTTCGAAAATCATATATTTAGGATGGATGTCTTTTGCAGCTCTTATAATCTGCCAGAATAATACACCCTTTTTTCCTTGAATTCCCATTTCATTTTTCTTAGATCTCGCTACTGAGTAATCTTGGCATGGAAATCCACCAACTATCATGTCAGCATCCATGGAACTGAACTTTTCATCAGAAATTTCAGCAACATCAATCCCAATATTTTCGGAATCTGGAAAGCGATAGTTGTATACATCAAAAGCATCTTGGCTTTTTCTCGATGGTTCATATTGATTGGACCATTTTGTCTTAAATAAGTCTTTATCCGCATTATCGAGACCGATACGGAATCCACCGACTCCGGCAAATAATTCTAAAACTTTAAGTTCTTTCGCCATGCTAATCACTCCTTTTTTTGAATTATTAATATATATTATATAATATATGTAGAAAAGGATCAACACATATTATTCAAGAGGGGCCAAATATGGATTTTAAAACAAAGGAAGAAGTACATAATAGAGCTGTTCAGATTGAAAACATTAAACAAAAAGATCTTATAGAAATGCTTAATCTGCACATAAAAGGTAACAAAAATGCCATGGGTGACGTGTTTGAAGCTTGGTTTGGAAAGCCAAAGGACTCTGCAAGTCAACCTGATTTAGGTGTGTCCGAGCTAAAAGCGACTCCTTTCAAACGTTTAAAAAATGGTGATATTAGCGCTAAGGAAAGATTAGTCCTTAACATTATTAATTACGAAGATTTAGATAAAGAAAATTTTGAAAATAGCCATCTTCTTAAAAAAAACAAAGTACTGGAACTTGGATACTATGAAAACAATAAAGGCATCCCAAAAGAAGATTGGTTTTTCGCAAAATGTGTTATGTACGAAATGCTCAACAATAAGAATGATTTAGAGATTATCAAAAAAGACTGGGAAATCATTCAATCATATGTAAAACAAGGTAAAGCTGAAGAAATAAATGAAGGAATAACAAACTATTTAGCCGCTTGTACAAAGGGTGTAAACAAGCATTCAATGAGAACACAACCAAACTCAAACGTCATGGCTAAACAAAGAGCGTTTTCCTTAAAAGGAAGCTTTATGACGACTCTTCTAAGAGATTACATCTTTGGAAATAAACATTCAGATGCAATTATTAAAGATTCTACTGAATTATCAACTCAATCTTTAGAAGATATTATTAATACAAAATTTAAACCTTTCATCGGAAAATCAGTAAAAGAAATAATTAATAATTTAAATATACCTGTTAAAGAAACTAAAACGATTGGTAAATACAATGTTGAAATCGTAAACAGAATTTTAGGAATAAAAAGCAGAACCGGAATAGAAGCCGATGAATTCAAAAAAGCTTCAATCGTACCAAAAACTATTCAATTTAATCAAAGAAACATAAATAAGGAAAGTATGTCTCTACCACCCTTTAAGTTTAAAGATTTAGTTGAAGAGAATTGGAATGATAAGGATGGTTCACCAGAAGCATCTTTAAATGTTTACTTTTCAGAAACAAAATTTTTATTCGTTGTTTTTAAAACAGAAGATGATGGAGATAACTATCTAAAGGGAATTAAATTCTTTAGGGTTCCAGATGAACAGAGAGACGGTGTAATAAGAGAAGCTTGGCAACAAACAGTAAATGCATTACTTTCCGGTGTAAAACTAAGTTTTAAAAACAATAGAGTCTCTAACAATCTTATATCCTCAAAAGACAAAAAAATTATTCACGTTAGGCCTCATGCCGCAAGGAGTAGCTATGTTGATAGCAAAGATTCTAATGAATTACCCACTCCTGCCAAATGGACTAACAAACCTGATTCATATTCAAATAACTTTATGACAACTCAATCTTTCTGGATAAATAGTAAATATATAAAATCAGCAGTAGAAGATTTATTATAAAAAAGCAGTGAACTTTGTTTCACTGCTTTTTTATAATGTAGTAAATTCTATCTTTCCCCTTTATAAATCCCTTACTTCCCAAATAGTTATTATATTCATAAAAACTAACCTCTAATATTTTATATATAGATTTAAAAAATGAACATTTAAAGATTACGTCTTGATTACTATAAACATCAAACGTTTCATAATCCGTATCCGGTTGTTTTAAATTATGATAGTCAGTCAATTCATTTAACATTGCATCATAAGCTAAATAAGACATTTTCCAATTATATTTTGGATATGTAATAACGTAATCAGGATTATCATAACTTCTTAAATCTTCTTTGTATGATTCGCATGCAATTTCAGTAATATCTTTCATCAAAAAAACTCCTATAATTAACATTTAACTCATTATAGATCGATTTATAAAATAAAAAAGCCTTTCTTAAACGAGATGGGAATACTCTATAAAGAAAGGCAATATAAAGAATTAAATTGTTTTAAAGCGTTTCAAAGGGATTAATCATCCTGAACGCAACTACATAATAGTTTCATAATTATGAATAATCAATAATCTTGCCTAATATGTGACGAATTTAGAAAATCCATATATTCTATCCGATTTATTAATAAATCTTTTGTATATCTTATCTTCATCAAGCAAAGCATTATTTTTGAGATATTCGTAATAGTAAATATATTTATTATTAAGCAATTCTCTAATAGGTTCTCTTACTTTGTTATATGTGTTGTACAAAACTCCAGGTGAAAAAACAATATATTTAACACCTATATATTTCGCATATAATTCAAAGCTTTTAACAATAGAATCAAATAATTCTTTTTCATAATATTTAAAATCAAAGTCTATAATTTTAAATACTAATTCTCCATCTTCCATTGTGATTCTGACGTTTCCTTAGAATTTATTTTTTCTTCTCCATTTCATCTTAATATTTATACATGAATTTCTACTATATGGATCAATTTGAAAAAAGCCTCTTGTTTCATCATATAAAATCTTTTTAAATTCTGATATGTTTTTTTCATTAAAAGCCACACTACCTATTTTTTCAGACATCATTTGCGCACACTCTACCTTTTCACCAAATTTTTCTTTTTGTATATTCAATGATTCGCAAATTTTATTTTTAATATATGATGTAGTTTTATTATATGGGTTCATTCTGATTCTATATATTGTACTTCTGGGGATACCTGATATTCTGGACAAATAGGAGCTACTTATATTATTTCTTGTCATTATTTCATCTAAATTATTTCTAAATACAGGCTTTCTATAAATATCATATCGTTTCATTATTTCATCTCCGATAAAAATTTTAAATTTATAATAGTATCTAAAAAATAATTTAACAACAGTCATTTACTTGCAACAAAACGTCGAAAAACAAAAAAGAATGCTGATAAATCAGCATTCTTTTTTTATTCTAATTAAAATATTTTAATGAATTCCACTAATCATCGAAAAAACTATACTTATCAATAGTATCAATTGTAGATTCGATAAAAAGTAAAACTATTGAAAGAATAAAGGTAAAAATTCCAGTGACTTTTCTTACTGTTGTATCTGGGCCATTAACAAAACATTGTACATTTGTAAAAGTGAAAGATATGAATATAAGCCAAAGAAGATGCTACCAGAAAGTTATAGAGTCGAAGTCAGAAACAATCTTTACTATTCGGCTATGATAATGAGGACTATTGAAAGAAAATACGATATTTCAGAGTGGTAAAAATATTATCTTAAATAAAAAAGCACACATTATTGTGTGCTTTTTTCTAAATCTTGAATTTAAAGTTTATTGCGTGACCTAAAACGTCATCAAAGTGTTCACTATCAGCTTCACCTGTCTTGAATTGGTATTCGCCCTTTGGAATATCATTTTTGTTATCATCTTTTAGTTGAATCCAAAGCTTACCATTAATCTTGGCACCAGGCTTAATATCTTCGTTATGTGGAGATTCTCCAGCATAAAAATCATCGGCGCTTAATTGGTTTAACTGTGTTCCATCAGGTAAGAGTAAATCATTATTATTCATTAAACCAAACAAGTGAATCGTTTGATTACTTGTATTTGTAATTCTATAAGTAATTAGAATTTGTTTGTATGATCCACCTTCATTGAAAAATGATGATGGAGCAGCACCACCAAATACATCGAATAATCCTTCTGCAGTATCATCACTGATATTCTTTTCTGCTTTAACACCAGTAACAACCTTATCAAATTTTAGTGGACCAATGTTGAAACCATCCATGTTATGAACACTTTCTTCAGTAAATACATCTTGTCCGTTATTTGATTTGTCAGATGAACTACTATCATCAGAATCATCATCATTTGAGTCAATATCGTCATCAGAACTATAATCACTGCGTGTGTTAGTAACAGTAGATACTTCAGAATTAATATGTCTTACTTCATTAACGTATGCTTGAATAATTGCAAAATATAAAAGTGTTACTAAAATAATTGTTAACCAAGACCACCATTTTGATATCCAGTCAACAACTGAACCATTTTCGAATCGAGCAGAATTCTTAGATGATTGGCATAATAATACAAGTACCACGATGCTTCCTACAAAAGGAATAAGTAATAACCATAAAAAATGACCAGATAAATTAGCATCATGTAATCTTCTAATTGCAGCTGTTAAGTTAGCAATAATAATAAATGAAGTTACAACTGAACCAACAAACAGTACGAAACTGTTAAAGCCGGAGATTGCACAAATGATTAAAACAATCATTGAAATGATAAAGCAATCAAGGTATCCAAACCAAAATTCTGATCTAGAACTCTTTGCATTAATGGTGAACATTTTGTTCCATCTATCATTCAATGCAGTAATCATGTTTGAACCTTTTTTAGGTTCTGCTAGTGCAGACGCTTGTTGATTATTATCAACAATTTGCTTTACACCACAGTTTGGACAGAATTCCGCGTTTCCATCCAATTTTTGTCCACAATTTGGACAAAATTTGTTACTCATAAACCAAAACTCCCCTGTAATATTAACTAAAAACAAATTAACTTTTTACGATTAATTAATTTGCAACAATATTTAATGATATACTAGGAAAAATGGCGCTTCAATAGCATAAGCAATAACTATTTAAAAAATAATCTCATTTTAATAAAATTCAAAAAAAGCACACATTCCTGTGTGCTTTTTTTATATGTTCAATGTTAAAACTTCAGTTCCTATTATGCTTCCTTTTATTTAATAATATCGCTTAGGTATCCATCACTAACCATTTTTAAATTTATAATATTTGGAATAACATCAAAAGCTTCTCTCATTGGATTCTTTGCTGAATCCCATCCTGGTCCGTCACTTATCCAGCAAAAAATCAACATTCTTTTTTAACTCTAATTAAATTATTTTACTGGTTTCTACTAATCTTCAAAAAAATTATCCATATCGATTGGATCGATTGTAAATTCCATAAAAAGTAAGATTTCTGAAAGAATAAAGATAATAATTGCTATTGCCTTTCTTAATATCGTATCTGGGCCATCAAAAAAACTTTCCCAAATTAAGAAAGTTGAAGTAATTATAGCAATTATTGCTATTGATAGTCTCACAAATCCGCCAATTATTTGCCTTTTTGATTCATTTTTCATTTAATCTACTCCATTCAATATGTATACCGAAATTTATTTTCGGTTTATTTAATACCACTTAAATAATTTAAAAGATGTCTTGTGGTAGACCTTGTTATATAAAGCTTTATGTGGATTATTAATCCATCCCATTCCTTTTTTACCATAATAGGGATTCACTGCTCTTTTCAATGAACGAACCGCACGACCTCTTGTACGTGCTGAGAATGATTTTTTCCAACTGGGTTTTCTAACCCCATACTTCATATATATCATCTTCTTTATCGTAATATAATATAATTATACAACTTATCTATTTTTTTAAAACCAAATAGAAGAGGACTAAATATAAAATTTAGTCCTCTTCTTCAGTTACTTAGTTATTTATGTTCTTTGATATGTTCATTTGCATCTACATGTCCAATATAGAAAACGAAATAATCAAAAATCGTATTTATTAGCTCTTAAATCCTTTTACATATTCATCAGCTAATTCTTTCATTGCTTGTTCCCAATCATTATCTACATTTTCAAATATTGATTCTATTTTTTCAGTCTGTTCTGCATTTATTTGATTGTTTAAATCATTACCGTCCTTAGTTAAATGGAGTGTTTTGATTCTCTTATCCTTATTAGAACTGATCTCTTCTATCAGGTTACGACTCATTAAATCTCTTACATTAACGTTCAAAGCCTGTCTTGATATGTTAAGCAGCTTCTGAATATTACCCATACTGGGAATGTCTAATTCAGAAATCGAATAAATTATCCGATGCTGTGTCTGGTTTAAATTATATTTTTTTAAATCAATCATCGTTGAAAAACGTTGGTATGCAAAGAATATAGTTGAAAGTTTTTCCTTAGCGTTAATAAGATTACCCTCTTTTTATGTCAATTATGTTGACATTTTATTTTTGTGGAATTATAATATTTTCAATTAATATGTCAACGTGATTGACATAATTTGAAAGGAAGTATTTATATTGTCAAACAATTATAAATTATCAGATTATTTATTAGATGTCATTAAGTATATGGGAGCTAATGATATCTTCGGGGTTCCTGGAGACTACAATCTTCAATTTCTAGATCACATTACTCACCGTGATGATTTAACATGGAAAGGTAATGCCAATGAGTTAAACGCATCATACATGGCCGATGGATATGCGAGAGAAAAAGGCTTCGCTACATTTGTTACCACATTTGGTGTTGGTGAACTAAGTGCAATTAACGGTCTTTCAGGAAGCATTGCTGAACACGTCCCAGTATTGGAAATTGTTGGTGCTCCTACTAATGATGTCCAAAACAACGGTTCATTAGTACATCATACTTTTGGTGACCATGACTTCAGTAGATTCGAAAAAGCTCATCGTCAACTTGGAATCAAATCTGCTAGATTAAACAAAGCCGATGCAATTAATCAAATTAACGACATTGCTCAATACATCTATGCAAGCAAGAAACCTGCCTACCTTATTTTACCAACTAACCTAGTAGAAATGGAAGTTAATCCATCTTTAAAAGATAATATTGCAGATTTATTTGTCGAAGAAAAACGTAACTCAGTAAATTCATTCAACCAAATCAAGGAAGCTATTAACCATAGCCAAAGCCCTGTAATTATTATGGGTCACGAAGTAGATCGTTTTAATGTATTTAACGATATCAAATCATTCTCAGACAAAAACAATATTCCTGTTTTAGATTTAGGAATTGGTAAAGGTAATATTGATGAAAGTTTCAAAAACTTTGTAGGTACCTATAACGGTGAAATTTCAGACGAAAGCATTAATAAATACGTAGAAAACTCGGATAATGTCATTCTAATTGGTGCTAAATTGACCGATTCTGTTACAGGTGGTTTTACTCAACAATTTGCAGAAGATAATACTATTACAATTAACTACGATGGAGCAAACCTATATGGTAAACAAGTTGCCGAAGACTACGACTTTAATGATGTCATGCACAGTCTAGCAGACACTAATCTTGATTTATCATTGCCTAGCTTAGATTTAAAGAATCATGATTTATCAATTACACCTTCAGGAGACAAAATCACCCAAAGTTTCTATGACAAAGCAATTGCCAGCTTTATTAATGGTGACAATACATTAGTTGCAGAACAAGGAACCTCTTTCTTTGGATTAGCAAGTCAAAGATTACCAAAAGATGCTAAATTCTTTGGTCAACCACTTTGGGGTTCAATTGGATATGCTTTCCCTGCAGCACTAGGAAATCAAATCGCTAATAAAGACCGTCGTGTAGTTCTATCTACTGGGGAAGGTTCTCTTCAATTAACAATTCAAGAATTCGGTCTTGCTTTCCGCGAAAAGCTAAATCCAATTATGTTCGTTGTCGATAACACTGGTTACACCGTTGAAAGAGTTATCCATGGTATGAATGAAAGCTACAACGATGTTCCTGCCTTAAATTATGGACTAATGCCAAAAGCTTTTGGCGCAAATGACGATCAGTTTGACTTCATCGAAGTATCAACCGAAAAAGAACTAATTGACGCTATTTCAAAAGCAAAAGAAGAAACCGATAAGTTCGTGTTAATTCAGGTAAACATGGGAATGAAAGATGTTCCTGAACAACTAGCCAAGACAGCCATTGCTTTTGCTAACCAAAACAAATAATAAAATTTAAGTCTACTAATAAATAATAGAAAACAACCCATCACAATTGATGGGTTGTTTTTTTGTAAAATTATCAGAATATCTTATTTTAAAAATTATTAGTAATACTACTTTTGATTTCACTAGTAAATTCTTTTAATTTTTTAGACGCAGATTGTTGATATTTCTCTACTATTTTGACAAATGAACTACCAATAATTACACCATCTGCTATACGATTCATCTCTTTAGCTTGTTTAGATGAATGTATCCCAAACCCTATGGCAACAGGAACATCCGTATATTCCTTTATCCTTTTTACAACTTCCGCTAGATAATCAGAAAATTCATCACGTTCACCCGTGACACCAAGTGAAGATACCAAGTAAATAAATCCTTTGGCATGTTCTACCAATCTTTCAATTCGATTTTCAGAATTTAAAGTCACCAAAGGAACTAATGCCAAATCATATTTATCAATAAATGGTAGTATTTCATCTTGTTCCTCGTAAGGTAGATCTGGAATAATCAAGCCACTTACCCCATGGCTCAAACATTGCCGACAAAATTCGTCGTAACCGTATTGTAGAACAACATTTAGATAGGTTAAAAAGACCAGTGTGATGTTGGTTTGACGATGAATTTCATCTACCATCTCAAATACCCTATCCATTGGTAATTCGCCGGCTGCCAATGCTCGTAAATCGGCACGTTGAATGACTGGGCCATCGGCGACTGGATCAGAAAACGGAATTCCGATTTCGACAACGTCAGCGCCACCTTCCGATAATGCCACTACGTTTTTAATCGTTGTATCAATATCAGGGTCATTGGCAACAACGTATCCAACTAATTTATTACCACCCTGCATAGTTTCAACTAACTTATTCATTAACATCAACTCCTCTATACCTAGCAATTGCCGCGACGTCTTTATCACCTCGACCAGAAAGTGTACATATAATCGTTTGGTTCTTTCTCATCGTAGGGGCTAATTTTCTTACATATGCGACTGCATGACAGCTTTCAATTGCTGCAACGATTCCCTCGGTTCTAGCAATATATTCAAATGCATCAACTGCTTCATCATCAGTTATACCAACATATTGGGCACGACCTGATTCAGCTAGCGCAGCATGTTCTGGACCAACCCCTGGATAATCTAATCCTGCTGAAATTGAATATACCGGTTTAATTTGCCCCGTCTCAGTTTGTAGAAAAATTGACTTCATTCCATGAAAGACTCCTTTACTGCCACGTTCTAGGGTAGCAGCTGTCAAATTTGTTTCAACGCCTTTTCCAGCTGCTTCAACTCCAATTAATTGTACTGAAGAATCATCAATGTAGTCTGCGAAACTACCAATGGCATTGCTTCCGCCACCTACACAAGCAACAATTGCATCCGGTAGTTTATTATTAATCTCTTTGAATTGTTCCTTTGATTCCTTACTAATAACACTTTGAAAGTCGCGAACCATCAATGGATATGGATGTGGCCCAGTTGCTGAACCCATCACGTAAAAAGTGTCTTCACTACGAGCAGAGAATTCTTGTAAGGCTGCATTAATAGCGTCTTTTAATACCATTGAACCTGAAGTGACTGAGTTAACCTTTGCCCCTAGTAGTTTCATTCGGTAAACATTTAACTTTTGACGATCTGTATCTTCTTTTCCCATAAAGATTTCACATTCTATCCCAAACAATGCTGCAATGGTTGCAGTGGCCACACCGTGTTGTCCAGCACCAGTTTCAGCAATCAATCTGGTTTTACCCATTCGTTTGGCCAATAATGCTTGGCCAATCACGTTATTAATCTTGTGGGCACCAGTATGGTTTAGGTCTTCTCGTTTGAAATAGATTTGGGCTCCTCCTAAATCCTCCGTCATTCGCTTTGCATATGACAGAAGCGACGGACGATTAGCGTAATTATTTAATAGGTCCTGAAGTTCTGCTTGAAATTCTGGATCCTGTTTAGCCTTTTCATATTCATCAGCCATTTTGTTTAATTCATTCATCAATGTTTCTGGGACATATTGGCCACCGTATTCATCGAATCTTCCTGATTTGTTAGTCATACTAGTTCCTCCTTAATTGTTGTGAACTATTCCCATAATTTCTCTTATTAGTTCGATATTTTTCTTCCCGTCAACCTCGACACCACGACTTACATCAATCGCAAAAGGATTAGTCTCATCAATTGCCTTCTGCGCATTTTTTGGATTAATCCCACCGGCTACGAACAAGTTTGAGTCGACTTGGGTTAACTGATTTTTTGTTACTCTGGAAGTTCTCGCATCAATCATCAAATAGTCTGCATCGCTATTTCTATGTAGCTTATCTTCGTTGATTACGTCAATTACTGGAATCTTTAGTTCCGTTCTAATTCGTTTAATATCTTCAGCACTCTCGCGCCCATGTAACTGGGCAATCTGGATAATCTTTGCATCAACTAATTGTTTAATTAATGCAAACTTGGCATTCACGAATACACCGACTGCTGGGATACTAGCATCAACTTCCTGCCTAATTTTTCTGGCATTATTGATATCAACTAGATGACTGCCGCTGGCAAAGACAAGCCCAAAGTAATCTGGTTTAAACTGATTAATAATCTTGGCTTCTTTTAAATCAGTAATTCCACAAATTTTAATTTTTACCATCAAACATCCTCCTGTATCTTTCGAATAAACTCAGTTGGATTAGTTGATTTCATCAATGTTTCACCAATCAATATTCCGTTAACACCAATTGCTTCTAACTTTCGAGTATCACTAATACTTTTCACACCACTTTCAGCGATAAAAACGATATCAGATGGTACTTTTTTACGTAGATTAATACTGTTAGCAAACGATACCGAGAAGTCCTTTAGATTACGATTATTAACCCCAATCATTTGAGCTCCAATCGATAGAGCAATCGCCACTTCATCTTCATCATGGGCTTCGACTAATACGGCTAATCCTAATTCATGAGCTAAATCAAAGTATTGTTTTAATTGATCTTTAGTTAAAATTGCCACAATTAACAAGATGATATTGGCGCCAGCATCTTTAGCCTGATAAATCATGTAGGGATTGATGATGAAGTCTTTTCTAAGTGTCAATGCATCAATTGTCTTATTAATTTCCTTTAGATAGGAAATATGTCCCTTGAAGTATTTTGGTTCGGTTAAAACCGAAATAGCGGTAACATCAGCAGCATGATATTGTTTGGCAATCCCGATATAGTCTAGATTATTAACAATTTGCCCCCTGGATGGTGATGCCTTTTTGATTTCACCAATCACATGCATCCCTGGTTGTCTAAATCTTTCATACACATCCTGTGAATCAGTTTTTGGTAACTCGCTTATCGATTGCTTTAGATCAGATAAAGGAACAATCGATTGTTCATATTCCGTTCTTCGTTGTGTAGCAGTGACTAAATCATCTAATATCATCGACTTACCTCCTAATAAGTTAATAATTCATTCAAAAGTCTCTTAGTCTTACCAGAATCAATGGCTTCTTGTGCCATTTTGATGCCTTGTTGAATTGAAATATCCGGTCTATAGGTATTGATTGCTATACCGGCGTTTAACAAGACAACATCTCGTTTTGCACCAGTCTTACCCTGGATAATTTCACGAGTGATTTTAGCATTATCCTCAGGAGTACCACCTACAATTTCTTCTTTGTTGTATCGTTTTAAGCCAAATTGTTCAGGGGTAATTTCGTCTTCACTAATCACACCATCAACAATGTTAACGACCTTTGTCGATGCTGAGATGGATGCTTCATCCAATCCATCAGTTCCATAAATTACCTTTCCGTTATTCACACCCAGCTGGATTAGTGTCTTCGCTAATGGAATTAGAAGGGATTCGTCATAAACACCTAAGACTTGTTTCTTCGCATGAGCTGGATTAGCTAATGTCCCTAGGACATTGAAGATGGTACGAATACCTAAAGTCTTTCTTACTGGAGCAACAAAGCGCATTGCTTGATGGTACTTTTGAGCAAATAGGAAGCAGAAATTATGCTTAGCTAACATCATTGCACTTTGCGCTGACGTTAAATTAATATTGAAGCCTAAAGCTTGAAGCATATCGGCAGCACCACTTTTAGAAGAGGCAGCACGGTTCCCGTGTTTAACAACTGGAACTCCCAGGCTTGCGAGAACTAAGCCAGTAGTGGTGGAAATGTTGAACGAATTAGAATGATCACCACCAGTTCCTACGATATCAATTGCATCGATTTGGCTATCAAACTCAGCAGCGTGATTTCTCATTGAATTAGCAGCACCTGCAATTTCTTCAATATTTTCTCCTTTAATGCTTAGACTGGTTAAAAAAGAAGAAATTTCAATGTCACCAGTTTTCCCTTCCATTACTTCATTCATCACATCATTCATTTCATCGTATGTTAAATCCTGTTGATTTTTTAATTTCTTAATTGCGGTATTAATCATGTTATCCATTCCTTTCTATTTAGCTAATTTAAAAAAGTTTAAAAATATTTGTTGTGCGGATGATCGATCAGTCATTATTGACTCCGGATGGAACTCAACACCATAGACATGGTTTTGCTCATCTTCAACCGCTTGAACGGTTCCGTCACTACCCCTACCGATTACACTTAAATTGTTAGGAATACTTTCCTCGTCAAGGACTAGTGAGTGATATCGACCAATCGTGAAATGATTTGGACAATGGTCGAAGATGTAATTGTCAGAAATTTGTTCTATCATGTCCGTCTTTCCATGCATAATTTTTGGAGCATTCGTAACTTTAGCCCCATAAACTTCACCAATTGCTTGATGCCCTAGACAAACTCCCAATACTGGCACCTTGCCAACTGCTTCCTTTAAGACTGCATTCATGTTACCTGCGTCTTCTGGCCTTCCAGGGCCTGGAGATAAAACCAAGGCTGTTAAATCTGGCCTCTGCAAATCTGATACATCAACCTCATCGTTTTTTAACACTAAAATTTTTTGATCAACTAGTTTACCAATTTCTTGTACCAAGTTAAATGTAAAACTGTCATAATTATCAATTAATAAAATCATGTCTGGCCTCCGCTTCTTTAATCGCGTCCATAATTACTTTGCTTTTATTTTCAAATTCGTGAAATTCTTGGCGAGCATCGCTGCTTGTAACAATTCCTGCACCAGCATGAACTACTAAATTATCATCTTGCTTGTATGCCAATCTAATACCAATACATAAATCTAAATCTCCACCAAAATCAACATAACCAATCCCTCCACCATAAATACCTCTTTTTCGATTTTCTATTTTTCTAATAATTTGCATGGCTGATAACTTAGGAGCCCCCGATAATGTCCCAGCTGGTAAGGTCTTTGCAATAATGTCAATTGGGGACATTTCTTTTCTAGCAATTCCCTCTACCTTAGAACCTAAATGCATCACATTGGAAAACTTCAATAATTCCATATACTTAGTGACTTTTACCGTTCCAATCTCACTGATACTTCCAACGTCGTTTCTACCTAAGTCAACTAACATGTTGTGTTCCGATTGTTCTTTTGGACAATGTCTTAATTCATCTGCAAAAAAGTCATCCTCTTCTTGAGTCTTACCTCGTCTTCTAGTTCCCGCTAATGGATAACTAAATAACTTATCATCAGTCTTTTGAATTAGCGTTTCAGGCGATGCTCCCACAGATTCAAATCGATTATGAGCGAAATAAAAATGATATGGTGAGTAAATGTTTTCTTCTAGATACTTACCGACGTTAATTAATGATCCCTTAGCTTTTGTTTGATACGGATTCGATAAAATCATTTGAAAGATGTCACCGTCATAAATATGTTTTTTGACCATATCCACCTTTTCACTAAATTCATCTGGTTGAAATTGATTATCAAATGAATCAGTGATATCGATGTACTCAGTTGTTTGCACCTTCTCTCCTAAAATTCTTTTTAATCGCCTTGCGAAATGTTTTAATTCCTCTCTTGTTTGTTCAAAAGCTTGTTCAAACTCATTACTCGAAATTAATTTTGTTAAAGTAACTTCATGATTTTGATAGTTGATGGTAATATCTGGTTCGAATAATTCTAGATCCTGTAATCCCAATTCATCTTGCGTCTTTGGTAAATGGTTATTAGCATACTTCGCAAAGTCATATCCGAAGTATCCGATTAATCCCGAATGAAATCCATCAGAAAATTTAACTGTACGGTGGTGTTGATAGTATTCATTTAGAAAATCGATGGGATTCTGATTCGTTTGAAAGACGTCATCTTTTCTCTTCACTATAATGTGATTATCCAAGACAGTAATAATTTTTCTTGGTTCAACAATCACCGTTGTGGCATTGTCAACCTCTCGTTTAAACACCATCGATTGTTGATGATTAGGATCGATACTTTCGACAATCTTGTATGCATTAAAATCATCAATAGGGAATTGATAGTTAACCGGCAAGTATGCAAACTTGCTAACACATTTTTGTAAATTTTCTTTTGTCAACAAAGTGATCACCTCTCGATTAGATTGCATTAAAAAAAATCCGCCCATAACAACGCAATTAATGCTTTGTTAAGGACGGATTTTCCCCGCGGTACCACCTTAATTAGATTAGACTACTCCAAATAAATTTACATATATTTATATCAAAATAGACTAATCCCTCCTCAGCGAGGTGCGTGTTCACACCCCCGGCAACTGACGTATGCCCGACGTTTCTTCGTACTCGATTGCTCTTTTTGAAGAACCCTCTGTGGTCCATTTAACTGTCTGCGTTCGGTCGTATTTCCATCATCAACGGCTCTCTGTGCGTGCACAACAATCTTGATCTCCACATCATTGGTTTTTTTATGGACGAATTATTTAATTGAGTTCAGTCTACTCTCCATTTTATAAAAGTCAACAACAAAATTAGAAAATTATTAGATTTTATATTTATAATCGTCAATAAAAACCATGTGTATCAATGCATTAGCACAGGTGGAGGATATTTAATTAAATATAAATTAGAAAAATCATTTGTATTTATTTAACACGTATGGTTAAATGAATACAAATAAACGGGGAGGAATCATCATGAATAAACAATTCCAACGTAAAAATTATTATCAAGACTATTATTACGTAGACACATCTAAGTAGTAATTGTCTTATTTGATTTTTACTGACTAGGTGTGAATTCATCTGGTCGGGATAATTTATTAATGATGATTTTTGACGAAATCAAAATTAAAACCAGCTAGGTGATTTGTATTCATCTAGCTGGTTTTTATTTTAAATTTTTAGGAGATATTATTATGACCAAAATTTTTATTAACGGATTAGGATTAATCGGCAGTAGCATCGCAAGAATCATTAAAAAATCTGAACCAGATGCCATTATTATGGGAAACGACATCAATCAAAAAAATTGTGACTATTTGTTAGAAAATAAGATTATCAATAAATCAATTAACTTTGAAGATGGCAGCAAACAAGCTGATGTCATTATATTGGCAAGCCCAGTTAATGGAATCATTGAAGACATTAAACGTCTAAGTGTTTTGCAATTAAAGTCATCAGCAATTGTAACTGATGTCGGTAGCAGTAAAGTTAATATCCAAAAAGCGGCCAAACAACTAGATCAAAAAGGAATCACCTTTATTGGCGGTCATCCCATAGCTGGATCAGATATAACGGGGAGCAAGAATGGTTCAATTAAAATGCTTTCTAACCATACGTACTTCTTAGTTAATCTTAATGCACAAAACAATCAGATAAATATACTTAAGTCATTACTACATGTTGGCAATCTAAAGTTTAAAGAGACATCCGCGGAAGAACACGACCAAATTGTTTCGGCCGTCAGTCATTTACCTCATCTCATTAGCTATGCACTAACACTGTCAATCAATAATTCTTTGAAAGATAATCGCACCAACGATATTATCATGGGTAACGGTCTTTTAGATTCCACTAGAATAGCTAAAAGCGATCCAATTGTATGGTCAGATATATTAACTAGCAATTCTGGCAATCTCTTAGATCAGATTGATATGTTTGAAAATAAATTATCAGAATTAAAGCAGTTAATCATTAATAATAGACATACTGAACTTCATCAAATAATTGTGGAGGCTAATAAAACTAGAAATAGTTGGGAAAATAACGTTAAAACAATATAAAATCAATAGCATAAATAATGAACCGCCATTATTATTCTAAAGGTTGAATTTAATCAATAAAAAATTTTGAGTTGATTCTATGATAATCATTGTATTAAAACAAAACTAGGAGAAAAGTTTACGCCAAGAAAAAACGCTATGTGTAATTTTTGTGCACATAACGTTTTTTATTACCATATTTAAATTTCTATACCACAAATATCAGCAATTGAGGTATTCATAAGTTCTTTAAAAATGTATTTAAATTCATCAGGATCCACTGGAAAAGGTTCTGATAACCAAAGTAGAATAATATTTAACATCATTCTAAAAAAGTATTGAATCGTAAAATATTGGGGCCAATTCACTATTTTTTTATTATAATTTTTGAACAAACCACTAAAGTATTTTGAATATCTTTCAGTTATAAAATCAAAAAATTCAGATTGATAGTATAAATACAGGACATTATTATATTCCCTATTATCGTAAATTATTGGAAAAATTTCATCCATCAGTTCATCGATGTAATTTTCATCATTTTGATCAACTTTTCTAAAAACTTCATCAATTGATTTACACATCATCTTTTCAATATATTCAAGAATGTCTTTTTTATTCCTAAAATGATTATAGAAGGTTCCCCTTGAGACACCACTAACGGCAATTATGTTACTAGTGCCTATCTCTCCAATATCTTCTGATGCACTTAAATTTAAAAATGTTTTTATTATTTTTTCTTTTGATTTACTCTTTATTTTCATTTTATTCTCCGTATGTTTCAAGTAAATAAAAAGCCACGGTTAGTTAAAAATAATTTTAATAACGTGGCTTTTAATATTATTTACTTTGTTTTTTTCTAAAGCCGAAAATAGATAATACGCTGGAAATAAATAGTAAAATTAATCCCATCAATTGAGCACTGGATTCATTAGATTCACCAGTTTGTGGTAATTTTTCTTTATCTCCATTATTAGAATTATTATAGTGTTTATTTAATTTTGGCTTTGAATATTGACTTACTTGCGGATTGTCTTTAGAAGGTTTTCCAGGGTTATTATAATGACTATTAATCAACTTTCTATATTGAACATTAATTGTCACATCACTACTATCTTCATTAACATTTAATACACTAATCGTTGAGTCATCAGAATTAATTAATACATATCCGTTTATATGAGGGCTCGTGATTGAACCAAAGGAATGGTTTTCTGCAGTCCAATTACCATAAGTGATTTGACCAGTTACTTCATCAACTTGTACCTCACGAATAAATGTAACAGTTTGAACCACTGAATCATGTATCTTATTACCATTTTGATCTAAATAATTAATCGTTCTAGTAACTGTCTTAATCAAACTGTCCTTGTCTGTTCCGTTTGGCCACTTTGGCCCGTTTGGATTATCTGGGTTAATTGGTTGTCCCGGTGTTCCTGGATTATCCGGTGTGACTGTGTCCTCTTTGTGTTCCAAGGTTACGGTAAAGTCTTGTTCCTTATTATCACTGTTGAACTTAACGCCACCTGCGGGGTAGTTATCACTTACTAGTTTGTATCCTTGATCAGTGTACTTCTTAATTGTATCTGTAGTGCGGTAGTCGGAAGTACTTTGTGGTTGGCCACTCAAGTCGACAATTTCTAGTGTCTTTCCAGTCGTACTGTCGATGTAACTTACCTTCGCCTTTTGGTTGTTGTCTACGTAAGTTATCTTAGTATCTTCTGTTGGTTTAGTTCCATCAATTGGGTAAGTACTACCGGGAGTTAATGGATTACCATTCTTATCTACCGGTGTCTTGCCTGGAATACTTGGGATTACTGGGTTAGTTACCTTACCCGCATCGTTAGGGTCATTGGGATAACTAGTGTTATGACTACCATTGTCAATTGGGTTACCTGCGGTATCCACTGGTACTAATGAACCTACCTTGTCATAAGTAACCGTTTCGTTACTATCACTGGAGCTTGGGTTTACTGTAACCGCTGGGATTGTCTTTTGACTGTCGTCTCTTAAAACATAGCCTGGTACTACTGGAGAACTAACAACAGGAAATGAGCTGTTTCCATTCTTAACTTCCCAATTCCCTTGAGTAGTTTCATTAGTAATAGTATCGGTACTAATAGTTCTATCAAAAGTGACATTATCATTATGAGCAGTTGCTATAACGTTCCCATTTGAATCTACATAGTTAATATTTCTATTAACAGTTTTCCCCTCGTGAGATACATTAACTGGATCCTTTACATAGTAAATGATTGTATCTTTATCAGGATTGGAAGGATCAGAAATTGGGTATCTATCCTTACCTGGAGTTAGTCTGTTCCCATTAGTATCAACGGGGTAATAACCAGGTATGTTTACAACGTATGGATTCAAAGCCTTGGAGTAATCATTAGGGTCATTTTCATAAACTTGTTTATATTCATCATGTCCATTCCACAATGGTTGACCAGTATCTCTATCATATGGCAACAAAGAACCAAATGGTAAGTAATGGTAAACAATATTACTGGTTTGATCAATATAAGGATTTCTCATATTATAAATAATATTTGACTTCAAATATGTGTTTGGAGATACTCTACCCTTAGATATTTTAGAATCACTAGCCACAACTTGTGTTCCGTCTAGTATTTGACCAGACATATCTCCATCATAATCTAGCAATGTGTATTGAACAGTAACATTTGAATCGGGGAAGAAAGTCTTAACGGTTTGTCCCACATAATAAAAAGGTGACATAATTCCGCTTGCGTTTGAAGGGAAAACTTGAAAATGCTTAGTATAATATCCATTAACCAATTTAGGTTCTCCGGTAGTATACTTTTGTCCATTCAATCCATATTGAATAAAGGGTTTAATTTCCTTCCCATCCACATCAACAATGTTCTTATTGTTCTGATCTACATAAGATGTGGTTTGAGAAATTAATTTTGGAACGATAAAAGACTTAGCGTTCAAATAAACCCTAATTTTATCACTCGCATCATAAATAATTTTATAGATACTACCCTCACCATAGCTATCAATAACCCCATAGTAATCAAAATTATTAATTGTTGTTTGACGTTGATCATTAAGGTTGACACTAGAATTCTTTGGAACAGTTTCTTGATCGACTACATTTCCATTAGCATCAATGCTTGTTGCATAAACAACACCATCACCGTTTCTATCAGTAGATAGTACTATTTGTCCTCCAAGCTGAACATCTTGAACAGCTGAAAATGTATATCTGCCTTGTGTCTTATCAATCCACATGTTTGCAGGATAATCTGGATCAGTAACAGAGAAACCTGACGCTACAGTAGCATCAGCACTTGAACTACTGATATTGTCACCGTCTCTTAAAAAACTTGAATCCAAATTTGCGGAACTGGAAGATATGCTCTCATTAGAAGCTGAAGAACTTACACTGGCACTGGAAGAACTTGCAGATGATGAAATAGCTTCATTTTGGTTACTTGAAGAAGAACTATTTGTGATACCAGTCTGACTTGCTGAAGATGAATCACTGGCCTTACTATCTACATCGACTGAAGACGATGATCCAGCACTAGAGACACTACCTTCACTGTTAGCAGCACTGCTATGCGCATCATCAGCTACTGAATTTGTATTTTGAACTAAAACCTCATTTACACTTGCTTTTGCGTTAACATCTCCACTAAATACATATGAACTTCCAATAAATGCAAATGTCGCAAGTGAGACAACAATCCAATTTTTCTTTACTTTTCTAAGAATTTTTCTATCGTTATTTTTGTTTAATTTATTACTGTTATAAAGCATATCTTCACGCTCCTTAAACAATTAAGAATGTGCTCTTAATCTTGTTAATCATTAACTTTTAGTAAGTTACTGTAGTTAAAATTAACATATATAAACGTTTTTATAATTTAAATTTTATTTAACAGGTTTAACAGATGTTTAACCCATCAATTTACTATTAGAACAAAAGTATAGTACGTGTTTTAGGTTGGTATTATGAGCGTTGCTTTAAAGGGGAATTTATAGAAATTATAAGTTTTAATTTGAACATTTTTATACCTAAAAAAATACACATTTTTTTCTGAATATGAGCGAAAATTATAAATAAATTTAAACAAATGAACATAAATAATTTTATGTGTTTATTATATTTTTATGAAATTTAGATTTTTTTAAAACAAATAATTAAACAAAAAAATAAAGGCACACATTATTGTGTGCCTTTATCTTTTTGATGGTGGATCTTGTGGAGCAAACCAAGTTGGATGTTTTTTATGAATTCTTTCGGCAATAACACTGTAAACAAAGTACAAAGCGATTAATATTATTCCACCGATTGCGGAAATAATTGAATAAACCAGAAAGTCATGCCAACTATGGGAGCTTAAAGAGTTGGAAAATACATCTCTAACCATCCCAATCACAGCGCCAACTACGGCTATAAGAACGATTAAGAAAGTCCATTCTTTAATCGTTTTAAAAACTGTTTTCATTTTCTTCATCATCCAACCTCCTTTTTAAATCGTTTTATATATTATCGTTAGTTTAAAACAACAAAAAGAACTGCCGTGTTTGGAAGTTCTTTTTGTTTTCTTTTATAGATTGTAACCAACCATGATATTCTTAAATGCATTTAAGCAACCATTATCTATACGTTGGTTTAAAAATCGTTCATTAGTAATATTGGCGTTATCGAAGTATGAAGATGACATGTTAACTTCTGGACATAATTCAATAAATCTCTTAATCATGTTATCGTCGAATGAATGTGGTTGGACGTTAATGCTTAGACCAAACTCTTGGTGGTAGAAGCACATTACCATTTGTTTTAGTAATACAGTCATTGCACGGTTTGGAACGGTTGTGATGTCAGCTTCTACTTTTAGGACATCGTAGTAACGATCATATAGTTGATATTGAGCATTGTATCCCTGAACAACGTTGATTCTGGCAACTCTAATATTTTCCATTGAGTAACCTGAGTCTAACATATCTTGTTCACGTTTTGATAATTCGTCGCTCTTAATGTATTTGATTGGGTCAGTTCTTAGAATCATTTCCATATTAGGAATATCATCCTTAGAAGATGTGACTGGCTTGTAAACCATGCTATTAAATTGGAATGATGTTTCTTTTGACATTGAGGCATCAATGGTTTGTGCGTTGTTATAACGTGCCTGTTCTACTTCTCCGTGGTTCTTAATTACTATGTACACAATCACCGCTAAAGCAATGATAATACCGATAGTAATCGCTAATATTGGATTAGCTACCACACATAAAAGTAAAAATATTAAAACAATCGCTCCCGAACAACCTAATCTCATCTACTAACACTCCAATCATCCTTAAAAAATCATTATAATATTTTTTCAGCTTATATTACAGAAAAAAATTCACAAAAAAGAGCCACAATGGCTCTTTTTTTAATTAGTTAATTGAAATTGAGTGCTTAGATTGCTTTTCTGCAGATTTAGGTACCATGATATCCAAGATGCCGCCATCATACTTTGCACCGATTTTATCAGTGTCTGCATCTGGTAAGTAGAACGAACGACTGACATCACTTGATGTTCTTTCACTTCTAATCAACTTACCTTTTTCATCTTTTTGTTCCTTATTCAAATCGTGAACAGCATGGATTGTTAAGGTGTCGTTTTCATAATTAATGTTGATATCTTCCTTCTTAAATCCAGGTAGTTCTGCCTTCACTTCGAATTCGTCATCATTTTCAATAACATCTGTCTTCATCTTTGATGTAGTTGCCATGTTTCTGCCTAATCCATCAAAGAAGTTGCTCATTGGATCCATGAAGTCGTTAAATACATTGTTTCTTAGTTCGTTTGCCATAAAATATCCCTCCTATTTATTTCGGTTAATTAGTTAATGTCAATTTTGTGTGCTTTTTCATCCTTAACCTCTTGCTTTGGTAATGTAATCTTTAAGATTCCACCATCGTAATCAGCAGTTACTTTATCAATATCGATATCTGGTAGGTAGAAAGCACGGGCAATGTTACTTGAAGTGCGTTCTTTTCTCAATACCTTACCTTCCTTGTTAGTATCTTCCTTACTCAAGTCATGTGTAGCATGAATACTTAAAGTATCGTTGTTGTAATCTAGATGAATTTCATCCTTCTTGAAACCAGGTAATTCAGAGCTTACTACGTAATTATCTTCGTTTTCAATAACGTCAGTCTTCATTTGATTACCAGCAACTGAATTGAAGAAATTCTTACCAAAGTCACCGAAGAAATCATTCATTGGATCAAATACATTAAAGCCTCTGTTTCTTAATTCGTTAGCCATAATCAAAGCCCCTTTTCATTATTTTTATTTTCAACATTTAGTTGATAGTTATTTATTTCCTATCAACAACTATTATATTAGTCAGTATTGGTCAAATAGTCAAGGAAAAACTAGCACTTAATTATAAAGAGTGCTAAAAACAATCTATAAACGTTGATATATAGGGATTTGTTTTCTATAAAAAATTAAAAAAAGATATAAAAAAGACGATTCTTTTATCGAATCGTCTTTTTTGATCAAACTATTTATTTAAACATTGCACCGTAAGCCCAACCAATAAATTTACCTTGGTAATAAGCCTTGTAGTAATACTTCTTCCAGCCATCTTTCTTAGCTCGTTGGGTAATTTGTACTGGAGTATAAGCATATCCGGTACCGTAATTAGTAACGTGAATATCAGCGAATCCACTGTTACCAACGTGGTTGTAGAAGTTCACCTTTGGGTGCATTCTAACAATCTTAGTTGCATGGTACTTGGAATAAGTAACGTTAGCTACTAATCCATTGGTGTTAATCCAACCCAATACCTTACCGTTTTTTAGAACACGGTAGTAAGTACGACCATTTGATGTATTCTTTGCTACTGAGTTGATAGTAACCCTCTTAGTAGCGTAAGAATTACTATGATGGACGGCCTTAGTTATTTTCTTGTATCTGTTATCACCAGGTACGTGATTATAAATCTTCAAACCAGTACCACCAGCAATTGTCATTGATCTATTAACAGCAGTGTAATTAACATTCTTAACTGCAGCCTTTTTCTTTGGCTTTGTAGTTGATGCTGTATTTTTTGTGTCGTTGCTATTGGTGTTCGCAGCTTGTTTGTTAGCTTGGCTGGACGCATTATTTTGCGCTGCTCTTTGCTTCTTATTTACCTTCTTAGAAGATTGATCACTCTTTGGAACTGTAATCTTTGGTACGGCAGTAGGGTTAGTGGCATCGGCAACATCCCCAATAAACCAGTTAGCATCCTTGGATGTAAACATACTTGCATCTAGGTTTTTACCTAATGCATTTGAATGGAATTTATCTGTAAATTGCCATAGAACATGTTCTCTAGCGGGTTCATTGTTTTGGTATGCGGCTAACCAATAACCGTCATAGTTTGCGACTGAACTGGCGGCATTTTGCACCATAAAATTAGCATATGAATAGAATAAAATCTTACGTTGACCAACCAATGGTCTTAATGCTTTCAACCATGCATCAGTTGATTCATTAGTTCCACCAGAAGTAACTGTTTGTGATTCATAGTCATTTACGTAAAATCTTGCTTTTGGTGCACGACTGTATAGCACTTTAGCTTCATAAGCTGCATCGCTAGGATTTTCGTATTGACTAAATGAGTATACCCCGTATGGGATGCCATATTTGTCCATTAGATCACGATTGTGTTCAAATGTCTTATCAGCATAGGCACTACCATATTGCACTCTTAAAATAACGAATGGCACTTCATTTTTTAATTGTTGTGCTTGGGTATCTGTAAGATTACCTTGCCATTCTGACATGTCATAAACGGTGTTAGATGTGTTAGCGTTACTTGCATCAGCCATTGCTGGTACAGAGGTGCTAGCAAGCATCAAACCAATTACGGCAACAATCGGAAACCATAATCCTTTTTTTCTCATATAAAGATATAAAGAAATTAAAAAATTAGTTTATATCTTATACACCTCCTCTTATCGTTTTATCATTATTGCATATTGTAACAGAGCCAGAGGGGGAAAAGAAAGCTAATTTCATATTAAATTTTAGAAAATCTTTGTAATATTTAATTTTTTATAAATTAATATTCACTGTAAAAATCGATCCAGTTGGGTGATTATCACGGACATGAATTCGCCCATGGTGTTGGTCGACTATCCATTTAGCAATTGATAGCCCTAAACCAGTTCCACCAGTCTTGGAATTTCTAGACTTGTCTGTACGGTAAAATCGTTCAAAAATACGTGACTTATCCTCGTCAGGAACGCCATTTCCTGTGTCAGAAACCACAATTTTTAGATTGCTGTGGTTCTTTACAATTTTGACGGAAACGGTGCCGCCCTTTGGTGTATATTTCATCGCATTATCAATTAGGATGACCACCAATTGTTTAATCAAGTCGGCATCGATATGACCAGTACCATCGACAACAATGGTGTCGACAAAAGACTTATTCTGACTAGTAGCAATCTCATTGAATGGTGATAAAACACCTTCAAAGAACGGTTTCAATTCCACGTCAGAACGTTGAGCTTGCACGATATTAGAATCAGAACGAGCCAGCATCAATAGTCGTTGAGTTAATACCTTTAAATGCTTAACCTCTTCTAGTGTTGTCGATACTGGTTGAATCTGATCAACAACTTTATCATTTGGTTTAGTTAGCAAGAATTCCATTTGGTTTTGAATAACCGTCAATGGCGTTCTCAATTCATGAGCAGCATTGGAACTGAATTCCTTTTGTCTGTGCCATGAATTTATGATTGGTTTCATACTCGACTTAGATAGATAATAAGCTATTAAGATTGCAATTGCCCAGAAGAATATCAAGGTAACAATCAATGCCTCAACGAAACTGTGTAAAGCAAGCAAATCAGCATCAATATTTTGCAAAATCAATACATAATTACCTGCATATTCGGGATTGGTGTTATCGTCTGACACCTTTAATAGAATCCCTCTAAACGTGGTCACATAGTTATTAGACCACAGAGTAATTTCCTCGACTTGGTTTAGTTTTCTATTCTTAACGGTCAACTTACTTAATAGCTTGTAGTTTCTTTGGCCAAGCATCCCTCTATTAGAGATAATTCCCTTTTTATTGAAAACAATCACATTAGTCTGGAAATCACTGTTGTTATAGTTGTTAAACGGATTAAAACCTCCGGGACGCTGATTAACACTCAACGGGCCTTCATTAGCATAAGCGTTTCTTTCAATGCGTTCCTTTTGGCGGTTTAAGCCAGCATCAATGTTGGAGTAAATCGACTTTTGGAAGAAGAAGTAAACAATTAAACCTAAAATCGCAAATAAAATCGCAAAACCAATTAATTCCTTAATGAACAACTTAATTTGTTGTTTGTGTTCTAAGATGCGATCTCTCATTGATTGGATCCTTCTAGCATGTACCCAACATTTCTTAGTGTCTTGATTGGGTTTTCTCCAGAAATTTGCTTAATCTTCTTTCTCAAGTTACTCATATATACCTCAACTACCGATAATGAAGTTTCAGAGTCAAATCCCCATAAACGATCAAAAATTTGGTCCTTAGTAATAATCGTTGAAGGATTTTGCATAAAGTAAACCAATAGGTCGTATTCTTTTCCGTTTAGCTTCAATTCTTGATGTTGATATTCAACATAGTGGCGACTCAAATCAACATTAAATTCGCCAACTGACAAAGTATTGTTATTACCAAGACGACCTGTTCTCTTTAACAAGGCCTTTACACGAAGGATTAGTTCTTCACGATGGAATGGCTTAGTCAAATAATCGTCGGCACCTAATTCAAACCCATGCACCTTATCAGCCATGGTGTCCTTGGCAGTCAAAATTAAGACGGGCATATCAATTTCATCATCTACTCGCCAGTGTTTTAAAATGTCGTATCCACTTACTTCCGGTAACATTAAATCTAAAATTGCGATGTCATAGATGTTGTCTTGTCCCATCATTTGACCTTCAAAACCATCGTTTACCACCGTGGTGTTTCCGATTGGTGATAAGAACTGAGCCACACTGGCTGCTAAGTTTTCGTCGTCTTCAACGATTAAAATATTTAAACCATCCATGTTAATCATTCCTTTCGATTTCAATTGATTTTCGTATTTAAGCTAAGTTTATGATTGCTTTAAGATTAGTTTAATTTTCTTAAACTAGACTTAAATCATTCCAAAAAAGGAAGTGCCCAACCATGATAAATATTTTGCGGCAGTTTTTTAAATTCGGAATTGTTGGTCTTATCAATACTATTTTAACTTATCTTATCTATTCAATGTTGTATAAAGCAACTTCTCCTACTTTTGCAATGGCGATTGGATATGGTATCACGTCGATTATTGGTCTAACAATTAATCAAAAGTGGGTATTTAAAGCCAATCATGACTGGATGATCGTCGTCAAATACTACCTTACTTACTTTCTAACCTGGACGTTAAGTATTTTAGTGACCGAAGTGGCAAGTAATTATTTCCACGTTATTGCCAGCATTATCCCCCTAATCACGCTTCTAGTCACTACTCCTACCAACTTCCTATTAAGTAAATATTGGGTATTTAGAAAAAATGAATTAAAGGAGGCATCTGCCAATGAATGAACCGACAGACAAGAAGCCTAACTTCTTCCAACGACATAAAGTCGATTGGGTGTTAGCCATTATTCTCCTAATTGCATTAGGCTTGTACGGTTACGGAACATGGAAAACTGGTTCTGCCAATGACTTCTATACTTCCGCCATCACTAGTATGACCCAGAGTTTTAAAAACTTCTGGTATGCCAGTTTTGATCCAGCAGGATACATCACTGTCGATAAGCCACCTGTTGCCCTATGGTTCATGGCTATCTCAGCTAAAATCCTAGGTGTTTCAAACTTTAGTGTGGTACTACCATCAGTATTATTCGGTGTCGGATCCGTCTACTTAATGTATCGACTAGTTACTCCCTACTTTGGTCGATTCGCAGGTAGAATTGCAGCGTTAGTAATGACTATTACCCCCATTGTCGTTGCTGACTCTCGTACCAACAATATGGATGCTACTTTAATCTACTTCCTATTGTTAGCAATCTGGATGCTACAAAAATCCATTAACAAGCACAACATGTTCTGGTTAATCGGAAGTTTTGCTACCATCGGATTCGCGTTTAACATTAAAATGCTACAAGCTTTCATGATTATTCCAGCAATGCTTATCTTCTACTGGTTAGCATCAAACGATTCATGGAAGAAAAAGATTGGTAAGTTGTCACTTGCCACAATTGCTTTAGTTGTATTCACCCTATCATGGCCACTATCAGTTGATATGACATCAGCTAATAACCGTCCATATGAAGGTGGATCACAACATAACTCAGTATTAGAACTAGCATTTGGGTACAACGGTACTCAAAGATTACTAGGTCAAACTACTGGTACTGGTGGTGCTTTCAAAGGTATGGGCGGTAATTCTTCTAAGAATTCTAAGCAACCTACTGGAAGCACAAAAACCAATAACAACATGACTCCACCAAGTGGAAAGATGGGTAATTTCAATCCATCTAAAAACATGAAATCACGTGGTAACTTCCCTGGCGGAACTCATCGTGGTGGTATGAAGATGAACGGTAAAGGCGGTATGGGTGGTGCCGGTGGTGCATTTAACATCGGAACTGCTGGTCCACTTCGTCTATTCCAATCAGCTCTAGGACCACAAATCAGTTGGTTGCTACCATTCTCCATCATCGGTATGATTGCCGCATTCATCGGCTTCGCTGATCCTAAGCGTAAATGGTACCAACTTACTACTCGTCAAAAACACACTGTTTTATGGACAGGTTGGTTAGTGCCAGTCTACGGATTCTTCTCCGTAGCTAGTTTCTTCCATCCTTACTACACCATCATGTTAGCTCCCGCCATTGCAGCTCTTGCTGGACTTGGGTTAGCAGCTATGCTGGACTTGTTTAAACGTTTCGGTCTAAACAATTACAAGGCATACTTCCTACCACTAGCAATCGTTGTTACTGCCGGACTACAAGCATGGTATGTCTCAAGCTACTACGCATGGTTAAGTGTCTTAATCTTAGTTGTAGCAGTTATAGCAAGTATCTTATTACTTGTATTTAAAGCTAAACCTGCCGGAAAGGCTATCGTTATCATAGGGCTACTATCAATTGCTGTAGCACCTAGTTTCTGGTCATTAACTCCAACTCTTGCTAAAGAATCTGCAGCCATTCCTACCGCTGGTCCCGATCTCTTAACCAGTGGTGGTAATAACTCAGGTGGAATTGGTAACGGAACAGTTAATACCAAATTGTTGAACTATTTAACTAAACACCAAGGCAATGCCAAGTACCTATTCGCAACCGCAGATTCTGGCACTGCTGCTCCATATATTATTAAAACCAAGAAAGCCGTCATGGCAATGGGTGGTTTCAATGGAACTGACCCTGCAATGACATTAAGCAAATTCAAGCAATTAGTAAAATCTGGACAAGTTAAATACTACCTAGATGAAGGTAAGTCTGGTTCTACTAATAGCACTATTGTTAACTGGATCAAGAAACATGCTAAGAAGGTCAGTGCTAGCGAATATGGTGGTTCATCCAGCACTACTTCTTCATCCAACTCAATGAACTTCACCATGAAGAATGGTGCATCCGCTAAGATGGCCAAACCAAGTGGTAAGCAATCAATGAATATGGGTGGTGGACCATCTAACATGAGCAACGGTACCTTATATGACCTTTCCAGCATTTATTAATCTGGAGGTGTCTCATGCCAAATAAAATTAATAAAATCTCCATTGTTCTCCCCGTTTACAATGAAGAAGATGGCATCAAAAACACCATCGAAGTTCTAGAAAACTTCGTGGAATGCCAAATTGAAACTTACGAAATTATCTTTGTGGATGACGGCTCTGTCGATTCAAGCGTAGATATTATCCGTCACGCACAATCACAATACGAAAACATTAGATTGGTCGAATTTTCAAGAAACTTCGGTCACCAACTAGCAATTACCGCCGGTATTAGATATGCCAAAGGTGATGCGGTTGTCGTCATGGATGCGGACTTACAAGATCCCCCATCTGTAATCCCTAACATGATTGAAAAGTGGCAGGAAGGCTTTGACGTTGTCTATGGAAAACGCCTTATCCGTGAAGGCGAATCTTTCTTCAAACGTTTCTCTGCGAAAGCCTTCTACCGTGTGATGCATAAAGTCGCCAACGTTGATATCCCCCTTGATACTGGTGACTTTCGCCTAATGGATCGTAAAGTGGTTGATGCACTTTCCAAATTAAACGAACCTGAGCCATTTGTTCGTGGCCTAGTTTCATGGGTTGGTTTTAAACAAACCGCCGTAACTTATGAACGACAAGAAAGAAATGCGGGAGTCACAAAATACCCCCTAACTAAAATGATTAGACTAGCGTCTGATGGAATCACCTCATTCTCCGAAATCCCCCTCAAGATAGTAAATTATACCGGTTCCATCAGTATTATCGCTGGAGTCATTTATGGATTAATCACCATCTTTACTGGTATCTCGACACTTACATTTGCAATCTCTTTAATGTGTGTCCTATCAGGAATGATCATGCTTGCGCTGGGCATAATTGGTGATTATCTATACCGCACTTTTGATGCTTCCAAACATCGTCCTCAATACGTCGTTTCTAACTCTTACGGATTTAATAATCATCCTGGAAACATCACCACGATAAAGAAACATCATGGCTAAAAAAACCCCTCGACAATATGTCGGGGGGATTTTTTTGCATTTGTATAGAACAAACGTTCCCAAAAGCATAGAGAAACCGCATCATATCTGATAAAATAGGGTTATTATCAAAACAAAAAGGAAGTTTAGACGTGAAAATCTGTCACTTCATTCGTCGATTTATATGTATCCTAATCACATTAAAAATTATCGACATTGTGGTAGCCATGATTCATATGAAAAGCATTTATAGTCCAGTGACATCACTGTGCATTGCATTCACTTTGCTTATCATTGAATACTGCATACTACCAAAATCAGAAAAACACTTTATCAAAACAATTAAGAACAACATCAGTAGACATCAAACATATACGTTTAAAAAAACGCCTGTCGTTTCCAAACAAATGACGTATCAAAATCAATCTGTAGATATCTCTAGACAACAATATCAAGCTCAAGCAACGCCTTATCTAAACGAGCTATCAATTTTGCAACATCAATTAGAAGATACAAAGGAACGAATTGAGTCACAAAAGGCTTACCGTAATCAGTTAAGCAAGCAAATCAATGAGTTAAACATTAAATACCAACAACTAAATGAGTTAACTTCAAAACACGATAGTCTGATAAATGACATCAAACGCCTTCAAGAACAAAAGGATCAACTTGTAGATGCCCATGTGACCGATGAATACCAATCATTTATGGATTACCAGTCCAAACAAAAATTAGCAATGATTGATAACTTTGATGGTTATCAATTTGAAACCTTTACATGCGACCTACTCAATGCACTTGGTTTCTCAGAAATTAAACGCACTCAGGGAAGCAGCGATTTTGGTGTCGACGTTTACGCCAAAAATGGTGACACCAGCTATGTATTTCAATGCAAATTATATGCCAGCCCCGTTGGAATAAAGGCCGTTCAAGAGGCCAACTCAGGACGTAGTTACTACAATTGCAAGAAGGCTGTAGTTATTACCAACAGCTACTTCACACCTCACGCCATCTCAGCGAGCGAGAAGTTAGATATCGACCTATGGAACCGTGATAAGCTAGCTAGTTTAATTGCTGAAGCAAATGTGTGACAATGTGAATGCAGACTAAATGTTAAAATTTTGACTAAAGTTTCATTTTTTTAAATCTTTTTTAGCGAAAATAAGTTATTATATTCATTAAATTACTTAAAAAAACTAAACATAACAGGTATAATGTAGACATTATACAAATTTTATTAAGAAACGGGGAATGTTCTGTTGGATAGTGGTGTGATATTCTTTCAAATCATTATTGTATTAATAGCTTTCTTCTTCGCCGCATACTTTGTTGCCTGTGAATTTGCCCTAGTGCAAACCCGATACAGCATGTTAGAAGAAGAAGAAGAAACCAAGGGTAAGTCAAAGAAACTTGCTCGTGAAATGCACATGCTAACTAACCTAAATGACTATTTATCAACCACACAAGTGGGAGTTACCGCCTGCGGTATCCTAATGGGGTGGCTTGGTGAAAGTCTTATCGTTGATGCCATCTTTGATGTTTTAGAATTAAAGCCCGGCATAGTTGCTCAAAGTACAGCACACGCCGTGGGTAGTGTTGTTGGTATCTTTATACTAACTTATCTTGAAGTTGTAGTTACTGAAGTTGTTCCTAAGAACATCAGTATCGCTATGCCAAGAAAAGTGCTTGGATATGTTGCTACATCACTTCATTACTTCCACACTATCTTCTATCCTTTCGTATGGGCTATCAACGTCAGTGCCGCTGGTGTTGTTAAGTTAATGGGTCTTAAGATGACAGATGAAAGTGATGAATCAATGTCACAAGCTGAAATCCTAAGCATCTCAAAGGAAGCCGTTGAAAATGGTGATCTTGAAAAATACGATTACTTATACATGCAACGTGCCTTTGACTTTAACGATAAAGTTGCCAAAGACATCATGATTGATAGAACTCAGTTGACTGTTATGGACATCAATACTCTAGTAGACGACGCCATTACAGTTTACCTACAATCAAAATTCAGTCGTATCCCAGTTGTTATCGATAACAATAAAGATAACATTTTAGGTTACGTTTACTGTTACGACCTTATTCGTCAATCAAGAGTAAACTCAAACATCCCAGTTGAACGTTTAATTCGTGATATTGGAACTGTTCCTGAAACAATGAAGATTACTGAAGTGCTTCAAAAGATGATTACTATGAGAACTCCTATTGTTGTCGTAGTTGATGAATATGGTGGTACTTCAGGTATTATTACTGATAAAGATATTTATGAAGAACTATTCGGTACTGTTCGAGACGAAATCGATCCAGCAACCAATGAATACGTCTTCAAACAACCTAAGGGCACTTACCAAGTAAGTGGTAAGATGACTACCTATGATTTTGAACGTTACTTCAAGACTGAAATCAAAGACTTCAGCAAATCAGATAGTGTTACCCTTTCCGGTTACTTTATCGACAATAACCCAGGTATTCAAATAAAACCTGGTACTGAATTCAAGGTAGATACTTTCACATTTAAGGTATTACATTTTGAAAATTCATTTATTGATTTATTCGAAGTAGACGATTTACGTGATAACCACGAGGCTATGGCTGAAAAATCATCAGAAGAACCAAAAGATGAAGAAAGTAAAGACTAATATATAATTTTTAAATCTGTTAGAATATATTTCTAACAGATTTTTTATTTTGCCTTGAAAGGAAGCTAAACATTGAAACCAATTAGAATCCTATATATTTCAGTGGCTGGTAACACACGTAACTTTGTGACCAACTTACAAGAATATGCTGAAACAATGCATAATGACAACGAAAGTAACCCATTAATTGAATTAAAAGAAATTACCGATCAATCAGACTTTGCCGATGAAAATAGTAACTTCTTTGCGTTTGTCCCTACTTACTTAGATGGCGGCAACGGTATTGATAATGGCGTCAAAGAAATGATGACCAACACACTAGGCGAATACATTGACTATAACAACAACGCTAAATATTGCATTGGGGTTATTGGTTCAGGAAACAAGAACTTCAATGAGCAATACTGTTTAACTGCCAAACGTTACGCTAAACAATTTGACGCTCCATTTGTAACTGACTTTGAACTTCGTGGAACCGATAGAGATGTAGTCAGAGTATATGGCGAACTTAAAAAATATGATGAAAGTTAATTCTAAAAAAGACCAGGAATATATCCTGGCCTTTTTAATTATTTTGCCTCAATTTACTTAAATAAAGACACATTTATATCATATGTCTTTGTTTAAATATTGTTCATATAGTTTATTTTCCTTACTTTCCAAGTCAAATGCAGTTATAGTATCTAATCTGATTAAATTATTTTTTTCCTGCACTTCACCTCCAAAAGTTTTTTGATATCTTCTTTCGTCTAAAACTATATAGTTATTATCATATGCAATTACATTTCCTTTGTGGAATTCTTCATCAATATTTGTGCAAAGTGATACAACTTTTCCGTGACTCAAGAAATTTTGGATAATATCATCTATCTTCATATTCCATATACTTTTCATTTCTTCCTTTAAATTAAAAGGATCATATATATTATTCTTAATATTATTATTGACATAATGCGTAAATACTTTCGTATAGTTAGTATTTGTAGATATTTTAGATATATCGCTTTTTAGTAATAATGTATATGAATCTAAGAGTCCAGAATCATCCAATGTTTCAACCAATATATAATTATTTTTATCCGACACAATGATTCCCAAAATAAAATCTTCAAACTCAAAGTTATCTCTAGATTTGGAATATATCTCTAAAATATCATTATTATAAATATGCATTTTTAGATTGCTATCATTCAAATAAATTAGCCTCCTTACGTATTTATTGAAGAGTTATACATATCAATAGTAATTTTTACTTACTAGGTTTAATTTTTTTGAAATCACTTTTGAATCATTATGCTGACTACAAACATATTGCAGGGTTCATTCATTTTTAATATATTCATACATATATGTCTACTCACATTACTAGTAAAATAAATATTCTAGTCTACCACTTCTGTAAATTTCGAGATGGATATATTACGAGTTTGTTTCATTACAGACTCCCATTTATCAATCAAAAGTATAAATTTACTAACATCATTTAATGTTTTGTCTACATAGTATTTCTTGTTCTTGGATATGTGTGATGCGATTTTTTTATAATTATCGTGCTGAATAGTGGAATATACTTCTATAAAATTATCCACTGTTATCATTAATTTAGTTTTAATATCACTAGAGTGAATGGCAACATAATATGAATTGGATAACTGTTCATTCATTTTCTTAAAATCACTTGATAGTTTAACATCATTTAGAGCGGTTTGCGTAACTTTGGTCATTAACCTCGATAATAATTTAGAATCTCCATACGTAATATGGTTAATCATTTGATACCTATCAGTGGCATATCTGTGAAATACCCTATCATTATGATATAGCATTTTCCAATCAGATTTTCCCAATACAGTGTTATACAAATAATCAGTTCCAGACGTTACATCAGCAGGTGAAACTGGTATATATTGAAAAATATCTTTTAAGGCAAAGTTTCCTGCATCTATATAGTTAGCTTTTCTTTCTGAAAAAATTAGATTACCATCAAAATGTTCTTTTGATCCCAAAATATATTTATTATTAATGTAGTCATCTAATTGTTCATCTGTATAGCTAGGCTTAGATAATGAAAATAACTTTCTAAGTGTATCGATGTCATCCTCTACATCAGAATAATCAATACCCCAAGCTCCTATATAACTGCTACCTACCATCATGCATTTGGGGTCATTTTTAAATGCACATACTTCCGCAATTAGTGGAGTGGTTTCATCCCTGGTTTCTTGAATATACACATCTGAGTCTCTTCGATGAATATATTGAACATTCAAAATATTAGCTATAATTGATATTTTGTTTACCATTTTTCCATAAGAAAAACCTTCCCCTACCAATAATTGGGATAACTCCATATCTAAATAATTTTCTAGTAGATAGTCAAGCCCGTTAACAGGAATATGATAGGAGTTTATTGTCAACTGCCTTATCGATTTCAAAAACTGCTGGTGATTTAATTTAAAATCTATATCATTACCTGAATCCAATAACACAAAGTATATTTGATTACTTTTGAGTAATCCGTTATTAATTACTGCTTTTATATCATTTACTAAACTCTTAACACTATCACGAGCATCTCGATTAGTAGGAATGATATATAGATGCTTTTCATTCGTCATTAAACTAAGCCTCCTTAATTCTTATACTACTAACATTGTAAAAATCATAATTTCCTCGTAAGGAATTATCAAAAGTATCAGAAATTTAACTTGTTTGATTTACGATGATTTCTTTGCGAAAATTTCTGGGTTGATTTTTATGTTCTGTCCTTTGTACCATCCATGAAAACATAATAGTACCATAAATATTTATATATAATACTAAAAGATACTATAAAAAAAGATTCGTTTCATATTGAAACGAATCCTTTTTATTTTTCTGTTTTCCGACTAATAATCATCACTGAGAACAATGCAACTAACATTAACACGGTTACAAAGATGAACAATGGATTGTATCCAAAACCTTCAACAAACAATCCTGCGAATAGAGGACTGATTGCACGTCCAGCTGACATCAACGCATTGAACATCCCCTGATACTTACCTTTTTCTGACTTGGTGGATAGTTGATCAATCCAAGCAGGAACATCTGGTAATCCAAGCATCTCACCAAATGTTAGAAAAATCATGATAGTCAAAAAGACTGGGAATGTTTTTGCGTAAACTAAGAAATAAAATGAAATCGCAAAGATAAATACCCCTAAGAAAACTTGATGATTTAAATGAATTTTTAGTCTCTTACTTACGTAATTTAATATAGGTTGACCAAATACAATCATTAATCCATTGACGGTCCAAAGCATTGAATATGCTTCAAATGGAATACCCATTCTCACCATGTGAACAGACATAACACTTTCCCACAATGTATAACTCAAGTAAACGGTAAATACCATAATACAAATAGGATAAATCAATCTAACGTTAGACTTAATAATTCCTTCTTTTTCTTCCTTGATTTCTTCCTTTGGAACGCTATTATCATAGTCTGAGAAGTCGACGTTAAAGTAAACAAAGGTAAGCAACCATAATAAAATATAGAATACTGCAGCGGTCATAAATACAATTGCGATACCATACTTTAGTAAATATCCAACCATCGCAGTTCCAATTACCACCCCGATGTTTAATCCTACATATAGGATGTTAAATACTGTTCTAGTATCCTTACTCTTAACGTTGGTAGCATATGAATTTAAAAGAGTTAAGTTAATTCCATCTCCAAATCCCAAAACCACCATTAAAATCGCGAAGGTAGGCCATCCATGAAAAAAGATTAATGCTAAAATGGCTACCGTTGAAATCGTAATTCCAATCAATGCCGCTTTATAAGCTGACCAATGATCAAATAAATAACCCCCGATATAATTACCGATAATGGTAAAACCGGAAATAAATAACAACGATACCCCCGAGACCAGTAATGACTTATGCAAATAATCATCTATATACATCGTTACTAACGGCCACATAAACGCAGCTCCAGAATTTAACAATAATGAATAGAAAAATACTAAACGAAGTCCTAATTCTGTTCTTTTCTTCATGAATCCTCCCCCTTATTCGAATGTTCTAACAACAATTATAATTCATTTGAGAGCATAATATCCATTAAGAGATGTTTAAATTGTTAAATTTTAGTAAAGCGTTTACATTTCTTTTGTGCTATGGGATTAAAAACACTTTTTTAATTCATCATGGTGTTATATAATAGCCTTGTATTATTAACCGAAAATGAAAATCATTTCATTTGATTCGTTAAAATTTTTCTATAAGGAGTGACGGTAATTGGCAACAGCAACTCGTGCCTTGTTCATGCTTTTTGGTGCAACAGGTGACCTAGCTAAACGTAAATTATATCCATCTATTTTTAACCTATACAAAAAAGGTTATGTAGATAATGATCACTTTGCATTAATCGGTACTGGTCGTCGCGAATGGAGCGACGAAAAGTTCCGCGAAGTAATCTTGGACTCTGTAAGTGCCAACGCTGACAGCGAAGAACAAGCAAAAGATTTCGCTAGTCATTTTTACTACATGTCACACGACGTAACTAATCCAGAACATTACGACGCATTAAGTGACTACGCAAACAAGTTAGACCAACAATATGATATTGAAGGAAATCGTATCTTCTACATTTCCATGGCACCTAACTTCTTTGGAACTGTAGCTAAAAACTTAAAAGCCCACAACTGTTTATCAGACAATGGCGGTTTCAACCGTTTAATTATCGAAAAACCATTCGGACGTGACTACGATTCAGCTGAAGAATTAAACAATGCTTTAGCTAAATCATTTAATGAAAATCAAGTCTACAGAATTGATCACTACTTGGGTAAAGAAATGGTACAAAACATTATTGCACTACGTTTTGGTAACCCACTAGTTGAAGGTATTTGGAACAACAAATACATCGACAACATTCAAGTAACTCTTGCTGAAAAGCTTGGTGTTGAAGAACGTGCCGGATACTATGATGGTTCAGGTGCCCTACGTGATATGGTACAAAACCACACTATGCAAATGCTTACTATTCTTGCGATGGAAGACCCTATTTCATTCAAGGACGTAGATATTCGTAGAGAAAAAATTCGTGCTCTAAGAAGTATGCATATTTACACTGAAGACGAAGCTCGTCAAAACTTCGTTCGTGGACAATATGGCTCAAATGGTGACCAAAGAGATTACCGTCATGAAGATAACGTTCCTAACGATTCAATTACCGAAACTTATGTTGCTGGTAAAGTATTGTTCGAAAACAAGCGTTGGAAGAACGTTCCTTTCTACATTAGAACTGGTAAGATGCTAACTGACAAGTTCACTAGAATCGATGTTGTATTCAAGAAACCTCTAGTAGACATCTTTGCAGCTGCTAAAGGAACTGAAAGTGAATTAAACAACAACGTACTTACTTTATTCGTAGACCCTGTTAACAAAATCATTCTACGTCTAAACGGAAAGCAAGCTGGTCAAGGTATGGAAATGCAACCACTAGACCTTACTCACACTCAAAGTGATGAAGAAAAGGCTGCTACTCCAGAACCATATGAACGTTTAATCCACGATGCTATCTTAGGTAACGCAACTAACTTTGCCAGTTGGGACGAAGTAAGTCGTGCTTGGGAATTCGCCGATGTCATCAGACACGTTTGGGATACTGATCAACCAGATTTCCCTAACTACACACCAGGTTCAATGGGACCTGATGCTGCTGACGAACTACTAGCCCGTGATGGCAGAGCTTGGGTTTTTAACTCAAAAAAATAATTATATGACATTTAATCATTAAAATGTTAAAATCTAAGTGTATATTTATACACAATTTTCTTTAAAAAGGAAGGTTTATAATGGCTGACTCAAAAGCAAACATTGGTGTTGTTGGAATGGCTGTTATGGGTAAGAACTTAGCCCTTAACATTGAAAGCCGCGGCTTCACTGTAGGTATTTTTAACCGTTCAGCTTCAAAGACTGAAGCTGTAATGAAGGATCATGCAGACAAGAACTTGGTACCAAGTTACTCTGTTGAAGATTTTGTTAACTCACTAGAAACTCCACGTCGTATCGTTATGATGGTTAAGGCTGGTAAGCCAACTGACGCAACTATCGACTCACTATTACCTTTACTAGACAAGGGTGATATCTTAATTGATGGTGGTAACACTAACTTCCATAACACAATCGAAAGAAACGCTAGACTAGATGCATCTGGTATCAACTTTATTGGTATGGGTGTTTCTGGTGGTGAACTAGGTGCTTTACACGGTCCATCACTAATGCCTGGTGGTCAAGAAGAAGCATACAAGCTAGTTGAACCTGTTTTAACTAAAATCGCTGCTAAGGCTAGCGATGGTAAGCCATGTGTTGCTTACATCGGACCTAATGGTGCCGGTCACTACGTAAAGATGGTTCACAACGGTATTGAATACGGTGATGAACAATTAATCGACGAAAGTTACGATATTCTTCGTAACGGTGCTGGTATCGACATTGATGAACTAGCTGATATCTTCAAGGAATGGAACAAGGGTGAACTAAACAGTTACCTAATCGAAATTACTGCTGATATCTTAACTAGAAAAGACGATTTAGGTGCTGACAAGAGCAAGCCTATCGTTGACATGATTTTAGACCGTGGTGCTAACAAGGGTACTGGTAAGTGGTCATCAGAAGATGCCATGGAAGTTGGTACTGACCAATCAGTTATCACTGAATCAGTTTACGCTCGTTTCATCTCAATGCTAAAAGACGAACGTCTTGCAGCAGCTAAGGTATTAAACGGTCCTAAGGCTTCAGACGTTATCAATGATGACGAAAAGAAAGACTTAGTTGAACGTGTACGTAAGGCTCTATACTTCGGTAAGATTATGAGTTACGCACAAGGTTTTGAACAACTACGTTTTGCTTCAGAACAATACGACTGGAACTTGAAGTTCGGTGAACTAGCTCAAATCTGGCGTGAAGGTTGCATTATTCGTGCCCAATTCTTACAAAACATTACTGACGCTTTCGAAAAGGATGAAAACCTAACTAACCTATTGTTAGACCCATACTTCTCAGAAATCGCTAACAAGTACCAACAAGATGCTCGTGATGTTGTTGCTCTTGCAACTAAGGCTGGTATTCCAGTTCCATCACTTTCAGCAGCTGTTAACTACTACGATTCATACCGTGCTGAAGTATTACCTGCTAACTTACTACAAGCACAACGTGACTACTTCGGTGCTCACACTTATGAACGTACTGACCGTGAAGGTAACTTCCATTACCCATGGTACACTGAACAATAATATAATTATTGATCACAATAAAAAGAGACGATTAAATCGTCTCTTTTTTAATACATGCCAGTTTGTAATGGTTATTAATTGCAAATGAATATAAACAAGAATATACTATAACCAATCTTGAAAAAAGAGAGGTTATTTTTTTATGTCTACCGAAAAAGTCTATAAAGATTATTTCTTTTACGAACCTGCTTTTAACACCCACGATGGTGGTTACATTCCTTTGGAAGAACCCAACGTGGCTCAACAAAAGTTAAAGGTTCCGGAATTACTTACCCCTGACAAAGAGACTGATACCGACATGTACTACACAGTTACCTCACAAGCTGGTGAAGCACAAATTATGCCTGGTAAAGCTACTAAGACATGGGGATACAATCAAGCACTATTAGGTAAGACCATTTTATTCAAACGTGGAAAAAACATTCATGTCACTGTTAAAAATGAACTACCTGAATTAACTACCTATCACTGGCATGGTTTAAATGTTCCCGGTGATATTGATGGTGGTTGTCATACTCCTGTCTATCCTGGGGAGAGTAAGGTTTTAGATTTCAAATGTGATCAACCCGCAGCCACCCTTTGGTTGCATGCTCATCCATGCCCATCAACCGCTGAACAAGTTTGGCATGGCCTAGCTACTGCTGTTGTCGTCAAGGATGAACATGAAGCAACCCTTCCAATCCCACGTAATTATGGTGTCGACGATATCCCCATCATTTTACAAGATCGTCGTTTCCATGAAGATAACCAATGGGATTATAAGGCTGATTACGACCCAGATGGGGTTCAAGGACCTACCGCAATGATTAACGGAACAGTTAATCCATACTTTGATGTCACCACCCAAAAGCTTCGCCTTCGTCTACTAGATGGCGCCAACCGTCGTGAATGGCGTCTACATTTCTCAGACGACCTTGAATTCACCCAAATCGCAGGTGATGGTAGTCTCTTAACCCACCCTGTTAAGTTTACCCACCTAATGATTACTTGTGCTGAAAGACAAGAAATTATTGTTGATTTCGGTCAATATAAACCAGGTGATGAAGTTGCCTTATACTCTGACGATGTCCCCATCATGCATTTTAGAATTCATGAATTCGCCAAAGATGACAGCATCATCCCAGACACCCTATTTGAAATGAACACACCCAAAGTTACTGAAAATACACCCGTACGAAAAGTCGTAATGTCTGGTATGGACGAAGAAGTTGCCTTAGATGGTAAAAAGTTTGATATGGAAAGAATCGATGCCAAACAAACTATGGGTAACTGTGAAATCTGGGAAGTTACCAACACTAACGACTGTGAAAATGGAATGGTCCACCCATTCCACATGCATGGCTGTCAATTTCAAGTATTAGACAGAAACGGTCATGCTCCTTATCCTAACGAAACCGGTCTTAAAGATACTATTGGAGTTAATCCCGATGAAACTGTCCGCTTCAAGGCATGGTTCGATCACCCCGGTGTTTTCATGTACCATTGCCACATAATCGAACACGAAGATGGCGGTATGATGGCACAAATCCAAGTGGATGACCCTAGTCATCCACAAAAATTCCATCTAACTAAGATGGATGATTTAATGAAAGCATTCGCTAAAGAACGTGGTGTATCCGTCAAAGACCTTGATTTAAGCGGTATGTCTTGTTACGACCACATGGAAAATATGAATCACTGTAATATGTAATAAAAAAACCTAGTCATTGATATGATTAGGTTTTTTCATTTTTATTAGATGATTAAAAATATTTATATTTTTTTATAAGTGAAATGTTGTCAAAATATAATTTTTAGTGTACAATAAACATTGTAATAAAACTAGAAAAAAGGAGTGAACAACATATGACTGAATTAACTTTTGATCCAGGAGCGTCGAAAGATCATTCTATCAAGGGAAAATTGATGTCAGAAGTTGTTTCAATTCTAAACAAATAGAATTGAGATGACCTTTGACAGTTAATTTTCCCGAAATCAACATAATCAATATAGATTATTTAGATGGAGAATTAACTGTTGTTGGTTATCTCAGTATCCTTTAGTTGCATGCTTAACGGTGAAACGTTAATTAACAGTGAAATGTTAGCAACTAATAACAGTAATTTAAAATTAGATATTAATAATTGCTTGATGATGCTTCACCTTCTGGGGAACTAGTTGGGGAGGTATGGACAACAGTTTATGCTACTACTAAATTTTATGAATAGATAAACTGAGTAATTATGAGATTACACAAAAATCTTCGTTGAGTCCGCGGGGACGTGGATTTACGCCAAAGTAATTGCTACTTATCTGTTATCAATATTAATTATAAAAGAGACAACTTTGTAGGTTGTCTCTTTTCTTGTATTAAACACAAATAAAAAGACCGAATCATAATGATCCGGTCTTTTTTATTTACGCTTTTGGAATAAACAAGTTTCCTAAAGTTGCAGCCACAATTGCTTTAATTGAATGCATCCGATTTTCCGCCTCTATGAACTGCCAAGCATATTTGCTATTAAATACCTCATCACTAACTTCCAACGCGTTTAGACCATATTTTTCTTCAATATATTGACCTTTAGTAGTCTTATTGTCATGAAAAGATGGTAAGCAATGCATAAAAATAATTTCTTCTTCATTCATCCCCGTCTTTTCAATCATTTCCATATTAACCTGATATGGTTTTAATAATTGAATTCTTTCATCCCAATTATCTTCACCCATTGAGACCCAAACATCCGTATATAAAACATTGGAACCTTTAACCCCTTCATCGACATCGTCGGTGATTAGAACTTTAGCACCTGATTTCTTAGCATATTTTTTTGCTAGTTCTTGATTTTGCTTAGATGGGAATAATGTTTTAGGGGCTACAATATGCACATTTACGCCCAATAAAGCAGCGGTAATTAATAATGAGTTAGCCATATTATTTCTACCATCCCCAACATAAGTTAGCGTGAGACCTTCTAATTTACCAAACTTTTCTTTCATCGTCATAAAATCAGCCAACATTTGGGTTGGATGACTATCATCAGTTAGTCCATTCCATACGGGAACACCACTATATTCAGCTAATGTTTCAACGTCTTGTTGCTTAAAACCACGAAATTCGATTCCATCATACATCGATCCCAACACCTTAGCTGTATCAGATACCGATTCCTCATCACCAAAATGGATATCATTAGTCCCTAAATACTCTGAATGACCACCCAAATCATTAATGGCAATCACAAATGATGAACGAGTTCTGGTTGATGGTTTTTCAAATAACAACGCTATGTTCTTACCCGATAAAAATTCGTGTTTAATATTATGTTGTTTCAAATATTTTAAATGAATGGCAAAATCGATTAAATAGTTAATCTCATCTGCTGAAAAATCATCAATGTTTAGTAAACTTCTACCGTAAAAAATATTATTTAACATGATGCCACTTCCTTTTCCAAAACATCTTTAATTTGTTGCACTCCCCATTGAAGAGTCTTTTTATCTATGATTAATGGTGGTAATAAACGCAATGTATTGGCACGTGCCGAAATTGTTAGCATTCCTTTTGATTGAAGCTTTTTAATTACTTCTGCGACGTCGATTGAATCAGATAAATGTATTCCGACCATTAGTCCACGACCGGAAATTTTTTCAACGTTTGGAAGTGAAAGTAATTGCGTATTTAATTCTTGGAATAAAAATTCACCCTTGGCTTTAACTTCATCTAAAAACTCTGGCGTCATTTGATTTAAAACGGCATTAGCCGCCGCCATTACGACCTTATTTCCACCAAACGTATTACCATGACTTCCAGGACCAAACGATGGAGCTAATTCTTTTTTCGCCAACATCGCACCAACTGGAAGTCCATTACCTAGTCCTTTTGCACAAGTAATAATATCTGGATGCAATCCAGCATATTCAAATGCAAACTTGTATCCCGTACGTCCCATACCTGTTTGCACTTCATCAATTATTAATAATGTATTTGTTTGGTGACATTTTGCTTCGATTTTATTTAACCATTCAGTCTTACCAACATTGACGCCACCTTCTCCTTGAATTACTTCTAAGATGACTGCTGCACAGTCATTATCAATAAAATCAAGCGCCTTATCGTCATTGTATTCAGCAAACTCACTACCAGGAACCAATGGTGTAAAACCGCTTTGAATGGCTTCATATCCGGTTAGTGATAATGATCCATAAGTACGACCATGGAAACCAAAATTGAATGCGAGTACTTTTTTCTTATGAGTATATTTACGAGCAATCTTAAACGCTGCTTCATTGGCTTCCGTTCCGGAATTACATAAAAATGCAAGATAGCCTTTCGGACATAATTTTCCAGCTACTTCATCTTGCAACGAATTAATATATAGATTTGAAGTATGCCATATATGATTGAGTTGTTCTCCTACCACGGTTTTAACTTCTTCATTACTATATCCTAAGTTGCACACTCCTATCCCACTAGTAAAGTCGACATATTCTTTGCCAGTAGAATCAGTAATGTGACAGTCATTTCCATCCATAGGCTCAATATCAAAATATTTATAAGTTGGTAATACATTGTTCATCATTTTCATCCCCCTAATTAATAATTACTGTTCCGTGTTCATCTAAGTTATTAGTAATTGTGACATTGTCTACACCATGATCAATTGCATCCAAAGCGGCTTTAACCTTGGGTATCATTCCGCTGACAATGTATTGTTCATCAATTAATTTCAAAGCTTGTTTATGGTTCAATTGTTCTAGTATTCGATCTTCAACCTTTACTCCACAAACATCGGTTAATAGAATTAGTTCATCCGCATGCAGTAATGAAGCCATTTCACTTGCAGCAATATCTGCATTAACGTTTAATTTTTCGGTATCATTTTTATAAACGATTGAAGACATTAAACCAACATAGTTATCAGTCATCTTATTAATCCAATCCGCATCAATATGACTTATTGTTCCAACCTCGCCATATTTATCATGATCTAAATAATTGCCCTTAACAAATGAGTAATCATAACTATTTAGATTATGAGTCGCTATACCATGGTTCATTAACTTCTTGCTAAGTTGTTCTTGGATAACATTGTTCAACAATAAATCCGAAATTTTCATCATTGTTGAATTAGTGACTCTAATGCCATCAATTTTTTTGACCGGCTCACCAACAAACTCGCCACATTTTGAGATGATGTTGCCACCTCCGTGAACAATGATGATGTGTTCACCAGCACCTTGCTTTTCAGCAACATATTCAAAAAAACCATCGGGTAAATGATTAATCATATTTCCACCAATCTTTAAAATAATCATATTAATCACCCCTCATATGCTGCGTTAATCTCAACGTACTTGTAGGTTAAATCACATCCCCATGCAGTTCCACTAGCATTACCAACGTTTAAGTCGACGTCAATAATAATATGTTCATCTGTAAACATTGACTTCAATTCCTTATCAGTAAAGGAAACTGGCTCACTATTAGTAACAATCTCGGTACCATTTAGACTAATTGTGACATGGTTAGGATCAACGTGGGCATGAGTTTGGCCGATTGCTTGCACAATTCTTCCCCAATTGGCTTCTTTACCAAAAATCATTGATTTGACCAAGTTAGATCCAACAATTGCCTTAGAAACTAGGTTAGCCTCCTGTTTATCAAATGCGCTGTTAACATTCACTTCAACGAAATTATTTGCGCCTTCACCATCTTGAGCTACTTTCTTTGCAAGAGTTTCCAATACATATTTGAAACTCTTAGCGAACTCAATATATTCAGCAGTTCCAGGAACTAATTTATCTTCGCTGGCAGAACCATTTGCCATAGATAAAACCATATCATTAGTGGACATACATCCATCAACGGTGATTTGGTTAAATGTTGAGATGATGTCTTCACTTAATAAATTTTGAAGATCATCCCCATCGATGTTTGCGTCTGTGACGATACAACTCAAGGTAGTTCCCATGTTTGGATGAATCATACCTGATCCCTTTGAAAAACCGGTAATAGTAACTGGTTGGTCATTTAGTATCACTTCCACACATACCTTCTTGGAACAGGTGTCAGTCGTAATAATTGCTTCTGGGGCGTCTATATCTTCATCACTAAGTTTTAAGTTATCTACACCTTCTTGGTATGTATCCATATCTAGTTGTTTACCGATTATTCCAGTCGATGCAACACCTATCAAGCTTTCATCTAGGTGTAACTTATCGGCAACTAATTTTTTAGAATCATAAACATTTTGAATACCCTCATCTCCGGTAAATGAATTGGCATTACCAGAATTGACAATAATTGCCTGTAGTTCGTGTTTTAAATCAATTGTTTTCTTCGTTACTTGAACGGGAGCTGCCTTGAATTGATTTGTTGTATATACGCCAGCTGCCGCAGCTGGCGTATTAGATACTATCCAACACATATCTAATTTTCCGTCCTCTTTGAACCCAGCGTGAGTTGATCCAGATTTAATATTTTTTGGCCATTTAAAGTTGATTGTTTTCATTGTTAGTTCCTCCTATGGTAATACGTGCATTAGTTCTAATCCGTCATTTTCATCAAAATCAAACAGATGATTAAAGTTTTGAATTGCTTGTCCAGCAGCACCCTTAATCATGTTATCCATAACGCTGACAATCATTAATGTGTTGTTACTGGAATTAAAAGAAAGTCCAACATGACACTCGTTTGTACCGACTACGCTCTTGATAGTTGGCAACTCATCCATTGATACGTGAACAAACGAACTGTTCGCATATAATGAATCGAATGCATGTTGGACTTTATCCATTTCAATATTTGATTTTAATTTCATAAACATGGTGCACATTATTCCTTTATTTAAAGGAACCAAGGTGGTCATGAATTCAATGTTTTTAACGTTTTCATTCCAGAATTGTAACTTTTGGACAATTTCTGGAATATGTTTGTGTTCGTGGGGTTTGTATACTTGTAAGTTTTCATTAGCCATGACAAAATGACTGGAATCACTAAGTGACTTTCCAGCTCCTGATAAACCTGACTTCGCATCAATTACAATGCTATCTAAATCGATCAAATCTTCCATAACTACCGGTGCCAACCCTAATAGCACAGCGGTAGCATAACACCCTGGATTAGCAATATATTTTGCTTTTGGGTTTTCGTCAATATCTGCTAGGCAGTATTGTGCCTTTTGTAAGTCTACAAGCGAAGCGGCATCTTTTTGATACCACTTAGTGTATTCATCGGGATCTTTTAATCTGTAATCACCCGACAAATCAATAACCGGTAAATCGGCTTTTATAAAGGGTTTAGCAATCTTTGATGTTACCCCTGCAGGAGTTGCAAAAAAGACCGCATCATTGTCTTTGATAATGACATTTTCGTCATAAGGAAAGACTAAATGTTGATCGTATGAAAATTCATCGTTAATTTGGTTTAACTGAGTTGGTTTGGACAAATTATGTCCGTAAAGATTAATTTGATTTACTTGAGAATGTTTTTTTAATAATTCGTATAAAGTTGATCCGGCGTATCCGGTAATTCCAATAATTGCGACTTGCATAATAAAGACAGTCCTTTCGATAAGTTCAATTTTTTAGACACTGTTCCTGTTGAAAAAACGTTGCTACGTCGCCTTTGGTTTAAGTTTTGTTTTGTCATGATAATCACCCTTTTATAATTTTTTGATGTTTCGCTAACATCTTGCAAATTACAATAGCACAACTTTTTTGTTTTGCAAACTTATTTTTTAATTTTAATTTAATCTTGTTTTAATTTTTTAGTTATGTTAAATTGATTTCAACGAAAACAAATAATTTAAAAGCGGTGAGTGTTATGAACAACAAATCAAATAATACACTAACTGAATACAATGCATTGAGGAGGACACGTATTGTGCCGTCCCCAACTTTTAGGTGCAATTTTTAATCAAATAGCTAATTAGTCGAGGGACGGCAGAAATAAATTTTGAGTTATGCTGAAATTTATCTGCGGGTCCCTTTTTTAATCCGAATATGAATCACTGGATACTTTTCACATAATTCAAGATAAGTTCTTTTTTACCGTCGATTGACTTATTTATGGATATGATGAAAGGTATTCAGAACATAAGGTTGATCGCAATGTTGATCAGCCTTTTTTATTTACCAAAATTTGGAGGTAATTATTATGAAAACTTATTTAGTACTAAGCAATGGAGCAATTTATCAAGGATATTCAAAGATTAAACCAACAGCAACAGCCGGTGAAGTGGTATTTAGCACTGGTATGACTGGTTACCAAGAAACCATCACTGATCCAAGTTACTATGGACAAATCATGGTTTTTACATACCCGCTTATCGGCAACTATGGCATCAATTTCGAAGACAACGAAAAAGACACGCCATGTATATCCGGGATTATCGCATACGACATTGCTAAACATCCCAGTAACTACCGTAGCAAAATGTCACTTTATCAATACGCAGAAAAGTTTGACATTCCAATGATTGAAGGAATTGATACGCGTGAATTAACTAAGGAGATTCGTCAAAACGGATGCATCAAAGGAGTTATTACGGACAATCCAAAAGATAAAACAATTCAAGAACTTTTAGACAAACCCGTATCATTTGCAAATCATTCAACCAAAGATATTGATCACATCGAAGGTGATGGACCAAAAGTAGCGGTTATTGACTATGGTATCAAGAACTCAATCGTATCAGAATTATTAAACTTAAACGCAGATGTCTACATTTTTCCCGCTGACGTATCAGCAAAAAAAATCAAAGATATTAATCCAGATGGTATCGTCTTATCTAACGGACCTGGTGATCCAGCTAAGATGATTGATAAGATTGGCGTTATTGAAGAACTACAAGAGGTCTATCCCATCATGGGAATTTGTTTAGGCAATCAGTTATTGGGATTAGCTAATGGAGCAAAAACATTCAAAATGAAGTTCGGTCATCGTGGTTTTAATCACGCTGTTAAGAACCTATCAACTGGAAAATGTTACTTCACCTCTCAAAATCATGGATATGCGTTATTACCAGAATCAATTCCCAGTTCTAATGTCGAGGTAATATTTGAAGAAGTCAATGACCACACTATTGAAGGAATTAAAGTTAAGAATCATAATGCTTTTTCTGTTCAATTCCATCCGGACGCATCTCCAGGACCACATGATGCACTCTTCATATTTCATAAATTTTTCAACATGATTAACCAAAAGGGGGTTATTACAAATGAGTAAAAATACAGACATTCATAAAATACTAGTAATTGGATCTGGTCCGATTGTCATTGGTCAAGCTGCTGAATTTGACTACTCGGGTTCCCAAGCATGTTTGTCATTAAAGGAAGAAGGTTACGAGGTCGTACTGGTTAATTCTAATCCTGCCACTATCATGACTGATAAGGATATTGCCGATGAGGTCTATATTGAACCCATCACAATTGATTCGGTCGAAAAGATTATCAAGAAAGAACTACCCGATGCCCTCCTTCCAACATTAGGTGGGCAAACTGGTTTAAACATGGCTAAGAATTTAGCTGACGCAGGAATCTTGAAAAAATACGGTATTGAGCTTCTCGGAACCAAACTACAATCAATTGAACAAGCCGAAGATCGTGAACTCTTTAAACAACTAATGAATCAATTGGATGAACCAGTGCCAGAATCAACCATTGCCAACAGTTTAGAAGATGCAAAAAAATTAGCAGTCAAGATTGGCTATCCATTAGTCATTCGTCCCGCCTACACATTAGGTGGTACCGGTGGTGGATTTGTTCATAACAATGCAGAATTAGAAGCTATTGTGAGCAATGGACTAGAAATGTCACCAGTTACTCAAGTTTTAGTAGAGAAATCGATTGCTGGATATAAGGAAATCGAATTCGAAGTTATGCGTGATGCCAAGGACAACGCATTAATTGTTTGTTCGATGGAAAACGTTGATCCTGTTGGTGTCCATACTGGTGATTCAATTGTTGTATCGCCTACTCAAACACTATCTGATAAAGACTATCAATCGTTAAGAGATGCCGCACTAAAGATTATCCGTGCACTAGACATCGAGGGTGGTGTAAATATTCAAATGGCTATTGATCAAAAAAGTGGTGATTACTTCATTATCGAAGTTAATCCACGTGTCTCTCGTTCATCTGCCCTAGCATCCAAAGCAACCGGATATCCAATCGCTAAAATATCTGCGAAGATTGCTGTTGGAATGTCATTAGATGAAATCACCAATCCTCTAACTGGAAAATCACTTGCAGAATTCGAACCTGCACTTGATTATATAGTGACTAAAATTCCCCGTTTACCATTCGATAAATTTACCAATATCGATAATTCACTTGGCACTCAAATGAAAGCTACTGGAGAAGTTATGGCCATCGGGAGAAACTTTGAGTCATCACTATTAAAAGCTATTCGTTCCTTAGAGGATGGAAAAAAACATGATTTGACTAAAAACTCAACCAATCAATTATTAGAAAACATAGCGACCCCCACTGAACAGCGTCTGTTCCAAATCTTTGAATTACTTAATCGTCATATCAGTGTTGAAGATATTCATAACATCACTCAAATTAACCAATTTTTCTTATATAAGATGCAACATATTGTTGAAATTAACGATGAACTTAAAGAAAATCAATCCATTGATTCTTTGAAGATAGCTAAGCAATTTGGATTCTCAGATCAACAAATTGCAACCGCTTGGAAATGTAGTGAAAAAGATGTGTATGACAACAGAGTAAAAAATAATATTATAGCTAGCTTTAAAATGGTTGATACTTCTGCTGGAGAATTTGATTCCACTACTCCTTATTATTACAGTACATTTGGTCAAACTAATGAATCAAAATCCAGTAATAAAAAGTCTATCTTAATCGTTGGTTCTGGTCCCATTAGAATCGGTCAAGGTGTTGAATTTGACTACGCCACGGTCCATTCCATCTTCGCAGTAAAACAGTCCGGATATGAATCAATCGTAATTAATTCCAATCCAGAAACTGTATCAACTGATTTCTCGATTTCAGATAAGTTATACTTCGAACCTTTAACCATCGAAGATGTCATGAATGTGATCAATCTTGAAAAACCTGCTGGTGTAATTCTTCAATTCGGTGGTCAAACTGCCATCAACCTTGCAGAAGGCTTATCTAAATTAGGTGTTAATGTGTTAGGAACAACTGTAAAAGATATTAATATCAGCGAGGATCGTGAATTGTTTAGTCACGTTATCAAAAGTTTAAATATCAAGCAGCCATACGGAACTTCCGTGGAAAGTATTGATGAAGCCATGCAAGCTACAGACAAAATGACATATCCGGTCTTATTACGTCCTTCATATGTAATTGGTGGAAAAGCCATGAAAATAGTCCACAATAATGATGAATTGCTTAACTACATGCAAACGGCTGTGAATGTTTCGCATCAGCACCCCGTTTTAATTGATTCATATCTATATGGAACAGAAGCCGAAGTGGATATAATCTCTGATGGAGAAACAGTTGTTATTCCAGGAATCATTGAACATGTCGAAAGTTCAGGAGTCCACTCTGGTGATTCAATGGCTGTATATCCACCTCAAAATATTTCACCTAATATTCAAAAAGAAATTGTGGCTATTGCGACTAAGTTAGCCAAAAAACTAAAAACAATTGGTTTGATGAATATTCAATTCATCATTTCAAATAACCAAGTATATGTGATCGAGGTAAACCAACGAGCATCTAGAACCGTACCATTCTTATCGAAAGTAACAGATGTTCCTATTGTGAGTTTAGCAACCAACGCGATTTTGAATAAACCATTATCATCATTTGGATATGAAACCGGAATGATTACTCCAACTAATTTAGTATCAGTAAAGTCACCCGTATTTAGTTTTAATAAGCTACCTGGCGCGGATGCCAATCTTAGTCCAGAAATGAAGTCGACCGGTGAGGTTATGGGTTCTGCGATCAACTATAATTCGGCTTTGGCAAAGTCGTTTTCCGCTGCCGGTATCAACATCAAACCAAATAGCAATGTCTTATTGAAGCTAAGTCAACGCGACGAAGAACAAAACGATGGTTTGGTTAAAGGATTAAATGCTTTTAATTTTAATATCGTAAATATGAAACCAGAACAGATTACAGAAGAAAATGTTGATTTAATCATTAACACCGCAGAAAATCATCAAATAAACAAAGTCGCAACTTCCTTATCGATTCCCTTATTTACATCTATCGATACTGCAAATGCATTTATTCAATCATTAAAAAGCGACGACTTGAAGGTAGAAAAGATATAAAAAAAGACCTAATCCAAATGGATTAGGTCTTTTTCTTATTTATGGATTCCGATTGATTTTAAATATTTCTCTTCCTTTGCAGGATCAAATTCTTTTTCAGACTTACCAATAATAACTGTTGCCAATGAGTTACCAATAACGTTTACCGCTGTTCTGGCCATATCGATAAAACGGTCAATTCCGGCAATAAACGTTAGACCAGAAACTGGAATTCCAACAGTTGAAACAGTCGCTAATAGAACAACGAATGATGCACCAGGAACACCGGCCATACCCTTTGAAGTGATCATTAGGGCAACTAATAAAGTAAGTTGTTGACCAATACTTAAGTGAATTCCATAAGCCTGAGCTAGGAACAATGCAGCAAGTGATTGGTAAATTGCTGAACCATCAAGGTTAAATGTATAACCAGTTGGGATTACAAATGAAACGATTGATGGGCTCACCCCAAATTTGGTCATTTTGTCGATACTTCTTGGTAGTGCAGCTTCAGAACTTGCAGTTGAAAATGCTAATATAGCTTCTTCCTTAACAACCTTTAAAAGGTCAGTAATCTTGAAACCAAAGATTCTAGCAGCTAATCCCATTACAACAAGTACGAATACCATCATTGTTAGGTAAGTTAATAAAACGAAGTAACTTAGAGGAGCTAATGCAGATACCCCCAATTCAGCTAAGGTAACTCCGATTAATGCACAAACACCAATTGGAGATAACTTCATAATCCAACCAGTAATCTTGAACATAACTTGTGATACCGAGTTTAAGAAATCAACGATAATCTTACCCTTTTCACCAACTGCAGCAGTACCTAAACCAAAGAATACTGAGAATACAATGATTGGCATCATATCACCAGAAGCAATTGAGTTAAATACATTTACAGGGATTAGGTTAATCAATGTACCCCAGATACCGGTATGGTTAGCAGTCTTTGCGGTAGTCATGTATTGAGTAATATCAGTAGCGTGTAATGAATGCACGTTAATGAAGTCACCAGGATGGAAGACGTTACCAACAACTAAACCTAAAACAATGGCGATGGTTGTCATTATTTCAAAGTATAAAATGGTCTTTCCACCGATACGGCCTAACTTATGGATATCACCAATGTTAGCAATCCCGACAGTTAAACATGAAACAACGATTGGAACCACAATCATTTGAATCAAACGAATGAACATTGTACCAATACTTTGCATTGCAGTAATTGCGGTAGCATTCTTGTAGAACACTAGACCTAGGATGATACCTAATATTAAACCAATGAATATTTGCCATCCTAATGTTATCTTAAATTTCTTCATTACGAAGCCTCTCCTTAATATGTATTAGTGTAATTTTATCATAAATCACGAATAATATCCCCGTTTAATAATGAAAACGTACCTAAATAACGATATAAATCAAACTATTTTATGTTTTTTACAATAGTAATTCAGATATTAACATTATGGCATGCACTTGAATTAACGAAATATCTCCATTTCCATTTAAATCCTGTAGTTAACCAAGTTTAATCAACACACCTCTTTAATTTTATCATAAAAAGTAATGTATCGTTCTGAATGTACAAAAAAAAGAGTTACCAAACGGTAACTCTTTTATAAATTGCGCGGCAACTTCCTACCCTTGCAGAGGGCGATCCCTCAACTACTATCGGCGTTTAGAAGCTTAACTTCTGTGTTCG
>NZ_VBSE01000032.1 GCF_005930975.1 Apilactobacillus kunkeei | reverse complement strand
ATTCTTACAACCAAGTTGTAAGTTCCTTACACATCATCGATTATCAATCTTGTTCAGTTTTCAAAGATCTACCATTTATATGTCTAAATTACGACTTCTTAATTATATCAAAGCTGTGAAACAATGTCAACAACTTTTTTAAGCAATCAAATTTATTAACGTCATCTCTTAACGACAACAATAAATATTATGCCATGTAATCGTTGTTAAGTCAACAACTTTTTATATTTATTTTTTCAAGTCGTTCTTCTTTCAAACAACATTTAATATATTATCAAGTTTGTGGAACATCGTCAACCACTTTCAACAAAAAAAGTAGAGAATTGAAATTAATTCAATTCTCTACGCTTTTTTAGTTCTTAATCTTGTTCTGCGTTATCTTCTGGTCTCATTGTTGGGAAAAGTAGAACATCTCTGATTGATTCAGCATCAGTTAATAACATAACTAAACGGTCAATACCGATACCTAATCCCCCTGTTGGTGGCATACCATATTCTAAAGCTTCAACATAATCTAGGTCGACTGGTTGTGCTTCATCATTACCGTTAGCCTTTTCAGCAGCTTGGGCTTGGAATCTTTCCTTTTGATCAATTGGATCATTTAATTCAGAGAATGCATTAGCATATTCCATACCTTCAACATATAATTCGAAACGATCAGTAAATCTTGGATCATCAGCATTCTTCTTTGCTAATGGTGAAATTTCTACTGGGTGACCGTAGATAAATGTTGGGTTCTTAATTTCTGGTTGAACCTTTTCTTCGAAGAATTCGTTGATAATGTGTCCCACAGTCCAGAAATCTTGGTATTCAATGTTGTTCTTGTCAGCAAGTTTTCTAGCTTCTTCTAGACTCATTTCCTTCCAGAAATCAATTCCAGTAACTTCTTTAATAGCGTCTACCATGTGTAAACGTTCAAATGGCTTGTTAAAGTCTACCTCTTCGCCACGGTAGTTAATAATACCGTTGTCAGTAACAACCTTAGCAGCTGCCTTGAAAATACCTTCAGTTTCATCCATAACATCGTGGAAGTCAAAATATGCAATATATGATTCTAATTCAGTAAATTCTGGGTTATGGTTTTGATCCATACCTTCATTTCTGAACACACGACCAATTTCGTATACACGTTCCATACCACCTACAATTAAACGTTTTAAGTGTAGTTCAAGTGCAATACGTAGGTATAAGTCGATGTCTAATGCATTGTGATGAGTAATAAATGGACGTGCACTAGCCCCACCAGCTTGGTTGTGTAGGACAGGTGTTTCTACTTCAGTACAATCCATTTCATTATCAAGATAGTTTCTGATTGCAGAAATAATCTTGCTACGCTTTTGGAAACGATCAAAACTATCACGGTTTGAAATCAAATCAAGATATCTTTGACGGTATTTTTGTTCCTTGTTTTGAAGACCATGGTACTTGTCAGGCAATGGACGCAAGGCCTTTGATAAGAAAGTAACATGAGTAGCCTTAACTGTTAATTCACCCATGTCTGTCTTAATTAGTTCACCTTCGATACCTAAGTGATCACCTAAATCGGCACGTTTGAAGAAATGGTAGTTATCTTCACCTACTTCATCTTTTCTTACGTATAGTTGAATTCTACCAGTACGATCTTGTAAATCACCAAAACCTACCTTACCTTTTCCACGTTTTGCTACCATACGTCCAGCGATAACAACTTTTAGATTTTCTTCTTCTAGTTCTTCTTTAGTACTATCGTTGTACTTATCGTGTAATTGTTTAGCTAAATGAGTACGTTCAAAACGGCTACCGAATGGGTCGACCCCTTCTTCTCGTAATTCATTCATCTTTTGGCGACGAACTCGCAACTGGTCATTCATTTGCTTTTCTTGTGCCACAGTAAAACCTCCATCAGAATAAATTATTTTATATTAACATAATACCATAAAATAATTTAAAAAATTACATTTCACTTAAATCCGCATTTTTTGCTGCTCTTTTATGAGTCTTTTCAAGGAAATTATCGAAAATATCGTCCATTTCTTGTTCAGTTTCAGCATTATTTAAAGCTACTTTAGCTCTTGCTGAGTGAGAAATACCCTTTAGGTAGTATGCAGCTTGACCTCTAAATTCACGAGGACCAGTGAAGTCACCCTTCACACCAACTAAACGGTGCAAATGTTCCTTAGCAGTTGCAATTTTTTCGTCAACTGTAGGTTCTTTTAATAATTCACCGGTTTCCAAGTAATGTCTTGTTTGTTGTAGCATCCATGGATTACCTTCAGCAGCACGACCAATCATTACAGCATCTGCTCCAACTTCGTCTAACATTTTCTTAGCCTCTTGTGGGGTTCTAACATCCCCATTACCCATAAATGGAATTGTTAAAGCATCAGCCACTTGTTTTAAAACATCCCAATCAGCGTTACCAGTGTACATTTGTTTTCTAGTTCTACCGTGCATTGCAATAGCAGAAGCGCCGGCCTTTTCTGCCATTAATGCGTTTTGAACTGCATATACATGGTCTTCATCCCATCCTGTTCTCATCTTAACTGTAACCGGTTTCTTAACAGCATCTGTAACATATGAAACCATTTCGTACACCTTGTTAGGATCCAATAGCCATTTCGAACCTGCATCAGTCTTAATAACCTTGTTTACAGGACACCCCATGTTGATATCAATGATATCAGCATCGGTTTCTTGATCGATAAATTTAGCCCCTTCTACAAGGGTCTCTTTAGTACCACCAAAAATTTGAATACTCATTGGATGTTCCTTTGGATCAATATCCAACATACTTAGAGTCTTCTTGTTCTTGTACATTAAGCCACGATCAGAAATCATTTCACAGACAACAAGTCCTGCTCCTGATTCTTTACAAATCATTCTAAAAGCAGTGTTAGTAACCCCAGCCATTGGAGCAACAACTACTTGATTGGGGATTGTAACATCTCCGATTTTCCATTCCATTTATATTCACCTCAATATTAAACGCGTCTAGCATGATAAATATAATATCATACTAAATTTAAAACTGCATACTTACTATTCTTTTGACTCTTGATTGTCAGATAACAATGCCCTTAGGTCATCTTCACTATAGTTATATTCCGTTTCGCAGAAATTACAAATAACCTTTGCTCCATGGTCCTCGTCAATCATTGATTGAATTTCCTTATCGTTTAAACCAGCAATCTTTTCACCAAATTTTTCCTTTGAACAATCGCACTTAAATTCTACAGGCATATTTTGGAGGATATCGATGTTATCTTCTCCAAAAATTAGTTTCAAAATATCTTCTGGTTTTTGTTTTGATAGGAATAGTTCTGAAATCATTGGAATCGACTTCAAACGTTCCTCTAGTTTGCTAATTGCATCATCTGATGCTCCTGGTAGCACTTGAATTAAATATCCACCGGCAGCACCAATAGTTCCATCTTCATTTACATATACAGATACACCAACAGCTGATGGAATTTGTTCTGATTGAGCTAGGTAGAAAGTAAAATCATCACCGATTTCTCCCGAAACCAGTTGAACGTTACTAACGTATGGTTCATCTCCACCTAGATTCTTCATTACTTCAAGGCTACCTTGTCCAACTGCACCACCAACATCTAGTTTATGGTGCTTATTTAATGGTAAGTCAACGTGTGGATTATGAATGTATCCCTTAACATGACCATTCGCATCAACGTCAACCAAGACGGGTCCTGCAGGACCATCACCTAATACTTTTACAGTCATCGTTTCCTTACCCTTTAATACTGAAGTTGCTAATAATAAACTAGCTACCAATGAACGGCCTAGTACTGCTGAAGATACAGGCCATGTTTTATGATCTTTTTGTGCCTCGTCAACTACGCCAGTAGCTTCCATTGCATATGCTCTAAACATACCATCTTTAGTAACACTCTTTGTTAAATAGTCTGCCATTTTTATCATTCCTCCATAATCACCTAAAAAAGCGTGAGTCAAATAAATTCAACCCACGCTTTATTAGTTAGTCTTCATCATTATCTTGATGTTGATTTTCTTTTTGTTCTAATTGTTCTTTACTTTCTTCAAAAGAGGCATCTTCGTTATCACTTGAAGCGTTTTCTTCTGGCATCTTACCGGTACGGTATAAACTCAAAATTTCTTTTTCGTCTAATGTTTCGTACTTAAGCAATGCGTCAGCGATTACTTTATGTTGTTCACGGTGTTGTTCAATAATGTCATGAGCTTGACCATGAGCTTCATCGATTAATCTTCTAACTTCTTCATCGATAACAGAAGCAGTCTTTTCAGAATATCTTCTTGCGTATGGGTCATCGTTTGGATTTTCTAATTGAACAGTTCCTAACTTTTCACTCATACCATATTGAGTAACCATAGCACGAGCTAAATTAGTAGCTTGTTCGAAATCATTAGAAGCACCTGAAGACAATGAGTCGAAGATAATTTCTTCAGCAGTTCTACCACCCATTAAACCAGCAAGTTGTTCCATTGCGTTCTTCTTAGATAGCAATTGTTGATCTTCTCTTGGAAGCATAATTGCGTAACCACCGGCACGTCCACGAGGAACGATAGTTACCTTGTGAACTACACGAGCATCATTTAGAACTAAACCAACAATTGTGTGACCAGCTTCGTGGTTGGCAACAATGTTTTGTTCTTTTTGACTAACAACTTTATCTTTCTTAGCTGGACCAGCAATCACACGATCTTCAGCTTCATCTAATTCTGATGGACCAATTTCTGCCTTGTTTCTTCTAGCGGCTAGTAAAGCAGCTTCGTTTAACAAGTTAGCTAAATCAGCACCAACAAAACCAGGAGTTTGTTTAGCAATTTCATGCAAGTCAACATTATCAGCGATTGGCTTATTCTTAGCATGAACCTTTAAGATTGCTTCTCTACCTTTGACGTCAGGTCTTCCAACTAACACCTTACGGTCAAAACGACCCGGACGTGTTAATGCAGGATCTAATACGTCCGCACGGTTAGTTGCAGCAATAACGATAACACCATCATTACCTGAGAATCCATCCATTTCAACCAATAGTTGGTTCAATGTTTGTTCTCTTTCATCATGGCCACCGCCCATGCCGTTACCACGTTTTCTACCAACAGCATCAATTTCATCAATGAAAATAATTGCTGGAGCGTCTTTTTTAGCCTGGGTGAATAAGTCACGAACACGACTAGCACCAACCCCAACAAACATTTCAACGAAATCAGAACCTGAAATTGAGTAGAATGGAACACCAGCTTCACCTGATACGGCCTTAGCTAGTAAAGTTTTACCAGTTCCTGGAGGTCCTTCTAATAGGACACCGTGAGGAATCTTAGCACCTAACTTGGTAAACTTCTTTGGATCCTTTAAGAATTCAACGATTTCAACAAGTTCTTGCTTTTCTTCTTCTTCACCAGCAACATCTGTGAAACCTACATCACTCTTAGTTGGTTTAGCCTTTGACTTACCAACTCCCATGATGCCGCCCTTACTACCATTCTTACCACCCATTTGGTTCATCATAACGAAGAAGAAAATGATTATGATTAGCATTGGTAGTAATGAAAAGATTAGATTTGACCAGAAGCCGCCATCGGTATCGGCAGCTTTAGCACCCATCTTAACGTTATTCTTCTTAGCGTAGTTTGTAATTTCATTAATAGTACCGTTGTTCTTCAAAACCTTAGTCTTGAATGAAGAAACCTTAGTTTCACTTTTGGTATTACTGAATAAAATACTACTAGAATTGTTTGATTTAACGCTTTGGGCTTTTCTGTATTCACCAGAAACAGTGTAAACACCATTTTCTGGTTGAATTGAAAAGCTCTTAATCTTGTTATCTTTTAATTCTTGAACAAACTGACTAGATTGTAATTCTTTGTTTTGGGGTTGACCATTCTTTGATGTGACAAAGAAAGTAACTCCCAAGACAATCAAGAAGCACACTATGTAGAACAGACTGTTCTTGAATAATCCTTTATTATTGTTATTACGCATCAATTGCCTCCTGTGTTTAATGCTTGTTTATGTATCAAAAATAACATGGTGAGACCCGCCATTTTTTCAATACATTACACGAAGCATATATTATCATTTTTCAGAAGAATTAACCATTTATTTGTCTGAATAAACCTCTGGCTTTAATACCCCTACATATGGAAGGTTACGATACTTGCCTTGGTAATCTAAACCATATCCAACTACGAATTCGTTTGGTACTTCTAAACCAACGTAATCAGCTTTAGCCTCAACTACTCTTCCTTCTGGCTTATCCATTAAAGTGCACACCTTAATGGATCTTGCACCACGTTCAGATAGTAGGTCTTCTAAATATTTCAATGTTCTACCAGTATCGATAATATCTTCAATGAAAATAACATCCCTACCATTAACATCAACATCAATATCTTTCATTAATTCAATGGTTCCGCTTGATGCAGTACCTCCATGGTAGCTTGAAACGTCAATAAAATCGATGTCCATATATAGATCCATTTCTCTGACAATATCCGTCATGAAGAAAATAGCACCTTTCAATACACCAACTACCACTGGTTTTCTGTCTTTATAATCAGTTGTAATTTGTTGACCCAATCTGCGACAAGCATCTGTGATGTCTTCCTTACTATACAAGGTTTTTAGAATGTCGTTGTTCATTAGTTTCTCCTTCCACATACTTTATTTAATGATCAATGTATAAACTCTAGCATTAGAGCTATCGTTAGATACAGACTCACTGTAACCTAAAACGGCTAATAACCTTCCCTGATCAGTCATCAAGCTCTTGGCCGAATTTCTTTTATCAACAGGTATCTTCTTATTAATAAATAGTCGTTTAGCCGTTTGATGACCACCATTTTTAAGCGTTATTCTATCACGATTTTGCGTCTTTTGTACAATTAATGGGAGTTCTGAATCCAAAAGATTAAAACGAGAAACTCGTTTTGCTTCCTCATCCGAAACATCTGAATTATCCGTAATCATCCACTGGATATTATCTTGGAAATACCATTTATTCAATGTTACCACAAAATAATCGTTTTTAAATCCAGTTATTTGGTTTTGCTTGATATTTTCGAATAAAAATTTATCATATTCCTTTTTTACGACCAAATTATTTGATAGTTTAACAAAGCCCTGTGGCTTTTCATCATTATTAAGTAGTGAATTAACTTGGTTGACAATATCTACATTTAAACCCTCAACAATATTTTGAGCAATTAAATAATCAATTAATCCGACTTGAACATATTTTGGCAAGGTGGAAAACTCACCTAAATCATATGTGATAGAATCAACACTAATATCTTTGGCTATCTTTGCCATAAAATAATCGTTTTGTTGCTTCATTAAATTCAATTGTTGTGAGAATGCATTAATATGTTCAATTCCACGACTGTTTTCTGATTCAATAAATGGAATTAAACGATGTCTAATTCTATTTCTAGTGACATCTAGTTTTTGATTGGTGTCATCTTCATACCATTTAACCGATAATGCTTGCATGTATTGCGTTAGCTCTTGTTTACTAAACCCAAGTAACGGACGAATCAATCGACCTTGATTGAAATTACGACTTTCCTTTATCCCGACCATGTCCTTGATAAATGATCCACGAATTAGTCTCATCAAAACTGTCTCTGATTGGTCATTGGCGTGATGTGCTGTTAATAATATACGTGAATTATTTTTCTTCATGACCTTTGAAAAGAAATCATATCTATACTTTCTTGCGGCCATTTCAATTCCATTATTTGGATGAAATTGTTTTTCCCAATTACCGACTACTATTTTAACGTTATGACTTTGACAAAAGTGTCTAATATATTTTTCTTCCTCTTTACTTTGTGCTCTTAGCTGATGATTAACATGAGCAACGATAATTCTCGGTCTCTTCTTATTTGGCAAATTCATCATTAGGTTAAGCAGCGCCATTGAATCCACTCCTGCAGATACTGCAACAACCACTGAATCTTCTTGATTAAACCATCCCTTGTTCTCAATCAATTGATTAAACTTTTGCTGGGTAATATTTTGTTCCGGCATTAATACCGTCCCCTTTAGTTACGTTTTTGGTAAAAATAAAATGATTAAGGTAATCTACCCCAATCATTTTTTATTTGGTTAACTACGGCGACCGCCACGGCCTCCACGCTTACCTTCAGTATTTTTCTTAATTGTTGCTAGTCTGCTTTCACTTTCCTTTAGGAAGCTGTCCATTAAGTCATCGAAACTAGCTTTATTATTTTTATGGTTATCATTGTGATGACGGTTATCACCAAACTTACCATGATTTGAATGTCCATGGGCCATCTTTGGTTTTTCTCTTTTTTGAGGTTCGGCAGGTTTATCAACAGCTTTTCTGATTGATAATGCAATCTTACCATCGTCACCAACACTTAGAACCTTAACTTTAACGTCATCGCCAACTTTTAATACATCTTTGATATCTTTGATATAGCCATCAGAAATTTCACTAATGTGAACCAATCCTGTTTTGTGTTCGCCTAGATCAACAAAAGCACCAAAATTAGTGATTCCTGATACTTTGCCGGAAACTTTTGCTCCAACTTCAATTGCCATAAAAAAATTTGTCCTCCTAATAATGATTAGTAACTTTAGTATAGCACCATTCAAATGATAATTGTATAAAAAAAATGGTATTTTTTCATACCATTTTAATTTTGAGTTACATCTTTTGAAACATCTCCTGGAAGACTATAAACTGTCTCTCCCGGCTTGGTGTAATAATATTTTTCACGAATTACTTTTTGAATATAGTCCTTATCATGTAACTGCTTAATATTTTGTTTTAACTTTTGATTATCGATTTTATTCTTTTTAAGTTCTTTCTTGGTTTGAACTTGTTGTTCAGAAACGTTGCTAATCTTAGATTTAGTTATAAAGATTTGCGCAATCAGCATCAAGATAACAACGAGGAAAAAGCTTACCAGGATAATTCCACGTTTTTTTCGACTGCGTAAAATTTCTTGATGTCGAGACCTCTTGATCTTCGTGTATTGATTATTCAATTGATGAACTTTATCAACATCCATGGCATTCCCTCCTCAATTTGCTACTTAACAGTATAGATGATTCTTAAAAAAAATAAATAGATAATTAATTTTGTAACCAAATTTTAATTATTCTGCGTTGAAATCTCTTTCGTACTGTTCATCCAAAACGATGTACATTCTATCTGCATCAGCCTTTTTAGTAGTTTCGAACAATTGGTTAACCTGAACAGTTAATGTCTTATTACCAAATTTAATCACTAACTTATCATTTGAATTAACGTTTGATGATGACTTTGCCACACGATCATTAATGGTGATACGACCTTGATCGGCAATATCCTTCGCTACGGTTCTTCTCTTAATAATTCTCGAAATTTTTAAAAACTTATCTAATCTCATTTTGACATCCACCTATCTATAAACTTATTTACTACTGGCACTGACTGCCATTCCTGATATGTTAATAGTTTCCATTTAATCGCTAAGACACCGAAGATAACTCCACCGATTGGGACTAAGAAAAATAGTGAAATAATGGCATTTAATCTTTGACTATGAACCAAATGAATTGATTCAAATAGGTTCATCAAGATTATTTCACTCACTAACATAATCAAAGCAATCATTGTTAATTTTCCTAAAAAGCCCCACTTGTGTTCAATTTTAACGATAGCAGATGGCGCAAATTTAACTTCCACAATTAGCATTAGTAATAAACTAATTACAGTGGAAATACTTGCCCCGATAATTCCCATATGGGCAACCATTTCTTTAGTAATCAATATCTTAGTCGTTAACCCTAATATAATTGTAATAATGGTAATTTGAAAGTGATTTGCACTCTGCAAAATACTGCTATAAATCGTAATCATCGTTGTTAAGACCACACTAATCATAAAAATACTAATTGTGGTATTTTGTTGACTACTATTAAATAGCAATCGGTTAATAAGTGGCATCAAACTAATCATTCCAACAGCAACACCAACAGTCATAAACATGCTAACTCTAAGCATTTCAGATGCTAAGTTATGAAACGACTTCATTTGTTTCTTTGAATGGGCCAAACTTAATGATGGCAAGATAGCTGAAGCAAATGATGTTGCTATTACCAAGCCTAATTGAACAAGTGGTTGTCCTCGATCATAAATCCCCTTAACTGCCTGTGAATCAATCAAATTTAATCCATTTAATAGCAATCCTTTTCGTACAGTAAACGAATCTACCAACTGCATCAATACCATCAGAGACGAAAGCATACAGATTGTTCCACCCTCGAAAAGTAATCGTTTCAACAATGATGGATATGACATTACTTTTTGACTTGGTAGTCTTTTAATATCCATCGCATAGTATCGGGTTAAAATCGCCACCGAAAAAATCTCAGCAACGGGAGTTGCTACCATCGCATATGTTCCAATCGTATACGGGTTCACGTGATTCCTAACCCCTACATAAGCAGCAACAATAATTAATCCAACTCTAATAACCTGCTCTACCACCTGTGAATAAGCAGTTGGTTTCATAATTAATGTCGCTTGGAAGTAACCTCTTAAACAGGCCAAGACCGGCATCATTAAAAACATCCAGCTAACTGCCCGAATTAAACTATCTAATCTAATGTCCCCCATCAGAGCAGCTATCGACGTTGCCTTAATTTGGAAGATAATAAATATGAATCCACCAAAAATTGAAAGCACGATAAATAGCTGTCTTAAAAGGGCTTTTTTCTGAACTATTGTTTCCTGCTCAGCAATAATGCGCGAAATAATAATTGGCATTCCGCTTAGCGCTAATACCATTCCGATTCCATAAATTGGATAAACTTGTTGAAAAACATAGAATCCAATGTTTCCCACTAGATTTTGAAACGGTACACGATATACTGCACTTAGCACCTTACTAATTAAAGAAGCAATTGATAAAATCATTGCGCCCTTCATTATCACTGATAGTTTATTGTCATTTTTCATTTGTTAATTTTCCTGTGTGTTCTTTATCTAACGCTTCGACAAATTTACTTAATTCACCTAACCATTTTTGTTCATCCATATTAGGCTGAATGATTAAAGTGATTTGCATCTTGCCATTTGCAGTACCAACCATTGATCTAAATTCACTTTGAGCAATTGCCTTTAACACTTGCTTACTGTCATAGAATTGAGTTCCAATCGTTGATAGGGTGACTGTAATTTGTTTTGGTGTCTGTCTAATCTTTTCAATTAACGATGCATCTGCATACATCTTAATGCGGCTAATTGTTAATAGATTTTCAACCGCAGTTGGATAATCACCGAAACGATCAATTAAATCTGACTGTAATTCACGGTATTGATCATCGTTTTGCATTTGTCTGATTCTCTTGTACAATTCAATCTTTTGTTTTTCATCTTGAATATATTCACTAGGCAAGTATGCCTCAACATCCATTTCAACTATTGTATCAACACGCTGTTCTGCTCGGCGTCCGCGCTTAGTAGCAACCGCATCAGCTAACATTTGAGTATACATATCATAACCAACTGAATCGACAAATCCCGATTGTTGCTTACCTAAAAGATTTCCAGCACCACGAAGTGATAAGTCACGCATGGCAATCTTAAAACCAGAACCTAGTTCGGTAAAGTCCCTGATGGCTTCCAAACGGTTTTCGGATACTTCAGTCAACACCTTGTTTGGTTTATACATAAAGTAAGCATAAGCAACACGGTTGGAACGACCAATTCGACCACGAATTTGGTACAACTGTGATAGTCCCATATGATCAGCATCTTCAACAAATAAAGTATTGGCATTTGGAATATCCACTCCGGTTTCAATGATCGTTGTGGTCACTAACACATCGTATTCACCATTAACGAAATCATATAGGATTGTTTCCAATTGGTTTTCGGTCATTTGCCCGTGAATATAGGCAATTCTAGCATCTGGAACCAATGTCTGTAACTTCATGACGGTGTCTTCAATGTCTGAAACACGATTGTGCATGAAGAAAACTTGGCCGCCACGATGCATTTCACGGGTAATTCCTTCACGAATTGCCCCCGCGTTTTCTTCCATTACGTACGTTTGAATTGGATAACGATTTGCCGGTGGAGTTTCAATAACAGATAGGTCACGAACTCCCATCATTGACATATTCAATGTTCGAGGAATTGGAGTTGCGGTTAGTGTTAAAACATCAACGTTAGATTTTAATTGCTTAATCTTTTCCTTGTGTTTAACTCCGAAACGTTGTTCTTCATCGACCATCAATAAGCCTAAATCAGAAAACTTAATATCATCCGATAACAAACGATGAGTTCCGACAACAATATCAATTGATCCATCTAGTAAACCTTTTTTGGTTTCTTCAACCTGCTTCTTAGTTCTAAAACGAGATAGCACAGCTACTGAAACTGGAAATCCTTCAAAACGGTTCACCATTGTTTCATAGTGCTGTTGTGCTAAGACAGTGGTTGGAACCAAAAATGCAACCTGTTTCCCCGCTTCGACCGCTTTAAACGCTGCATGCAATGCTACTTCTGTCTTACCATAGCCAACATCCCCAACTAATAGACGATCCATTGGATGAGGTTGCTCCATATCCCTTTTAATTTCTTCAGAACTCTTTACTTGGTCAGGTGTTGGTTGGTATGGGAACGCCCCTTCAAACTCTTCTTGGTATTCATCATCTTCAGGGAATGCATATCCAACCTGATTGGAACGTTTTGCATATAAATCAATTAAGTCATCAGCAATATCTTCAATCTTACCTTGCACTTTTGACTTAGTTTTTTGCCATTCACTTCCACCCAATTTATTAACACGTGGGTGCTTGTCTTCAGATGAAACGTATTTTTGAATTAAATTTAATTGAGTAACTGGAATAAAAAGCTTAGCGTTTTTTTGGTAAGCAATTGTCATATAATCTTGATGCTTACCATCAACTTCCATTGTCTTCATCCCTTCATACTTACCAATACCATGGTTAGCATGAACAACGTAGTCTCCTGGTTTTAAATCAGCATAACTCTTAATTCTTTCTGCATTTGAAAAAGTTTGACGACGTGGACGTTTCTTGTGGACGGTGGTAAACATTTCTGATTCAGTAATTACCGCCAATTGTTTAATTGGAAGTTCAAAACCATTCTTCAAACGTTCACTGACAATTTGGACTTGGTGTTCCAAAATGTTGTCATTGGTAGTTTGAACTGATTGAATTTCGAAGTCGGTCAATGTTTGTGACACTTTTTTCATTCTGGCCTTGTCTTTAACCAAAATCACAACTGTGTCATCCTGTTTATGCCATCTATCGATTTCAGTCTTTAATAGCGGCATTTGACCAAAAAACTTTTGCATTGGGCGGACCTTAATATCATTTAATTGGGTTAACTTTAGGTTCCCAATCCCCTTTTGAAATAATGACATTAAAATTTCTGCTTGATTAATTTTATGAAAGTGTTCCCTAAAGTCCACGCTAAATAAATCTGTTGATGCAATTTCGCCATGGTCAAACTTGTCGTTTACCCATGACTGTTCTTCTTCAACTAACTGTTGACTATTTTCTAAAATACGACTGTAGTCATCAAATAATACGACTCCATCATCGTCTAAGTAATCGAAGATAGTTGTTTCATTTTCATATATTGCTTTTGCATACAAAATCCAATCTGGATCAATCACGCCTTCATTGGCATCATCTATCATAGTTTGAACAACGTCACTTAGGCGTTGTTTTAATTCATCTTTATCAAGCTGTTTCAAACGTTGGTCACGTAGTTGCGTTAAATTAGCAACTGATTGTTGTCTTTGCTCTTCGTTTAACACCATGTCAGTTGCAGGTAACACTGAAATAGTTTCTATATTTTCCAAACTTCTTTGATTTGATACATCAAAATATCTCAATGAATCAACGTCGGTATCAAATAAATCAATTCGAACTGGATACTCGGAGTTCAATGGATAAATATCGATAATTGATCCACGAAGTGAAAATTCTCCTGGTGCTGCCACCATCTTTTCAGGTGTGTATCCCATTTGAAATAATTTGTTTCTTAATTCGTCTAAATTAACTTCATCATCAATTGAGATGGTTAAATTAGCATCATAAAAATCGCCTGGTTCTGGCAAAATACGTTTAGTACCAGAAACAGACGTCACGATAATCTTAGGTTCACCACTTAATAGGTTTGATAAAGCTTGAACCCGAGTGGCCTTATATTCAGGTGAGCTAGTTGCGACTTCTGCGGCTAAAACTTCTTCGACTGGAAACTCTAATACATCATCTTCAGAGACAACATTTTGTAAATCTTCAACAATATCATCACATCTGGATAAAGTATCAGTCACAATCAAGAAGCTTTTCTTTGTTGACTTGAATAAAGCTGCAATCATCATTGTCTTCGCAGAACCTGATAAACCAGTCACTAACTGACGATGTTTAGGTGCTAAATCATTAACAATCTCATCGTATTGTGGTAGTTGTGTGAAAAATTGACTTAATTCCAAAACAGTTATCTCCTCTATTTATTAGTTGTACTTATTTTCTAGCTTGTTGAATTCTTCCCCATCGATAAATTCTTCTAGCGCAGAAACACTATTGTCAATTGCTTGGTTTAATCCTGGTTTTTGATCATCTGTAAAGTGACCTAATACATAATTAACAACACTTTCCCTGGTTGGGTGATCTGTTCCGACTTTAATACGATTAAACTTGTCGGTACCTAAATGAGCTATTAGACTCTTAATTCCATTATGACCACCTGCTGATCCATGATTTCTCAATCTTATTTTGCCGATTGGTAAATCCATATCGTCATATATTACTATTAAATCACTTAAATCTAACTTAAAGAATTTCATTAGCGGTCCAACTGAACGACCTGACTCGTTCATAAATGTTAATGGTTCTACCAACATTACCTTTTCACCATTAATGTTAGTCGATCCAATCTTTGCTTCCATCTTTTGTGTTGATAATTCGACACCGTGCTTATCGGCAAACTCGTCTATTACCATGAAACCAGTATTGTGTCTGGTTTCCTCATATTGTGGTCCAACGTTTCCTAATCCCACAATCATCTTCATAAAAAATCCGCTCCTTTTTTCGCTCGATTAATATGTAAATTATATCATAGTATGCCATCCGATATTTATTCGTTCGCTTATATAAATATTGAAAACTATTTGATTTTTTAGCGCTTTGTAATTACTAATTTCCAAATTAATGATATAATTCAGTTGTAGATTTAAATATGTTTTTGAAGGGATGATTATTGTGGCTTTAAAACATCAAAAAGTTGTTTTAGTTGGTGACGGTGCCGTTGGTTCTTCATATGCATTTGCTATGATGCAACAAGGACTAGGCGAAGAATTCGTCATCGTTGATATTATTAGAGATCGTATCGAAGGAGACGCACTTGACTTAGAAGATGCTCAAGTATTTACTGCTCCTAAGAACATTTACGCTGGTGATTACAGTGACTGTGCAGATGCTGACTTAGTTGTTATCACTGCAGGTGCACCTCAAAAACCAGGTGAAACTAGACTAGATTTAGTTGGAAAGAACCTAAAGATTCTTTCATCAATCGTTCCTGAAGTTGTTAAGTCAGGATTTAAGGGTATTTTCTTAGTTGCTGCTAACCCAGTTGACATCTTAACTTACGGTGTTCAAAAACTTTCAGGTTGGCCAAAGGAAAAGGTTGTAGGTTCAGGTACTTCATTGGATACTACTCGTTTCCAAGTTGCTGTTGCTAAGAAGTTAGGTGTTAACCCTGCTGACATTAACGCATACATCATGGGTGAACATGGTGACTCAGAATTTGCTGCTATTGACGAAGCAACTGTTGGTTCACGTCCTCTATTAGACGTAGCTAAAGATGCTGGCGTAAGCAAAGATGACTTACTACAATTAGAAGACGAAACTAGAAACAAGGCTTACACAATCATCAACAAGAAAGGTGCTACTTTCTATGGTGTTGCAACTGCCTTAATGAGAATTTCACGTGCTATCTTACGTGACGAAAACTCAGTACTACCTGTTGGTGCTCCAGTTAACGGTGAATATGGTTTAAGCGATATCTACATCGGTACTCCAGCTGTCGTTAACGCATCAGGTATTAAACAAGTTATCGAAGTTCCTCTAAGCGATGAAGAAAAAGCTAAGATGGAAGCTTCAGGTAAAACTTTAAAGGAAACTGCCGAAAAAGGTATGGAAGCTTTAAAATAATCGATTAACTTGATTGGATATTAAGTCGAGGTGCACTTTGCTCCCCGGCTTTTTATTTTGGTCAATTGTTGATTTATCGCCACAAAATCATAAATTTATGTTAAAATTAGATTATGAGAAAAATTCTAATAATTCAAAAGGAGGTTATGTTATGCTATTGAAGTCATTGGTTAAACCTAAAGGCAGCTTAGTTACCGTTTCAGAAAACGTTTCATTAGAACAAGCTCTTGAAACATTGGAAGAATCTGGTTACAGATGTATTCCAATTTTAGACGAAACCGGTACAATCTTTAGAGGTAACATTTATAAGATGCATATTTACCGTCATAAAGCTAACGGCGGTGATATGAATCAACCAGTTACAACACTACTAAAGAATGCCACTAAGTTCATCAATGTTAATTCAGCCTTCTTCCACATTTTCTTTTCGATTAAGGATTTACCTTATATCGCTGTATTGGATGATAATAATCGTTTCTACGGTATCTTGACCCATACACGTTTGTTGGACATGCTTTCACAATCATGGAACGTAAACGTAGGCAGCTATGTTCTTACAGTTCTAGCTCCTGGTAACCGTGGTGATCTAGAATCAATGTCTAGAATCATCACTAAGTACACTGCTATTGCCAGTGTTATCAGTCTTGATGGTCAAGAAGGTGAATTGGTACATAGAGTTATGTTCACCCTTCCCGAAGAGGTAGATAAGAAATTGTTAAAACGAATCACTGCTGCTTTAGAACGTAAAGGTTTTAAAATCGCAGAGATTGAAAATTTAGCGGACGAAAAATAACATTATCGAAACAAAAAAGGATGCGAATTAAATTCGCATCCTTTTTTTATGTATGTTTTACTGTACACCAATACTTAATTTCAATGACTCGTCCACTCGTTTCATAAACTTATCACTTAAGTGATCTACTCGATCATGTAATCGTTGTTTATCGATTGTTCTAATTTGTTCTAATAGGATAACTGAATCTTTTTCGATTCGAGTCTTATCAGCACTAATAGCTACATGAGTAGGCATCTTTGGCTTTGAAATTCTAGCAGTAATTGCGGCAACAATCACGGTAGGACTGTAGTGATTTCCGATATTATTTTGAATAATTAATACCGGTCTCATTCCACCCTGTTCGGAACCAACAACTGGTGATAGGTCAGCATAAAAAACGTCGCCACGTTTAATTTCAACGTTAGCCATTCTAACATCCCCTATCTATAATGAATTCATCTGAATTCTGAAAACGTAATGTGATGCACACTTGAGGATTCACAAAAAGTGAATTCCTTTGAAATAGCACGATTGATATCGGTCATCTCAGTGTACCCAGCAATTAAATTCTGGACTATTAAATAATCTTTAAAACATGGACTAACCACAATCCTAGTATGTGTATCAATTGAAACATTCATTCTAGGATGCGATATTTTTTCTGTGTTTCCTGATGTAGCTGTACTTAGAAGTGAATAAACATATCGATTCTTAGATTGCATTGATTAATCCTCTTAAAACGCGTTATTCTACCACAATGCGTGGTAGTCTATCAGTGAGTAAGCAAGCCACTTCATAATGAATTGTATCACAATATGACGCAATGTCTTGTAAAGTAATCTTTTCTTTACCGTCTTGACCCACAATTGTAACTTTTGTACCTGGCTCTACTGGTTCATCTACTTTAAGCATTAGTTGATCCATGCAAACTCGACCCACAATTGGACAAAACTTGCCGTTAACTAATAGTGAAAAACCTTGTAATGAACGAACAATTCCATCCGCATAACCTACTGGGACTGTGGCAATCCATTCAGGTCGCTCGGATGTGTATGTCGCGCCATATCCAACTGAACGACCTGCATCAATTTTCTTACAGTAGACAACTTCTGTTGTTAAACTAAGTGCTGGTTTTAATTCATATGGCAAGTCTAGTTCTCCACCAGATGGATTTAAACCATAGCCAGCAACACCAAATCTGATCATATTGCAGTTAAATTCACTATGCCACAAACTAGTGGCCGAATTAGATACATGTACATATTTAGGTAATGTATCTATAACTGAAATTAAATCATTAAATCGTTCAACTTGCAAATCAAAATACTTTACGTTATGAGTATCAGCTGTTGAGAAGTGTGTAAAAATTCCCTCAAAGTTCATATTAATGGATTGATTCAAGAAGTCGACTGCTTCTTTAAGTGAATTTTTGTCTTGAAAACCAATTCTACCCATTCCCGTATCCAAACCAATATGAACATTTAACTTTGGTAGGTTTTGTTCAGCCAGCTGTTCATCAGCTTTTCTTAACCACTCTATCGATGATACTGTTGCTGAAATATTTTTTTCAGCCATTAATGACGCATGTTCAACATCAGTAATTCCTAGCACCAATATTGGTTCGTCAAAACCAGCATTCCTTAATTCTAAGGCTTCATCTAAAATGGCTACACAAAATCCATCTGCACCAGCCTTTTTTGCTTCATGTGCTACCGCGATGGCCCCGTGGCCATATCCATTAGCTTTTACAACCATGAATAAATATTCATTATTTTTCAAACGTTTCTTTTCGTTATTAATATTATGATATAAAGCACTCTTACTAATTAGTATTTGAGCATTTCTATGAATTCCTACTACCATATTAATTCTTCCTCCAATTAATAATGGATATTTCCTTTTATTGTAGTTCTTTATGTAAAAAAAAGCTATTGACAAATTTTCATATCAACAGCTTTTTTATTATTAATCTTTGTTCTTAATTGTAAATGACTTGTTTGGGCGCTTGTGGTTTGATGAACGGTTTCCCTTTTTGTGATCATCACGGTGATTACCACTGCCATTACCATTGTAACGACGACGGTTACCACCATTTCTGTTACCACCATGTTTGAATCCGCCTCGACGGTTACCACCGCCTCGGTGATATCCACCACCATGACCGCGCTTATTCTTGTTAGGAAGTGGCTTTTCAGCAGTGATATGAACCTTAACTTGGTTTCTAGTCATCTTGCTTAATAGCAATGATACTAATTCCTTAGCATCATATTTTTCTAACAATTCGTCAGATGCTTCTGAGAATGGTTCCATCTTAGTCTTTTCAATTAAAGAACCAATTTCCTTAGTAGCTACTTCTAGTTGACCCTTTAGAGCTTCATCAGCTGAAGGTGGTTTAAGAGGTAACATTCTAACCTTAGTTAGCTTTTCAATGTCTCTTAAGTAACTAGTTTCGTTTGGTTCGACAAAAGTCATTGATACACCATGACGTCCGGCACGACCAGTACGACCAATTCTGTGCACGTAACTTTCTGAATCTTGAGGGATATCGTAGTTGTATACGTGAGTAACACTTGAGATATCAATACCTCTAGCAGCGACATCGGTTGCAACTAAAACGTCAACCTTGTCATGCTTAAAGTCCTTCATGATTTGTGAACGACGATTTTGAGTTAAGTCACCATGAATTCCTGCTGCACGGTATCCGCGTAGTAGAAGTCCTTTAGAAACTTCATCAACACGACGTTTAGTTCGGCAGAACACGATAGTTACCTTAGGTGCTTGGATATCAAAGAATCTAGTCATGATATCAAACTTTTCAAATTGTTTTACTCTGATGTAGTATTGATCAACTAAATCAGTAGTCAATTCTTTAGACTTGATTGTAACTTGTTGAGGGTCCTTCATGAATTGAACACCAACACGTTTGATTTGTGGTGGCATAGTTGCAGAGAATAACAATGTTTGTCTTTCTTCTGGGACTTGTTTTACGATGCTTTCAATATCATCTAGGAATCCCATGTCTAACATGTCATCGGCTTCATCTAGTACCAATGTTTTAACATTGTCTAATTTTAATGTACGTCTATTGATGTGATCTAATAAACGTCCAGGAGTACCCACAACAACTTGTGGCTTACGCTTTAAGCTTTGAATTTGTCTTCTGATGTCAGAACCACCAAAAACTGATACAGCCTTAACGCCCTTTTCTTTTCCAAAACGACTAATTTCGCCTTGAGTTTGAATAGCTAGTTCACGAGTTGGTGAAATAACTAATGCTTGCACGTTTGGATTATCTAAATCAACGTGTTCAATAATAGGAAGAGCAAAAGCAGCTGTCTTACCTGTACCTGTTTGTGCTTGTCCTAAAACATCCTTCCCTTGTAGGGATAAAGGAATTGTTTCTGCTTGGATTGGAGTGGCTTCCTTAAAACCCTTGTCTTCAATCGCTTTTAATAGATCTTCTGAAAGACCTAATTCTCTAAACTTCAAATATGTTTCCTCCTAAACGAAACATTCAATATAATACCGCCATTAGCTAAGGAAGAATCCGTTCCCGTTAGTGCGCTAATCACTTGATTATAAAAATTCCGTGTTCTAAAAATGTAACTAGATAAATATAACCCTTTTGGGAAAAATTAGCAAATGAATTACCTGTATTAATTTGTTAGTTTATCTAATAATTTTTCTAAATGAATTCCGTGGCTAGCTTTTAATAGTATTTGATCTCCCTCATAAATTTCAGCATTTAATTGGTCATATAAATCATCTAATTGGTCTGCTTTAAAGTAGAAAAGATTTTCAGATGGATATACTGAGCTTAACTTGTCATACAAGTACTTCATATCATGACCTATTAAATAAACACTTTGTACTTCTGTTGGATTTAATACTTCTGCTAATGATTCGTGTAGTGCAATTGATTGATCACCTAGTTCTAACATATCACCTAAAACGGCAATTTTACGTCCATCAATCTTTTCACGAGTAAATGCATTCACTACTTCTTTAACAGCGGTAGGATTTGAATTATAAACGTCTGAAAGGATCATTTCATGTTTACTTCCTTCAATCCATTCAGTGCGATTATTAGTCAAATTAACATTCAATAATGCTTTTTGGATGTTTTCTTCTCTAATTCTGTATAAGTCACCGATGGTGACGGCTACTAACGCATTGTTAACATTGTATTCACCAATCATTGGAATCTTAAATTCAACATCTGAGTATTTATTAACCTTGAATGTAGTTTGTACATCTGTTCCATAAATATCGTAAGCATAAAAATCATCATCTTCATCCATACCAAAAGTACGTTTGAATGGTAATGATTCACTACGACTTTCTAATAGTGGTTCATCACCGTTATAAACAAAAATACCATCTTCTTTTAATCCATTGACGATTTCCATCTTAGCATCGGCAATCTTGTCGCGAGTACCAAAGAATTCAATGTGTGCTTCACCAATCATTGTAATAGCAGCAACATCTGGTTCAACTAGATGACTCAAAAAGTCGAGTTGTCCAGGACGATCCATCCCCATTTCTACAACCAGCACTTCGGTGTTTGGTTCCATATCTAAAATGGTCATTGGAACACCAATTTCGTTATTGAAGTTGGCGTGAGTCTTAGTAACATTGAATTGAGTGGATAATACTGATGCAACCATATCCTTAGTAGTAGTCTTTCCATTACTTCCAGTAATTGCTACAACCTTAGGATTAATCTTGGCCAAGTAATATTGGCTCAATCTTTGTAGTGCTTCTAATGTATTATCAACAACGATAATTGGAAAATCTGTTGGAGCATTTTCATGGTCTTTTTGCCAAAAGGTTGCAACGGCGCCATTATCAATTGCACTTTGAATGTAGTCGTGACCATCATTTTGACTAACAAGTGGCACAAATAATGCACCGTCCGTTAGTTCCCTGCTATCAAAAGCAACACTAGTAATATCAATATCTTCATATTCGCTAATATCGTTTTGTGCAGAAACTGCACGAGCAACTTCTGTAAGTGACATTTTCATATCTAATAAATCTCCATTTCATTGGTTCGATAAGTGTTACACATATTATAACATGAAACGATATATTATTTTAAATCCGATTTGCCAACTCATTATGAGACAAACATTTGTTTTCGATGAGGCCTTATAAAAACTATTAACTAATTGTCAAAACACTGTTAATATGTTTAATGGATAATAATTAATAGGGACGTGACTACTTTGAAAAAAGTCTTATTTGTGTGCCATGGAAACGTTTGTCGTTCTGCAATGGCTCAGGCCATTTTTAACAAGATTATTAAAGAGCGTGGACTTGAAAATGAAGTTACAGTTGATTCAGCTGCAACAAGTACCGAAGAAATCGGCAATCCTCCACACCCACAAGTTCGTAAACTGTTGGACCAAAAACAAATCAGCTATGCTGGTCAACATTCAAGACAAATCAAATCATCTGACTTCCAAAAATATGATTTAATTATTGGAATGGATTACGAAAATATAAACAATCTGCTTCACTGGGCACCTAAGGACCAAGCTCATAAAATTCATCTTTGTTTAGATGTTATCGATGGAATGCAAGGTTCAGAAATCGCAGATCCTTGGTATACCGGTAATTTTAATTTAACCTTTAATCAAATTAACGAAGCAATGCCAAAATGGATTGACTATGTGCTAAATATGTAAAAAAAAAAGACATATCCAAACGGATATGTCTTTTTTTATCTTTACTTGAAACCGTATTTCTTGTTGAAACGATCCACAGCACCATCGGCTTGAGTGAACTTTTCACGGCCAGTGTAGAATGGATGAGAATCTGAAGAAATTTCAAGACGTACTAATGGGTATTCATTACCATCATCCATAGTGATAGTTTCAGCTGAGTTCATAGTTGAACCAGCCATGAATTTAAAACCAGTACTTGTATCTTGGAATACCACTTGGTGGTATTCTGGATGAATTCCTTGTTTCATTATAAATCGCTCCTTTGCCCTGTATCATATGTTGATTCAGAGATTATCGTTTAGTCGACTTGATTATAGTAACACTAAATAGAAGTTAATTCAACACGAAAATTAACTTTCGTCATTAACTAATTCAACGACAGCATGTAGATTAGTTAGCTTGTCAATAATATTATCATAGCCACGTAAAATGTTGTCTGCGTTATCAATCACAGTAGTTCCTTGAGCCATCAAACCAGCAATCATTTCTGATGCTCCAGCACGGATTTCACCTGCTTCAATTTTTGAACCAACAAGACCATCAGTATGACTCACGATGATGGTACCGTTTCCTTCATCATATCTAATCTTGGCACCCATCTTCTTTAATTCGGAAATGTGCTTAGTTCTCTTTGGATAAATAGTGTCAATGATTGTACTATCACCAGCAGCCATTAGTAGTAGTGGCGTAATTGGTTGTTGTAAATCAGTGGCAAATCCAGGATATGGCATTGTCTTAATTTCGATGTTGTTAAGTTCTTCTGTCTTGGGAACGTAGATACTATCTTCGTTAATTTGTAGATCAATACCCATTTCTTGAAGTTTTGCAATAAATGATTCCAAATGTTCTGGAATCACGTTTTGAATTTTCACACCGTCACCGTAGGCAGCAGCCATGGATAGGTATGTACCCGCTTCGATTCGATCTGGGATAATGATGTGAGTATTTTTAGCACGAAGTGATTCAACTCCTTCGATTCTAATCACATCTGTACCTGCACCTCTAACCTTTGCCCCCATGTTGTTCAAGAATGTAACAACATCGATAATTTCAGGTTCTTTGGCAGCATTTCTGATTACAGTTGAACCCTTTGCTTTAACTGCAGCTAAAATGGCATTGATGGTTGCCCCCACTGACACAACATCTAAAAAGATTTGTGCTCCGTGTAAACCATCTTCGTCGGTTGTGATGATGATTTCATCCCCATCATTTTCAACCCTTGCTCCCATTGCTTCAAAAGCCTTAATGTGTTGGTCAATTGGTCTAGGACCGATGTTATCTCCACCTGGGAAAGTAATCTTAGCACGACCAAAGCGTCCTAATAACGCTCCCATGAAGTAATATGATGCTCTTAAACTTTTAATCGCCTTACTTGGTAAGGCACTTTCATTTATTGTTGTTGGGTCGACATTTAATATTCCATCGGCAAAATCTGATGATACATTCATTGATTCCAAAATCACCATTAGATTATGAACATCTAAGATATTTGGTACCATGTCGAATTGCACTGGTGTGTCAGCTAAAATAGCAGCTGGGATTAATGCAACAGTACTATTCTTAGCTCCACCAATGGTCACATTACCAGATAGACGGTGGCCACCCTTTATTATCATTTTATTCATTATTTAAATTCCTCGCTTACAGTTTCACTAATAATAGTGAACAATAACAATATTAAATAATAAATATTAAAAATACAATAGTTTCGGCTAAATTAAACACACATTTAATAAAAACAAAAAAAAGACCAGAAATTTTTCTGGTCTTTTCTTTAAAACATATTATTTATTGTTTTCTTCATGTTGTTCGTGTGCAGCAGCAACAAAAGCCTTGAATAATCCTTCAGGTCTTGTTGGACGTGATAGGAATTCTGGATGGTATTGAGCAGCAACGAAGAACTTGTTAGTAGGAATTTCAACAACTTCTACCAAGTGATCATCTGGAGAAGTACCGGCAATAACTAAACCATGAGCTTCCATTTCTTCTCTGTATTCGTTGTTGTATTCGTAACGATGTCTATGACGTTCTGAAATTTCAGCCTTGTTTCCGTAAGCTGCAGCAGTTACAGTACCAGGTTTTAGCTTACATGGGTAAGCACCTAGACGTTGAGTTCCACCCATACCGTCAATATCAGCTTGGTCAGCCATTAAGTCAATAATCTTGTGTGGAGTTTCTGGGTCAATTTCAGTAGTATTAGCATCTTTGTAACCTAATACATCACGAGCAAATTCGATACTTGCAATTTGCATACCTAAACATACACCTAGGTAAGGAACGTCGTTTTCACGAGCGTACTTAACTGCAGTAATCATACCTTCGATACCACGGTCACCGAATCCACCAGGAACGATAATACCATCAGCATCGCCAAGTAATTCTTCAACGTTATCTTCAGTAACTAATTCTGAATTTAACATTTTTAGGTTAATCTTTGCATCAACTGGGTAACCAGCATGACGTAATGATTCAGTAATTGAAATGTAAGCATCCTTTAGTTTTACATACTTACCAACTAAAGTAATGTTAACAACATTCTTTAAGTTTTGTACTTTTTGTTCTAGAGCCTTCCATTCAGTCATATCAGCCTTAGGAGCATCAATACCAAAGTGGTCAATAACTTGTTGATCCATACCTTGGGCTTCTAACATCAATGGAATAGTGTAAAGCGTTGGAGCATCTTTTGATTCAACAACAGCTTCTGGCTTAACGTCACAGAATAGAGCAATCTTTCTCTTCATTGCATCAGTAACGTCTTGTTCAGTTCTAACAACCAATAGGTTTGGTTGAATACCTAAACCACGTAGTTCTTTAACTGAGTGTTGTGTTGGCTTAGTCTTCATTTCGCCAGCAGCACGTAAGTAAGGAATTAAAGTGGTGTGGATGTAGAATACATTTTCATCCCCTACTTCGCTCTTCATTTGACGAATAGCTTCTAGGAATGGTAGTGATTCGATATCACCAACAGTACCACCAATTTCGGTAATTACGATATCAGCGTTTGATACCTTTGCTGCACGCATGATTTTTTCTTTAATCATACCAGTGATATGAGGAATAACTTGAACAGTTGCACCCAAGTAGTCACCACGACGTTCTTTTCTCAATACTTCTGAATAAATTTTACCAGTAGTTACATTTGAGTATTTATTTAAGTCATTATCAATGAAACGTTCATAGTGACCTAAATCAAGGTCAGTTTCAGTACCATCATTAGTAACAAACACTTCACCGTGTTGGTATGGGCTCATAGTACCTGGGTCAACGTTAACGTATGGATCAAACTTTTGAATAGTAATGTTGATTCCACGGTTTTTTAATAAACGTCCTAGTGATGCAGAAACAATTCCTTTTCCTAGTGAAGAAACAACCCCACCAGTAACAAAAACATATTTAGTCATGTAAAAAAACTCCTCATAAAATCTATTAGGGTAAAAATTAAAAACTCCCTATTCATTGAGAATAGGGAGTCATTGATTACTATAATCGATCAATTGTCCTTACAAACTCTTTTGTAAGGAGCCCAAAAATAATATTACATTGTTCTAGGTTTATAGTCAAGAAATATAATTATTATTTCTAGGAAAAATTAATCTTTAGAATCATCATCGATGTCATCGTCATCATCATTTAATTCTGACAATTCACCTTCGATACCATCAGGAATGTTATCGTCGTCAACATCGTTCTCTTCGTCAATTTCATCTAAATCTTTGTGATACTTGTCGGTTTCGTCGACACCTTCCTCGGCATCTTCAAATTCGTCGTCTTGGTCTTCTGGATCATCATCATCGTAATCGATAACATCATCATCGTCAGAAGCATCAGCTAAGAATGCGTTAACCTTACGACGCTTTTTCTTTCTAGGACGATCGATATCTTCGTCTTCAGGATGAACTGTAGCTTCATCGATTGAATCATATGGATACCAAGTTCTTAGTCCCCAAAGATTATCACCTAAAGAAATAAAACTACCATCAACGTTCATATCTGTGTAGAACTGTACCAATCGTTTACGAATTTCTTCATCAGAATCACCCAAATATTTTTGGATTTCGTTGGCGATATCAGCAAAGGCCATTACTTCCCCACGTTCAGAAAGAATTGCATGAGCAACTTCGACCATTGATAATTCTTTTTTGTCTTTACCTTCTAAGGCTTGTAATTTCAAATCGGTGCACGTCCTTTCAAAATACTATTAATATCATACCTTTTTAGGCAGAAAATTGCAATGTAAGATTGTATTCTCCTACAATCATTCCGCCAGAATGTAATTCATAGTCAATTTCAAGCTTACCATTCATTATATCTTCATTATAATTGTAGTTTAACTCTTTTGTTTTGACCAAAATCTTTATTGGACCATACTCAGTTTGGTAAATTGTGTCGTGATCTTTGTTTTCATCAAAAATCATTCTAGAATGATGTCCACCATTTGCTTGGCGTGTTAATTGAACATGTTCATCAGTAATTTTTAAAGTTACATTTGCTACTGATTGATTATCTTGATGTTCAGTGAAACGAAGATATAGCCCATTGTTCATTGGAACTAGGCTACCTACTTCTTCAAATATAAAGTCTTCGCGCTCTGCATCTTGAAAAATAGTTGTCTTTAAGTTCACAACAACTTTTTGAGCATTTTCATTTTTATCCATCACACTGACTCACCTTCCCTCATTTCATATATCACAAACTATTATTATATACGGACATCTACATAAATGCATTAATTAATGGTCGGAAAATTAATTATTTCATTTAAAACTTTGTTATAATAAGCATAAATAACTTATATATCAATAGTAAGGAGGTAAGAATTTGGAATACCAAGAAAAACTACTACCTCGAGAAAAGGTTTTTCGAGATCCGGTTCTTAACTACATTTACGTACAGCACCAAGTCATTTTAGACTTGATTAATACTAAAGAATTCCAAAGATTAAGACGAATAAAACAATTAGGTCCTGCCTCATACACATTCCATGGTGCAGAACATTCAAGATTTACCCACAGTTTAGGAGTGTACGAAATTACCCGTCGCATCTGTGATGGTTTCCTTAGAAACTATCCTAGTAAAGAAGACGGCGATGGCCTTTGGGATGATTCTCAAAGGCTAGTTGCACTATGTGCCGCATTGCTCCATGACATTGGACATGGTGCCTATTCACATACCTTTGAACACATCTTCGGAACCGACCACGAGGCTATCACTCAAGAAATTATAACTTCTGAAAAGACAGAAGTTAACCAAGTTTTAAGTAAGATTAGCCCTAGTTTTCCAAAGGAAGTTGCTAGCGTAATCGACCACACTTATCCAAACCAACAAGTTGTTCAAATGATTTCCAGTCAATGTGATGCTGATCGAATGGACTACTTGTTAAGAGATGCGTACAATACCGGCGCCAACTACGGTAACTTTGACTTAACCAGAATCTTACGTGTGATGAGACCTTACGAAGGTGGTATATGTTTTGAAATCAATGGTATGCATGCCGTTGAAGACTACATCATCTCTCGTTTGCAAATGTACATGCAAGTATACTTCCATCCAGTATCTCGTTCAATGGAAGTTATCCTAAGTCACCTACTTCAAAGAGCCAAGGAACTGGCCAGTCAATTGGATAAAAACGACCGTCTAACTCCACATCTATTAATGCCATTCTTTAAGAATGACTTTACTATCGATGACTATTTGAAACTAGATGATGGTGTCCTAAACACCTACTTTATTAACTGGATTGATTCAGATGACAAGATTCTATCTGATTTAGCTGATCGTTTTATTAACAGAAAGCCACTTAAATCTGTAGAATACAATAATGAAACTGAATCATTGATTCCAACCATGCAAAAATGGATTCAAGAAGCTGGATTTGAAACCACTTACTACACGGCCGTTAACAACAGTTTTGATTTACCTTATGATGCTTATGATCCAAACAAAAAACATCATGCAACACAAATTGAACTTAGGAGAAATGATGGTACAATGATTGAACTATCCAAGATTTCTCAATTAGTTAGTGCCGTTACAGGTAAGCACTTAGGTGACGAACGCTTCTTCTTCCCTAAGGAAATGTTATCTCAAGATAGTGACATCGATTTATTCGAACCAGTTTATCAAGAGTTTCAAAAACACATTAAAAATGATGAATTAATTAAATAAGGAGGATTTCCCCATGAGTGAAATCAAATTAATCGCCATTGATATCGATGGTACCCTTTTAAACGAAGAAAACATTTTAGCTCAAGAAACAATCGATGCTGTTACTGAAGCAAGAAACAATGGCATCAAAGTAGTTCTATGTACTGGTCGTCCTTTGACTGGTGTTAAACCATACCTAAAGAAACTAAACATTTCTGGTAACAACGAATACGCTATTACTTTCAACGGTGCGCAAGTGCAAGATGCAGATGCTAACATCATCGAAAAATTTGATTTAGATTACAACGACTTCGTTGGACTAGAAAAACTAAGTCACAAGTTAAACACTAACTTTCAAATCGAAACTACCGACTACATCTACACCACTAACCGTGACATAAGCCCTTACAGTGTGGCTGAAAGTTACCTTGTAAGAATGCCAATTCGTGTTCGTGAACCACAAGAAATCACTGATGAAACTGAAATTGTTAAGGCAATGCTAATCGCTGATCCAAATATCATTGATAAGGCTATTTCAAACATTCCAGAAAGCTTCTTAGACCACCTAACAATGGTTAGAAGTGAACCAGTATTTATAGAATTCGTTAACCAAAAAGCATCTAAAGGTGCTGCTTTAGGTAAGCTTGCTACTCGCTTAGGACTAACTGCTGAAAACGTGATGGCTATCGGTGATCAAGGAAACGACATTAGCATGGTTACCTATGCCGGTACTGGTGTTGCCATGGGTAATGCTGCCGACGACTTAAAGAAAGTTGCTAACAAGGTTACTAAAACAAACAAAGAAAACGGTGTTGCATATGCCATTAGAAACTTTGCTTTAAAATAAAACAAAGACAAACAAAAAGAACTCACTTCAATGAAGTGAGTTCTTTTTTTATAGTGTGATAATGATTGCAAACACAATCCAGATAATTCCAATTATTAACATTAACTGTGCAAATGGACGTACCACAATTTTTGCATTTTTCATGCCACCAATTTTATTAGCAGGAATCTTTTCATTTTCAAAGCGCTCATTATCACCCTTGCGGTGAAAAATTCGCCATCCAGTGAAAAGATGTCCCTTGGATAATACTCCAATCAAACCAATTACTATGACTAATAACCCTATCAAAAATAGGTAGTTACTAATCGTAATAGCATTAACTTTAAACATCATTGCTAATGAAGCAATGACAATTCCAGCTAACGCTATTATCAGTCCTAATCTTTTTGGCTTATTCATTATTCTGCGTTACTTCTGAAACGGTTGCTGAATAATGGACTAACGGCACGATCTTCGTTAATACGCTTAATTGCGTCCCCAATTAATGGAGCAACTGAAATTTGTTCAATCTTATCAATTTGCTTTTCTTTAGGTAAGCGAATTGTATCAGTAACAACTAGCTTCTTAATTGGTGATTGTTGAATACGATCAATTGCAGGTCCTGATAATACAGGGTGTGTACAACATGCGTATACTTCTTTAGCCCCTGCATCCATCAATGCTTGAGCACCTAAAGTAATCGTACCAGCAGTATCAATCATGTCATCAACCATCAAACATGACTTACCTTTAACATCACCAATAATGTTCATGATTTCAGCAACATTTGCCTTAGGACGACGCTTGTCGATAATGGCAATTGGTGCTTTTAGAAATTCGGCCAATGCACGGGCACGAACTACACCACCATGGTCAGGTGAAACTACGACTGCGTTTGAGTCCCAGCCGTGGTTAATAAAGTGATCAGCTAATAATGGTGCACCCATCATATGATCTACTGGAACATCAAAGAAACCTTGAATTTGAGCAGCATGTAAATCCAACGCAACTACACGGTCAATTCCAGCAGTTTCTAGCATGTTAGCAACTAGCTTTGCAGTAATTGGTTCTCTAGAACGAGCCTTACGGTCTTGTCTAGCGTAACCATAATATGGGATTACCACATTAATTGTCTTAGCACTTGCACGTCTAAGAGCATCAATCATAATCATTAATTCCATTAAATTATCATTAACGGGAGCTGATGTAGATTGAATGATATAACAATTATCCCCACGGATACTTTCTTCAATGTTAATTCTAATTTCGCCATCGCTAAATCTGTCAACGGATGTTTCACCTAAATCAACACCAACACGATCAGCAATTTTTTCTGCCAAAGGAATGTTAGAGTTTAAAGCGAAAATCTTCAATTTAGGATCAGAATATCTTTCAGCCATAAGTCCTCCACCTAACAATAAATTCTATAATTCGTAACTATATTCTTAATTCACAGTTAATTTTACACTATAATCAATAATTTTTCATTCAAAAATTATACAAATAATAAATAAAATATCATTGGACTATCTCTTAATCAGCATATGGAAGCTTTTTGAAATATCCTGGTTTGTTGGTTTGACGTTGTCTAGCAATCGCCATATCATATTGTTTTACATCATCAGTGATAGTAGAACCAGCAGCAATAAATGTGTGGTCATCAATGTGTAATGGAGCAATTAAGTTAGCATTGCTTCCGATAAATGAATTGTCGCCCACTTCAGTATTATGTTTGTTCTTACCATCATAATTAGCAAAGATAACACCACAGCCAACGTTGATATTCTTGCCTAAATGAGCGTTACCAACGTATGTTAGGTGACCAACCTTAGTACCTTCATCAATTTGGGCTTTCTTAACTTCGACGAAGTTTCCAAGGTGAACGTTTTCACCAATTTTAGCTTCAGGACGAAGGTGTGAGTATGGCCCAATATTGGAACCTTTCATCATTTCTGATTCTTCAAGTAATGATGATGTCACAGTAACATTGTCATGAATGATACAATCTCTAATTTCTGAGTTAGAACCAATCTTACAATCGTTACCAATCTTAGTATGACCACTAATATGAACACCAGGTTCTACGATTGTGTCTTGACCAATTTCAACGCCAAAGTCGATGTATGTGTCATTAGGATTTGGCATAGTCACACCATTTGCCATGTGGTATTCGTTAATTCGTTGTTGCATCACTTGGTTAGCTTTTGACAGTGCAATACGATCGTTTACCCCCATTGATTCATCAAAGTTTTTCATTTGGTAAGCACCAACGTTCTTACCTTCTTCTTTGAAGATACCAATAACATCTGGTAAATAGTATTCACCTTGAGCGTTGTCGTTTTTAACCTTCTTTAAGGCTTCGAATAATTCATGGTTATCAAAAACATAAACACCAGTATTAATCTCATCAATGTTTTGTTCGGCAACTGACGCATCCTTTTGTTCAACAATCTTGTTAACATTTCCCTTGTCATCTCTAACAACACGACCATAACCAAATGGGTTAGGTGCTTTTGAAGTTAACACGGTCGCAACCGCACCACTTTCTTCATGTTGAGTAAACAAGTTATCAAAAGTTTCAGCTGTAAATAATGGAGTGTCTCCACTAACAACCATAGTTGATCCGTTAACGCCTTCTAGAATATCAGCAGTCTTTTTAACCGCATCTCCTGTTCCTAGTTGCTTTTCTTGTAGTGCATATTGGCTTCTATCACCTAATTGGTTTTTAACATCTTCGGCACCAAAACCAACAACAGTAACAATGTTATCCATATGAATTTTTTCAACTTGTGTTAATACACAATCAACCATTGTACGACCACAAACTCGATGCAAAACTTTGTATAGTTTTGACTTCATTCGCGTACCTTTACCGGCAGCTAAAATAATTGTATTTCTAGTCGTCATTATTCTTCCTCCTTGGTGACGTCACTAAAGTTATCATAAGTAAAGTTACCTAAATCAACTTTAATATCACCATTATTAGTATCAATCCTGAACAATGAAGTATAATCGTCTTCACTAATCTTACGTTGACCCTCATAGTCACGTTCGGCAACGAATGCAATTCCGGCTACTTCACTATCAAATTCTTTGATTAAACTACATAGTCCATCGGCTGATCCCCCACCACGTAGGAAATCATCTACGATTAATACGTTGGAATTAGCAGGTAAACTACGTTTTGATAGAACCATCTTTTCGATTCTCTTTTGAGAACCAGAAATATAGTTCACACTGATAGTTGAACCATCTGTAATTCTAGAATCATGTCTAGCAATTACGAACGGAACGTTTAATAGGGTTGCAACACTTTGTGCAACCGGAATACCCTTAGTGGCAACAGTTAATACAGCATCAATCTTCTTGTCACTATATAATGTTGCGATAATTCGACCAATTTGTCTCAAAATTGATGGACGATTAAGTAGGTCGTTCATGTATACGTATCCACCAGGTAAAACTCTTGAATTGTCAGCCAATGCTGATTGAACTTCGTCAATAAATTGACTAGCTTCTTGTTTTTGAATGCCGGGCATAAACATACTTCCACCAGCGGCACCGGGAATGGTTTCTAATACACCAGTTCCTGTTTCCATAAATGTTTTTCGTAAAATGGTTAGGTCTTCACTAATAGATGACTTAGCAGAATCATAACGATTTGCAAAAAAAGTCAATGGTACTACCGTATTAGGATTCTCCATTAAGTAGCGAGTCATATCTACTAGACGCGCACTACGCTTTGCTTTCATTCTTTCACCTCATTAAGTAAAAACTACATCTAAATTTTATCATAATGTTCGGATTTAAGATACTTTTTAAACAAAATAATAAAAAAATATCCGTTTAGGGTTTCAACTAAACGGATATTTTTTAGACAGGTCTTACAATATATACTTCAGAACAAAAACCACGAATGCTATTAAAAATGTGCTTTGCTTGGCTTTCTGTCCTACAAATTCCAAAAACAGTCGGTCCAGTTCCACTCATTTGGGCACTGTCAGCACCGTATTTCTCGAATTTTTCTTTAATTTTTTTAATCTCACTATGATGCTTTGAAGACAATGGTTCCAGCACATTTCCCATGTGAGAAACGATTTGATCATAGTCTTGCGTTTCAACCGCTTCTGCCAATTCGTTAACATTCACATGTTCTAATTTATCGTAATCAATCTTGTTTAAGATTTCGGGTGTTGAAACACTAACCTTTGGTTTCACAACCACAAAATACATTTTTGGCAGTTTTGGCATTAACTCAATGTTATCACCTTTACCAGTAACCATGGCGGTTTGGCTATATACACAGTAGGGAACATCTGAATCAAGTTGCAATCCGAACGTTGCCATTTCTTGATCGGTCATATGTAGATTCCAGAGACGATTAAGGCCCCGAATAACAGCTGCTGCATCAGATGATCCACCACCCATTCCAGCAGCAACAGGAATATTCTTTCTGATATGGATATCCACTTTTTGTTGGATTCCAAATTTCTTTTTAAGTAGAAATGCTGCTTGATATGCTAAGTTGCGATGATCTTGTGGTAAAAACACACGATTACAGTGAACAGAAATCCCGTTTCCCTTTTCGGTAATAATTTCGACGTAATCAGATAATTCAACCGAAGTCATTATCATATTCCACTCAATTTTGCCGTCTTTATGACGATACGGTGTATCCAAGCCTAGGTTAAGTTTGGCGCATGCTTTCTCTACGGTTCTCAAGTATCACACCCCCAATTTAACTAAATTATTTAATAACATTATACTAAAGTTAAAATGAAAAGTCAGTGAAACTTTCGGATTTTGTCAAAAGTGCAAAATAAAAAGAGCTAATAAACATTATTAGCTCTTAGTTTTAAGCTTCTTCACTTACTTCGTCGGTAAAATCCATTTCAATGTTCTTAGTTAGAATATCAGTGTAGCTATAAGATACTCTCTTAAGATTTTCATCTTCTTCTAACTCAACAACAAAAACTGCAGGGAACGTTTCTGCTAACATCCCATGTCGTTCTAATGTTTTATTTCTTCCTACTTGAACAGTTACAACAACTTTTTCGCCTAAGCGAGTGTCCAAGTGGCTCTTAATGTCAGTCAAACTGGTTGGCATAATATTCACCTCTCTAGTATTTCCCATTATACCACGAAAATTATTAAAATTCAAAATTATATCACAGTGATTTTTAATAATCAAATAATATTATACCAATTTTATATCGTGAAATTTGTTTGTTAAATTGACGTATTGATCAACCGTTAATTTTTCTGGACGAATTCCAGGTTGAATGTCAAATTCAGCTAGGACTGATTGAACCTTTTCTTTTGTTTCTGCATCCTTACCGAATAAACCTTGTAAGTTATTCCATAACGTCTTTCGACGGTGAGCAAAGCATCCCCTTACAAAACTAGCAAATGCCTTTTCATCAAATACTTCGTTTTCAATAGTATCTTTTCTTTCCAAAGTAACGATTGCTGAATCAACATTTGGAGCCGGTATAAATGATTTTCTTGATACCTCAAATGCTAATTTAACATCATTTAGGTATTGAATAATCACTGATAATGAACCGTAATCCTTGCTACCCGGATTAGCTTCTAAACGTTGGGCAACTTCTTTTTGCATCATAACAGTGATATTGTCGAACTCAGCATTTCCCTTCAATAAATCTAAAATGATTGGAGTTGTGATGTAGTAAGGTAAATTGGCAACTACCTTAATTGGGCGTTCATTGTTAAACTTTTCATCAATAATAGCTGGTAAATTAGCTTGTAGGATGTCTTGATTAATGATTTCAACATTATCATAGGGACTTAATGTTTCATCCAATACAGGCAATAAATTTTGATCAATTTCAAACGCTAGGACACGTTTTGAACTACGCGCTAGGAATTCGGTTAGTCCACCGATACCTGGTCCAATTTCGATTACATTATCTGTATCTGTTAGGTGCGCAGCCTTGACAATCTTAGATAAAACATTTAAATCGGTTAAAAAGTTTTGGCCTAAACTCTTCTTAGCTGATAAATGAAAACGATTTAAGATAGCTTGTGTTCTAGCTGGGCTAGCGATTTCTGGATTATTTGACATTATTTACTCCTTAATATGACTTAATGCTTCTTTAAATTGTTCTTTAGTAATTCCAAACATGGATAGTCGTTTCAATAGTTGTTTACCATTAACATATCCAATCTTTAATTCATTACATAATTGAGTTCGTCTAATTTTGGCCGCAGAATCATTAATGACCCTTGCAGCATTTAAATCAGCAACTGAAATTTCGCTCTCGTGATTAGTGTCTGACGTATAGACGTTTTTTAGTGCTTCTCTTATGGTCTCAACACTGGCATGTTCTACACCAAGTGAGCCATCACTCTTAGTAGGTACAGACTTTTTACGGTCAACAAACGCATGTTTAGCATTTGGTACCTCTTGAGCAATAATCTTTCTGATGCGTTCACCAGAAAAATCTGGATCGGTGAATACGATTACGCCACGTTGCTTGTCTAGTTTCTTAATCAACGCAAGAGTTTTGTCGTCAATAGCTGACCCCCTGGTTTCAATGGTGTCACATTCCACCGCCATTTTAATTCTCTTGGTATCGTCGCGGCCTTCTACCACGATTACTTCTTTAATTTTTTCCATTATTTATCCAATCCAAAAATTCTTAGTGCATTTTGATAAGTTGCTTCGGCAATCTTATCCGGGGTTGTATCTCTAAAACGAGCGACTGCTTCAACAGTATATAGAGTATATCCCGGTTCGTTTTGATGACCACGTAGTGGTTCAGGTGCTAAATAAGGTGCATCTGTTTCCACAAGCATTCTATCAATTGGGGTCTTAGAAACAGAATCATGAATTTCTTTGGTCTTTTTAAAGGTCGCGACACCAGAGTATGAAACATACATTCCTAAATCCATAATCTTATTTAGCCACTCTGCATCACCATTGAAACTATGAATGATACCATTATCTACACCCATTTCTTTTAAAATAGCGTAAGTATCTTCAAAAGCATCACGATTATGAACAGATATTGGCATTCCTAGTTCTTGAGCAATCTTAATTTGGCGTTTGAACACATTGAATTGAGCCTTCTTAGGTGCGATGCTTTGATTGTAATCAAGACCAATTTCTCCAAGAGCAACTACCTTATCACTTTGTAATTGTTCGTATAGAATAGCTTCTTCCTCGTCGTTATAGTTCAATGCATCTTCTGGATGAAAACCAACAATTGCGTACAAGTTATCGTATTGGTTAGCTAGTTCAATTGCTTCTTCATTCATTTGACGGTTTGATCCAACAATTGCCATTTTGGTAACACCTAGCTTTTTTGCGTGTTCAATGTATTCTTGCACTTGTCCTCTAAAAGCATCATCGTTTAAATGCGTATGTGAATCAAAAATTTGCATTATATTTGCTCCTATCGTAAAAATAGCCATCAATTCATTTTGAATTAATGGCTATTTTTTAGTTTGTTATCTCACCATTATTCCAAAGTGGCACCATTTTCAAATTGGCTACCAATTGTAACTAATTCAATGTTGCCATCGTCATGTTCAACAGATAGTAACATTCCTTGGCTCAATTGGCCACGCATCTTTCTAGGTTTCAAATTGGAAACTATGATTACTTTCTTACCGATTAGTTCTTCGAAGTTAGGATACCACTTAGCAATTCCTGAAAGGATTTGAGTAGCTTCTTTTCTACCTGCATCTAGGGTAAACTTCAATAGCTTGTCTGCCCCTTCAACTCGTTCAACATTCTTCACTTCGGCAACTTTTAGTTCTACTTTTTCAAAGGTATCGAACTTGATTTCTTTCTTATCAGCAGCACTTTCAACACCTTCTTGGGCAACTTGAGCTTGTTTCTTGGCTTCTTCTTTGGCTGCACGACCCTTTTGCTTATCTGATTTAGTCATTTGGTTCTTGATAAAGTCAACCTCTTCTTCCTTGTCTAAACGTGGGAAAATAGGAGTTCCCTTAGCAACAACTTTACCACCAGTTGGTAAACCTTCAATTGAAATGTCGATTAAATCAATTTCTTGATTGTCTAAACCTAACTGAGCGAAGATTTGCTTTGGTGCGTTAGTCATGATTGGGCTGATTAATAGACCGATTACTCGTAAACTGGCAGCTAAGTGAGCCATTACATCAGCAAGCTTCTCAGCGTCACCATCGTTTTCATTCTTAGCTAAAATCCATGGTGTGGTTTGGTCAATGTACTTGTTAGTTTGAGAAACTAATTGCCAAACAGCTGCTAAAGCATCTGAGAATCGTGATTCGTCCATCTTAGTCTTGTATTCAGCAATAACTTCCTTACTTAGTGCTTCTAGTTCCTTATCAGGTTCTAAGAAGTTTGACTTAAATTCAGGAATCACACCATCTTCGTACTTGTTAATCATTGAAACAGTACGGTTCAATAAGTTACCTAAATCATTTGCTAAATCATAGTTAATACGATCTACGAAGTCTTCTGGTGTGAACACACCGTCGTTACCGAATGGAACCGCCTTTAGCAAGTAGTATCTTACTGCATCTAAGCCGTATCTTTCGGCTAATACTTCTGGATAAATAACGTTACCCTTTGATTTAGACATCTTACCGTCTTTCATGGTTAACCAACCATGACCGATAACATGTTTTGGTAATGGTAATCCTAAAGCATGTAAAATAATTGGCCAGTAGATGGTATGGAATCTAACAATTTCCTTACCAACCATGTGGACGTCAGCCGGCCAGAATTTTTGGAATAATGAATCATCATCAGTATCGTATCCTAATGCACTAATATAGTTTGATAGTGCATCAATCCATACGTAAACTACGTGTTCTGGATTTGATTTAACAGGAATTCCCCAACTAAATGATGTTCTAGAAACAGCTAAATCTTCTAGACCTGGTTTGATAAAGTTATTAATCATTTCGTTCATTCTTGATTCTGGTTGAATAAAATCAGGATGATCTTTGTAGTATTGTAACAACCAATCAGCATACTTGCTCATCTTGAAGAAGTATGATTTTTCGTTCACTAGTTCAACTTCGTGTCCTGATGGAGCCTTTCCACCAATAACATTACCATTATCGTCTTTGTATACTTCGGCTAATTGTGATTCAGTGAAGTATTCTTCGTCTGATACTGAGTACCAACCGGAGTATTCTCCTAGGTAAATATCACCTTGATCTAATAATTGTTGGAAAATCTTTTGAACAACTTCTCTGTGTTGTGCATCAGTAGTTCTAATGAACTTGTCGTTTGAAATGTCCAATTTCTTCCATAAGTCTTGAATTTGAGCAGCCATCTTGTCCACATATGCTTGTGGAGTAGTATTTAATGATTCTGCTTTTTCTTCGATTTTTAATCCGTGTTCATCTGTTCCTGTTAGGAAAAACACATCAAAACCTTCAGCACGTTTGTAACGAGCTAACGCATCACAAGCAATAGTTGTGTATGAGTTCCCGATATGTAAACGTCCTGATGGGTAGTAAATAGGCGTTGTAACATAAAAAGTATTGTTATCAGCCATTTAAATCATCCTTTCAACCAGTAATTAATATTAACTATTAGTATATCATACTTGAATTGTCAATAATATTGCTCTTAGAACAAATCTAATTGCATCGGTGCCAAATCGTTAAATGACACGTGCAACATCTCTTTTAATTGTAGCGCGTTTGGTGCAGCATCCCTACCTGAGTTGTTGTTAAAGATCACACACACCTCATCGACTTCTTTGTTTAACTTAGTGACGATGTCGGCGAATTGCTTTAGTTCATCTTCGCTATATTTATACAACGTTCTTTGACTACGCCAGTTCTTGTCTTGGTTAAACCATCCCTGAGCGTTTCGGCCGTGAAGTCTTAACATCGCCATCTTAGAAGTAGTAACCATTGGTAATAGCTCAATACCATCGTTTAAATTATGTGGCTCATCAGCAATCACGAATGTCATTCCTAAACGTTTTAAATAATTTTTAATTGAGTTTTGCATCGACTTTTCTGTCCATGTCGGATTTCTAAACTCAACTGCAATTGGTACCGTTCTTCCCATCAATTCTCGGATGGTCATTAGATAGCGAATATTGTCGTTATTGCGTTGGAAATATGGTGGAAACTGAAATAGGACCGTCTTTAATTGGTTAGTATCCATTAATGGTTTTAGCATTTTCAAGTAATCACTAAATGCCTGTCTTCTTTGATCGTCATCGGCAGCCATCTGTGAACGCATGTCATGCTTGGTCATTAATTGGTTAGCTTTTAAGATAAACTGGAATGATTCTGGCACTTGGCGCATCCATTGACGCACTGTTTTTTCCTGTGGAATGCCGTAAAACGGATTATCGACTTCCACGACTGGAAAATGGGCAGCGTACTCGTTTAACTTAACAGGGCGGTCTTCACCATTAATCAATGCTGGATGTTCGCTCCAAGTTGTTACTCCTAAAGTTATCATTAAACCATCATCTTCCTTCTTATTTCAATTCACTAAAGAATTTCGTTGCATCCTCTTGAATCATTGTAAAATCGATTCCTAAGTTTAACTTTTCCTGGTTAACCGCAATTACTTTGGCACCCGGATTTCTATAATCCAATAGACCGGCAAATGGGTAGACACGCATTGAAGTCCCAACGATTACTACCAAGTCCGCCTTTTCCATTAGTTGGACACTGTTAACAACCTTTGCTTGATTAAGACCTTCATCGTATAACACGATTCCTGGACGAAGTGTTCCGCCGCAATCAGTGTGCTTGTCGCTTTGCATATATTCATGCCAGTCAACTCTTTGACGGCACTTTTGGCAATATACGTCGTATAGATTGCCGTGAAATTCAATTAAATTTTTGGTGTCGGCAGCTCCATATAATCCATCAACATTTTGAGTGATTACACTGGCCCTACCTTTTCTAGTAAGTTCAGCTTGTTTTTTGTGAATTACATTGGGTTTGGCATCTGGATAGTACATATTTTCCTTCACAAATGTGTAGAACACATCTGGTTCATTAGCTAAACATGCATGACTTAAATAATATTCAGCTGGTTTTCCAGTTGTATCAGTTGCGTATAACCCATTCTTAGAACGATAGTCTGGAATGTTGGAAGCTGTTGATACACCGGCTCCTGTCAAAAATACAATGTTTTTTGCATTATCAAATAATGATTGAATTTCCTTATCCATCAGATTGCCTCCTGCCTTATTTTCTAATGATGTATGGCATTTTTAATTCTTTAAATAATTCTTGAACAGTCATAGCGTATAACTTCTTGAAGTATTCTGGACTGTCATCCATACCAGTTGGCGCAGGAATAACGAATGAGTTTTGATCATCTGACTTGTTGAAACCAACGTATGCACGACGACCAGTTTCCTTATCATGTAATTCTGAATGAAAGATTTCAAATTGTTGTTTTACGTTTAAGTTTAGTTGTCTTTCTGAAACAACACTGGAGATAGTTGCAAATTCTGAGTTATGCAATGCAGGTAATCCCCACTTCTTTAATTGTTCGTCAAAGGCCTTGAATAACTTAACAACATTTCTTCTGAAACCAAATGGTGAATCTGTTGGTTTTTCAGTAATAATCTTGTAGATTTCATCAGCAGCCTTTAGGGCAACTGGGTAGTCTTTTTCCAGAGTTGGACGAGCAAATGAATCGAACTTGTCACCGTAGAATACGTGAGCGTCGATTAAAGTCAATAAACGTAATTCCATTGCGTTATCTAATTCTTCTGGTTCAGGTTCAATTGTGTTTTGAATACCCTTTAGGTACATCTTTTCGATGTCTTCGTTGATTAAGCCGTGTTTTCTTTGTTCTGAAACAACCACAAAGTGAGCAACAATATCAAATAGTTCTGTACCCATCACTTCTAGTTGTTCGTCCAATTCGTCTTGACCAGTTGATAGTGAGAAGAATACTTGTGGGAAACCACGTAGTGTCATCAACAAGTGAATTAGTTCGTGTGAAGCAGTGTAGTTAGGAGCTGACATGTCTGAGATTTGAACAAATAGGTTCTTACCATCTTGCACTACTTGTGCTTGATCATGTCTAACATATCCAGATTGAAGTTGTCCGATAAATTGAACTTCAATTTTACCTGGGAAAAATTTATTTACAACGTTAATTAAACTTTGTGTGTCTTGATTTAATTCGATTTCCATTAAAATTCACCTTCATTGTTATTTCTAATTTGGTTTAAGATTTTTTGGGCTGACTTTAAGTCATTTAAATGATTAGCCCTCATTTTTGAAACTACTTGGTTGATTTCTTTATCTTTAGCTCCGGCACTCATTACCAATGAATTCAATTGTAGGTTCATGTGTCCCTTTTGAATTCCATCAGTAACCAATGCCCTTAGAGCTGCTAAATTTTGGGCCAAACCAACTGAGGCAACCACTTGGCTTAACTCTTCTTTTGAAGTCACTTGTGATAGATGTTGGTTAATTTTAACCTTTGATAATACCTTAACAGCACCACCGATGAAAGCTAAAGACAAAGGAATTGTCATCTCACCAACTAAATTATCACCATCAATTGTCCAGTTAGATAGTCCTTTGTATTGGCCATCCTTGCTGGCATATGAATGAATGCCAGCCTCAACAGCTCTCCAATCATTGCCCATTGCCATTACCACCGCATCAATTCCATTCATGATGCCCTTATTATGGGTAGCAGCACGATATGGATCGATTTGAGCAATGTGTGATGCTTCAACAATTCTTTGCGCAACATCACTACCGTTATTATCAGGATTACCCAGTTGGCTAAATGGAATGGAACCAGATACTTTCACCAAGTTATCTTCTCCGTAGTTAGATAAAATGCTCATTAGAACATCGCAATTAGTTCGTTCTTCGATAAACTGGGACGTAGCCTCTAACATTGAGTTAATGATATTTGCACCCATAGCTTCACCAACGTTAACGAACAAATCAACGGATGCGTAATCATTGTCTAGTTTTCTAACTCGGACCTTTTTAGCACCACCACCGTATTCTAGAATTGATGGATGTGATTGGTTGGCGATATCAATAATATGTCCCTGATGTGTATTGATAATTCCAATCAATAGATTAATATCGTTAGTTTTAACAACGATTTGCCCCATTAGGTTACGGCCTAATACTTCAGCAGTAATCCCCGCTCCTTTGGAAAACAAGCGAGCACCATTACTGGCCGCTGCAATCACGGATGGTTCTTCTGTTACCATTGGAACAATTTTTTCAACACCATTAATCATAAAATTAACAGCAACTCCTTCTGGAATGGAGTAATCAGTTACATAATTTTCAACTAAATTATCACTTGATTGGTGATAATCGCTAGTTATTTCATGTTTCTCATTCATGTCTAATCCAGCAAATTCACTAATTAGTTTCATTCTGTCATCGTAATTACGATGGTAGAAATGTTTGAAAGTTCCCATTGTCAGTCCTCCCGAATGCGGTATTACTCCTGATATTTTTATAATAACATTATTTAATTTTCAAGCATTTAAAAAGGTTTTTAACCCGTAACTGGATTAAAAACCTTTTTAATAGTTTCGATAGTGCTTCTTTATATATTCAGCAATAAGTCCTTCTCTTACTCCACCTTCAGAAAATACGATTCTTCTTGAATCAATTTCATCGATGACAGTAATAAGAGGTAATAGACCACCTAGTATAATATCAGCTCGCTCGTTTTCTAATCCGTGAATTTCTTTTCGATTGTGTAAGTTCTTACGTAAAAGTAATTCATACGTTCCCATCACTTGGCGTTGATTTAGGTGATAGCCATTTAGGTTATCAGAGTTCTTGAAGTGTTGGTGACTGCGATTAATTCTCGCTAAACTTCTGGCAGCTCCTCCCAAAACAACTAATTGATAGTGATCTGCTTTTTTTAGCCAAGGAACACGATGTATGTTTTCCTTTAAGAAACGTTGCGCATTAAATAAATCAGCTGCATGAACTGAGTTATTCAATTTAAAACGTTCTGAAATATTAACGGCACCAATTGGTAAACTAATTAAGTCTCGACGCTTTTTTCCTTGAACTCGGACTAATTCGATACTGGCACCACCAATATCCATCACCATATAGTCGTTCATCTTAATCTTATTAACGACTCCTAAATAATCATAATAAGCTTCTTCACGACCTGATAGGACTCTAACGTCTAAGCCAACTTTCTTTCTTACCTTGCGAATAAAAGCCTTTTGGTTTTCAGCTTGTCGAACCGCAGCAGTTGCAATGGTAATCACAGTGGCATTATTCATTGAGCTATAAATTCTTTTGAAAGACTTTAAAGCATTAATTGTCCGATTAATTGCAACCGGTTGTAAAATCTTTTCTTTCCCCATTCCTTCGGATAGACGACTATCACTCTTGCTACGTTTTAACTCAACACAATAACCGTCATTTTCAATCCTATAAATGGACATTCGAGCAGAATTCGAACCGATGTCAACAATTACTAAGTTCTCCATCCGATTCACCCTAAACTCCTAAAATATTTTTTATTTAAAGTAATTAATACCAATAGCATCCCTTACTTCATCTAGGGTTTGGTTGGCTACCTTATTCGCTTTTTCACTACCTGCCTTTAGAATGTCATAAACAGCTTGTGGATCTTTTTCAAATTGTTCACGACGTTCTCTAATTGGTGCCAATTCAGCTTGTAACACTTCGTTTAAGTAACGTTTGATTTTAACATCCCCTAATCCACCGTGTCTGTATTGTTCCTTCAAGTCAGCAACTTTTTGCTTGTCATCAGCAAAAATATCTAGGTAAGTAAATACAGTGTTTCCTTCAACTTGACCAGGATCTTCCACGTGAATGTGGTTAGGATCAGTGTACATTGACATTACTTTCTTTTGAATGGTGTCAGCATCGTCTGCTAGGTAGATGGCGTTGTTCAATGATTTACTCATCTTAGCGTTTCCATCTAAACCTGGAATTCTACCCATTCCCTTTGGTGGGAAGTATCCTTCTGGTTCAACTAACACATCCTTACCATATATACCATTAATACTTCTAACTATTTCTCTAGTCTGTTCTAACATTGGTTCTTGGTCTTCACCAACTGGAACTGTGTCGGCCTTAAATGCAGTAATATCAGCTGCCTGGCTAACTGGATAAATGAAGAATCCAGCAGGAACACTTTCACCAAACTTCTTTTGTTGAATTTCGGTCTTAACAGTTGGGTTTCTCTTCAAACGGTTCACTGAGACTAAGTTTAAGTAGTGCATTGTTAATTCGTTTAGTGCAGGAATTTGTGATTGAACCAAGATGGTTGATTTTTCAGGGTCAATTCCGACAGCTAAGTAATCCAAAGCTACTTGTAATAGTGAATTTCTGATTTTTTCTGGATCACGAGCATTATCAGTTAATGCCTGCATATCTGCAATCATGATATTGGTGTCGTATTCACCAGAGTTTTGTAGCTCAACTCTGTTTTTTAATGATCCAACGTAGTGTCCGATATGTAGTTTACCAGTTGGTCGATCACCAGTTAGAATTACTTTTTTATCTGCCATTTTGTTACTTCCTTTCCAAAAAAAGCGTCCCATTGTTAAAAAAACAATAGGACGCTTGAGCGCGGTACCACCTAACTTGCAAATGTATAATCATTTGCCACTCTGCGATAAGGGTGCAATCCCGTAAATTCATCCATTTCGCTAGTCGTGACTACTTTCAGTAATACATAATCTCTCTGTAAATGACATCGCTACTTGCTTTAATATTAATTATATTTTACTGGATTTAAATTAACATGTCAAAAAGGATATTAATTGACATGACGGTTAAATCTAATTAGAATTATTGAGCATAAATGAACGGATTTAACAATAAATTAGGAGGTAAAAATGGCTAATAACGATCTTACAAATGAACAAAATCGTGTCGATAAAGTTGTCGCCAAATTACACAAAAGAATCGATAAGACGGAAGCTGAATACCAAAAAGCTCACAATGAAACCAAACGTGTTCAACAAAACTACGGTAACAATACTTCAGTTAACTATGTCGAAGTCGATGATAGAATTGAAACTTCTGCTGACCTCCAACAACAAAGAGGACTAGTTAATAAGGTAGTCCAAAGCGAAGCCATCATTAAAAATCAGCTTGAAACATACAAGAAATTAGCAGATTCTCCATACTTTGGACGAATTGATATCAAAGATGATGGTGATGATAATTCCGAAAGCTTATATATCGGAACCGCTTCATTTGTTGACGATAACGAAAATTTCTTAGTTTATGATTGGCGTGCCCCAATCTCTAGTATTTACTACAATGGAACTCTGGGAAAAGTTTCGTATCAAACTCCTGCTGGTAAACAAAGCACCGACCTAGAAAAAAAACGTCAGTTTCAAATTAGTCATGGTGAAATTAATAACATGTTTGATACCAATGAAACCGTTGGAGATGAAATGCTCCAATCCGTATTAGGTCAACAACATGATGAAGTGATGCAAAATATCGTTTCAACAATTCAAAAAGAACAAAACGATATCATAAGAGATACCTATAGCGACCTACTAGTTGTTCAAGGCGTTGCTGGTTCCGGTAAAACCTCTGCAATTTTACAACGGATTGCATTCCTCTTATATCACAGTAGAAGCTCACTTCAGGCTGATCAAATCATTTTATTCTCACCTAACCGTTTATTCTCACATTATATTTCTGATGTTTTACCTAGTTTAGGTGAACGTAATATGAGACAAGTGACATTGCAAGAATTCATTGATCACCGCCTTGAAGGTGTGAAGGTGCAAAGTTTATTCGAACAGTATGAAACTGAACAAGCATACACAGATGATGAAAAAGCAATTCAATCATTCAAACGAAGTCATCAATATATGACTTCAATCGAAAACTACATCAATACCGTTTTTAATGATGACATTGCTTTTCAAAGTATACTAATTGATGGCAAGGTATTCTTTGATGCCGATGTGATTAAGGATATCTATGCTTCGCAACCTAAACAAATGAAACCATCCGATAAGTTCTTAAAGACTAAAAACCGCTTAATTGAAATCTTGAAGAAAAGAATTGAGGTTGAAGTATATAAACCATGGGTTGATGATGCAATCGATCAACTTAATTCTGAACAATACCATGACTTCATGGAAGGTCATCAACTTGGCAGTTTCCAAGATGAAGATGATGAAAGATATTTCATTGCCAAACAGATTGTGACTGAGCATTTCAGAAAAGTATACGATGCTTTGTATAACGGTTCATTCTTTGATCCATATCTTCAATATCAACGCTTCATGCAACAAGTCGTATTACCTAAGGATGTAAATGTTAATGCATGGAATGATGATATCGATGGCTTTGCTGATTCAATCGAATTACATCAAGTTCGTCTGGACGACGCTGCCCCACTTTTATACATGCGTGATTTAATGATTGGGGGCGGTCAAAATCAAGTAATGCAATATCTATTCGTCGATGAAATGCAAGACTACTCAATTGCTCAATTAATTTACATTAAGCACGCCTTTCCACAAACCAGAATTAACTTAATTGGTGATAGCGAGCAGGCATTATTTAAAGCTGTTGAAGCACCCCAAATGCTATTAAATAAATTAAACGAAGCTTTTGCTACTAAAAAATCAAGATTAATTACTCTAAATCGATCATATCGTTCAACATATCCTATCACTAACTTTGCTAAGTCATTATTACCAAATGGTGATGAAATCGAAGCCTTCAACCGTCCAGGCAAATCCCCGGAGATTTTCATTCGTCATAACGAACAGGAATGTATTGATGCCTTAATTGAATGCGCAAAACAAGAATCAAAAGATGAAGGTACAGTTGCAATTGTTACTAAAAACATTACTGAAGCAAAACAACTTCACCAACATACCTACAATCAACTTAATCCTACGCTCTTAGCTGATACAGATAGATCTCTTCCAAAGGGCGTCGTAATCATGCCAATTTATCTAGCTAAGGGATTAGAATTTGATTCTGTCATTGCATGGAATGTTTCTAAAGATAATTATCCAAACGATGACTATGTTGGAACACTATATACAATTGCTACTAGAGCTATGCATCATCTGACATTAATTAGTAATGGCCCTGTTTCACCAATTATTGCAAACGCTAACTTGCCAATTAATGATGTTAAAATTGATAGAAAAATTAAATAATTGAAAAAAGACCAATCATAAAAGATTGGTCTTTTTATATGGGGAATCACACCCTAGAGATGTTATAACGTCTCATTTTTTCCTGAAACTAAGTGATTCTTTAATTTACTTATTTTTTCAGTAATCCATTTATAAAGTGATCTTTGACTTTCTAATTGTTTGGATAATTTTATAGATTCCTGGATAAATGTCTGTTGTGCAGAATGATTTTTAGAATTTTCAAACTTGAAATAGTTTCCTTCCTTGTCCAAGAAGAAACCATCGACATCATCTTCAGAATAAATATCAATAATTTTTTGAATTTTATTAATATTATATTTATCCAAAATCTTAGCTGCTAATTCAACGCGATTAACCATGTTTCTTGTCATTAAATCAGCTGAGGAAATCCATAATGACGGCTGATCTGTATAAAACGCATATATTCTGCTATGCTCTAGGAATTGACCGACAACACTTGAAACGACGATATTTTCTTTATCTCCACATATTCCTAATTTCAAACAACAAGATCCTCTTACTACCAGTCTAAAAGGGACCCCCACCGTAGCAGCATCATAAATGGCTGCAATGACATCAACATCTGTCAAAGAATTTACTTTAAGAAAAACTTTTCCCTTACCATATTTTTGGTAATATTCCTTAACTCGATTTATATTTTGAATAACCATATCTTCGATTCGATTTGGCGACGAAACAATAGAATTATATTTTGGCGAACGTGAACAATCACCATTATGAGACAAATAATCAAAGAAGGATATTAGACAGTTAACATATTCATCCGAACTGGAATATAAACTTAAATCAACAAATCCCTTTGCTGTTTGTTCGTTATAATTTCCAGTTCCAATCTGTACGTATCCTTTAACACTACTCTTATCATTCATTATGACCAAGCATGTTTTGCTGTGGACCTTCATATATTTTTTTCCAAATATAATTTCGCATCCTGCATCTTCCAATTCGTCAGTTACTTTGAGGTTATTAGTCTCATCAAACCTAGCTCTCAGTTCAACTACCACTGTCACTTTAATTCCCTTCTTAGAAGCTTCTTTTAATAGCTCTATGACTTTGGAATTATCCGCGACTCGATAAATTGTTTGTTTGATTGCTATAGTTTTAGGATTATCTACCGCTTCTTTTAAAAACTGAAGAAATTGATCGAATGAATCATAAGGATATTGTAAGAGTAGATTATGGCTTTTAAGATAATCTTGCATAGATTTGTTTCCATGCCACTTTGTTCCTGAAAAGTCAGGATATGATAGTTCTGGATGTTTTTTACTCCAAGATTTAATCAACGGAAACATAAATGTCAAATCTAATGGAGCATCGATTTTAAAAACATCATTTGGTTTGATTTTAAACTTTTTAATAAAATAATTAATGAATTTTTCGTTAGTATCGGGTAAATTCTGTATTTCTAACATTGTTACTTTACCCTTTTCTCGGTTCGCTAGATAATGACGTAAGTTTTGGATAGTTTTTTTACTACCATTATTTTTCTCTAGGTCAATTGATGCATCTAAATCTCGACTTAATCGAAATATGATAACATCCTCAATTTCACCATCGTCATATAAATTTTCCAGGTTATTGATGATAAGATCTTCCATCATCAAGTATTGTTTTTTTCCGTTTGCTTTCAAACTTACAGTTCTTCTAATATATGGTGGTATTGGCATAATACGAATTGACGTGTCTGCTTTTGTTTTAACCAATGTCGCAATTGCCATCCATTTATTTTTCAAAAAATCTAAATTATATTCAGAATTAAATGTGGTACTAGTCAGAAAAGGAAGAATTTTTTCATCGAATTTTTGGTTAGCTTTTTGCTTCATTCGATCACATAAATCAACATATTTTACGAATTTACCAATACCATAATCTGATAATTGGGTAATTAGTTGATTGAAATATTTCGATTGTAATTTGAAATTATTATCATTTGACTCGTGAATTTTTTTTAATAATTCTGAATACTTTAACATCGTTTTTGGATCACGTCCGTTGTTAGTCAAGGCTTCTTGACTTTGTAGACTAGGAACCCTAACACTATAAAATTCATCTAAATTGCTAGATGCGATAGATAAAAAATTTAGTTTGTTTAAATACGGAACATGATAATTATTTGCTAATTCGATTACCCTTTTATTAAAAAGTAACCAGCTTAAATCTCGATTGTATAACTCACCTTTGTATTTAGATTTTATTCCCATGTTTTCCGCCTCCAGTAAAGGACTTAAAATCTAATTCAACTTGTTCAACATAACGTTTCGAGTACTTTACTAAGGCTTCTGATATCCAATCTTTGCTTTCTAAATATCCAATAATTTTATAAAAAGTTGGTGACTGGCTATGTGCTCTAGCTAATAGACTGATACATACATTTACATAGTCACAGAATGCTGGAAAATCTAATTTATTAAGATTAACCGAACCCTTCATGTCTCTAAACTGTCTTACATAAAAACTATTTTTTTCAGTATTAAAATAACCTAGAAATGGGTCTGATGCACTTTGCAAAATCAATTGACAATTCATAATATCTTCTCCGGTTGAATGTTTATTGTCGATGTAGATTTTATCATCTTGATAAATTGGCAATCCCTGTTTTATTTGTAAAACAAGATCATCTCCGGATGAATTTTCTAGTAAAATTAAATAACAAAGTGTTCCGACGCTCCCAACCCCAACGGTATGTCGAACAATATCAACAATATGGAATTGAAGCAAAAATTGTTTAATATCACTTCTTGAGTGATGTAAATAATTTTCATAACCTTTTACCAACTTCTTATAATCTTCATTTCCGACATGCACCGTAACAGGCGCATCTTCTATAAATTGTTTTTGACCTTTTAGGGTGGTCGTATATTTTTTAACTGCATAATCTGAATTATTATTAATAGCCTTATTGATAGATTTACTGACAATTTTTTTAAATGATTTATCAAAGGTAATTTTGGATTCATGAATTTTAGAAAAACTACTCGAAATGTTTTCCAAAGTATTGGGCTTTATGAATCGTTCCATTGATGGCAAATTACCCATATATCTCAACGTTTTCAAATAAGTTTTAACAGATTTTTTTAGAAAAGGTTCTACATCCTTTTTTAAATGAAAGCCCTGTTGTTTTGCTACCAGCAATGCACTAACCAACAGTCGCTTTACGTCATATTCCCAATAATCAATGTGAGACTCATCAAAATCATTCATGTCAAACAATAACTGTCCTTCTGATGAACCATAGTAACCAAAATTACCAAGATGAGCGTCTCCACCAATTAAAGTTTTGATGCCTGAATTATTATAGTGATTTAAATCATAATTCATCACATCAACTGATCCTCGAAAGAATGCAAATGGTGATTTTGACATTCGCTTTCTTTTGGTTGCGAGCAGATCTTTATACAGCAAATCATTTTTAGGTTTCATAATTTTTGAAACATCACGATGAGTAACTTTATAACTTGCTATATCATCGTATTTAGTATCAATTGCTAATCTACTACCTTCAACAATTAATTCAGCGGGTGTCTTCATCAATATATCTGTAAAATCAAAATTATAAGGTAATATTTTCTTATTCATAAATTATCCCTCCTTTTCAATTACCAGTTATATCAAAAGCAATTAAGACATTCAATTTCTTGCTAATTGGCTTTGAAGTCTAAAGATTTAGATTGTTCAAAACAAAAAAGCAGTGAATTACTAGTAATCCACTGCTTTTTTTGATTATTTTATTTATATTTAATTAAACTCTTTATTCTATATATATTAATGAATGTTATATATTCTTTAAGTTTAAGCCGTTTCCGGGATTTGAACCCGGGACCTCTTCCTTACCATGGAAACGCTCTACCTCCTGAGCTAAAACGGCAATATTAACAAAAAGCCTTCGATTTACATCGAAGGCTTTTTTATTAGCGCGGCAACTTCCTACCCTTGCAGAGGGCGATCCCTCAACTACTATCGGCGTTTAGAAGCTTAACTTCTGTGTTCG
>NZ_VBSE01000031.1 GCF_005930975.1 Apilactobacillus kunkeei | reverse complement strand
ACAGAAAATCAGTTGCCCAATTAAATAGTTAGAAAGCTGCTTTTATTTATTTGTTCAAAATAATAGTTGCAGTTCCTCCCCTCGGATACTTTCATCAATTTTAATTTGAATTTCACCATCACTAAAACGATTAATCGTTGCTTCACCAAGCTTAAGTCCGCAAGTTTGGGCAATCTTTTCTGCTAACGGTCTGTTAGAACTTAAGGAAAAGATTTTCATATTTTTATTATCCATTAACTCCACCATGAAAGTGCTCCTCTCGAGTTCTTTTAATGCTTAAATTTTACCACAAAAAAAGCAAATTGATATAACAATTATGGTTTGATTCCATGCATCCCAATCATCGGATCAACCTGATTCAATAAAATCATGTCCTTAGTTAAGCGATATGATTTTGGCTTGTCATCAAATGTTGCTTCATCAAAAGGTGATTGATCATCCTCATCAGTTGCCACATTATTTTGCTTAGTATCTGAAACTGAATCAGCTTTAAGTTTTTCCACCGGTTTATTATCAACAAGTGCTTGTACCTTCTTTTCTTCAGCAACTTCTTTAACGATACTACTTTGGTTGTTTACAGACGTTGTAACTGGTTTGACTTCACCATCCAACAATGATTGGATGCGTTGCATCAAACTAGTATTTCTGTTGTCAGATTCACTTTGTGCACATGATAGAAATGAATTGTAATCACCAATCATAATCAAAGTATCACTGGCACGAGTAATCGCTGTGTACAACAAGTTCTTTTTCAACATCTTGGTAAATTGCGGAACAATTGGCAAAATGACCATCTTAAATTCGCTACCTTGAGCCTTATGGATGGTTGTACAGTAAGCCAACGTGATTTGAATCCAATCTTTACGTTGATATGTTACCTCGCTTTGGTCAAAGGCAACCGTAATCTTATCTAAACTTTGTTTGCTACCCTTTTCGATATCGATAATTTGTCCGATATCTCCATTAAAAACATTATCTTCGGGACTATTTACCAGTTGTAAAATCTTGTCGCCAAGACGGTAATGAATGCCACGATATTCGACTTGGTTATCGGTATTGTTAGGATTCATGATTTGTTGAATGACTTCGTTTAAATGGTTAACCCCAGCATTACCTCGATACATTGGTGATAGGACTTGAATGTCGGTTGCACTAAATCCCTTTTGTTTAGCCCGTTTGACAATTTGTTCAATTACAGAACTCATTTGGTGAGCATTACATGGAATGAAACTACGGTCTGATTGTTTATCGTTAAAATCATCAGGCAGTTTTCCCTGTTGAATACTGTGAGCTAACGGAATAATTGTTGAGTTACTATCTTGACGATAAATAGTGGTCAATTGCATGCTATCAATTCTCTTCGAATTCAATAAATCAGTGAAGACCTGTCCTGGTCCAACTGATGGTAATTGATCCTTATCACCAACAAATACAACTTTCATTTGGTTTGGAATGGCACGTACTAAAGCTCTAAATAAGAAAGTATCAACCATCGACATTTCATCAACAATTAACAAACCACCCTCGATGTCTTGAGTACCTTCATCACTATCTTCATAACCGTTTAATCCAAGCAAACGGTGAATGGTACTGGCAGGAATTCCTGTGGTTTCCTGCATTCTCTTGGCAGCACGACCAGTTGGAGCTGCTAAAAGAATTGGAAATTCACGTTCCTTGTACTTATTAATATCCAAAGATAGGTCGTTTAAATAAGCGTACAAGTAAATGATTCCCTTGATGATGGTGGTCTTCCCTGTTCCTGGACCACCAGTTAATAGGAACATTTGTGACTTGATGGCCTGTTTTAAAGCATTAGTCTGTGATTCATCATAGCTAATATTTAATTTCTTTTCGATTAAACGAATCTTCTTATCAATTGTCTCATCATCAAATTTTTTAACGACCGGATTCTTGATAATTCGACTGATATGTTCGGCAATGCGCCACTCATCATCATATAATTCTTTTAGGTAAACACGATCTTCTTCACCAACAATCTTTTGATTCTTGGCTAACTCTAAAAATTGAGCAGATAAATCTTCACCACTAACTGGTTCAGCATTACCGTTATTCAATAATTTTAGCGTTTCTTCGAGGATTGGACCGGTTTGAGTGTAAGTATCCCCATTACGTAAAGAAAGCGTCTTAAGGGCAGAAATTAGCCCCGCACGAATTCTTCCAGGATTGTTGGCAGACATCCCCATTTGTTTGGCAATATCATCGGCCTTTTTAAAACCAACACCGTCGATATCTTCAACCAGCTTGTATGGATTTTCTTGGATTACCTTTAGGGTGTCACCCTTGTACTTATTATAGATTGCAGAAGATAGACTACTCCCGAACCCATAACTGTTTAATCCAATAATCACCTGTTCCATCCCATTGTTCTTGTTCAATGTTTCTAACACAGTTGATTTTTGTTTATCGGATAATCCAGCTCGATCCAATAATGAGTTGTTTTCCAACACGTCTGAAATTAAATTGGTGCCTAAAGCATCCACCATTCGTTTAGCGGTTTGCTTACCAACTCCCGGAAAATTATCACCAGATAAGTATTCCACAAGTCCCTCTTTAGACGTTGGAACCGTACTTTGATAGTTATCTGATTTGAATTGCTTTCCATACTTGGGATGGTCGACTAATTCACCATAAAATTGATATTCGCTTTCTTCAGCGATATCCGCAAAATTACCAGTAATTACAATTTCATCTTCATGCCAATCTGAAATGTTTGTTTCAGAAATTTTTACCAATAGCACCTTAAAGAAGCTATCGGGACTTTCAAAGAAAGTAGCCGCAACTTTACCTTTTATAAATAGCTCTTGATTGTCTTCAATATGTTCGTCATTATCGTCTACTGAGAACAAATTCATTGATTCTGCCACGGCTTATCTCCCCTTATTTTTTGCCATTTTTTACTTGAATAAACTTTTCGATATCTGCTAAACGCTTTTGACCTTTTTCAAAGTACTTAGGATCTTCTCGTTTAGCGATTTCAAAGTATTGGTTAAAATCTTCTTCCAATACCATTGCGACGATTCCACGATCAAAGTTAGCCTTACCATCCTTTGGTTTCGATTGTAATACCTTATCATAGAATTCCGCTGCTTCAATAAAGTTTCCTAAAGCTAATAAACTACTTGCTAGTAAGTAATTTATTTCTGGGTCTTGTCTTCTAAAACCTTGTGCAGTTAAAGCAAAAACTACCGCTTTTTTGTAGTCTTCTTTAGCCATGTAACTTTGTGCCAACATGATATAAGCATCTGTCTTCATGTCACCATCCGATAAATTATTGAATTGTTCAATCGCCTTATCGTATTCTCCTGCTGCATAGTAGACATTACCTAATCCGTATACCAATGTTTCTTTGGCTTTCTTACTTCTGTCAGCGAATAAACCTAAGGCTTTCATCATTAATTCTTCGGCTTGGGTATAATTATGTAATTGAACTAAAAAACTACCTAAGTCATAGTAAGTTCGGTAATCATCTGGATGATTATCAATATCTTCAACTAATTTATGAAGAGTTTCATCAGCCTTTTTTTGTTGTTCTTCGCGTTTCTTTTCAACAGCTTGTTGTTTTTCTTTAATTTCTTGAGACTTTTGATCCATTTTAATCACCTACATATTAAATTACGTCAGTTTTATCAGTTTTCTTTGTAAGATATTCAGTATTATTCCAAATTACTAGTGCAAAAGACTTTCCGCCATCGGTTGTTTCTAGAATGGTTGTACTAGTGTTAGCTAGTCCACCACGTTTTCTTAGATCCTTAATCTCAACACCCAAAAGTGAATTGATTAGTGCGTTTAGGGCAGCACCGTGGCTGAAAATAATAACGTTATCTTCATTATCGTTTTCATTTACAACACGTTTAATAGCATACTGCATTCTGCTAATTACGTCATTAAAACTCTCTCCACCAATTTCATCAGCATCGTATTTTTCCGGATGATTTCTGAAATTGTCAAAACTTTCTGGAAATTGTTTTTTTACATCGTCAAACTTTTGGCCTTCCATCTTACCTAAATGAAACTCTTCCAATCGGTTCCATAGACTCAATTGAGGTTTGCGATGGAAGTGTTGGATAACACGGTAAGCAGTAATGCGTGCACGCTTAATTGGACTGGAATAAGCATGACTAAACTTAACATCTTTTAGGTACTCACCTAATTGATCCATTTGTTTATAGCTTTCCGGCAACAATTCTGAATCTCCTCCGGCTCCTTGATATCTGCTTTCTAGATTCCATTCAGTTTTTCCATGTCTTACAAAGTAAAGTTTCACTTTTATCCCTCGTTCATTTTGATTTATATATATTATCTCAATTTATGCGGATAAATTCAAAGTTTATATAAAAAAAGATGCTTAATAAATAAGCATCTTTTGGTTTTAAATGTATTGTAATTCTTTATCGTCTTGATATGCTGCATCGATAATTGCTGAACCTAGACATTCATCACCATCGTAGAATACAACGGCTTGTCCTGGTGTAACGGCTCTTGCAGGATCATCAAAATCAACACGTAGTGACTTCCCGTCATCGTTTAGATGGACAGTAACGCCAACGTCTTTTTGACGATATCTGAATTGAGCTGTACAACGGAAGTCGTTGCCACGATCAGCAATGTCATTAATCCAGAAAATATCTGAAGCTTCTAGGTAATCTGCGTATAGGTGCTTGTTTTCATAGCCCTTACCAACATACAAGATGTTCTTTGAAAGGTCTTTTCCAACTACGAACCATGGGCGGTTATCTTTACCGTCTCCACCGATTCCTAATCCCTTACGTTGACCAATTGTGTAATACATTAGGCCATCATGGTTACCCTTTACTTCACCATCAAAAGTCATCATCTTACCAGGAGTTGCTGGTAAGTAGTTACTTAAGAATGACTTGAAGTTCTTTTCACCGATGAAACAGATTCCCATTGAATCCTTCTTTTCAGCAGTGGCTAGACCAGCTTCTTTTGCAATTTCACGAACTTTAGGCTTTGGCATGTCACCTAGTGGGAACATAACACGGTCTAATTGTTCTGCGGATAATTGACTTAAGAAATAAGTTTGGTCCTTGTTGTCGTCGCTTCCGCGAAGCAAGTGGTTGTGACCATCTGCATCACGTTGTAAACGAGCATAGTGACCAGTAGCGATGTAGTCTGCACCTAAATCTAAGGCGTAGTCTAAAAACGCTCTGAACTTAATTTCCTTGTTACAAATAACATCGGGATCTGGAGTTCTACCTTTTTTGTATTCATTCAAGAAATAAGTGAAAACGCGATCCCAATATTCTTTTTCAAAATTAACAGAGTAGTAAGGTATTCCGATTTCTGAGGCAACTTTGGCTACGTCCTTGTAGTCTTCTGTTGCGGTACAAACACCGTTTTCGTCAGTGTCGTCCCAGTTCTTCATAAATACACCTACAACGTCATATCCTTGTTGCTTCAAAAGGTATGCGGTAACGGATGAATCCACCCCACCTGACATTCCGACAACAACACGGGTATTACTATTGTCTGCCATTTAAAATCACCATCATTTCTTTTAGATTCTTAGAATCTACGATTTGAAGGTCGTATATTCCATAAAAAGTATAATAACCCATTTAAGGCACCAATTGCAATGAAGATGCAAAAAAGAGGGCTATAAAAGCCCTCTTTTTAATTATTTTCTCACGAAAACTTTTCTTTCCACAAAGTTATCCATCAAGAAATTGAATTGTTCCACTAATGCATCAGCATTTTTGTTGGTAAAAATATTAACCTTATTTAAACCATTTGCAGTAATGGTGCTCATCTTGAATGTTTTTAAATCACTCTTAAAAATAATCTTTAACTTGATACCATTGTATGGATCTTCAGGATCTAATGTTCTTTCAAATTGAAAGTTACCAGCATTAGTCTTTACAAAACCCATGTCAGATAGTGTGAATTTTTTGATTTCAGGACTAACTGCGTATGTTTTAGAATCACCTTGTAATTGATTTGCTGTTTCAAAAGCCATATTAGTTAACCTTCTTTATTCTCTTAATTACCTTTACTAATGCAGTGGTAAAGGCATCGATTTCTGAATTTGTTGTAAATTTACCGAAACTAATTCGAATTGATTGAGATGAACGATTGGTATCATTACCAAACATTGCCATCAAAACGTGTGATGGTTCAATGTTTCCAGCGGTACATGCTGAACCAGCTGAAATCGCAATTCCTTCCAAGTCCAAATTAGCCAAAATAATGTCTGAAGAAATTCCCTTAATCCAAATGTTAAATACATGTTGGACCGGATTATCTTCAACAGTTCCGTTAACAACGAAATCAATATCATTATCATTTAAAGCATCAATGATTTGATGTTTGAATCCATAATAACGATCGTGTAGTTCGTGCTTTAATTCAGGTGTAATTTGAGAAACCGCGGTCGCAAATCCGGAGATTGCAGGAATGTTTTCTGTTCCAGCACGACGCTTCTTTTCTTGGTCTCCACCTTTTACAAAACTTGGAAAATCTACCCCAGTTCGTCTGTATAGGAAACCAGTCATCTTAGGACCATTAATCTTATGAGCAGATGTTGATAATAAATCAATGTGGTCCTCATTTACATCAATATCTAACAATCCATAAGCTTGGACGGCATCAGTATGGAACCATGCCTGATGGTCCTTTAAGATTTCACCAATTTCGTGAATTGGCATGTGAGAACCAACCTCATTGTTAGCAGTCATGATGGTTACCAAGATGGTATCATCGTCTAATGCATCCTTGAAGTCGTCTAAACTAATTACCCCAGTTTCATCAACTGGTAGATAAGTTACTTTAAAGCCTTGTTCTTCAAGATATGCAAGTGGTTTTAACACTGCTTCGTGTTCAATTGCAGTTGTAATAATATGGTTTCCTAAATTCTTTCTCGCTTCAGCAGTTTGAAGAATCGCGGTATTATCACTTTCACTACCACCACTTGTAAAAATAATTTCGTCTGGCTTCGCATTAATACTGTTGGCGATAATGTCTCTACTATCTTCCAATACAGTATGAGCCTTTCTACCGATGCTGTACAAGGTAGAAGCGTTACCGTAAACGTTTTGCATCTTATCATACATGTCATTCAAAACGTTTTTATCCATTGGAGTGGTAGCGGCATTATCTAAGTAGATTTCAGTCAAGTATACCTAAACCCCTTCTATTTTTGATTTGCGAATAAGTCTAATAACATTTGAGCAGATTTCTTACCTGCATCAATGATGAATTCGTCAAAGCTACGATCAGCATCGCCATTGGCATTATCTGACATTGCTCTAACTACTACGTATGGGATATCAAATTGGTTAGCAACTTGTCCCACAGCTGCACCTTCCATTTCACATGAAAGTGCGTCAGGGAAGTTCTTTAGAATGTTATCAATCACTGCTTGGTCGGCAACGAATTGATCACCTGTAACGATTAATCCCTTTTGAACATTTAAACCAACTTCTTTAGAAGCTTCAGTAATTTCTCTTACCCATTTTTCTGACGCTTTAAATCTTGCTGGTTGCCCTGGTAATTGACCGTATTCGTATCCAGCTGCTCTAGCATCAACGTCGTGGTATGCAGTTTCAGTTGAAACAACAACATCACCGACAGCTAATCCTTGGCCAATTCCACCGGCTGAACCTGAGTTGATAACGATATCAACATCAAAGCTAGTAATTAATTGAGCAGTTGTTAAACCAGCTTCAACTTTACCGATTCCTGAACGAACAAGAACAACTTCTTGTCCTGAAATGTTACCTTCGTAGAAAGTCATTTCTTTGATGTCGACTTTCTTAGTGTTATCTAAGTTATCTAGCAATGATTTGATTTCTTCGTCCATTGCACATAAAATTCCAAATTTCATAAATATCTCCTTAAGGATTAACGTAGATTAGTATTAAGTAAACGACAATGATTGCAAGGATTAAAAATGCAATTGCCCAGTTAAGTCTTCTACCTAAACGTTTTGTCTTTTGTTCAGTTGTCATTACATGAGCCTTACCCTTTTTTTCTTCGGGTCTAATTCTCTTCAATGAAGGTTGCTCAACTGGTTCGTCTCTTTTTATAAAATCATCGTCAATAGAATTTCTTTTTTGACTATTTTGATACTCTTTTCTAGTTATCATATTGGACTTGCTCCTTTATTAATTAAAGACCAATCTTATCATGTAACTTCCAATAATAAATAGCAGTAATTGTCTTAGCATCTTCGATTTCGCCACTTTCAATCATTGACATGGCTTCATCAAGTGAGTATTCCTTAATTTTCAAGTATTCACCTTGATCTCTTGGTAGTTCATCCTCAACTGGTTCTAAATCAGTTGCCAAGTATAGGTCCATGTATTCATCACAAAAACCGACACTTGAATAAAATCCGGTGATTCGTTTGATGTTATTAGCCTTGTATCTAGTTTCTTCGTTCAACTCACGAACTACAGTGTCCAAGGCAGTGCCATGGTCTCTACTATCAACTTTACCGGCCGGAATCTCGATGGTTTCTTTAGCAACAGGAGCTCTCCATTGGTTTTCTAATAACATCTTGTTGTTCTTAGTTAAGACTAAAATACCAACGGCATTGGAATGATGAACAACATCTCTAGTTGATGTTTCCCCATTTGGCAATTCAACTGTTTGCTTTTCAACGTTGATAATTGCGCCATCGTACTTAGGCTCAACACCTAGTACCTTTTCCTCTAAATCCATAATATCAGCCCTTTTTTAGTTATATATTCATTCTATATATATTTAATTATTTTTTCAATGGACTGACTAATCAATTACACGAATTTTGACAGCTTGTGGTCCCTTCATGCCTTGTGCAATTTGGTATTCCACTTGTTGACCAATTTCAATTTCATTTCTAGTTTTGTTTTCGACCGCTGAACCATGGAAGAAGACCTTGCTCTTGTCTTCGCCCTTTAGAAAACCAAAATCGTGATCCGGGTTAAAATTATTTACTTTACCTTTAATCATATTATTTCTCCTTAAAAATAAAAAACTGGGATAGTCCCAGTTTTTTATCGATTATTCTTCGAATCCTTCAGTAGCTGTTTCTGGGAAGTTATCACGAACAATCTTAGCACAACGTGCACAGAATTGTGGATAATCTGCATCAGAACCAACATCTGTAGAGATTAGACGACAACGTTCACAAGTGTCACCTTCCGCATGTTCAACCACGATTGAAATACCGTCGTTAAAGCTTTGTGCATCACTTGGAGCATCAACTAAATCTTTAACTTCTAGTTGTGAAACCATCAAGATTTGACCAACATTTGTGTGTAGGCTATCTAGTAATGATTTTACTTCATTATTTACAAATAATGATAGTTTAGCTTCTGAAGCCTTACCAATTAGCTTATTATTTCTAGCTTCTTCCAATGCCTTCAATACGTCATCTCTGATTTCCATGAACTTGTGCCAGTTTGATGAAAGTTCATCTGCACCAGTTAATTCCATTGGTTCTGGCATTTCTGATAGTTGAACGAATTCTTCTTTTTCAGATAAGAATGGCCAGATTTCTTCAGCAGTGTGAGGAAGAATTGGTGTAATTAATTTAGTAATTGCAACAGCTGCATTGTATAGAACTGTTTGCATTGATCTTCTTTCGGCACTATCTTCGGCGTAGATGTATAGGATATCCTTAGCGAAGTCTAGGTAGAAAGCTGAAAGATCAGCATTGATGAATGAAAGTAAACGACGGTTTAGACTTAGGAAGTCAAAGTTGTCGTAGTCTTCCTTAATGTCTTTTACAAAGTTGTTTAACTTAACCATCATGTATTGGTCAGCTGACTTCATGTCTGCAAAATCAACACTGTTTTCCTTAGGATCAAAGTCAGAAGTGTTGGCAAGCATGTATCTCATGGTATTTCTAATCTTCTTGTATGAATCAGAAATCTTAACAAAGTTTTCCATTGATACACGAACATCGGCAGAAGTATCTACGGAAGTTACCCATAGACGAACGATTTCTGCACCCATCTTCTTAATAACTTCATCAGGAGCAATTGTGTTACCAAGTGATTTACTCATCTTGTGGCCTTCACCATCAAGAGTGAATCCTTGTGATAATAATTGCTTGTATGGAGCCTTACCGCTAAATGCAACACTAGTAATTAAACTTGAGTTGAACCATCCACGGTATTGGTCAGAACCTTCTAGGTATAGGTCTGCAGGGTATGTTAGGTAATCACGTTCAGCACAAACACCTTGGTGTGATGAACCTGAGTCAAACCATACATCCATGATGTCGTTTTCCTTAGTAAACTTACCATTTGGTGAATGTTCACTAGTGAAGTCTTCTGGTAATAGGTCCTTAGCTTCTTTTTCGAACCAAATGTCTGAACCATGTTTTGCAAATAAGTCTGCAACGTGGTCGGTAGTTTCTTTGGTAATGATTGGAGTACCATCTTCACCGTAGAAGATTGGTAGTGGAACACCCCAAACACGTTGTCTTGAGATTACCCAGTCACCACGATCTTTAATCATGTTGTATAGACGTTTTTTACCCCATTCTGGCTTGAATTTAACGTCTTCGATAGCATTTAGAATGTCATCTCTAATCTTATCAACAGAAGCAAACCATTGATCAGTAGCACGGTAAATAACCGGCTTCTTAGTTCTCCAGTCGAATGGGTAACTATGAGTGATTGGTTGGTACTTCAATAATAAGTTCTTTTCTTTTAACTTGTTTAATGAAATTTCGTTTGCATCATCGTAGAAGACACCTTCGAAATCTGGACCGGCTTCCTTAGTTAGGTAACCTTGTGCATCAACATCAACAAAAATGTCTAATCCGTATGATTTACCTACGTAGTAGTCATCTTCCCCAAAACCAGGAGCAGTATGAACTAAACCAGTACCAGTATCGATAGTAACGAAATCACCTAGCATGGTTAATAGTTGTCTATCCATAAATGGATGTTGAGCTAATACACCTTCTAGTTCTTGACCTCTTACAGTCTTTACAATTTCGTAGTCTTCCCAACCGAATAATTCGGCATCTTTTTCAAATAATTCTGCAGCTAAAACAAACTTACGATCATCGTTAGCTGGTTTAACAACAGCGTAGTCGAAACCGGCATCAATTGTGATACCCATTGAAGCAGGAATGGTCCATGGAGTAGTAGTCCATACAACCATGTATGTGTTATCTTCGTCTAAAACACCTTTACCATCGACAACTTTTTCAGCATAGAAAGCTGAAGGTGATTCGATATCGTGGTATTCAACTTCGGCTTCAGCTAGAGCTGATTCTGAAGACCATGACCAGATAACTGGTTTCTTACCACGGTAGATTAAACCCTTTTCAGCCATCTTACCGAATACACGAATTTCAGCAGCTTCAAATTCAGGTTTTAGAGTTAGGTATGGATTGTCCCATTCACCAGTAACTCCTAGACGTTTGAAACCTTCTCTTTGACGATCAACTTGCTTCAAAGCATATTCATGACAAAGTTTTCTGAATTCGTTAGTATCCATTTTCTTTCTGTCATATCCAGCTTGAGTAAGCTTTTGTTCGATTGGTAAACCGTGAGTATCCCAACCTGGAACGTAAGGTGCTCTAAATCCGTTCATTGACTTGTATCTTACGATAAAGTCCTTTGAAATTTTGTTTAAAGCGTGTCCCATATGAATGTCACCATTAGCATATGGAGGTCCATCATGAAGTACGAATGATGGTTTCCCTTCGTTTAGTTTTTGTCTCATTTGGTAGACGTGATTGTCTTCCCATGCTTTTTGTCTTTCAACTTCTTTAACAGGTAAGTTTCCACGCATTTTAAACTTGGTCTTACCTAGGTTCAAAGTATCTTTTACACGCATAACACACACTCCCTTTTCAAATTAAAAAAAAGACCTCATCACAAGGGACGAAGTCTTCCGCGGTACCACCCAAATTAGGATTTTAAAAATAAAATCCCATCTTTATTTACTACATTAAAAGAGATTAGCCAGAGGTGATCTGCATAGAATGATTTACAACTGACCTTCCACCATTTGTCAGCTCGCTACATTGTATCGAATTCTAAGCTTTCTATTCTCTATCTCAAATTATTCAATTGCTTTGAATGAGCCATCAGGATAAATCTTAATAGTTGCATCTGCTGGCATTTCTTTACTTTCAGATTGTACAACTGTTTCCTTAAAATTGTCAAGGTTATTAATTTGTTCGTTAACCTTGTTGAAGTTACCGTCAATTCCGGAAATCATTTGATCCCATTCTGGGCTATTAACAAACTGCATTTGGCTTTCGAGCAAAGTTCTGATCTTTTCTCTGAATGATTCAGTTGTCTTTCTTAAATCATCATTTGCAATAAGTAGTGATTTAGATTGGTTTGAGATATTTTCAACGATGTCTTTAGCCTTAACACTTGCATCATTCAAAATTTCATCAGCTTGTTTTCTTGATTGTTCAGTTACTTTGTTAGCCTCGTTTTGAGCTTCAACCTTAACCTTATCAGCAGCATTTTGTGCAATGATAATTGATTGATTCAATGAATCTTTCATACCGTTAAAGTATTTTAGTTCATCTTCAGCTTGTTTCAAACGATTCTTCATATCGATATTTTCGGATAAAGTTAATTGGTAATCCTTGATAATACGATCTAAAAATTCGTTTACCTCGTCAATATTGTAACCTCTCATTTTTACAGAAAACTCTTTATTATGAATATCTTGTGGGCTAAGTACCATTGTATCTCTCCTCCAACCTATTTTTTTAATACAGAAATAATGGCTCTATATTTACCTTTTTTAGTTTGACCTTCCTGACGTTTTAAACGAATACGACCGAAGCGTCTAACAGAAACAACATCGTGCGTTGTAATTTCGTAATCCGGTCGACTGTTTACCGCCCAGTTAAGGTGAACCTTTTGATGACTAACTAACTCTTTAGCATCATTTCTGGATATATTAAATCCTTCAGAAATTACGTTATCCATTCTAAATGATGATAAAGTCGTTGATTCGTCTCTCCATTCATTTTCCGGCGTAATCACGTCAGAAAAGTTTGTTTCAATCAGTGAAACTTTCGTTTTACCAATTGAGCTAATTTGCATTTTCAAGAAGTCAGCAATGTCTCTTGTACATAGGAATTGCCATCTTGTTCCGTCAGTTAAAATATCTCCAATCGTTGATCTTTCTACACCTGAACCTAATAGAGTTCCCAATATCTTACTATGCCGTAGTTTTGAGAACTTTACCGGATATCTAATTTCAAACAACTTAACTTGATAATCATCCTCCGATGGTTCGAAATATTCTGGATATATCAAGCCACGTTTCATTTCTGAATTCGAATATCCTCCGAAAAAATCAATCGATAATTCACTATGGCGGTTAACTAATGTCGTTAAAATATAAATCTGTCTAGGATTTAAAAACTTAGTTAGTATTGGACGATATTGATTAATTGACTCATCAATTAAATCTGCACAAGAATCGATGAATGGGATTTCTTCTTTTCTAAAATGCTGTTCAATATTTTTATCCATTTTATCTTAAACGTTCATTCATTTCTTTTCTGATTTCCCCGTCTACATAATAGTTGTGTGGAGTGAAAAGAAAGACTAATTCAGAAATTCTCTCAATATTTCCATCAATAGTGAAAACAACTCCATTTAAGAAATCAATAATTCTTCTAGTTGCTTCATCGCTGGCAGCATCAAAATTAATAATTACAGCATTGTTATCAATTAATTTTTGCGCAATCGTTTTTACATCAGCATAAATCTTAGGTTCAAAGACGGAAATCTTACTTCCACGACTTTGGCTTGAGTTTTTGCTAATTGAAACTACCTTATCATTGTTCTCCACTTGGGAGCTATCTTCTTCGTATAAATCTTCGTCTTGATCGTAATCAGTTCCGAAAAATTTACTAAAACTAAACTTAGCTGTCATTTCAATTCATTCCCTTCAAAGAAATCTAGAAAAAGTGATTAGTTCTTACGACGGAATTTGAAGAATGGAGGTAAATCGTCATCGCTTGATTTATCTTCCTTTTGATTGTCACTTGAGTTGTTAGCATCAAATGGATCAAATTCTTTCTTTTGTACGTTTTCAAAACGTGTATCAGATGGATTATCGCTATCTGCATTTTCGTCATTATTTCTAACGTTGCCTTGTTCTTCTTTGTGATGTCTTGGACTAACTACCTTACCAGGGGTTTCAGAAACTCTTGAAGGACGACCTGCTTGGCCATTTAGTAGTTCTTCTGGACTAGTTTCGATTCCTGTAGCAATTACAGTAACCTTGATTTCATCGCCTAGGTCTTCATCAATTGAGGTACCAAAGATAATGTTTACATCGCTAGTTGCAGCTTGAGCAACGATGTCTGAAGCATCTTGGGCTTCAAATAGTGACATGTCTGGGCCACCAGTGATGTTTAATAATACTTGTTTTGCACCATCGATTGAAACTTCTAGCAATGGTGAAGAAATAGCCTTCTTGGTTGCTTCTGCAGTTCTGTTTTCACCTGTTGCAGTACCAACACCCATAAGTGCTGAACCAGTGTTTTGCATAACAGTCTTAACATCAGCAAAGTCCAAGTTAACGTATCCAGGACTAGTAATTAAGTCTGAAATACCTTGAACACCTTGTCTTAATACGTTGTCAGCTTCTTGGAAAGCTTCCATCATAGGTGTCTTCTTATCAACCATTTCTAATAGACGGTTGTTGGCGATTACGATTAAAGTATCAACGTTTTCCTTTAATGCTGAAACACCTTCTGCAGCATATTTAGATCTTCTTGGTCCTTCAAAAGTAAATGGTCTTGTAACAACACCAACAGTTAAGGCACCTGAATCCTTAGCAATCTTGGCAACGATTGGAGCAGCACCGTTACCAGTACCACCACCCATTCCGGCAGTTACGAATACCATATCTGCACCTTGAAGTGCTTCTGAGATAGCTTCTTCACTTTCTTCAGCGGCTTTAGTTCCTACTTCTGGATCTGAACCTGCACCTAAACCTCTAGTTAATTTAGGTCCTAATTGAATTTTTGTTTCAGCTTTTGATGTGTTTAGTGCTTGAACATCGGTATTTGCAACGATAAATTCAACACCTTTAACATCTTCAGCAATCATACGATTAACGGCGTTACTACCACCGCCACCTACACCAATAACTTTAATTTTTGCGCCTTGGTTTTCAGTAGAATCTAATGAAAATTCCATTTTAACTTCCTCCGTGTACTTCTGTTATTTTATTCGAAAAAGTCTTGATAAAAGCGTTTAAGTCTTCCCTTAGTGCTTTTAGCTAGTTTAGAACCAGACTTTTTAGGCTTACTTGGTTGTTGTGGTTGATTATCTTGTTGAATGTATTCAGATGAATTATCGATTACATCATCGCCATAATCATTACCAATGAAATCATCATTGGATTGAGTATTGTTCACTACAGTTTTGCCTTCTAGTGATGATCTTACTAACACTTGAATTTCACTCATGTTAGCACGATAAGTTACTAGTGACAATGGAAGTGAAAATGATGGGTGTCTTAATCCCATTTGATCTGGAATATAAACTCTAACGTTAGTATCAAATCTGTCAGCTGCTAATTCTGAAATTCCAGGCAATGCAGCAACTCCACCAGTTAAAACAATACCTCCAGGTAAGTTTAAAGCAGAGATGCTGCTTAAACTCTTATACATTCTAGTAAAAATTTGGTCTACTCTAGCTTGAATGATTTCTGCTAGGTATTTTTCAGAAATTCTGACTGGTTGGCTTTGACCAACAACTTCAATTGGAAATTCATTACTTTCTGATGCTTCGATTTCATCTGCGTAACCATAATCTCGTTTAACTTTTTCAGCACTTTCTAATGAAGTGTTCAGCACAACAGAAATGTCTTTAGTGATGTATTCTCCACCTTCACTATCTACAGTAGTGAATTTTAGTTGATGATCATGAACAACAGAAGCAGTTGTTTGCCCACCACCTAAATCGATTAGAACAGTTCCAAAGTCTTGTTCTCCATCATCTAGAATTGTCATACCTTGTGCTAGTGGCATATTGATGATTGAAGAAGGATTTAATCCAGCTCTTTGAACAGCCTTTCTAATATTATGAATAATAGTCTTTGGTCCAGTGATAATACGACCCTTCATTTCAAGTCGTACACCAACCATTCCTCTTGGATCCTTAATCCCATCAAATCCATCAACGATGAACTCATCAGCTAAGGTGTCCATAATTTCTCTTTCTGGTGGTAGGTTTTTAATCATTGCAGATACAGTAACGTTTTTAACGTCTTCATCTGAAATTTCTCTTGATTGTTCTGAGATAGCAACCATACCGCTGCATGGTTCAATCTTTAATTGGTTGGCAGGAATACCAACAATCACATCATGAATTTGAATACCAGCTTTTTCTTCTGCCTGGTTAACAGCTCTTCTAATTGATTCAGAAGCCTTGTCAATATCGACGATTATGCCTCGACTAACACCTTCAGAACGTTCGTTTCCTAAACCTAAAACGTTCATTTGGCCTTTTACTTTTTCGGCAACAATCACCTTAATTGACGTAGTTCCAATATCCAATCCAACATACATTTCTGAATTCATTATCTAAGGGAACCTCCAATTAAGCATAATTATTCTTAGATACTCTAGTTTATATTTAAGTTAGTTATAAGTTAATTTTAACACAAGAGTAGATAACTCTAAAGAACCATTATGAGTTTCTTTTTGTAGTAGTTGTTGTTGTTTTCTTAGCATCTTTATTTAGCGTTTCTTTTTGGGTATTTTTAGTAGATGCTTTAGTGGTTGTGTTGTTACTTTTTTTCTCATCATTGATTGGGAATGAGTAAGCACCAACTTCTAAATTAATAACACTTTTAGTTTTTAGTTGAGTGGCAATCGAACGATAAAAGCCCATCTTATCGTTAAAATCATGCATTAGGATAATAACACGATTACCATCTCGCATATAAACGTGTAATTCATCTGAATACACCTTAGTTGGTGAGTATGAAATAACACGGATATTGTCTCTGATATCTTTAGGAAGCTTTACGTACTTTTGAATCATTGATTTCAATAATGATTGATTATTAAATTTAACTATATAAGGCATCTTAGAATCATTAGGATTACTTACAGCAACATTAGTAACCTTTCCGTTTTCTAATATTAAATATTGCTTATTACCGCGAGTTTCATAACCAATTTCCTTATATGGTGAAACTTCAACAGAAAGATGATTAAATCCCGTAAATTTAAAATCTAACGATTTAACACGATGATCAACATTAATAACTCTTTGGTTAATTTTACTTTTATGACCAATAACTTTAAAAATACTGTCCCCTTCATCTAACTGAAGCTCTCTCTTAATATCATTTTGAGAGATATATCCATTTCCATTAATGCGAATACTACTAATTCTGCTCATTGGTGAAACCAAGTAAATCAATATTAGAAGTAATACTACTAATGGAATGATGATATACGAAGAAGATTTCATTTTATTTTTTATCTTTTGCTTATTCAATTCAACAAAATCATCGGATATTCTTGAAGCCTTATTCGAGGATTTTGTTGAGGAAAACAATTTAGACTTCATAGTAAAGTTCCTCCATTAACTAACGGCAAATTGATTTTGCAACTTCCAACAGACGACTTGCGGCATCACGACAACCCATTTTCCTTGAGTTTTCAGCCATCTCGTCTCTCTTTGCCTTATCATTCATGATAAAGTCAGAATTTTCAATTAATGTCTTTTCGTTTAAATCATTCTCAGTAATGATTAAAGCAGCATCATTTTTCACTAAACTTAAAGCATTCTTGGTTTGGTGGTCAGCAGTAACATATGGGCTTGGAATTAAAACTGATGGAATACCAAGTGCAGTAATTTCAGCTAGACTGGTAGCACCTGCTCTACCAACGATTGCATCCACCTTTGGTAAAACATTGGGCATGTCAGCAATGTAATCCTTAATTACGACATTGTCATTAATTGTTTGCCCTTTTAATTGTTCCATTACATCGTCATAACGTTTTTTACCCGTAACAAACACAACTTGGTAATTCTTTTCGTTATATTGACGAATGCTTTCACAAACAACTTTATTAATCTTCAGTGCACCTTGACTACCACCAAAGATTAATAATGTCGGAACATCATTATTTAATCCATATTGATCCCAAGAAAAGTCAGATTTTAAATTAGCGACTTGTTGGGCACGTGGATTACCAGTATAGACAGTCTTTTCCTTAGGAAATTGCCCCATGGCATCTTCGAACCCAACAGCAATCTTATCTACATGCTTACTTAAGAAACGGTTAGTTAACCCCACCACACTATTTTGTTCATGAATCATTGTTGGAACCTTCATTTGTGTAGCAGCGTATACAACAGCTCCAGAAACATATCCACCAGTTCCAATCACGATATCTGGTTTGAATTTTTTAATTAACTTCTTTGATTTATGTAAGCTCTTCATAAACAAGCTAACAGTTTTTAAGTTGTATAAAGAAAGAGAACGTTTGAACCCTTGGATTTCTAATTCTTCAAAAGCAATGTTGTGTTTTGGAACAATATCCTTTTCCAAGCCTCTAGTTGATCCAACATATAAAACTTCAGAATCAGGATCAACCCTGCGAAGTTCTTCAATCAATGCTAGTGCGGGATAGATGTGTCCACCAGTTCCTCCACCTGAAATTATTAGTCTCATTAGTTTTCTTCCTTTCTATCTGTTTTTTGTTCTACTAGCTGGATGAATTCGTCTCCTCTTTGTTCAAAGGTATCATATTGATCCCAACTAGCATTCGCTGGAGATAATAAAACAACATCGCCTTCTTCACTCATGGCCCATGCTTCTTCAACAGCTTCTTTCATGTTGTTAACAATTTTGATGTTTTTTACTCCCGCCTTCTTAGCTGTCTCAGCTAACAAATTCTTAGTTTCACCAAATAAAGTAATTGCCTTAACATGATCCGCAAAGTCCTTTTCTAATTTTTCAAAAGTATACCCGCGATCTAATCCACCAGCAATTAAAACAACGTTATCTTTAAAACTTCTTAAGGCCACTTGAGTCGCCTCAATGTCTGTAGCCTTTGAGTCATTGTAGAACTTTCTTCCATTAGCAGTTAATACATATTGCACACGATGTCTGACACCACCAAATGTACCTAGTGCTTTTTTAATTGCAGAGTTACTTTTACCCATAATCTTAGCAACAGCAATTGATGCCAAGGCGTTTTGAACATTTTGTTGACCCGGTACTCTAATTTCATCAACATTCATTATGAATTCATCTTTAAAGAATATTTTTTCGTCCTTTACATAGGCTCCGTCTTTACTTACCGCATTGTATGAAAAGGAAACGACATTGGCCTTGCTACGCTTACTTAATTCACGCCATTCTTCATTATCAAAGTTCACAACAAAGTAGTCGTTTTCATCTTGATTTTCAGTAATGCGCATTTTTGCATTAACGTAATTTTCTCTGGTTTTATGATAGTCAAGATGGTTAGAAAAGACATTGTTCAAGACAGCAATATGTGGATGTAATGTCTTAATTCCAACGAGCATAAAACTAGATAATTCTAAGACGATGTCGTCATCACTTGTTGCCATTGTAGTAACCGTACTTGCCGGCACACCAATGTTTCCAGCAACATAAGAATGTCCACTAGTTCTTTCTTCATTTAGGATGTCATTAATCATAGTTGCAACTGTAGTTTTGCCGTTACTCCCAGTTACACCAATAATTGGTGCTTCGCTAACTTGACTTGCGATTTCAACTTCAACTGTGATTGGAATATCTCTTTTAATTGCTTCTTTAATTAATTCATTATCATAAAAAATTCCAGGGTTCTTAACGATTAGATCAAAATTGTAATCATCTAAAATCTTTGGACTTTGTTTAGCATCAATTACCTCCACGCCAATTTTATCTAACTCTTTTTTGGCATCTGGTTTCAAAGGATTAGCGTCATTTAACCAAACATTAGCGTTTAATTGTTTTAATAGTTTAGATGCATTAATTCCACTCATTCCAGCACCTAAAACTAATATGTTTTTATTTTGATAATCGTCAATATTTTTCATAATTCATGCTCCCAAAAATATTATTATAAAATAATTGATAAAACTCCGGTAATTGCCAAAATAATACCTGCAGACCAGAAAACAATATCAATCTTCCATTCTGACCAACCTAACATTTCAAAATGATGATGGATGGGTGACATTAAGAACACTCTCTTACCAGTAAGTTTGAATGATGTAACTTGAATCATCACACTCAACGTTTCCAATACAAACATGAAACCAATCCAAATCAATGAAAGTTCATGATGAACTAGAATTGATACGGCAGCCAATGAACCACCAAGTGCTAATGATCCCATGTCTCCCATGAAAATCTTGGCAGGTTTGTGGTTAAATACCATAAATGCACATAAAGCACCAACAACTGCTAAACAGAAAATTGCAACATCCATTTGGTGTTGAACTAGTGCAACAACTGAATATGCTAAAAAGGCAATGATTGATAATCCACTAACTAGACCATCTAAACCATCAGTTAAGTTAACTGCGTTTGAGAAACCAGTTAGGTAGAAGATGATGAAAATTGCGTAGAACCAACCAAGGTGTAAATCACCCATAAACGGAATCTTTAATGCTAGTGGAAAGTGGTGTGCGTAAACGAATGTAAAGATTAGTCCACCCACGATTTGACCCGCTAGTTTTTGCCATGCTTTTAGACCTTCATTTTGACGTCTAAATAGCTTGATACTATCGTCCCACATTCCTAATAACCCGTACAATACTAGGATGAACAATAGGATTAGTAGTGTTGGGTTCATCATGTGAGCAACCCCACCGCTAATTAGCGACGCAATAATGATTGCAATGATGAAAAGAAGGCCACCCATTGTAGGCGTTCCTGATTTCTTTTCATGCCACTTTGGTCCTTCTTCTCTAATCATTTGGCCTTCGTGTTTTCTTCTGAAGTAGCCAATTAGAGATGGCATAAAGATTAATGTAATTAAAAAACTAATTATGATTGGTAAAACAATATTCATAAACATCCTGATTTCAATCCCCTATTTAAATTTTATGGTTATCTTGGTCCCACCATCTAGGCTTGCTCCTGGCTTGACAGATTGCTTATAGGCATACCCATCGCCGTCAAGCTCTGCACCAATACCTGCCATTCGACAATATGTCGCAACATCATATCTAGACCAGCCCTTTAAGTTAGCCATGATTTTACTACCATTAGTTTGAATGATTACCATTCGATTCTTTGAAACTTTCTCATTTGCATCAATTGATTGATCTAATACTTTATCCCCATCACCAATAATTGCATATTTCAAACCAGCAGCTTTTAATTCTGCCTTAGCTTCACTGGTAGACTTACCAGTAATACTTGGCACTTTTAGACTGTTTTCGTTTTCAGCATTTACGTTTTCTTCCAATGCTAGTCTCATTACTGGGTTAAAGATTTCCGCCATTAATTGTGAAGCTGTCTTAGTTCCAGTTAAATGAGGTTGTTTCATTGTTATATATAAGATGTATTTAGGATTATTTGCTGGCGCAATACCGGCAACTGAGTAAAGGTAACTATCGTCACCAGATTCGTATCCAGATTTACCGTCACTGACTTGGGCGGTACCAGTCTTTGCAGCAATCTTATAACCTGGAATTTTGTAAGCTCCACCAATCCCATATGATTTATAAACAACATCTTCCATATGTTGGATAACTTGCTTTGCTGTACTTGCGGTAATCGGATGACCAACTACCTTCTTTGGATATGATTTAATGACCTTCTTGGTCTTTGGATCCACAATCTTTGTAACAAGTCTTGGTTGTAACATTGTACCACCGTTAGCGATTGAAGTTAATGCTCTCATCATTTGCATTGCATTAACTTGGATACCTTGACCAAAAGCTGTATTTGCTTGTTCAATTGGGTAATTAAATTGAACGCTACCGGTTTCTTCTCCAGGAAAACCTAAGTTAGTTGAAGTAAAGAATTGGAATCGGTTCATGTAGTTTCGCCATGTCTTAGCACCCATTTGCTGTTCAAGATGGGCCATAGCAACGTTACTTGATAATGCAAAACCTTTATTATAGGTAATATTACCCCAACCATTGGTATTCCAGTCAGGAACAACCTTCCCGTCAACTAGGTATTTACCAGAATGATATGTGGCGTTCCCATCATAATGACCACTGTTAATTGAGGATGCAACTGTGAAAATCTTCATTGTTGAACCAGGTTCGTATGAATCTTGAATCAATGTGTTACGCCAAATACTATTTAGTCCCTGCTTAGTAGTAGCGTTAAATGTAGGACGTTGAGTAGCAGCTAAAATGTCACCAGTTTTTGCGTTCATTAAGACTGCATTCATTGTCTTTGGATGAACTTGGTTGTAAACACTGGTCATCTCAGTTTCTAGCAATGATTGAAGACGATAGTCTAGGGTAGTATACACATCATCACCATTCTTAGCGGGCTTATTAACACTTTCGCCGTTATCTACTTCAACCCCCGCATTGTTTAGTTGGGAGGTCTTGTATCCATTCTTACCAGTCAATAGTTCGTTATATACCTTTTCGATTCCCATTTGACCAGTTAGAGATACTTTACTTTCGCTAGAATTTGAGTTAGCAGAAGCATATCCAATGATATGCGAAGCAAAGACACCGTTTGGATATAATCTTGATGGTTGTTGCAAGAAGTTCAAACCAGAAATGTGGTATGAATCTAATTTTTGTTTTTGAGTTAATGAAATATTAGTACCCGCTGAACCAAATTCTACTTGGAACGCATTAGTACTTGGAGAAAGATCTTTTAATGCTTGTTTATAAGAAATTGGCAACACAGAAGAAATGGCTTTGGCAGCCTTTTCTTTGTCCGTGATATACATGGGTTTGTTATCCAATCCAACTTGCTTTTTATTTAAGATGGCATACATTGTATAAACGTTAGTGTCTTCGGCAAGAGGTTGGCCGTTTGCGTCGTAAATAGTTCCACGTTTAGCAGAAATAACGTTGCTTTGAGTGTACAAACTCTTTGCCATTTCGCTTAAGTTGTATCCACCAACGTTTTTAAATACTGACACATATGTAAATCTCAATACCATACACAAAAAAACGCCTAGACATAGCAATAGTAAAAATTGTCCATAGCGGCTACGGTTTTCTCGGCGTTTTTTTTGTTTGTTCCGATTATTTAATTTATTCATTTGCTAACATTCCTTACGTTTTTATTGGACAAAGATAAACCGGCTTGTTTAGCAATTTTTTGTAAACGATTTCCGCTTTGAAGTTCACTTACTTCTTGTTTTAGTGTGCTGTTATCATCTTTAACCTTGCCTAATAAATTAGTTGTTACTTGAAGTTCTGTAGAGTGGTTGCCTAGTGAAATCTTTTCACCAACTAAACCAACCATCAAAAAGAATACAAGTGAACATCCTAATATTACAACAGTTTTTTCAAATTTTGACAATCCAAGTCTTACATTTGATTTTACTTCTGAATTTTGTTGTTTTTGTTGTTCCCCCGCAGAGTAATAACCAGGGGTAGCGTATACGTTATTAGCTAGATTATTTTGTGCCATCAGATTAACTCTTCTCTCTATTATTTATTAATTCTCTCAATAACTCTCAGTTTTGCACTATGCGAACGATGATTATCTCTCAATTCATCATCACTCGGTAGTATTGGTTTTCTATTAATTAGTTTATAGTCTGGTTTCATGTCATCTGGAATAATTGGTAAACCACTTGGTAAATCCTCAATCGTAGTCTTTTCCTTAAACATTGTCTTAACCAATCGATCTTCTAATGATTGGAAAGTAATGACGCTTACTCTTCCGTTCACATCAATTAAATCGATTGCTTTTTCCAATGATTCTTCCAAAGCACCTAGTTCATCGTTCACGGCAATTCTCAATGCCTGAAAGACTTTCTTGGCAGGATGACCACCGTGACGTCTAGCCGCGGCCGGAATTCCTTCCTTAATCACATCAACAAGTTGTTCGGTTGTGTCGATTGAATGGTTTTCTCGGTTCCTTTCAATCGCTCTTGCAACTTGCTTAGAAAATTTTTCTTCTCCATAACGGAAGAAAATCTTCACTAATTTTTCGTATGGCCATTCGTTTACGATTTTCCATGCGTCTAATGGATTTCTCTGATCCATTCGCATATCTAATCGTGCATCGTGTTGATAACTAAAACCTCTACTTGCGTCATCAAACTGTGGAGATGAAACTCCTAAGTCATACAAAATTCCATCAACGGACTGAATTCCTAATTTATTCATTTCTTCTTGAATGTATCTAAAGTTACTTCTAACAAAAGTAACCTTATCCTCATTTATGTATTGCTTGAGGTTAGTTTTGTTAAATTCGATTGCCACTTCATCTTGATCGAATGAATAAAGATGACCAGATGTTAATTGTGACAAAATTCGGGCGCTGTGGCCTCCTCCACCAAGGGTACAGTCGATGTAAATGCCATCGGGTTTAATATTTAATCCGTCAACTGCTTCTTTAAGTAGTACAGTTTCATGATGAAATTCCGTCATAATCAGTCACCTTCTTTTCTAAAAATCAATTAAGTCTTCAGCAATATCATCGAACTCTTCGCCAGCAGTTGCTGAGAATTCGTCCCACTTTTCCTTGCTCCAGATTTCAATTCTTGTGGAAACCCCCACAATCACACATTTCTTTTCGATACCCGCGTAGTTAATCAAAGTATCTGGAATGTTAATTCTTCCTTGGCTATCAACCTTACTTTCGTCGGCGGCTGAGAATAGAAAACGTGAAAAGTATCTTGCTGACTTCTTGCTTACAGGAAGTTGATTAATCTTTTCTTGAACCTTTTTCCATTCATCCATAGGATATCCGAATAAACATCCATCAAGTCCACGTGTGATGATGAAGTTCGCACCTATTTCTGATCTAATCTTGGAAGGAATGATCAAGCGCCCTTTTGAATCTATTGAATGTTCATATTCACCCATTAACACGCTTCTTCACTCCTTCCAATTTATATTACCTTGATTTTACCACTATCCACCACTTCGTACCACCTTATTATTAAATTTCTTCCAATATGTACTAATTTTCACCACATTTAGATTAAAATCCACTAATTTTAGACAATAAAAAAAGAGCTACCAACGTTGGTAGCTCAGTGTTTTAAAGCGTTTTTGCAGCAATTATTAAAATAGTGGAGGGCCAGACCACAAAAAAGTAAATCACTGAAAATCTCCACAAGAATTTGTAAAAAATCCCCACTTTGGCATTACTACGTGTGAACAAGTAGTAGATTGCGTAAATAATCCCAATGATAACAAGCCCTAACCATACATATGGTAAGAACGATTGATCGTGTTTATCCAATGATAATTGGAAGATATCATAGCTCATGATAATTGGAAAGAAATCACTCGCTCTAATCGAAATCTTATAAAGTTTGCTAATAATTTTTTTGACGATATTGAACAGTAATGAAAATAGGAATAAGAATACCACCTGAACTAATACCATGGTCAAAAATCCAAACGGAGAAATAACAATCACCTCAATATGAATTAGTTTGCATTATTCGCTGATGAACTGTAAACTTTAAAATATATTATTAATTTCGGAAAGTGGTGTTAATAATGGCTAAGAAAAAGAAATCTAGATTTCAAATCATTACCATGATTTTTGTTTGGTTAATGATTATCTCAACTGTTGGTGGTTTAGTACTAGGTGCTGCCTTCCAACTATTTGAAAACTAATAAAAAATGGAACCTATCAAAATGATGGGTTCCATTTTTTAGTCATTATCAGGTTGTTTATAAACCTCTCTTGGTTTACTTCCTTCCTGAGGGCCAATGTAACCACGTTGTTCTAAGTCATCAATAATTCTAGCTGCGCGATTATAACCGATTCTAAAGTTACGTTGTAATAATGATGTACTTGCCTTTTGTTCTTTTACAACAAAGGCTAGTGCATCATCGAATAAGTCGTCTTGATCTTCGTTTTCTTCGTCGACCTTGATTTCTTCATCCGTAACAATCATATCGTCGTCATATTCGGCAGGTTGTTGTTCTTTAATATAATCTACCACATTTTCAACATCTTGATCAGATATAAATGCACCTTGCACACGGCTTGGCTTATTCTTATCAATTGGTAGATATAACATATCCCCACGACCTAATAGTTTTTCAGCACCATTAGTATCTAGGATAGTTCTAGAATCAATCCCACTTGAAACGGCAAAAGCAATTCTAGATGGCACGTTAGACTTAATTAGACCGGTAATAACGTCAACTGATGGACGTTGAGTTGCCAAAATCATGTGAATCCCGGCAGCACGTCCCATCTGTGCCAATCTAATGATGGCACCTTCGACGTCATTTGAAACAGTCATCATCAAGTCAGCCAATTCATCAACAACAACTACGATGTATGGAAGTGGTTTTAAATCGCCACGTTCTTCTTCGGTCATCCCTTTTACATATTCATTAAAAGTACTAATCTTTCTTTGATTATGCTTAGCAAACAAGTCATATCTGTGTTCCATTTCTGCAACAACCTTGTTAAGGGCTCTTGCAGCCTTCTTAGGTTCTGAAACAACTGGTGATAGCAAGTGTGGAATCCCGTTGTAAATTCCTAGTTCAACCTTCTTAGGATCAATTAGCATCATCTTAACTTCACTAGGTTTAGCATTCATTAAAATGCTAGTAATGATTCCGTTGATGGCAACGGACTTACCACTACCAGTTGAACCAGCGATTAATAGATGAGGCAACTTAGTTAGGTCGGTTGTAATAACATCCCCACTAACGTTTCTTCCCAATGGCACTGTCAATAATCCATGCTTGGATTGTTGTGATGTTTTGACAACATCCTTAAATGACACCATTGCGACCTTCTTGTTTGGTACTTCAATCCCGATTAATGATTTACCAGGAATTGGTGCTTCAATACGAATGTCCTTAGCTGCTAATGCCAATGCCAAGTCGTCTGCTAGGTTAACAATCTTGCTAACCTTAACACCTATTGCTGGATGTAATTCATATTCAGTTACTGAAGGCCCCAAGTTAACATTTTTAATTTCGGCGTCAACACCAAAACTGTTCAATGTCTTCTTCAATACGGTTGTATTATGGTCGATGTTTTTAAACTCATCTTTTTGGTCACTTCTAGCCACATCGGATAACAAGCCAATTGGTGGCAATTGATAGTTGGAATCATCAATATCCTTAATATCGATTCCCTTACTATCATTTTCGGTGTGTCCGTTGATAATTTCAGATAGCTTTGGTTTGTTTCTAGTATCTTGATTGTAGTCGTCTGCTGACTTAAAGTCTGAACGATCCAAGTTAGCTTCTGGCTTACTCTTTACCTCTGGTTTTTCAGGTTCGTTATCCATCCAACCTGAAAGCTTAATCTTAGGCTTTTCTTCAACAGCAGCTGGGTTCTTTCTTCTTTGAACCCTAGACATTTGATTAACGTCCTCGACTTGTTCTTCATGATCATGATTATCCTGTTTTTCTTCTAAACGGCGTTGCTTACGTTCTTCAATTGCAGAACCAATCTTTTGTGATGATTCTTCAGAGTACTTTCTAACGTTATCCATGACTTTATTCATTGGAACGTTAAAGAATACGATTAATCCGACAATCATCATAATAATTGATAGGATTTCTGATCCCAGAATTGAAACTAAGAAATCAAATACTACTAATAAGCATGCCCCAATCATTCCACCACCAACTGGTGAAGCATCGGTTAGGTGAATGAAATCCTGGCTAATTAAAGATAGTGTTTTTGATATAAAGGCATTGTCGCTACTGTTTGAAAACAATAATGCTGATAAGAACAGTGTTAAACCAAGGTAAAAGATGGTCCCACCAATTATCCAACGCTTATTGTATTGAAGCTTAGGTCCTTTAATTAGGTAGATAAACCCGACAACTAGTGCAATCAATAATCCAAATGGACTACTATCTCCGATAAAGAATCTAACGATATTATCGAAAGTGATTCCTAAAAAGCCCAATTTAAAGAGACTGAATGCACTGACCAAAATCATAACAAATCCAATAATATGATTTTGATACTTGCTATCGATATTAAATAATTTGGCATTGGTGGTTGTTTTTTTCTTTTTACGCGCGCTTGTTTTTCTCTTTGCCAAATTGATTACCCCTTATCATTTATTTTAGTTTGTCGTATTCGTACTTGTGTGTTCTTTCAAGATTTGGAAATGATTGTTGTCTTAATGCTTCGTAAATAACGATGGCACATGTATTTGATAGGTTCAATGCACGAATGTGAGTGTCATCTTGTGGAATTCTGATTGCCTTTTCTTCATTATCACGCATGAACATTTCAGGTAATCCAGTGGTTTCCTTACCAAACATGAAGTAATAGTTAAAGTCATCGTCTGTGTAATCACGATCTGTGTAGTCGTGGTTAGCAAACTTGGATACTAGGTAAAGTTTGTCCTTTTCGCCTAAAGTGTTCATGAATGCTGGTAAGCTTTCGTGATAGTTGATATCAACCTTGTCCCAGTAGTCTAATCCAGCTCTTTTTAGATGCTTGTCATCAACTGAAAATCCTAGTGGTTTGATTAAATCCAAAACAGTGTCGGTACCGGCACATGTTCTAGCAATGTTACCAGTGTTGGCTGGCATTAATGGTTCAAATAAAACAATATGGTTAGTCATAATTTTTCCTCGCTTTAAAACTGATTATCTAATATTGATACATCAACTGTGATTGATGTTAATGATTCAACCTCTGCTTGTGTTAAATCTTTCGCATTATGGCCCCAATGAAGTGGTGTCATAATCATTAAATCGTGAGTTAACTCCTTAGGTAACTCAACGGTGTATTTCACATCGTATTTCTTCGCATTTGGATAATGCTCCATAAATAAATCGACAACCTTTTGGTTATCATAGCTACTGTTTTTGCTATCATTACCATAAAGTTTTTGACGCAATTCAAATAGGTAACGTGAGTTTGGCACAATCTTAATCAAGTGACCCTTAGGTGCAATAATTCGATTGAATTCCTTGTAAGCTGATGGTGAAAATAAATCCATAATAATATCAATGCTTTGATCATTAAATGGAAGGTTCGCCAAATCAGCAATACAGAAAAACATTTGGTCGCTTAATGCACTGGTTGATAGATTGACCCCTGGTTTAGAAATATCAAAACCAATCGCACTATCCACGTTTTTTCTTAAGTCTTCCAAACGTTTTAGTGGTGTTCCTTCTCCACTACCGATGTCAACGATGTTCTTATGCCCGGCATCAATTAGTTCATTAATCTTTTGTAAAGTCCCATCGAAGAAACCAGCCTGCATAATCCTTCGTCTAGATTCTAACATATCCCCATCATATTCTGTATTCACCTTATGGTTAATAAATTGAATGGTTCCCTTTTTGGAAATATCCAATGAGTGGTTGTTAGGACAAACGATTGAATTATCAACTTGGTTAATAAATGATTCTTTACATACTGGGCATCTAAATAAATCGATATTTTGTTTTAAAAATTGCTTTGCAACTTCGATTTTTTTCATATTTAAATCATCCTTATCCAATTCAATATATAAGTATATCATATTCGTAAAGCCATCATTTACAGGAACTAAAAAAAGACCCTAATATCAAGATATTAGAAGCCTTGAATAATTGAAGACATGTCTGTAGGAATTTTCGATTCACAGACTACGTCTTGTTGTATAAACGGATTATAAAATTTCATTTTATAGCAGTGTAATGCCTGACGATCCAACTCATGGTTGTCTGGATTGTAAAGCCAATCACCAATTAGTGGATGACCAATTGCTTCAAAGTGAACCCTGATTTGATGGGTTCGACCGGAATGCAGCTTAATCTTAACCAATGAGTGACTAGGTGTGTTTTGTTCCACCCATGCCTCCGTCTTGGAAGGTTTTCCACCCTCTATCACACATCTTTTGATAAACGAACCAGGTTGTCGATCAATCGGTAGGTTGATTTCTAGATGTTTGTCATTCAATGGATTTTCCACAATTGCGACATACATCTTTTCAATTTGATGATGTTGCATTTGATTATCCAATACTGAATGAGCAAAATGGTGTTTAGCAAATATTATAATCCCACTAGTGTCCATATCTAATCGATTCACGATATGAATCTTTTGATTGTCATAATCTTGTCTTAAGAAATAGCCCTTCACTCGATTAGCAATCGTATCATTTTTATATAAATGAGATGGTAAACACGCAACATGAGCTGGCTTATCAACAACTAAGAAGTGCTCATCTTCATACAAAATATTGATTGGTAAATTCGACACCGCAATGATATCGTTGGCTGGTTCAGGTGGTAAAGTAATCGTCACCTCGTCGCCTTGCGCCAACATATAATTGACCTTCTCTTCATCACCGTTGACCACAATTTTTCCGCCTTCGAATTTAATCTGTTTCAATAAAGTGCGCGAAATTCCATTTTGACGTAAAAATGTTCTTAATCGAATGGGACTGTCCTGTTGGTTAGACCAGGAAAAACTAGTCATCTTCATGAACTCCGATAAATGAATTACTTACACGTTTCCAGAAATGAGTATGACGGTACTGAGCAAAGTAAATTCTATCGTTGCAGATGGAATATGAAATTGACTTAATTGGACGATCAGAAATCAATAACTGGTCACATGTTAAAATATTATGCTTTGGTGAATCTGGAACAATTGTGATTGTCTCATCAGGTGGCACAATTACCGGCGATCCTAATGTTCTAAAGACACGGTTATTGATTGATGCCATTTCCGACACCTGAATGGCGTTTAGTTGTGGATTAATGATTGCCCCACCAACTGACTTGTTATAAGCGGTAGAACCTGTTGGTGTGGAAACGCAAAGTCCATCCCCCCTAAACTTTTCAAAGAACTCATCTTTGATGTAGATATCAGTAACCATTGTTCCATTAATGCGCTTTAAGGTAGATTCATTTAACGCAACGAAACTATCGTCCGGTCCACCATCAGTGTATTGAACCTTAATTGATAGCAATGGATAGCTAACGCTTTGACCATTATCATCTTCCAAACTGTCAACTAGTTCTTTTACCTCATAATCACGCCAGTCAGTGTAAAAACCAAGATGACCAGTATGGATTCCTACAAAGCGAATCTTACTAATTGCATCGCGATAATGATGAAAAGCTGACAAAAGTGTTCCATCTCCCCCAACGGAAATCACAATTTGTGGATTTAATCCATCGTATTCAAGTTTTTCAGACGCATCAATTTTTTCTTTTAATTGTGTAGCAACCTCTTTGGATGTAAATCCGTCGTTACTATAAATTGCAACTTTCATAACTATTCATCCCTATTATGTTCATTTTTGATTCCATCTTCTTGAGTTTCAATTAACTCATCTCTGATTTCAGACATTCCTTCATCCAACTTGAAAGCTGTTTCCGCAGATTGTTGAAGACGCTTTTTCAATTCTTCTGGAAATTCACCATTATATTTATAATTTAAGGAATGTTCTACTGTTGCCCAGAAATTCATAGCAAGAGTTCTTACCTGAATTTCTGCTAAAATTTTCTTTTCTCCACCGACTAATTCGATTGGATACTCAAAAACAATGTGGTATGAACGATATCCACTAGCTTTTTCTCGATTAACATAATCGCGTTCTTCCAGAATATTAATATCGCTTCTTCTTCTAAGAATATCTACAACGACATAAATGTCATCAACAAATGGGCACATAATTCTAAGCCCCGCGATGTCTTCCATATCTTGAGCTAGACGATCTTCTGATACATATCGACGTTTCATTTTTTCTTTAATACTGTCGATTGGTTTGACTCGACCAGTAACAAATTCAATTGGACTTCTTTTATCCGATTGAATGAATTCTTTACGAATTCCTCTTAATTTGACTTTTAATTCACCCACTGCTTGTTCGTATGGGAATAAAAAGTCACTCCAGTTTTTTATCACTAGGCTAACCTCCTTGTTAAACCTAATTTACTACATTATTTTACCACACAATTCAAGAAGTAAAAAAGCAAACAATTTTTTACGTTTATGAGCGAAATGGTTGTATTTGCCGGTGTATTTGGTATTCTATTTAATGGAATTCATAGAACGAAACAAAAATCTTAATGGAGGGATAAAAGTGTTTGAACTATTTCTGTTTATAGATCCATTGTGTAAAGCATGCAGGAATTCAGAAAATACCGTTTTAAAAATTTCTGAAGACGTTGATTCAAAATTTAAGTTGCAGTTCATTCCGATTTACAATCTAAAGGTTGTCCAAACTGACTTCTGTAACTCAAACAATCAACTTAAAAAGCGATTATCTTCTGAAGAACTTTCCACTTTATACAGAAACGTTGTCTTAGATTATAAGGCTGCCTTATTCCAAGGTATGAAAAAAGGACGCAATTTCTTAACAGCGATTCAGGATAAACTATTGACTGAAGGTTACATCTACTCAGACGAAATGGCAATTTCGATTGCCAAGAAATGCGGTCTAGATGTTGAAATGTTTAAGGAAGATCGCCGTTCAAACCTTGCTAAGAATTCAATCAAAAAAGACCAAGATTTGGTGCAAAATATGAAGATTGAAAAACCGGCATCAGCTGTTATCTTCAACTGTGAAGGAAATGATGATGGTATCTTAACTGATGACATTGAATACTCAACATTATTCAATGCCTGTTGTGATAAAAACTTAACTCCCGAATACTTAAAGGATGCATTAAGCGAAAGCAATCTAAAAGAAACAAAAATGAAACACCTTCGTGTTGTAAAATAACAAAAAAGCTTCCAACCACGAGTTGGAAGCTTTTTTTATTATTAAATTAATGATTCTAATTCGTTTAATCTTTCTTCAAAGACCTTGAATGCATTTTCTAGGTAGTCAGCATTTGTCATGTCGATACCTGCTTTTTTCATTACGTCCAGTGGATAATCAGAGCTACCTGATTTTAAGTAACCAATGTATTTATCAATCGCTTTTTGATCATTGGCACATATACCATCAGATAAATCAATTGCAGCTGCAAAACCAGTTGCATATTGATATACATAGTAATTCATGTAAAAGTGCGGAATTCTAGCCCATTCATATGCAATTTCTGGATCAGATACCACTCCGTCACCGTAATAGCGTTGGTTTAGCTCGTAGTAGAAATCACTTAACATCTTAGCTGTTAGTGGGTTACCAGTTTGTTCTTGTTGGTGGGCAAAGTCTTCAAATTCAGCAAATTGAGTTTGTCTGAAAATAGTTCCTTTGAAACCATCTAGGAAGTGATTTAATACGTACTTCTTAACTTCAACATCATCGGTATTCTTCAAAAGATAATCGGTTAAGATATTTTCGTTAGTGGTTGACGCGATTTCGGCTAAAAAGATTGAGTAATCACCATATTGGAATGGTTGATTATGGGTTGTGTAGTAACTGTGCATACTGTGACCTGATTCGTGAACCAGTGTAAACAAGTTATCAAGGTTATCTTGCCAGTTTAAAAGGATATATGGGTTAGTGTCGTATACCCCTGATGAGTATGCCCCACTTCTCTTTCCCTTATTTTCAACTACATCAATCCAACGATTGTTAAATTCTTCCTTGATGTGACTAATGTAATCATCCCCAAGGATTGATAATGCCTTGATTGATTCTTCCTTGGCTTCATCAAAATTGTATGAGATTGGTGAGTTACCAAATAATGGTGTGTATAGGTCATACATGTGCATTTCGTCTAAGGAAAGTAATTTCTTTCTTAGTTTAACGTAACGATGTAATAAAGGTAGATACTTATTAACCGTATCAATTAGTTGTTGATATACCTTTTCATCGATGTGGTTATTGCTCAATGCAGCTTCCTTAGCTGAGCTAAAGTGACGCATTGAAGCTCTGAAATTATGCACTTTTACTTCACCAGAAAGTGTTGATGCTAAAGTGTTTTTGAATTGATTATAAACTGTGTATAACTGTTGAAATGCTTCTCTACGAACACTTCTGTCTGTGGATTCAAGTAACTTACTGTAGACACCGTTTGATAGTTCCACCTTATTTCCATCTTCATCGGATACAACTGGGAACTTCAAATCTGAGTTGGTCATCACTCCATAAACGTTTGATGGAGTATCAAAAATGTTACCTAAGCTTGATAAAATCTTTTCATGTTCAGCATCTAAAATATGATCCTTTTGACTGAATAGTTCGTCAAAGTAGTGTGTGTAATCTACTAATTTAGGTTCTTTAGATAACATTGCCTTTATGTCATCTTCACTAATGCTTAAAACTGCAGGTTCAAACCACGCTAGTGCTGATGATGCTTTAGATGCTAAATCGGCACATCTAGCATTCATGCTTTGATATTCAGAATTTGATGTATCAGCATCACTCTTTAATGATGAGTATACATATAATTTTTCAACTTTACGTTCTAGTTTTTCGATTGCTTTTAAGTCACTTAAAAGTGTTTTGGCATCAAAATGATCAGTCTTTAACTTTTCGACAGCTTCAACTTCTTTGGCGCATTCTTTGAAATCCGCTTCAAAATCATCGTCTGTCTTATAAATAGTTGTTAAATCCCAGGTTAATTTTTCTGGCACTTCTGATCTCTTTGGTAATTGTTGTACTTTACTCATAAAAACACCGCCTTTTGAAATATACTATCTCCATCTTATCAAAAAATAGTGTTATTTTGCGTACTTAGCTCATTTAATTTTTGATAGTAGTCGTCAAACCACTTAATTTCGTCAATTATATGGACCCTGCCATTATTAATTTGAATTTTTCGTTTAGTTATCAACTGCATTATCAACAGTTTGAACTCATCTTTAATATATTGAGTAGCGTTATGCACAAGTGGATAATTCGTTTGTAATCCCACCATTTGATTGGCAAACTCAAACACATCTCTTAATTCTACGTGTTCCTTGATACTTGATAATACTAATATTTTCCATATCAAATATTTCTTCCCCATGATTGGAGTGGTCACCTGTTTTATATCACAAACAATCGGTGAACCGGATATATTATGGTGCTGGTTATAACAAACGTTTTGCCATTTGAGCATCTGTTTATTATGATAAAAAATCTGATTTTCAATTCTGTTTAACTGACTGAGCACACCATGCATACTACTTTTATACTTAACGATAGTTCCCGGATTGTGGATAAATCTCAATAATTGCCCTAGCTTATCAAACGTAATTCGTTGGTACATTAGTTTTCCACATACATACTGACAGTTATAGCGAACCTCAATTTTTCTTTCGTTTACAAGCCAGAAAAAGATGACAAAACCAATTGAATCGATATAATAATAAAACTTATTCACGCTGTCACTACCAAAACTCTTTCTGTAATTAATCCCCAAAATCCATAGTGATTTTATATGCAGTTTCCGGTATCCATCTATTCGTTGTTCCAATCGTTTTCGTGAGATTGGGCTGCATTGAAACTCGAATGCAATGTTTCGATACATCAAATCAGGACGTTGATTAATTTCAGGTAAATACTTTTCCACATGTGTATTTCTTTTATCAATAAAATTCAGTAGCTGCTCTTTTCCCGTCAAATGTTCATTACTCTCTCCATCTTCCATAGCAATCACACACTGACTATTCTTAGAATGCGCAAAGTGTGGAGCATTAATGTTGCCGCGTTTTAAAATTAGTTCTTTCTTGCAGATTGGACAGTAATACTTTTGGTTATCTTTTGCTACACTTGCACTAACTAAATTTTCTTTATCAGATGCCATTAACATTTTCATCACCCAGTAAATTAGATACGAAAAGAGACTGGCATTTTTGCCAGTCTCTTTATTAACCAAAGTATTTATTAACTTGAGTCATTGCGGAATGATTCATTATTACTTTTTTATCGTTGTAATGCTTGAAGTCCACTGCATTGATTTGGTTACCATATTCTACAGCCTCACTCACCGCACTTGTAAAGTGTTTAAAGTCGACTTCGTTCTCAGTTCTAGTGGTGGTTAATTGAACCACATAGAATGAACCAACCTTATACAAGGTTGAATCAACATCATCTATACCATGAATAGCATCAGCCAGTTTAACAACATTGTCGAAGTCACTAACTTTTAAGATCATTTCCCACTTTTCAAGTTGTGGATTAAAGTGACCTAAACTTGGTTGCTTAGCTTTTTTAACCATATCCTTAAATGGATCACTATTTGAGCGTTTGCTTGTTGAATCCAAGTCTTGACGTTCGCTTCTTGCTTGATTGATTGTTGCAATCATCATTAGCTTATAATGTACATAGTTATCGCTTCTTTCAAGTGCATCAATCATAGTTGAAAGGTTTAATTGAATGTTATCAATAAATTCCTTTGTTTTATCATCATATTGGTGATTTTCACTCTTCCAGTCCAGAATCTTACCTAGCATTTCCTTGGCACGAATCAAAGAATATAAACTCTTTGTATCAGTATAATCTTTAAAATGACCCATACTTGGTAGTTGTGCTCTCTGTTCATCAGTTCTATCTTCGCCAGTGTCAGTGAACATTTCTAAACCATTTTCATCATAAGTTTCATTATCGTTATCTTCGTCTTCTATTTCATTCTCAACGTTATCTTCCTCTGGTTGATCATCATCATTATTGATTTGGTTTTGATTATCAAAAACATTCTTATTTTTAATAAACATGTCTAAACCTGTACTGTTTGGCAATACTTGGAAAGATACCGCCCCTGTACTCTTGAATTCATCGTCGACATCGATTTCGTCCAAAATTGAGTATAAGAAAGATTCAATGCCATCTTCATCACCTAAAAGTGATAACAAATCAATTCCGCGTTCATCTAATTCTTGATTAGTAATTGTTACTTTAATTGTTCCAGAATTAATTTTTTCCATTCTCATCGTCGACACCTCTTTTCATGTCCAATATTTAATACTTATATTTTAACCTATTAACAACGGTTAGTTCAATGATTTAACGTCTTTTAAATCAATTACCATCCCTGTTTTAGGTAATATGACATTTGCCGAATTATTTGTTGCTATTTCAGTTTGTTTCTTTAAATCATTCAAGTCACCATATTGGGGCAAATGACTGATTAACACATTGCTAACATTAGCATCTCGTGCTAATCTACCAGTTTCTTCTGAGGTCATGTGCCACTTTTGACCTTCTTTGTCTTCATAGAAGTTAGTATCAGTCATTAATAAATCAGCGCCTTCACAAAACGAAGTCAAATCTTCAAAGTATCTAGTATCACCTGTGTATATTAGTACTTGATTGGTTGATTTGTCTTTAATCTTAATCGCAAATGTAATAACAGGATGTTGTGTTTTCTTAAATGTAATTTCTAAATCACCTAAAGTTAAAATATCGTCTTCATGATATGGTTTAGCAACCGTATCGTCAAACCAATTTAAAGCGTTGAAGTGTTCTTTATCCTCAGTATGACCATAAATTGATAGAGGACCTTCCTTTGTCTTATTAGGTGCTAATTGCCAGTAATGTTGTAAAACCCCAACATCAGCAATATGATCACTGTGGTAATGAGATAATAAGACTGCATCTAAATCATACGGGTTTAAGTGCTTTTCTAGTTCCAATAGAACACCACTTCCACAATCTAATAATAGATTGAATTTTTCAGTTTGAATTAAATATCCGCTTGTGGCAATTCCATTATCTGGATAACCACCATAATATCCTAATACCGTAACCTTCATTTTATATACCTTCTACTTGTTTTTATTTATCTTTAGTGTAAATATATAGATGTGATTTGTAAAATCTTTTTTATCATCTCGGAGGCGTAAAAATGGAAAATCAAATCAGTATGACATTTGGAAGTAACCAAATTTTAAGCAAAATCAGAAAACAACATCCCGATGTAAAATTAAGTTTATTCAAAAACGGTGACGATCAGTATCAAATCGTTGATTTTTCCGGGAACCATAACATTTTTAAAAACCCAATTATATTTGATGTATTGAAGAATCATAACTTTACTGAGAAATTTGAGTTTGTAAATTATTCATACTTTAACCTATCTGAAGATACTCAAAAAATTTTCGATGCAAATATTGAAAAAATGAGTAACGATGAGAAGTTAGATAATATGGTTTCCTTCGTTATACTTAAGGAAACAGTTAACCGTAAGAGAACTGTTCTAATGACTACTTGGCGTAATTATTTTGATTTCAATAATTGGAAAAAGAGAAATGAATTTTTAAACTTAGCAGAAATGTCATTAAACTATAAACGAGCATAATAAAAAAAAGCACTTTGAAGTTCAAAGTGCTTTTTAATTTAATTAATTTTTAACGTCATGGCATTAATTGCTACAATTACAGTACTTAACGACATAATAACTGCACCCAACATTGGTCCGATAATTATACCAATTGAGGAAAGTGCACCAGCAGCAAGTGGTAAGGCAATGATGTTGTATCCAGCCCCCCACCATAGGTTTTGAATCATCTTGGTATGAGCATGTTTTGCTAGCTTAACCAAGTTAATTACATCAGCTGGATCACTGTTAACTAGCACAACATCAGCTGATTCGATAGCAACATCAGTACCAGAACCAATGGCAACACCTAAATCTGCTTTAGTAAGACTAGGTGCATCATTAACACCATCACCGATAAACATTACTTTTCCTTTATCTTGATACTTAGTGACTAACTTTTGTTTATCCTCTGGAACAAGTTGAGCATTAACTTCATTAATTCCTAGAATACTTGCTACCTTATCGGCAGCTTGCTTGTTGTCACCTGTTAACATAACTGGAACAATATTTTGACTGTTTAAGAAATCAATCATATCCTTTGCGCCTGGCTTGATTGAATCACCTTCAGCAATATATCCAATTACATTATTATCTTCGACAACATAACTTAATGAGTTTCCTTGTTGAAGATACTTTTCAGCAATCTTTTGATCGTATGAAATATTATTTTTATCTAGATATGAACTAGAAACAACTTGATATTCCTTTCCATTAACAGTTCCCTTAATACCTGAACCAGCGATTTCTTCAACATTTTCGGATTGAAGTGGTGCTTCATTTAAATCCTTGAAGGCTTGAACAATTCCTTGAGCAAGTGGATGACTTGAAGAAGCTTCAATTGCTGCAGCAATTTTAATAATATCCTTTTTGTTGATATTAGAATCTAAGCTTTCGTAGGCATTCACTTTGAAATCACCTTGAGTTAAGGTACCTGTTTTATCCATTAAGGCGTATCTAATTTCTTTGATACCTTCTAAAGCAGTTTTATTTCTAATCAATAATCCGTGAGTTGCAGAAATTGATGTCATTCTTGAAATGATTAAAGGAATAGCTAACCCTAATGCATGAGGACAAGCAATGATTAATACACTAACAGTAATTGGAATTGCGTAAGCAACACCATGTATGATACTCCAAGTTATAAAAGCAATTAAAGCGACTACTAAGGCTGCATAAAAAAGATACCCAGCGACTTTATTAGCCAAATCTTCTGCTTCTGATTTTGATGATTGTGCTTCACTTACCATGTTCATAACCTTAGATAAGTACCCACTTTCACCGGTACCAGTAATCTTAACTTTAATCGTTCCGCTACCATTAATTGATCCACCAATTACAGAATCATCAACATTCTTTTGAACATCTCTAGATTCACCAGTAATCAAAGATTCGTTTAAAGAGGTGCTACCGTCTATAATCTTTCCATCAGCAGGAACTTTTTCACCTGATTTAATTAAAATTGTTTGACCTTCACTTAACTCATGAACTGATACGTCTTTAGTTTGACCATTTGATTGAACTAAATGAGCGTTATCTGGTAATAACTCAGCTAGCTTATTCAATGCTGAACCAGCATTCATAACTGAGTTCATTTCAATCCAGTGGCCTAATAACATAATCACAATCAATGTGGATAATTCCCAGAAGAAATCATTTACCATTGGTGTTACCTTGAAAACGTCGTTTGCAATAACTGCATAGACACTGTATACATATGCAACCGAAATTCCCATTGTAATCAACGACATCATTCCCGGCTTCTTACTCTTCATTTCGCTGATGCATGATGTAAAGAATGGATACCCACCATAAATGAATAAAATTGTTCCTAATAATAAAACAACAAAATCTGATCCTGGAAAGGTAACTTGAAATGGCATTTTCATACCCATCATTGGTGACATAATAATAATTGGAATAGTTAGTATCAATGAAATCCAAAATTTCAATTTTAGATTCCCCATATGCATATGACCCATACTACCATGATCCATATGTCCATGGTCCATGTCCATACCACAACCCATACCGTTCATATTCATATGATTCATATCGTGTCCCATATGGTTGTGACCCATTTCATTGGTATGGTGATGCATGTCTTCATGATTCATATGGTGCATGTCACCCATATGGTCTCCATGTGAATGGTCATGTTCCCCACCATGACTACAACAACTCATATTTTCATGTTCAGAATGGGAATGTTCCCTCATCTCCATACCATCATGATGCATATTACATTTATGTTCAGAATTACCATGATCATGATGCTTGCAACAAGACATTTCGTCATTATGTTTTTCTTCGTCAGTCATATTATGATTTTTTCCACACATTTATATCATCTCCAAGTAGATTATTCTTCTAAGCACTTACAATGAACTTCTTCTGGCGCTGTATCTCGCTTTTTCTTTAAAATATTAATAATTGAATCGATATCATTTTTACTCAATTCAACATTTTCAATAATGTCATGAAGTGTCTCGCCATAATGCATACAACACATCGATTCAAAAACTCTATTAACAGACATGTCATACGCTGTTTGTTCCTTAATGGCAGAATGATAAACATTTTTCCTACCATCTTTCTCAACACTCAAAAAATCTTTATCACATAAACGAGATAATAGTGTTTTGATTGTAGACGAACTCCAGTCCATTTTTTTGGATAATATGTTGATTAATTGGTTACTAGTTGCTTCTCCTAATGTCCAAACTATCCTCATTACTTCCCATTCTGACTTTGTAATATCAGTTTTTTCCAAAAGTTGTATCACCTCGCTAATTGATTTAACATTTTATAGTCTACAATTGTAGACGTAATAAGTCAAATAAAAAGGACTGCATTTACATGCAATCCTTTTTTTCTACGGTAAGGAGAATGAGAGATTCGAACTCTCGCGTGGTTTGACCCACCTAGCGGTTTTCAAGACCGCCCCCTTCAGCCACTTGGGTAATTCTCCATAAAAGATGACCCGTACGGGATTCGAACCCATGTTACTGCCGTGAAAGGGCAGTGTCTTAAACCACTTGACCAACGGGTCATAATAAACATTATGACAATAAAAAAAGATTATCCATAAAGGACGATCTTATTTACGGTTCGTACGAGACTCGAACTCGTGACCTCCTGCGTGACAGGCAGGCGTCCTAAACCGACTAGACCAACGAACCAAAATTGCGGGAGCCGGATTTGAACCAACGACCTCCGGGTTATGAGCCCGACGAGCTACCAGACTGCTCTATCCCGCGATAATTATATAAAAGAAAAATTTAATGACCCGTACGGGATTCGAACCCATGTTACTGCCGTGAAAGGGCAGTGTCTTAAACCACTTGACCAACGGGTCAGTCAAAACACTAACGGAGAAGGAGAGATTCGAACTCTCGCGCCGGTAACCCGACCTACACCCTTAGCAGGGGCGCCTCTTCAGCCACTTGAGTACTTCTCCAATGGGCCTAGGGGGACTCGAACCTCCGACCTCACGCTTATCAGGCGTGCGCTCTAAACCAACTGAGCTATAGGCCCATATAAAAGCGGGTAACGAGAATCGAACTCGCGACAATAGCTTGGAAGGCTATGGTTTTACCACTAAACTATACCCGCATAATATAAAGTATAACATATATTTAGTTAAATGGCGCGGGACAGAATCGAACTGCCGACACACGGAGCTTCAATCCGTTGCTCTACCAACTGAGCTACCGAGCCATATAAACGGTTCGTACGAGACTCGAACTCGTGACCTCCTGCGTGACAGGCAGGCGTCCTAAACCAACTAGACCAACGAACCAAAATTGCGGGAGCTGGATTTGAACCAACGACCTCCGGGTTATGAGCCCGACGAGCTACCAGACTGCTCTATCCCGCGATAATATAAAGGAGAATGAGAGATTCGAACTCTCGCGTGGTTTGACCCACCTAGCGGTTTTCAAGACCGCCCCCTTCAGCCACTTGGGTAATTCTCCATGTGAATGTGAAACAAAGTCCACAATGGACCTTGTAGGACTCGAACCTACGACCGGACGGTTATGAGCCGTCTGCTCTAACCAACTGAGCTAAAGGTCCAAGACCTAATCGCGGCAGAGGGGATCGAACCCCCGACCTCCCGGGTATGAACCGGACGCTCTAGCCAGCTGAGCTACACCGCGATATGTGACCAATATTATGAGTTAATAAACTCTATCGGGAAGACAGGATTCGAACCTGCGACCCCCTGGTCCCAAACCAGGTGCTCTACCAAGCTGAGCTACTTCCCGAGAAATGCACCCAGTAGGAGTCGAACCTACAACCTTCTGATTCGTAGTCAGACACTCTATCCAGTTGCGCTATGGGTGCATATGGTGCCGAGGACCGGGATCGAACCGGTACGGTTATCACTAACCGCAGGATTTTAAGTCCTGTGCGTCTGCCAATTCCGCCACCCCGGCATATATAATGAATTGGCAAAGCGGAAGACGGGATTCGAACCCGCGACCCCCACCATGGCAAGGTGATGTTCTACCACTGAACTACTTCCGCATAATGCCGACTAGAGGATTCGAACCTCCGACCCCCTGTTTACAAGACAGGTGCTCTGCCAGCTGAGCTAAGTCGGCATATTATAATAAACTAATGAGCCGTGGCAGGTTCGAACTGCCGACCCTCTGATTAAAAGTCAGATGCTCTACCGGCTGAGCTAACGGCTCGTATGGATGGAGGATACAGGGCTCGAACCTGTGACCTCCTGCTTGTAAGGCAGATGCTCTCCCAACTGAGCTAATCCTCCATAATTGCGCGGCAACTTCCTACCCTTGCAGAGGGCGATCCCTCAACTACTATCGGCGTTTAGAAGCTTAACTTCTGTG
>NZ_VBSE01000030.1 GCF_005930975.1 Apilactobacillus kunkeei | reverse complement strand
CTGCTCTAACTGGACTCGAACCAGTAACCTTCGCATTAACAGTGCGCCGTTCTACCATTGAACCATAGAGCAAGAATCTGTAATTGATTAAAGATCTAAGTCTTTTTGTGATGAGTAGCATCCTACCCAACTGCTCTAACTGGACTCGAACCAGTAACCTTCGCATTAACAGTGCGCCGTTCTACCATTGAACCATAGAGCAAGAATGAAATATGTGCTTGGAAATTAATCCAACTACTCAATAGAGTAAAAATATGTTTGTATGTGATACAAAATGAGAGAAAAATGTGAAATTTTAATTCATTAACAATATCAAATAACAACGATAATTTTTAACCGAAACATCATGCAAACTCAATAAAGACGTTAATCTAAATTTTTGCTTATGTAGTTATCATATCTCTGTCGTTGTTTATAATAATACATCATTATTATAAAATTGCAACTGTTTTTTCATTAAAAATTAATAAAAATAAAAAGCCACCCATAAAACGTTGATATTACAACGCTTGTCATTGGTGACCTTTTTATTATTCTAACATTTGATCTAATTCTTTAACGAAAATAGGGGTCCAACCATAACGATATCCTGCACAGGTTGGATGTGTATCATCTAGCATGAAGGAAGGATTTTCTTCATTCATCTTCTTTAATGCTTTGTTATTCCAAATGTCGATGATTGCGAAATGCCATTTTCTTTGTAATTCAAAAAGTTTTTCACGTAAAAATTCGTACTCTGGTTCAGGTTTTCTTAAACAGGTGTAAAAGACCAATGGACAGTCCCAAGTATCCTGGACAGTAGCTACTATGTACTCGATTGCACCGATGGTAGTTTGAGTATCAAAATCTTCAGCATCATACGATTTGCTGATTCTTCCCATCTCAACACCGTTTCTTTGATCGTTAGTGGATAGTTGGCAAGCAAACAAGTCGTAATGAGAATCAAAATCTAGATTCTTCTTCATTCTACTAATGTATGATTTATCATTAACATCGGCTAAGGTAGTTCCGCTAACTGCCTCCTTGATTGCGTGAACTCCATGTTCTACTCTCAAGAAATCAACAAATGAAATTCCCTTGGCGGCAAGTCCAGCTGTTACCGATGATCCAAGGAATACTATTTTCTTTCCGTTTAGGTTGTCATCTACAAAGAAATCTCTAGATGGTTGATAGATATCGCTGTTAGCTCTTCTAATATCAATACTTTTCTTTGATAACTTTACAAGCGCAGCGCCAGCTGCAGTGAATAATGCAGTTTTAATCAACCCATATTTCATTGTAATTAACTCCTCATAGTTTTTATTATTGTTTTTAATTTTACTAGCATTTTATGGCCACTACAATTACATATAGGGAAACTTAATCAATATTTAAACATTTGTACAGATACTTTGTGATGAAAATATCATTTGTTTAAAGAAAAAATCGATATTTTTTGGATGATAATATGAGAGTGAAGATTAAAATAAAAGTATTTTAAAGCGGTTTTAGCTATAAATATGATGTTTTTTTAATTTTTATAAAAAAATCATCATATTTTTTTACTTTTTTGCTAATATTGCTTGCTATATAATCGTACAAAAGGTAAAATTGTTTTTGTAAATTAAATGTGATATTTATCACAAAGTAAAGTTATATAAATATTAATTAAAAATTATTAGGAGGCCACACACTAATGAAAGTTATCGTAGTTGGTTCTTCACACGGTGGATATGAAGCCGTTCGTGGAATGCTTTTAGAAAACCCGGATGCAGAAATTCAATGGTATGAAAGAGGAGATTTCATTTCCTTCCTATCATGTGGTATGGAATTATACTTAGAAGGTACTGTAAAGGATGTAAATACAGTATCTTATGAAACTGTTGAAAATGCTGAAAAAGATGGTGTACATGTATTTGTACAACAAGAAATCGCAAGTATTGATGAAAAGAATAAATCAGTTCATGTTAAGAACTTAGCTGATGGTTCAGAACGTGATGAAAGCTACGATAAGCTAATTTTAGCTATTGGTGCTACTCCTCGCCGACTAGATGTTCCTGGTAAGGACCTAGAAAACCTATACGCAATGCGTGGACGTGACTGGGCTATCAAACTAAAGCAAAAAATGGTAGATCCTGATTTAAAACATGTTTTTGTAATTGGTTCAGGTTACATTGGAATCGAAGCTGCTGAAGCTTTTGCTAAGGCAGGTAAGGAAGTTACTATCGTAGATCACAATCCTCGTCTATTAGGTAACTATCTAGATTCAGAATTTACTGAAAAATTAACCCAAGAATTCAAGGAAAACGGTGTTAACTTTGTTGGTAGCGTTAATGTTTCTGAATTTGTCGGAAAAGACGGTAAGGTTTCAGCTGTTAAGACTGATCAAGGTACTTTTGATGCCGAATTAGTTGTTGAAACTGCCGGTGTTATTCCAAATACTTCATTAGTAAAAGGACTATTAGACCTAGATGAACGTGGCCGTATTAAGATTGACGAACACCAAGAAACTAGTGTTAAAGATATTTACGCTGTTGGTGATGCAACTAAGGTTCCATATGCACCAACTGGCGAATTATCATCAATCGCTTTAGCATCAAATGCCCGTCGTCAAGGACGTACTGCTGCTGCTAACGCTGCTGGAAGAGAATTAAAAATGACTGCTGTTTCAGGGTCATCAGCACTTTCAGTATTTAACTATCACTTCGCTTCAACTGGTGTTAAGCAAGATACTCAAGAAAAGTGCGGTGTTACTGGTGCAGAATCAGTACTAATCGAAGATTGGGCAGTTCCTCCATTTGTTTCACAAGAAGCAGGAAATGCTAAGGTTTACTTCAAGATTACATTTGATCCAACTGATGGTCGTATCTTGGGTGGCCAAATCATGTCAACTAGAGATGTTACTGCAAACATCAATACCATTTCATTTGCAATTCAACAACATGCAACTGTTTATGATTTAGCTTACGCTGACTTCTTCTTCCAACCTGGATTTGATCGTCCTTGGAACATCATGAACGAAGCTGCACAAGCTGCTGTAAGAAAGATTAACAAGTAAGAGTGAAGGACACTGAAATTTTTCAGTGTTTTTTAATACAAATCAGTTGACACGGTGTCACCTTATGAGTAATATATTAGAAAATGACATCGTGTCACCACAAAAAGGGAGTAGTTATAAATGCCTACACAAACTTTTTTAAATTTAAATGAAGATAAGCAAAACCAAGTTTTCAATGCATTGATTAAGGAGTTTTCAGATCATCGATTAATGGACGCACAAGTAGCAAGAATTATTAAAGATTGTTCAATAGCGCGCGGTTCTTTCTACAAGTATTTCGATGATATTAACGATAGTTATCAATATGTTTTAAAGAGGGTTTTAAGAAAAGTTCATTTTGATGTGTTTGCACAATTGAAATCAGAACCAACTGATTCACTTCATGCTTTTTATGTGGCGACTGAGTCTTTTATTAATAAATTGAAGGATTCTGATTACGAACAGTTTTATCGTCAATACGTACTATTTAACCAATATGAATTAAAACATGTTGAATATGATTATAATAATTTACCAGACGACAAACTAATTTTAGTGGTTGATGGTCAAAAGATTTCTGACAGGAAGACAATCGTTTTGACATATAAGTGGGCTAGTCGAGCAGCTCACCAAACCATTAGAACTGTATTGAACGGTGGCGACGAGAAACAAGCGCTATCAGACTTTGCCAATTTGTTAAAACTAATTAATAAGGGTTTAGTTAACTAGGAGGGGAAATCGTGTTTTTATCACTTCGCGAAATTAAGAAAAGCAAGTTTAGATACAGTCTAATTTGCTTGGTAATTGTGATGATTGCATACTTGATTTTTATATTAACTGCATTAGCTAACGGTTTAAGTGAAGCTAATCGTCAAGCAATCGATTCTTGGAATGCTGAAAAAATTGTTTTAAATTCTGATGCCAATGGTTCATTGGATCAATCCACTATTACTGCACAACAAGCTAAGAAAGCTAGTGCAGACAAACGAGCAGATATTACTCAAATGAGTGCCAACGTCCAAACTCTTTCAGAAGGTAATAAAGTGGGCTCACAAGTAATTGGTTTAAATAAGAAACAATTTATCTACCGTGATTTAAAAATTGTTAAGGGCCATAATTTCAATAAGGATAATGAAGTCGTAGTTGATCAAAGTTTATTGGAAACAGATGGCTATCACCTCGGGGAAAAGGTGAAGTTCAGCAGAAACGGTCACGTCTTTAAAATTGTCGGAACCGTTAAAAACAACCAATTAAATGTTGCACCGGTAATTTATGCCACCAACGATGCCGTGCAAACCGAAAAATTTGGTACTGACATGAATCATACCATTAGTGCCATGATTTATCGTAGCGACGTCAAGAAGGCAGTCAACGGCACTCAAATCATGAATATTGAAGATTTCATCCAAGACATTCCTGGATACAGTGCTCAAAATAGCACTTTTGAATTTATGATTGCGTTTCTACTATTAATTACCTTAGTGGTAATCTCAATCTTCTTGTACGTCCTAACCATGCAAAAGATTCCATATTTTGCTGTTCTAAAGGTTCAAGGTGTATCAAACGGCTATCTAGCTATGAACGTAATTTCAAACGCGTTGATTCTATCGATTGTCGGAGTGGTAATCAGTGGATTATTAACTTTCTTGACAGCCATTTCAATGCCTGCAGCAGTACCAATGACCTTCGACATTACCTTGATGGGATCAGTTGCTGTGATGGTAATTGTGATGTCAATTATTGGTGGATTAATTCCAATGCGAACTGTTGCAAAGATTGATCCAGCCAAAGCAATGGGGGGTTCATAATGAGAAAAATTGAATTAACTAATGTTAACAAAGTATTTGGTGACAAAATGGCCACCACGACTGCTCTTGAAGATATTAATTTCTCTGCTAATTCAGGTGAAGTCATTGCCATTACTGGGCCTTCTGGTTCAGGAAAGAGTACCTTCATGAAGATTTTGGGTGGTATTCTTTCAGCCACATCTGGAGATATTAATATTGATGGTAGTGATTACGGCAATATGAATAAAAAACAACAAAGTAAGTTTAGGTTGGAACACATTGGTTTTATTCTTCAAGCATATAATTTATTGCCTTACCTAAAGGTATCTGATCAATTCAAATTAGCTGATAAGGTCAAGAAGAGTAGAAATATTGATACCGAGACTTTTTCAAAATGGGCACGAGCATTAAAAATTGATGACCTAATGAATAACTATCCTGATGAATTATCTGGCGGCCAACAACAACGTGTCGCAATTTTACGTGCTCTGTACACTAATCCAGATATCATCTTGGCAGATGAACCAACTGCTGCTCTTGATGGAAATATGGCAGTTAAGTCGATGCAGATGCTACAAGACTTGGCACATCGCGAAAACAAGACGGTTATTATTATTACTCATGATGCTAGACTATTGAAGTATGTTGATAAGAATTACCGCATTGTTGATGGAAAGGGTCAATTTATTGACGTAAATAATGCAGAATTAGTATAGAAAAAAGCAGCTAAGAATATTTCTTAGCTGCTTTTTTAATTATTTTTGGTGTTTCTTTTCAACGTGGTTAGTTATGTCGCTATAGAAGCGTTGTTCTAGTTTAGAAGAACCAGAACTCTTGAATGCTTGCCAACTACCGACTAAATCGATACCAAACAAACTAATCTTATCTTCGATTAAAAATTCTTTTTCAAGGGTTTGCTTTAAGTCTTTTACAATTTCCTTGGTACGATCTAGAACTTCAAATTCTTTTTCGTTGATAAATGATGATTCGAATTCCTTTTGGTACTTATTCAAGAAGTTACTCATAACTTCTTGTAATTCTTCGTCATATTTGGGAATGAATTTGCGCTTACCATCTTCAAACTTGTGGTAACCGTCATCCACTAGAAATGATAATTTAAACCATTCAGTGTATCCATCTCTGGAATCTTTGTAACTTAAATCAGGATCGTTAAATTCGTTAAACATTTCATTTACTAGTGCAATTGCCATAATGGTTCAAACTCCTTCGTCCAAATATATTTTCTAACTACATTATATACTAATATTTTATCTTTTTTACTTCAAATTATTTAGATTTTTGGATTGCTTGAATTTCTTTATATTGATTTTGCATCCATGAGATGTAGTTAGGTTCATTGCTTGGCTTAGTTTCAGTTACGTAGACGATTGGAAGGTTATTTTCCTTAGCTAACTTAACTAGGTTGTTAACTGTCTTGCTGTTAACTTGCTTATTAACAACAAAGAATGATAGCTTGTGATTCTTGATATCTTCTTGTAGTGAACGAATTGATTTTGGACTTGGGTCGTTGTCTTTTTCAGTAGCTTTTTCAAATGACGTGTCAGATACTTTGTATCCCATGTTTTCTAGTGAGTAATCGAAGACAGGTTCTGATACTGCCACTGGTTTACTCATTTTATTCTTCTTAATGTCATCAAGTTGAGTGTTTAGAACCTTTAGTTTGGCAATGTATGCCTTGGCATTAGCTTCGAATTGTTTCTTGTGTTTTGGTTGTAACTTAGCGAATTTATCTGCTAGGGTGTTAGCTAATTTTTCCATTGTAGCAACGTTGTACCAAATATGCGGATTATCGCCAGTCTTTTTACCCATTAGACTGCCGACATTAATTGAATCAACATCATTGTTACTACTTGTTAGTTTTTGTGCCCATGAGTCGTAACCTAGACCATTGTAAATAACTAGATTAGCCTTATAGACTTTTTTTGCGTCAGAACTAGAAGGGGTGAAGTCATGAGGATCAATATTGGGGTTGTTAATAATAGATGTAACCGTACCATATTTACCTAAAACGTTTTTGGCAACTTCACCATAGAAGTTTACCGAAGAAGTAACATTAATACTTTTCTTAGGGTCATTTGCCTTGGTAGAAGAGCAACCAGCAAGTAGAACTATAAACATGCTGATGAAAGCAATTATACCGACTACTTTAAATTTTTTCATTATGTGCCTCCAAATAAAAATATACCGAATTCTGTTATATAACAAATATAGTTATATAACTAAATACGGCATATGTCAAGAATGATGTTTATTAATCATTAATATGGGTTTTTAAAGTTCCTAATAACTGAGAAACGTGGTTATCGCTTAATTGATAGATTCTTTCCTGGCCATCCTTTTCACTGTAGACAAGGTTAGCATCCGCTAAAATCTTCAAATGACGAGAAATATTGGGTTGAGAAGTTTCAAAGTAATTCATTAAGTTGGAAACATTACTTTGATTGTTGGCTTCTAAATAATACAAAATCTTAATTCGAAGTGAATTATCCAAAGCTTTGGTAATCATATGTAGTTTTTTGTCGTTTATGATCATAATTTCCTCCGCAAGTAGTGATAAATAAATTATAACGTTAAATGGCATAAAAACAAAATGACATCGCGTATTTATTGCTTTTTTAGTCGATTAATTTTGGAGCCAATTTTTTCTTTACGATCATCTGATACGCGATACATGACCTGAGCATATCCAATGATGATAATTAGAAATGACAAAAGAATGAATACTGGAATTGATAGATGCCATCTAAATGCATCAAATAGTGTTTTAATTGAAACAATCGCGTCTAGCATGCAAGCAAATGATATGTAGGCCCATGCAGTAGATTGGTTGGAAACGTTGTAAAAAGCCCTAAATTTTTTGATGTCGGTCTCTGATTTAGCGTTTAATAAAATTTTTTTCAAACGATTTCGTTCCAGCATTATCTTAAGCGGTGGAATCATCCATAGTCCCGCTCTCATTGGATGATATTTTTTTGCCGAATGTTCTGCTTTATGTAATTCGTTTATTTGTCCTGACATATCTAGAACGCCTTGAAATAGGCAAAAAACAAACATTATGTAACTTGCCGAGAAACTGATAATTGCGTAAATCATGGCACACCTCTTATCTTTGGATAAGTTTATTGTAACATTTAAATAAACTTTGGTTGCAAAATAAAAAAATAGCATTATTATTGATTAGTGAAAAGAAAAATGAGGGGGGCTTTCAAATGAAGACTGTAATCTATGGTCATCGTGGTGTACCAGACTTGTACCCAGAGAATTCGCTACAAGGGTTTCGATACGCACTGCATAATCATATTGAAGGATTGGAATTTGATGTTCACTTAACAAAGGATAACGTCCCCGTCGTAATTCATGATGAACGAATTGATCGGACTACTGATGGTAGGGGATTTGTAAAAGATTATACATATGAAGAACTATCTCATTTTTCATTGTTTAACTATGAATCCATTCCAAAGTTACAGGAAGTCCTAGAATTGGTCGAAGGCAGGGATGTCTATGTTAATTTAGAATTTAAGACCAATAAGATTCACTACAAGAACATCGAAGAAATTGTTATAAAAATGGTGGATGAATATGAATTACTCCATCCAATCATCTATTCTTCTTTTAACTTGTCTTCAATCAAGATTGCTCAAACTATTACCCATGATGCTAAGTTCGCATTTCTAACAGGTAATCGTATCGATAACCCAAAGGAATTTATGAATGAAAATAATTTAGATGCGTTACATCTTCGTTTTTATCAACCTGACGTGGAAGACCGTGAACGTATTTGGACTGTTAACGGGAATCTTCGATTACGTTTTATTATGAAACATAATGTTGCTGGTGTGTTCACTAACAACTTCGAACGAGCGATTAAAATTAGAGATGAAGTCGAAAGAAAAAAGGGTAACAAAAAAGACAAATAAGTGTTAGAATACTTTTATTCTACTCATGGAGGCTATATTATGGCTCTTACAACTGCTGAAATGTACTTTTTAATTACTAGTAAGTCCAAAGATAGCCGCGTAATGCTAAAAAATGTTCGTCTACGTGCTTATTTTGTAGATAGCTGTTTGTTAGACTTAGCGGCTGCAGGTGTAATTAAATTAGGTGAAGATAACCGAATCGACATAGTCGACAATTTACCACACAAGTTATACTTCTTGAATTCTTTTATGGATTTAATCATCCGTAATAAGAATGAAGATGTGGATACAATCATGGCAAAACTTTTGCAAAACATTGATGTAATGAAACATACTTACATGGCGTTAGGCGAACAGTTTTATGAGGGTGGCCATGTTTTAGAAAAGAAAAAGGGATTGGTACACAAGGTAAGAACCTTTGTACCCAAAAATCAAACTAACCAAGAAATTATTGAGGCAATTTATGATCAAATGATGGGATCAGCTCCAATGACAGTTAATGTTTACTGCTTAGCGAAGATGCTAACGGTTAGCCGTCAATTGAAGTTATGCTTTAAGAGTCGTGAACGTCGTGTGATTTGTACTAGATTGAAACGACTATCAGAACATCCTGAATATGATCATATTCAAGAATTAATCAATATCTTCGGTGATCATATGAGAAACGTTGCTGCATTAGTTGCTAAAGAACAACCGGCATCATATATGACCAAGACCAAAACAAGCACAATCTAAAAAAGACTCAGCGACTGCTGAGTCTTTTTTTTATCATTTAAATCTCCTTGCCCCATACGGATTGGCATAAGTAGAATGGTCATGATTAAACATGAAAGTGTAATTACCATCCTATGTATTAGAACGAGTGTTAGCATCTCTTGTCTAATTACTCAACAGCGACTAGGTTAACCTTGTTTGTGCCATCAATTGCACTGATATCCGCGATTAATTCATCGATTGTACCATCCATTTGACTCAAGTCCAGTGAAATTACGACACTGGCTGAATCGTTGATGGGGATATTTTGGTTGATAGTTAAGATGTTGGCATCACGGTTTGAAATGGAATTCAAAACCTTGGATAAGATACCACTTTTATGACTTAGTAAAAATGAAATAACGGCTTTTCGTTGCCATGATGATTGTTGGGCTTCGTAAACGTAGTCCTTGTACTTGTAGTAACTAGCACGACTGATGCCGACTTTTTTGACGGCTTCACTGACGTTTTTGACTTCCCCGTTATCAATCATTTTTCTTGCTTCAATGACCTTCCCGAATGCTTCTGGTAGAAGCGAGTCATCGACAATATAGTACTTACTGATTGTTCTCACCACCGTTAGTTCATGATTTCAACATTTTTAATGTCGAATTTTTCGAATCGTTTTTGCAACGCTTCTATTATTTTATCACGTCTATCAGTTGAATTACTAATGATTATTAGCGTTGATCCGCTTCCGCTGATATATACGATAGAATCATTTGATTTGACGATATTTTTAATTTCATCAAATCCTTTGATTAGTTTTCGACGGTAGGGCTCATGCAAACGGTCATCGATGGAATCGTCTAATTGTTCGATATCACCATTGGATAGAGCGTTTAACATCGCTAAACAATGAGAGAGTTGATGAGCTACGGTTGAAGTTTTAACTTCTTTAGGGACAATCTTTCTGGCTTCGCTGGTGGATACTTTGAAGTCCGGAATGACTGCAGTGAAGTAGTAAGAATCATCTATGGGGTACTTGATGATGTCGTAGTGACCGTTACTATCTTTAAATGCCATACATAATCCACCATAGATAGCGGGAGCAACGTTGTCGGGATGTCTTTCCATGGCAGTGGCGATTTGGAGGATGACGTCCTTATCGATATCTTTTTTGAAATATTCAAATGCACCAATTATTCCACCGACAATACAAGCAGATGAACTACCTAGACCACGTGATTCTGGAATTTCGCTTTGAATATCAATTGATATGGTAGGAACTGCTCTTTTTAAATATTTACATCCTTGAATAAAGCCTTGATAGACCAGATTGTCTTCGTTTTGGAAAGCTTCATCACAACCGGTGATATTGAATTTTTCAGAATCTTCAATTTCAATCGCTGTAAATAGGTTGATGGCCATGCCTAGACAGTCGTAACCCATCGCGATATTTGCGCTAGTTGCGGGAACTCTTACTTTTATCATTTTCAAACACATCCTTTATTGTATCGACCACCAATTCTTCCATTTCTTCAGGGTTGATTTTGGATGGGACAATAGCTTCATCGTGCCAGATTTGTCTTAGTTGTTCGGGCATTTCGATTCCAGTCTTTTTAACTAATAAATCACTAGTCTCAATTGGACTTTGACGGTGTTCGCCGATGATGGCATCAGCAACTGCGTCGACAAATTTATATGGACTAGCTGTACTTAGCATTACGATATGAGTATCTGGATAATTAGCTTGTGTTTCACGTGTAACACGGTATCCGGAAGCAGTGTGCGGATCCATTAGGTAGTCATATTTTTCAAAGACTTCCTTAATGGATGCTTTTATTTCCTCATCATCACTGTATCCGCAGATGAAATCTTCTTTGATGGATGCCAATATTTCTGGGAGTACTTCGTACTTACCATCATGCTCTAAGTCATCCATTAGTGCCTTTACATAATCAACGTTTTCACCGCTCTTGTAATACAGAAGACGTTCGAAGTTGCTAGAAATTTGGATATCCATACTTGGCGCAATTGTCTTAAAAAATGGACGGTTACGATCATAAACACCATTTTCAAAGAAATCTGCTAAGACTTTATTTGAGTTACATGCAATTACTAGTTTCTTCACGGGTAGTCCTAATAACTTGGCGTAGTATCCGGCTAAAACATCACCAAAGTTTCCGGTAGGGACGGTGAAGATGATTTCGTCCCCAACGTTTATTTTCCCGTTTTTGACCATTTGCTTGTAAGCATCGAAATAGTAAACGATTTGTGGAACTAAACGACCGATATTAATTGAGTTAGCGCTTGATAGTGAGTTACCATCACCAAGTTTTTCCTTTAGTGCTTGGTTGTTGAAGATTTTTTTGACGTTAGTTTGCGCGTCGTCAAAATTACCATTGATAGCAGCAACTCTGGTATTGTAACCCTTAGTGGTCAACATTTGCTGTTTTTGTACCATGCTGACTCCGTTTTGTGGGTAGAAGACCATTGCCCCCATCTTATCGACATCTTTAAAACCTGCAAGAGCAGCAGTACCGGTGTCACCACTCGTAGCCGCTAGTACCATTACGTGCTTGTTTTCAGGTAGACACTGTTGCATTAGTTTTGGTAATAATTGAAGTCCGACGTCTTTGAATGCACAGGTGGGACCATGGAATAATTCTAGAACTGAGAAGTTATCGACATCTTTAATGGGTGTAATTTCGTAATCATCGAAACCATCATCGTATGCTTCGTGAATGCTGTTGGCGATTTGGAAGTCTGAAAAATCAGGTAGCAATGCTTTAACAACATCGAAGGCAATTTCTTGGTAACTTTGGTCGATAACTTTATCGATATTAATATTATGATTGGCTAAATCTGGTAGAACGAATAAGCCACCATCATCCGAAAATCCCTTGATAATTGCATCAAACGAGCTAATTTCGATATTTTTATCTCTAGTGCTAGTGTATTTTTCCATAATTGATATCCTCCTGTGTGGTTGAAAAAGATTTGATTACATGATAATCTGTTTATTAATAAAAAACAAGTGTTTATTATATACATACAAAAGAAAAGATGTGATCGGTTTGGATATCGCGATTTTAGGACTTGGAACCGTCGGTGGTGGGGTTAAAGAAATTATCGATGAGAGCCCACGACTTAACGAAAAGTTAAACGTATCAGCCATATGGGTAAGAAAAGAAAAAGTAGATGCAAATCAAAATAAGACTAATGATTATCAATCAATTTTAGATAATGATGACATTAAGGTGATTGTAGAAACATTGGGTGGCATTCACCCAGCATATGAGATGATTATGGATGCTTTTAAAGCTCATAAGAATGTGGTTACTGCCAATAAAGCAGTTGTAGCTAAGTATATGGAAGAATTTATCCATGAGGCCACACGAAATCATGTTTCGTTTCGCTTTGAACCAAGTGTCGCCGGTGGAATACCATGGATTCAAAACCTCAAAAGAGCGCTACGAATTGACGATGTTCAATCGATAGGAGGAATCCTTAATGGAACTAGTAACTTCATTATTGATTCAATCGCACATCAACACGTTAGTTTTGCAGGAGCGTTGAAGCAGGCACAAGACTTAGGATACGCAGAATCAGATCCGACAGCTGATATTGATGGATTTGATGTCGAAAATAAACTATGTATTTCAACGGATTTAGCGTTTAATACAATTGTTAAACCGGGGGATGCGATTAAGAAAATCGGTATTAGAAATCTACTAAAGGAAGATGTTGATTTCTTCTTGAGTCGTAATATGAATATTAAATTAATTGGAAAGGCGAGCTTGTATGATCAAGATAAACTAGCTATTTCAATTGAACCAACATTATTACCGGTTGATAATACCGTTGCGACAGTTAACGGCAATTTGAACTACGTCCAACTATCCGGGGATACCATTGGACCACTATGTTTCTTAGGACAAGGGGCTGGAAGAAAACCAACCGCCAACGCCTTGTTACAAGATATCGTCGATGTTTTTGAGAGTAATCCTAGCTATTCCATTGATGGTAGCCACCGTTTAATAATCGATAACAATAATTTTGCTGCTGAATACATCATAAGAACTGAAATTGATCTTAGTGATTTAAAAGATGTTACTAACCTAGAAGGTAAGTATTGGACTTTATCTAACCAAACTATCGAATCTGCACATATGTTATATCAAGAAATTCTTCAAGCGGATAACAAAACAATAATGTTTAGACAATAAAAAACAGCTTAGCGATTAGCTAAGCTGTTTTTTATTTTAGTACCAGTGGTGTCTTTGCCAGAATTTCTTGGCGTTAACCCATGAACCGTAACGACTAGCAACGTATCTGTTGGCAGTTAATTCTTGGTTCTTCTTTGATTTGTCACCATGTAGGTAGCTGATATCTAATTGGAACTTACCGTAACAAACACCGTTTCTTGCATGGTATCTGTTAGTTGATTCGTGAAATGAAATCCAGCGTCTTGCGGCGATGTTTTTCTTGCTTAGATGCTTTTCAGCAACATGTTGCCAGTTAACTGAGGCATCAGCATGAATGTCGTTTTTAGCGAAATTAATTGCAAATAAAATTAATAATGATGTAAATGCGATTACTGTGAATTTGATAAAAGATTTTGTAACGTTATTCAAGAAACATAACTCCTTTATATATACCTTAAAAATTTTTTACTTCGATTTCTTATGATGATTAATACTATATCGAAGTTATATATCAGTAACGTTATTACATGGTTACAGTTATATTATTAATTGTTACATTGCTGAAATAAAAGTCAAAAAAACACCGGTATGACAACAATCATACCGGTGTAATTTTTATCAATTATTCAGTAATTTCATCCATATTTAGGCCTAAAGCATCGGCAACGCGTTTACCATAGTCATGATCTGCACGGTAGAATAGCTTAGTTTGACGTACTTTTGTATCATGGCTCTTAACGCTACCTAGGTGTTTTTTGATGGCTTGAATTAAGCGGTCTTTTTCATCGTCTGAGTAGACGTGATATAGTGCACCAGCTTGTGAGTATGGGTCTTCGTCATAGGTCTTGTAGCTGTTAGCTTCACCTTCAACTGGAAATGGCTTAATCTTTGCGTGAGGATCTTCGCGTGGAGCATCTTCATATTGATTTGGTTCGTAGTTAACGTCACCATTTTGACCTTGTGACATGTATCCGTCACGAGCGTAGTTGTGAACTTCATTCTTTGGACTATTAACAGGAAGATGTTCGTAGTTGGCACCTAAACGGTATCTAGCGGCGTCTTTATAAGCAAATAAACGACCTTGTAATAGTTTATCCATTGAAGGTTCGATTCCTGGAACTAGGTTAGCAGGAGAGAATGATGCTTCTTCAACATCATTGAAGTAGTTTTCAGGATTTTCGTTTAATACGAACTCACCGATTTCTTGTAGTGGGTAGTCCTTGTGAGAAACGGTCTTAGTAACATCAAAAATGTCGTACTTGTAATTTAATCCTTCTTCATAAGGAATTAATTGAACACATACCTTCCACTTAGGATAGTCACCATTATTAATACGGTCATATAAATCCTGAATTAAGTAGTCAGTGTTTTCAGAAGCAACCTTGGATGCTTGGTCTTCGGTCATGTTCTTAACGCCTTGTTCTGAGATGAAGTGGTACTTAACCCAGTAAACTTCTCCTTTGGCGTTAACCCACTTGAATGTATGTGAACCGTAACCATTCATGTTAGCGTAGCTAGCAGGGTTACCACGGTCACCCATTAAATAGGTTACTTGGTGAAGTGATTCAGGTGAGTGTGACCAGAAGTCCCATTGCATGTCTTCTGAACGAAGATGTGTAGCAGGATCACGTTTTTGTGAGTGAATGAAGTCAGGGAACTTCAAAGGATCATTAACAAAGAATATAGGTGTGTTGTTACCAACGATGTCGTAATTTCCTTCATTAGTGTAGAACTTCATTGCGAAACCACGCACATCTCTGATGGTATCAGGATAACCTAATTCACCAGCAACTTCAGAGAAACGAATGGTAAGAGGTGTTTGCTTGCCTTTACCATTGAACAAGTCGGCTTTTGTATAATCGCTCATGTCACGGGTAAGAGTGAAAACACCCTTAGCCCCGGCACCTTTAGCGTGGACTACTCTTTCTGGAATACGTTCACGGTTAAAGTGAGCTAATTTTTCAATTAATTGGTAGTCTTGTAATAAAACAGGGCCACGATTTCCGGCAGTTAATGAATGATTATTATCTGCCCATGGTTGACCTTCATCAGTAGTTAGTTTGGTCATGAATAATTCCCCCTTTATGTTTATACACCAACATTGTAATGCTAAATAAAAACTTATGATAATATATGCTCAAAATTTTAATGATTTTTTAAATTTTTACCGTTCATCATGTTTAAAATGAGTTATAATAATATTGATTATTAGTTTATAATCATTATAAATAACGAAAGAAGGTACTACCATGCCATTCGATCCTACTGACGCACAAGACGTATATAAAGATGCGGGAAAAAATGTATTATTTACGACATTAACTATTAATAGAAGTAACGCAGACGATGACCGTGAAAAGGTTGTCGAATTAGTATCTAGAGAACAAGCCATTTTACGTTCAATGAATATCAGATATCCTGAAGAACATTTGAAAGTAGCGTTTGGGTTCTCTAACTCAGCATGGGATTATTTATTTGCTGACGCGAAGAAGCCACAAGAATTAGAAGACTTTAAACCAGTAAAGGGACCTAAATATACTTCACCATCAACACCTGCCGATTTATTTATCCACATTCGTGCAGATTCTGAAGCAGTGGTATATGAAGTTGCTAGTCAAATCAGAAATTACTACCGTGATTTTGCAACCGTTGAAGATGAAACAAAGGGATTTAGATATTTTGAAGGTCGAGCTATCATCGGGTTTGTTGATGGAACTGAAAATCCTGAAATTCAAAAGGCTTCAGGATACGCTATTATTGGGGATGAAGACCCTGACTTTGAAAATGGTTCGTACGCATTTGCTCAAAAATACATTCATAACATGGATGCTTGGAATGCATTAAAGACTGAAGACCAAGAAAAGGCTATCGGAAGAAAGAAATACTCCGATTTGGAATTAGAAGATGACGAAAAACTTAAAAACTCACATAACGTCGCATCTCAAGATAACGACGATGGTGTTGAACACAAGATTGTCAGAATGAATGTCCCATTCTCAGATCCTAGCTCTGGTAAGACTGGAACATACTTCATTGGTTATGCTAGACATTGGACAGTTACTAAGCGCATGCTTGAAAACATGTTTGGGCAATCCGACCGCTTACTAGATTTCTCTGATCCAGTGACTGGTAACGTGTTCTTTATACCTTCTATGACAACGTTAGACCAAATCGTTGAAGGCGAATTACCAACTAAATAATTACCATTTATTTATGAGAGCGTTGATTAAATTCAACGCTTTTTTTTATATAAAATTTTACGAACAATTACTTAATTTTGTATAATAATCTTTGTGAAATTTTAATCCAAAACTTTTCACAAAGAAAAAAACATACATTCGGTGTATAACTAGAAAAATTAAAATTTTTTCGATCTATATATATGCCCGAAAAATCAATAATTATCGCTATTTTTTAGTTTTCCACCTCATGTGGATAACTCTGTGGATAACATTGTGGAAAAGAAAGTTACACGGAAAACGCAGTACTGTGAAACGCCTGTGTGACAGTATTTTTTGAGTGTTACACGGGTTAAAATAGCATATGCACAGATGTGGATAACTCGTGAAAAACCTTGACAATCTGTGGACAATATTAGTAGTAGTTAACAACATTTCCACATACTAAATATAGTGGTTCTAAAATTCAAAAAGGAGATTTCACAAATGAATATTAAACTAGTTGTGGTTGGAAAATTAAAAGAAAAGTATTTTAAGGCCGGAATTGATGAGTACAGCAAGCGTTTATCACGTTTTTGTAAGTTTCGGATTATTGAGGTTCCAGATGAGAAAGCGCCTGAATCCCTTAGTGAATCTGAGATGCAAGATGTTATGGATAAAGAAGGAACTAGAATTCTGGACAAGATTGCCGACAAGGAATATGTATATGCACTAGCCATTCTTGGTAAAGAACGTGCATCCGAAGAATTTGCCAAAGAAATCGATAAGTTGGCCACATATGGTCATTCAGATATCACTTTTGTAATCGGTGGATCACTTGGTCTTGCGCCAAAGGTTTTAAAACGTGCTGACACTCAAATTTCATTTGGCCGTTTTACCTTGCCACATCAATTGATGCGCTTGGTATTAACCGAACAAATTTATCGTGCCTTCATGATTAATGAAGGTAGTCCATATCATAAATAATAATAAAAGAGACGTCTAAAAAGATATCTTTTTCTATACTTGCATTTTTAATTTATGTAATATATAGTTTACATATGGAATATATATATTACCTAAAAATTAGGAAGTGCATATCTAATGAAAAAAATATTAAACAAAATTATTGAATATGAATTTGGTGTTCCATTAAAAAAAGATGAATACCAACAAAATGTCATGTATGAAAGTGGTTTTATTGCGTTCGGATCTTATTTCCTATTTAGTCTTATTGAATTCTTGGTTGCCGGATGTTTCTTTTTAAATTCACCTTCTGCCAACTTTTTATCTAACTTATTAGCAGTCGTATTATCAATTAACTTATTAGCTATGTTATTGGTGTTAGCGTTTCTCAAATATAAAATACGTAAAAGTAAAATTGATTTAATTGATGTAACGAATGAACAATCATATGAAACGTTGGTAAAAAAGGCTAAACGTCGTGGATTTAATTGTGGTATATCTTTTTTCATTTTGGAAAGGGCACTTGTTATCTTTGGTGGTCCCAATAACGCTGGTAACACTTTAGCAGAGAGAGTGTTAAGTCCATGGAATAATTTAATGATATTAGCTTTTTCTGTGATTGGTGGCTTTACTGTATATATAACTTTAAAAAATAAAATTCAAAAATAAAGAAGCTGTGAGGGGTTATTTTTGGAAAATCGAGTTAAAGAAATACGGACCAAATTGAATATTCAGCAAAAAGATCTAGCGCAGCTAGTTGGTATTTCTCGTCAGACTTTAAGTTTGATTGAAAAGGGAGAATACAATCCGAGTTTGAAACTATGTTTCAATATTGCCAAAACACTAAAAACAGATTTAAATACTTTATTTTGGAATGAAGGAGTGAATAACCGGTGAAGGAATCTTTGTTTATAAAACTAGTTAAAAATTTTTATGGAATTAGCAAACCGTTTGATGAGTTTGCCAGGGACGTCATTAACGACGCTGGAAATAAAATCGCGATTTGGTTAATGGTATATCTTATTGTTTCAGCATATGCATTGATGGTACTGATAAGTTGGTTTAGTCCTATGAATGTAGTAAGTGGTTTAATTATTGCCGATACCTTTGTGTATTTGATTGCAAGTGCATATATAGGTAGAATCATTAGAAAAAATAAATTGGATCGCTATGAATTTGATAATGAAGAAGAACAAAAGATTTATAGTAAAAGATTTATTATCAGCAGATTATTCACGTCTGTATTGATTTTGTTACTCACTATGTATCCGATTTCGATTTGGTTCAGATATATGGGAATGTACGAAAGTATTTCGCCAATGTTTATCGGTTTTTTTATTGGTAATTTGGTGGTAATTTATATGCAGTATTGTCGTCTATTTAAAAGATGAGGAGAATGAATATGAATGAATCTTTATTTACAAAATTAGTTAAATTTATTTACGGTATTAATAAACCATTTGATGAATTTACCAATAAGGTAATTTCTGAGGCGGCCAATAAGGTGGCATTCGGTCTTATTGTCTTTCTTTTGGTTTCGTCTTTCACATCGCTAATAATAGGAAACTTCTACGATAATTCCAACATCTTGATTGGTTTGATCTTTGCAAATATAACAGCTGCTTTAATTGCGCTAACGTATATGAATGTTGTAGTGAAACGATATGGATTAGATGAATATGATTATGGTGACGATGCTGAACGAAAAAGAGCTATCAAAAGCTATTTTAATGAAAGCATAATTACATTAGTATTTGTAATTATGTTTCTTATTTGTTTCAACTTATTTTTGGGCGGCGACTTCGGATTTATTTTCTTTACTGTATATACGATATTATATCTTTTCACAATATATTTAGGATACCGTCGTAAATTTAAATAACAAAAAAGCTTAGAGCAGATGCTCTAAGCTTTTTTTGTCTTGTCCACAATATAATTAAATAGGTTAATCAATTGACCAACAAAAAGGACTGCTAAAACAGTTCCAATCCCAATTGAAGTAATGCGGTGTAAAAATACCAATCCTAAAATGATTGTGATGATAATCATGGATGCGTCAAAGCAAAACTTCATTTGGCCAAATGGTTTATTAAATTTATCACTGATGACATTAACAAATCCATCAGCTGGGATTAGGACGAAAGATGCTTTTACCATCATAAAAATCCCTAATGCTGTACATAAAATGGCTAGTAAAGTTACTGGGATTTTTTCAGCATATCCCTGTAATGGAATCCTTTTCAATCCAACGGTTAATCCATAAAAATCAACCAGCCAACCAAAAACAAATGCTAGTACCAATTGTAAAACTATTTTTAATTCAAATTTTCTAATGATAATTAATTGGATGACCACCAAAACAATAAAGAACATCGTAGTGGCATGACCCAAAGTAGTATTTAAAATAAATGATAGAGTTTGTGGTACAGAGACTAACGAACTAACCCCGAGTTTTCCGCATGCGAATAGTGTTGTACCAAGTGCTAAAACATTTAGTCCAATTATGTACAAGATGATTCTAAACAACATCTTTGCTTTCAATATAAACATCTCCTAGAATTAAACAATAATATCTAATATTTCATGATTTTATCAATGAAGCAAGAGAAATATTCTTTTGTGGTAAAATTAGTATCATAATATGAAACTAGGAGAACTTATAATGAAAAAAGGACAGCTGAGTTTCTTGCGCAAAAAACTGCTATTGTCAATTGTGACTTGCGCAATGATAGTGGCAGCATTGTTTGGAGTTGGTTTGATTTTATCAATCTCAAATTCAAGGGCGGAAACTTCAGGAATTGTAAAACCATCGTATAATCCGCAAAACACTTATTCTAAAAATAATGCGTTTTACAAGATTGATGAACAAAATATATCAACTGTAGACGGATACCTGACATTTAACACGTGGTATCGACCAAAGATGATTCTTAGAAATGGGCAAAAGTGGGAAAAATCAACTTCTAAGGATCGTCGTCCAATTCTTATGGCATGGTGGCCAAGTAAACGTCTAGAAACACAATATATCAATTTTATGAACGAATACTTTGATTATGGCGATGATACATATGATATTACCAGTTCACAAAAGGATTTAAACGATGCTACCCAAGTTATTCAAAAAGAAATCGAGATGAAAATCACCCAAACTAAGAGCACTAAGTGGTTAAAAGCAATTATTCAGGAATTCATTAAAGATCAATCTCAATATAGTTTGGTAAATCGTGACGAAAAGAGTAATAGATTAGTTGATGGTAAGCATCGTAAATTTAATATTAATGATTTAAAACGTTTAAATTCTCTATTCTAAAAAAAGACCCCGAATTAATTTCGGAGGTCTTTTTGATTAATCGTTATTTATTTTTACGACGTAGAGCAAATGCAGCTAGTCCTAATGCAGTAGCGATTGCAACTGCACCGAGGGAGATTAACACATTTTGTTCAGTTTTGTTACCAGTTTGTGGTAACTTGTTTTTGCTTTCAGCATCATGATAAGAAGCATTGTTATTGTTACCCGGCACAGCTGGATCTACATGCTTGATAGTAACGGTTTTGTTTGGATTACCAGCGTTATTACCATGATTTGAGGATGATTTGCTGTCTGAAGTAGTGTTAGTAGAACTCTTCTTTGATGTAGGATTACCTGCATTATTGCTGTGGTTGTCTGCAACAGAAGAATGAGCACTAGAACTTTGATCTACAGAGCTTGAACTAGCAGAAGGTTGTGCACTAGAACTTTGTTTTTCAGAGCTGGAAGCAGAGGATTGAGCGCTAGAGCTTTGATCTACAGAGCTTGAACTAACAGAAGGTTGTGCACTAGAGCTTTGCTTTTCAGAACTTGAACTAGCAGAAGATTGAGCACTAGAACTTTGTTTTTCAGAGCTAGAAGCAGAGGATTGAGCGCTAGAGCTTTGTTCTTCAGAGCTTGAACTAGCAGAGGATTGAGCACTAGAACTTTGTTTTTCAGAGTTAGAAGCAGAGGATTGATCGCTAGAGCTTTGTTCTTCAGAGCTAGAAGCAGAGGATTGAGCACTAGAACTTTGTTTTTCAGAGCTAGAAGCAGAGGACTGAGCACTAGAGCTTTGTTCTTCAGAGCTTGAACTAGCAGAGGATTGAGCACTAGAACTTTGTTTTTCAGAGCTGGAAGCAGAGGATTGAGCGCTAGAACTTTGTTTTTCAGAGCTTGAACTAGCAGAGGATTGAGCACTAGAACTTTGTTTTTCAGAGCTAGAAGCAGAGGATTGAGCACTAGAACTTTGTTTTTCAGAGCTAGAAGCAGAGGATTGAGCACTAGAGCTTTGTTCTTCGGAGCTAGAAGTAGAAGATTTATCATTTGATAAGTCATCTTGTGAATAGTTTAATGAAACATTATAAATACCTGAGAAGTAGGGATCAGTTTGTCCTTGACCTAATGTACTTCTGAAACCAAGAGTAGCAACAGTTGGAAGGTTACCACCATTGTATTTATATGTTAAATAACTGATACCATTAGATGAGTATCCATCAGATGAGTTGTATACTTTTCCATCCGTACCATATGCTGTAAATCCATTAGAATGAAGATTTATTATGAATTGTGTTCTGCCAGTGTCTAAAACTGCATTTTGAGGATAAGTGTTAATATCCTCAAGGTTAATTGGAATCTTTATAACGTCACCAATTTTTGGCTTTTTAAGTGTATAGGATTCATTAACAGCTTGGTTTAAAGCAGAACCACCGCCGATTTGGTATCCTAGCATGAATGAAAGATCTGATAATTGGTTATTGTCTACATAAAATGTTTGCAAGTTAGGATAGATAGTCGATAGTCCCTTCATTGCAGAAATATCTTTAATGTTGTTTCCGTTAACTGATATTTGATTTAGCTGCTTCCAGTTAGTGTGAGCGAAACTATTGATATCAGAAATTAGGTTATTATCAGCGTTAATTGTTTGAATACTAGGGAAATCAGCGCTAGATATGACATTGATATCGCTAATCTGATTATTTGAAACGTTAATTTCTTGAATGTTTTCCCATTTTACTTTTGAAATGGAACTGATATCAGATATTTTATTGTAAGAAGCATCTAAATTTTGTAAATTAGGCCAATTGATGTTAGCAATTGGGGAAATATCAGAGATTTGATTATGAGAAGCACTTAAGCTCTTTAGTTGTTCCCAATTTTTACCATCTAGTGGACTAAAATCGCTGATTTGATTGTAATCAACAGCAATATTTTGAATGTTTGGAATGTCTATGTGTTTCATGAAATCAATACTATCGATTTTATTATCTGTTAAATTAATATTAGTTAATTTTGTATTGTTCCATCCATCCAAGTTATTAATCATTTGACTGTTTATATTTGAAGAAGTTATAGAAAGAGATGTCAAATTGTTTAGACTCTTTAGAGGTGAAAAATTGATTTGAGAATCAAATGTAACATTTTTTAGTTTAATTGAGTTTAGGTTAATTAAATTGTTAATTCCAGTCAATGAAGCAATAGGATTTGCTTCGTTACTAGCATCTAAAGTAGTTAATTGGTTTATATCACTCTGAGTTATATCATTGATGCTTTTCGCAGCACCACTCCCGAATGGATACGAATGTCTTACGTATTCATTAACAGACTGAACAAGGATATCTTGAAATGTCTTATCTGGGAACATGCTAGAAGCATCAAAATGATCTTGGGTTTCTGAAGCATAAGCGATGACGTTATCTTTAGGGTTAAAATTTTTGTTAGCGACGCTTGTTACTTCTAAAGCACCAAAAGTCAATGTTGAAAGAATGAAAGCTTTTTTTGCTAATTTTCTCATTGAGTTCACTTCCTAATTATATTTATGGTCTAACTATAATTTTATTTTGTTCTAGTATCTATGATTGCAAAGTTAAGTTTTGCTAAAGAAATTAAATCTTTTATAAAGAAAATTATAAAAATGTTAACATGTGCATAAAAACGTTTTAGCTATTACAATATATTTGTAGCATTTTATATTTAGATAGCGTACAATTAAAAAATAATGAGAAAACGATGATAAAAAAGGAGTGTTATTGATGGCTGAATTAGTTAGATTATTTAATCGATTTCAACCTGATCACTACGATATTTTTCTAGATGTTAGCCGTAGTGAAAAGAAATTTAGTGGAAAGACCACAATTTACGGTAATGCAAGTGAAGAAGAAATTGGCATTCACGAAAAAGACTTTGATGTCACTAGCGTTTCGGTAGATGGTACTGCCGTTGAATTTAGCGTGGATAATGATAATGAAGTAATTAACATATCCTTAGGAAAGACCGGGGAAGTGGCAGTAACTATTGAATACTCAGCTAAATTAACAGATACTATGATGGGAATTTATCCCTCATACTACCAAGTTAATGGTGAACAAAAACAACTTGTAGGGACTCAATTTGAAACCAATTTTGCTAGACAAGCATTTCCATGTATTGATGAACCAGAAGCAAAGGCTAAGTTTAAATTAGCGCTTAAGTTTGATGAACAACCTGGGGAGACTGCTATAGCAAATATGCCAGAAGTAAAAGTTGAAAATGGCGTTCATTATTTTGACGAAACCGTAAAAATGTCTACTTATTTAGTCGCATTTGCTTTTGGTGACATGCAAAGTAAGATGACTGAAACCAAGAGTGGCGTTAAAGTTGGTGTGTTTGGTACTAAAGCTCATGACGCTAAAGAATTAGATTTTGCCTTAGATATTGCTAAACGTTCAATCGAATTCTTCGAAGATTTTTACCAAACCCCATATCCACTTCCACATTCATGGCAATTAGCTCTACCTGATTTTTCAGCAGGTGCCATGGAAAACTGGGGACTAGTAACTTATCGTGAAGCTTACTTATTGCTAGATCCAGATAACACTTCATTTGAAGTGAAGCAACGTGTTGCTACAGTGATTGCCCATGAATTAGCTCATCAATGGTTTGGTGACCTAGTAACCATGAGATGGTGGGATGATTTATGGTTGAACGAAAGTTTTGCGAACATGATGGAATATGTTGCAATTGATGCAATCGAACCTTCATGGAACATTTGGGAAGTATTCCAAACCACAGATGTGCCTGCAGCTTTAAAACGTGATGCTGTGGACGGTGTTCAATCGGTACACGTTGATGTTCATCACCCAGCAGAAATTGATGCATTATTTGATGCAGCAATCGTTTATGCTAAGGGTGCCAGAATGTTAGTAATGGTTCGTGCCTTGATTGGTGACGATGCACTACGTGAAGGTCTAAAGAACTATTTTGCTGCTCACAAGTACAGCAACGCTGCCGGTGCTGATTTATGGGATGCACTTGGTAAGGCTGCAGGTATGGACTTGGGCAAGATTATGGAATCATGGCTGGAACAACCAGGTTATCCAGTTGTGAACGCTTACGTTGAAGATAACCGTTTGAAGCTAGCTCAAAAGCAATTTTTCACAGGTGAAGGTAAGGATGAAGGCCGTCGTTGGCAAATTCCTTTAAACGCAAACTATGACCAAGTTCCCGACATCTTTAGTGAAGAAACTATTGATTTGGGTGACTACCAAGAACTACGTAAGCTAAATGGCAAACCATTTAGAGTAAATGTTGGTAATAATTCACACTTTATCGTTGAATATGATGAAACATTACAAGATGACATCTTAAGTGATGCGAATAGTTTATCCCCAATTGATAAGATGCAGTTATTACAAGATCTTCGTTTATTAGCTGAGGCTAAGCAAGTATCATACGCAGGAATTGTTCCGGTATTAAAACAATTTGCTGATAGTAAATCTAATGTTGTTAATGATTCTGTTTACACATTAGCCAACAACTTGAAGAAGTTCGTTGAACCCGGAACTGAAGACGAAGATAACTTGAAGAAACTATACAGACAGCTAAGTGACAAACAACTAGAACGACTAGGTCTAGTTAGTGTTGACGGTGAAAGTAACAATGATAAGTTAACTCGTCCATACATCTTAAGTGCATCATTATATGGTGGCAATAAGGACTTCGCCGAAGCTGCACATGCAATCTTCCAAGATCACCAAGATAACTTATTATCATTACCTGCTGATACACGTGTATATATCTTAGCTAATGAAATGAAGAACTACTCAAACGCTGAAGAATTCGATTCATTAGTCGAAGAATACAAGCAATCAACAGACCCAAGTTATAAACAAGATATTTGTTCTGCAGTAACTCTAACAAACGATGCTAAGTTACTAGGGAAATTAGTAGCTAACTTTGAAGACAGTAGCGTTGTAAAACCTCAAGACTTACGAGCTTGGTTCTCTGGTGTATTGAGAAATCCAGCCGGTCAACAATTCGCATGGGATTGGATTAGAAATGAATGGCAATGGTTAGAAGATACTGTTGGTGGTGATATGGAATTCGCTACATTTATTACGGTTATCTCAAACATTTTCCACACTAGAACCCGTCTGGATGAATTCAAAGCCTTCTTTGAACCAAAACTAGACACACCAGGTTTAACCCGTGAAATTAAAATGGATACTAGAGCAATTACAAGTACCGTTGAATTGGTTGAATCCGAAAAAGACGCTGTTAAATCAGCAATTAAATAGTAACAAGGAAAAGGAGCCTAATTATTAGGCTCCTTTTTTAATATTCACAATATAAATGTAATAATTTGTAAACTAAAATCCCGTCAAAACGTTGTAATATATAGCTATTGATTTCGTTAAGGGGGGTAAATTTAAATGAGTAAAATCAAAAACATAATGGTATCGTTTCTAGCTATTTTTATGCTTGGATCATCATTTGTTACTGTGAGCGCAAGTGCCAATGCCAACAGTAAGTACACCAAAACTATGGATAAGTACAACAAGACAAGTAGTGCTACTTATGCCATGAACATGGATACTAACCAGGTTTACTACCAAAAGAATTCCACATCCAAACGTGCCGTTGCTTCGACCGCTAAGATTATGACATTATACTTAGCGATTCAAAAAGCACAAACTATCAAAAATGGATGGAAACAAAAAGTTAAAATATCACCAAGTTTAGCAAGAATGAGTAGACATCATTCGCTGGGCAGTTACGTATTAAAAGCTAACAAGAAGTACAGTGTTAGAAACTTGTATAAGGCTTCATTAATTGCCTCATCTAATAGTGCAACCATTGCACTTGGTCAATGGGTATCAGGAACTAACAATAAGTTCATCAAGAAGATGAACAGACAAGTGAAGGCATGGGGCATCGCTTCTCAAGCTCACTTCGTTTCCTCATCTGGTTTGGAAAACTCCGATTTATATCCATATTATATTCGTTATGGATCACGTTATGACTATAACCGTGTATCTGCTAAAGCATTAGCTGTGATTGCTTCACATCTATTGAAGCTATATCCAGCGATTGTAAATGATGCTAAGATTTATCGCTACCACCAAAGTGGTCAAACTCTAAAGAATGCTAATGAACTACTAGCGGGTGGACTAAGATATGATGCAGCATTACATGTTGATGGTTTAAAGACAGGATACACTCCGTTGGCAGGTAACTGTCTAGTAAGCACCAGTCAACTACCAAATAAGAACCGTGTGATTATCGTGTCATTACATGATAAATTTAATGCATACGATCAATATCGAATGTACAAAATGATTTATAAGACATTTCCTGAGTTTAAATAGTCAAAAAAGACCGACTTTTCTAAGTTGGTCTTTTTTTGTGCCGACATTCTACTTTTTACGAACTATAATATATTATTTTTAAATATTGTTCGTTTTTTAGTTGACGAATGTTAATCGACTTGTTATGATGAAATTAACCATTTAGAGGGGAGACTTTAAAAAATGGATGTAGCAGTTGTAATGGGTTCAATCTCTGACTTACCTAAAATACAGGGAACAATTGATACTTTGGATAGTCTAGGAATTAGTTATAACACTAAAATAATCTCAGCTCATCGGATGCCAAATGAATTGCAGGCTTTTGGCAGTTCGGCAAAATACGAACAATATAAGGTGATTATTGCTGCGGCGGGTGGTGCAGCCCATTTGCCAGGAATGTTAGCGGCAAATACAACTTTACCGGTAATCGGGATTCCGGTTAAGACCAGCACCTTAAATGGAGTTGATTCATTGCTATCAATCGTTCAAATGCCTTCAGGAGTACCAGTTGCGACCGTCGCAATTGGCGACGCTGGTGCTAAGAATGCTGCATTGTTAGCGGCTCAGATTTTAGCAATTAGCAATGACAAAATCGCACAAAGTCTAGATGATTTCCGTGAAAGACAAACAAGGGAGGCAATTGATAGTAATGAACAATTACACTAAACCAATTTTGCCACCAGCTACTATCGGAATTTTGGGTGGTGGGCAGCTTGGTCAAATGATGGCACTGGTTGCCAAAGAAATGGGTTATAAGGTTGGAGTCTTAGATCCAACACCTGACGCTCCAGCAGCACAAGTTGCAGATTTTCAAATTATCGCCGACTATGATGATGAAACAGCCATTAAGCAGTTAGCTGATAAATCAGATGTTTTAACTTATGAGTTTGAAAACGTCGATCAAGAAGCGATTAAAAAGGTTTCGGATACTACATATATCCCACAGCCATTTAGTGAACTAGAAATCACTAGCAACCGAAACAAGGAAAAGGGCTTTTTACAAAGCATTGGAGCACCTGTTACTGACTACATGCCAGTAAATAACGCCGACGATTTGTTGAAAGCGTACCAAAAAATATCTACTCCTGCGATTTTAAAAACCGCAGAGGGTGGTTACGATGGCCACGGTCAATTCGACATTAATAGTGAATCTGATTTAAAGGAAGTCATTAAACACTTGGACGGCATTGAGTGGATCTACGAAAGAAAGCAACGTTTTGTACAGGAAGTTTCCATAATGGTAGACCGAGATGTTTCCGGCAAGGTGATTGTCTTCCCACTTAGCGAAAATATTCATCAGGACCATATATTACACACCAGTATCGTACCAGCAAGAACTAATGAAAAGGTTCATAAAAATGCTGAACAGATTGCCGAAAACATTGCTTCAGAAATGAAGCTAGTCGGTGTTTTAGGAATCGAATTCTTCTTAATGGAAGATGGTAGACTTCTTGTTAACGAGCTGGCACCACGACCACATAATTCAGGTCATTACACTATTGAGGCCTGCAATGTTTCTCAATTTAAAGCACATATTTTAAGTATTTGTAATCTATCTTTACCAGATATCAAGTTAAATGATAACGCCGTAATGGTGAACCTATTGGGTGACAATCTAACACTCGGTCGAAACGAGTTAGTTAACCATCCTAATTGGAACTTTCATGATTATGGTAAGGCTGAAATTAAACATCAAAGAAAGATGGGTCACATCACCGTGACTGGTTCATCAATCGATCAATTATTGCAAGACGTTAAATTATTTAGATGAGGAGAATTAAAATGACCACATTAGTTGCATCAGGTAAGACTAAAGAACTTTACACCACCGATGATTCAAGTGTATTGCGTGTGCACTACACTGACCACACCACTGCAGGGGATGGTTTGCGTAATGAATTAATCGAAAACAAGGGCGCAGTTAACAACGAAATTTCAAGTATGATTTTCACATACTTAAACGAAAATGGCGTTGATACTCACTTTATTGAACGTGTGAACGAAACAGATCAATTAAATAAAAAAGTTGAAATGATTCCGCTGGAAGTTGTAATTAGAAACTTTGCTGCCGGACATTTCCAAAAAAGATTCGGCACTGATTATCTTCAAACATTGAAAGAACCAGTTGTCGAATTTTTTTATAAAGACAATGATTTGCACGATCCAATCGTTACGAAGTCTGATGCAATTGGCTTAGATTTAATCGAAGCTGATAAGTTAACTCAACTAGAAGCTAATGGTCTAAAAGTTAACCAAATCCTAAAAGGATTATTCGACAAGATGAACGTTACCTTAGTTGATTTCAAACTAGAGTTTGGGATTAACGAAAATGGTGAAATTATCTTAGCTGATGAAATATCACCTGATTCATGTCGTTTACTTGATAAAGACACGAACGAATCATTAGACAAGGATGTCTTTAGAAAAGAAGCTGGCGATATGATGCCAGGGTACCTAGAAATTCTACATCGTTTACGAGCAGCCATTTAGGGAGGAAGAAATATGTATTTAGCACAAATTTATGTTCATCACAAAGCATCAATTTTAGATCCTCAAGGTGAAGCAGTATTGAACGCCTTACAACGTTTGGGTTACGACAAGGTCGACGCAGTTAAACAAGGTAAGTACTTTGAAGTTAACATCCAAGCTGATAGCGAAGATGAAGCATCAAAGGTTGTTAATGATATTGCTAAAGACCTATTAGTAAACCACAATATGGAATCATTTGAATTTGATTTAAAGGAAGTGGCGAAATGAAATTTGCAGTAATTAGTTTTCCCGGCTCTAACTGTGACATGGATATGTACTATGCAGTCCGCGATTCACTAAATGAAGACGTCGATTTAGTTACTTCAGACGCTACTAATCTAGATGGATATGATGGTGTCTTAATTCCAGGTGGTTTCTCCTATGGTGATTATCTAAGAAGTGGTGCCGTAGCTCGTTTTGCACCAGTTATGGAATCGGTTAAGGAAATGGCCGCAGAAGGGAAACCGGTATTGGGTGTCTGCAATGGATTTCAAATTTTAACTGAAGCAAACTTACTACCAGGTTCGCTTCAACACAACACTAGCATGGAATTTATCTCTGATTGGTCCAAACTTCGTGTTCAAAATAACGACACAATGTTTACCGACCAATACGAAGAATCAGAAGTGATTGATATTCCAATCGCCCATGGTGAAGGTAATTACTACTGTGATGACGAAACTTTAGCTCAATTAAAAGCTAACAATCAAATCGTTTTCACTTATGAAGACAATCCGAACGGTAGTTGTGACAATATCGCTGGTGTTGTGAACGAACAAGGTAATGTTTTAGGGATGATGCCACATCCAGAACGTGCCGTTGAGAGTATTTTAGGTGGAACTGACGGCTTGAAGTTGTTCAAGTCATTATTAAATCACGTTAGGAGCTAACAAGATGGAAAAGCCAAAGACAATTACACCCCAAGATATTAAAGATCAAAAGATTTACCAAGACTGGGGTTTAACTGATTTTGAATATAACTTAATTTCAAATGACATTTTGCACCGCTTGCCTAACTACACCGAAACTGGTTTGTACTCAGGAATGTGGAGCGAACACTGCTCATACAAGAATTCTAAACCTGTCTTAAGAAAATTCTGGTCAGATGGTTCTCGTGTTCTACAAGGACCTGGGGAAGGTGCTGGAGTTTTAAATATTGGTGATGGCCAAGCGGTGGTATTTAAAGCCGAAAGTCATAACCATCCAAGCTATGTTGAACCTTATGAAGGTGCTGCTACTGGTGTGGGTGGAATCATCAGGGATATTTTCTCAATGGGAGCTAAACCGGTCGCTTCTTTAGATAGTCTTCGTTTCGGTGAACTAACTAATGATAAAAATCGATTTTTATTAGATAAGGTTGTTGCTGGAATTGCTGGTTATGGTAACTGTATTGGGGTGCCAACAGTTGGTGGTGAAATAAGTTTTGATCCATGTTATGACGGTAACCCTTTGGTAAATGTTATGTGTGTCGGATTGATGGATCAAGAAGACATCGAGGCAGGAAGAGCTTCAGGTGCTGGAAACTCAATCATCTACGTCGGTGCTAAGACTGGACGTGATGGAATTAACGGTGCAACGTTTGCTTCAAGTCAATTCAGCACTGAAGAAGAATCTGATCGTTCTGCAGTTCAAGTTGGTGATCCATTTATGGAAAAATTACTTGTTGATGCATGTCTGGAAGTGACTCATAACCACAAGGATATCTTAGTTGGAATTCAAGACATGGGTGCAGCTGGTCTAGTATCTTCATCAGCTGAAATGGCTGACAAAGCTAATAGTGGAGTGGACCTTGATTTAGACTTAGTTCCTCAAAGAGAAATTGGGATGACACCATATGAAATCATGCTATCCGAATCACAAGAAAGAATGTTGCTTTGTGTCAAAGCGGGCCATGAAGATGAAATTCTTGAAATCTTTGAAAAACATCACCTAGACGCTGTTGTCATTGGTCATGTTAATGATGATAAACAATACAGATTGATTCATCATGGTGAAGTTGTTTGTGATATCCCAACTTCAAGTTTGGTAAACGATGTTCCAGAATACCAACACGATGTCGTAGAACCTGAACGTTTAAAGAACGTTAAAGAAGCCAAAGTGCCAGTTATTAGCAATGTTAATGACATGGTTAAGACGATTATTGGGCAACCCACAATCGTTTCTAAAGAGTCAGTTTACCGTCAATATGATTGTCGTGTTCAAGCCAACACTGTCGTTCAACCTGGTAGTGACTCAGGAGTGATTCGTGTTCGTGGAACTAATAAATCACTCGCAATGACTACTGATGCCAACGGTCGTTACATCTACCTTAATCCAAAACTAGGTGGGCAAATTGCTGTATCAGAAGCTGCTAGAAATATTGTCGCTAGCGGTGCCGTGCCAATCGGTATCACTGACTGCTTGAACTTTGGAAACCCTGATGATTCAGAAAGTTACTTTGAAATGGATCAATCAGTTGAAGGAATCTCTAAGGCTTGTGAAAAATTCGATACACCCGTAATTGCTGGAAACGTTTCTCTATATAACGAGACTGATAACAAGGCGATTTACCCAACTCCAATGATCGGGATGGTTGGTTTAATTGAAGATAATCAATACATCACTAAATCTGACTTTTTGGAAACTGGGAAATTAGTCTACGTTATTGGAGATACAAACGATGATTTTGCGGGCTCAGAAATTCAAAAGCATTTAGAAGGCCAAATTTCAGGAAAAATCCATTTTGACCTAGAAGAAGAATTTAGCAACCAACGTTTAATTCTTGATTTAATTCATAACCACCTAATTGAATCTGCTCACGATGTGAGTGAAGGTGGCATTATCGTATCGCTACTGGAATCATTATTTGAAAACAATCTTGGTTTAAATGGTGAAATCGATATTACTAAAGCGCAATTATTTTCAGAAACTCAATCAAGATATGTGGTATCAGTCAGCCAAGAAGACCGAGAAGCCTTTGAAAAACTAGCTGGTAAAAAAGCCCATTTGATTGGAGTGACTGACGATAGTCAACAAATCAATCTACGACTACAAGATGGTCAATATGTTGATGATGTGACTACATTAAAAACCATCTGGAAGGAAAGTTTATCATGCCAAATGAAGTCAAAAGCTTAAACGATGAATGTGGTGTTTTTGGAGTCTGGGGTGTTGAAGGTCCGGCTGCCAAAGTCGCTTACAGTGGTCTCCACGCTTTGCAGCATCGTGGTCAAGAAGGTGCTGGAATTCTTGCCATTGACGCTAATAAACGACTAAACCGATATCGCGGACAAGGTTTACTTGGAGCTATTTTTGATGACCCACATTCATTTGATCGATTACATGGAAATGCAGCACTAGGCCACATTCGATACGCAACTGCTGGAAGCCATACCATCAACAATGTTCAACCATTTATGTTTGAAAACACCGAAACTCATTTCGCACTATCACATAATGGAAACTTAACTAATGCTGACACTCTAAAAGAAATGCTTAGAAAAACTGGAACTATCTTCCAATCTGATTCTGATAGTGAGATTTTCGGTGACTTGATTGAAGTTAGTAATCAAGAAACTTTCTTAGGTCGTATCAAGGAAGCTGCCAATCAAATGCACGGTGGCTTTGCCTATGTATTACTTAGTCCAGATGCAATGTATGCAGTATGTGACCCCAACGGATTACGTCCTTTGGTTGTCGGAAGAAGAAAAGACGGCGCCGTGGTTATCTGTAGTGAAACATGTGCTTTAGATCAAGTTCAAGCCGAATATGTAAGGGATGTTCAACCGGGAGAGGTCATTATTGTTGATGACTCTGGAATCAAGATTGACCACTTTACCGAAGATACTGAACTAACTATTTGTTCAATGGAATATGTTTACTTCGCTCGTCCTGATTCTGTAATTCATGGCGTTTCGGTTCATGAGGCTAGAAAACGTATGGGAGCGTTGGTGGCTCGCGAAAATCCAACCAAGGCTGATGTTGTGATTGGGGTACCAAACTCGTCGCTTTCTGCGGCGATGGGATATGCAATTGAAAGTGGCATTCCCTACGAAATGGGATTGATTAAGAATCAATACGTTGCCAGAACCTTTATAGAGCCAACTCAAGAACGACGTGAACGCGGGGTTTCAATGAAGCTTTCCGTTGTTAAATCAGTCATCAAGGACAAGGACGTCATCTTAGTAGATGACTCAATCGTTCGTGGAACCACCAGTCGTTTTATTGTCAAAATGTTAAAGGATGCTGGAGCAAAATCAGTCCATGTTCGAATTGCTTCACCTGATTTGAAATACCCATGCTTTTACGGAATCGATATTCAAAAGCCAAGCGAATTAATCGGTGCCAATCACAGTGTTGAAGAAATTAAAAACATCATCGGGGCTGATTCTTTAAAGTATCTAAGTGTTGAGGGGTTAATCAATGCAATCGATCTTGATTGCGACAATCAATACCATGGTTTGTGTACGGCCTACTTTGATGGCAAATATCCAACACCATTGTATGACTATCAAGAAACATATGATGCAGAAGCAAAAAGACTACATCTATATGAGGAGGATGAAGTGAATGGCTAATCAATATAAAGAAGCCGGTGTCGATGTTGAGAGTGGCGAAAAGGCAGTAGATTCCATTAAAAATATGGTCGCTTCTACTTATGATCAAAGCGTAGTTGATGGTCTAGGTGGATTCGGCGCAATGTATTCACTTCAATCACATTTCGCTAAATATGATGATCCAGTTTTGATTTCAGGAACTGATGGTGTGGGTACTAAGTTGATGTTAGCGATTCAAGCTAAACGTCACACTACAATTGGTGTTGATTTGGTGGCAATGTGTGCTAACGACATCTTGGCACAAGGGGCGAAACCATTATTTTTCTTAGATTACATCGGAATTGGTAAATTACTTCCGGCAGAAATTAAGGAAATCGTTTCTGGTGTTGTAATGGGATGTAAGCAAGCTGGTCTTTCTTTAATTGGGGGAGAAATGGCTGAAATGCCTGGTATTTATAAGAAAGATGATTATGATCTTAGCGGTTTTGCGGTAGGAATTGCTGATAAAAAGCGTTTGCTAGGTGCACAAAATGTGAAAAAAGGTGACAAGTTAATCGGTTTGAAGTCATCTGGAATTCACTCCAATGGGTACTCATTAGTTCGAAAGATTATCAAGGATGCCAATCTTGATTTAAACGCCACATACCAAGGGCTATCACAACCATTAATTGATGAATTACTTACCCCGACGCGTTTGTACTACCACTATGTTAAGGGAATCATTGAGTCTGGTGCGATTCATGCAATTGCCAATATCACCGGTGGAGGAATTGCTGATAATTTATCTCGAGTAATTCCGAATGATTTGACTGCTAAAATTGACCGTTCATCTTGGTCAGTGCCAAATATCTTCAAGTGCCTACAAGATTGGGGAAACCTTGATCAAAGTGATATGGATTTGGTATTTAACCAGGGAATTGGCATGGTATTAGTTGCTCCTGAAGAGTATGTTCAAGCAGTGACCAACTACCTTACAGACAACGGCCTAGAATATTTTGAGATTGGTGAGGTGGTAAAACGTGAGCAACAAGCAGTTGAAATCGACTAAGCTTCCGGTTGCCATTTTTGCTTCCGGAAATGGAACTAACTTCGACGCCATTGCTGAAGCAGAGCTACCAATCGATATTAGGTTATTAGTATGTGATCATCATGATGCTTATGTAGTGCAAAGAGCGAAAAGAAAAGGCATTAACGTCTTGATAGAAGAGCTTCATAAGGGTGAAAAAAGATCTATTCGTGAGGGACGTATCTTAGAAGCATTAAAGGAACAAGGCGTAAAGGTTATTATACTCGCCGGGTATATGCGTATTGTAGGTGATACATTGCTAAATGCTTTTCCTAATAAGATTATTAATATCCATCCAGCATTGCTACCGAGTTTTCCAGGAAAACAAGGAATCCTAGATGCATATAATGCTGGAGTTAATAAGACGGGAGTCACGATTCATTTTGTGGATTCGGGGATTGACTCTGGTCAAATTATTGCTCAAGAAGAAGTTTTTAGAAAAGAAGGTGATTCGTTAGCGGATTTGGAAAATCGAATTCATGATGTTGAACATCAGTTGTACCCACGCACGATTTTACAATTAATTAAAAAGGGAGTTATTTAAATTGAAAAAGTTAGCATTGTTAAGTGTCTCAGATAAGAATGGAATTGTTGAATTTGCCAAGCAACTAGAACAACGCGATTACGATATTGTCTCAACTGGGGGAACATTGAAGACATTATTGGACAATGGTGTGGATGCAATCGCTGTTGAAGAAATTACTAATTTTTCAGAAATGCTAGATGGTCGTGTGAAGACATTACATCCTCGTATTCACGCTGGAATTCTTGCTCGTCGCGACAATCAAGAACACATGCAACAACTAAAGGAACAAAATATTGGATTAATCGATTTAGTCTGTGTCAATTTGTATCCATTTAAAGAAACAATTGAAAAACCAGACGTTACATATGCCGATGCAATTGAAAATATTGATATCGGTGGTCCTTCAATGCTAAGAGCCGCTGCTAAGAATAGCCAAGACGTGATCGTAATTACTGATGTATCTGACTATGATGATTACATTGCAAGATACGACGCCGATGAAATTGATGCTGAATACAGAAGCGGTTTGGCAGCGAAGGTATTTAGACATACTGCCGCTTACGATGCATTAATCGCCAACTACCTAACCAAAGAAGAATTCCCAGAAAAGCTAACTTTCACATATGAAAAGGTAGAAGCAATGCGTTACGGTGAAAACAGTCACCAAAAAGCGGCATACTACAAGGAACCAATTCCTGAAAAATATTCGCTAGCTAATGCAAAACAATTACATGGTAAGAAGCTATCATACAACAACGTTAGGGATGCAGATGCCGCACTTCGTATTGTCGCCGAATTCCCAGATCAAGCTACTGTTGTGGCATTAAAGCACATGAACCCATGTGGTATTGGGACTGCAGATGACTTACTAACTGCTTGGAACCTAGCTTATGAATCAGATTCAACTTCAATCTTTGGTGGAATCATCGCTTTAAACCGAGAAGTTGACCTAGCAACGGCCGAAAAGATGCACGCTATCTTCTTGGAAATCGTAATTGCTCCATCATTTACTGACGAAGCTTATGACGTATTAGCTAAGAAGAAAAACATCCGTCTATTAACTGTTGATTTCGATAAGATTAACCCTGACAAGAAAGATTTAGTAAGTGTGCTAGGTGGAATGTTAGTTCAAGAACGTGACTTGCTTCATGAAGAACCAACGGACTACAAAGTTGTCTCAAAGAAACAACCAACTGAAAAGCAAATGAAGGCGTTAGCATTTGCTCAAAACGCTGTTAAGCACGTTAAAAGTAATGCAATCGTAGTTACCACCGATCATCAGACCTTAGGTGTTGGTTCTGGTCAACCTAACCGTATTGATTCAACTAAGATTGCTATCAAGAAGGCTGAAACTAAGCCTGATTATGCAAACGCAGTATTAGGTTCAGATGCATACTTCCCAATGGATGATTGTGTTGAATTTGCCGCAAAACATGGTATCACAGCAATTGTTGAACCTGGTGGAAGTATTCGCGATCAAGATTCAATTGATAAAGCAGACGAGTTAGGTATTGCCCTTGTATTTAGTGGCAACCGTCATTTCAAACACTAGAGTGAGGTTATGATGAAGATGGAAAAATGGTTATTGATTGGTTCAGGCGGTCGCGAATATGCGATGGCACAAAGTTTAGCTAAGAACGTCAATCGAAAAGTTTTTGTAGCACCTGGTAATCCCATGATGAATGTAATCGATAGGGTTCAAACCATAAATATTGAAGAACTAGATTTCGATGCTCTAATTGAATTTGCCTTGGATAATCAAATTGATTGGACGGTAATCGGTCCCGAAAAACCACTTAGTGATGGCATTGTTGACAGATTTACCAATGCTGGTTTGAAGGTTTTTGGACCCAATAAAGAGGCTGCTCAATTGGAAAGCTCTAAGGAGTTCGCTAAAGAAGTGATGAAATCAGCTAGTGTCCCAACCGCTGCCTATGCTACTTTTAGTAATTATGATGACTCTATCAAATACTTGGAGGAACATGATTTTCCAGTTGTTGTGAAATTAAACGGTTTGGCTGCTGGAAAAGGTGTTTTCATCATTAAAGACTTAGCAGAAGCCAAAGAAACATTGGCTTCGATCTATGATAATAACGTTCACCAAGAAATTCTGATTGAAGAATACCTGGACGGTCAAGAATTTTCGATGATTGTAATGGTAAACGGATTGGATATCATAACCATGCCATTAGCTCAAGATCACAAGCGCATCTATGATGGCGATAAGGGCCCCAATACTGGTGGAATGGGTGCCTACAGTCCACTTCCGCAATTTGGTGATAATGTCTTAAACGAGGGATTAGTGAAGGTGATTAGACCCGTGTTGGCTGAAATGCACAAACGAGGCATTTTGTTCCAAGGTTTTCTATACGCTGGATTAATCCTGACTAAAGATGGTGTTAAAGTAATCGAATTCAACGTTCGAATGGGTGATCCGGAAACTCAAGTCATCTTGCCACAGTTACAAGACGATTTGGGGGATGTGATTGTCAAACTAATGAACCATCAAGAACAAAACGTTGATTGGCAAACCGACCGATACTTCCTTGGCAATGTCCTAGCTGCTAAGGGGTACCCTGGTAACCATAAAAACGGATTAACACTACCTCAATTTAGCGATGATAAACTTTCGGTAGCTTATGCCGGAGTAGAAGAACAAGATGAACAACTAGTTAGTTCTGGTGGACGTATTATGATGGTAATTGCTTCGAATAAAGACTTAAAAAAGGCACAAAAATTAGTTAATCAAGCAATTGCTGATAACGTTAATACGAACGATTATTCGTTCCGAACTGATATCGGTGACAAAGCATTTAGATAAGTAAAAAAGCTATGGTCTATACCATAGCTTTTTTACTGTAAGATTTTATCTTTGTATATCTTGTGAATAAAGTATAGACTTTTGTTTATACATATTTTAGGAGTTGAAATAATGGAAAATTACGCACAACAATATGCTGATATTAAAAAAGCAATGCAAAAAGATGAGGCCGCTTTTAATAAAATTGATCGTCGTTTAACTCAAAAAATTAATAACGAAGATTTTAAAGTAATTGATGCCGACAAGGCACTTCAAGAAAACTACACGTTTGGGAAAAAACTGGCTGATCAAGTAGCTAAAGTTGGTGGTTCATGGGGGTTTGTAATTTCTTTCATTGTCTTTTTAGTTGGTTGGATGATTATTAATGTTATGCAATTATTCGGTTGGCATTTTGATCCATATCCATTCATTCTTTTGAATTTGGCACTTTCATGTATTTCTGCGATTCAAGCACCTATCATTATGATGAGTCAAAACCGTGCAGGAGAAAAAGATGATTTAGACCGTAGAAATGATTACCACGTTAACCTACGTTCAGAAGAAGAATTAAAGTTATTACATGCTAAGGTTGATTTACAAACAAAATATAACAAGCATCAAAGTCAATTGAATCAATTACAAATGGAAATGTTAATTCGTATCGAAGCATCACAAAGAGAACGAAATATTGAAAATAATTTGGAAAACAAAAAGGATGATTAATTAATAATCATCCTTTTTTATTTGAATATTTCTAAGGACGTCTAATTATCCATATATTAAATATAGATAAAAACATAAAAATATTGCCATTTTTTCAATATAGTAGCATAATATACGTATATTATAAAAGTAAATACAATTAATGTTCGTGATTTAACGAAAAGAGGAGCTTTTAAATGGATGTCATTAACGAATCAAAGCATTTTAGTTTTGATCAAAAAAAGACGCTAGCCTCTACCACTGTTGGTTTTGCGCTAGAAAATATGGATAGCATGTTCTTATCTTTTGCGCTATCGTCGATGATTTTGAGTTTACATATTAGTCCTGCCGCAGCTGGACTTACTTCAACTATTACCAATTTAGGTAAACTATTTGGTGGATTGTTATTCGGGATTTTGGCTGATCGATTTGGTCGTGTCAAAATCTTCTCACATACAATTTTCTTATTTGCGCTTGCTACTGGATTATTATTCTTTGCTCACAACATTTATGAAATTTATCTACTAAGATTTTTAGCTGGAGTTGGATCAGGTGGAGAATTTGGTGCAGGGGTGTCATTGATTTCTGAACATTTCCAAGGGTTTAAGGTCGGCAAAATTATTTCCTTCTCAGCTGCCGGTGGTCAAATGGGTGGAATCATGGCTGCTATTATTGCTTCGATTGTTCTTCCGATGTTTGGGTGGAATACTTTATTTTTATTCGGATTAATTCCAGTTGCATTAGCATATTTTATTCGTCGTCATTTAAAAGAAAGTCCGGTTTATGAAGCTGAAGTTCAGAAAAATCACAAGCTTCCACATGTGTCATTTTCTGAACTATTTAAGACGCCACAACTAGCATGGCAAACAATTGTAATCACCATTATGGTAATTGTTGAAAACGCTGGTTACTATGGGTTAATGATTTGGTTACCAACAATTATGCAAAAACAACTTCATGTTTCAATTTCAAAATCGTCACTATGGATGATTGCCACAATTGTTGGTATCAGTTTAGGAATGATTAGTTTTGGTTACATTATGGATAAAATTGGTCCCAGAGTTGCCTTTGCGTTCTTTATGTTGTCTGCAGCCGTGGCAATTTATGGTATTGCAATTGCTCATAGTGCCATGATGTTACTAGTGTTTAGTGCGCTAGCAGGATTCTTTGCAGCAGGTTTCTACGGTGGCTTTGGTGCCATTATCAGTCGATTATATCCTACCAACATTAGGACCACAGCAAATAACATGATTATGGCAATCGGTAAGTCGGTAGGTGGTTTTTCACCAGTGTTGATGGGACTATTAATGGCTAAGTTTTCATTGATTGAAATTATGGTATTCATGTCATTAATGTATCTAATTGCAGTCGTTGCAATGTTAACGCTAAAGAAACTAAGAAACTTTAATCATGGGTACATGTAAGATAAACAAAAAGTGAATTTAATATAAGCGAAAATTGACCCTACGTCTATTTTTGGTTATTATTATGTTAAGGAATAATTATAAAACGATTAGATGTAATTATTTTTATTTATATTTAGGGGGATTTTTCATAATGGATAACGGTTCAAACAACCAACAACCAGATTTTCAACAACAAAATGGTCAACCAAACGGTGGTAACCAATCAATTTACATCAACCAAGCTAAGACTAATGGTATCGGGACTGCCGGTTTCGTATTATCATTAATTGCTTTATTGGTTACTTCATGGATTCCATTTGTTGACTTTATTGTATGGTTATTAGGTGCCATCTTCTCAATTATTGGTTTATTTAAGCAACCTAAAGGTCTTGCAATTGCTGGTACTATTATTTCATTTATTGGTATTATCTTTATCTTGTTCGTACTATCATTTATTGGTGCAGCATTAGCTTAATATTTGAAAGATAAAGGTACTTGATTTGATCAATGATTAAAGTAAGTACATATATAAAAAAGCACTATCCATTAGGAACTGCAACTATTATTTTGAACAAATAAATAAAAGCAGCTTTCTAACTATTTAATTGGGCAACTGATTTTCTGTA
>NZ_VBSE01000029.1 GCF_005930975.1 Apilactobacillus kunkeei | reverse complement strand
TGTCACCGGTTGAATACCGAATCAATTCCTCCCAGAAAATAGCATAACCATCTTCCAATTTTAGGGGTTCAGGTCAGCGACCTTTTTATTTACCTTAAAAGATTAATTATTCGCCTTAAATCAGTCACGTTGATTTGACCTGGTGCCGATGATTTATCAAGTGAACCAAAACTAACACTTGATCCAAAATGACTCGGCATTATGCGTGATATCATCCCTTTTTCACCCATCGCCATTGAAATAAGTGGAATCTGAAGTTGTTGTTTGGCAAACAAGCTAGCATTAATTAATTCCAGCACATCTTTCTCATCAGTAGGCATAATGGCAATCTTAGCAATGTCCGCATGGTGATTTTCCATCAATTTAAACTTATCAATCATTGATGCTTCACCTAAAACATGTTTCAAATCATGATGACTAATAATGACACCAATGTCATGTTGATGCGCCTGATTAATCAAAGAATTAATATCAAATGGACGATCAATTTCAACGTCTAAAATATCGAATGACAGTGACTCAATACATTGACTTAATACTTTAAAATAATCATCGTTAATTTCGTTTCCACCCTCATCAATACTACGTAACGTCAATATTAATGGAATTCGAATATCTCGAATAATATCATTACACTTTTTCAAATTAGATAAGCTTAAGTCATCTATGTAATCGATACGCCATTCTATTAAATCAATATTGTCTATTGAATCGTTTATCAGGATAACCTCTCTTTTGATTTCATCCTGATTCTTCCCGGTAATTGGAACAGCAATTTTAGTGGGCTCTTCCTGCCATTTAGATACATCTATCATTTCTCATCACTATCCTTAAATAGAATGTCGTGAATGTAGTCGACCGGCATTTCTTTTCCCGTCCATAGTTTAAATGCAGCCGCACCTTGTTCTAGCATCATCCCTAGTCCGTTTAACACGTGAGCAACTCCAGCTTGTTTCGCTACCTTCATCAGTTTAGTTTCACTGGGTGCGTAGACTGTATCAACAACAATCATATCCTTATGGAACCAGCTAGGGTCCGAAACTAAAGTTTCATCTTCTAATGGATTCATCCCGACAGATGTCGAATCACAGTAAATATCACATTTGCCGATTTCTTCTTTAAATTTGTCAGTATCTGCTAGGTCAAACAATTCCGCAGTCGCTTCAGTTTCATTATTGATAATTTCAACATTATGTTCCGCTTGTTGCCACTGTGCATCTCCCTTTCGATTAAAGATTGCGATATGACTTACTCCATCTAATGCAGCTTGAATGACAATTGGTGTCCCGGCACCACCAGCTCCTGTTAAAACCATTCTTTGACCAGTGATATCCAATCCTTCGTCTTCAAGTGACTTCATAAAGCCAATTCCGTCAGTTGTGTATCCCTTTAATACACCATCATTATTGACGATTGTGTTAACTGAATTCGTTAAACGTGCTGACTCATCAAGCTCATCCAAGAATGGAATGACCTTTTGCTTATTGGGCATTGAGATATTCGATCCACGCATATCCAAAGTTCGCAGAGCTTTAATGCCATCACCAATTTGTTGACCATCAATATCAAAAACGAGGTAGGCGTAATTCAATCCCAACTTTGCGAAAGCATTGTTATGCATCTTAGGTGACATGCTATGTCTAATTGGGTATGCCATTAATCCGATTAAAATCGTGTGTCCGTCTATTCTTTCTGTCATGATAATTATCTCCTCAATATTTTTAGTATTTGATTGGCTACTTCTAGCGGCGTCTTATCATCAGTGAAAATAATATAATCAGATAATTCGTTATAAATAGCATCACGTTCATGTTTCAACTCGATAATCCCATTAAAACCGAGTTTATTAACCAGCGGTCTTCCAATATCTTTACTTAGGCGATTTTTGATGGTCTCGTCTTTGGCATCCAATAAAAAGACCGGTAAGTCCATCTCCTTGATGACATTGACATTGTAGATTGGCGTGCCTCCTCCGGTCGCTAGAATGCCGTTTAGACTAGCCGATTGTTTTAAAACCTCGGTCTCAACTTTTCGAAACTTTTCTTCACTATTGTCTTTGAAGAAGTCACTAATCGATTGGCCAATCTGGTCGACAATCAGACTATCCAAGTCCATGAATTTCACGTTTAACTTCTCGGCTAATAACTGGGTGACGGTGGTCTTACCACTTCCCATGAAACCGATAATAATTGCGTCCATCCCGATACCTCCTAGTCTGATAAATGTTTCAAGTGAGCGAAGAATTGTGGGTAGGAAATACTAATCGCATCTTCACCATTCATTTGCACGTCAGTATCTAATAACAATGCTGAAACGGCAAGTGTCATCCCAATTCGATGATCGCCATGACTGTCCAATGATGCGTTGACTACCTGCCAGTCCTTGGAACCATCGATTGAAAAACCATTAGGTAGCTCTTCAATTTGAATGCCGATTTTTTGGAATTCTTCTACCACAGTCTTAATCCGATCGGTTTCTTTAAAACGCAGTTCTTCTGCGCCGGTGATGGTGCTATGGCCATTGGCTCTTGATTCCAATAATGCCACCAAAGGTAACTCATCAATCATCAATGGAATCCTTTCTTCGTTAACATCAATTGGCTTTAACTCCGGCGTATATGTCACTTCGATATCGGCAGCTGGTTCACTACCGTTTGTTTGGTTAAGTATTTTAATGTTGGCCCCCATTTGGATTAACACATCTAAGATTCCAGTTCTGGTAGGATTAATTCCAACATTCTTCAAAATGATGTGTGAGTTAGGGACTAATGTTGCTGCCACTAAAAAGAAGGCGGCTGACGAAATATCTCCAGGAACATTGATGTCTTGGGCGGTTAGTTCTGGTTGATGGTGAACAATAATTTCATCTCCATGTCTTTCAATCACATCATCGCCAAATTGGTTCAACATTGTTTCGGTGTGATTTCTAGTCACCTGCGGTTCAATCACCACACTATCTTCATTGGAATTTAATGCAGCTAGGATAATGGCACTTTTGACCTGCGCGCTTGCCATCGGTAACTCGTATTTCACCGCTTTAATATGACCCGGGTTAATCGTCATTGGTAGATGCCCGTCCGTCGTTTCAATCCTTGTACCCATCACTGATAGTGGTTGACTTACTCGTTTCATTGGACGTTTGGATAAGGAATCGTCTCCAATTAGGTTGGTGGTGAACTTTTGGGCTGCCAATAGGCCGGATAGTAAACGGGTGGTAGTCCCGGAGTTACCCATGTCTAACTTGGTATCCGGTTTGCTTAAACCATCCAATCCGACACCTTCTACGGTTAGTTCATCCCCAGCCAAATCAATCCTGACGCCCATTTTCCGAAAGGCATTGATGGTAGAAATACAGTCATCAGAAGCCAAAAAGTGATGAATGTGACTAGTACCCTTACTGATTGAAGATAAGATAACACTTCTGTGAGAAATACTCTTATCTCCTGGAACTGATAACTCACCATGCAATCCAGTATTCAGATTCACTACTAATTCTTTCATCGCTTTTCCTCCTAGAATTCCTTAATTTCTTTTCTGTAGTTCTTTAGTTGTCTGGTTAATCTTTCCATGTTGCTGCCGTCGAAGGTTTCGGTAATGATGTTAGCAATTTCAATCGCAATCACACTTTCAATCACGATGGAAGCTGGCACAATCGCCGTTACATCGGAACGTTCGATGTTGGCCTTGCTGACTTCCTTGCTATTAACGTCGACACTCTTTAAAGGCTTGTATAGCGTTGGAATTGGTTTCATTGCGGCTTGGACAATGATTGGCATTCCGTTGGTCATCCCACCTTCGAAACCACCAAGGTTGTCGGAGTCTCTAAACCAACCCTTTTCTTCGTTCCAGTCAATTGGATCCATCACCTGACTACCAAACTTGGTAGCGGCTGCAAAACCTTCACCGATTTCAACACCCTTCATGGCGTTCACGCCCATTGCGGCAAATGCTAGACGAGCATCGAACTTTTGATTCCATCCGGTGTAACTACCCAAACCAGCTGGGACGTTTTCGGCCACGACCTTGATAATGCCACCCAAGGTATCGCCGTCACGTTTGGTTTGGTCAATCATGGCGTGAACTTCATCGACCTTGTCTTCATTTAAAACGCGTAAATCGTTATTCTTAATTTTGTCCTCAATTTTGGAAACTGGTAGTAAGTGGTTAGCGTCGGCGTTAACTTGGCCAATTTGTTTGACGTAACCAACAATGTTGATGCCCAGTTCTTCTAGTAGTTGTTTGCAGATGGCACCAATTGCTACACGCATAGCCGTCTCTCTAGCGGATGAACGTTCTAAAACATTTCTAAAATCTCGGTGATTGTACTTCATCCCACCGACTAAGTCAGCATGACCCGGACGAGGACGACTCACCTTTCTAACTGAGTTTTCCGCTGTTTTTTCTGCGGTTGGGTCCATAATTTCGTTCCAGTGCTTGTGGTCTCTATTCATCACGGTCAATGAAATGGGTGAACCCAAGGTAATCTTGTGGCGGACCCCACCGGTAATTTGGACGACGTCATGTTCAATGGCTTGGCGGTTCCCACGGCCGTAGCCTCCTTGTCGCTTAGCTAGTTGATCGTTAATCGCATCGATATCTAGTTTTAATCCGGCTGGTACTCCTTCTAAAATTCCAGTTAATTGCGGTCCGTGTGATTCTCCTGCTGTAATAAAATTCATAATTAATTCTCCTATTCGATTATTTTTGCTTGATGCATTATTTCTACAAAGACGGCTTTCGTTTCTTCGCTGTACTTATCTGCAGTGTCTTCAATTCCCGTTAGTATTTCTTGTTCTCTTTTTTCATCTAGGATTGGCAGATTGTTTGCTCGCTTAATCTCGCCAACCCTCTTACATAGTTCAAAACGTTGTTCTAACAGCTTGATAATCTCGTTATCAATTTCGGTAATTTGTTTTCTGATCTCTTGCATGACCCTACTCCTTGTTGGATTTCATAATCATCATTACTAAAATCACGAAGATTGAGCTGATTAGTGAGATTAGAATGCTGAAGCTGAATGCTAAACCGATACCCTTGGTTGATAGAAAACCGGTGATAATTGGTACAGTCAATGATGCAATACTGCCAAAGAAGTAAAATGCTCCAGTGACGGTGCCTCGTCTTCTTGGAAATAGTTTCATAAAAATTGTTAAACCAGTTTGCATTACTCCACCTGCAGCGGATAAACCAAACAGGAAGCTACCAATTTCAGCCATTAATTGATTGTGGGCAAATATAATAACCAGTAATGATAAAACAGTCGCAAGATTTAAAATAACCACCAATACTTCTTCAACAGATCTTGCTTTTAGAATCAAGGAAATCATGAATACTCCGGTGATTGAACCAATGCTGTATAAGGAAAGTAAGAAGTGTGAAGTAATTAAACCTAGTCCTAATACCTTGGATCCAAACAATGTAATCCATTGAGTAAATACCAACATTAACGCCATTGAAGTGTATCCGTATACCAATAATCCAATCGTAGCAACTACCTTTTTGAATGAACCAATGTGAATATTGCTATCTGTTTGATTTTCTTCAACATCCTTGACCTTAGGAAACTTAATTCCTAATACATTGACTAGGTTTAATAACAAAATTAGTGAAGGTAGCATAAAGGACAATCCAAACCAGATGTGGTGAGTACTTAGAAACACAATAATGAGTGGTAATAAGAAATCACCGGCAGAGATAAACGCTTTAAGAAATACAGTCGATCTACCGGATCCATTGTTCATTTCAACCAACGTGGTGTATGTTCCTGCATCTAAAGCTGAATTACCAACACCTGCTAGGATTGCTAATATGTAGGCCAATACCATATTGCTAGCAAAAGGCATTACTGATAAAAAGATGATGTATAAAATCATTCCAATTAATACAAATGTCTTTCTATTTAATCGATCGGATAAAATTCCAGTGATTGGGTAAGCAATCAGACGTCCAATGCCAATACCGGAAATTACATATGATACTACTGCGATAGATGTTGACCAGCTGTGTGCTAAGGACAACATGTTTTGCATCAATATCACTAATACCATCCCATGAACAAAGTAATTGATAAATAATGCTAAAGATAATCTCTTCTTACTTGTAATATGAATATTTTGATTCTCATTAATTATTTCCATTTTTAATTCCCCCTGAAATAAAAAAACGTCGACTAGAAAAATCTAGTCGACGTTTTTTAAAAGAATATAATTTAGATTTATACCTTCGACTAGATCTTAAGCTAATAGTCTAATCGAACGGTTATTATTTAGGTAACATACCTATTAACAGCAACTCAATTAGACCTTACACGTATCTAATCGAGTTATTTATAGCAACTACGTTAGATACAAGCATCATTGTGCTTGCACCAACGAAATCGGTAACAAACACTAATTAAAGTACCAATAGTTGCTATAATAATTTGCTGCTAAAATAATCATAAATTACATCCTCCTTCGTTTTAATTAAAATAAGATTAAAATGTCATTAGAAAGAATGATATATCTTAACTACATAATTGTCAATGTTACTTTTAAAATTCCGATATTATAAACATCATTTTATCTAAAATGAAGTCGTTTAATATTAATCGCCATAAGTAGTGGAACAAGCATCAATATTGCCATCAACAATGTTTGATAATGATAAGCGGTTATCACATTGGTAATTCCTGCAGTCAAAGTCACTACGACTGATAATAATATTGAACTACCTAATTGATGAAAAACATTAACTGCACTGGAAGTTGCCCCTCCTAGTTCTTTAGGAGTATTGGCAACTCCTGATACTGTCAATGGGCCAAATGAAAATCCTTGCCCGATTCCAATAATAATCATTGGTAATGCCACTGAAATTAAGTATCCGTGTTCCAAATCTAAACCAAATAACATTAATACCCCAATGAATGTCACAATAGTTCCAAAAAGTAATAGATTTTCGTTTTTGTACTTGTTTGATAGCTTAGATTGAAGCATCCCAAACAAGAATTGTGGAATCGTTTCTGGCATAAAACCAAATGCTGATAATAATGGCGTGAATCCATAATACTTTTGTAACACTTGAGGAACCAAAAAGAAGAATGAAAACATTGATCCAATATAAAAGAAACGTGCAATGTATGCTGAAACACGTTCTTTATCTTTAAAGATAGCCATTGGCATAATTGGGTTATCAATCTTTATCTCTCGGAATAAAAAGATAATCAATAAAGCGATAAAGATACCAATAAATAGCCCTTTGTGACCGGCACCATTAATTGCATTAACCAATGATAAGATGGCTAATACGGATAAAATTGAACCGATATAATCCAAATGAGCGTGTAATTGTGTCTTCGATTTAGGCACAAATAAAATTGTAAGCACAATCAATAATATTCCCAATGGTACATTGATTAAAAATCCTAGGCGCCAGGAATAAAAAGTAGTTACCAAACCACCGATAATTAATCCTACACTGGCACCTAATCCTGCAGTAACTCCGTAGAATGAAATGGCCTTTTCTCGTTTTTTTCCTTCATAAGTATCCAATAATAATGCCAATGAAGTTGGTGCTAAGATAGCAGAACCAATTCCCTGAAATGCTCGCATCACGATAATAAATAAACCGTTTGGTGCTAAGCCAACTAATAGTGAAAATAAAGTAAAAATAGTTAATCCAGTTAAAAATACTGGCTTTCTACCATATAAATCACCCAAACGGCCACCTAGTAATAAAAGACTACCAAAAACTAACGCATAGATATTTGTAATCCATGCAATACTTTGACTAGTCATATGTAAACTATTCGCGATTTGGACAGTACTAGTAAATACGACAGAATTATCTAATAAAATCAAAAAGTAACTAATTAGAATAATTGGAAGAATAATTCCAAATTTATACTTCATACTTGTCTCCTCCTAAAAATGTGATAAAGTAATCATATTACTTAAAGCCAGCTTTAAGACAAGACATTGAGGTGATAAATTTTGAACATTAAAGAAGCCAGTAAAATTACGGATGTTCCAGCATCTACCATTAGATATTACGAAAAAGAACACATCATCCCTGCAGTTGATAGAAATGATTCAGGGGTACGTGATTTTGATGATCATGCAATTAGACGAATTAGTTTCGCAAAAAAAATGCGAGACGCCGGAATGGAAATCAGCACTTTAAAACAATATATCAATCTGTTTGATAATGTTGAAAATAGTGAAGATCAACAATTGGCGCTACTAGTTGAACAAAAACGCATCATGGAAGAAAAACGTGATAAGATGCAAAAAGCCATTGATCATCTAGAACATAAAATTAAAAACTTCGACACCCACATGTTAAAAGTCGAAGATGAATTAAGAACCATGAAAGCAAATAAAAAAGAACGACTATAAAAGTCGTTCTTTTTATTTTACTGGTTCTTCATTTTTAGCAACAAATAGATAAATAATATAACTAACTGTCCACACAAAGATGAATACTAGAAAGATTAATAAAGCTTTGATATCTAGATTAATATTGAAATTCAAGAATCCTTTTAACTTAATAATATTAAATCCTAAGAAGGATTCCCATGAACCATGTGAATGAAATATAATTTCTAGAAAACTATCTAATAATATAAGAATCAAATATGCAATGGTTCCGTATGAAAACCAGTTAAACACCTTTTTTAACATAAAAATTCCCCCAAATTAAACAATATATTTATTATACACAAAAAAACAACCCTTTGTTGGGTTGCTTTTTACCTTGGCTAATCCTGTGAATGCCAGGCCTAACATCACTTTAAGTAATGGATGAGGTAAAGGATTAAATTCCTCACGACGTAATGTTAATTATTAATAGTGATTATGGACACTATAATCGATCAATTAATCTTTTCGGCTGGAGATAAACGATAATTACCTACCATAATCACCATGCATCCAGTCAATGAATTAGCCAAGCGATAGCCTTTCTTATCACCGTTCTTAAATCCAAGTCATCTTATTTTTCATAATCAACTTTCATGCTAGCTGATTCCTTAACCTTGTGGTTTTGTAAATACTTAGCACCTTTTTGAGCGTAACTTAAATCACCAACCTTGCCAAAGGTAACCTTACCAGTCTTAACATTATAGTAAACCTTTGTAACACCTGAATTTGGAATAGATCCTGTGCTTAGTAACTTCTTATCTGATTTACTTAAGTTGTGATCATATTTAGATAAGTATGCTGCAATAACATACCCCGAACTTACCACTAAAGCATTTTTGCCGTTCTTGTTTTTGGTTAATTTAGCAACTCTTTTAATACCTGCTGCTTCTCTCTTAATTACCTGAGTTGCTGACTCGGCTCGATCTGCCTTTGGAAGAGTATCGCTATTTTTATCAATTTCATAAATAGCTTGAATTGTTTTTGGTACAAATTGAATACCAAATTTTTTGGATAATGCAGCATCATTTTTCACATGATAATAATCATTTACTAGTTTATCGCTTTGATCTCCATTATATAATTCATACTTACCACTTCCAGCCTCTCTAAATTGAGGGGTTTCTAAAACGGTTAACTTACTATTTCCTGAATAGTCCAACATATCCTTAATTGTGTCCAAGTGACGAACTAGTTTACCACACGCCGCCTCTGTAAAGTGAACTCCACGAAGTCCTGCTCCGACTTGTTTGGCAACCAAATCTCCTTGAGGAGTCAATGGATAGTCATCCCATCCTTCATTTAAAGTTAAAACATTACCAGTGGTTTGACCATGTCGTGCTAGATAGACCGTTACAACATCTCCATTCTTTTTGGTATTTGATGTCTTATTCTTTGCTGAGGCAGCCACCCCAGTACTTGAAAGTGTTAAAAATAGCAATAAGCCACTCATTAATTTGGCTTTGGAAATCATTAGCGTCATCTCCTGATGAATTATTTATGGAACATCTTTAATATATGCTAATGATGTAAATTTGATATAAAAATTATGTAAAAGTTATGTAAATATAAACAGTGCATTTTGCTATTTCATAGAGTATACTGAAATTAAAATGCTAGGAAGTGATAATAATGAATAATATCGCTGAATTCAGACTAGATAGAAAAAATTATGGTTTATCATTGGTCGAAGAATTTATGTCCACCGAATTATACGACATTATTAACAAAGATCGTGATGAATTAGCTAAGTGGCTCCCATGGGCTAATGACATGAAATCCATTGATGATGAAGCACAGTTCATTCGCTATTCTAAAGAACATAACTTATTTATTTTAGCTATTTTGAACGGTGCTACACCTGTTGGTATGATTGATCTACATAATATTGATGAAATTAATCATACAGCTGAAATTGGCTACTGGTTATCAAGTGAATATCAAGGCAAAGGAATTATGTATAATAGCCTACAATCACTTACCAGTTATGCATTTAACTTCTTTAATATGGAAAAGTTAATTATCAAAGCTGATGTAAACAATGAGAAAAGCAGACATGTTGCCGAACATGCTGGTTTTACATTCCAAAAAGTAGAAGAACCATTTGCAATTTATACTAAAGAAAAGAACGACTAATCTTAGTCGTTCTTTTTTGATGCATAACAACCTTTATACGCATTGTTCAAACAATACGAGGTTTGTTAATAAAAACCTTTGAGAACTTATTGTGCTTATGAACTATACTTGAAAAAAATCATAGGAGTGATAAGTATGCACAATATTTCAGAATTTACATTAAATGAACACAAATATGGTTTAACATTGGTAGAAGATAAAATGGCTGCCAAGTTATATGATATTATTAGATATGATAGAAATGAATTAGGAAGATGGTGCCCCTGGGCTAATCATTTAAGATTCATTGACGATGAAATAGATTTTATTAAAAGAGCACAACAAAATTGTTTATTCATATTAGCTATTTTAGATGGTCACAAACCTATTGGGATCATTGATTTACACAACTTTGATGATTCTGATAGAACATGTGAAGTCGGTTACTGGCTATTCAGCAAGTATCAAGGTCGTGGGATAATGTATAATTGCCTACAAGTAATGAATAGTTATGCATTTAATTTCTTCGATATTGAAAAACTAAAAATAATAGCTGATAGAGACAATACTAAGAGTCAGAAAGTCGCAAAAAGAGCTGGATTTAAGCTTTCAGAACTGCATGACCCATATTCTATCTATATAAAAAAGAAAACTGATTTATAACAATCAAAAAAAGAACGACTAAAATTAGTCGTTCTTTTTTCTTATGATATAGTCTATTAATCCATAAATAACCATCCAGATTAGCATACTAACTAGAAAGTATAGCAGTGTCTTCCATGTAATCAATAAACTGAAGTTGAATTCCCCCGGGTTAAAGTTCTTAACAATTCTGACTCCCATTAAAGTACGCCATGTAGATGGTGATTGATAGTAAAATCCTTCTATAAATCCTTCAATGATGGTTAAGATCACATATAATCCGACACCGAGTAAAAACCATCTTTTCATCTTCATTTGCATAATGTTCCCTGCCTTTATATGTACTACAATCATAATAGCACAGCTAATCTTAAAGATATATTAAAAACAGCGATAAAAATCAAGCTATGACAACGTTTTGACCACTTAATACAAATACATTACAGTATTTTTTCATTTTCTTTAATCCAATAAAGTGGTATAGTTTTGTTACTAAAAAGAGAGAGGTAAAATTATGAAAACAATTAGAAATATCATTATTTTAGTATTCTTAGCTGTACTTATTTTTGTTGTATATCCAATTGGAAAAGATTTCTATATTCAAAGCTCACTAAGTAAACAAGCTACTTCTGCAATTAGTAATCAACAAGAATTAAAGAATGTGGCTGCTAACGATGCTACTTATGTATACTTAACCGAACACAACAATGATCGTATCTACAATTCTAATAGTGATACTGGCAAAGGTGATACTTACCAATACAGCGCCAAATACGGTGATGCTAATATTAAGCTAACTGGTCACCTATCAAATGCCGGATTTAAAGTTAAGCTAACTAAAGTTGAAATTACTAAATAAGAAAAAGCTCTCCATTTAGGAGAGTTTTTTTATTGTAAAATTTAATTGAAGGTGATACTATATCTAGTAGGAACATGTGTTCTTAAACCAATATATTGATAAGGGACTTGAGCAATGATTAAAAGAAATAAAATTATACAAAAAATTTATAGCCAATCAAATATTGAAGATTTTTTTAACAAAAAGCAATGTTCAATAATTGAAAATGAGAAAAATAAGTTTGGAAATCCTATTGAATATTTAAATACTTTATCAATTAGAGGATTAATTAGAAAAAACAAATTAGATTTTTCTATATTTGACTTAATACGAGCAACTACTGAGTCTAGATTTGAGAATAAGATACATAAAGATGCTAATCATATTTATAGCGTAGATAAATCATGTAATTTATTAATAACATATTTTACATACTTTAGATATTTTCCATACTATGACAACATCCATTCCAAATATGAAAGAAAACCTAATTGTAAAACAATTCAAAATTGGTATGACATTAATAAATACGTATCAAGTTTAATCTCCTTGTCACATACAACTATAAATAGATTTATCCAATGTTCTTGGGCAGATTCATTTCCAAAATCATCGGAAGATTTCAAGAATTATATTTATTTATATGAGGAAAGTTATTTGGATAATAGGTTATTCTCATATCAAAGTATGCAAATTTATCTACTTGTAGAGTTCAGTTTATATTGTGGGTGGGATTTTAAAAATGAATCATTCAATGATTTCTTTGAAAAAGAATTCATTGAATTTGAAAATATGTTAAAAGATAATCAACATCAAACTAATTACTGAACACTCCACATCTATGGTGCTACTATATAGTTGGATTCAGATATAAATTAAATTTATAGAGGTGATTAATATGACTGAATCAGAAATTATAGAAGGAATTAAGCGAGTAAAGACAACACCAGGTATGATTGATTATCTAAGAACATTATTGAAGAAAGGTCGCAAAGAAGACCCTACTGATGTTCACACATTCCATGATTTTGAAAAAGCATTGTATGATTATGAAAATAATCGATACCAATCTCTTAACAAAGCTGATGATTAAATATAATTTGGTCAAATTGGCGAATATTGTTATATATTAGATAGATTATCAGTCTATGACTAAACCACGTTTATATGGATTTCAATATAATTATTTAATATTAACCAAAAACCACCCAAAATAGTTTGAATGATTATTTTGGATGATTTTTTACTTACAGTAAAAAACAAATGGAGACTTTAAATGAATAAAGATGTTGCTATTAAATCATTAAAAAATATTTTAATGAAAATAACTAAGAAAAAAAGTATGAATATATCCAAAAATAATAATTTGAATCATATTCAAAACACTCATAATAACATGCTAAAAGCTTTTAGTGCTTTAAACCATATTCAAGACACCAATAATAGAATGCTAAAAGCCACTGGTAGTTTCAACCATATTCAAGACATCCATAATAATATGCTAAAAGCCACTG
>NZ_VBSE01000028.1 GCF_005930975.1 Apilactobacillus kunkeei | reverse complement strand
AGTGCAGAAAGCTCAGCACAAAGCAGTAGTGCAGAAAGCTCAGCACAAAGCAGTAGTGCAGAAAGCTCAGCACAAAGCAGTAGTGCAGAAAGCTCAGCACAAAGTAGCAGTGCGGAAAGTTCAGCACAAAGCAGTAGTGCAGAAAGCTCAGCACAAAGCAGCAGTTCTGTACCTCAAAGCTCTAGCGTGCCATCAAGTCATGGTAACAACGGTGTAAAACCATCCACTGCTGGTAAACATGAGAAGACAATCATTCCTCAACATGACAATAATTCAGATAAATCAAATGCTAATCATGATCGTTTACCACAAACTGGCGATCAAACACATGAAAATGTTCTTGTTGCTATTGGTACCGCACTAATTGCAATGGCATTAGGGTTGGTATTCTTCACATCAAGAAGAAGACGCAAATAATAGTAAAAAGACTCCGCTTAGCGGAGTCTTTTTTATTGCATTAATGACTTTTAAGAAAATAAAAAAACACTCATTATTGAGCGTTTTTTGTTTCTATATTAAAACTAGTCGTTCTTAGTAGTAATGTCTGAACCAAAGTACTTCATTGAAAGCTTCTTCATAGTACCATCTTTACGTAGTTCAGCTAATGCTTGGTTGATCTTCTTAGTTAATGCTTTTGAGTTTTTGTTAAGCATAATTGAAGTTTCAGCAGGTGCTTGTAGTTTTGTTGGAACATCAATTTCTTTTAGCCCCTTAGTTGAGTTGTGCTTAGCAAAGTATTTCCAAGCTGGAACAGAGTTAACAGTACCATCTGCACGTCCTTGTTGAATTAATTGGTAACCAGTTGAGTTATCAGGAGTTGATGATACGTTAGCACCAAATTTCTTAGCAACAACTGCATTATCAGTACCGGCACCATCAACAATGTTCATACCCTTAATGTCTTTAATGCTCATCATTTTACTATCACTCTTAGTGATCAATGTATAGTATGAGTAAGCATATGGTTCAGAGAATGAGTATAACTTTTCTCTTTGAGGAGTAACAGTCATGTTGTTCATAACAGCATCGTATCTGTTACTGCCAAGACCAGCGATTAAGCTATCCCATTTAGTTTGAACAAAGTTAACTTTTAGTCCTAATTTATTAGCAACATCTTTAGCTAAGTCTACTTCGAACCCTTTTAGTTGACCATCTTGTCTGTATGAGTAAGGTGCATATGTACCTTCTAGACCGATGGTTAATTTACCACTGTTAGTTAGTTCTGATTTGTAGTTTTTTGAACTTGAACTGTTACCACATGATGCCAAGATAGCACCAGTACCAAATACGGCTAAAGTAACTGCTAGAGACTTGAATAATTTGTTGAATTTCATAATATTAATCCCCTTAAATATTTTGTAGAGTCATTGCTGCAAGAAAATCTTTGATTCTTTGATCATCTGATTCAAAGAAGTCTTTTGTATCACCATCGAAACCAACTTTACCATCTTCGATGAAGACAATCTTGTCGGCAACACGTTGAGCAAAAGTAAGATTATGAGTAACAATAACTAATGATTGTTTTTCTTTGGCTAAATCTAATAACACTTTTAGAACTTCTAGTTCAATTTCAGGATCCAAGGCGCTGGTTGGTTCATCCAATAGGATGTATTCGGGATGCATTGCTAATGATCTCGCAATTGCAACACGTTGAGCTTGTCCACCTGATAGTTGACTTGGATATGCGTCAGCTTTATCTAGCATTCCGACTTTATCTAATAATTGTTCAGCAATTTCCTTAGCTTCTTCTTTGCTCTTGTTTAGAACTTGTACTTGTCCTTCCATAACGTTCTTTAGAACGGTTAGGTGAGGAAATAGGTTAAAACTTTGAAATACCATACTAGTTTTACGACGAATGTTTAGTATTGTTTTAGAACTTAGTTTCTTGGAGAAATCAATACTTTCATCATTAAAGTCATATTCACCAGTTTCTGGTGTTTCTAACAGATTTAAAGATCTAAGAAGAGTAGATTTACCGGAACCAGATGGTCCGACAATTACAGAAGTTTTGTTCTTAGGAAATTGAAGGGAGATGTTATCTAATGCATGTTGTTTACCAAATGTTTTAGATACGTTTTTTAAGTTAATCATTAACGTACTCCTTTCTAGTTACTTACAGAATAACGAGAAACTCGTTTTTCTAGGTAGCTTTGTAAGATAGTAAGAACACTACAGATGACTGCGTAAATAGCAGCTACCAGAATGTACATGATTAATGGTTGATAGTTTTCAGCAGCAATTTGTTGGCTGACCTCAAACATTTCAACGATAGTAATTGAAGCAGCTAGCGAAGTATCTTTAACCAAACCAATGAATTCATTGGATAAAGGTGGTAATGAAACACGACTAGCTTGTGGCAAGATAATTCTCCATAGTACCTTTCGTTTGGTCATACCTAGTGAGTAGGCTGCTTCCCATTGACCGTCTGGAATTGAAAGGATGGCACCACGGATGGTTTCAGAAGCATAAGCACCAGTATTTAATGAGAAAGTGATAATACCAGCAACTACTGGTGTTAATCTAATCCCATCTGGTAGGATTCCCGCAATTCTTAGGTATGGAAGACCAAAGAATACGATGAATAATTGAACCAATAAAGGTGTACTTCTGAATAGCCATACGTAGAAGTAAAAGAATGCTTTTACAATGTTGAATAGGCCACCACGATGTGAGATTTTAACTAACGCGGTAATAACTGCAATAGTTAAACCAATAATAAATGATACGATTGCAATTGGAATCGTGTAAGCAATACATGCCGAGACCAATTGAGGAGTCGCATCACGAATGATATCCCATGCGCTCATATCTCTTCTCCTTTATTTTTAACTATAATTATGGAAATACGTAATTTAATCCAACCACCATTTTACACTATTTGCATTTAGTTACAAATAATTAGTACACGAATTAATCTAAAATAGTTATGTTTTTGTGGATTTTATAAAACATACACTATTTAATGACTATTTTTGTGGGATTGGAGTGATTAATTTGTTGTTAGGTAAAGTGATACCAGCATCTTTAATTGCTTCCAAATATAATTGAAGGAACTTAAATTGAACATTGAATTTTTCGGTGTCAGTACATGGAATCCATTCCTTCACAGCAATTGTTCCATCACCTAAATCAACAGTACCTAATAATTGTGGTTCATCAATAATTCCCTTAGTGTTAGGGATGTTTTTATCATTCACATCTTTTACGATGTCTATGATTTGTTGAATTGGGCTGTCTGGATTAACACGAATATTAATTTCAGCCTTTAGACGGTCTTTAGACATGTTACAGATATTTGTGATGTATCTGTTGGGTACGAAGTTAAGAGAATCATCGACACCACGAATTTGTGTAGAACGAAGACCAATTTCTGAAACGGTTCCGGTAATTGTGTCTAACACAACGAAATCACCAACATCAATTTGGTGTTCAAACAAGATGAAGAAACCAGTAATGATGTCATTGGCTAATCCCTGAGCACCTAAACCTAAAGCAACTGTAACAAGACCAGCACCAGCTAGAAGAGATCCAACCGGAATACCAATGATGCTTAAAATAGAATATAACCAAAAGAAAATAAGAATGTAGTTGTAGGTGTTAGATGAGATTGACTTTAGTGTTTCCTCACGTTTAGGACCAATCTTCTTTTGTTTTTGTAGATATCTACCAAATAGACGGTTAATGATAATCTGACCAATCAATTTTATGACTAGGAAGAAGATTGAAATTAAAAGAATATCAATGATGGCAAATGTAAGGTTATGAAGCATATCACTCCATTTAAAACTATCCACATATTGCTTTAATATACTTGGATTTTTTGCAGCTAAAATAAACATAATGGTGACTTCCTTTCGTATTTATATATGATAGTAAAAAACGCCCCAAAAAATGGGCGTTGAAACTCTATTTTGAAATATCAGCAATTACCTTATTGTTTGGCAACTTAATACCAGCTGCAGTAATAGCTTCAAGGTAAAGTTGTAAGAATTTGAATTGAACATCAAATCTTGCTTCATCGGTAGTAGGAATAAATTCCTTAACGGCAATAGTGCCATCACCCATATCAACAGTACCTAAAATATCTGGTTCATCAATGATACCTTCAGTTTGAGGGATGTATTTAGCATTAACTTCCTTCATAACGTTAATTACTTGAGTAATTGGGGTATCAGGATTAACTCTAATATCGATATCTGCTTTCATACGTTCCTTAGACATGTTGCAGATATTAGTGATTAATCTGTTAGGAATGTAGTTTAATGAATCATTGTTACCTCTGATTTTAGTGGTTCTAAGGCCAATTTCAGAAACAGTACCAGTAACTTCACCGATGGTAACGTAGTCTCCAATGCTAATTTGTTTTTCAAATAGAATGAAGAAACCATTGATGATATCACTAGCAAGACCTTGTGCACCTAAACCAATGGCAACTGAGAATAGGCCGGCACCAGCAAGGAGTGTTCCAATTGGCACTCCAATAAAAGTTAACACAGAATAAATCCAGAAAAATACTAGAATATACATGTAAGAGTTAACGGATAATGAGTGTAGTGTTTTCAATCTATTTGCTGGAATACCACGCTCTCTTCTGGCATAGTTTCTAAACAGATGATTGATCACGCGTTTACCAATGCTTTTAAGAATTAGGAAAAAGATTGAAATTAAAACGATATCAATAACAATATTTGTTAAGTTATGTAAAATTTCGTCCCAATTAAAGCTTTGAAAATATCTCGCTATGAAACTAGGGTTAGTAGCAACCTTTAGCATACATTTCACTCCTTAAAAAAGTATCACATATAATATCCTACCATCTGCATTAATTAGATGATAGCGAAACAAATCAACTTAATAAAATGTTAACTTATTGCGGCTTATAACGGTGATAGAATGAAATTAATGAAACTTTTATCCATATCATATGTTGCAATTCCGATGATTAGGGATATAAATAAGAACAAGATATTAATTCCAAATTTTTGATGTAATGAAATTTTACGGATAATAATATAGATAAATGTTATAAACGAAACAGCTGCAATTAGGAAAATAATAAAGCCACTAATTAGGCCAAACTTGTACATGTTATAGCATCTCTTTTCAATATATTTAATAAACTAATAATAACACTAATGTTGCATAGATTAACTAATAGAAACTTTATGGGGGAAATAGATTTTGAAATACGAAAAAAAGCGCGAACTTACTAGAAATAAAATTGTTAATGCTTTTATAGAAGTATCGAGGAAAAAGGGAGTTGAAGGTGTCACGGTTAGTGACATTATTAAAAAAGCACAGATTAACAGGAGTACATTTTATCGACACTATACTGATAAGATTGACCTGGAAGAACAGATTGAAGATCAAATTATTGGGGAGATAAAGGCCGCTAATTCTGATTTAAAAGAAACTGATAACAAAGATATCGACTCTGCTGCCAAAAAATTTATTTACAGATTTTTAACTGTTATCGAAAATAATCAACCAGTTTTGGAAGTCATGATTAGTGAGAATGGCGATATTCGATTCCCGATTAAGATGTTGAAGTTTTTTTCAGAAATGGTAGTTTCTACCACTAATGTTTTCGCTCATGATATGAGCAGTAAAGATAAAAAACTATTTTCGGCTTTTAATGCATCAACAGCGTTAGGAATCGTTGTTTTTTGGATTCACCATTTTGATGAGTACGATAAAGACTATGTGTATAACTTTTTAATGACAAGAGAATACTAAAAAACACGCTATGAATTTCATAGCGTGTTTTTTATATAGGGGGATTACTAGCTATTCAGCACTTAAACTTTCAATTGGATCTAGTTTAGCACCCTTGTTAGAAGGTAGGATAGAAGCTAGTAAGTTGATAATGATTGCAACAACAATTCCGAAGATAGCATTGCCAAGAGAAATTTGAATAATTGAGTAATCAATCATACCGTGAACAGCTGAGTTAATACCTAATTGAAGTAGGTAAGAAATAATGACAGCTGAAACAGATGAAAATACACCTAGGAATAATGATTGACTAACGAATAACATTCTAATGTTGCCCTTGGTAGCACCTAGTGCGCGTAAAATACCGATTTCCTTGGTTCTTTCAGCAACACTAATGTATAAAACAACAATAATCATGATTGCTGATACCAATAATGAAATACCTGCAATTGCTGCCAATACGTATACGGCAAGGTTAATGTAAGTGTTTAAAGTTGAAACAATTGCACCGGCACCTTGGATACTGTAAGCTTTTTTACCATTTACTTCAATGGCCTTGATTCTGTTTTGAACAGGATCAACGTTACCTACACCACCCTTAATATTTACATTTAAGAAGTTTGGTTTAATTTGGATTCCGTTGTCAGATAAAGCTTCTTTGACAGTGTCATAGTTAATGATAGTAAGTGGACTTTGTGAATCAATAATCCCTGAAACTTTTAGCTTTTTAGTCACTGGGAATGGAGTTCCGTTCTTCATAGCATTGAATGAAACTTGAATTTCTTTACCGACTAAGGAATTAGGATTGTTCTTATTTAATGACTTTGCAGCAGTAGTGTTAATTAATATTTCTCCATCTTTAGGTGCGGAACCGTGTTTGATGTTAGATTCGTTGATGGTAGCTAAACTAGTCGTCATGTATGAAGATTGAGCGGTTTTGCTACCAAATTTCATTTGAATTCCGGTTGAAGCGTAAGCTTTTTGGACAGACTTAACACCTTTAATAGCTTCTAGTCTCTTAACGTCAGCATCTTTAAATGATGAGTGATCATTTGTGTTTTTATGTGAAACTTGAATGCTGTTGGGATTAACTTGAGAGTAAATTTCATGGTTAATGTATCCTCTAACACCATTACCAAGACCTAGCATGAATACCACTGAGAAAATACCAATTAATCCACCAAATATGATTAAGAAGTTTCGTTTGGAGTTGTATTTGATGTTATCCCATGTCATTTTAACGATTGACTTTAAGGATAGTGATTTGGATTCAAGAGATGGTTCATCACTTTCTGCGTATTTATCACGAAGAGTTCTATCTTCATCAATTCGACCGTCAGTCATGTGGACGATACGAGTACCGTAGTCAGCAACTTTTTGAGAGTGGGTAACAGTTAGGACTAGCTTCCCTTCTTTTGCAATGTTATCCAAGATTTGTAGAATTTCGGTGGTGTTTTCTGGATCCAATGCACCAGTTGGTTCATCAGCGATTAACATTTCAGGGTCCCCAGCTAATGCACGGGCAATAGAAACACGTTGTTTTTGACCACCTGATAATTGATTAGGGTATTTATTGATGTGATCACTTAGTCCCACTTTAGCAAGTAGTTCCTTGGCACGAGCAACCTGTTCTTTTTTAGAAAGAGTAGTCATTTCAAGTGGGACCAACACGTTATCCAGAATTGTTAAATGACTAATTAGATTGAAACTTTGGAAAATAAAACCAATAGTTTTACGACGATATTCGTCTAGTTGTTTATCAGTGTCGTGTTTTAATGAGCTACCATTTAATAAAACGTCACCTTCATATTTACTATCTAATCCACCGATGATGTTCATTAAGGTAGATTTACCACCACCAGATTCACCAAGAATTGATACCATTTCACCTTTTTCAAATGATAAATTAATTCCTTTTAAAACTTTAAATTCATCTTTTCCTAGGTAGTATGATTTTTGAATGTTTTTTAATTCTAAGAATGACATTATTTTCACTCCTTATTTTTTGTTAATTAATTTGTACAGATTATTATATGCGGGATTTTTTTAAAAACAATCATCAAAATGAAAGAAAGTGTTGCATTTTGAGTTAAAAATTATAAAAATGTTATATTTTGTAATATAACTATATCATTCTTGCAACATTTGACGTATATAATTTGCACCAAAGATTCATTAATAGAAACGGGAGTGAGTTATATTGATTAAGTTGAAGTTTAAATCAATATTGATGACAATGGTCGCTTCTCTTGCTTTAACAACGGGGATTGGAGCAATTGAAAGCTATAACACGCATGCCGGCGCAAGTAGTCGAACTGTATATGATTTGTCTGAATGGCAGGGGCGTTTGACTAATAAAAAGGCAAAAAATTTAAGTAAAGAGGTTCCATTTGCTATTCTTAGGGTTCAATATGGATCAAGATACAGTGATAGGACTTTTAAACATAATAAAGCTCTATTAGATAAGTATAATGTTCCATATGGGGTATACTCCTTTAGTAGATATAATTCTTCAGCTTCTGCCGCAAGAGAAGCTCGTGACTTATACCACAGAGCACCTAATGCAAAGTTCTATGTCAATGACTTTGAGGCTGCTTCAATTAGTCGTAGCCGTTCAAATGCTGCCACTGCCAAATGGGTAGATACTTTACGACCACTAGTTGGATCAAGAAAAATTCTATTTTATTCATACCTAAGTTTTATGAAGACTTATGCTTCACGAGCACTAAGTAAGTATGATGGGTATTGGTTAGCGTCTTACACTAAGAATGAACCCTCAATAGCTCATGTATTATGGCAATACACAGATCGCCATTATTCTTCTGCGCTACATAAAAAAGTGGATGCCAGTAAACTACGTGAGCAAAAGTCGTGGTTCTTGGGAACTGTTTCTAAGCAAGTAACTAACAACAATGTTAGTAAAGGAAAAAAAGTTGGTAATAGGAATGGAAATACAGAAATAAAGCCAACTGCTGTTTCCAAGAAAAAGACAGCTAAAGTTATTTCTTTGGCAGCTAAGAAAGCTAGTTCCAAGAAGATTAAGCACCACAAGAAAAAACATGTAAAAAAGCATCACAAGAAAAAACATGTTAAGAAAGTGCATCATAAGAAAAAGCATCACAAAAAGAAACATCATAAGAAGATTCACCACAAGAAAAAACATCATAAGAAAAAAAGATCATAAAAAATACGATAGTCTGTGGACTATCGTATTTTTTGTTTTTAATCAAATAAAAAAAACCTAGTCAAATGGCTAAGTCTTCTTATTATGTGGAATTATAGATAATTATGAATAAAAATATGGAAAAGCAATTTGCTTTATTAGTTAACATTGGGATAAAGCTAACTTGGGATTTCTCCCAACTGCTCCGGCTGGACTCGAACCAGCAACCATCGCATTAACAGTGCGCTATTCTACCATTGAACCACGGAGCAAAAAATGAGGTGAAAAATTATCTTTTTTGATGAGTAGAATTCCACTCAACTGCTCTAACTGGACTCGAACCAGTAACCTTCGCATTAACAGTGCGCCGTTCTACCATTGAACCATAGAGCAAG
>NZ_VBSE01000002.1 GCF_005930975.1 Apilactobacillus kunkeei | reverse complement strand
ACGTGACACTTCCGGTGGTTAAATCAACAACAGGACAAGAAGTCGCAAATGCTACAGTAGATGTCAAAGGACATAATGATCGAACCAGTAGTATTACTAAGGTGGATACTTCTACTCAAATTACTGATGAACAAGGCAATACCTATCCCGTTGATACTAATTCAACCATTACGGTGCAAAATGGCCAACCAGTAATTTCTGTAAATCCAGTTGCACCACAAAACCAAAATGTCG
>NZ_VBSE01000027.1 GCF_005930975.1 Apilactobacillus kunkeei | reverse complement strand
GATGCGAAAGATGTACATGAGATTGTTCATCACAATGGATTCATGGACTCAATTAGACGTGTGCAAGAATGGTTTACGTCTAAAATGAAGCGTGAATCGGACAAAGCAAAAGAAAAGCAAGAAAAGGCTGAACAAGCTCGTCAAGATGCTGAAAACGGCAAAAATAACCTTAAAACCCTAGCTATGAACGTTTCTTACTCGCTTGATTTACGTGGTCGTGTTGGAAAGTCAGAGGATGCAAAGTTGGCCGATTCCGAATGGTACAATAAGGTTTATGACGGCGAGATAATTAAAACTAAAAGCGGAAAGAAACCGTCGATAGGAAGCCTTATTTCACTTTCGGTGAATAGAGCGGCATCTCACAAGCTAGCGACATTGAACGATGAGATGGCTCGCATTAATAAGGAACGTGAAGAAGAAGAAAAGAGGAAGAAACGCGAACAAGAAATTGCTCAGAACACAAAGAAAATCCACCGCAAACAAGCTGATAACGACCTTGAACTGTAAATGGGGCGTGACGGCGGAGCCGTCCGCCAAAAGACCACTCACAAAATGATTACAAATAAAAAAGAGTACGGATAGCGAACTTCTATCTGAACTCTTTTTTGTTTCAAAAGGGGTTAAATTTTTCAGTTTCAGGAAAAAGTTACATCTGGAGAAGAACTCTTGGACCCGGACCCAAAATGCCAAAAAATTCGGTTGCTACTTCGGGGGCCTGTCGGCTGTAACGCGCACGCGCGTTACGTTTAACTCCGTTAGAAGCCGACAGGCTGGCCCCCTTTCAAACAACCAAAATCTTGGGTCCATGGGTCAAATTTTCCTACCTTGGACCCAAAACGTGGACCAAAAAAATAACACGCTATGAAATTAATCATAAGCGTGCTATAATTTATGTATCGAATTCATTGAATCAGTCGACCAAAACTTTCAATGAATTATCTATATTATCTATATCAACAATTATATTATAACATAATAATGTTGATTACAACAGTTTAAACATATAATACATAGATAATTTAGGTGATGGTCTTCTGAGATGAGTTCGAAAAAAACTGATTGAAAGAAGGCTTTTTATTATGGCTAAGCCAAATAAAAACAAAGAATCAAAGTACACAATGATGGCATTTCAAGTCAACTGGAAGTTTGATACGGACGTTTCAAAGAATCCTAACAACGTCAAACGAACAGTTGCTGAATGGGTAAAATGGCGAGAAGAAATGTTTAAGGACTATTACAAGCAAAATAATGACTCAGTGGTAAGCATTACATGGATTCTACATGATAAGGATATCCAACTGGATACCGCAAATGATGGTGAACCCGTGACCGACGAAGACGGGAACGTGGTGCACAAGCCAGCTCACATCCATGGCATCATTGAATTTAAGCATAACAATCGAAAAAGAACATCATCCGTGATGAAGGCATTGCAGGTTTCACGTATGCAAAACATTCGAGGTATCAACCTTAAGAAAGACACGGTAGCTAGTGTCTACCGCTATTTAATGCACATAAGTGAAACTTCGATTGGTGAACCCACTAAACATATTTATGGTTTCGATGAAGTGCATACCATCGGCGATATCAGCTACAAACAAGCTTTAACAATTGATACTAAAGACCAAGCGACGAACTTTATAAAAGGTATCGCTAGGACTTTTGGTATTGATTTATCTTCATCAAACAAAAAGAACAAAGGAATCCTTGAAAGCTTACTTGACGGTGATTTAATCGGTCAGTTTTATACTCAGGTTTTAACGGCAATTAGTCAAGGCACTGTGACCTATGCTCAAGCATCGGAATACGCTAAAAACCTGATATACAAGACATTATCAGCTTACAAGAACGATAAAGGTGAACAAATTTATACACCTGAAGTAATGACTGATATCTATCATGTTTTCTGGATTCGATATCGAGGTCCGTTTAGAGATGCATCGGATGAATACTTGCTTAAGCGCAGTGCTTATCTAAAGCACGATATCGTCAACAAACCTGATGACATCATGTTTTCACCTTTGGACGACCCAGAAGACCGAAACCTGACCAACATTTACATTGCTGGTCCTGCCGGTACTGGTAAGTCACAACTGGCCAAGTACTTAGGCATGGAGTTGGATACCTTGGGGCATGGTATCCATAACGCTCCCGCACCAAGTGCTGGGAAGACTTTCGATTTCACAAACACTTACAATGGCGAAGATGTTACGGTATTGAATGATATTGATGCCGGTGCATTCGAGTATCGTGAGTTTTTCAACGTGTTTGACTTGCATCAACGAGCTCCAATCTCAAGCCGTAACAACGACCGTGATTGGTTTGCTCATTATGCGTTGCTAACGAACTCGATGAGCTTGGGCACATTCGTCTATGACATGGTTAAGTTTTCAAAGGGTAGTAGCAAATACTTCACTTCAGATGATGGTGAGTATATCGTTAACCAGAAGCAACGACGTGCCTTTAACGATTTGATGATTCAGGCATTGCGACGCATTACCTTTTACGTGGAAGCGAAGCCAAGTACTGCAGGGCATGGGGCGTCATACTATGTGTATATCTATCATAAGTACCGTCAGGCCAGAGATACTGACGTGCTAACAGATTACGCGGGCCATTGGCTAGCTAAGATATACACGTGTGAGGACGTGACGTCGCCTGCCGATATGACGAAAGTTGCTGAACAAATCGGTAACGATATGAAGCAATATCTGTCAGCGATGAAGAGTGGTAATGATGCTAAAGCATTCATGCTGGCGACTAAGCCAGACGCATTATCTAATGGGTATTACATGAATGATGCAGGCACAGTTATGGATGATGCCTACGGATATGAAAGTGATGATAACGATAAGTTATTATCACTTGAAGATTTGAACGATGGGCATCAGGTTTGATGCAACAAAAAGATAGCCAAAAGGCTGTCTTTTTTTTGTTGCGTGTTTGGGGAAAATAGGTATACCTATTTTCCCTAAGACGAATCCAATTTGATACCAAAGTATCAGATTGTGATGATGTATTAGTGTTTTGTGAGTGGACACAGTATTGATAAATGCTGATTATATTAATCACAGTGTGATTAATTTTGTCCACGTGCTAAATTTAGGGGTGTTGCATGCTATGCTACAACCATAAATTTTAAAGAGGATAAACCCTTGTGGTTTATCCGTGGAAAGCCCCGCAGGGCCCGTACATTCTCCACGCAGGGGAGAATGGGTAAAGGGCTACCTATTTTCCCTCGGGGGAGCTTCGCTCCTCAGGACCCGAGGTAAAGTAGGTTGGGTTTCCGTACTTGATTGGAGATGAAAAGCATGCAAATCACAGCAACTGCACAAGTTGAATCGCAGAAAAAATCGGGAAAAAATGGCTGGAATGGCATAGCTAAACATGTCAACAGACAGCTAAAAAATGAAAAGAATATCACGATTAACGATGAATATACGAGCATGAATCGCTTGGGTACGATTGCTAATCGCCAAAAGACCTTAAACAAGATTTTGATGCCATATATCAAAGAGCGTGATTCAGCGTATTCGAAGAATAGCAAGAAGCGTTATAACGATGTATCTGGCTATTTACAGGCTAGTAAGGTCGTTCCGGACAAATTGTATCTGGCAACCTACGGCAACAAAGAATCTAAAGAACAAGCCGTCGATGCGATTGCAAGAGCGAGGAATATCAGTAATGAAGATGCTCGCTTACAGTATTTAGATGCTTGCGGTAGAGGTCTTGAGAAGTATGCGGATAGCTTTAATCGTCGCCACTCAAATATCACGGTTGGCCATTATGGTGTCCATGTCGATGAGGGCGGTGCCCCACACATTCACATGCAAGCCTTCGCACATGGCACTACCGCCAAAGGTAAGCCATCTTTGAAGTTTAACGAAGGCGTTATTGCTGAGCTTTCGCAAGACGACACCGTAGGTAAGACCGCTGATGAATTACGTAAACTGAAGACTGGAGAATTAATGTCATTGTTCAGAAGTCGAGAAGACCCGGAATTAGTTCGGGTGGTAGGAGCTGACATCTCCAAAGAATTCGCAGATGTGCCGGAATTACAGTCTATCAGTATGGCTAGGACTGGTAAGACTGGACATCTATCAATGGACGAATACAAAGATTTGAAATTACATGAAGAAGCACTTACTAATGCCGAGATTGCTAAGCGCGATGAATTGCGAAAAGAACAAGAAGAGCTTGAATACAAGAATTCAGAACTGAAAGAAGATAATGCATCGTTAGCTGATGCATCGAATGCTATTGAAACTAGGAATCGTAATCAGCTTGTATCTGATATGTATGAGTTGGTACAAGATATTCAAGGTACGGGATACAAAATGATTCCAGCAGGCCTCACACAGCCAGAATTTGAACCTAAGGTCATGATTTACAACATGCATCCTAATCACCATAAGTCTGATGAACAAAAAGATGCGGATGAAGCATTGGCGACAGCCGATGCGAAAGATGTACATGAGATTGTTCATCACAATGGATTCATGGACTCAATTAGACGTGTGCAAGAATGGTTTAC
>NZ_VBSE01000026.1 GCF_005930975.1 Apilactobacillus kunkeei | reverse complement strand
GCGCGGCAACTTCCTACCCTTGCAGAGGGCGATCCCTCAACTACTATCGGCGTTTAGAAGCTTAACTTCTGTGTTCGGCATGGGAACAGGTGTATCCTTCTAGCTATCGCCACCACACTATTTATCTGAAAGAACTTCGTTCTCTCAAAACTAGATATTATTTATTTCTTCCGATTACTACCTTACTTGGTTAAGTCCTCGACCAATTAGTACTAGTCCGCTCCATACATCACTGCACTTCCACTTCTAGCCTATCTACCTAATCATCTCTTAGGGGTCTTACTTCCATAAAGGAATGGGAAATTTCATCTTGAGGTCGGTTTCACACTTAGATGCTTTCAGCGTTTATCTCATCCATACATAGCTACCCAGCGATGCCCCTGGCGGGACAACTGGTACACCAGCGGTATGTCCATCTCGGTCCTCTCGTACTAGAGACAGCTCCCCTCAAATTTCCTACGCCCGCGACGGATAGGGACCGAACTGTCTCACGACGTTCTGAACCCAGCTCGCGTACCGCTTTAATGGGCGAACAGCCCAACCCTTGGGACCAACTACAGCCCCAGGATGCGATGAGCCGACATCGAGGTGCCAAACCTCCCCGTCGATGTGAACTCTTGGGGGAGATAAGCCTGTTATCCCCAGGGTAGCTTTTATCCGTTGAGCGATGGCCCTTCCATACGGTACCACCGGATCACTAAGCCCGACTTTCGTCCCTGCTCGACCTGTCTGTCTCGCAGTCAAGCTCCCTTTTGCCTTTACACTCGAAGAATGATTTCCAACCATTCTGAGGGAACCTTTGGGCGCCTCCGTTACTGTTTAGGAGGCGACCGCCCCAGTCAAACTGCCAATCAGACACTGTCTCCCACCACGATAAGTGGTGCGGGTTAGAGTGTTAGCACAGCGAGGGTAGTATCCCAACAATGCCTCCACCGAAACTAGCGTCCCGGTTTCCACGGCTCCTACCTATCCTGTACAAGCTATGTCAACACCCAATATCAAATTACAGTAAAGCTCCATGGGGTCTTTCCGTCCTGTCGCGGGTAACCTGCTTCTTCACAGGTATCTCAATTTCACCGAGTCTCTCGTTGAGACAGTGCTCAGATCGTTACGCCTTTCGTGCGGGTCGGAACTTACCCGACAAGGAATTTCGCTACCTTAGGACCGTTATAGTTACGGCCGCCGTTTACTGGGGCTTCGTTTCTGGGCTTCGCCGAAGCTAACTCATCCACTTAACCTTCCAGCACCGGGCAGGCGTCAGCCCCTATACTTCATCTTACGATTTTGCAGAAACCTGTGTTTTTGATAAACAGTCGCCTGAGCCTTTTCACTGCGGCTGCACTTGCGTGCAGCACCCCTTCTCCCGAAGTTACGGGGTCATTTTGCCGAGTTCCTTAACGAGAGTTCACTCGCTCACCTTAGGATACTCTCCTTGACTACCTGTGTCGGTTTGCGGTACGGGTAGTTAATTACTCACTAGAAGCTTTTCTCGGTAGCGTGACATGGCCCACTTCTCTACTTTATTTCGATCCTCATCACAGCTTGTCAACACGGTAACAAGCATTTCACTCATTACCTGACTTACTGCTTGAACGCACATATCCAACAGTGCGCACAGGTTAGCCTTCTACGTCCCTCCATCGCTCAAACATAATTAACTAGTACAGGAATCTCAACCTGTTATCCATCGCCTACGCCTCTAGGCCTCGGCTTAGGTCCCGACTTACCCTGGGAGGACGAGCCTTCCCCAGGAAACCTTAGTCAATCGGTGGAATAGATTCTCACTATTCTTTCGCTACTCATACCGGCATTCTCACTTCTAAGCGCTCCAGCAGTCCTTACGGTCTACCTTCGTTGCCCTTAGAACGCTCTCCTATCACATGACTACGTCATGTCCACAATCTCGGTAATATGCTTAGCCCCGGTAAATTTTCGGCGCAGAATCACTCGACTAGTGAGCTATTACGCACTCTTTAAATGGTGGCTGCTTCTGAGCCAACATCCTAGTTGTCTATGCAACTCCACATCCTTTTCCACTCAGCATATATTTAGGGACCTTAATTGGTGGTCTGGGCTGTTCCCCTTTCGACGGTGGATCTTATCACTCATCGTCTGACTCCCGGACATATAAATCAATGGTATTCGGAGTTTATCTGAATTTAGTAACCCATGACGGGCCCCTCACCCAAACAGTGCTCTACCTCCATGATTCTAAGTCCGAGGCTAGCCCTAAAGCTATTTCGGAGAGAACCAGCTATCTCCAAGTTCGTTTGGAATTTCACCGCTACCCACATTTCATCCCAGCACTTTTCAACGTACACGGGTTCGGCCCTCCGGTGCGTTTTACCGCACTTTCAGCCTGAACATGGGTAGATCACCTGGTTTCGGGTCTATCCCAACATACTGTAACGCCCTATTCAGACTCGCTTTCGCTACGGCTCCGGACTTTTCGCCTTAACCTTGCATGTTAGCATAACTCGCCGGTTCATTCTACAAGAGGCACGCCATCACCCATTAACGGGCTCTGACTGCTTGTAGGCACATGGTTTCAGGAACTATTTCACTCCCCTTCCGGGGTGCTTTTCACCTTTCCCTCACGGTACTGGTTCACTATCGGTCACTAGGGAGTATTTAGCTTTGGGAGATGGTCCTCCCGGATTCCGACGACGTTTCACGTGTGTCGCCGTACTCAGGATCCTGAACTGAGGTTAATTGATTTCGCCTACGGGGCTATCACCCTGTCTCGCTTAACTTCCCAGATAATTCGACTATCAATTAACTTGGTAACTCAAATGTTCAGTCCTACAACCCCAAAGAGCAAGCTCTTTGGTTTGAGCTGTTCCCCGTTCGCTCGCCGCTACTTAGGGAATCGAAATTTCTTTCTCTTCCTGTGGGTACTTAGATGTTTCAGTTCCCCACGTCTGCCCCCAAACTAGATATGTATTCTCTAGCTGGTGATAATCGATTAAGATTATCGAGTTTCCTCATTCGGAAATCTCCGGATCAAAGCTTACGTACAGCTCCCCGAAGCATATCGGTGTTAGTCCCGTCCTTCATCGGCTCCTAGTGCCAAGGCATCCACCATGCGCCCTTCATAACTTAACCTATTTCATCACTACGTGATGTTTGGTTAGTTGAGTATTTACGAATAAACTAATATTTTAAAACTCAAAATAACGCGGTGTTCTCGGTTGAAATTGTATTTTTATACAAATTCAATATAGAAATTAAATAATATCTAGTTTTCAAAGAACCAAGTA
>NZ_VBSE01000025.1 GCF_005930975.1 Apilactobacillus kunkeei | reverse complement strand
GGAACTGAAGTTATAATATTGAACAGATAAATAAAAGCACTTTCGATAAAATGATTATTTTAATTTGATAAAATAACATAATTCGGAGGTGTTTTTTGTATGGCTAATAATAGATATTCATATGAAACTAAACTAGAAGCCGTCCGGCTTCTTAATGAAGGTGTTCCTGGTAGAAAGATTTGTAAAATATTGGGATTAAAGAGTGATGGTTTAATTTATACGTGGCGTAAATATGTAAGAAACGGTGATTATTATCGTTTGAATCAAAAACCTGGAAAGCAATATAAATATAATAAAGGTAATTTGGAGCTACCTAGTGATGTCATAAAAGACATGGAAATTAAACAAATGAAAGAAGAACTTGAAGTTATAAAAAAATATTTAATCATGGAAGGGCTGTGGTAAACCAAGATACTATTAGATTAATCGATACTTTTACATCCAAAATACCTTTAGTTAGAATTTGTCAGTATCTTAATATATCTAGAAGCACCTATTACTACCATAAAAAACATGCAGATCATTTTAATTTAAATCAGATTGAAGGAGAGATTCAACAACTATGTATAAAAACGAAGTTTTTATATGGTTATCGTAAAATTCATGCACTAATTAATAAGTACTTAAAATGTAGCGTTAGTAAAGTTCAAAGAATTATGGCTAAATATGGTTGGGGGTGTCGTATAAAACGTAAAAGATCCCATCGACCTGGTAATCCATTCAAACAATTTGATAATATAATCAATCGTGATTGGAGCGTTAGTGTACCCAAACGTAAATTAACTACTGATATCACTTATATTCCTTGCGGAAATAAGATGTTATACCTTTCTACAATAATGGATAGTTTTAATTCGGAAATCATTGCTCATAAAATTTCTAATCATCCAAATACCCAATTGGCATTAGATACATTAAATCAATTAGGCTATTTAAATGGAGCTATTATTCATAGTGATCAAGGTTCCACTTATACTTCACGTGAATTTTATGAATTAGCACGTAAAAAAGGCGCCATCAGAAGCATGTCCCGTAAAGGCACGCCAGCTGATAACGCCATCATCGAATCATTTCACGCCAACCTAAAGACTGAAATGATATACACACAAGCTAAACCTAAAGGTTTAGCTGATACAATCAAGTGTATAAATAATTATATCAAATTTTGGAATAATAAACGAATACTAACAAAATTAGGCAACCAATCACCTGTAGAATACAGAAAATCAGTTGCCCAATTAAATAGTTAGAAAGCTGCTTTTATTTATTTGTTCAAAATAATAGTTGCAGTTCC
>NZ_VBSE01000024.1 GCF_005930975.1 Apilactobacillus kunkeei | reverse complement strand
GGTAGATCTTTGAAAACTGAACAAGATTGATAATCGATGATGTGTAAGGAACTTACAACTTGGTTGTAAGAATTAAACATTGCGAAGTCAATTCGCTTATAAAATAACAATTTATTCAGAAGAGCTAAGTTAAGCTTTTCATCTATAAGATGAGAGTTTGATCCTGGCTCAGGACGAACGCTGGCGGCGTGCCTAATACATGCAAGTCGAACGAGCTCTCCCAAATTGATTTTATGCTTGCATAAATGATTTTTGGATTCGGAGCGAGTGGCGAACTGGTGAGTAACACGTGGGTAACCTGCCCCGAAGCGGGGGATAACATTTGGAAACAAATGCTAATACCGCATAATTAGTTGGAACCGCATGGTTCCAACTTGAAAGATGGCTCTGCTATCACTTTGGGATGGACCCGCGCCGTATTAGTTAGTTGGTGAGATAAAAGCCCACCAAGACGATGATACGTAGCCGACCTGAGAGGGTAATCGGCCACATTGGGACTGAGACACGGCCCAGACTCCTACGGGAGGCAGCAGTAGGGAATCTTCCACAATGGACGAAAGTCTGATGGAGCAACGCCGCGTGAGTGATGAAGGTTTTCGGATCGTAAAACTCTGTTGTTAAAGAAGAACAAGTGTTAGAGTAACTGTTAACACTTTGACGGTATTTAACCAGAAAGCCACGGCTAACTACGTGCCAGCAGCCGCGGTAATACGTAGGTGGCAAGCGTTGTCCGGATTTATTGGGCGTAAAGCGAGCGCAGGCGGTTTTGTAAGTCTGCTGTGAAAGCCCTCAGCTCAACTGAGGAAGTGCAGTGGAAACTACAAAACTTGAGTACAGAAGAGGAAAGTGGAACTCCATGTGTAGCGGTGAAATGCGTAGATATATGGAAGAACACCAGTGGCGAAGGCGGCTTTCTGGTCTGTTACTGACGCTGAGGCTCGAAAGCATGGGTAGCGAACAGGATTAGATACCCTGGTAGTCCATGCCGTAAACGATGAATACTAGGTGTTGGAGGGTTTCCGCCCTTCAGTGCCGCAGCTAACGCATTAAGTATTCCGCCTGGGGAGTACGACCGCAAGGTTGAAACTCAAAGGAATTGACGGGGGCCCGCACAAGTGGTGGAGCATGTGGTTTAATTCGATGCTACGCGAAGAACCTTACCAGCT
>NZ_VBSE01000023.1 GCF_005930975.1 Apilactobacillus kunkeei | reverse complement strand
TGACCTGAACCCCTAAAATTGGAAGATGGTTATGCTATTTTCTGGGAGGAATTGATTCGGTATTCAACCGGTGACATTCCTCCCAGTTTTTGTTTTATACGATAATTGTTGTAATAAGATATATATTCCTTAACCGCCTGGTTAAGGGAATTATAATCTTTAAAATTATTGTTATGAACAGTGCCGACCTTTAACTGATTAAAGAAACTTTCTATGCATGCATTGTCTAAACATGTAGATTTTCTACTCATACTTTGAAAAACTTTATTATTTTTTAAAATGTTGATATATCTACCGTTTTGATACTGAAATCCTTGATCTGAATGAATAGTCATTCTGTAACTGGTTTTGGGACGTAGTCCCATCAATTCATTTAATGGAGAAACTATAAAATCAACCTTTGGATGTAATCCTATATTCCAAGAAATTATTTCACCGTTGTATAAATCCATAAATGCTGTGAAATAAGCTCTTTCTGAGGTTGTTTTATTTCCCCATCTAAGTTCAGTAACGTCCGTAACTATTTTTTGATATGGTCGATCTGTTGTAAATCTTCTTCTTAGTCTATTACTTGCGACCTTGCCGCAAGTTCCTTTATAAGAATTATATTTTCTAATTTTTCGTTTATAACTATCACATAAGAGTCCTTCGTTCTTCATGATGCGAAGGACTTTTTTATGATTAATATTATATCCTCGGCGTTTCAATTCAATAGTTACTCTTCTATATCCGTAATCTTTAAATTTATTTCTAATAACTTTAATCTCACTGATGACCTTTTGGTCATCAACTTCGTACTCACGT
>NZ_VBSE01000022.1 GCF_005930975.1 Apilactobacillus kunkeei | reverse complement strand
CTCTCAAAACTGAATAAGATTGATGAACCTAATGTAAGTTTCCGAAATTTCCTTAGAAAGGAGGTGATCCAGCCGCAGGTTCTCCTACGGCTACCTTGTTACGACTTCACCCTAATCATCTGTCCCACCTTAGACGACTAGCTCCTAAAAGGTTACCCCATCGTCTTTGGGTGTTACAAACTCTCATGGTGTGACGGGCGGTGTGTACAAGGCCCGGGAACGTATTCACCGTGGCATGCTGATCCACGATTACTAGTGATTCCAACTTCATGCAGGCGAGTTGCAGCCTGCAATCCGAACTGAGAATGGCTTTAAGAGATTAGCTTGACCTCGCGGTTTCGCGACTCGTTGTACCATCCATTGTAGCACGTGTGTAGCCCAGCTCATAAGGGGCATGATGATTTGACGTCGTCCCCACCTTCCTCCGGTTTATCACCGGCAGTCTCACTAGAGTGCCCAACTAAATGCTGGCAACTAATAATAAGGGTTGCGCTCGTTGCGGGACTTAACCCAACATCTCACGACACGAGCTGACGACAACCATGCACCACCTGTCATTCTGTCCCCGAAGGGAACGCCCAATCTCTTGGGTTGGCAGAAGATGTCAA
>NZ_VBSE01000021.1 GCF_005930975.1 Apilactobacillus kunkeei | reverse complement strand
TGAACTGAACCCCTTGAGTTGGAGAAATCTAACCTAAGGGGTTCTTTTATGTTTTCTAAAGAATTAAAATTAGCTGCCATTAAAGATTATTATAATGGTTTAGGATTTACAAAAATTATTAATAAGTACGGTATCAAAGGGTCTGCGACCCTTTATGAATGGATTAGGAAAGTTGAACAATTTGGAATTGAATATTTCTCAAAAAATACAAAGACATATTATGAATATTCATTTAAAATAAAGGTCATAAATTGGCGACTTAAAAATCATGAATCATTAACAAATGCCGCACGGCATTTCGGAATAAGCGCTCCTTTTGTGATATATCAATGGGAACGCTTAGCATCTGAAGGTCGCCTAAATAAACCTAAAGGAAGACCGCCCAAAATGAAAAATAATAAAGATATGTCAGTGGAAGAAAAGAATAAGCAACTTGAACAACAAGTAACATACTTACAAGCTAAGGTTGCATACTTGGAAAAATTGGACGCCTTGATTCAAAGCAAAAAATCA
>NZ_VBSE01000020.1 GCF_005930975.1 Apilactobacillus kunkeei | reverse complement strand
AATTGTCTTGTTAGCAGCGTTTTCTAGACTAGTAGCACCCTTGAAGAAGGCAATCTTGTTTGAGCTTTCTTGACCAGGCATCTTAGCGTCAATAATCTTTAGTCCTGGGTTGTGGGCTGCGTATGCTTGCGCTACAGCAGTATCTAGCGGAATGGCTGCGATTTTTCCTGACTTCAAAGCAAGAATTAAATCGTTGATGTTTTCCATTCCCTTTAGGTTAATGTTCTTGATACCCTTCTTCACAGCGTCATATTGTACTGATCCAATTTGAGCACCGATGGTCTTTCCTTGTAAGTCCTTGTATGACTTAATTTTCTTGTCATCGGAAGTGTTTAATA
>NZ_VBSE01000019.1 GCF_005930975.1 Apilactobacillus kunkeei | reverse complement strand
TATGCTTTTTTCTGATGTTAGTGCAGTACTTCTTTTTTGAGCAGTTTCTGAACTACTGCTTTGTGCTGATCTTTCTGCACTACTTCTTTGTGCTGATCTTTCTGCACTACTGCTTTGTGCTGATCTTTCTGCACTACTGCTTTGTGCTGAGCTTCCTGCACTACTGCTTTGTGCTGAGCTTCCTGCACTACTGCTTTGTGCTGAGCTTTCTGCACTACTGCTTTGTGCTGATCTTTCCGCACTACTGCTTTGTGCTGAGGTTTCTGCACTACTACTTTGTGCTGAGCTTTCT
>NZ_VBSE01000018.1 GCF_005930975.1 Apilactobacillus kunkeei | reverse complement strand
TGGGCCTATAGCTCAGTTGGTTTAGAGCGCACGCCTGATAAGCGTGAGGTCGGAGGTTCGAGTCCCCCTAGGCCCATCGACCTCACAGGGGTCACAATCATATTTATATTTATGGGGAATTAGCTCAGCTGGGAGAGCACCTGCTTTGCAAGCAGGAGGTCAGCGGTTCGATCCCGCTATTCTCCATTGACACGTAAGTGTCATACTTGGTTCTTTGAAAACTAGATATTATTTAATTTCTATATTGAATTTGTATAAAAATACAATTTCAACCGAGAAC
>NZ_VBSE01000017.1 GCF_005930975.1 Apilactobacillus kunkeei | reverse complement strand
CCCACCCCCCACCGCAGACCAAAAAAGTACTTCTCCATCCTCCCATCCTAGAACTGAACAACAAAGATCTAGTGCTCAATCCTCTGCTAGTTCAAGCTCTGAAAAACAAAGTTCTAGAGCTCAATCCTCTGCTTCCAGCTCTGAAAAACAAAGTTCTAGTGCTCAATCCTCTGCTAGTTCAAGCTCTGAACAACAAAGTTCTAGAGCTCAATCCTCTGCTTCGAGCTCTGAAGAACAAAGTTCTAGTGCTGAGTCCTCTGCTAGTTGAAGGGCTGATGC
>NZ_VBSE01000016.1 GCF_005930975.1 Apilactobacillus kunkeei | reverse complement strand
GCAATCGTTAGTAAAATGGAACCCCAAATTGTTGAGATTGGATATAACAATGAAATGAATGAGAAAATCAATGCAATTCCATAGATTACCAATACGGTTTGACGGTGAGTCAATCCGATTTGCATCAAACGGTGATGTAAGTGTCGTTTGTCAGCATGCATGATTGGTTGTTTGTTTAACATTCTACGTAAGATTGCGTAAATAGTATCGGTGATTGGGACCCCCAAGATAATTACCGGAATAATAACGGTAATGAATGTGGCATTCTTCAATCCA
>NZ_VBSE01000015.1 GCF_005930975.1 Apilactobacillus kunkeei | reverse complement strand
CATTAATAATTGTGGACATATCAGATCTTACTGCAGGGTTATACATTAAAATCGAACGCAATGAGTTCAAATAACCACTATCAATGGTCATTTGATTTGTACCATGATCTTTTTGATAGTATGGATCATTTCCACTCCAGTCTTCTAAAATAGAAAGATGATTGTCTGAGTTGACGTCACTTGCATTAATCCTGTATGCATCTCTAAAGTACTGACTGATAATATTTAAAACATCAGCGTCCATATTATCAACGGCATCAACACGTACACCGTCA
>NZ_VBSE01000014.1 GCF_005930975.1 Apilactobacillus kunkeei | reverse complement strand
TTATTATTCGCCTTTTACAGGATCTAATGGTGTAGCAGTAGAAGGTGGCGGAAATCAAGAAAACCTTGAAATTAACAACTTTATCCTCGAACCAAATGCTAACTATTTCGGTACTGTTGCAAGATCAGTTGGTGCTACTATCATTAACGCAAACGGGAACGTTACCTTAGGACAAGGTTCTAAGATGACTTTAATTCCACGAGGCCAAAATAATGGTAATAGTACTTTTGATGGTGGAGACTGGGGTATCTATTTCTCCGGTGGAGGTCAA
>NZ_VBSE01000013.1 GCF_005930975.1 Apilactobacillus kunkeei | reverse complement strand
TATTCCGAATTAGCTCAGTTGGTAGAGCACCTGACTGTTAATCAGGTTGTCGTCAGTTCGAGTCTGACATTCGGAGTTATAACTGGTCTTGGAGAGTTGTCCGAGTTGGCCGAAGGAGCATCATTGGAAATGATGTAAACGGGTGAATGCCTGTTTCAAGGGTTCGAATCCCTTACTCTCCGTATACCTTATAGTTATGACCCGTTGGTCAAGTGGTTTAAGACACTGCCCTTTCACGGCAGTAACATGGGTTCGAATCCCGTACGGGTCA
>NZ_VBSE01000012.1 GCF_005930975.1 Apilactobacillus kunkeei | reverse complement strand
ATCCGTAATCTTTAAATTTATTTCTAATAACTTTAATCTCACTGATGACCTTTTGGTCATCAACTTCGTACTCACGTTGACACGCATCGTAATAACTACTACTAGACATCTCGGCAATATCTAATAACACAAATAATGGAACGTTCATTTCTCGCCTTAACTCATTTATTATTTGCGCTTTTTCTTCGTTGTTGATTTTTTGCTTTGAATCAAGGCGTCCAATTTTTCCAAGTATGCAACCTTAGCTTGTAAGTATGTTACTTGTTGTT
>NZ_VBSE01000011.1 GCF_005930975.1 Apilactobacillus kunkeei | reverse complement strand
ACACCTTCAGCTAACAAGGCTGATCCAACATATGTAAACAGTAGTACAATTGTTGCTCAATTCACTACTAGTCTACAAAATGCATACAAGTTGGGTTATAGTTCATTCAACAATGGTAGTACCCAAAATGATGCGACAACTGGATTTAGCGATTCCAATAACGCACTATCTGGTAACCAAACTGCACTAACTGCTAACGATAGTAGTAAATCTGTGGCTTACAATGTTGCTGCAGATATCTTTAACACTCAACTAGCATCATTGG
>NZ_VBSE01000010.1 GCF_005930975.1 Apilactobacillus kunkeei | reverse complement strand
GCCTCATCCCAAATGTCTTGGTCAATTGATGACATCTTTTGATTGTCGCTCAATCTTACATTAATTTCATAAATCCATGCATTTATTGGTTCATAGTCCTTACTTAACGCATTGGTAACTCGATATTCTAAGTCCTGTCTTTGACCATCAGAAATTGGGTTATTCAAGATAAGGTTCAAACTAATTAGCTGCATGTTTTCATACTTATTACCCATTAAAACTTGTAGAATATGATTTTTGGCACTTTCAACATCAACAA
>NZ_VBSE01000009.1 GCF_005930975.1 Apilactobacillus kunkeei | reverse complement strand
AGCAGGAAACAACATTGCAGAAAAAAGCCCTCTTAAGACAACTGTTTATTATGCTTTCAATCTTTGGTGGATTAATATTTATCATCTTTCAAATTAAGGCAACGTCAATCGCTGCCTTAATGGGAGACCTCAGATTAGATAGTTTGATTCGAGCAGTTAGCTGGATGTTTTTAATGATGCCAATATTGGCTTGCTTAAGGGGTTACTTCCAGGCAACATTAATTATGAAACCCACCGCTTATTCGCAGGTAGTTG
>NZ_VBSE01000001.1 GCF_005930975.1 Apilactobacillus kunkeei | reverse complement strand
TGGTTCGTTGGTCTAGTCGGTTTAGGACGCCTGCCTGTCACGCAGGAGGTCACGAGTTCGAGTCTCGTACGAACCGTTGTTGTCACAGACAACATAATTGAATATTTATCTATAGCAAAACATAAATGGTATGGCTCGGTAGCTCAGTTGGTAGAGCAACGGATTGAAGCTCCGTGTGTCGGCAGTTCGATTCTGTCCCGCGCCAT